>CAWDUJ010000001.1:0-376100 GCA_963805455.1 uncultured Solirubrobacterales bacterium
ATCCTCCTACTCGTCGGCCGCATCTAGCCGGCGGAGAGGTCGCTTGGCCAACTTCTGGACGGGACAGCGATGTGAAGGACCGCCTGAAATCACTCGTCCGCACGCTCGATCTCGAACTTGGTCCGGCTTGGTCGGCGCCTACTTGCAGGAGAAGGTCGGCGAGGAGTTCTCAGCCTCGGAAAGCGCGCCCGCTCGAGCATCGGGTTGGAGTTGATCGAGCGGCCGCGGGCCCCCAAGAGCTCGGCTATGGCCCGGCGGTTGTGGATCGAGGCCTAATCGGACGCTGAGAGGGCGTCTTCGGCACTCTCGAAAACCAAGCCGTTTTGGGTCAGGCCGGTTATCGAGAGGACGCGAAGCACCTGGCTGCAAGCTCCGTAGATCGCAACCCGCTGGCCTTCCCCCGCCATCTTGTTATGGGTGTGGACAATGAGCGCGATGGCGGTGGAGTCGATGAATTCGCAGCCCTGAAGTCCAATCAGGATTTGGTCGTGCTCGGCCGCGGCTTTCTCAAGAGCCTCCTTCAGTTGATCGGCTACGGCAAGGTCGACCTCGCCCTCGACCTGGATTTCATGCCAGCCCGGTTGCGGGCTTCTCTCAACAAGCCGAAACGTTCGCATCTTGTACGACCGATGCCGAATTTGGCGGTTGCGAACTGCGAGTCGAGCTTGCTCGCGTGGGAACGAGCTCAACCTGGTCTGGGCTGTGCAGCAAGCACCATCGGCGAGCTGCGGCTGCGGAGAGGGCATAGAGCCGAAGACCGCAGCTTGGACATTGAAGATGAGACATCAGACACCTCCCCGGGACAAAGCTTCTTCTCGGACGGAGTCCGCAGGTTTGGTTTCCACCAAACTGCGTGCCTCTCTCTTGAATAACGTCTCGACTCCAAAGTTCGAAGCGTCACCGAAAAAGCTATCGAACGAATCCGGCTTGGGCAAGTTGGAATAAAGATGAAAAGCAGCCCGCTCGTCTGGTCCTCATCCTTCTCAGCCTCGCGGTCGGTTTGTCTTTCAGAGGAGGGGTCAGAAGGGCACAATGAGCGACGATCCGGCATCCGTGATCGAGGACGCCTCCGATTCCCAGATCTCGGTCTTGGCGGAGATCTCCCGACAGATCGTGCGCCTCTACAAGGAGCAGTTCGGACGGGGTCCGACCAAGTCGCGGACCAACTTTGCGGGCCCTGACACGGTGATCTGCACCCTGGAGGACACCCTTACCCCCGCCGAGCGCAGGCTTATGGAGATGGGCGAGCACCAGCGCTTGCGCGACACGAGGCTCTACTTCCAGCACGCGACCGAAAAAGAGTTTTGCGCGGTCATCGAAGGTGCCTTGAATCGCAAGGTTCGAGCCTTCATATGCGGCATAGACACCCGAATGGACGTTTCGGCTGAGGTGTTCTACCTAGAGCCCGCTGACTAAGACCCCACCTCCGCATCTGGCTCTTTGCGGCTAAGGGACCTTCGACGGATTCGGCATCTGGCAACGATGCGTTGCCTGATGTCCCGGGTATCCGCTTCCGCACCGGTCGCACCGAAGCAAACATCTCCCGAATTGGACATAGGGGTGAATGGACGCTCTGCCGAAAAGCGAGGCTCAGAGCCGTTCTGAGCCCCTGCGGCGAGCCCCCGTGTGATCGCTCAGACATTCGCGCGGGTCAGGCCGCCCTTGCGGGAGCCGTTGATGTGCCTCGATTTTGCACGCCTTCGGCGTGCTTGGGACGGGCACCGGCTCCCGCAACGGGCGGAGCCAGATCGAAGGAGGCTGAGATGGCTCAGACGTTGGACACTTGATCAGAGAGGTCGAGACCGGCGAGCAACACCTCACCTACGAGGGTCTGAAAGGCCGTGACACCCGCGAGACCGAGCGCCTCGTTGACAGCTTTACCTCGGTGCTGCGGCGCATGACTCGCGCCGAGCGGATCAGCGCCTCGCGCCACGGCGGCTTCACCCGCTGGGAGCGCTGGGTGTGGGTAGCTCGCTATCCCGAGGAGGTGCCGCTCGTTAACGGCGAGGTCGAGTGGATCGCTTGCAACATGGCCGACCTTGATCCCGACTAGCGGCGGCGCGCTCGCCTAGCCCAGTAACGAGCCGCAGGCGATCCGCTCGTTCCTCCGCCTCTACCCGCTCGGCGGCGACCCGCAGCGGCACCGTCTCCTCAGAGGCCCAGGCGCTCTGCGGCTCCTCGTCCCGTCGTCCCGCCTGTGGAGCGGGTCCGCAACCGGCTCTTGCTTCTGCGCTGCGTCCGCATCCCTCATTGCTCGACTCCCTCCGCACCCGAGCCGTCGCGCAGCTTTCGCAGCTCGGGGTCCGCGTACCAGGGGCGCAGTTTGATTTTCGCTGGCGGCAGGTGCCCATAGACGAGGAGGCCGGTGCCGGGGTTGCGCTCGCGGACGACGTTGGCGGGAGCCAGGTCGCGGTAGGTGTCTCCCTCGGTCTCCGAAAGCCGCCCCTTTTCGCCCATGCTCCGTGAACGCTGCTCGAACTCCCCGGCGCCCAGCACCCGCGAGACATAGGAAAGCGTCTCGGGGTCGGAGATCCCGGTGCCGAAGACCTTGGCGCGGTGGTTGTTGACGATGGTCGCGCCGCTGCGCTCGATCCTCCGCGAGGAGTGGATGGCGCAGGGCAGGCCCAAGAAGGGAAAGGTTTGTCCGCCGCGCAAGCGTTCCGCCTCGGGGATGATCGCGCTTGGCAACGTTCAGGAGCGGATGCACCGTCGCTGGCGCGACCTCGGCATGGAACCGATCGGCCTCCACGAGGCCCGGCACACCGCCGCGACCTGGCTCGACCACGCTGGCGTTTCGCCGAAGGTGGCCTCGCAGATCATGGGGCACAGGACCCCCGAGTATCAGCCCGGAGCCGCCCGAATCACCCTCGAGCGCTACACCCACATGCTCCCCGGCGAGCTGGAGCGCGCCCGCGAGCTGCTCGACAAGTTCCTGGTCGAGCGGAGTGCCGAGCCCCGGGATAGCGTCCAAGGCCGATGAGCGGAGAATATGAACTTCCTCTGGATTACATCCTCCTGGCGATCCTCCGTGTCGAGTTCACGACGCGGGGCAACGAAGTCACCGACTACGCGGTCGTGCTCCTCTTTGAGATCGAAGGCAAGACCGAGACGATTCGCCTCTACGACGGCGCTCACGGCCACAACGAGATGCATCGCTACACCCGCAGCGCGGGCGAACAGTCGGGAACGCCCCTGCATCGCGGTACCCTTGGAGACGGAATGAGGGCCGCGATCGCAGAAATCAAGAGCGGCTATCGAGAGATGATCGAAGGATGGCAAGGCCAGTGACCAACGACGCACAATCACCCGCCGCGAAGGTGATGGACGAAGCCCTCGACCTTGCGATCGAAGGTCGCTCCCCCTACCCCGAGAAAGCCGCTTTCATCGACGCCGACGCCCCTTCGGCCGGCCATGCGATCGAGCGCGCTGCCGATCAGGGCCTTTCCGTTGTGCTGGTCTCTGCCGACGGAAGCACTCGCATCCTGAACCCCCAGCTCTCGGCCAACTAGAGCGCAGCCACCCGCCGCAGGCTGCCGGCCTTGGGATTTCAGATCGGGTTTCGTTCCCTCCGGCGTTCCCTCCAGATTCGGCCTAGCTAGGATTCGGCTCTGTAGTGACCCGGAGGGGTGCCGGAGTGGTTGAACGGGGCAGTCTCGAAAACTGTTGGCGTCGCAAGGCGCTCGTGGGTTCGAATCCCACCCCCTCCGTTCCTATCCGTCCGGGGACCGAAGTTGACCCTCGTAGGGCCCCCATCCGGTCAGGCACGCCGCGCCGCATCGCGCGCCGAGCGCGACCGCCAGCTCCGGCGAGCGGCCCTCCGCGAGCGCATGGGTGATTCCGCCGGCAAAGGAGTCACCCGAGCCATATGAGTCCACCGGTGGGCCCGGCAGAGGTGCGGGTTGCCACCGGCTCACCCTGCCATCGGCCCACTCCAGCGAGCCGCCCGCGCCGCCGGCGGTGCGGGCGACGATTGCAGGGGGAGGGTCGAGGTCTCCCGGCGCGTAGTGCTCGTTGGTGTCCTTGCCGCTGGAAACCAGCATGTCGATCGGGATATGAGCGTCTGCCAGGTCAGGCATTGCGCGGGGTGTGGCGACCAGGCTCTTCGCCGCCCGGGCGAGGCGTATCGCGCCCGGGCCGCCCGCGGTCACGTAGACGGCGTCGACGCTGCGAAGCTCTGTCCAGGGAAGCTCCGCATCGTCCTCTCTCGGCGCCAGACGCTCGCCGACCGTGGTGATCGTGCGCTCGCCGCTCGCGTCGAGGTAGACGAACCCCCGCCGCTGCGGCTCATCGCGCCATGCGGCCTCGATTCGAACACCGAGCTCCTCGAGCCGGCGCTTGGTGGCGTGCCCGAGGTCGTCGTCGCCGAGAGCCGTGTAGAAGAGGCACTCACCCGCAAGCCGTGCGAGTTGCACCGCGGCCACGGCTCCTCCGCCGGCCGCCTCCTCCCGGGTCTTCGGGACGTGCACGATCTCCCCCGGCGTCGGCACGGTCTCCACCGGCGCGAACTCGACCCACTCGCAGTGGCCGACTACTGCAACTCTCATCAGGCGCGGCAGTCTTTCATGGTCCCCCAAATGGTCGATTGTCGATCATGGGACGATGAGCCCCGACTCAATGACCTCTCAGTCCGAGCAGACCCTGTTGATCCTTGGCGCGAGTGGGGACCTCTCGGCGCGTCTCCTGCTTCCGGGTCTCGGCGGACTCCTGGCGAGCGGTGGAGGCGAGGGTGTCTCCCTGTGGGGCAGTGGCAGCGATGACTGGGACGACGACCGCTGGCGCGCCCGGGTCGGCGAATCATTCGCCGCCGCGGGCGCGACCGGGGACGCCGTGGAAGCCGTCGTGCGCTCGACGCGCTACTCGCAGGCGGACGTCACCGACGCGAGCGAATGGCGCCGGCTGCTCGGCGACCTCGATGGCCGAGTCGTCATCTACTTCGCCCTGGCGCCGGCGGTCACCGAGCTGGCCTGTCAGGCACTGACCGGCCTCGAACTCCCGGCTGGGTCACGGCTTGCCTTCGAGAAGCCCTTCGGCACCGACGCGGCGAGCGCCGAAGCCTTGAACCGGGTGGTGGATGACCTTGTTCCCGAGCAGCAGGTCCATCGCGCCGATCACTTCCTGGCGACATCGACGGTCATGAACATCGCCGGTGTGCGCTTCGCCAACCGCATCCTCGAACCGCTGCTGAGCGCCGAGCACGTCGAGAGCGTCGACATCGTCTTCGATGAGACGCTGGGCCTTGAAGGGCGCGCCGGCTACTACGACAAGGCGGGTGCGCTTGTCGACATGATTCAGAGCCACCTGCTCCAGGTCCTGTCGGTGGTGGCGATGGAGCCTCCCAACACCCTCGACGCGCGAGACGTTCGTGACGCCAGGTCCGCAGTTCTGCGGGCCACCAAGGTCTGGAAGGACGATCCGATCGCATCCAGCTTCCGCGCCCGCTACACCGCCGGCGAGATCGACGGCCGGCGGCTCCCCTCCTACTCCGACGAGGAGGGAATCCCCGTCGAGAGCAGGACGGAGACGCTCGCCGAGCTGGTGCTGGAGGTGGACACGGCGCGCTGGGCCGGGGTGCCGTTCAGGCTGCGCTCGGGCAAGGCGATCGGCGATCCCAGGCAGGAGATCGTCGTCACCTTCAAGGAGCCGCGGCTCCTGCCGACGGGCTTCTCCGGCAGGGAGGAACCTGACCGGTTGCGCATCGGCATCGCCCTCGATGGTGGGCGGCTCGACGTCGATGTGAACGTCAACGGCCCTGGGGATCCGACGGTGCTCGAACAGGTGTCGCTTGGATCCGTTCTCGGGCCGGGTGAGCTGCCCGAGTACGGAGAGGTCCTGAAGAGCATCTTTGCCGCCGACCCGAGCCTGTCGGTGCGGGGCGACGCCGCCGTTGACTGCTGGCGGATCATCGAACCGGCGATCGCGGCCTGGCGGGAGAACCTGGTGCCCCTGCAGGAGTATCCGGCAGGTTCGGCCGGACCAGAGGGCTGGCCGTTCTGAGGGCCGACCGCCGCATGCGCCCACCGTCCGGAGAGCAGTTCGAGATCAGCGCCGGCGATCAGCGCGCGGTGATCGTCGAGGTCGGCGGCGGCGTCCGCGAGTACGAGGTCGACGGCCGCCCTGTGCTCGACCCATTCCCTGCCGATCGGATCCGCGATGGCGCCCACGGGGCTCCGCTCGTGCCGTGGCCGAATCGGCTGGCCGACGGCCGGTACACCTTCGATGGCGACGAGTACCAGGTGTCATTGACCGAGCCCGAGAAGGGCAACGCCATCCACGGGTTCCTGCTCTGGCGACCCTGGGATGCCATCCAGCACGACCCCAACCGCGTGGTCATGGCCGCTCGCCTCTATCCGCTCGCCGGCTATCCGTTTTCACTCCAGATCGAGGTCGCCTACGAACTGGGGCCGGGGGGGCTGAGGGCGACGACGACCGCCGAGAACGTCGGCGATCGCGCCTGCCCATACGGGTTCGGGCAGCATCCATATCTGTCGCCCGGGCGGGGGCTGATCGACGAGTGCACGCTCCAGCTCGCCGGCCGCACCCGGATCTGCACCGACGCCGAGCGGCAGCTGCCGACCGGCCGGGAGCCGGTCGGGGGTACGGATTTCGACTTCACCGAGCCGCGCCGGCTCGACGCCACCCGCATCGACTTCGCGTTCACCGACCTGACCCGGGATGCCGACGGCCGGGCCTGGACCCGGCTGTGGGGCCCCGACGGCGGCTGCGCGGGTCTCTGGGTCGACAAGGCGTTCCCGTTCGTCGAGACCTACACCGGCGACACCCTCGCACCCGACCGGGCGCGCCGCGGGCTGGGAACCGAGCCGATGACCTGTGCCCCCAACGCCTTCGCCAGCGGCGACGGCCTGATCCGCCTCGATCCCGGCGAGTCCCACACCAGCGTCTGGGGGGCCGGGCTCAGTTAGCTGACCGGCAGGCCGCCTTCGAGATTTTGAATCGCGTAGTCGGCGCCCGCCTCCCGCAGCTCCTCGGCGCTGAAGTTGTGGGTGCCGACACCGACGCATCTGATCCCGGCCGCATGCGCGCCCGTGACATCGAGGGGAGTGTCACCCACACCAACCGCCTGCTCGGGGCGGACATCGGCGCCGTAGACGAGCGCCGCTCGCCTCATCGCCACCCTCGTGACCTCGGGGCGTTCATTGGAGTCGGATCCGTAGCCACCGAAGGAGAAGAAGCGATTGAGCTTGGCGCGGTGGAGCTTGATGTGGGCGGCGGCTTCCGTGTTTCCGGTCACCAGCCCCACCAGGTAGCCCTCGTCGATCAATTTCGGCAGGAGCTCCTCGACACCGGGAAGGACCTCGTACCCGGCTGACTCCTCGACCGTCTGATGGAGGTAATGCAGGCGGCGCTCCATCAGCTTCGTGAACTCCTTGCGCGTCGGCTCTCGATCCAGGACGGCCTCGAAGGTCTTTCGCCCGACCTCGGGGTCGGTCATTCCGGCATCGGTGAACTTGCCGATGTCGGCGGCAATGTCGTAGAGCTCATCGAAGGCGAGCCGCCATGAGCCGGCTCCGGCGCCGCCGGTGTTGATGAGCGTCCCGTCGATGTCGAAGAGGATTGCGAGGAGTTCATCGGGCATCGCAAGACGGAGGTTAGCTGGCGGAAAACGGTCTAAGGTGGGCTGACCGCTACCGGGAGGGGACCTTCTTGCTTTACGTCGGATTGGGCATCGTCTACGTCGTCCTATTGATTGTCCTTGGCATCAGGACATTCAAAAATCGCCACTATGTCCTGTTCGTCCTCGGCCTTTTCCTCCCGTTGATCTGGATCGCCGGGGCAATGTTGCCGCCGAAGGGCATGTCACACGTCGACGAGCTCTATGCCCGCCGGGGGGAGGCGGAGTAGTCGGGCAGAACGACGGGGGTCCCGCGTCTACATCAGCGCTTTCCGGCCCTCGCCGAAACGCTTCCCCATCTCGTCCTCTCTGAGCGGCCGACGCCCGTCCGCGAGCCGGCCGGTCTCGGCGTCTGGGTCAAGGAAGACGGCGCCTTCGGCTCTGGCGGTTGGGGCGGGAACAAGGTCCGAAAGCTCGAGTGGCTGATCCCCGATGCCCGGCGGCGCGGGCGCCGCTCGATCCTCACCTTCGGCGGCCTCGGAACGAACTGGGGGCTCGCGACCGCGCTCTATGGCCGCGAACACGGCCTCGAGACCGCGCTCGCGCTCCTCGACCAGCCGATCGACGCCCACGTCACCGCCCAGCTCGAGCGCATCGAGGCGTCGGGTGCGCGTGTCCACCGCACCCACACCAAGGCCCGCACGGTGGCGATGCTGCCGTGGCTGCTGGCACGCAATTCCCGCGGTGGCCACCCGCCGTACCTGCTGCCGGCCGGCGGCTCCTCGCGGGTCGGGGTGCTCGGCTATGTCGAGGCGGCGTTGGAGATCGCTGCCCAGGTCGATGACGGCATCCTGCCTGAGCCGGCCCACGTCGTCGTCCCGGTCGGCACCGGCGGAACCGCGGCCGGCCTGGCGCTCGGCCTCCAGCTCGCCGGCCTGCGCACCCGGGTCGTCGGGATCGTCGTCAACGACCAGCTCCCCCTCGACGGACCGGTGATCGCCCGGCTCGCGCGGCGCACCGCCGCGCTGCTCGAGCGCCGTGGCGCCCAGCTTGGCGGCAGCCTTCGAATCGGGCCGGACATGCTCAACCTCACCCGCGACCAGATCGGAGCGGGCTACGGCCATCCCACCGAGACCGCCTCGCGCGCCACCGGCCTCGCCGCCGAGGAGGGGCTCCGACTCGACCCCGTCTACACCGCGAAGGCGATGGCCGGCCTGCTGGCGCTTCGGGCGGAGGGCCGCCTGGGCGGCTCTGTGCTGTTCATCCACACCGATGGGCCTCGTTAGCATCCCTCGCTTGAGGCGGTGGATCTGGATTGCAGGGTTTCTCCTCGCGATGATCGTCCTGCCCGGCTGCGGCGGGGGCTCGACCGCGGTGGTTGAACCCGCCCCGAAACCGGATCCGCCGGCGCCGGACAAATTGGAACCGCCGCCTCATCCCACCCACCTCGACGTTGCCACCCCCGCCCAGGAGAAGGCTGCCGCACGGCAGGCCGTGACCGCAGAAGTCGAGCCGGAACCAAGCCCCGAACCGACGAAGCCGCCTCCGCCGGGCTCGATGCCGCCGGCCTCGGCGGGCACCAACGGGTCCTACACTCCGCCCCCGCCGTCGCAGCGGAAAGTGATCACGCCGCGCGTGATCGAACGGATGGAGCGCTGGGAAGCGGAAGGGAGGGCGGTCCTGCTGAGCGGCATCGCCCTCGCGCCACCGAGCGCCCCGCAGCGGATCAAGGCCGCGATCAGCGCCGCAAACACAATCGTCGGTCGCCCCTATATATGGGGCGGGGGGCATGCCTCCTGGTACTCGAACGGGTACGACTGCTCCGGCGCGGTGAGCTTCGCTCTCGGTGCCGCCGGGCTGCTCGAGGCGCCGCTCGACTCGACCCACCTGGAGTCCTGGGGCGATCCCGGCCCCGGGCGGTGGGTGACCGTCTACGCGAACCCGTCGCACGCCTACGCGGTGATCGCCGGGCTGCGGTGGGACACCGTCGGCGACGAAAACGGCACCGGCCCGCGCTGGCACGCCGCCCTGCCATATCCGGAAGGCTTCGTCGCCCGCCACCCGCCGGGCCTCTAGGTGGCGCCGGCCGCTAATTGCGGCGGATTCCACCGAACAGGCAGAGCTCCAGCCACTTCCAGTGGCAATCGACCCGAACGAATCCGGCTTCCCTCAGCCACTCGAGCTGATCGCCGAGCGGCGCCAGCTGGTCGGAGGGGTCGGGGTCGCGCCGGTCGAGGCCGAGCCCCCGCTGGCTGAGGGCGCTCAGCTCGGGTGTCGGCGAGGCTACGCAGTCGAGATTGAAGAAGGCACCCCCGGCCGAGAGGTGATCGAACACCTCGGCGAAGAGCGCGCGCTTGCGATCGTCGGGCAGGTGATGGATCGCGAGCCCGGAGACGATCAGGTCGAACTCGCCGAGGCGCTCGGGCAGGGGGTCCATCAGGTCGTGGACCTCGAACTCGAACCCCTCCGCTCCGGCGAAGCGCTTCCGCGCCGCGTCGATCATCGCCGGTGAGAGATCGACTCCGACCGCCGCGGCCTCGGGGCAGACACGGGCGACCCCGCCGAGAAGGTGGCCGTCGCCGGTGCCGAGGTCGAGCACCCGGGCGACGGGGCCGGCGATCAGATCATCGAAGAGCAATTCCTCCGCCGCGGAGATCTGCGGCAGGCCCTCGCGGTAGGAGGGCCAGGACTCGGCCCGCCCGGGGTCCTTCCACTCGCTTCCGCTCACGCCCCGGATCCTTTCAACACTGTGGGGTAGGCTGGCCCGCGGATACCGGAGACCCAACGGAAGGACATTCGATGAGCGCCACCGACCAGGATCAGACCCCGCTCGATCAGGTGCTGGTGGCAGACCGGGCCAACTTCCAGGATGGCCCGCCGCACGAGCTGTTCAAGAGGTTGCGCGGGGAGTGCCCGGTCCACTGGACATCGCGGATCACCGAGTTCCCGGACGAGAAAGGCTTCTGGTCGGTCACGACCGCCGACGACGTCCACGAGGTCAGCCGCGATTGGGAGACGTACTCCTCCGAACGCCGGGGATTCACGGCTCTCGAGAACTCGATCCTGCCGCTCGAGCTGCAGCAGGCGATGTTCATCGGCATGGACCCACCCAAGCACGACCGGATCAAGGCCCTCTTCCAGCAGGGCTTCACGCCGCGACGGATCGCGGAGCACGAGGATGCGATCCGCGCCATCGCGATCGACGTCCTCGGGCAGCTCGAGGGCCGCGAGGAATGCGACCTCGTCGCCGAGGTCGCCCAGCCGGTCGTGGCCCGGGTGATCGGCAGCTTCATGGGCCTGCCACCCGAGGACGATGCGGCCTGGGTCGCGCTGATGAACACGCTGCTGCAGGCCGGCGACCCGGATGTGACGCCCGAGGGAGTCGAGGCGGCGATGGAACGCGACGTCCCCGAGATCTTCGAGCGCTGCGGAAAGCTGATCGCCGAACGGCGCGAGACCCCGACCGACGACCTGACCAGCGTCTTGGTCCACGCCGAGATCGAGGGCGAGCGGCTCGAGGACCACGAGATCGTGATGGGCTTCGTCCTCCTGATGGCGGCCGGCAACGACAGCACCAAGGCGACCTACTCCAGCGGGATGCGGGCGCTGATGGAAGACCGCGACCAGATGGCAATGGTGCTCGAGGACCCGACGCTGGTTCCGGCGGTCGTCGAGGAGTCGCTGCGGATGTTCCCTGCCTTCGCCCACTTCGCCCGCACGGCGACCTGTGACACGGAGCTCAACGGCCAGACGATCAAGGAGGGCGAGAAAGTCGTCATGTGGTACCCGTCCTCGAATCGCGACGAGACCCGCTACGAGGACCCCGAGCGCTTCGACGTCACCCGCAATCCCGAGCACCAGGCGTTCGGCGCCGGCGGTCGGCACTTCTGCCTCGGCACCGCGCTGGCGCGGCTGGAGCTGCGGATCATGATCGAGGAGACGCTGGCGCGGTTCCCCGATCTCGAGATCACGGAGGCGCCCACCTACGTCGAGTCACCGTTCGCGAACCAGCTCAAAACCCTGCCGGTTTCTCTGAACCGCCGGTAGGTCAGCGTCGGCGAATGACCTTGAATGCGACACGCGCCGGGGTCGAGGCGTTGCCGGCGGCATCGGTCGCGACCAGCGTCGCCCGGTAGCGGCCGGGTCGCAGCCGCTTCTTCCCGATCTTCCCCGAGAACGGGTTGCTGTTGGCCCCGGCGCTGCCGCTCCTCGCGAAGGCGCCAACGCGGGTGAACCTCGCCTTCCTCTTCCCTTTGCGGCGCTTTCGGCGTTCGATCTGGACCGTCACCCGGGCGGCCTCCGAGAGGGTGTAGCGGATTCTCGTCCCCCTCCTGATCTTGCTCGCCACCGGGGTCTCGGCTTTCGCCCGGCCCTTGACCGCCCAGGCGCGGGGGCTGAACTTCGCCCCCGAAATAACCGGCGCGGTCGTGTCCTTAGTCGGCGGCGAGGGTACGTCGACATAGCGGGCGGCGGAGAGGTCGGCGGTTTCGTAGAGGCCGAGTTCGCCGCCGACGACCACCCGATTGTGGCTGTCGGTCGTGACGTCCGCCCAGTTGCCCCTCAGGCGCGGGGGCTCGACGTAGCCGCCGCCGCCGAATTCCGGGTCGGGCTCCAGCACCGGAGAGCCCGGCGTCACGGGCCGCATCGCAGCTAGGACTGCGCCACCACCGCCGGGCGTCTCGCCGACACCCGAGAGAAGGAATCGATCCCTGGTAGGCCCCTGGCCGCCCGGGCGCTGCAGCGCAGCCCGGTACATGTTCTGATTTCCTGGGATCGGGACCCTGACGGTGGTGCCGGGGATCGTTGCCCCGGTCGTCGCATTCAGAGCCGTGACCCCGAAATCGCGTTCGGTGTCTTTGCCGGGTTCGATGTCGACGCTGCCGAACACATACAGGACGCCGCCATCGAGCACCTGGGCGGCGCCGAGGTCGGAGCCGTTGCCGGACCCGATCGTCACCGCCCCGGTCCCGTTGAAGGCCATGTCGCGGGCGCCGGTGGGCGAGTAGCGGACGACGAGCCATTCGGTCACGCCGCCGGTCGTCGTGACGCCGACCGCCCGGACCGCGCCGGACGGTTCGAGCGCGACGTCGCGGAGATCGTCGAAGGTGCCGATGAGGTCGGTGAAGGCTCCGTTTCCGTTTCCTTCCGGCCCGTCGAGGTCCGGGTCGAGGTTCCCGTCGGAGTCCCAGCGGGCGAGGGCGGCCGCGAGGCCGGAGGCGCCGACCGCGGTGATGTGCCCGTCCGGGGAGACCGCGATGTCCTTGAGGTCGGCTCCCGATGTGGTGATTTCGTCGGTCACGAACCCGGTGTTGGCGGGGCCGAAGCTCATATCGAGAGCGCCGTCGGTGTCGTAGCGGGCGATCGTGAACAGCGAGTGGTGAGCGGGTTGGGTCACCGTGAAGCCGCCGGCGATGATCTTGCCCGTGCCCGGTTCGATCGCCAGCGACCTGATCTCCTGACCGTATTCGGCGAGCCCTTCCCCGAAGAGCCCCGGGGCTTCCCTCGAGAGGCCGTCGACGCCGAAGGTCGGGTCGGGCGTGCCGTCGCTGCGGAACCGCGCCAGGACCCAGCCGCCGTTCGGTTCGGCCGGTTCTTTGGCGAGGACCCCGCCCCCGACCAGTACCCGGTCCTGGCTGTCGACGACCATCGCGCTGCCGGACTCACGGGCTCCCGGGAACGAGGCGTTGATGCTGGCGAAGCCGGCGCCGCCGAACGAGGAGTCGGGGATGCCGCCGGCGGCGAGCGCCGCGGATGGAGCGACGAGCAGCGCCGCGAGCGTGATCCCGAAGGCGAGACGCGCAGCGGGGAGCATCGGGCCAAATTAGCAGCGGACCGCTCGATCGCGATCCTTACCGCCCAATTTGCGGAATCGTCAGGCCGATCCCCCTTGCGGCCCGCGAAATCCCCGCTAGGTTGATCACTGCGACCGGGAGGGACCGGCGCCCGCGGAAGCCAAGCGGTGAACTGGTCCCGAGGGTGGCGTGAGAAGCTTCTACGCGCGAAGGCTACGCGCGAGGCAGGCGACGAGCGTCATCACCGGTCGTATTTTCGTTCCCTGACCGGCCGCGCGAAGTGATGGGCCGAGATAACCATCCCGGAGTCGAGGTAGAGACGGTGGGCGTCTGCACGCTCGAGCCCGACGCCGGAGTCGAGGTGGAGCTGGTCGCATCCGAGCCGCGCCGCCTCCTCGAGGAGCCAACCGAGGATCGACCGCGCGTGGCCCCGGCGGCGCGCCTCGGGCAGGGTCGAGAGATCGTCGACGTACAGGTGGTGGCCCCAGGCGATGTTGTTGCCGACGCGGAAGCCGGCCACGGCCAGGGCCCGGACCTCACCTCTCTCGAAGGCGCCGACCAGCCGGTATCCCTCGGCTCGCTGGACCTCATCGACCCGGTGGACGAACGCCTCCTCGTCCGCCAGCTCGGTGCGCAGCGCCCGCATCGCCTCGAACGCAAGGCCGGTCTCCGGCGGAAGCAGCTCGCGCACCATCGGCGTTCATCCTAGGTGTGCCGGTACCTGCGACCATGTGCCGAGATGAGACGGTTGATGGGGGGGCTGACCTACGCCAACGTCGTTTCGACGGTGTGCCTGGTGTTGGTGCTCGGCGGTGGAGTTGCCTATTCCGCGACCCAGTTGAGGAAGAACAGCGTCGGGACCAAGCAGCTGAAAAACGGCGCCGTCACTCAGAAGAAGATCAGCAAGTCTGCTCAGAACGCGCTCAGGGGCAACGCCGGCCCGGTCGGGCCGGCCGGTCCGAGTGGGGTGGGCCCGGCATTTGGCGTTACACGTGACGACCGTTTCACCGTAGCGTCGACCGATATCACCGACCCGACCCCGCTGGTGACGCTGACCGGTTTGCCGGCGGGCTCATATGCGATCACGGCTCGGACATTCCTGCACGAGTCGGGCTCGGAGGATCTGGCGAAATGCAGGTTGCTCGCCCCCGCCACCGGCGGGAGCCAGGACATCGACGAAGGCACCGCCTTCATGGGCGGCGAGTTCGAGGGCGACTCCTTCGACGCCGCGATCCCCCTCCAGATGGTCCACACCTTCCCCACCGACGGCGGCACGGTCCGACTCGCTTGCGCCCACGAACATCTCCAACTCCAGGCGATCAACCCGAGGATCCAGGCGATCCGGGTGACCGGCGTGACCGACAGCGCGGTCACCGGCTGAGGATCTGGCGGCGTTCCCGGCCGGCGAATAGCGTGAGCGCCGGAGATGCTCTCCGGCCCGGCGATCCGCCGTCTCTGCGGCGCTTGGCGATTGGGCTGCTCGCGCGTCACGGGCGCGCCGGAGGCCCGGCGGTCGCCTCGTCGGGCGGATCCGCACGCTTCCCGGCGGCGCGCTGGTCGTCGTGCCCGGTAGCGCCGTCGCCCAGCCGGACCCCGAGTCCTAGACTTCCCACGCGATGCCGGATGCGCTTCCCCAAGTCGCCGCGTTCCGTTCCGCGGCCGAGCGCCGCGACCTGGAGGGATTGCTCGCCTGCTTCACCCCCGATGCGGTGATGCGCTCGCCGGTGAGCGCGAGCCTGCGGTTCGAGAGCCCGGAGCAGCTGCGTGAGATCTTCGGCGTCGTCCTCCCGCGCATCGAGGCGATCGAGTACTTCGACGAACTCGGCGACGAGCACTCGCGGGTGCTCTTCTATCGCGGCCGCCTCGCCGGCGCGGACATCGAAGAGACCCAGCTGCTGCGGCTCGCGCCCGACGGGCGAATCCGGGAAATCGTCTTCTTCATCCGTCCCTTCCCGGCCCTCGCCGGAGTCGCCGCGGGCCTCGCGCCGGAGTTGGCGCGGGCGCGCGGGTACGGGCCGGTGCGGATCGCCGTGATGGCCGTGTTCGGCTCGGCTCTGCGGGTCGCGATCGCCCTCGCCGACCGGATCGGCGCCCGCCTGCTGGCTAGTTGAACTCGATCACGCTGCGGATCCCGTCCTGGGCCTCCATCAGCTCGAAGCCCCGGTTGACCTCGTCGAGTGAGATCCGGTGCGAGAGGAAGGGCTCGACGTCGATCTCTCCGGCGAGGTAGCGGTCGATCAGGACCGGGACCTGGTCGCGGCCCTTGACGCCGCCGAACGAGGAGCCGGCGACGCGCCGGCCGGTGATCAGGAAGCGGGGGACGATGTCGAGGGTCTCGCCCTTGCCGGCGACGCCGGCGACCGTGCACAGCCCCCACGCCATCCGCGCCGCTTCGACCGCCTGTTTCATCACCGCGACGTTGCCGGTCGCCTCGAAGGTGTAGTCGGCCCCGAACCCGTCGGTCATCTCGAGGATCTTCTCGACCGCGTCGCCGTCGCCGCCGGCGATCAGGTCGGTCGCCCCCTGGCCGCGGGCCAGCTCGAGGCGGTCGCCGGAGAGGTCGACGCAGACGACCCGCTCGGCGCCCTGCAGGCGGCAACCGGCGACCGCGCCGAGGCCGACCATCCCGGCGCCGAAGACGACGCAGGTGCTCCCCTCCTGCACCTTGGCGGTGTTGATCGCCGCCCCGAGGCCGGTCGAGAGCCCGCAGGCAAACAGGCAGGCGTGCTCGAACGGCGCCTCCGGGCTGACCTTCGCCAGCGCGATCTCCGGCATCACCGTGTACTCGGCGAAGGTCGAGCAGCCCATGAAGTGGCGGATCTCGTCGCCGTCGCGGGAGATCCGGGTCGTGCCGTCGGGAAGGTGGCCCTGGTTCTGCTCCTCGCGGATCGCCAGGCAGAGGTTGGTCCGCGGGTCGACGCAGTGGATGCACTCGCGGCACTGCGGCGAGAACATCGTCACCACGTGGTCGCCGACGGCGAGCGAGCCGACGTCGGGCCCGACCTGTTCGACGACCCCGGCTCCCTCGTGGCCGAGGACCGTCGGCGCGTATCCGGAGGGGTCGGCGCCGGAGGCGGTGTAGAGGTCGGTGTGGCAGACGCCGCAGGCGGCGAGGCGGACCAGGACCTCTCCCGCCCTCGGCTCGGCGAGCTCGACCTCCTGGACGACAAGCGGCTCGCCGAACTCCTCGAGGACCGCCGCGCGCATCCTCATCTCGGGCCCGCCGTCACTCTCTTCACTCGCTGGTGAATTTCGCGGCCTCCTCGTGCCCGCCGGTCGCGTCCCCCTCGCTGTAGGCATGCGCTCCAGCGCCCGCCAGGCCGCCACCGTCGACGATCAGGTACTCCTCGCGGATCGGGCGGTCGCCGAGGAAGCACTCGAGAATCTCGCGCGTCCCGGCCGCGTAGCGCGCCTGGGCGGAGAGGCTCGTGCCGGAGATGTGTGGGGTCATCCCGTGGTGGGGCATCGAGCGCCAGGGATGGTCGCGCGGCGGCGGCTGCGGGAACCAGACGTCGCCGGCGTACCCGGCGAGCTGGCCGCTCTCGCAGGCGGCGGCGATCGCGTCGCGGTCGCAGATCTTGCCGCGGGCGGTGTTGATCAGGTAGGCGCCATGTTTCATCTTCGCCAGCAGCTCGGCGTCGAACAGGTTCTCGGTCTCGGGATGCAGCGGCGCGTTGATCGTGACCACGTCGCAGGCTTCGACCAGCGACTCGACGGTGGGGTGGTGGGTCGCGCCCAATTCCTCCTCGACCTCGGCCGGGAGGCGGTGGCGCTCGGTGTAGTGGAGGCCGACCTCGAATGGCTTCAGCCGACGCATGACCGCCGAGCCGATCCGCCCCGCTGCGACCGTCCCGACCTGCATACCCTCGAGGTCGTAGGAGCGGGAGGCGCAGTCGGCGATGTTCCAGCCTCCCTCGATGACCCAGCCGTAGGAGGGGATGTAGTTGCGAACCAGCGCCAGAATCATCATCACGACGTGCTCGGCGACACTGATGCTGTTCGAGTATGTGACCTCGGCGACGGTGACGCCGTGATCGATCGCCGCCTGCAGGTCGACGTGGTCGGACCCGATCCCGGCGGTCAGGGCAAGCTTCAGGTTCGGCGCCTTCGCGATCCGCTCGGCGGTCAGGTAGGCGGGCCAGAACGGCTGCGAGATGACGACGTCGGCGTTGGGCAGCTCGCGCTCGAAGACCGAGTCCGGCCCATCCTTGTCGGAGGTCACCGTCAGCGTGTGGCCGCCGGCATTGAGGAACTCCCGCAGGCCAAGCTCGCCGGAGACGCTGCCGAGCAGCTCACCGGGGGTGAACCCGATCGCCTCCGGGGTCGGGGCGGTCTGGCCGTCGTGGTAGCCCTCGATCTTCGGGATGCCTTCCCGCGCGTAGCTCGGCGGGTAGCCGTCGACGGGATCGTCATAGAGGACACAGAGCACGTTGGCCATGGACGGCCTCCATCCTCTCGCAGCCTCGATCTGAAGGCAAGGTCCGGATAGGCTGTCCTGTCTCGTGAAGCCCGTCCGTATTGTCGTGCTCGTCCTGGCGGTGGCCTGCGCGTTCCCCGCGGGGGCGTCGGCGCTCGAACTCAAGGTCAACCAGTTGGAAGACATCGGGGACGCCGGCTGCCCGAACACCTGCACTCTGCGAGCCGCGATCCAGGAAGCCGATGCCAGTGGGGAATCGGACGAAATCACCTTTGTGGTGGCGGGGGTCATCCAGCTTGCCGAAACGCCGCTTCCGGAACTGGAAGGCTCGATCACGATCGATGCGACGACCGCTCCGGGTTGGTCGGGATCGCACACGCCGGTCGTGTACCTCGACGGGAGCCAGGCCGAATTCGAGACGGGCACCTCCGGCATCCGGGTCAGGAGCGGCGGTACCGCGACGATCAAGGGCCTTGCGATCGGCGAATTCGACCTCGGCATCTATTTCGAACCCGGGTCCTCGGGCGAAGCGTGCGGCAACTACATCGGCACCGACATCACCGGGACCCAGCCGCGACCGAACTTCGACGGCATCTGGATCGACGAAGGTGCCACCGGGGTCCGGATCGGCCGCAACTGCGGCAAAACCGGCGGCAATCTGGTCTCCGGCAACGAAGAGTGGGGGATCGTGGTCGCCGGCGACAAAGTCGCGGTCGACCAGAATCTGGTCGGGACCGGTGTGGCCGGCACCGGCCGGCTCCCCAACGGCCCTCCTCCGGGGACTGTCGAGCCGTTCGGCGGCGGCATCCACGTGACTTCGCAGGCGGCCGAAGTCCTGGTCGGCGGCACCGACGACATGGCGCTGCCGCACAACATCATCGCCTTCAACCGCGGCCCGGGAGTCCTGGTCGAGAGCGGGGCCACCTTCACCACGATTCGCGAGAACTCGATCCACTCCAACGAGGGCCTCGGGATCGAAAGCGCCGCGAGCACGGTGACGCCGGAGATCTCAACCGTGGCCACGATCGTCAACGGTACGACGACCGTGACCGGAACTCTCGAGGGCGCTCCGAGTACGAAATATGACCTCGAGTTCTTCGCCAACGAAGAGTGCGACCCCTCTGGATTCGGCGAGGGGCAGTACTTCGTCGGCAGCGTCGGCGACGAAATCGAAACCGACAACGCGGGCTCGGCGGCGTTCTCCTCGACGCTGCTGGCCCTGGTCCTACCGGCGGCCCACTTCTTCACCACGACCGCCACCGACGCCGGGAAAACCACCACCTCGGAGTTCTCGAACTGCGTCTCGGGGGATTTCGCCCCCGAGGAAGGGGAAAAACAGAAAGCACTGCCACCTCCTCCACCACCCCCGAGCGGGCCGGCCCCGGTCAATGGCAAGAGCGTCACCGTCGCGCCGAAATCGGGACGGGTGCTGATCAAGGTCCCGGGCTCGAAGAAATTCGTCCCGCTCGGCGACCTCCAATCGATCCCCGTCGGCTCGATCGTCGATGCGACCAACGGCCGGGTAACGCTCACCTCTGTCAATGCGAACGGCGTCGAGCAGAGCGCGGATTTCTACAAAGGCCGATTTCAGATCTCCCAGGCCGCCGGCGGAGCGCTGGTGACGCTCCGGCTCCGCGGCGGCGACTTCCGCTCCTGCCGGAAGGCGGGCTCGAGCGCCCGCACCTCGAAGCGCTCCGGCCGCAAGCTCTGGGGTTCCGGCAGCGGCCGGTTCCGGACCCAGGGCAATTTCGGCTCCGCCTCCGTCCGGGGGACGATCTGGCTCACCGCCGACCGGTGCAAGGGCACCTTCTTCAAGGTCAAGAGGGGGGTCGTCACGGTCAGCGACTTCGTCGCCGATAGGACCCTCTCGCTGCCCGCGGGCCACAGCTACTTGACGAAAAAACTGTCCGGCTGACGCCTGCGGCCTGGGTATTGCGTCCAGGTCGCTGCCCAAACTTAAGTGGATTCGAGACTATGCCGAAAAGTCGGTACGGTCCCGACCGCCGATCCGTATGGCCATTCCCCAGTCGACAGCGAGTGCGCAGAAACCCAAAGGCCGGCACCGCAGGCACCGCCGGCACGTCTGGAAGGACAAGCACTTCCGCTGGGTCCCGACCGCGGACGGCGATTGGCGGGTCGAAAGCTACATCGTCCGCCACAGACACAAGCCGAAGAAAAACCACTTTCGCGGCCCCGGCAAGAAGCCGAAATCGCGGCGCAAAGCCGCCGTCGCACCGATCAGCGTCGAATCGCGCCCGGCCGGCGCCTACCAGGGGCCCTTCGGGCGCGACCAGGCGGTTCGGCTCCTCGACCGCGCGGGCTTCGGCGCGGTCTCGGGCCAGGCTGAGCAGCTCGCCTCGCTCGGCCTCGTCGCGGCGGTCCAGTCGCTGACCAGGGCCAGCGGCCCGGCGACCCTGACCGGCCCGGAGCCGGTCGACGACCAGGGCGACCCGATCGCCCCGGCCGATTCCTGGGGACACGATCACCTCTGGTGGCTCGACCGGATGGTGCGAACCAACCAGCCCCTGGTCGAGCGGATGGCGCTCGTCCTCCACGATTGGTTCGCGACCTCGACGGCGAGCGTCTCGACCGCGCAGCAGATGATCGACCAGTCGAATCTCTTCCGGGCGGGCTGCTTTGGCTCATTCCTCGACCTCTTCATGGGGGTGACGATCGACCCGGCCATGCTTCAGTGGCTGAACGGGAACGAAAACCGCAAGCAGGCTCCGAACGAGAACTACGGCCGCGAGATGATGGAGCTCTTCTCCCTCGGCGCCGACCGCGGCGCCTACTCCGAGAACGACATCCGCGAGCAGGCTCGGGCGCTGACCGGTTGGCGCAATGACTACGGGGAACTCGGCGCCTACAACTTCCGCTTCGACACCAAACTCCACGACAAGGGGACGAAGACCGTCTTCGGCAGGACCGGAAACTGGGAATGGCGGGACGCCTGCCGCCTCTGTGTCGAGAACCCCGCCCACCCGTCTTTCTTCGTCGACAAGCTCTGGAGCTACTTCGTCCCACAGCCCCCGTCCGACGCCGTCCGCGACACGATGATGAACACCTACCGCGGCTCGGGCTGGGAGATCCGCCCGGTGCTCGAGGAAATCCTGATGAGCCCCGACCTCTATCAGGGCCCGCCGATGGTGAAGCCGCCGGTGGTCCAGCTCGCCGGGATGCTGCGCAAGCTTGGCCGCGGCATCGACACCGACGCCTGGGTCTGGCTCTGCGACCAGGCCGGCCAGCTCCTCTTCTGGCCGCCCAACGTCTCCGGCTGGGACGACACGCGCTGGCTCGACACCTCGCGGATGCGGGCCCGCTGGAACCTCGTCAACTACGCGCTCGACGGGACCTCGGTCGACGTCTGGGGCGCCCCATACAGCACGACCGAGACCCCCGACGAGGCGCTCTCGCGGGCGCTGACGTCGTGGGGCGGGCCGACCCTGCGGGGTGACACCCGGGCCGAGCTCCTCGACTTCGCCCGACGCGCCGGGGCGCTAGCCACTCAGCCCTACCAACAGGGCGTTTACAGGGCGATGCGCCAGAACGCGCTGCTGCAGCTGATCGGCATCAGCCCCGACACGATCCTGCAATGAGGAGGAGCTGACAGTGCACAACTGCTGCAACAACTACACCCGGTCCAAACTCCTCCGCTCGGCCGCCGCCGAAGCGGGCAAGGGCCTGCCCGCGATCGAGCCGGGTATGCCGACCCCGGCCGGGACCGGGCTCTCGCGCCGGAGCTTCCTCTCCTGGAGCGCGGGCCTCGCGCTCTCCGTCTACGGCGCCTCGAAGATCCCCCTGGCTGCGTTCGAAGAGGGGATCGCGCAGGCGGCGCAGGGCGACAAAATCCTCGTCTCGGTCTTCTTCGACGGCGGCATCGACGCGCTCAGCGTGCTCGCCCCCGTCGGCGATCCGCGCTACTCGCAGCTGCGGCCGAACCTCGCGCTCTCGCCCGAAGCCGGGACCGAATTCACCGAGGACAACCGGCTGCGCTGGCACCCCGCCGCCGCATCGCTGGCGACCCTGCACGGCGAGGGAAAAGTGAGCGCCTTCCCGGCGATCGGGTACGACCACCCCGACCAGTCCCACTTCACGTCTCGTCACTACTACGAGATCGGCGAGCTCGAGATCGGGTACCGGACCGGCTGGCTCGGCCGCTACCTCGATCTGGTCGGGACCGACGACAACCCGCTGCAGGGGCTCTCGATGGACGGCCGGCTCTCGCCGATGATCGCCACCGCCGACAAGCCGGTCGCGGCGATCGACAGCGTCGACGGCTACGACCTCTGGTCCGCGGTCGGCGAACCGGTCTCCGACGAGATGTTCAACAGCTTCGCCAACTTCGGCTCGCTGCCGGTCGACTCGCCCGGCCTCGGCCAGGTGCGGCGGGCGACGACCCAGACCGAGAAGCTGCGTAAAGACCTCGGTGGGGTCGGCGACTTCACCAGCCCCGTGACCTACCCCGACAACGGCTTCTCCCACAAGCTGGCCGGCCTCGCCGCCTACATCGGCCTCGGCCTGCCGCTCAACGTGGTGACGATCAGCGCCCCGGGCGGCTACGACACCCACGCCGACCAGGCCGCCGACCTCGACCGCAACCTCCGCAACACCTGCGAAGGCCTGCTCGCCTTCCAGCGCGATCTCGAGGCGCGCGGGCTCGCCGATCGGGTCCTCGTCGAGATGTGGAGCGAGTTCGGACGCCGCCCCGAAGAGAACGGCTCCGCCGGGACCGACCACGGCGCCGCCGGCTGCGGGTTCGTGATCGGGTCGAAAGCGAAGGGCGAGATGGTCGGCGAATTCCCCGGCCTGGAGACGCTCGACAACAACGACAACCTGCGGGTGACCAGTGACTTCCGCGGCATGTACTGCTCGCTGCTCGAGGAATGGCTCGGCCACGACGCCGCCTCGGTCATCCCCGGCGCCTCCGGGTTCGCGAGGCCGACCCTGGTGAAGGCTTGAGGCGTGCGGCGGCGGCGCTCGGCGCAGCGGTGCTGATTGCTCTCGTCGTCGCGCCGGTGCCCGGAACGGCCTCCGACTCCTGTTCCTGGAAGCGGCACTCCAAGCGGGTCGTCAAGCACGTCAGGCGCCACGGCAAGGTCCGCAGGGTGGTGCGGGTCAAGCACTGGTGGACCTGCCGGCACCTGCCGGCGCCCCAGCTCGGAGGGGCGTCGCCGCCGACACCTGGCACCGGGCCGCAATCGCCGACCGAACCGGGGCCGGCCCTCGGCCACCTCAGCGTCAAATCGAAGGAGTACTCCTACACGCTCTCCCGGGCCAGCGTCACCGCCGGCGAAGTGATCGTCGAGCTCAACAACCAGGGCGAAGACCCCCATAACCTCAACCTCCAGCTCGCCAATGGGCAGGGGCCCGAGTACAGCGTCCCGGAAGCGGGGTCGCAGAAACGCCAGGAGGACCGCTTCACGCTGCCCGCCGGCAACTACCGCCTCTGGTGCAGCCTCGAAGGCCACGAGGAACTCGGGATGAAGGCGACGCTGACCGTCGTCGCCCCCTGAGGCTCAGCGCAGCGGGCCGGCCTCGCAGGTTTCCGAGCGTCCCCAGCCCGGCATCCCGTCGCAGTGGTCGTAACCCTCGCCGCCGTAGAGCCGGTCCGGGCTCGGGCCGCCGTAGAGCCGGTCGTCGCCACCTTCGCCGTGGCAGCCGTCTTCCCCCGCGCCCATCCGGCAGATGTCGCGGCCGGGGCCGCCCCAGCATCCGTCGCTGCCGGCGCCGGTCTGGCAGTAGTCGTTGCCGGCGCCGCCGACGCAGTCGCTGTTCTGGTTGCCGGTGATGCAGATGTCGTTGCCGGCCCCCCCGACGCAGCGGTTGCGGCGGGCGCCTTCGGAATAACAGGTGTCGCTCTCGCCGTTGCCGACGAATTTGTCGGAGCCGTCGCCGAGGTAGGCGGTGAGCGGGACCGGAAGGCTGTTCAGGACCTTGACGAAATCGCCCGAGGGGCCCATCCGGACGACGATCGAGCCGACGTCGCGTAGCGGGCAGGAGGCGGCCATCCGGTAGCGGGTGAAGTGGCAGCCGCGCGGATGCTCCCGCGCCATCAGGCCCTCGACCACCAGCCGCTCGCCCTTGACCTGGAGCTCCAGGGTCGAGCCCGAGTTCGCGCCGTGGACGACGATCTGCCCCTCCGGCGTCGCGTTGCCGGCGCCGAGCGCAAGCATCAGCCCCACCGCCAAGGCGGAGAGCACGGCGACCAGGCGCGGCCGGTTCTTGACCCCCGTCAGCTCCATACCGAGAATTATGGAGAGGCTAATTGATCCGACGGACGGATGCCCGCCGGGAGAGCCGACGCCCGGATTCGAACCGGGGACCCCTTCATTACGAGTGAAGTGCTCTACCAACTGAGCTACGTCGGCGGGCGCCACATTCTAGGAGCGATCGGCCCGGCGTTCCGTCGCGGGCGCCCGTAAGCATGGGGGGGTGAGCGAAAGGGAGGCCGCGAAGCAGCGCCGGGAGAACGAGACCGAGTTCTCGCGGATCGTCGCCTTCAGCGACGGGGTGTTCGCGATCGCGATCACGCTGCTGGTGCTGAACCTCGGGATCGAATCCGGCGTGCCGGGCCACAGGCTCTGGCATGAAGTCTGGGAGCTGCATGAAGACTTCGTCGCGTTCGCGATCTCCTTCGCGGTGATCGGTCGGTTCTGGACCCTGCACCACAGGTTCTTCGGCCAGGTCGAGGCGTTCGACAACCGGCTGATCCGGCTCAACATCCTCTACCTCGGCACGATCGTCCTGATCCCCTTCAGCAGCCAGCTGCTCGGCGAGTACGGCGGCGAGGCGGCCGCGGTCGTCGTATACGCGGTGAATCTCGCCGCCTGCGTCGTCGTCGGGTTCCGGATGAACGCCTACGCGCACAACGCCGGGCTGACGACGATCGACAGGGCGACTCATCGCGAAAACCGGATCCGGGCGATCTACATCTCCGTTGTCTTCCTGGCGGCGATCCCGCTGGCGTTCGTCGCGCCGAGCTACGCACCATTGCTGTGGCTGGCGCTGTTCTTCGACCCCTCGCCCCGGCTCGCAGCGCGCTCGACGAGCTAGCCTTCCAAGGGGTCGAATCCCCATGCGACTGCGAATCTGCGTCAGCGCGGCAGTGGTGGTCGCGCTCATCAGCGCGCCGGCGGCGGCGTCCGTTCGACCGCCGATGAGACGGGGCCGGCTCGCCTTCTGGCCCGAGCGCGTCGCCGATACGCTCGCATGGTCGCGGTTCATGTACGGCACCGCCACATTCCGACCCCGCCTGATCGTCGAGCATTACACGGGCAGCACCACGAGGGAAGCGGCGATCGCGTATTGGAATACCGGTCCCGATGCCGCCTGGGCTCAGTTCATCATCGATCCGCAGGGCCACATCACCCAACTCGCAGCCCTCGACGTCCTCGCCAAACAGGCGTTCGGGGTCTCGCCCTGGGCGATCGGGGTCGAGCACGTCGGTCTGACCGACGCTGAAGTGATGCGCGACTCTCGGATGCGGCGTGCCTCGTACCGGCTGACCTGCTGGCTCCGGGACCGCCTGCACATCCCCCTGCGAGGCGTGATCGGTCACGGCGAGGTGACCTCAAATCCGCGTTTCACCTTCACTCCGGCAGGCTGGCGGTGGATTGAAGAAACCGGCTACGAATTCCACACCGACTTCTCCCACCGCACGATGGTCGCTTACCGCGACCGCCTGAAATCGACCTGCTAGGTCAATCGGGTTTGGCGATGAAGCCGAGGGCCTGTTCCGGCCGGCCGCAGCTGACGGCAAGGCCTTCGCCGACGACCGTCGAGAAGCAGCGGAACTTTCCGACCGTGCAGGCGCTGCGCGACTGCTCCCCGGAGGGCCTGCATCCTGAGCCGGCGGCCCAACCCCTGGCGACCGCCACCGCGCGTCCGCAGTCCATTCCCGTTACGTGAAGCTGGCGGACGTTGCCACCGCCGCGGGGGCAAACCCGTGCCGTCGCTCCGGCCGGGGCGCCGGAGGGCTGGGTGCTCTCCTGCGCCTGGGTCGTTTCCCCGCCGGACTGCGCGGGCGCCGTGGTCTCGCTCGAGTCGTTCGAGCCACAGCCGGCGAGGAGGGCGGCGGCCAGGAGGGCCAGCGGCAAAATTCGGGTCAGGAGCGCCATCAGGAGCCGACCAAGTTACCGGCGCGGGCGAGGACGGCGTCGATCATCGGTTCGGTCAGCTTGCCTGTGAACGTGTTCTGCTGACTCGGGTGGAAGCAGCCGAGGAGCGTCCACTCGCCGACCTCAGCCTCGGCACCGTGCCCGAATCGCGGTTTCGGTCGCGGGATCTCGGCACCGAGATCGCGGAGCGCACGCAGCGTCCCGTCCCAGGCGAAGGACCCGAGCGCGACCACGGTCCGCGCGGCCTCGAGCAGCTCGAGCTCGCGGGCCAGGTAGGGGAGGCAGTTGTCGCGCTCGGCCGGGGTCGGTTTGTTCGCCGGAGGCGCGCAGCGGACGACGGCGGTTATGTAGGCGCCCTCGAGCCTGAGCCCATCGTCGCGATCGACCGAAGTGGGCTGATTGGCGAAGCCGGCGCGGTGGAGCGCCGCATAGAGCCACTCGCCTGAGCGATCGCCGGTGAACATCCGCCCGGTCCTGTTGGCGCCGTGGGCCGCGGGGGCGAGGCCGACGATCGCGAGGCGCGCCCTGGGGTCGCCGAAACCGGCCACCGGGCGCGCCCAGTAATCCTCGCCTCGGTAGCGCTTTGGCGGGTCCGCCGCCGCCTCCTCGCGCCACTCGACCAGCCGCGGGCAGCGTCGGCACGCGTGAATCTCCGCTTCCAGGATCGAGCCTGCGTTTTCCATCGCTATACGACAGTAATTGCAGGCTCGGCCTTAGTCTGCGCCCTCGCATGGCCCGCGCCAACCTCGTTCTCTTCCTCGTCGCGCTCCTCGGCGTCGCCGGCTGCGGCAAGCCCGGCCACGGCGCCGAAACCGACTCCGAGAAGGGCGCCGACGTCGAAGTCCTGAACGCCACCCTGGCGCAGGAGCTGACCGCCCTCGACGTCTACACCCGCGGGGCGCCGATGATCGGGCGGCGGTTCGCCCCCTCGGCGCGCCGGCTCCGTGCCCAGGAGCAGGAATTCGTCGGCGCGATCTCGAAGGCGATACGCGGCCTCGGCGGCAAGGCGACGGCGACCGCCTCCGAACTCGAATTCGGCCAGCTCCACAACCAGGGCGACGTCCTCACCCTCGCCTACGAACTCGAGAGCGCCGCGCTCACCTCCGACATCGAAGCCTCGACCAAGTACTTCAGCGCAGCGCCGAAGACGCTCGCCGCCTCGCTCGCCGCCGGCCACTCCCAGCACCTGGTCATCCTCAGGCAGGGTCTCGGCGCCACGCAGTCCGAATCCTTCCCCGAGGCCTTCAACGGAGGCGAAGTTCCCCTCCCGGGTGGCGATGCGCCGCCCGGTAATGGATGATTCGCGCGTGACCGGGCCTCTCTACGCGATCGGCGGGTTCTGCTCCCGGCATCACTGGCCGACGATCGCGGTCTGGGTGGTGGCCGCGATCGTGCTGGTGGTGGTCGGCCAGGCCTCCGGCGACAAGACCAACGACAACCTGACCCTGCCCGGGACCGGCTCGACGACGGCGACCGAACTGCTCGAAGACAACCTGCCTGAACAGGCCTTCGGCAGCAACCCGCTGGCGATCGAAGCCACGGGCGGCGCCCAGCTCACCGACCCCAAATACGCGAAGGCGATCGAAGAAACCGGGAAACGGCTCAACGCTTTGCACATCGTGAACTCGGCCATCAGCCCGCTGACCCGACAGGGCGCCCAGTTCCTCAGCAAGGACCGTTCGGTCGGCTATTTCCCGGTGATCCTCGGCGTCGGCCCGGGCGAACTCACCGAGGAGCAGGCGGAAGCGGTCCTCGACGCGGCGGAGCCGGCCAAGCGCGCCGGGCTCGATACCTCCGTCGGCGCCTACGTCGGCCAGCAGCTCTCGAAGCCCGACACCGGGGTCAGCGACGCGATCGGGATCGCCGCGGCAATCGTGATTCTTCTCTTCGCCTTCGGCACGGCGACGGCGATGGTCATGCCGATCGGCTCGGCGATCATCGGCCTCGCGATCTCGCTCTCGGTGATCCGCCTCCTGGAGAACGTGATCGAAGTGCCGAGCGTCGCCGCGACCCTGGCGACGATGATCGGCCTCGGGGTCGGGATCGACTACGCGCTCTTCATCGTCACCCGCCACAAACTCCAGCTCGGCGAAGGGATGGAGCTGCGCGAGTCGATCGCCCGCGCCACCGCGACGGCCGGCGGCGCCGTCGTCTTCGCCGGCTTCACGGTCGTGATCGCGCTCTGCTCGCTCGCCTTCGCCGGGATCCCCCTGGTAAGCACGCTCGGGTTCACCGCCGCGATTGCGGTCGTCGTCGCGGTCTGCGCGGCGGCGACGCTGCTGCCGGCGTTGCTCGGGGCGCTCGGCCCGCACATCAACTCCCTGCGGGTGCCCTTCGGCAACAGCGGGCCGGACGACAACGAGCCGCACGGCTGGCGTCGGTGGGCCCGGGGCGTCGCCTCCCGGCCCTGGCGCTCGGCGCTGGCGGCCCTCGCGGTCCTCATCGTCCTGGCGCTGCCGATCTTCCAACTCGAGCTCGGTCAGAACGACCTCAGCGCCCTGCCGAAGTCGACCACCGCGCGCCAGAACTACGACTCGATGACGAAGGGCTTCGGGCCCGGCGTCAACGGCCCCCTGCTGATCACCTCGAAGTTCCAGACCGCCGAGGAGGCCGAACGGTCGCTACCCGTCCTCGCCAAGCAGGTCGAGGCGGCACCCGACGTCGCCGTCGTCTCCGAACCAACTCTCGACAAGTCCGGAACCGTCGCCGTATTCACGGCGATCTCGAAATCGGCGCCGTGGGCGGACGAGACCGTGAGCCTGGTCGAAGACCTGCGCGAAACGACGATCCCGAACGCCGTCAAAGGGACCGGTGGCGCCGCTTACGTCGGCGGCCAGACCGCCGGCTACATCGACCTCGCCACCGAGATCGCCGACAAGCTTCCGTTGATGATTGGGATCGTCGTCGCGCTCAGCTTCTTTGTCCTCTTGCTCGCCTTCCGCTCCCTGCTTGTGCCGATCAAGGCGGCGGCGATGAACCTGCTCTCGGTGGCCGCCGCCTACGGGGTCGTGACGGCCGTCTTCCAGCTCGGCTGGGGGTCCTCGCTGATCGGCCTCGACCACTCGATCCCGATCGTCAGCTTCGTGCCGCTGCTGATGTTCGCGATCCTCTTCGGCCTCTCGATGGACTACGAGGTCTTCCTCCTGACCCAGATGCGCGAGCACTACCGCCAGAACGAAGACGAGAAGGAGGCGGTGATCGAGGGCCTGGCCAACACTGGCCGGGTGATCACCTCGGCGGCAGCGATCATGGTCTGCGTGTTCACCAGCTTCGTGCTCAACGGCAACCCGATCGTCAAGGAGTTCGGGGTCGGGCTGGCGGTTGCGATCGCGATCGACTCGACCCTGGTTCGCTGCCTCCTGGTCCCCGCGGTGATGGTCCTGCTCGGCCGCCGCGCCTGGTGGATGCCGGGCTGGATGGATCGCATCCTCCCCCACATCAGCATCGAGGGGGAGGAGTACTTTGCGAAGCGCGACGCGGCCGCATCCGCGTCGGCAGACTGAAGAGATGTTCCCGCTAAACCTCCCCAACGCGCTGACCCTGCTGCGCATTCTCGCCGTGCCGGTGGTCGTTGTCGCCCTGCTCGGGGAGACCTCCAACGGCGACACGCTCGCCGCCGCGGTCTTCGCCCTCGCCGCGCTGACCGACGGCCTCGACGGCTACTTCGCCCGCTCCCGCGACGCGGTCACGACATTCGGCAAGTTGATGGACCCGATCGCCGACAAGCTCCTGATCGCGGCGGCGCTGATCTCACTCGTCTCGCTCGACCGGCTCGCGGCCTGGGTGGCGATGGTGATCATCGCCCGCGAGTTCGCGGTGACGGTGATGCGGGCGATCGCGGTCGAGCGCGGCATCGTCATCTCCGCCAGTTGGCTCGGCAAGGTGAAGACGGTGCTCCAGATCGCCGCCGTCTTTGCCCTGATCGCGACCAACCCTGCCCCGGCCTGGGTCAACGCCCTCGTCTACCTCGCGGTCGCCGCCACCCTGATCAGCGGCGCCGACTACTTCTTCGGCCTCAGACGTCGTCTCTCCGAACGCCCGCATATGGCGACGGCAAAAAGCCGGAGCCATGGGCGAAATTGATTCGGCGTCAGCCGGTGGCGATCACAATCTGATTTCTCGACGCCGGCTGACGCCTATGTCGCCGGAGCCTCCAGCCACTCGCGCATAGTGAGGTGACGGCGCTCCTGCTCGCCGCCGTCGAGCTCGTTGCGTAGGTCGTCTAGCTTGCCGTAGCGCTCGGCGACGACGTTGTGGCGGTGGATCGTCTCGAGGTTCTCCTGGCGGGCCATGACGAAGGCCTCGCCCGGCAGGTCGGGGTAGCCCTCGACGACCTGGCGCAGCATCTCGCGGACGCAGTCCTCGACGAAGCGCGGATTCGCGTGCGCTTTCTCGACAACGGAGAGCTCGTCGGGGCGCTTCATCAGCTCGTATATCTCCGAGCTCATCGACGTCTCGACGATTCGCAGCAGCTCCGGGGCGTCGATCCAGCTCGGGCCTCCCTCCGGGCAGCCGATGTGGAGAGTTCCGATGCCGCGCTGATTGTGGGTTGCGATCGGCACCGCCTCGATCGCTGCCTCGATCTGGTCGGCGTCGAAGCCGCTCTCGGCCAGTCGTTCGCGGGCGACGCCGGCGACCATCTCCTGCGCGCAGGGGCAGGCGGTCATTCCCTGGGCCTGGACCCCGGTCAGCGTCCGCGTCCCCCGCAGCGAGGCGACGGCCGTCCCGAACAGGGTGTAGATCTCCTGGGTCTGCAACCCGCTCTTCGGCGTTGTCACGGTCTGCGGATAGCGGGCGGTGACGGAGACCTCGGCCCGCAGGCCGCCCTGGCGCTCGCGCACGTTCTGGGCGATGTGGGCCGCGAGCATCTCGGCGTTCAGCGCCTCGCCCAGCACCACCTCGTCGATCGCCTCGGCGACGATTTCCTCGAACCGGGACATGTGGACCCCGGCCTGGCGCGGATTGAGGTCGACGAAGCACTCGAAATCGGCGTGGTAGAGGTTCTCGGTCCCGTCGGTCTCGACCCGGATCACCTTCTCGACGCCGGTGACGCCGACCCGCGAGAGGCTGATCATCGTCTCGGGGGTCGAGGCCTGCACGTCGTTGGCGGTCGGGGAGGCCGTGCTTGGGTAGCTCGCCATCACAACCTTTCGCGCTTCGCTCGCTGCGCGGAGAACCAGATATGCACGCTTGCTCGCTCCGCGCTCATCGCCACAGAGACTAGACGGCACGGGGTCTCGGCAGTCGAGAATTTCTCCCTATACTTCGGCCTGGCCGGAGCCTTGGGGCCGGCACCCCGGAGGGGGGAGAGGTTGTACCGGAGGGTGTGAGATCGAGCCGTTGGAGACTGTCCCGGAGGGACTGGATCAGGATTCGGGCACTCAGCCGTTCGCAGACCAGGAGGAGCTGCGGGGTCTGATCGCGCTGGGTCGCGAGCGCGGGTACCTGACCTTCGAGCAGATCGCCTCGACCCTCGAGGAGGTCGAGGTGACCAAGGAGCAGGTCAGCGGCCTCCATGCCCACCTCGTCGAACACGGCGTCGAGGTGATCGCCGAAGACGGCGTCAGCGCCTACAAAGAGCAGCGCGAAGAGGCATCCAACGGCCAGCCTAAGAAACCTGAGCTCGACCTGACGATCGAACCGAGCCTCGACTCACTGCGGCTCTACCTGCGCTCGATCGGCAAAGTCGACCTTCTGACCGCGGCCCAGGAGGTCGAGCTTGCGAAGCGGATCGAGCGCGGCGACATGCTCGCCAAGCGGCAGATGGTCGAGGCGAACCTGCGCCTCGTCGTCTCGATCGCGAAAGGCTATCTGGGCCGTGGGCTGAGCTTCCTCGACCTGATCCAGGAGGGCTCGCTGGGCCTGATCCGAGCGGTCGAGAAGTTCGACTACCGCCGCGGGTACAAGTTCTCCACCTACGCCACCTGGTGGATCCGTCAGGCGGTGACGAGGGCGATCGCCGACAAGGCGCGGACGATCCGGATCCCCGTCCACATGGTCGAGAAGCTGAACCGGGTCGCCCACGTCGAGCGCCAGCTGGTCCAGCGCCTCGGCCGCGAGCCGGAGGCGGCCGAGATCGCCGCCGAGCTGCGCTGGCCGCTCGGCGACGTGCGGGAGATCCTCCGTGTCGCCCAGCTGCCGGTCTCCCTCGAGAAGCCGGTCGGCGACGAGGATGAGTCGGAGCTCGGGGATTTCGTCGCCGACGACGCGGTCGCCGAGCCGTTCGAGGAGGCCAGCGAACACCTTCAGAAGGAGGGGGTCAAGAAAGCGCTCGAGGCCCTGCCCGAGCGCGAGCGCCAGGTGATCGAGCTGCGCTACGGCCTCTCGGGCCTCGAACCGCTGACCCTCGAGGAGGTCGGCCGGACATTCGGCGTCACCCGCGAGCGGGTGCGCCAGATCGAGAACAGCACGCTGAAAAAACTGCAGCGGCTGCCCGAGGCCCAGATGCTGCGCGAGAGCGCCTAGCCCACCGGGGCCGGGTCGAGCACGAATACCGCGATCTCCCGGTCGAGCTTCTCGGCGTATTCGTCGAAGCCCGAGTACTGGAGGTTGTGCTTGCGCCAGAGGTCGGCGCGCTCCTCGCCCTCGGCGATCCTTGCGCGCACCGGCTGCTTGCGGGAGCCGATCTCGACCTCGGCCTCGGGGTTGGCCCTGAGGTTGAACGACCAAGCCGGCGTCGGCGCGTTGCCGGCGTTGGTGTTGATGATGACGAAGCGCCCGTCGTCCTCGAGGTAGACGACCGGGCAGGTGCGCAGCTGCCCCGATTTGCGGCCGGTCGTCGTCAGCAGCAGCACCGGCGCCCTGCCGACCTTGCCCCCGATCCGGCCTCGCGAGAGTCGGTAGAGGGGGGTGTTGAGCTTGCCGGTCCAGCGCAGCCCGGTCGCCCCGAGCGACATCGAGATCCGCGAGTAGAAGCGATCCTTGGGCACGGCCGCGAGTATCTCAGACGATCACCATCTAAAATCGCGCTCTCTCCGGGGGAGTGTCCGAGTGGTTAAAGGAGATTGGCTGTAAACCAATTGGCTCTGCCTACGCAGGTTCGAATCCTGCCTCCCCCATCAAATATCGAGGAGGAGCTTTGAGAACGATTCGCTAGCGCCTGGCCTACGCCAATGTGATCGCCACGATCGCGCTCTTCCTCGCCCTGGGACGCGCCAGCCTGGCCGCCACCCACTTGGCGAAGAAAAGTGTCGGCGCGAAGCAGCTGAAGAACAACGCGGTCACGACGACGAAGATCAAGGACGGTGCGGTCGACAGCGCCAAGGTCAAGGACGGGTCGCTGAGCTCCGCCGACCTCGCGCCGGGCACAATCCCGGCCGTCCAGACGGGCTTCCGCTGCGGTCCGGCCGGCGGCGGCTGTCCCTGATCGAAGGCGTGTAGAGGGTTGAAATGGGAGGCGCGCTGTAGCAATCTTGTTGGGGGCAGTGGGGAGATGTTGCGATGAGGAATCGGACGGGATCTACGGGGACTGCAGGCATCGCTGTTGCGGTCGCTCTGCTGTGTCTCCTCGCGCTCCCCTGTGCGGCTTCGGGGGTCACGGGCGGCCCGGTGATTCCAGTCAATACGACAACCGCCGGATATCAAAGGAATCCGGTGATCGCAGATGATGAAACCGGCGGCTTCACAGTCGCCTGGCAGAGCTGGCCCGACGTATCCGAAGGGGACCTGAGCCCGATGAAATACGATATCTATGCTCGCCGCTTTGACGCCTCCGGGGCGCCGGTGAGCGGTGAGATCCCGGTCAACACGACGACTCACGGTTCGCAGGAGGAACCGGCGATCGCCGGGGACGGCAGTGGCGGCTTCGTCGTCGCCTGGATTGACGGCCAGCCGGACGGAGCCGGATTCGAAAGCAGCGTTCGCGTGCGCCGCTTCGACGCCTCCGGCCAATCGCTGGGTGGCGAGATCACCGTCGGGACGTCCCAAACAGGCCTCGAGTACAGCCCCGCGATCACACATGACGAAGGCGGGGGATTCACGGTCGCCTGGGAGAACGTGGAGGGCGGCGGGGCGACGCCGTACCGGATTCTTGCGCGGCGGTTCGACGTCTCCGGCAACCCCTTGGGAAGCCCGATCGTGGCGAACACGCCGGTGCCGACCAAACTGGACTCACCCGATATCGCAGCCACCGAAACCGGCGGCTTTGTAGCCACCTGGGTGGGTCGCGACCCTCAGGAATCTCGCACCGTGGTCTTCATGCGGCGGTTTGACGCCGCGGGCACCCCGACCTGCCCCGAAAGGGAAAGAGAAGAAGCGCAGGGAAAAGTGCCGGCCGAAGCCATGTGCCCGGAGGTCCCGGTCAATCCGAGCTTCGCCCTGAAGCAGATCGCGCCCGCGATCATCGCGATCGCCGGAGGCGGCTTCGACATCGCCTGGAACGGCGAAGTCACCGATGGAATCTACGTCCGCCCGTTCTATCTAACAGGCGAGCCGAAGCGCGGCCCGGTCCGGGTCGATCCGCCGACGCACAGCAGCGCGGCCGACCCGGCGATCGCCGCCGATCCCAATGGTGGGTTCACGGTGGCCTGGCGTGGGAGCGAAGAACCCGGCTCACCCGAACGCGTCTTCGCGCGCCGCTTCGCAGACGGCGGTGTCGCGCTGACAACCGCCGTTCCGCTCGACCCCGGTTCCGGCTTCCCGGATCAGCCGGCGATCGTCGGTGACGGCAGTGGCGGTTTCGCCGTCGCCTGGGTGCGGCAGTTGGATCTTGAACAGGGAGGCCGGGACGTATTCGCGCGACAGTTCGTCGGGGTGCCCGAGACGAGCATCGAAGCCGGGCCCCAGGCCCTGACCAATGAAGTCAACCCAACCTTCCGCTTCGCCTCCGACACAGAATTTGCGAAATTCCAGTGCAGGCTCGACGGTGGCCAATTTTTCTTGTGTGAGTCTCCGCTCCGAATCGCCCCACCGCTGTCAGACGGCCCCCACACGTTCGAAGTTCGGGCAACCAACGGCACGATCGATCAGAGCCCGGCCGCCTCCAGCTTCACGGTCGACACAGTCGGCCCCGATGTCGAAATCGAGTCGGGTCCCTCGGGCGTAATCGACGAAAGCTCCCCTAGCGTCACCTTCTCCTCCGGCGACCCGAATGCGACCTTCGAATGCAAGGTCGACCTCGACGCCTACGAACCCTGCTCTCCCCCGCTCGTGCTCGGCCCGCTGGGCGACGGCCCCCACTCCTTCATCGTGCGCTCGAGGGACCCCGCCGGAAACTTTTCCCTGACCATGGCGGCGCGCGAATTCGCGATCGACACCCATCCGCCGACCGTCTCGATCCTCGCCGGGCCCGAGGCCGGGGCGACGATCAACGACGTCACCCCGACCTTCGACTTCGACGCCAATGAGGCGGTGACGTTCGAATGCAGGATCGACGCAGCGGCGCCGGAGCCATGCGGCCCGCCGTTCACGACGGCGCCTCTTGCCGATGGCCCTCACGTATTCGCCCTGACCGGCACCGACCTGGTCGGCCTCACCAGTTCGAAGAGCCGCGAATTTACGGTCGACACGACCGCCCCCGAGACCAAGATTGCCTCCGGCCCCTCGGGTCCGATCAACAGCCGCACGCCGACCTTCGCCTTTGGGGCCGATGAGCCGGGCGCAGCCTTCGAATGCCGGGTCGACGACGGCGCCTTCCGGGCGTGCAGCTCGCCGGACACGACCTCGGGACTGCTCGACGGGCCACACACATTCTCGGTCCGAGCTTTGGATGAGATCGGCAACGCGGACGCAACGCCCGCGAGTCGCAGCTTCATCGTCGACACCGTCGCCCCCGACACCGCGATCGACTCCGGTCCCTCGAGCCTCGGCAACGACCCGACGCCGACCTTCGGCTTCGGATCCTCCGAGCCCGGCTCGACCTACGAATGCAGCCTCAACTCCGCACCCTTCACGCCCTGCGGCTCGCCCTACACCAGCGTCCCGCTGTCGGACGGCTCCCACACATTCGACGTCCGGGCGATCGACCGGGTCTCCAACACCGATCCGATTCCCGCCTCCGAGGCCTTTATCGTCGATACCAGGGCGCCATCGGTGAGGGTCCGCGCAGGGAAGCGGCAGTCTGTGGAGAGGCCGATCAGGGTCACGGTCAGCTGCACCGAGGACTGCGCGCTGATCGTCACCGGCCGGGTCTCCGTCCCCCGCGCCGGGACGTTCGGACTGCGGACCGTACGTCGGAAGCTCGAAGCGGGGAGGGGCGCGATGGTCAGTCTCAAGCCGCGCGGCGCGAAGCCCCCGAAGGGCCCCGACGGTAGGGTCGTCCTCAAGTTCAGAGCCACCGATCGCGCCGGGAACACGAGGAAGGCAGGCCTCCGTGTACCGCTCGCCGGGCCCTGAGCGGGCCTAACGAATGCTCCGATCCGTGCGCCTTTTGCCGGCATCGAAGATGATTCCGGGATGAGCACCCCTGAGCTCGACGGCCGGGTGATCGCCATTGCCGGGATCGGCGGCGGGCTCGGCCCGGAGGTCGCCGAGCGGCTGGCGGAGGCGGGGGCCGTGATCTGCGGTGGCGGCCGGGAGCAGGCCGATGCCGACGGGGTGGGCGAGCGCCTCGGGCTGCCCGAGGAGCGGTGGGACGGCCGCGCCGTCGATCTCCTCGACGAGGGGGAGGCGGAGGCCTGGTGCGCGGCCCTGGTCGAGCGCTTCGGCCGGGTCGACGGGTTGATCCACCTGGTCGGCGGCTGGCGCGGGGGCGAGCCGCTGGTCACGGCGCCGCTCGCCGACTGGGATCTGCTCCACGACCTCCTGATCCGGACCGTTCAGCACACCTCCCGCGCCTTCCACGAGGCGCTGGTGGCGAGCGGCCACGGCCGCTTCGTCCTCGTCTCCGCAAAGCAGGCGCAGAACCCGACGAACGAGAACGCCTCCTACGCGGCCGCCAAGGCCGCCGCCGAGGCCTGGACCCTCGCCCTCGCCGACGGCTTCGCCGGCAAGGGGGCGACGGCCAACATCATCGTCGTCGACGCGATCCTGACCCGGCAGATGCGAGAGGAGAGCCCGGGCAAGGAGTTCCCGACCTTCACCCCCGCCGAGCACATCGCCGAGGCGATTGCATTCCTCTGCTCAGTTGGGGCCGCGGAGATGAACGGGCAGCGGCTGCCGCTTACGATGCGTTGATGAGCCCGGGGAAATCAGAAGCCGCTTCCAACGGCGAAATGACGATCAGGGAGCTGGCCGAGCGGACCGGGATGACCGTCCGCAACATCCGCGCCCACCAGACGCGCGGCCTGCTGCCGCCGCCGGTGGTCCGCGGCCGCACCGGCTACTACAACGAAGAGCACGTGGTCCGGATCGAGCTGACCCGCGAAATGCAGGCCGACGGCCTCAATCTCGAGGCGATCCGCCGGGTGCTGGAAAGCGGCGACGGATCCGCCACGGCGATCTCCGATTTCACGCGGCTGATGCGCGTCCCGTTCGAAGACGAGGCGCCGGAGATCATCGACGGAGAGGAGCTGGTTGGGATCTTCGGCGAAGGCAGGAACCAGGAGCGGCGCGAGAGGACCGAAAAGCTCGGGATCATCCGCACCCTCCCCGACGGCAGGATCGAGGTGATCAGCCCCCGCATGCTGCAGGCGGCGGCCGAGCTGGCCGGGCTCGGCATCAGCTCCGAGGCGGCGCTGGGGGTCGCGGAGAGACTGAAACGCCATTCCGACGGCGCCGCCCGCGCCTTCGTCAGCCTGTTCCAACAGGAGCTCTGGGGGCCGTTCGAGAAGGCCGGCCACCCCGAGCAGGACTGGCAGCACATGGCCGAGGCGCTCGAAAAACTGCGGCCGCTCGCGACGGGAACCGTGCTGGCAATGTTCCAGATCGCGATGGGCGAGGCGGTCGAGAAGGAGGCCGATCGGACCCTGAGGCGCGCAGCCCGCGAGATCAAACCGGCGAAACCGGCCAAACGGAAGCCGAAACGCGGCGGCTAGGCCGGAATTTGCGGAAGGCGGGCCGGGTGCCGCCGCCGAGCGGAAACGGATAATCCTGGGCTGATGAGTGGATCTGAGACGGCCGCGGCCGGCGTCGCCGGCGAACAGGCGCCCGAGGCGCTGACCGGGGTCCTGCCCTGGCAGGAGCTGAGCCGGGCGATCGAGGCCGAATGGGTGACGTCGGGCGATTACCGGATCCGGCCCGAGGCGATCCAACCGGCCAGCATCGACCTCCGCCTCGGCGACTTCGCCTGGGCGCTGCGATGCAGCTTCCTGCCCGACATCGACTCGACCGTCGAGGAGAAGATCGAGGGCCTCGCGTTCCAGCGGGTCGATCTCCGTGACGGCGCCGTGCTCGAGCGCGACCGGCCCTACCTGGTGCCGCTGATCGAGGAGCTCGCGCTGCCCGACGAGGTTCGCGCCAAGGCGAACCCGAAGAGCTCGACCGGCCGGCTCGACGTATTCACCCGGGTGCTGACCGATCGCCACCACCGCTTCGACGAGATCCGCCCCGGCTACCACGGCCGGCTCTATCTCGAGATCGTCCCGCGCTCGTTCGCGATCCAGGTCCAGACGGGCCTTTCGCTGAACCAGCTCCGCCTGGCCCGCGGCGAGGTGCGGCTCGGAGACGATGAGATCCGCAGCCTGCAGGCCGAGTTCCCGCTCCTCTACCTCGACTCCCACGCACTGCGCGAGTCCGAGCTGGCCCTCGCCGACGGCCTCTTCCTCAGCGTCGACCTCTCCGGGCCCAGCGACCGGATCGTCGGCTACCGGGCGAAGAAGAACAGCCTCCCGATCGACCTCTCGAGGGTTCGCGCCTACCGCTGGACCGACTACTGGGACCCGGTCTTCCCGGAGGCCGGAGGCCGGATCGTCCTCGAGCCGGAGATCTTCTACCTGCTGCTATCGGCGGAGGGCGTCTGCATCCCACCGCAGATCGCCGCCGAGATGATGGCCTACGACCCGACCGCCGGCGAGCTTCGCACCCACTACGCCGGGTTCTTCGATCCCGGGTTCGGCTACGACCGGGCTGGAGATCGCCACGGCAGCCGCGCCGCGCTGGAGGTCAGGGCGCGCGACGTCTCGTTCATGGTCGAGCACCGCCAGCCGGTCTGCAAGCTGGCGCTGGAGCGGACGACCGCCCCGGCCGAGCGCCTCTACGGGGAGGACCTGGGGTCGAACTACCAGGGCCAGGTGACGATGCTCAGTAAGCACTTCGAGGAGCAGTCCGGATAAGGGTCCGGACCCGGCGCCGGCGCGCTACCAGCTCCTCTTCGAGCCGCGAGATCTCCCGCTTACGCCTCCGCACCAGCTCGAGCTGCTTGGCGATGTGCTCGAGCGACTCGTCGAGGATCTCGCGGCGCCGGACCGGGTCCTCGACCCCCGCTTTCCACTCCCGGCGCAGGGCGGCGCGGGCGTCCTCGGCGGTGACCAGGTCCTTCAGCTCCTCGAGAGAGACGCCGAGCAGGTCCTTCAGCCGCAGCAGCTCGGTGAGGCGCTCGACGTCGCCGCTCTCATAGGTTCGGTGGGCGCCCGGCTCGCGGTCGCCGGCGGCGGGGAGGAGGCCGATCTCCTCGTAGTAGCGAATCGTCCGCGGGGTCGTTCCGGTCAGCTTCGCGACTTCACCGATCCGCAGCTCTGCGGAGCCGTTCTCGTCGCTCATCGTGCCGCGGCCTCCTCGAACAGGCCCTCGTCGGCGCCGCGCGGCGCGGCGACGTGGCTGGGGCGCAGGAGCGAGACTCCGGCCCCGATCACCGATGTCGCGGCAAGGACCCAGAGGGCGGTGTGCATGTTGTGGATGAACGGCGCCAGCTGCGCTTCGGTCAGGCCCGAGGCGAGCCCGGAGAAGATCGCGAAGAGGACTTCCTGCGGCACCGCGGCGGTCACGATCGCGAGCACGAAGGCGATCGAGATCACGGCGCCGGTGTTCTGAAGCATCGTCCGCGCGCCGGCGGCGATCCCGCGGCGCTCGGCGGGGACGGTCCCCATCATCGCGGCGGTGTTGGGCGAGTTGAACATGCCCGAGCCGATCCCGACCAGGCCGAGCCAGAGCATGCTCTCCCAGTAGGGGCTGTCAGCCTGGAGCGTCGTCATCCCGGCGAGGGCGAGGGCGCCGACCAGCATCCCCAGGGCCGCCAGCATCCGCGAGCCGTGCCGGTCCGCGTAGATCCCCGCCAGCGGTGAGGCGATCAGCATCCCGATCGCCATCGGGGCGAGCTTGATCCCGGCGGTGATCGGGTCGTCGCCCTGGGCGCCCTGGAAGTAGAAGACGAAGATGAAGAGGAGGGCGAAGCGGGAGAGGCCGTTGATGAAGGCGGCCCCGGTCGCGGCGGCGAACAGCCGGTTGCGGAAGATGCTGAGGTCGAGCATCGGGGCGCTGCCGCGGTGCTCGATCGCGACGAACAGCGGCAGCAGCACCGCGCTGGCGATCAGCGAGCCGATCACGAGCGGGTCATCCCAGCCGGAGAGCCCACCGCGTGAGATCCCGTAGACGAGGCCGGTGAGGCCGAGGACGAATGTGATCGTCCCGCCGATGTCGAGGCCGCGCACGGGGTCGCGCGAGGAGAGGTCGCGGAGGACGAGGGCCGCCCACAGCGCCCCGGCGATCGCGAGCGGGACGTTGAACCAGAAGACCCAGTGCCAGGAGATTGCGACGAGGGCGCCGCCGAGGACGGGGCCGATGACGAGGCCGATCGCGGCGACCATGGTGTTGGTGCCCATCGCGACACCGAGCTGCTCCCTCGGGAAGGCGTCGGTGACGAGGGCGGGCCCGTTGGCGAAGATGAAGGCGCCGCCGATCCCCTGGATGACCCGCCAGACGATCAGCTCGGTGCCCGAGGAGGAGAACCCGGCGCCGAGCGAGGCGAGGCCGAAGACGACGAAGGCGCCGACGAAGGCCGTCTTGCGCCCGAAGAGGTCGGAGAGGCGCCCGGCGGTGAGGACCAGCACGGTCGAGGAGATCATGTAGGCGAGGATCACCCAGACAAGCCCGAGGAGCGAGGTTCCGAGCGAGCGCTCGAGGTCGGGGAGGGCGATGATCAGGGTGCCGGAGTTGGTGGCGACGAGGAGCATCCCGAGGCTCGTGCAGGAGAGGGCCCACCAGCGGTAGTTCTCATGGTCGGCGTCCACCCCGACGCCCGACCGTCGCTGGTCAAATCTCTTTCTTACGTTCACGTCAGATACCTTAGCGCGGGCCGCGCCCCGCCCGCAGCCCGGGTGCCGATGCCGTCTAGGATGATCCGATGGCGGAGCGGACCTGGCAGGTCTACCTATCGGGGGAGATCCACTCCGACTGGCGCCAGCGGATCGAGGCGGGCGTCGGCGAGGCGGGTCTCCCGGTCGAGTTCTCGGCCCCGGTCACCGATCACTCCGCCTCCGACGACGCCGGGGTCGGCACACTCGGCGAGGAGACCGAGCCCTTCTGGCGGGACCAGATGGGAGCCGGCGTCAACTCGATCCGGACCCAGACGCTGATCCGCGCCGCCGACGTCGTCGTCGTCCGCTTCGGCGACAAATACCGGCAGTGGAACGCCGCCTTCGATGCGGGCTACGCGGCGGCGCTCGGCACCCCCTACGTGACCCTCCACGACGCCGAGCTCGACCACGCGCTGAAGGAGGTCGACCGCGCCGCCCAGGGGACGGCGCGGAGCGCCGAGCAGGTCGTCGCCGTCCTCCGCTACGTGATCCGTGGCGAGCTGGGCTGAGGCGCCGTGACCGCCGAGGCCAACCGGGCATTGATCGAGCGCTTCTACGAGGCGTTCGGCCGCCGCGACGGCGCCGAGATGACGGCCTGCTATTCCGACGACGCCCACTTCCGCGACCCGGCCTTCGGCGACCTCCAGGGCGACGAGGTCGGGGCGATGTGGCGGATGCTGACCGGCCGCGCGACCGATCTCGAGATCGAACTGCGCGAGCACGACGCCGACGAGGACTCCGGCGGCGCCCACTGGATCGCCCGCTACACCTTCTCCAGCGGCCGCAGGGTCCTCAACGACATCCAGGCTTCCTTCCGCTTCTCCGACGGTCTGATCGCCGACCACGTCGACGAGTTCGACTTCCGCCGCTGGGCCCGGCAGGCGCTCGGCCCGACCGGGCTGGCGGTGGCGACCCTGCCGCCGCTGCGCAGGGCAGCCGGCCGCAAAGCCCGCGCTCAGCTCGACGAGTTCATGCAGGCCGAGAGCGTCCGGGGCCCCTAGCCCGCGGTCCCGTCCGTACCCGCATGCGAACATACGTTCGTATGAGATGGGATTCACAGCGACTCGAGAAGGAGGACGCAGGCAGGCTGTTCGGTCTGGCCGAGGAAGCGGTGATCAGGACATTCGACGCCCCCGAGGCGCTCGGCATTCGATTCCACGAGGTCCGCGCGAAGTCGGCCCTCAATCGAGTGCCGGGAGGCCGATACGGATTCGAATGGACGATCAACCCCTTTCGCGGCTGCACCCATGCCTGCCGATTACCGATACTGCTTCGCCCGCCGCACCCACACCTATCTCGACATGAACGCGGGCCGCGACTTCGAGCGCGAGATCATCGTCAAGGTCAATGTCCCCGAGCTGGTCCGGGCGGAGCTTGCGAAGCCGACCTGGAGGCGGGAGCTGGTTGCGCTGGGGACGAACACCGACCCCTACCAGTGGGTCGAGAGCCGCTACCGGATGATGCCCGAGATCATCGCGGCGCTGGAGGAGGCCGACACGCCGATCTCCGTCCTGACCAAGTCACCGCTCGTGATGCGCGACGTCGATCTCTACGAGCGGATGGCGAAGCGGCTGCCGGTCTCGGTCAACCTCTCGATCCCGACCCTCGATCCCGAGGTCTGGCGGGCGACCGAGCCGCACACGCCGAGCCCCGAGGCCCGGCTCGAGGCGGTCGCCGAGCTGCGCCGGCGCGGGATCGACTCCGGCGTCCTGATCGCGCCCCTGATGCCGGGTATCAACGACAGCCCCGAGCAGGTGCAGCCGATCGTCGATCGCGCCCGCGAGGCCGGCGCCACCTTTCTCGGCGGCGTCGCGCTGCACCTCCGCGACGAGGTCCGCGACGTGTTCTTCGGCTGGCTGGAATCGAAACGGCCCGACCTGATCCCGAAATACGAGCAGCTCTACTCCGACCGCGCCTACCTACAACCGGCCCAGCGCCAACGCGCCACCCGCGCCGTCCGCGGCTGGGGCCGCACCCGCGGGAAGACAGGCCGAGAGCGGGCGCGAGCAATCTGGAGCGGAGAGCATGCCTGCCAGGCGACGACCGGTTCCGGCCTGTGACGCCGGAGTTGCGGGATCAGCTGACCGCCAGGAGGCGCTCTTCTAGGCGTCTTGAGGAGCGCTGGAGGAAGGGATGTTGGGTGGCCCTTTGGCGGGCGGATACTCAAAGTGACCCCGTAAGTACGGGGTCACTTGTCCGGCGAGGGGCCACCCAACACCCACCCCTCACCCTTCATCAAGATGCTCGAACACGCACTCCTGCGGGTCTTTGTCATCCCGAAACCTCCGGAACCGCGCCCCGTGTCTGATTCGCCCGGCGCTAGGCGTGGTCATAGCCGACTTCGATCACAAGCTCCGGCCGCAGCGCGACCCACTCGAGGTCGCGGTCGCCGGCCCAGCGGCTCGGCTCGGCCGTACCCTGTTCGCCGGTCTCCAGCGGCGCCAGGATCTCGCGGAGGCCGCGTTTTTCGGCGGCGGTGAAGCCGGAGATATGGCCGACGGGCCGCAGGTCCTCGCCGTCGTAGAGGCCGAGGATCAGCGAGCCGACCGTGCCCTCCTCTTTGCCGGGACGCCAACCGAGGACGACGCAGTCGATCTCACGCTCGCGCTTGACCTTCGCCATCCCGCGCCGTTTGCCCGGCTCGTAGCGGGCGTCGAGCTCCTTCGCCATCGTCCCCTCGGCCGTCTTCAGCCACTCCTCGGCGCGGGCGGGATCGGAGCTGAGCTCGCTGACCTCGAGGCCCTTCATCTTCTTGGCGAGCTTCTCGAGCCGGGCGCGTCGCTCGCGCAGCGGCGTGTCGAGCAGTGCTTCGTCGCCCTCGGCGAGGAGGTCGAAGGCGACGAAGTTGGCCGGGATCTCCTTCGAGAGCAGGGTGATCCGCGACTCGGCCGGGTGGATTCGGCTCTGCAGCGCGTCGAATTCGAGCCCGCCGTCGGCGTCGCGGATCACGAGCTCACCGTCGAGGACGTAGCGCCCCTTCGGGAAGCTGAGCTCGGGGAAGTAGCGGCCGAGGGATTTGGCTCCGCGCGACTGGATGTAGACGTCGTCGCCGTCGACGAAGACGATCGCCCGGAAGCCGTCCATCTTCTCCTCGTACGCCCACTCCTCGCCCAGCGGCAGCTCATGGCGCGTCTTCGCCAGCTGCGGCTTGATCGGCGGGCTAAGCGGAAGCGCCACGGGCGCGGGCCTCGCGCGGGTCTGGAATCGGCACCGCGGCGAGCAGCGACCGGGTGTAGGGGTCCTTGGGGCTCTCGCAGACCTGGTCCGCGGTCCCCTGCTCGACGATCTTGCCGTCGTGCATCACCGCGATCCGGTCGGAGACGTGGCGGACGATCGCGATGTCGTGGGCGACGAACAGGTAGCTCAGCTCGAACTCTTCCTGGAGGTCGGCGAGGAGGTTGACGATCTGGGCGCTGGATCGAGACGTCGAGTGCCGAGACCGGCTCGTCGGCGACGATCAGCGTCGGCTTCAGCGCCAGCGCCCGCGCGATCCCGATCCGCTGCCGCTGGCCGCCGGAGAACTCGTGCGGGTAGCGGTCGTAGTGCTCGCCGGAGAGGCCGACCCGCTCGAGCAGCTCATGGACCCGCCGGCGCCGCTCGGCGGCGGAGCCGACACCCTGGCGGCGCAGCGGGTCGCCGATGATCTGGCTGACCCGTTTGCGCGGGTTCAGCGAGGCGTAGGGGTCCTGGAAGACCATCTGCATCTGGCGCCGCAGCGGCCGCATCTCGCGCCGGCCCAGCCCGGCGATCTCGCGGCCTTCGAACCGCACCGAGCCGGAGGTCGGCTTCAGCAGCTGCAGCGCGACCCGGCAAAGGGTGGACTTGCCGCTCCCCGACTCGCCGACCAGGCCGAGCGTCTCGCCGCGGGCAATCGAGAGGCTGACGCCGTCGACCGCGCTTGACCTCGCCGACCTGGCGGTCGAACAGCAGGCCCCGCTTGATCGGGAAGTGCTTGACGAGGTCCGTGACCTCGAGCAGGGGCTCGCCGTTCGCGCTCACGCCGGCTCCTCGAGCCCGATCCGGCCCTCGACCTGGCGCAGCTCGCGCTTGCGCTCGGGGTCGAGCCAGCAGCGGTCGAGGTGGCCGCGCGCTCCCTCGACGCTGGCGCCCAGGTCCGGCATCTCGAGTGCAGCGGTCGAAGGCGTGCGGGCAGCGGGGCCGGAACGAGCAGCCCGGCGGGGAGGTCGAGCAGCGAGGGCGGCGACCCCGCCGATCTGGGGCAGCCGGTGCGGCCGCTCCTGGTCGATCCGGGCGAGCGAGCCGAGCAGGCCCCAGGTGTAGGGGTGCTGGGGGTCGTAGAAGATGTCGTCGAGGTCACCCTTCTCGACCACCCGCCCGGCGTACATCACCAGGACCCGGTCGGCGACCTCGGCGACGACCCCGAGGTCGTGGGTGATCAGCAGCGTCGCCAGGTTCCGTTCGCGGTTGAGCCGCTTCAGCAGCTCGAGGATCTGGGCCTGGATCGTGACGTCGAGCGCGGTCGTCGGCTCGTCGGCGATCAGCACCTCCGGTTCGAGCGCCAGCGCCATCGCGATCATCGCCCGCTGTCGCTGCCCGCCCGAGAGTTCGTGCGGGTAGAACCTGACCCGCCGCTCGGGCTCCGGGATTCCGACCGCGTCGAGCATCTCGATCGCGAGGTCGCGGGCCTCGCGCTCGCCCATCGAGCGGTGGGCGCGGACCGCCTCGACGATCTGGTCGCCGACCCTGTAGACGGGGTTGAGCGAGGTCATCGGGTCCTGGAAGACCATCGCGATCCGCGCGCCCCGCACCTTCTGGAGCCGGCTCTCGCTGAGCGTCGATCAGCTCCTCTCGTGGAGCTTCACCGAGCCCTCGATCCGCGCGTTGGGCGAGCGCGTGAGGCCGATGATCGATTGCGCGGTGACGCTCTTCCCCGACCCCGACTCGCCGACGATCGCCAGCACTTCTCCGGCCGCGAGGTCGAACGGAGACGCCGTCGACGGCCTGAAGGCGCCCCGCTTCGGTGACGAACCCGACCCGGAGGTCGTCGACGCTCAGCAACGGCTCTGCGCTCATTGCGCCGACTCCCCGAGCCTCACCCGCGGGTCGAGGTAGGCGTAGGCGATGTCGACCAGGGCGTTGAAGAGGACGACGAAGAAGGCGCCGAAGAGGGTGACCGCCATGATCGGCGGCAGGTCGAGGTTGATCGTCGACTGGTAGGCGTAGTCGCCGACCCCGTTGAGGCTGAAGATCGCTTCGGTGAGGATCGCGCCGCCGAAGACGACGGCGCCGAAATCGAGGCCGAACAGGGTGACGATCGGGATCAGCGAGTTGCGCAGCACGTGGCGCCGCATCACCTGTCGCTCGGTCAGCCCCTTCGCCCGCGCGGTGCGGACGTAGTCGCCGCTCATCGCGTCGAGCATGTTCGAGCGCAGCACGCGGCTGTAGAAGCCGACGTAGATGATCGCCAGCGTCACCCAGGGAAGGACCAGGTGATACGCCCATTCGATCGGTTCTTCGGTCAGCTCACGTAGCCGCCCGAGGGGAATATCCCGGTGTCGTAGGCGAGGTACTTGAGGAAGACCGCGGCGAGCACGAAGACCGGCATCGAGATGCCGACGATCGCCAGCACGGTCAGCAGGCGGTCGGTCACGCCCCCGGCCCTGCACCGCCGAGAGGTAGCCGAAGATGACCCCGAAGAACATCCAGATCACCGCGGCGCCGATGCTCAGCGAGAAGGTCGCGGGCAGGCCCTTGGAGATCTGTTCGGTGACGTTGAGCTGGTTGCTGTAGGAGATCAGTTCGCCGGAGAAGATCTTCTTCATCATCGTCAGGTACTGCTGTGGGCAGCGGGTCGTCGAACCCCCAGTCTTGTTGATGCTTTCGACCAGCGCCGGCGTCGCGTTCTTGCCGGCCATCCGCTGCGCCGGGTCCGAGTTCGGGATCACGTTGAAGATCAGGAAGACGATGATCGAGATCGCGAACAGGACCAGGACCATTCCCATCAGCCGGCGGACGATGAACTGCCCCATCAGACCGCCGTCCCCTCGGGCTCGAGCAGGCCCGAGTGGGCCTCGACCTCGAGCCGGACCCTCGATTTCGGGTCGAGGGCGTCGCGGAGGCCGTCGCCGAAGACGTTGAGGGAGAGGACCGTCAGCAGGATCATCGCCCCCGGCAGGAGCGTCAGCAGCGGCGCGCTCGTGATCAGCAGTCGAACCCGGTCGAGATCATCGTCCCCCAGGAGGAGTTCGGTGCCTGCACCCCGGCGCCGAGGAAGGAGAGCGCCGACTCGAGCAGCATGTTGTTGGCGATGTTGAGGGTGAAGAAGACGATGATCGTCGACAGGAGGTTGGGCAGCAGCTCGCCGAACATCACCCGAAAGGGCCCGGCGCCCTGGGCGACGGCCGCCTCGACGAACTCTTTCTCGCGCAGCGCCAGCACCTCGCCCCGGAGCGGCCGCGCCATGTAGGGGATGTAGACGACGCCGATGATCAGTGATCGGGATCCAGATCGAGGTCCCCGAGATCGAGATCGGCCCGATCTGGAGCCCTCCGACCGCGAGCGCGGTCCCCAGCGCGATGCCGAGCAGCAGAACCGGGAAGGCCCAGATGATGTCGAGGATGCGGGCGATCACCGCGTCGATCCAGCCCCGGTAGTAGCCCGGCGACCAGGCGCCAGCACGATCGAGAGCAGCGTCGTGATCAGTGCCGCGGCGAGGCTGATGAAGAGCGAGGTCCTGCCGCCGTACATCAGCCGGACCATCTCGTCGCGACCCAGCCGCCCGTCGGCGCCGAGGAAGAACTTGCCGCCGGCCTTGAACCAGACCGGGCCGATCGGCTGCCCTCGGGGCTGACGACGTCGCGCTTTTCGCCGTCGACGGTGATCTTTTCGAGCGTGTGGGTGTCGTTCGGCCCGGTTTCGGCGACGTACACGCTCCAGAGCGGGGCCGCGAGGACGAAGACGATGATCAGGACGAAGAGCGCGAGGAAGCCCGAGCGCGAGCCGGTTCTGCCGCAGCCGCGCCAGCGCCAGACGCCATGGGCTGCGGCCCGCGTCGGGCCCTCCGTCCGCGGCGGGTTGGAGCTCGGCGGCCACGTCCCTATTGTGCAGCAGCGCTCGCGGCTACTTGAACTGGAAGCTCGTCAGGTACCTGGCCGAAGGTCGGGTTGAAGATGATCTTGTCGAGGTCGATTTCGCTCGAGACGAATGTTGTCAGCGATCGCGCTGCCGTAGGGGGCCCAGGGCGCCTGTTCCATGTATTCGCGGTCCAGTTCGGCGTATTCGGCTTCCTGCTTCGGGCCGAGCTGATTCCCTGCGGCGCTTGGCGATTTTCGCGTTCAGCTTCGGATCGTCGATGTTCGGCGAAGTTGTCGTTGTTGGTCGGCAGGATGCTTTCGCCCGCCAGCAGCGGCTGGAAGAAGTCGTTCGGGTGCGGGTAGTCCTGGTACCAGTCGACACAGCCGGTGTCGAGGTCGGGCGTCGATGCGTTGCCGATGATCGTGAAGTAGTCGTCGGCGTTGAGGATTTTCAGCTTCGACGTTGAAGCCGAGCTTCTTCAGCTGGTCCTGGTAGTAGGCCCCGGCTTCTTCCTGGGTCGGTTCGTTGTCGGTCCAGACCGTGATGTCGGTGTCCGAGGGCTTCGCTTCGGCGATCAGTTCCTTCGCCTTTTCCAGGTCGTACGGGTAGAGGTCGAAGGTCTTGTGGCCCGGAATCCCTTCGGCGGCAGGACTGGTGCAGCGATTTCAGCGAGCCGGCGTAGATCCGTTCCAGCGCTTCACCGCTGACCGCGTAGTTGACCGCTTCGCGCACCTTGAGGTCGTCGAACGGCGGCCGGGTCATGTTCATCCAGAAGTAGTAGACGTTGGGGATCGCCGGCTCCTGCCGCAGCTGGGTGCCTTCGAACTGCTCACTGTCTGCGATAGATGCGACCGGCAGGGATCAGGGCCTGCATCCACTGGGTCGTGCCCTGTTCGACTTCGCTGACCTGGGTCGACGGTGTTGCGGATGACCTTGATTCGATCTTGTCGAAGTGGCCCGCTGGAGATGCCGGGCATCAGCTTCGCGTTCGTCTTTTCCCAGTCAGGGTTGCGCTCGATAGTTCCAGCCTCGGCCCGGGATCGGAGCTGACGATCTCGTAGGGGCCGGTGGCCGGCGGCGGAGCCGACGGAGAGGTTCTTGATCGGGGTGTCTGCGGGGACGGGCGCGACGAACATACAGCCCGAGCTCGTTGTCGAACGTGCCGCGCGGGTTCGAGTCAGGTTGATGACGATCTTCCCGGTCTTGTCGTTCGTCTCGATTCCGGAGATGTCGGCGGCCTTCTTGGTCTCTGGAAGTCTTCGGCGCCGACGATTTCCGTGTAGAAGGGCGAGCCGCCCGAGTTGAGCTCGATCATCCGTTCGACCGCGAACTTGAAGTCGGACGCCTTGACCGGGGTTCCGTCGGAGTATTCGAGCCCCTTGCGGAGCATCAGCGTGTAGGTCTTGCCGCCGTTGGTGATCTTCGGCAGGCTCTTGGCCAGGCCCGGGATCACCTTGCTGCCCGCTTCGGAGCCGTCGGCATGGGCGTAGGTCAGGAGCGGGATGTAGGTCGAGTATATCGCGGTCCAGCCTTCGACCGTGTAGGAGAGCGCGGGGTCGAGGTAGTCGGGGAACGAGCCGAAGGTGCCGATCAGGGTTCCGCCTTCTTCACCTCCGCCGGACACTGCTGCTTCCGCAGGAGGCGAGGCCCAGATCGCCGTCGCGACAGGAGCCCCGATACCGCCAATAGTGCCGCAAGCTTTCTCAACGCCTGACCTCCGGATTGGACTGAGTCGATTGTTCGCCCCCCGATCCAGCTGACCTTCCCCCTGGGATCAACTCCACCATAGTCTCGCGTCCGGCGCTTTGGGGCACTGGACGGTTGTTGTCCTCATTGGGAACCGGCTCCGGGGTCTCCGGCCACCGGGTCCCGAGCAGGGGTGCGGCAATCGCCGCGGTCGCGATCACGCCGACCCCGGCGACCAGGAACGTCGCCCGTGGGCTGAAGCCGGTCGCGATCAGGCCTCCGACCACGTAGCCGAGCCCCGGGGCGGCGGAGGCGATCGATTCGAGGACCCCGATCACGCGCGCCTGCATCCTCGCCACCGTCAGCTCCTGGACCGCGCTCATCACCGCGACCCACTGGACCCCGTTGCCGGCGCCGCCGACCGCCGAGGCCACGCAGGCCATCGCCAACGTCTGCGATGCCGCGGTCCCGAGATAGCCGACGCCCACCGCGATCGTGCTGAAGAACAGGAGGGCCGGCAGTGGGGCCCGGCGCAGAGCGGCGAAGACGATGCTGCCGAGGACCATCCCGACACCCCAGCTGCCGAGCAGGAGGCCGTAGCCGGTGTCGCCGGCGCCAAGCGTCTGCTTGGCGAAGAGGACCTCGATCGGGATCACGGCCGAGAAGAAGACGAAGGCCGCCCCCTGGGCCGCGAGCAGGCGTCGCAGCGTCGCGTTGCCGCGGATGTACCCGGCGCCGGCCCGGACGCGCTCCCGCAGTCGCCCCGGTTCGGAGTTGCCACGGGGGAGGGGGCGGGCGGTGAGCATGATCCACCCGATCGCCCAGAAGGAGACGGCGTCGAACAGCAGCGCGGTCTGGACGCTCGAGGCGGCGATCACCGCGCCGGCGATGACCGGGCCGATCGCGGCGCTGGCGGTGAAGGCGACGTTGAGGACCGCGTTGCCCGCTCGCAGCTCCCCCTCGGGCTCGAGCATCGCGGCGCTGACCGAGCGGGTCAGCGACTTCGCGGTCAGCGCCAGCGCGCCGTCGACCGTCGCCACCGCGACCACGGCGGCGAGCGAGAAGTGATCGGCGAGCAGCGCCAGGACCCCGAATGCCGCCGCCTCGGCCGCGTAGAGCGCCGGCAGCACGAAGCGCGGCGGCGGCCGCTCGAGGCGGGCGACGACGACGGGGGTCAGCAGCGCCGGGACAAATCCGGTCCCGATGAACAGCAGGGTGGTCGCCATCGCGCTGTCGGTCTCCTCGAAGACGAGGAGCGAGAGGGCGACGATCCCGAGCCAATCGCCGAGCTCGTTGACGGCATAGGAGAGGACAAGACGCCTGAATGCAGGCCTTTTGAGGGGTTCTTTCAGGCCTGGGCCGGCCATCTAAACCTGCATTCTTTTGCACAAGTTTGCGTGCACTTGCACAGGTTTCCGCCTATATGTGCTACAAACCTTCCAGGAAACGAATCGATCTTTGCTCGAACTTATGCAAAAGCATTGGTCGTGATCGCGATGGAAGGAGCAGGTCATGGGCTTCAAACGATAAGACTTCATAGTTAGTACCCAGTCCCCAGGGGCCCGTCGTCTCAGCATGGATGTTCCCGCTTGGAGGCCAAATACGCGTCCTCTGGGGAAATCGGCCGCATTTGTTCCAAATGCAAGGTCTTGGCCAGTTGATCTACCTAGGGTTGCCGAGTACCCGGTCACCCTCTACCTTGCGTCCACGGTTGTAATCGTCGCAAGCCGGTGGCCAGTCGCAGGAAGCGCTTGGCAACCCGCGAAAGCTCTCGGGCGGGATCCGGCGCACGGCGACTCGACCCGCTTGCGACATGGAAAACGAGCGGCCGACACGATTGAGCAACGCCCTGTTGGCGATCGCCCTTGTTGGGGCCATCGCCCTTGCAATCTGGCGGGCTCCCTACGCGGACTGGGACCTGGCTCTGTTCGGCATCCTGCTCGGCTTCTCGATTTTCAGCGACGTGATGTCTATCGAGACCGAATCCCGGATAAAGGTATCCGGCAACTTTCTGGCTCTGGTCCTCGCACTGGTGTTCCTCGGCGGCACCCCGGCGGCGCTGATCGGCGTCATCTCGATTGTCGCCGGCTGGCTGCGGTTCAGGGAAAAATGGGACGACTTCGTCGTCAACCTCCTGACCTACATCACGTTCCCGGTGATCGTCGGCACGGCCTTCCACGAAATCGTCGAAGCGGCCGGAATCACGGCCTCGGACCCCATCTACTACGTCTGTGTCTTCGGGGCCTTCCTCGCCGCGCTGACGATCAACTTCACGATGATCGGGGCCTACACCTGCTACCTCGAGCGCAGCTCGTTCCCCGAAAAGGTGCGGACGGTGATCGGCCCGCTGCTTCCCTCCGAGCTCGCGGCTGCGCTGATGGCCGTCGGGGTTGCCTTCATCTATGACCAGATCGGGCTCACCGGGGTCGCGCTGTTCGGCGTCGTCCTCGTCATCTTCCAATACCTCCTCGGCGCCCTGCTGAAGTCCCAGGAGCGCGCCCAGGAGCTCGAGAGCCGAACCAAACAGCTGGCCAGCTTCCAGGTCGGGATGTTGAGCGCGCTGCTCCGCACCCTCGACCTGCGGGACCAGATGACCGCCCGGCACTCGGCCGCGGTGGCGCGCTACTCGCGGGCGATCGCCCAGCGGGCCGGCTATTCCAAACGCGAGGAGGAGCTGGTCCACATCGCCGCCCTTCTCCACGACATCGGCAAGTTCATCCTTCCCGACCGGATCCTGAAGGCGAACGTCCCGCTCACCGACGAAGACTGGATGCTGATCCGCCGCCACCCCCAGCAGGGCGCGCGGGTCGTCTCCTCACTCGACGGGTACGGCCCGGTCGCCGACATAATCCTCGCCCACCACGAGCGGATCGACGGCAAGGGCTATCCGCGCGGCTTGGAAGGCGATGAGATTCCCGAGCTGGCGCGGATCATCTCGGTCGCCGACACCTACGACGTGATGACCGCGCGTGACTCCTACCGGGCGCCGGTCTCCAGCTACGACGCCATCCAGGAGCTGCGCCGGGTCGCCGGCGAGCAGCTGGACGAGCGCTTCGTCGAGATCTTCATCGAGCTGCTCGAGGGCAAGGACGTCTCCTTCCGCCACGGTGAGGAGGCCGACTTCGAGAAGGAGCTGGCGCTGGAAGCGCGGATCGCCGAGACCGCCAGCCCCGGCGCCGAGCTCGGTCGCTTCCAGGTCCCGGTCGGCTGAAGCTTCCGGCCGGGCGATACGGTTCGCCCGCCAATGCGAGCCGTCACCTTCCAGGCGCCCGGCGAGGTCCGGGTCGACGACAAGCCCGATCCGGAGATCGGCTCCCCCGACGAGGTCCTGGTCAGGGTCGAGGCGAGCGGGATCTGCGGCTCCGACCTCCACATCTTTCACGGCCGGGTCCCGGTCGAGGTCGGCTTCACGATCGGCCATGAGTTCGTCGGCACGGTGCTGGCGGCAGGCGACGACGTCGAGCGGGTGGCGGAGGGCGATCGGGTCCTCGGCTGCTTCCACACCGCCTGCGGGACCTGCACGGCCTGCCTGCGCGGCGACTACCACCGCTGCGAGCGCGGCCGGATCTTCGGCCACGGCTCCAATCTCGGCGACCTCCAGGGCGCCCAGGCTGAGCTCCTGGTCGTGCCGCGGGCCGACCTGACGCTGCGCCGGGTGCCGGAGGGCGTGTCCGACGAGGTGGCGCTGTTCGCCGGCGACGTGATGGGCACCGGGTTCCACGCGATCGAGCACGCCGGCACCCGGGCCGGGGACACCGTCGCCGTCCTCGGGCTCGGCCCGGTCGGGCTCTGCGCCGTCCAGGCGGCGCGCGCGGCGGGGGCGACGAAGGTCTTCGCGATCGACTCGGTGGCGCCGCGACTGGAGATGGCAGCCGAGTTCGGCGCCGAGCCGGTCCACCTCACCGATGAGGACCCGAAACGGGCGGTCCGCGCCGCGACCGAGGGCCACGGAGTCGATGTCGTCGTCGATGCGGTCGGCGACCCCGGACCGCTGGCGATGGCGATCAGCCTCGCCCGCGGCGCCGGGACGGTTTCGGGAATCGGGGCCTACGCGGGGAAGGGCGAGGTCCCGCTCGGCCTCGCCTGGCTCAAGGGCCTGACCCTGCGACTCGGGCTCGCCAACGTGATCGCCCACGTCGACCGGGTCCTGGCGTTGATCGAGGCGGGCAAATTGGACCCGGCGCCGCTGGTCACCCACCGGATGAAGCTCGACGAGGCCGCCGAGGCCTACCGGCTCTACGACAACCGCGAGGCGTTGAAGATCGTCCTCACGCCGTAGCGACCGGCGCCGGCTTGCGGTGGCGGCGGAACATCTCTTCGACCCAGATGAAGCCGGGGCGCTCCCTCAGCGGGTCGCGGAAGGCTTCCATTCCGGCGGCGGCCGTGCCGTCGACTTCCGTCGGCCCCTCGTCGGGGAGGACGACCGGGTAGAAGAGCGAGGCCGCGGTGAGGTCGGCGACCGTGAACTCATCGCCGACCAGGTATCCGCTCCCCTCCGCCTCGAGCTCGGCCTCGAGGCGGTCGAGGGCGGCGAGGATCTTGACCCGCGCCAGCTCCGCCCTGTCTTCATCGGCGACGCCGAAGCGGAGCTTGGTGTAAGCGCCGGCGTAGGCGGTCGCCAGCCCCCCCACCCGCCTCACCGGAGGGGGCACCGTCTGTTCGACGACATCGCGGAAGCGATCGCCGTCGCTGAGCAGCTCATGCCAGGCGAGCAGCCGCGAATGTGCCCCGAGCTCCTCGTCGAAGAAGTCCTCGAGGGCGAGGGCGCGCCGGCGCTCGGCGGGGTCGGCCGGGTAGAGCGGGGGCTCGGGCTGGCGCTCCTCGAGCGCGGCGATGATCGCGGTCGAGTCGCCGATGCGGCGGCCGTCGATGGTCAGGACCGGGAAGGTGATCTCGGAGCCGCGGGTGAGCCAGAGCGCGAACGCGATGTGGCCGCCGGGCGGAGGCGCCCGCCGCTCGTGCTCGATGCCCTTGTGGTCCAGGGCCCAGCGCGCCTTCTCGCTGTAATGAGAGACGGGGATGTGCCAGAGGGTCGGGAGGTCGTTGCTCATTGCTTAATCCCGGCTGCTTTGCCAGCATAGTCCCGGCAATGCCACTGAGTGAGCAAGAGGTGGACGCGAGGCTGACCGAGCATCCCGGCTGGGAGCGCGACGGCCGCGCGATCACGAAATCGTTCAAGCGCGCCGATTTCGTCGGCTCGGTCAATTTCGCAGCCAGCATCGTCGAGCCGGCCGAGTCGATGAACCACCACCCCGACCTCGAGATCTCCTGGGACACGGTCAAGATCAGCCTCTCGACCCACTCCGACGGCGGCGTCACCGCCAACGATTTCGAGCTCGCGGCGAAGATCGACGCCCTGGCCTGATCGCGTTCGCGGCGCCGTGGCCGATGAGCTGAAGATCGACGACGGCCTCGCGGTCCCGCTGGCGGAGATCGAGCTGCGCATGAGCCGCTCCAGCGGCCCCGGCGGGCAGCACGCGAACGTGACCGCGTCGCGGGTCGAAGCGGTCTTCGACGTCGAGGTCTCCGGCGCCCTTGACGAGGCCCAGCGGGCGAGGCTGCTGGAGCGGGCGGGGCCGGTGATCACCGCCGTCGCCCAGGATGCGCGGGGCCAGGCACGCAACCGCCAGCTTGCGCTCGATCGCCTCGCGGCGAGGATCGCGGCCGGCCTCCGGGTCCCGCGGCGCCGGCGCGCGACCCGGCCGACCCGCGCTTCGCGCCAGCGCCGGCTCGACCAGAAGCGAAGGACGTCCCAGCGCAAGTCCGCCCGCCGCCGCCCGGCCGACAACGACGAGTGAGCGCGGCGCCCGTCCCTGCCAGACTCGAGCCGATGCCGAGCCGCAAGAAGAGACGCCAGCCCGAGAAGGCCGCGACGGTTGAGTACCGCGACGAGGAGGGCAACACGCTGGTCCTGCGCCAGTCGCTGAGCCGATTGACGATCCGCAAGATCGGCGAGGGCCCCTCGAGCGCCGCGGCCTCGGTAGACGACGCCTGGCGGCGGCGCTCGGAGCTCCTCTTCGAGCGTCTCGCGGTCAGCTGGGAGATCGCCGGCCTCCCGATCACCGACCAGAAGATGCTGCTGGGCCGCTACCGGATGGCCGACTATGCGACCCAGCAGTGGGTCAGGGAAACAATCGCGACCCACGTCGGGCAGCATCTCCCAGAGCTCGCCGGCTAGGCGAGGGGCCGCTTCCCTTCGCGTCCGCGCAGACGCATGACCGTTCTGGCCAGGACGCCGCGGACGTGCTCGGGGTCGTACTTCACCTGGTAGTGCGAGAAGCGAAGCGGGGTCAGGCCTGCGGCGGTATGGGTCTGGTCGCGGAGTTGATCGCGCGCTTGGGCAGATGGCGTTCGGTGGTAGCGAAGGCCATCGGCCTCCACGACCAGACCGAGCTGAGGCCAGAAGAAGTCGACCTCGAACCCGTTGACCATGGCCTTGGTGAGGGGCGGAGGCAGGCCCGCGGCGGCCGCGATCAGGCGGAAGAGAGTCTCCAGATCGGAATCGGAGAGGCGGAATGTGTGGCGGTCAAGAAGGCTCCGCAAGACGCGCACCCCCGGTTGGCGGGTACGGTCCGAGAGATACGCTCGCAGCGCCTCTGGGGTGACCAAATCGCGCTTGTCGGCCTCATTGACCGCGCGCTCGAGTTGCTGCGGACTGAGTTCGGTTGCGAGGTCGAGCAGAGTGCGTTCGGGCGTCGTCACCGGGATGCCCTCGCTCTTGGTCAGATCGGCCTGCGGTAGGGAGGGCCTGCTCCGGACCCGGATTCGACCTCGGCGCAGCCCGGTGCGCCTGCACACGGTGATGTCAATGCGATCCCTTCTCTCGGTTCCGATCTTCCAAAGCGCGGCGGCGCTGCGGTGACACAGAGCAGCGTCCCCACCGCAGGCGAGAACGGCGACCATCCAGCGTCGCCGGGCGGTGAGTTGAGGCCAGCCGACCGCGTATACGCCACGCTCCACGCGATGCAGGCGGCCCGCGGCGATTCGGTGCTCGATCGCCCTGGCGCTGAACCCGAGTGCGAGCAGGTCCTTGCGGGAAATGACCCCGTGCTGCCTCGCCGCCAGCTCCCAGGCTCGCTTGCTCCGCGCTGCATGAGTTGACCCCACCATCGTGTGGTCAACTCATGCAGCGGCGATATTCATCCCCCTCGAAGCCCGACCAGGATGTCGACCAGCGCCCGCCCGCAGGCTCCACCGGGGTCCTTCTCGGGGTTGAAGCAGGCGACCGAGGCGCCGATCAGGGCCTCCGAGGCGAGCAGCGGCGCGAGCAGCTCGTCGAGCTCGGCCAGGCTGATCCCGCCGGGCATCAGGTAGTCCGTCGCCGGGAACGCCCCCTCGTCGAGGACGTCGACGTCGAGGTGGAGCCAGAAGGGGCCGACCGCGGCCAGCGACCGGGCGACCGTCTCCCCGGTCGCGTCGGCGCCGTCGGCGCGCACCGCCTCGATCGGGTGCAGGCGGGGAGGGGGGTCGAGGTCCTCCGGCTGGCGCATCCCGTCCTCGATCGACTCCTCGCGGTCGCGGTAACCGATCAGGAAGGTGCGCTCGGCCGCGGCGCCGGGCCCGCCGGCGGCCTCGACCCACCCCTGCGGCCCGAGCCCGAGGATCACCGAGATGCCCATGTCGGCGGCCTCGCCGCTGGTCGACGTCTGCCCGTCGTAGAGGTCGGCGTGGCCGTCGACGTAGGCCAGCCCGACCGAGCCGAGGACGTCGCGGGCGCCGCCCATGGCCCCTGGCAGCACTGCGCAACAGCCGCCGACCAGGAGCGGGCGGTCGCCGGCCGAGATCGTCTTAGCCACCGTCGCCCGGATCTCGGTTGTCGCCCGGAGGACGTCCCCGCTCGCGATCACCCCGGTGTCGGGGTCGCGATCGTCGCCTCGGATCGAGAGCTCGAGGTCGCCGCGGTCCTTGGCGGCGCCGAGCGCCTCGGCGAGCCCGAGCTCGCGCAGCGCAACGGGCCCGAGCTCGGCGCCGCCGCCGCGGCCGACCGAGTCGATCGGAGCGCCGATCATCACGAGGGTCATCGCGACAGCTTTGCGCACCCGCCTCGGCAGCGATGAATCGGCGTTCAGATTCGGTCCTTCCGGGTAGAAAGGAGGCACAATGTTCAAGAACTCAAAGGCATTCAGCGGCTTCGCGGTCGACGACATCGAGACGGCGAAGACCTTCTACGGAGAGACCCTCGGAGTCGGGATCGAGGTGCTCGATGAGGAGAACGGGCTGATCTCGCTTCAGCACGGCGGTGAGGTCGACACCCTCGTCTACGCCAAGGCGGACCTGCAGCCGGCCAACTACACCGTCCTCAACTTCCCGGTCGAGGACGTCGGATCGGCGGTCGACGCGCTCTCCGAGCGCGGGGTCGAGTTCGAGCGCTACGAGGAGTTCGACCAGGACGAGAGGGGGATCAATCGCACCGGCCCCGAAATCGCCTGGTTCAAGGATCCGGCTGGGAACATACTCTCGGTTGTCGAGCAACAGTAAGCAGTAGTCTCGTCGGCGGATGCCGCTTGGGGACGATAAACCGACGGAGGGTGAGCGATTCTACGGGGCCAGGTGGCTGACCGAGGAGGCGCCCGACCATGAGTTCCCGGCGAGCGGGATGTCGGCGACGGACGCGATGCGGCTGGTCGGAGAGGAACTCGAACTCGAGGGCGACCCGGCGCGGAACCTGGCGACCTTCGTCACCACCTGGATGGAGCCCGAGGCCCAGCGGCTGATCGCCGCCAACCTCCATCGCAACTTCATCGACCACGCGGAGTACCCGATCTCGGCCGAGATCGAGCAGCGCTGCGTGCGGATGCTTGCCAACCTCTTCAACGCCCCGGGCGAGACGACCGGCGCCCGCACCCAGGGGTCCTCGGAGGCGATCATGCTCGGCGCTCTCTCGCTGAAGTGGAAATGGCGCCAGCGCCAGGAAGCGGCGGGGAAGCCGACCGACTCTCCGAACCTCGTCTTCGGCGGCGACGTCCACGTCGTCTGGGACAAGTTCTGCCGGTATTTCGACGTCGAGCCGAGGATCGTTCCGCTGCAGAAGGGCAAGTACACGATCGGCCCCGAAGACGTGGAGCAGCACATCGACGAGAACACGATCGGCGTCGCCGCGGTTCTCGGCACCACCTTCACCGGGCACCGCGACGACATCTCAGGAATCAACGATTTGCTGATCCAGACCAAGGAAAGCAAGGGCATCGACATCCCGTTGCACGTCGATGCCGCCAGCGGCGGCTTCGTCTGGCCGTTCCTATATCCGCACTCTGAGTGGGACTTCCGGCTCGAGCAGGTGCGCTCGATCAACGTCTCCGGCCACAAGTTCGGCCTCGTCTATCCCGGCGTCGGGTGGCTGATCTTCCGCGAGAAGGACGACCTCGCTCAGGAACTCGTCTTCGAGGAGAACTACCTCGGCAAGACCGACGCGACCTTCACCCTCAACTTCTCCACCGGCTCGGCGATGGTCCTCGCCCAGTACTACAACTTCGTCCGCCTCGGCCTCGAGGGGTACTCCTACATCATCGGGATCATGGAGAAAAACGCCCGCTATCTGGCAGAGCAGCTTTCCGCCCAGGGCGATTTCGAACTGATCGACCCCGATGCCGAGCAACTGCCGCTGGTCGCGTTCCAGCTGGTTGAGGGCAAGTCCTATGACGAGTTCGACGTCGCCTGGCAGCTCTCCGCCGAGCGCGGCTGGATGGTCCCCGCCTACACGCTGCCCCCAAACGCCGAAGACGTGAAAGTGATGCGGGCGCTGGTCAAGGAGACGCTGAGCCGGGCCCAGATCGACCACCTCGCCTCCGACATGAAGGAAGCCTGCGCGACCCTCGAGAAGAAGGGTGGCGTGATGGAGTCCGAGCGCCAGCAGGTCAAGACCGGCACCGGATACTGACCGGTCGCGATGGAGGACGTTGCGCTGTTCCTCCATCTCCTTGGGGTCCTGCTGTTCGTCTCCGGCGTCGTCGTCGCCGGTGTTGCGTTCGAGGTCGCCCGCAGGAAGGAGAGCGCGGACGAGGTCGCGCTTCTCCTCGGCCTCAGCCGCTACGGCGTCGCCCTCGTCGGCACCGGGGCACTGCTGCTGTTCGTCTGCGGGCTCTGGCTCGTCGGCCTCGATGATGACGTCGGGTTCGGGACCGCCTGGGTCGGCGCGGCGATCGCGTTGTTCCTCCTCGTCGTCGCGCTCGGCTCGCTCGGCGGGCGCCGACCGAAACAGGCTCGGCTGCTGGCGAAGGAGCTCGCCGAGCGGGGCGAGCCGGGCGGCTCCGAGCTGCGTTCCCTCCTCGACGACCCGGTCTCGCGGGCGGCGAACTACGCTTCGGCCTTCCTGATCCTCGCGATCCTCGCCCTGATGGTCTTCGGGCCCTAGGGGGTTTCCGCCATGGGCGCGGCTGGGTTCGAACCAGCGACCTCTCGCGTGTGAGGCGAGCGCTCTCCCACTGAGCTACGCGCCCGGGAGACGCCCGATCATAGGGCGAGTTCCACAACCAGAGAGGTGTTGTGGGTATGGTCATGCCATCAAGCGTCTCCTCCTCTTCGGCCTGATCCTGACTGCTTCGCTTGCCCCCGCCGGCACCGCCGGCGCGACGGTCGGCTTCACCACCAGCGCTCTCTCGGTCGGTGGGACTCCGCTCGACGTCGCCGTCGGCGACCTTGACGGTAAGAACGGGCCCGACATCGTCACCTCGCTGCTCGATGGATCGCTCGCGGTCCAGCTCAACAACGGCAACGGGACCTTCGCCGCGCCCCATCTGTACCCGGCCGGCTGCCCCGCCTTCCAGGTCGAGCTGGCGGATCTGATCACGCCCGGGCTTCAGAACTCGTTGGACGGGCACCTGGACGCGGTGATCGTCTGCGTCCTCAATTCGGGCGACACGCAGTACCTCGGCCGGCTCGCGGGCGACGGCCTCGGCGGCTTCGGCCCTCCCGACCTCCATCCCGAACTGAACCTCGGGCCGTTCTGGACCGCCGGCCCGCAGAGCATGGCCCTGGCGAACATGAGGGGGCCTGGGCTGCCGCCGGTTCCAGTCTTCGGTCGCAGCAATCACGTCCCCCTGCACAATCCGGAATATTGGAACGCGCTCTGCGCGACCTACGACTGGGCCAACGCCGACTGTCTCAACGCGCCCGAATGGCCCAGCATCGGCCCGCCGATCATCGCCGGAGAAGTCGCCCAGGCCAGGGTCTTCACCCTCGGTGGCGAAAAGGGCATCCTCGACTTCGGGGCCGACTCGACCTGGCACTGGAGCACCCGTGAACTGGCGCCAGATCTGCCGACGACGGCAAGCAACTTCAAGTCTCTGACCATAGGCGACCTCGGCGGCGACGGCCCCGACATCATCAGTGCCTCCGGCAGTTGCGGCTGCGGTTACAAAGACGTTCCCGCGGCGGGGCAGGTGGACGTTCTCTATGGCAGCACCGCCGTCGGCGTCCCCGACCAGGTGGGGACGAAGTTCGCCTCGGCGCCGGGTGTCAACAGCATCGCCACCGGCGACTTCAACCTCGACGGCCGTGAGGATCTGATCGGCAACAGCTGGTCCTACGACCCCGCCGCCGCCGTCTCGACCGGCGCGGTCTTCGTCCAGGAGGGCAACGGTGCGGGGGCCCTCGGCGCGCCGCAGCTGTTCCCGCTCTCCCACACCGAAGCGTTCAGCCGGGCGCCGCTCCGCGTCGCCGACCTCGACGGCAACGGCGGCCCGGACGCGGTCGCGATCGTCGGCGGCCAGGTGCAGGTCCTGCTCAACACGCAGTCCAGGAGTGGCGCTGAAAGCGCTCAACCCGTTTTCCGGGATCAAAGGAATGCCGAAAGTCGTCCGGGTCGACAAAAAAGGCAATCTGATCCTCGGTACCGCGACCAACCCGCCGACCGCCAGCGTCGACCTCACCGTCGTGCTTCCGACCGCCAAAGCGGCGCAAAGCGAGTGCCGCTGCGAAGCGGAAAGGCGGGAAGGGGAGGAAGGGCAAGGTCATCGGCCACGCCAAGATCAGGATCCCGGCCGGTCAAAAGCGGGTGCTCAAGGTTCATCTCAAGTCAAGCGCGCTCGCACAGCTGAAGAAGGGCAGGACGCTGAAGACGAAGCTGAGGATCGCCGCGGTCGCCACCGATGGCACGAAGAAGACCCAAGACCCAGGCCCTGACGATCAAGCCGCCGAAGGCGAAGAAGCACAGGCGTTAGCCGGACGGTCCCAGGGCAGAGGCCGTGGAGGGAGCGGGACCCGGTTGCCCCGTTTCCCCTTCGGCCACGGCCCGTTTCTGAAGGGCGGCGGCGACGTACGGGAAGATCAGGGTCGAGAGCATCGCCGCGCCGACCAGCCCGGCGGCGGTTGAGGTCTTCATGTCGCCGTCGTCGATCGCGATCGTCGTGATCGCGACGACGAGTGGCAGCTCGGTCGCGAGGTAGAAGGCGAGCGCCGACCGCTGCCGCGGTTTCAACACCCCTCGATAGAGGAGCAGCGCCGGCGTCCCGCGGACGACGAGGAAGAGGACGAAGAACATCACCAGCTTCGCCACGGCTCCGATCGATCCGAGCGCGCCGAGGTCGAACTCGATCCCGCTGGTGATGAAGAAGAAGGGGATGAAGAAGCCGAACCCGACCGCGGTCAGCTTCGACTCGAAGACCGAGAGCTCGTGGCCCTTGAGCGCAACGCGGACGATCATTCCGGCGACGAAGCCGCCGAGAAGGATGTCGAGGCCGAGCTCCCCGGCGAGCAGGACGAGGCCGAAGATCAGCACCACGGTCACCCTCACCGCGAGCTGGCTGCTCGCCTCGAAGGTCCGTTCGAGCGCCGACCATCCCCGCCACGCGAGCCGCACCGAGGCCAGCGCCAGCAGCAGGGCGAGGGCGACGAAGGCGAGCAGGATCCCAGCCTCGTGCAGTGGCTGGTTCGTCGAGAGGACCAGGGTCACGAGCAGGATCGGCCCGAACTCGCCGGCGCCGCCGGCGGCGAGCAGATAGGTGCCGAAGCGAGTTTTGAGCTCGCCGTTGTCGCGGAGGATCGGGATCAGGGTTCCGATCGCCGTCGTCGCCATCGCCGATCCCGTGTAGAGGATCGAGTCGACTATCCCGGCCGCCATCAGCACACCGCCGATCGCGTAGGCGAGGAAGATCGACATCCCCCAGCCCAGGACTCCGAGATCCAGCGGCCTCCCCTTGATCCGGTCGAAGTCGATCTCGTAGCCGGCGAAGAAGAAAAGCATCCCGAGGCCGAGGTTGGCGAAGAAGTCGACGAAGCTGTCGGTGTGGGCCAGGCCGAGGATTTCGGGGCCGATCGCGATTCCCAGCAGGAGCTCGACGACGACCACCGGTGGCGCGAACCGGCGCGGCACCACCGCCACCGTCACGGCGGCGATCGCGGCGACGACGACGATCGCGAAGAACGAGCCAGAGTCGACTTCTATTTCCATCGGGCGCCGATCCTACGTTCCGCCCCGGTAGAATCGGTTGTGGACCGTGCTAGGCGGGGAATCAGCGGTGCCCTGTAACCCGCAATCCGCTCTAGCGGGGCCGAATCCCGTTCCGAGGGGCTGGCCGTCGGGGTCAGTGCGCCGGGGGCGGTGTTGACGGCCGGGTCCTGCGCGACGTGGGCACGTGAATCAGGTCAGGTCCGGAAGGAAGCAGCCTTAAGCGGATGCCGCGGGTGCCGCAGGAAAGCCCGGCTCGAGCCAAACCTGGTGGACACGCCCGGTGACCTTGTCTCGAAGGCGGGGCGCACGGTCCATTTTCAGTCGATCAGCCGCGCTTCCATGCGGTTGATCGCGATCCGCCATGTCACCAACGCGAAGACGACCAGCGAGGCGAACCGGATCAGGTCGACCGGGTCGTAGCCGAAGGCGCTGCCGCGGACCAGTTCGACGAGCTGGTGGAGGGGGTTGAGCTGGGCGACGATCTGGACCCCCTTGGGCAGTTCGTCGATCGGGAAGAAGGCGCCGGAGACGAGGAAGAGCGGGGTCACGAACAGCGCCGTCACGTAGTTGAACTGATCGATCTTGGCGACGATCGCCGCCGTCGCGACCCCGAAGCCGGCGAACCCGAGGGCGGTGAAGAGGCAGAACACCGGCACCAGCAGCATCCCGGGAGCTGGGTCGAGCCCGAAGGCGATCGTCACCAGGAGCGGGAAGCAGCCGTAGATGCTCGACCGGAGCCCGATCCAGAGCATCTCGGCGCTGACCAGCTCTTCGACGTCGACCGGGGCGGCGAGGATCGCTTCGTAGGTGTTCTGGAAGCGGTGCTTGACGAAGGTTCCGAACATCGCCGGCAGGGCGCTCGAGAAAATCACCGCGGTGGCGACCATCCCGGTGCCGACGAACTGCACGTAGGGAACGCCGTTGACTTCGTCGACGAGGGTCGCCGAGAGGCCGAGGCCGAATGCGAGGAGGTAGACGAGCGGTTCGAGCAGGCTCGAGAAGGTCGTCCCCTTCCAGTAGGTCCTGAAGTTGGCGGCCTCGCGGCTCATCACGCCGCCGATCGCCGCCGGTTCGAGACGCCGCAGCCCGACCGACCGCCTCCCGCCGCCTGCTCGCTCCGCGCTCATTCCGCCTCCTCCCCCGTGAGCAGGACGAAGACGTCCTCCAGTGAGGCCGCGCGGCGGATGGCGTCGTCCGGTACTGCGCCGTTGGAGGCCCTCTCAGAGCCGACGATCGCGATCGCCGGCCCGGCGGGCCGGACCCTCAGCCCGGCCGCCTCCGCCCTGGTTCGGGCCTCGGCCAGGCGATCTGGCGGGGCGTAGATTTCGGCGGTCTCGCGGCCGGCGTGCTCGACGATCAGCTCGGCGGGCCGGCCACGGCTGATGATCTTCCCCCGCGCCATCACCGCGACCTCGTCGGCGAGCCGCTCCGCCTCCTCGATGTAGTGGGTCGACATCAGGATCGTCGTCCCCTGCGAGCGCAGGTTGTCGATCAGCGCCCAGAGCTCGGTGCGGATCTGCGGGTCGAGCCCGACCGTCGGCTCGTCGAGCAGTAGGAGCCTGGGGTCGTGGACCAGGCCCCGGGCCAGCAGCAGGCGGCGACGCATCCCGCCCGAGAGCTCATCGACGGCGTCGCGGCGGCGGGCGCCGAGCCGGGCGAGGTCGAGGGCGCTCTCGACCGCGGCGCCGACGTCGGGCACCCGATAGAGGCGCGCGAACACGGCCAGGTTGTCTTCGACGGTGACGTCGACGTCGAGGTTGTCGAGCTGGGGGACGACGCCCATTTCTCCCCGCGCCACCTTCGACTCGGCGGGGAGCTCATGGCCGAGGACGCGCAGGACGCCGGAGTCGGGCAGCGCCTGGCCCGTCAGCAGCCGCATCGTCGTCGACTTGCCGGCGCCGTTGGGGCCGAGCAGGCCGAGGCAGATCCCCTCGGGGACCTCGAGGTCGAGGCCGTCGACCGCCGTGATCGACCCGAACTTCTTCACCACGCCCTGGAGCTCAATCGCCGCCATGGGACTGATGCTGTCAGTTCGGTTCGGCCGGCGGGACGTCAGCTGCCAGGTCGTCGGCCTCGAGCGATCGCTGCAGGTGCCGCGAGCGCTCGGGATCGAAGATCGTCATCGCGACGGCGCCGGAAACCGCCCGCAGGACCGAGAGGGGAAGTAGGCGCGGGTCCGTGCTCGGCAGCCGCTCGACGCTCTCGAGCAGGAACAGTTCGCCGAGCACCGGGACCTCGGGCCCGAGTTTGAGGAGGACGTTGAGCAGAGTCAGCGTCGCTTCGGCGTCGGAGAGGCGGAGATCGCCACTGGTCGGGCTGGGGGTGACGAGGACGACGTCGGGGTCCGCTTCCGCAAGCCGGGCGCCGAGGAGGTCGGCGTCGCGGAGCGCGGTGTCCCGATACCGCAGGGTGACCCCGAGATTGTCCTCGCGGCCGAGGTTCGCTTCGAAGGCCTTGCTTTCGGCCAGCATCGTCAGCTCGAAGTTCTCGGCTCCCGCCTGGACAACGTCCTCCATCAGGGCCTGGGTCGAGATCCCGCAGCCGACGATCGTCAGCCTCAGCGGCCTGCCCTCCTTCTGCGCCGCCTCACGGGCCCGGCGCAGGAGGCCCGTGTCGCCGCCCCCGCCGGGGTCGAGAATCGCCTCGACCTCGGGAACCCGCTCGAGCCCGGTCAGGGCGATGCGGATGATCCCGCTCACGATCCGGTCGGTGACGATCGCGTCCCACTCATGGGGGAAGAGGCCCCAGACCGCATCGACGTGCCGGCCACGGCGGAAGAGCCCTCGGACCCCTGGGGTGGCGTCGCGCTCCTTGAGGTAGTCCTCCAGAGCCAGCCCGGCCTGGATCACCTCGACATCGGAGGCCTCGGCGCGGATCGGGCCGCTGGTCTTCGGCATCAGCAGGATCGTCTCCGCAAACTCGGCTTTGCCGAGCTCGAACCCCGACCGGTCGCCGGTCTCACCGAACACGAGCTCGACCTTCAAGGGCGCCGACACGCGGCGCAGTTCCTCCAGCAGCCGGCGGCGGTTCGGGCGGGCGTCCTCGGGCGCGACGAAGACGACTGCCGGCCGTCGGTCCACTTCCTCAGCGGCGAGGGTCAGCGCGTTTGCGGCCTCCGTCAGGAGGTCTATTCCTCCCAGCACAAGCACGTGGTCGCGAGCCCGGACCGGCGGGTCGAGCCTGCCGAGCCGTTCGATCGAGCTGCCGACGGTCTCGGCGATCAGGGTGAAGAGGACGCCGACGAGGAGGACGAGCCCGGTCATGACCTGGAAGAGGCCGATCGCCCTTTCCTTTCCGGAGTCGTCGTCGTGCAGGCTCGAGGGATCGAGCAGGTGCAGGACCGCCGACCAGAGGGCTTCGCCGTAGCCGGGGAAGAGGTCGAGGACGAAATGGGCGAGGGCGGCAGTTCCGAAGAACAGAATCGCGACAGCGGAGAGGAGCAGGACCAGCCGGCCGCGGGTTGTCTGGATCGCCCTGCTCAGCACGACGCGAGGCGCTCGGCGAGCCAGAGGTCACAGAGCCAGTCGGCCTGTTCCCCGCCCCTGCGGGTGACGATTATCCCGTCGGGCCCTCCCTCGACCTTCACTCCCTTCCACCGAGTCGAGTTCGGCACCGCCTTCAGCGTCTCGGCGATCTCTGCCGGGATCTCGTCGCCCTTCCCCGCGCGCACCCGCCCGTCCCGAGCCGCGGCGTGGAAGGGTGGGGTCGAGACGCCAATCGTGATCTCGCTGACACCGGTCCTCTCCTCGTCCCCGAGCCGGGCGGAGACCGGCCTGCCGTGCCGCTCCCCCTTCAGGACCAGGGCGCCGTGGATGTGCGGGCCCATCCGCGGTGTCACCGGGTCCCGCATCTCGATGTTGACCGTCGGCCGCTCGATGACCTCGAGCCCGAGCGGGGCCATCGCCAGGCCGACGTTCTCGTAACCCTGGTCGAGCTCGCCGCCGGGGCTCATCGCGCGCCAGGCGCCGTAGAGGGCGACGATGACGATCAACGGGCCGCCGATAAGGAGCGGCGCGAAGCTTTCCGTCAGGTACATCGAGGGAACCGTGAGGAAGATCAGGACGACGACGACCACGCCGAGGTTGAGGCTGCGCCGGCCGGCGTCCCAGCCCGCGCTGCGGGCCCTGATTGCCTGATCGTCGATCGGCTTGACGGCGAGCGCCGCCCAGAGCTCGGGCTCGGACATCGTCGTCGGGTTCTCGATCTCGTGACCGCCTTCGGCGGCGGCGCGCTCGGTCCCGCTGGCGCTCGTTCCGGCCGCGCGCTCGAGATCGGAGCGTTGGAGGATGAGGAGGACGACGAAGAAGACCGCGAGGACGCCGAAGATCAGGGCCAGCGCGCCCTTCGGGTTGGCCTGGCCGCTGCCCATCGTCAGGGCGATGACGGCGACGAGGATCATCACGACGATCACGCCGACGATGCCGAATCGAGACGAGCGCTTGAATCCGCCGGCCATCCCGCGGGCAGGCTACACCCCGTGGAAGACTGGCCGCAGTGCTCGACGAGAGATGGATCAGGGCCCTGCACGTGGAGACGATGCGGGAGGAGGAACTCCACGCGGAGCACGAGCCCCACGTCCTCTTCCAGGCCTCGACGATCGCCGCCCTCATCGACGGCGCCTACGACGGCGACCTCACCTTCGCCGAGCTCGCCGAGCACGGCGATCTCGGGCTGGGGACGCTGAACGGCCTCGACGGCGAGATGATCGCCATCGACGGCTACTTCTACCGAGCCTCGGTCGACGGCGCCGTCGAGGAGGTGGCGCCGGGAGAGCGGACCCCCTTCGCCGTCGTCACCGAGTTCACGCCGACGATCGAGGCGACGCTCGGCGGGCCGCTATCCCACGAGGGCCTGCTCGCCGCGCTGGATGCGCTGCTGCCCGACGGCGAGGTCTCCTGCGCGATCAGGCTCGACGGGCGCTTCGAGTCGGTCCGGGCACGCTCGGTGCCGCGCCAGCATCCGCCCTATAGGCCGCTGACCGAGGTCGTCGCCGAACAGCATGTGTTCGAGCTCGACGACGTAACCGGCACGATGCTTGGTTTTCGGTTCCCGAGCTACGCCGAGGGGATTGAGGTCGGCGGTTACCACCTCCACTTCATCGACGCCGACCGCCGGCGCGGTGGCCACGTCCTCGACTCGGGGATCGGCGAGGTCAGGGCTCGCCTCGACCCCTCGGACGATCTCCACATCGAGCTGCCTCCCACCATCGATCTCGCCGATCCCGATCTCGCCGCCGCGACGCACCAGGCGGTGGCCCGTGTCGAGGGCCGCCGCTGACCGGGTCGACAGGGTCCTACGTCAACAGCGACGGTAGAGGACCCACGAGTCGTTGCGGGCGACCTCGCCGAAGCCCGGAGGCACCGTCGAGTTGAAGCGGGAGGGATCGTTCGGGTCGAGGATGAAGTTGTGGATCACGAACGGCGATGCGGGCTTGAGGAAATAGCCGCGCCGGGGCTGGCGCTGCTCCGATGCGCTGACGATCCGACTCGGCCGCACCTCGAGGTCGAACGCGAGCCGAGGGACCGCGCGGTGGTTGGGGACCGAGATCGGCAGGCACAGCGGTTCGAAGGCGTCGGACTCGGCGAGGTCGTTGAGGTCGGACTCGATCTCGCTCTGGTTGGTGAGGTCGGTGTCTACCTTGTGGAGGAGGTCGTACTGGTTCGGCCCCCAGACCACGAACATCACCGCGACCAGCGCGGCGAATGCCTGCCAGGGCCGGCGCCAGCGGTGGCCGGGCTCGAGCAGGCGCCAGCCGAGCAGGCCGAGTGCCGCGAACACCGCCAGCACCGCGGCCGCGAGCATCGTGTAGCGGGGGAGGATCGCGAGGCCGGAGACGGCCAGGATCGCGAAGGCGCCGAGCGCGAGGACGGCGGCGGCGACGCCGATCCCGGAGCGGCGCCGGAGGAGGGCGAGGCCGAGCACGATCCCACCGGCGGCGCCGACCATCCCCGGCCACTGCAGCACCTCGCCGAGGCGGCGCGGGCCGTAGAGGACGAGGTCGACCGGGCCGGTCTGGCGTTCGAGGGTTTCGACCGTGTCCTTGGTCCCGGTGAACGAGTAGGTGGGACTTGACGCGGTGATCCAATCGAACAGCGCCCAGCCGAGCGGGGCGGCCAGGGCCAGGGCGATCAGGGCGACGAGCTCGCCCCTCGCCTCGACAAACGCCGGCCTAATCAGGCCGGCGTTTTGAGTATCCGCCGATTCGAGGGGCACCCCCGTCGCCCTGTCGGTCCCGCCACGCCGGCGCCGCTCGCTGAGCCTGGCGCGAAGCGCCTCGAAGTCGATTGCCAGATATGCGAGGTAGGCGATTGAGAAGAGCCAGGCCTCGGGGCGGAGAAGGCCGGCGAGGGCGAGGAGTGCGAGGACCGGCAATCCGGCCCGCGGGCGGCGCGTCTCGATCACCAGGGCGCCGAGCACCAGGGCGATGTACGGGATGTCGACGTAGGCGCGGAGCCCGTTCGAGAGGTAGGGCGCGCGGGTGAGGATGATCACCGCCGCGACGGCGCCGATCGCGCGGTCGAACCAGAGTGAGCCGAGGCGGTAGACGAGGTAGCCGACGAGGCCGAGGCTGACGTAGGCGATCACCATCGTCAGGTCGACCACGCCGTCGCCGAGCGGCGACGCGACGAGCCCGAACAGCTCCGCCAGCGGGTGCGGAGTCGGCGGCAGGGCGGCGCCGGTGTCGGGGCTCAGCCCTTCCGACATTTCGCGGCCCCAGAGGAGGGCGTAGATCGTGTCGTAGTTGGGGAAGCCGGTCGGGAAGACCAACAGAAGCAGCGCCGCGACGGCGGCGACCCAGCCGGCCGGTGTCAGCCAGTTGCGGGCCCAGGATGGCACCGCAGCAACCTACAGGCGCGCAGCTACACTGGCCCCAGTGGCTTCCGCCGGCGACTCGACCTCCCTCTACCGCCGCCATCGGCCCGGCTCCTTCGACGAGGTGGTCGGGCAGCGGCACGTCGTCCGCACCCTGCGCAACGCGGTCGAGCAGGGCAAGGTCCATCACGCCTACCTCTTCGTCGGCTCGCGCGGGACCGGCAAGACATCGATGGCGAAGATCCTCGCTCGCTCGCTCAACTGCGAGCGCGGCGGGCCCACCGTCACACCCTGCGGCGAATGCGAGTCCTGCGTCACGATCGCCGCCGGCACCTCGATCGACGTGATCGAGATGGACGCCGCCTCGAACCGCTCGGTCGACGACATCCGCGACCTCCGCGAGCGCGTCGCCTACGCCCCGGCGGGCGGACACCACAAGGTCTACATCCTCGACGAGGCGCACATGCTGACCAAGGAGGCATGGAACGCCTTCCTCAAGACGCTCGAGGAGCCGCCCCCGAACACGGTCTTCGTCCTCGCCACCACCGAGGCGCACCGGGTGATGGCGACGATCGCCGACCGCTGCCAGCGCTTCGACTTCCAGCGGCCCTCGCTCGAGCAGATCTCCGAGGTGGTGATGCGGGTCTCCGACGCTGAGGGGATCAAGATCGAGGAGGGGGCGGTGGCGATGATCGCCCGCTCCGCCTCGGGGAGCTTCCGCGAGGCGCTCGGGACCCTCGACCAGCTGGTGGCCTACGGCGGCAACGAGATCGGGCTCGAGGAGGTGCTCGAGCTGCTCGGCGCGGCCGACGCCGAGCTCCTGTTCGGCGCCGCCGACGCGGTCGCCGCCGAGGACCCGCGGGGCGTCCTGATCGAGGTCGAGAAGATGGCCCGCTCGGGCCGCGACCCGGCGCAGTTCGCCCGCGACCTCCTCGGCCATCTCCGCCACCTCCTCGTCACCCAGACCGTCGGCGAGGTCCCGAACACCTTCGTCGTCACCGCCACCGACGCCAACCGCCTCTCCGCACAGTCGGCCGCCGTCGGCGCCGCGACCCTGGTGCGGACGATCGACGAGCTCTCGGCGGCGCTGACCGCGGTGCGGGAGGGGGACGACGCCCGCATGGCCGTGGAGATCGCACTGTTGAAGGCGGCGCGTCCCGACCTCGACCCCGGGGTGGAGGGGTTGCTGAGAAGGATCGAGAGGCTTGAAAAGAAGCTCGACTCGGGAGTCGGTGGGGCGCGGGTCCTGGCGCCGAAGGACGACTCCTCGTCCTCGCGGGACGACGCTGCGGGCGGGGAGTCGTCCCCCGCGCCACCCACGCCAGCCACCGAGTCCGGAGACGATTCTGTTCAGGCCGCGGCGGATCCTCCTGAGGAGCCCGCCGCCCCGACGGGCGAGGATGCCGCGCGTGCGGGAGCGGGCGCGAGCGAGGGGGAGGGCTCCGACAGGACCCCCGGCGAGAGCGGCCTGACCCTGGAGGAGATTCAGCGGGTCTGGCCCGCGGTCCTTGACCATCTCCTGAAGTCGGCGCCGGCGCTGGCGGCGACGTTCGAGGGAGCGAGGCCGGTCGGCCTCGATGACGACGGGCTGCGGATCGGCTTTCCGGCGACCGCGACCTTCAACAAACGCAAGGCCGAGGCCCCCGATAAGCGCGACCAGCTGGTCGAGGCCCTGGACTCGGTGACCGGCCGGCGGCTGGTGCTGCACTATGCCCTGCTCGACGGCGAGCAGGACGAGCCCGAGGAGGCTCCCGCCGAGGAGCCCGTGGATCACGATGCGCTGGTCGAGAGGCTGAAGAGCGAGTTCGACGCGGAGGAGGTCGGTTGATGGCGAGACCAGGTGGGGGGCCGGGGGGCTTCGACGTGAACGCCCTGATGAAACAGGCCCAGCAGATGCAGGAGCAGATGCTGCAGGCGCAGGAGCAGCTCAAAGACGAGGTCGTCGAGGCGAGCGCCGGCGGCGGCATGGTCAAGGTCAAGATGGGCGGTGACCTGGTCCTGCGTGAGATTGTGATCGACCCCGAGGCCGTCGACCCCGAGGAGGCCGAGATCCTCGCTGACATGGTCCAGGCGGCGGTCAACGAGGCGCTTCGCGCCGCCCAGGACCTCGCCAGCTCGAAAATGGGAGGGATCACGGGAGGTCTCGGAGGCCTTCCGGGCATGTGAACGGGGAGGGGCCGGCGCCCCTTTCGCGTCTGGTGGCCGAGCTCTCGCGTCTGCCCGGGATCGGGCAGCGCACCGCACAGCGGCTTGCCTTCCACATCCTCCGCGCCCCTGACGAGGAGACGACGGCGCTGGCGACAGCGATCCGCGAGGTGAAGGAAAAGGTCGGCCTCTGCGAACGCTGCTTCAACCTCGCCGAGGGCCCGCTCTGCAGGATCTGCGCCGACACCTCGCGGGACCAGACGATGATCTGCGTCGTCGAGGAGCCTGCCGACGTGATCCCGATCGAGCGCACCCACGAGTACCACGGCCTCTACCACGTGCTCGGCGGCGCCCTCTCTCCGATCGACGGCGTCGACGCCGACGACCTCAAAATCGCCGAGCTGGTCCGGCGGGTCGAGGCCGGCGGCGTCGAGGAGGTCCTGATCGCGACCAACCCGACGACGACCGGAGAGGCGACCGCGCTCCACCTCGCCGAGCTGCTGCGCGACTCCGCCAGCGTCACCCGGCTGGCCAGCGGCCTCCCGGTCGGGGCAGACCTCGAGCACGCCGACGAGGTCACCCTGGGCAAGGCCCTTGCCGGCCGCCGCAGTCTCTGAGCCCGGAGCGGGCAAACATCGCAATCTGATTCATCTGCGCCGCGAGCGAAGGGCGATCCACCTCTGAGCGCGGAGCGTGGACAAAAGTCCTGGACGCGTGTCAACCCACTTTTCGCGGTTCGATCCCTTGCATGCGTCCGGCTATTCCGGGAAGGTTCCGGCGTGGAGGGGCAATCATCCAGTCGGGGCGGAGGCGGGGAGTCGATCCGCGAGCTTGCACGTGAAGTCTCGTCGCTGCAGGTAAAACTCCTCACCAGGCTCGAGAACGAGCTAGGGAGCGGCGACGTCAGGACCTTCGCGACCGCGGCGCGGGAGCTGGCCGAGGCCTTTGGCTCGGTCTCGGCGACGGCGGTCAGCGCTGTCACCCAGGGCGCAGGCGAGCCCCAGCCCGCGGTCGACCCGCCGGTGCAGATGCGCCATCGGCTCGACCAGCTGCTCGAGATGCACCGCCGCTACGGGCACCCGTTCGGGATGGTCGTGATCGACGTCGAGGGGCCGGGGGCGAAGAACGGCGGCCCTGGCGGCGGCCGCGAGATGGCGCTGACGGTCGTCGCCGCGGCGCTCCGCGACAGCATCCGCCTCGTCGACGAGACGTTCCGGATCGAGGATGACGGTATCTGCGTCCTGGCCCCGAACCAGGAAACGATCGGCGGGGTGCAGATGGCCGAGCGCCTGCTGGCCGTGCTCGAGCAGCTCGATGACCTCGGCGGCGCCAACATCGGGATCTCGGCCGGGGTCGTCGCCTGCCCCGACCACGGCGCCGACGCCGACGGCCTGCTGCAGGAGGCCGACGAGGCGATGTGGCGGGCCCGAGCGGTCGGGCAGCCGGTCGGGGTCGGCCCGCTGCAGGCTCTGCAAGATCGCTGACAGATTTACGAAATCTGTCCATAACCAGGGTAAACCTGGAATTTCGCTGCCAGAATCCTGCTCATGGCGGGCATCAGAACCAATGCGGCTGCCGAAGTGCTGGGCGTCAGCCCGAACACCCTGCGCAGTTGGGAGCGCCGCTACGGCTTCCCGAAGCCGAAGCGCACGGCCGGCAACCACCGCCACTACGAGCTGCTCGAGCTCCAGACCCTTCGCGACGCGCTCGCCCAGACCGGCAACATCTCCTCCGCGGTCGAGCTCGCCCGCCAGCGCCAGGACGAGCCCGCCAACGGCGACGGCCTGATCGCGGCCTTCGAGGCCTTCGACGAGGGCGCAGCCGACCGGGCGATGGAGGAGAGCCTCGCGATCCGCCCCCTCGAGCGGACGGTCGAGGAGCTGCTGCTGCCGGGCGTCGACCATCTCGCCGCCGACCCAGATCGCGGCGCCGAGCTCGAATTCGCGTCCCGCTGGGCGATGGGGTGGCTGCACGGCGCCCGCCGCCTCGCCGCCGCGGCCTCGCGGCCGGCGGGGATCCTGCTGCTCGACTCCAGCCAGGGCCAGGACACGGAGGAGGTCCACGCCCAGGCGCTCGACCTGACCCTGCGGCGGGCCGGGTTCAGGGTCCTGATGCTCTCCGACGAGCTCGGCGAGGAGCGCCTCGAGCGGGCCCTGCGGGCGCTCGAACCGACCGCGATCGTCCTCTGCGGCCCCGGCGCCGACACCCCCACCGCGGTCAAGCTGATCCGCCGAATCCGCGAGGCCGGCTTCAACGCTCCACTCTTCGGGTTCCGCGCCACCGGCCTGATCGGGGACGCCGTCCCCTCCGCCGGCGAGCGTCCCAGCGAGGTCACCGGGATGCTCAACGCCGACCTCCGCCGCCGCGCCGCCCAGGCCTTCGCCTAGGTCATTACTCGGCGATCCGAGCCGATCGCCGGTCCGGCTCAGGCGCCGGTGAGTCCTCGATCGCCTTGCGCTCGTCGTGGGGCAGCATGATCTCCGCGGCCTCGTCGGGTGAGATGTCGGGGTAGAGGCTCCGAATCAAAACGATCGCTGCCACTCCGCCGATGATCTGCGCGACGACGAAGGCGGGGACTGAGGCTGGAGCGATGCCGGCGAAGGTATTTGAGAACATCCGGCCGACGTCGATCGCCGGGTTGGCGAAGCTGGTCGAGCTGGTGAAGAAGTAGGCGGCGCCAATGTAGGCACCGACCGCCGCCGCTGCCATGTTGCCGCGCCGGGTCCGCGCCAGCGAGAAAATCACCAGGAGCAGCCCGAGGGTTGCGACCACCTCAGCGAAGAGGTGCGAGGGTGAGGCCCGATGGGTGCTCGCAATGCTGACGGCCGAGAGGTCGAACATCAGGTTGGCGGTAATGGCGCCGACGATGCACCCTGCCACCTGGGCCGGGATGTACGCGAGGGCGTGGCGCCAGCGCAGGCCGCCGAAGCTTGCGTCGACCAGCGAGACAACGGGGTTGAAGTGAGCGCCGGAGACCGGTCCGAACATGAGGATGAACGTGAACAGACCGGCCGCAGTCGCGGCCGCGTTCTCCAGAAGCTGAAGGCCGGTGTCGTCAGGTGAGAGCTGCGCCGCGGCAATCCCCGACCCGATCACCGCGGCGGCGAGGAATGCGGATCCGAAAAACTCTGCCAGGAGGCGGCGGGTCAGCGGTGCAGTGGTCATTGGGCTCTCGCCAGAACGTCACACGTGTCGGCGCGAAGGCATTCGCTGGCGCGGCGCCCGGCGATCGCGAGGACGTGGGTGCGGATTGGCACCTCGTCGTACTCGCTGAGAACGGCATCCGCGCAGTCTCGAATCTCATCAAGGGTCCGCTTGCCCTCGAACTCGGCGACGAGAGAGGGAATCAGGGCAGTCAGTCGGGCCTGGTGAGCAGCCGTGTGGGAGCGTATTTCCTCGATGCGGTTCGCCAATAGGTGCTCGACGCGCCGCTCGATTTCGTCCCGGATCACCCGCACCTCCTCGATCGGCCTACCTGCCGGATCCGGGACATCCCAGTCTTCAACGATTGTCGGTACGTATGGACAGGCATCGCCGCAGCCCATCGTCACCGCCCAGTCGGCATGAAGCTGCATCTCGACCAGGAGTTTCCTGGGACGGCGCGAGGAGATGTCGATGCCCAGCTCCTTCATCGCCTCCACCACGACCGGATGAACGCGGTCGGCGGGCGTACTCCCGGCGGACTCTGCTCGCAGGTCCTCTGGCGCATGGCGCGCGAAGAACGCCTGCGCCATCTGCGAGCGCCCGGCGTTCTGGTTACACACGAACAGCACGTATTTCATCGCGAATCCGTCCGCGTGCTGGCGCAATGGCTCGCATGTCGGATCGATGCCACTGCTACGCGGCGCTCAGCAGTTTTTCGGCGAACTCGGCGGGCAGACCGGCGGCGGCCACTTCGTGCGAGGCACGGTCCGCGTCGTAGTCGAAGCGTTCGATCCGCGCCGCAATCCCTGCGTCCAACTCCTCGAGGACTGCGAATGCACCACGCGGATCGCCGTCCTTGGGCTTCCCCACCGAGCCGCAGTTGACGAACTCGACCCCGCCATATTCTGCGATCCAGGGCTTGTGTGTGTGGCCGAAGACGAGCACGTCGCAGTCGGCGCCGGCCGCGATCCTTTCGAAGGTCCGTCTCGGCTTGTCCTCGAACAGGTACTCGTTGACCTTGCGTGGCGAGCCGTGCACGAGACGGACCCGTCTGCCGCCGAGCTCGAAGCGCAGGTCGAAGGGCAGCCCAAGCATGAAGTCCTTGGACCGCTGGTCCGTGTGCTCCAAAGTCCACTCCACCGAGAGCTGGCCGAGGTCGCGGTCGTGCTGGGTGACGTAGGCACAGCCGCAGTCATCCTCGCCGCGAGCGATCGCGTAGTCGTAGTTGCCGTAGATCGTCGGGATGCCGCGCTCCTCGATCGTGCGGCAAACCTCGTTCGGCCAGGGCCCATAGCCGACCAGATCCCCTCCGCAATAGATCGCCGTGGGCTTGATCTCATCCGCTCGCGCCAGCGCTGCCTTCAATGCCGGCAGATTGCCGTGGATGTCGGTGAGGATCGCGACGCGGGGCACCGGCCTGGAATCCTAACATTGACAGATGTGATTTCAATCGATATATGTAAATAGATGGCGATCGATCTGGATCTGGCCCCGAAGACGAAGCGTCCCGCTGGTGAACCCTGCTGCGAGCCGGTCGTCTATCCCGACGTCGAGCGCGAGCAGGCGCAACGTATGGCGGCTGTGGCCAAGGCCCTCGGCGACCCGATCCGGCTCCAGTTGGTGGACGTGCTGCGAAAGCACGCCGGCAAGGTCTGCGTCTGCGAGCTCGTGCCGTTGTTCGATCTCTCTCAGTCCACCGTCTCGCACCATTTGAAGGTTCTACGCGAGGCCGGGGTTGTCGCCTCCGAGCGGCAGGGGCTTTGGGCCTACTACTACGTGATCCCCGATTCCCTTGAGGAGTTCTCCACATGGCTGGCGTGAGCGATGCTGCCGAGGCGGCCACCGTGACCTGTTGTGGTCCGGAGCAACAGGACGACTGCTGTGACCCGTCTCTGAAGAACGAGTGCTGCTCGTCGGAGTCCTCGAGCTGCGGTTGCTCTGCTGGACAGACTCCGGGGGAGGAGGTCCGAGAGGCCGTGCGCACCCGTTATGCCGCGGCGGCCAAGAGTGTGACCGGCGAGCGCGAAGGCGGCGGGTCTTGCTGCGGACAGAGTGTCGTGCTCAGTGAAGAGGAAGCTCAGGTCTTTGGCGCCGGGCTTTATGACGAGAGCGCGCATGCCGAGCTTCCCGACACCGCCACGATGGCCTCGCTCGGCTGCGGCAACCCGACTGCCGTCGCCGAGCTCAGCGTTGGAGAGACCGTGCTCGATCTGGGCTCAGGCGGTGGAATCGACGTCCTGCTTTCGGCCAAACGGGTTGGTCCGAGTGGTAGGGCATACGGACTCGACATGACCGAGGAGATGCTGGCTCTGGCCCGTATGAACCAACGCAAGGCCGGGGTCGAGAACGTCGAGTGGCTGTTGGGTGAGATCGAGGCGATCCCCCTTTCGGCCGAGTCGGTCGATGTGGTGATCTCCAACTGCGTCATCAACCTCTCCAGCGACAAGCGGAGGGTCCTGGCTGAGGCAGCACGGGTTCTCAGACCGGGGGGCCGCCTCGCCCTAACCGACGTGATCGCCGACCAGGACATGAACGAGGCGACCCGCGCGGACATGGCCCAATGGACGGGGTGCATCGCCGGAGCACTGACACGAAACGAGTTCAAGCAGGCCCTTATCGCCGCTGGCCTGGAGGACATAGTGATCACAGAGACTCACCGCGTTCACCATCGCGCCGGTTCAGCGATCATCCGGGCTCGCAAGCCAAGCTGAATGGCTTTAACCATTTGGTAGCGCGCTAGTCACATCTCTGACACAGGTGCGCGCAAAGGTCTGCGGCGATGCGCGATCGAGTCTCGCCGCGTTGGCTCCTGCTGCCTACGGGCGCGGTGCTCGCCTGCAGCCGGCCGCCGACCTCTGGCAGGAGAGGATCGAAACCGAAGAGACGCCCGCGACCTACCTCGACCTGGCCGGGATGATCTCGGCGATCTGCCCGGCCACCGGCCGGGTTCTGCTCAGCGCCGACGACACCCGCACCAGCGGCGGTGACCTCCTGCTGACGGTCGGGCCCAAGATCACGGCCTCGAAATTGAAGGTGGGCGAATCGCTGCTGGCGACGGCGACGGTCGACGCGAACGGCTCGCTGACCCTCACCGGGGTCGTCAGCGACCGGCAGACCAAGGGCGCCGACGACCCGAAGACCGCCCAGGGCGACCTCAAGCGCTGAGTACCTTTTTCGCCTTCCGTCGCGCTCTCCTGACGCAGCGCCGGCGCGGCTTCTTCTTCTGGATCTTCCGGCACTTCTTGAGCGCGTTTTTCAGCGAGAAGCGATGGGCCTGCAGCTGTGAACCCGGGGCCGGTGGAGGCGCGGGGGCGACCATCGCCGGGTCGACGATGCTGAGTGGGAAGGTGCCCTCCCTGTCGACGAAGATGCCGGCCACCGCGATCAGATAGCGGACCCCGGCGAGGGCGCTGAATTCGATCAGGTGGCCGCCGGCGGGCCCGCAGCCGCCTTTGCCGACGGCGACCTTGGTCAGGCTCTCGACCTGGGCGGGCCCGGTGTAGACCGCGAGATAGCTGTCGAACCTGGTGCCGCAGGTGCTGATGCGGACGACCCGGGCAGCGGTGGAGATCCACGAGTACCAGACCGAGTCGAAGGCACTGCCTTCGTCGAACGGGGAGTGGTCGGGCTCGTTCTCCTCGGCGCTTGCGTCGATGTTGCTGCCCTCGATCGAGATCGGAAGATCGGGGCCGATCGACTGGGCCGAGGCGACATCGTCGTTGGCGGGGGGCGAGAAGCCGTGGATGTCGAGCTGGAACTGGCCCTCTTCCTCGGCCCCGAAGCCGCCGATCGCGATCCGGTAGGTGACTCCCTGCTGCGCCTGGAACCGGATCGAGCAGAAGGGGAAGGTGTCGATCGGGTCGGTCGGCGTGACTTTGGTCAGGGCGCCGAGCGCTGCTCCCGTGTAGACGCCGAGGTGTGGGTTGATGCTCCCGTCACAGGCCCTGATCCGGGCATCGGTCGTCGCCTGCGGCGTCCACGTGTACCAGACGCTGTCGTGCGCGGGGAAGCTGCCTTCGTCATTGCTCCCGTGGGCGGGCTCGCCGGCCTCGACGGTGGAGGAGACATTGGAGCCGGTGATCGACACCGGCAGGTCGGGCCCGACGGGCTGCGCCGAGGCGAAGTTGTCGTTGGGCGGGGGCGTCTCCGCCGAGAGTTTCAGCGTGAAGTCCCCTTCGCCTTCGAAAAAGCTGTTGAAGGAGATCTTGTAGGCCGTTCCGCTGATCGCCGGAAAGCTGACCTTGCAGCCGTTCGGGCTGCTCCCGACTTCGACCAGGGTCGCGATCGTGTTGCCGGTATAGACCCAGAGGCCGAAGTTCCCGGGGCCGTTGACGACCTCGTAGTCGCAGACGTCGACGCGGACCGGCCCCGCAGAGGGAGCGGTCCAGCTGAACCACACCGAGTGACCGTCGCCGGGGTGCAACTCGCCCGCCTCGACCGTCGCGCCGATGGTGGACCCCGTCTCCGAGATTGGCAGCGCCGGCCCGACGACCTGGGCGGAGGCGAGGTTGTCGTTGGCCGGAGCGGCAAGCGCGGAGGCTGCCGGGATCAGCCCTGCCGCGAGGGCGACAGAGGAGATGATGAGAGAAGCGAGGAAGCGCATCACGGCGATGCCTGAGGATACGGCTCAACCGGCGATCGGGTTCGACGCGGCCTCCTCGAGACCGCCCGCGGCGAGCCGCTCGGTGAAGGCGGTGACCTTCTCGGTGTCGAGGTAGGCATGGATCTCGGTCGCCCTGCCCCAGCGCAGCCGGATCCAGTGCGCCCCCTCGTTCTCGTACGCGGTGCCGTCGGGGCCTTTGCCCCAGTCGGTCCACTGCACCGAGACCGCCGTGTCCCAGGGCCAGCCGCGCACGGCGACCTCCTGGACCTCGAACCCTAGGTCCGGTATCAGCCTGTAGAGGCGTTCGAACCAGGCTTCCAGCGCCGCCCGCGAGTGCCGCTCCCCTCCGAGCGCATTGTCGCCGGGGAAGATGTGGTGGACATCGTCGGCGACGTCCTCCACCGCCGCCTTCCAGTCGCCCTCGCTGAGCGAGGCGAAGAGGCCCCGCGCCTTGCGCTTGACGATCGCCCGATAGATCACTCTCCGACCTCCCTTGTCATTGGGGCTGTGCCGCCGATCCGTGCCCCGTCTCGCTGATCCCGAAGCGCTCATGGAGGCGCCGCAGCGGCGCCGGCGCCCACCAGTTCCACTTGCCGAGCAGCTCCATCAGCGAGGGGACGAGGAGGGCGCGGATGATGCTGGCGTCGATCAGCACCGCGAGCGCGGTGCCGACGCCGTTCTGCTTGATGAAGATGATCTCCGAGGTCGCGAAGGCGCCGATCGCGACCGCGAACATCAGCGCCGCCGCGGTCACGATCCGTCCGGTCCGCTCGAGCCCGATCGCGACCGCCTCGGAGTCGGAGGCGCCGTGGTCGCGGGCCTCCTTGATCCTGGAGAGAAGGAACACGGCGTAGTCAGTCGAGAGCCCGAAGGCGACCGCGAACAACAGGATCGGCATCGATTGCTCGATCGCGCCGGTGCTGGAATAGTGGAGGAGGCTTTCGAAGCGGCCGTCCTGGAAGATCAGGACGAGCAGGCCGAAGACGGCGCTGAGGTTGAGCACGTTCATGATCAGCGACTTGATCGGCAGCACCACCGAACCGGTCATCAGGAAGAGGATCACGAGGGTCGCGATGACGATGATCCCGAAGGCGATCGGGAGGTGGCGGGCGAGGCTCGACTGGAAGTCGACGAAGTCGGCCGTGGCGCCGCCGACGAGGACGGTCGCGCCGGGCGGCGCGGGAATGCCGCGGATCCGCTTGATCGTTTCCTTGCTCGGATCGGAGTTGAACGGGTTCTCCGACACCGCCTGGATCACGCTGACGCCGTCTTCGAGCCGGCGCGGGGGAAGGGCCTCGGCGACGCCCTCGGTTTGGCGGATCCGCGCCGCCAGCGTGACTGCGCCCTGTGGCGTCGCACCGTCGACCGAGACCCAGATCGGCGTCTCGCGGTAGGGCGGGAACCGCTCGCTGACCGTGTCGTAGGCCTGGCGGGCACTGGCGCTCTTCGGCAGCACCGTCGGGTCGACGGTGTTGAAATTGATCGCGAAGAAGGGAAGCCCGAGGAGGATCAGGAAGGCTGCGGAGAGTGTCGCGATCGGGACCGGCCTTCGCATCACGAGGCGCGAGAGCCGGTACCAGAAGCCGTGCTCGTCGGGGCGCGTGTCGGCCTCGGCGCGCCGCTGCAGGAAGGGGGGCGCGAGGGAGTTGACCCGGGTCCCGAGCAGGGTCAGTACCGCCGGCAGGACGGTCAGCGAGATCAGCGCCGCGAGCAGCACCACCAGCGAGCCGCCCAGGCCCATCGAGTAGAGGAAGCGCTGGGGGAAGACGAGCAGCGCCGCGAGCGAGACCGCGACGGTCATCGAGGAGAAAAAGACGGTCCGGCCTGCCGTCGCCATCACCCGCCGCATCGCCGGCAGGCCGGGCCCGTCCTTGGCGATCTCCTCGCGGTAGCGGGAGACGATGAAGAGGCTGTAGTCGATCGCCAGCCCAAGCCCGAGCCCGGTCGTCAGGTTGAGGGCGAAGATCGAGATCGAGGCGAACTCGCTCGCGATCCTCAGGACCAGGAAGGTGCCGACGATCGCCAGCAGCCCGACCATCACCGGCAGCAGTGCCGCGACGAGGCTGCGGAAGAAGAGGAGGGAGAGCAGCAGCAGCAGTGGGAAGGCGAGCATCTCCGCCCGCCGCAGATCCTTCTCGACCTGGTCGTTGACCTGCTGTTGGGCGACGGCGGCACCGCCGACCGTGATCCCCGGCCGGCCCTCGAGCTGTTCGGCGATCTCGGCCCCACTTTCCTGCCACTCCTTGTCGTCGGTCGGCGTCAGAGCGACCGAGATGTAGGTCGAGCGGCGGTCGTTGGAGATGAAATCGGTGGAGCGGGTGTTGTAGAAGCTGCTCACCGTCTGGACGTCGTCGCGGTGTCCCAGTTCGCGTTCGAGCCTGGCGACCCGGGCCCTCGTCACCGGGCTCGATACCGGCGCGTGGTCGAGGACGACGATCACGCCCGGGACCCGCAGGCCGGCGTCGTTGAGCTGGTTCTTGGCCTGGACCGACTCGGTCGCCGGGTCATCGGCGCCGTAGGGGTCGAGCCGTTCGGCGACCGAGCCGCCGGCGGCGCCGGCGAGGAGGAAGAAGCCGATTGCGAGCAGGCCGATCCGACGGGCGCGGCGATCGGCGAGGCGGGCGAGGAGGTCGAACATCAGGCCAGCAGCCTCGCTTCCATCCGGTCGCACCAGTCGGCGAACCACTGGCTGAACTCGATCCCGCCCTGGAGCACGATCAGCGGCAGGGGGTCGTCCTTCTCGATTGCCTCCGGTTCCATCCCCCGCAGCTGATCGGCGACGGCGAGGCGCCGCTCGCGCATCGCCCGCAGGATCTCGACCGCCTCCTCGGGGTCGAGGATCCCGGCGAAGAACAGCTTGAGCAGGCCTTCTTCGCGCATCTCCGAAGTCTCGGGGGGCTGGCGCAGCCAATCCCTCAACTCGACGCGACCGGCCTCGGTGATCGCGTAGACGGTCCGTTTGCGATCGCCCCGTGGCGCATCGGATCCCTCGACCAGTCCCGCCTCGGCGAGCCGCTTCAGCTCCGGGTAGATCTGGCCGTAGCTCGCCGCCCAGAAGAAGCGGGTGCTGTTGTCGACCAGGGCCTTGATCTCGTAGCCGGAGTGGGGGGTGCGGCTGACCATTCCGAGGATCACGTAGGCGGTCGGGCTCAGCTCCATCGCGGGTATATATATCGGGCCGATATATCCCCAGGTGTGATTCAGATCACACTCTGCCGATACCTGGCACGTCGATCGCTCCCAAGGTTCGCCGAGCCTGCGATCTCCCTCGCCATCCGGGGGAAATCGCAGGGTCGGCGAAAAAAGGGTGCGCGACTATCCTCAAACCGAGATGAGCACGGTCCAGACCGACATAGTCGTGATGAAGTTCGGCGGCACCTCCGTCGCCGGCGCCGAGGAGATCAAGCGTGCCGCGCGGCGGGTGGTCAGCGCCCGCGAGGCCGGGCACAAGGTCGTCGCCGTCCTCTCGGCGCGCGGCAAGACGACCGACGAGCTCGTCGCCCAGGCGTTGGAGATATCCGACCGCCCCGACTCCCGCGAGATGGACATGTTGCTATCGACCGGGGAGCGGATCTCCTGCGCACTGTGCGCGATGGCGATCCACGACATGGGCCACAACGTGATCTCGCTGACCGGGTCCCAGGCGGGGATCGTCACCGACTCCTCCCACACCAGGGCGAAGATCATCGACGTCCGCGCCGACCGGATCCGGGAGGCGCTCGAGGACGACCGGATCGTCCTCGTCGCCGGCTTCCAGGGCGTGTCGACCGATAGCCGCGACGTCACCACGCTCGGTCGCGGCGGCTCCGACACGACGGCGGTCGCGCTGGCCGCGGCCCTCGGGGCCTCGGTCTGTGAGATCTACACCGACGTCTCCGGCGTCTTCAGCGCCGACCCCCGGATCGTCCCCGACGCCCGCAAGCTGGCGACCGCCTCCTACGAGGAGATGCTCGAGATGTCGGCCTCGGGGGCGAAGGTCCTGCAGCTGCGCTCGGTCGAGTACGCCCGCAACCACGGTGTCCGGATCCACTGCCGCAGCAGCTTCGAGGACGGTCCCGGTACGCTCGTCGTCTCCGAGGAAGAGTCTGAGAAGGAGAGCATGGAGCAGCCATTCGTGACAGCGGTGACCCACTCCGACGGTGAGGCGCGGGTGACGCTGACCGGCGTTCGCGACGAGCCCGGCGTAGCCGGGCGGATCTTCACCGCGCTCGCCGATGCCGGGGTCAACGTCGACGTAATCATCCAGAACGAGCCGGTGGGCGACGACGCCCTCGCCGACCTCTCGTTCACCGTCGAGCGCTCCGACCTGGCGGTTGCGACCGACACGATCGCGGCACTCGGCGACCTCAGCCAGAGCGTCCGCACCGACGAGCGGATCGGCAAGGTCTCGATCGTCGGCGCCGGGATGCGTTCCCATCCCGGCGTCGCCGCCCGCGTCTTCGAGGTGCTCGGACGGGAGGGGATCAACATCGAGATGATCTCGACCTCGCCGATCAAGATCTCCTGCGTGATCTCTGCCGATCGTGTCCCCGACGCGGTTCGGGCCCTGCATGACGCGTTCGAGCTCGGCGAGGACGCGATCAAGCCCGAGGACCCCACCGGTGCCGAGCACCGGCCGACGGTCACCCCCTGAGCCCGGGTCATACTGACCGGATGGCGGGCGACGGATACAGAGTCGGAGTTCTGGGCGCGACCGGGCTGGTCGGGACGACGATCCTCGAGCTGCTCGCCGATCGGAGGTTCCCGGCGGCGGAGGTCGTCCCCTTCGCCTCCGAGCGCTCCGCCGGCCGCGAGATCGAGTGGAACGGCACGCAACTGATCTGCCGCGGGCTGAGCGAGGACTCGATCCAGGGCCTCGACCTGGTCCTCTCCTCGGCTGGCGGGACGGTCAGCGCCGAGTGGGCGCCGCGCTTCGTCGAGGCGGGAGCCGTGGTCGTCGACAACACCAGCCATTTCCGGATGGACGAGGAGGTGCCTCTGGTCGTCGCCGAGGTGAATCCCGACGCTGCCCAGGGCCACAGTGGGATCATCGCCAACCCGAACTGCTCGACGATGCAGATGGTCGTCGCGCTCAAGCCTCTCCAGGACGAGGCCGGCATCGAGCGGCTGGTGATCTCGACCTACCAGGCCGTCTCCGGGACCGGGAAGGCGGCGGTCGACGAGCTGCTGGAGCAGTCGCGGGCCGCGCTCGACGGGCGCGACCCCGTCAGCGACATCTATCCGCACCGGATCGCCTTCAACGTCCTGCCGCAGGCGGGCGGCTTCCCCGACGGCGACGATCACACCGACGAGGAGCGCAAGCTGATCAACGAGACCCGCAAGATCCTCGGTGACGCCTCGATCCGGGTCAGCGCGACCTGCGTCCGGGTGCCGGTCGTCACCGGCCACTCCGAGGCCGTCAATATCGAGACCCGCGACGAGCTCTCCCCGGAGCGCGCGCGGGAGCTGCTCGCCGCGGCGCCCGGCGTCACGGTCGTCGACGACCCCGGGGCGGCCGCCTATCCGATGGCGATCGATGCCGTCGGCCGCGACGACGTCTTCGTCGGCCGGATCCGCCGCGACCCCGGCAACGAGCGGGCGATTGACATCTGGATCGTCTCCGACAACCTCCGCAAGGGCGCCGCGACCAACGCCGTTCAGGTCGCGGAGTTGCTCGTCGAGCGGAAACTGCTCGGGTAGGCGAGCCGGCGATGGAAATCGGGTTCGGCGACGCGGTCCTGCTCTTCGGTGGACTGCTGACCATCGTCGCGGCGCTCTCCGGACTGATCCGAGGCACCGTTCTCTCGGCCGCCGTCCTCTCTGTCGCGCTCGGCATCGCGCTCGCCGCGACCGACGTGGTCAGCGTGGATGCCACCGACCAGTCGATCGTCGAGCTGATCGAGCTGGCGCTGATCCTCACCCTCTTCTCCGACGGAATGTTCGTCGAGCGCGAGCTGCTGCGGCGCCACTGGAGCCCGGTGGCGAGGGCGCTGGTGATCGCCATGCCGATCACGATGGTCCTCCTCGCGCTCGCCGGCAAGGCGCTGTTCCCCTCCCTGTCGTGGTCCGAGGCCTTCCTCCTCGCCGCCGTGCTCTCGCCCACCGACCCGGTCGTAACCTCGGCCGTGGTCACCTCCCGACTGGTCCCGAGTGCCGTCCGCCACACCCTCAATCTCGAGTCCGGTCTCAACGACGGGCTCGCCCTCCCCTTTGTCCTCTTCTTCCTGGTTCTCGCCGCGCCGGGCGGGGATCCCGGGACCGAAGCCGCGAAGCTCGTCGGCGAGGCCGTCGTCGGCGGCATCATCGGCGTCGCCCTCGGGGCCTTCGGCGGCCGCATCCACAACCGGCTTCCGGGCGGCGGGATCACGGCCCGCTACGAGGGCATCTACGCGATCGGGTTCGCACTCGTAGCCTTCGGCCTCGCCGAAGTCACCTTCGGCAACGGCCTGATCGCGGCCTTCGTCTGCGGGATCGCGATGGGCGCCGCCGAGCGCGACGTGCCCGAGGGTTTCGTCGAGTTCGCCGAGAACACCAGCGCGATCCTGCAGGTTCTGACGTTCTTCGTCTTCGGGGCGTTGATCGTCGCCACCGGCTTCGACCACAGCATCCCGCCGCTGGTCCTGTTCGTGGCCTTTGCACTCCTGATCGCGCGGCCTCTGGCCGTCCAGCTCTCCTTCGTCCGGACCGGGATCCCCCGGCCGCAGAAGGCCTTCATGGCCTGGTTCGGGCCGAAGGGAGTGGCTTCGATGCTGTTCGCGCTGTTCGTCCTGAAGTCACAGGTCGACAGCAGCGAGCTGATCTTCGACATCGCGGCGATCACGATCATCGCCTCGATCGTCGCCCACGGCCTCACCGACACGGTCGGGGCGAAATGGATGGCGCGGCGGGTGGGGTTCGAGGAGCGCTAGGCGGGAACCGCCGCGAGCCGCTCCTCGACCCACTTGGTCGAGGCGATGTGGCGGCTCATGCCAAGCTCCTTCGGCTCGGCGCCGAGCGCCAGGCCGACCAGCTGCGGCAGGTGGAGGACGGCGAGGCCGAGGTCGCGGTTGACGATCTTGGCCGCGTCGGGCTGCTGCATGTCGAGGTTGAGGTGGCAGAGCGGGCAGGGGGTGACGAGGCAGTCGGCGCCGGCGTCGAGCGCGTCGCCGACATGGGTGCCTGACTGCCGCAGTGAGGTCTCGCGGTTCATGGTGATCACCGGGAAGCCGCAGCACTTGCGGGCGCCGTCGTACTCGACGACCTCGCCGCCGAGAACCTCGATCACCCGCTCGAGGTAGATGTCGCGGTCGGGGAACTCGTCATAGCCGAGCCGGTCCTTGGGGCGGACGATGTAGCAGCCGTAGAAGGGCCCGACCCGCAGGCCCGACAGCGGCCGCTTCACCTGCTCGGCGAGCTTGTCGAGACCGTAGTCCTCGACCAGCAGCCAGAGGAAGTTTTTGTTGGTGAAGCCGTCCTTGCCCTTCTCGTAGGCGAGGCCCTGTCCGCTCAGCACCTCGTTGATGTGGGCGCGGTAGGAGGAGTCGGCGTCGAGGCGCTGCTGGCACTCGGACTGGGCGCCCTGGCAGGTCGAGCAGATGTTCATCATCGCCAGCCCGGTCTGCTGGGCGAGGGCGAAGGTGCGGGCGTTGAGGGTGTCGGCGAGCTCCTGGTTGTGCTCGGCGATGATCCCGGCGCCGCAGCAGTTCGCGCGGTCGAGCTCGACCAGCTCGATCCCGAGTCGCTCGGCGACGATCGCCATCGATCCGTGCAGCTCGGTCGTGAAGCCGCGCGAGACGCAGCCTGGCCAGTACGCGAGCTTCATACCCTCTCCTCCGCTTCGGTCTCGTCGGGCTCCGGGACGACGTCCTCCTCGCCCGTGATGTAGATGTTGAATTCCTCGCGGTGGCCCTCGGCGTGCGCGTAGATCGCCTTGACCTCGTCCTGGGCGCCGTCGGGGAGCTTCGGGTGGATCCCCGGAATCAGCTTCGGCAGCGAGCGCGCCTTGCCCGACTTGATCGCCCGCAGGACGGTGGGCAGCGAGTTGAGCAGGCCTTTGATCGCCGCTTTCGACGGTTTCAGCTTGCCCTTGATCCCGGGCGCGTAGGACTCCTGGATCAGCAGCGCCTCGTCGTTGGTCCCCTTCTTCTCGATCATCTTGACGAAGGCGTGGACGTGGTTGGCGCCGTTGTTGGGGTCCTCGACCTCCTCCTCGTCGGCTTTGCGGCGCAGGCGCATGATCTGGTCCATCGGTGCCACGCCCTTGGGGCAGGCGTCTATGCAGCTGAAGCAGTGGGTGCAGTCGTAGATCCCGTGCGGGTCATCGGCGAGGTCGTGGAGCCGCTCCTTGGTCTCGGCGTCGCGCGGGTCGCCGACGAAGCGGTAGGCCTTCGCCAGCGCGGCGGGCCCGATGAAGTCGGGATCGGCTTCCATCGAGAGGCAGGAGGAGACGCAGGCGCCGCACTGGATGCAGGCCATCGACTGGGTGATGTCGATCATCGACTCGGGCTCGACGATGTACTCGCGCTCGGGAGGGGCGCCGTGGGGGAGAAGCCAGGGCGTGACCCGGCGGATCTTCGTCCAGTGGGTCGACTCCATGTCGGTGATCAGGTCCTTGATCACGGGCATGTTCCCCATCGGCTCGACGACGATCGGCGCGTCGCCGCCCTTGAACTTGTCGGCCATCTCCTTCGCCTCGCCGAGCTGGGTCTTGCAGCCGAGCCCGGACTGGCCGTTGATCTTCATCCCGCAGGAGCCGCAGATCGCTGCGCGGCAGGAGCAGCGGACCGAGAGCGAGCCGTCGTCGCGGTCCTTGGCCTGCAGCAGCCCGTCGAGGACCGAGAGCGAGGGATCGAGGTCGACGTCGAACTCCTCCCAGTAGGGCCCCTCGCCACTCTCGGGCTGGAATCGCCGGACTTTGAGCGTGTAGTCGGCCATGTTCCTAGTACGTCCTCTCTTCAGGTTCCCACTGGGTGATCGTCACCTCTGAGTATGAGAGCTCGGGGCCGTCCTCCCCCAGCTGCAGGTCGATGTGCTTGAGCCACTCGTCGTCGTTTCGCTCCGGGAAGTCGGTTCGGTACTGGGCGCCGCGGCTCTCCTTGCGCTCGAGCGCCCCGATGCAGGTGCACTCGGCGTTGTCGAGCATGTAGCCGAGCTCGATCGCCCCCAGAAGGTCCTGGTTGAAGACGCTGCCCTTGTCGTCGATGTAGGCGGTCTCGGCCTCCTCCTTGAGGCGGCGGACCGTCTCCAGCGCCTCCTGGATGCCGGCCTCGTCGCGGAAGACCGCGACCTTGGCGTCCATCACCGTGCCGAGGTCGAACTTGATCTCGGAGACGCGGCGGCCGGAGCCCTTCTCGCGGCCGGAGATCGCGGCGATCATCTCCTCCTCGGCCTCGAGCGCTCCGCGCGAGGGCCGCGAGGCCTCCATCCGCTTCGCGCGGGAGGCGGCGTCGGCACCCGAGCGGCGGCCGAAGATCAGGGTGTCGAGCAGCGAGTTGGCGCCGAGGCGGTTGCCGCCGTGGACCGAGACGCAGGCCGCCTCGCCGGCCGCGTAGAGACCGGGGATGTCGGTGCGCCCGTCGATGTCGGTCTTGACGCCGCCCATCGTGTAGTGGTTGCCGGGCTTGATCCGGATCGGTTCGCGGGTGATGTCGACGCCGGCGAAGTCGCGGCCGACGAGGACGATCTCGCGCAGCGCCTCGTGGATCCGCTTTTTCGGGACCACGGTGATGTCGAGGGCGACCGTCCCGTCGGGGAAGCCGCGGCCCTCGTTGATCTCGGTCTGCTCGGCGCGGGAGACGACGTCGCGGGACGCGAGCTCCATCTTGTTGGGCGCGTAGCGCTCCATGAACCGTTCGCCGTCGGCGTTCAGCAGGTGTGCACCCTCGCCGCGGGCGCCCTCGGTGATCAGGAAGCCCTTGCCCGCCAGCGTCGTCGGGTGGTACTGGATCATCTCCATGTCCATCAGCTTCGCTCCGACCCGGTAGGCCATCGCGATCCCGTCGCCGGTGCAGATCAGCGCGTTGGTGGTCGGCTTCCAGACCTGGCCGTTTCCGCCGCAGGCGAGGATCACCGACTTCGCTTTGAACAGTTCCATCGAGCCGTCGGCGACGTTGCGGGTGATCGCCCCGCAGCACTCGCCCTCCTCGTCGATCGCCAGTGCCGTCGAGAACCACTCCTCGTAGCGGGCGACCGAGTCGGAGTGCTTCATCAGCTGCTCGTAGAGGACGTGCATGATCGCCTGCCCGGTGATGTCGGCGACGTAGTAGGTGCGGGCGGCCGAGGCGCCGCCGAAGGCGCGGGTACCGAGCTTGCCCTCCTCGTTGCGGTGAAAGGTGACGCCGAGATGCTCGAGGTGGAGGATCTCCTCCGGCGCCTCGCGGCACATCACTTCGATCGCGTCCTGGTCGCCGAGGTAGTCGGAGCCCTTGACCGTGTCGTAGGCGTGAGACTCCCAGGAGTCACCCGGGTTGAGCGCGGCATTGATGCCGCCCTGGGCAGCGTTGGAATGCGAACGGACCGGGTGGACCTTGCTGATGATGCCGACCGATACGCCCTGCTCGGCCGCGGCGAGGGCCGCGCGCTGGCCGGCGAGGCCGGCACCGATTACCAGGACGTCGTGGGTGGGCACGCTACTTACTCCGTGCGTGCTCGGGCGAGCGAAAACCGAGCGCGGCAAGGACGCAGGGCGCAGCCTTTGGTGGCGCCAAAGGCAAGCCCGAGGACGCCGCCGGATGAAGGTTTGCAGCCGCAAGCGCGCGGGCGGAGTGGGTGGGGTGTCCACAGGGCACGAAAGCGGACTCTATAGAGCGCAAATCCGAGGGCGCGGTCGGATTTCAGCTCGCGACTGGTGAATTATGCGCGCCATGGTGTGCTCAATTCACCAATCGTCGATCTGCCTAGAGCCAATGGCCGTCCAGGCGCCGCACCGCGGCCTCGGTCAGGCGGACCGCGTCGGCCATCGAGCCGAACTCGACGTGCTCGGAGGTGTCGTTGGGCCAGTGGTAGTTCCCCGGCTGCTTGAGGTCGTTGCAGCCGCAGAGCGAGGCGGTCTCGTAGCCGGCCGCCAGCGGCTCGAGGCCGTCGGTCCCGTTGTGGGTGCGGAGGTTGGGGTAGAGCCGGATGCCGAGCTCCTCGGCGACGCCGTCCATCAGCGCCAGCGCCCGCGGCGGGTACTCGTGGATCTTCAGGAAGCCCTCGCCGCGAAGGACGAGCAGGTGCGGCCCGGACCCGACCTGGTCGACCGAGAGGAAGAAGGTGCTCTCGCGCGGGAGCTCGTCGAAATGACGCTCGCCGAACGCCTTGATCCCCTCGCTGAAGGACTCCTCGGCGCCGACCGAGAGGATGATCACCCTCACGGCCCTCGGCGGCTCTTCGATCAGCCGTTTCGCGACGGCCACCAGGGTGACGACGCCGCTGCCGTTGTCGTTGGCGCCCGGGACAGCGCCGCGCACCCCGATGTCGGTCATCGCCGCGGCCGTGCCGAGCCCGAACAGGACCGCGAGCCGGGAGAGCAGCCGACTCCCGAGGAGCGCACCGAGCGCCGCCATTACCGGCCCGGCGAGGACCGGCGCCATCAGCGGCGGGCTGGTGTCCATCGACTCGATCAGACCGAGCCGGTCGGCGAGGCGGGGGAGGGCGGGGTGGAAGACGATGCCCGGGTGGGCGGCGTCGTGGTGGGCCGCGATCACCACCGTCCGCTCGGCGTCGGCCGGGCCGATTTCGCAGAGGACGTTGTGGGCGGTGCGCCGTGGCAGCAAGCCGCCTCAGCGGGCGCTTGCCGGGCGGGAAGTCGGCCGCGATCCCGCCGGCGCCGAGCGCTCCGAGCAGGGCCCCGAGCAGGCGCCGGCCGCGAAGGGCGGCGATGCCGCCGAGGGCGCCGAGCACGGCGCCGATCCCGAGCGGCCACCAGTAGGTGCCATGCGCGGGCTCGGCCTCGATCCGCGGCTCGCCGCCGAGACCGCGGATCTTGCCGACCACCCACTCGGCGGCTCGCCGTTCGCCGTCGGAGGCCGAGGGACGCTCAATCTGCTCCAGCTCCTCGAGAAGGCCACGCAGCCAGTCCTGGTCCGGTGGGTGCGACATTGGGCGGCGACCCTACCTGGCACCTACCATGGGTCCATGAGTGCGGAGATAGCAAGCGTGCATATCTGGATCTTCGCGCCGCGAGCGAAGCGCGAGAAGTCGTAGATGCTCGGCGGTAAACCGATAACCCTGTTCCGGGTCCGCGGAATCCCGATCTCGGTCGATTGGTCGTGGTTCCTCGTCCTTTTCCTCGTCATCTTCTGGCTCTCGAGGCTGTTCGGGAACGTCCTCGACGAGAACAGCTCAGCCACCGCCCCGTTCCTGTTGGCGCTTGTCAGCGCCTTCGGCTTCTTCGCCTCGATCGTCCTCCACGAGCTCGGCCACGCCTTCGTCGCGATGCGCAACGGGATCGGCATCACCAAAATCCAGCTCTGGATCTTCGGCGGGGTGGCCCAGATGGACCGCGAGTCCGACAGCCCCTCGACCGAGTTCAAGGTCGCGATCGGCGGCCCGGTCGTGACGCTGGCGATCGTCGCCGTCCTCGGCCTGGTCGGCCTCGCGATCGGCGGCTCCGGTGAGTTCCGTAAGGCGATCGTGCTCGAACGTGACGCCGGCACCTCCGGCGCCCTTGCCGCGATTGCCTGGCTGGCCTCGATCAACGCCCTGGTGCTCGTCTTCAACCTGCTGCCGGCGTTCCCGATGGACGGCGGCAGGATCGTCCGCTCGATCGCCTGGTGGCGGACCGGCGATCGCACCTCCGCCACCCGCTTCGCGGCCAACCTCGGGCGGGTCTTTGCCTACATCTTCATCGCCGGTGGCCTCGCGCTCGCGGTCTCGGGCCGCGTCTTCACCGGCGTCTGGCTGGTGCTGATCGGCTTCGTCATCAACGGCTCCGCCCGCGGTGCCGCGATGCAGACCCGGGTCTCAGGGCGGATCGAGGGCGTCAGCGTCGCCGACGTCATGGACCGCGAACCGGTCGCGATCCCGAGCGAGATCAGCGTCGAGCGGGCCCTCGACGAGTACTTCCTCCGCTACCGCTGGGGCTGGTTCCCGGTGGTCGACGCGGCACATCGCTTCCTCGGCCTCGTCGTCCGCGACCGCGCCGACGAGGTCCCCGAGACCTCGCGCGCAACCTCGCTGGTCTCCGAACTGCTCGAGAGCAACGACGGCACCTTCCAGGTCCGCGACGACGCCCCGCTCGACTCCCTGCTCGCAAACAGCGCCCTGCGGCGTTTCGGCGCCCTGATGGCGGTCGACGCCGACGGGCGGCTCTCGGGGGTTGTGACGATCGAGCAGGTCGGGCGAGCGCTCCGGGACAGTCCTTAAGCCGTCGGTGACCCCTCTTCAGGCCGCTTCGCGGGAGTTCCTGAAGAGGGGTCACCGACGGCTCACGAAGCGGCCGGGATCGTCCGCCGAGCCTAGGAAGGGCAACCCCATGAAGCCTTGGCGGGACCGCTCCTGAAAGGCAGTCGGGCCAGGTGGCCTACGCGACGGGCCGGTGGCGATCGATGATGCGGGTGAAGTCGACCCCGGCGGGGAGGGTGCCGAAGGCCTGGCCCCAGTCGCCGTCGAGGCGTGAGGCGCAGAAGGCGTCGGCGACGGCCTCGTCTCCGTGGCGGAGCAGGAGCGAGGCCTGGAGGGCGATCGCCATCCGCTCGACGACCCGGCGGGCGCGCTCCTGGATCGTCTCGATGTCGCCTGGCACCTCGTCGCGAAGCGCGGTGACGTAGGCGTCGAGGCGGGGCTCGGCCCCCGCTCCCTCCAACACCTCGTCGAAGAAGGCCTCGATCGAGCTAGGGCTCTTGACCATCGCCCGCAGGACGTCGAGGCACTGGACGTTGCCCGAGCCCTCCCAGATCGAGGCCAGCGGGCTCTCCCGGAACAGCCGCGGCATCCCCGATTCCTCGACGTAGCCGTTGCCGCCGAGGCACTCGAGGCACTCGACCGCGTGGGAGGGGGCGCGCTTGCACATCCAGTACTTGAGGACGGCATTGGAGAGGCGGCGGAACTCGAACGCCCGCTCGTCCCCGGCGGCGACCTCGTCGTAGGCGCGGGCGAGCCGCATCGCCGAGATCGTCGCCGCCTCCGACTCGACGCAGAGGTCGGCGAGGACGTTCCGCATCAGCGGCTGGTCGATCAGCTCCGCCCCAAACGCGGAGCGGTGGGCGGTGTGGTGGAGGGCCGAGACGACGCCGGCCCGGTAGCCGCTGGCGGTGCCGATCACGCAGTCGAGCCGGGTGTGGTTGACCATCTCGATGATCGTCGGCACCCCCCGGCCCTCCTCGCCGATCATCCGCGCCCAGGCGCCGCGGAACTCGACCTCGCTGGAGGCGTTGGAGCGATTGCCGAGCTTGTCCTTGAGGCGCTGGATGTGGAAGGCATTGCGCTCTCCGTCTGGCGTCCAGCGCGGCATCAGGAAGCAGGAGATTCCGGAGTCGGTCTGGGCGAGGACAAGGAAGGCGTCGCACATCGGCGCCGAGCAGAACCACTTGTGGCCGACGATCTCGTACTCGGCACCGGGGCCGCCGCCGTTCAGCGGCGTCGCCGTCGTCGTGTTGGCGCGTACGTCGGAGCCGCCCTGCTTCTCGGTCATCGCCATTCCGCACAGCGAGCCCCGCTTGCGGTCGGCCGGCGTCGAGCGCTCGTCGTAATCGAGCGAGAGAAAGCGCGACTCCCACTCCTCGGCGACGTCCGGCTGTTTGCGCAGTGCCGGGATCGCCGAGTAGGTCATCGAGATCGGGCAGCCGACGCCGCTCTCGGCCTGCATCAGCTGCATGAACATCGCCGCCCGGGCGACGTGGGCGCCGGGCCCGGGATCGCGCCAGGGCGAGGCGTGGAGGCCGGCGTCGATCCCGATTCGCATCAGTTCGTGCCAGGAGCTGTCGAACTCGACCTCGTCGATCCGGTTTCCGTAGCGGTCGTGGGTGCGAAGCTGCGGCTTCTTCTCGTTCGCCTCGAAGCCCCACCGGATCGTCTGGTGCGAGCCGCAGATCGCGGCGAGCTCGCGGGCCCGGTCCTCGGCCCACTCGGCGCCCTCCCGCCTCAGCGCCTCGACCAGCGGCCGATCGGCGTCGAACGGGTTGTAGTCCTCCAGCGGGGAGGGCTGGTTGAAGACCTGGTGGGTCTCCCCCGAGGCTTGGCGCTCGACCGTGGCCACGCGCGCATTCTCGCAGGAGACCCGCCTCAGGGCTAGGCCGTCGCCGCCTCCGGCTGCGGATCGGGCCTGATGACGACTGTGTCGGCGACCTCGAGCACCTCGTCGGCGGGCATGTCGACCCGCTGCGCGTGCTGTTTGACGGCATCGATGCTGGTGGCCTGGTAGATGCAGACGGTCCCGAGGGTGCCGCCCTCCTCCTGGATGACGTAGCTGCGGATCCAGCTGATGTCGTCGGGAAAGTCGTCTTCGGCCACCTGTTTGGAGCGTCCCGCGGTGGCCTCCAGCTCCTCCGGGCTCGCCCATGCCTTTTCCCGGCGGATGACGTAGGTATTCATCTGGTTCTCCTCCTTTGGTGATTACAGACTGATAGTCGGTAAATTAATGGGTTCCGATGGAGGCCGCAATCGAGAGGAGACCAGGACGGCCCAGCGAGGGTGCTCGCGAGGCGCTGGTCGAAGCCGCCCACGACCTCTTCGTCGAGCGCGATTACGCCCTCGTCTCAACCGAGGAGATCCTCGAGCGGGCGGGGGTCAGCCGCGGCGCGCTCTACCACCACTTTCCGACGAAGCTCGACCTCTTCAGGGCTGTCTTTCAGGCAAGTGAGCGGCGGGTCATCGATCGAATCGTGGCTCAGGTGCCGGCCACTGCGACCCCGTTCGAAGCAATCGTCCACCTTGCGAGGGGGTATCTGCGCGCGGCCGAGACCGACGATGAGCTGCGTCGGATCGGACTCGGCCAGTGCCGCGCAGTACTTGGTTGGGAGGGCTGGCGCGAGGCTTGCAGTGAACTGGGGGTCGGCCTTGCCATCGCCGGTGCCACCGCAGCAATCGAGGCGGGCGAACTTCCGCCCTTCGACGCCGAGACCGTCGCGATCATCATGCTGGGAACGATGATCGAGGCGGCGATGTTGATCGTCGTCGCCGACGACCGGTCCGCGGCGCGGGAGAAATCAGAGGCGGTGATCGTCGACCTCCTGGAAGGGCTGCGTCGATAGCATCGCCGCAGCGGTGGCGGACCAGTCCAAAATCTCAGTCAAGAACCCCGTGGTCGAGCTCGACGGCGACGAGATGACACGGATCATCTGGGCCTTCATCAAGGAGCAGTTGATCATTCCCTACCTCGACGTCGACCTCGTCTACTTCGATCTCGGGATCGAGAGCCGCGACGCGACCGAGGACCGGATCACGGTCGAGGCCGCCGAAGCGATCAAGCAGCACGGCGTCGGCGTCAAGTGCGCGACGATCACCCCCGACGAGGCCCGGGTCGAGGAGTTCGGCCTGAAGGAGATGTACCGCTCCCCGAACGGGACGATCCGCAACATCCTCGGCGGCGTCATCTTCCGGGAGCCGATCGTGATCTCGAACATCCCGCGCCTGGTCCCGGGCTGGACGAAGCCGATAGTGATCGGCCGCCACGCCTTCGGCGACCAGTACCGGGCGACCGACCTCGTCGTCGCCGGCGAGGGGAAGCTGACACTCACCTTCACGCCGACCAACGGCGACGACCCGGTCGAGCTCGACGTCTACGACTTTCCGGGGGGCGGGGTGACGATGGCGATGTACAACCTCGACGACTCGATCCGCGACTTCGCACGGGCCTCGATGCGCTATGGCCTCGACCGCGGCTACCCGGTCTATCTCTCGACCAAGAACACGATCTTGAAGCGCTACGACGGGCGCTTCAAGGACCTCTTCGCCGAGGTCTACGAGAGTGAGTTCAAGGCCGACTTCGAGGCGGCGGGGATCAGTTACGAACACCGCCTGATCGATGACATGGTTGCCGCCGCCCTGAAGTGGGAGGGCGGCTATGTCTGGGCCTGCAAAAACTACGACGGCGACGTCCAGTCCGACACCGTCGCCCAGGGGTTCGGCTCGCTCGGCCTGATGACGAGCGTCCTGATGAGCCCCGACGGGAAGACGGTCGAGGCCGAGGCCGCGCACGGAACCGTCACCCGCCACTACCGGCTGCACCAGGAAGGAAAGCCGACCTCGACCAACCCGATCGCCTCGATCTTCGCCTGGACCCGTGGCCTCGCCGCCCGGGGCCGCCTCGACGAGACCCCCGGGGTGTCCGGGTTCGCCGACACCCTCGAGCGGGTCTGCATCGAGACTGTCGAGAACGGCGACATGACCAAAGACCTCGCCCTCCTGGTCGGACCCGATCAGGAGTACCTGACCACCCAGGAGTTCCTCGCCGCGATCGACGAGCGGCTCCAGGGCGCGATGGCGGCAAGCTGAAAATCACCACCGCAGGGAGGACACAGTGAGCACTCCAGTCAAAGTCACAGTAACCGGCGCCGCCGGGCAGATCGGCTACGCGATCCTGTTCCGCATCGCGAGCGGCCAGATGCTCGGCAACGACACACCGGTCGAGCTCAGCCTGCTCGAGATTCCCGACGCGATCAGGGCGGCCGAGGGGACGGCGATGGAGCTCGAGGATTGCGCCTTTCCGCTGCTGCGCAAGATCGACATCTTCGACGACCCGACCCCGGCTTTCGACGGCACCAACGTCGGCCTCCTGGTCGGTGCCAGGCCGCGCGGCCCCGGGATGGAGCGCTCCGACCTGCTCGAGGCCAACGGCGGGATCTTCAAGCCGCAGGGTGAGGCGATCGCGGCCGGCGCCGCCGACGACATCCGCGTCCTCGTCGTCGGCAATCCCGCCAACACCAACTGCCTGATCGCGATGTCGAATGCCGACGGCGTCCCGCGCGAGCGATTCACGGCGATGATGCGCCTCGACCACAACCGTGCGATCGCCCAGCTCGCCAACAAGCTCGGGCGGAAGGTCTCCGACGTCACCAACATGACCGTGTGGGGGAACCACTCGACCACCCAGTACCCCGACCTCGTCAACGCCAGGGTCGGCGGCGCGAGCGCCTGGGAGGAGGTCGACGACGAGGCTTGGATCGGCGACGAGTTCATCCCGCGGGTCGCGAAACGGGGGGCTGCGATCATCGAGGCGCGCGGCGCCTCGAGCGCGGCCTCGGCGGCGAATGCTGCAATCGACCATGTCCACGACTGGGTGCTCGGCACCCCGGAGGGCGACTGGGTCTCGATGGGGGTCCCGGCCGACGGCTCTTACGAGGTCGCCGAGGGGATCATCGCCGGCCACCCCTGCACCTGCTCCGGCGGCGAGTGGACCATCGTCGAGGGATTGGATGTCCCCGAGTTCTCACGCGGGCGGATCGATGCCAGCGCCGCCGAGCTGCGCGAGGAGCGTGACGCGGTCAGCGACCTCGGCTTGATCTGAGCCCGGAACGAGAGAGGCCGGCCCAACATCGGCCGGCCTCCTCAAAGGTGACTATTTGACGCTGTAGTTGCGCCCTTTCTTTTTGACCCGGCCCTCTTTCTCCAGGTCACCCAGCACCCTGTACAGGTAGTTGGGTTTGATTTTCATTTTTTTCGCGATTTCGGAGGCGGAGATGCCGGGATTGTCCGCCACCAGTTGCACGGCCTGATCCGCGCGTGTGCCCGAGCGTCGACGACGACGACGAGGGGCGCGGCCTTTGCCTTTTTTCGCTCCCGAGCCTTTCGGGCGACCGCGGCGTTTTTTGCCGGGCCGTCGACTCACCGCTTTCTCGCCCAGCTCGGCGAGTGCGCGCTCAAGGCGCCTTCGCTCATCATCAAGCTCGGCGAGGCGCTTCTTGACCAGGTCCCGGGCCTCGTCAAGTACGTGTTTGGTGCTTGGCATTTGTGTCCTTTCACACCGTGCGCCCTGATGGCAGCACGAGTCGTCATCTTTCGCCTCGGCCCCCAGTGTCGCACAGTCACAATCAGTGTGATCGCACACATGTCGGTGTGGCAATGCCGCACCCAGGAGCGCTGTTTCAATCGGCTGAGAGTGGGTAACCTAGACGGTCCGCTCGCTCTGGCGTTCGGGCGAGATGCGCACCACGTTCCAGGCCAGGCCGAGTCTCTCCAGCGTCGCGATGATCAGCCCCGAGGGGTCGACCTCCCACCTGCGCAAGCCGTTGGTGGCCGAACGGGGGAACGCGTGGTGGTTGTGATGCCACGACTCACCGAGCGAGGGGACGGCCAGCCAGAAGACGTTGGTCGATTGATCGTCGGTGTCGAAACGCCGGCTGCCGAGGAAGTGACAGATCGAGTTCACGCTCCAGGTGATGTGGTGGACGAAGAAGATGCGGACCAGCCCGCCCCAGAGAAATCCGGTGAGGGCCCCGGCCAGTGAGCCGCTGACGAGGAACCCGGCGAGGGCCGGGATCGCGAGGCTGGCGAGTGTCAGCCAGGCGAAGTGACGGGCGATGAAGCGCATCCCCCGGTCCTCGTACAGGTCCGGCGCGTGGCGTTTCCAGTCCGCCCTGCCCTGGGTCGAGAGCAGCCAGCCGGTGTGTGCGTGCCAGAGGCCGCCGAGGACGCCGCGGACACCGTCGGCGTGTCCGACGTGGGGGCTGTGAGGGTCGCCCTCCTTGTCGGTGTGTGCATGGTGCTTGCGGTGGTCGGCGACCCAGGAGATGACCGGGCCCTGGACCGCCATCGAGCCGAGGACCGCGAAGACGTACTCGACCGGCTTCGAGGTCTGAAACGAGCGGTGGGTGAGGAGGCGGTGGAAGCCGACCGTGATCCCGACCGCGGTGGCGATGTACATCGCGGCGGCGATCGCGAGATCGGCAGCGCTCACCGCGCTGTTCCAGAGCAGCGCGATCGCGGCGATCGTAGCCGCGAAGGGGAGGATCACCGCGCCGAGGTTGATCCCCTTCTCGAGCCTGCCCATCTCGTTCATGAGATCAAGCTACTCGTCCTGTGCAACAAGATTTAGACTTACCGCCAAGTCTTGAGAGCTATTTCTTGTAAGGCAAATGACAAAAACCATTGTTTCCGAGCCTTGGCGGGCGCTTCCACCGGCTGTCGCCGACCTGATCGAGCCCGAGCTCGAGGCCGTGACGGGGGAGATCCTCGACTCGATCGCCCTCGAGGTGCCCGAGTACGCCCGTCCTCTCGAGGGCAGCTTCGGGCGCGGTGTCCGCACCGGCGTCGGTGAGGCGCTGCGGCAGTTCGTCGCCCTCGTCCGCAATCCCGAGGCGGGGCGCGAGCCGGGCCGCGAGGTCTATCTGGCCCTAGGCCGCGGCGAGCTGCGCCAGGGGAGAACCCTCGACTCGCTTCAGTCCGCCTACCGGGTCGGGGCCCGGGTGGCCTGGCGCCACCTCTCGGCGACCTCGAGGGAGGCCGGTCTTGACCCCGAGGAGCTGAGCCTGCTGGCCGAGGCGATCTTCGCCTACATCGACGAACTCTCGGCCGACTCGGTCGAGGGCTATGCCAAGGCGCAGTCCGAGCTCGACGACGTCCGCCGCGGCCGCCGACGCGAGCTGGCGGCGCTGCTCACCGGCGAGCCCGGCGCGAGCGAGGCCGATGCCCGCCCCGTGGCCCAGGCGGCGGGCTGGGCGTTGCCGCGCCGGGTCGCCGCCGCGGCCTGCGCCGAGGAGGATCTGGGACGGATCGCCGGCCGGCTCCCCCACGACTGCCTCGCGGTGCCTCTGGAGGAGGTCGGCTGCCTCCTGATCCCCGACCCCGACGGCCCGGGTCGCCCCGCCGCGCTGAACCGGGGCGCGGCGAGAGCGTTGCTCGCGCTCGGTCCCGCCGGGACCGCGGCAGAGCTTCCCGCCTCGTGGGCCCTGGCGCGAACGACGCTCCGTGCCGCCGCGGCAGGCGCCCTGCCGTCGGCGACCGGGGCGGTCCCCGCCGAGGAGAACCTCGGCGCGCTGCTCCTGTTCGAGGGGCGGGAGCTGGCGCAACTGATGGCGGCGAGGCGCCTGTCGCCGCTGGCGGACCTCACCGAGCGCGCCGCCGAGCGGATGCGGGAGACGGCGCTCGCGTATCTCGATCATCAGGGCAACTCGGTCGCGATGGCGCGGGCGCTCCACCTCCACCCGCAGACCGTCCGCTACAGGGTCAACCGGCTGCGCGAGCTCCTCGGCGAGCAGCTCGACGAACCGGGCGCCCGGTTCGAGCTCGAGGTCGCGCTGAGGGCAGCCGCCGGCTAGCGGCGGCGGATCCGCGGCAGGGTGCGGAAGACCACGTCCCAGAGCGGCGAGGAGACGCCGAATCCGAAGCGGTGGTCCTGGAAGTGGTGGCGCATGTGCGCTTCTCGCAGCTTCTTGCCGAGCTGCGATTTCGGGACGAAGTGGTGAACGTAGTAGTGCGTGTAGTCATAGGCCAGGTAGCCGGCGATGAAACCGCCGAACAGCGGATAGGCCTCCGGCGTCCCGAAGACGAGCGTGAACGCCAAGTAGAAGAGGGCCGCGAGCGGGATCGAGACCGCGGGCGGCATCACCAGGCGGAGCTTGTCGTTGGGATGGTCGTGGTGGATCCCATGGATGATGAAGTGCATCCGCCGCCCGAACCCGTTGTCCGGCTCCCAGTGGAAGACGAGCCGGTGCAGCCAGTACTCGGTCAGCGTCCAGATCCCGACCCCGCCGATCGACAGCAGCGCCAGCTTCCAGACGGCGAGGTCGTCGGCGATGGCCAGCCACTCCATCGCGACGATGACCGGGATGAAGAGGACTGCCGGGATCGCGGGGTGGACGCGGGAGAAGAAGTTGAGGAATTCGCTCTCGAAGAGCTGCGGCGACGCCGCCAGCTTCTGGGACCTGTCGTGAGCCTCCATCGGGGTCAATGGTAGCGGCGCGGAATCCCGTCGCCCGCAAGACGCGGGGAAGATGTGACGGGTCTGTATCGAAGAGGTTGCGATTTGCGGAAATGCCCCTCACGCGACCGTGACCGGAGTGCCACGATGCGCCGCGATGCCACGCAAGCCGAAGCCGCCGAGATGTGAGGACTGCTATTTCCACCAGAACCTCCTCTGCGCGCTCGACCTCGACCGGCCCTGCACGACCTTCCGCCCGGACCGCCCCGAGGGATTGGTCCCGCCCCGTCAGCCGGTCCTCCTGATGAGGCCTCCGCGCTGGGCCTCACAGCAGTCCCGCGCCGCCGCATAGGCGCGCCCTGGCGGTACCTGGTTATGTTTTCAACATGCCTCAGCGCGATCTTTTTGTGAATTTTTCCCGGATGCGGCGTGAGATGGACGAGATGCTGGGCGGCGGCTGGGCACGCACCGCGTACGTCAGCCGTCGCAGCACCGGCTTCTCACCGAATGTCGACGTCTACTACTGCGGCGACCCCCAGCGGGCGATCGTCAAGGTCGACCTCGCCGGCATCGACCTCGACGCGGTAGGGATCGAGGTCAGCGGCCGGGCGCTGGCGGTCGTCGGCGAGCGCCCGGTCCAGGAGACCGAGGGTCGCGTCTACCAGCAGGTCGAGATCCCCTCGGGCCCATTCCGCCGCGTCGTCGAGCTCCAGGCCGAGGTCGACCCCGACAGCGCCAAGGCGAGCTACGAAGACGGGATCCTGCGAATTGACCTCCCGCTTCGCGACCCCGCCGAGACCACCCGCCGCGTGCCGATCGGGCGGGAGTAGGTGAGGCACTGAGATGGAGGGAACGCCGGCCCTCGAAGTCGTCGAGGCGCCGATCGACGACGAGGATGCGATCCGCGCCGACCAGCCGCTGCCCGACGCGCTCCCGGTCCTGCCGCTGCGCGAGACGGTCACCTTCCCGGAGACGCTGACCCCGCTGGCTGTCGGCCAGGAGCGCTCGATCAAGCTGGTCGACGACGTCCTGGGCGCCAACCGGATGCTGGTGATGGTCGCTTCGCGCGATCCCGCACTCGACGAGCCGGGCCCCGCCGACCTCTACGACGTCGGCGTCGCCGGCTTCGTCGCGCGGATGATCAAAGTCCCCGACGGGACGATCCGGATCCTCGTTCAGGGGACCGAGCGGGTGAAACTCGGATCGTTCGTCGCCGAGGAGCCCTACCTCGTCGCCCGGATCTCCGAGCTTCCCGATCAGACCACCGACGGCCCCGAGCTCAAGGCGCTGACCCGCAACGTCCAGCGCACGTTCTCGGAGATCGTCGAGCAGATTCCCTATCTGCCGGAGGAGCTGCAGATGGCAGTCGCCAACATCGACGACCCGGCGGCACTCGGCCACCTGATCGCCGGCGCGCTGCGGATCTCGACCGACGAGAAGCAGCAGCTGCTCGAGGAGGTCGACGTCGTCGCCCGGCTCCGCCACCTCTCGCAGATCCTCACCCGCGAGCTAGAGGTGGTCCAGCTCGGCACTCAGATCCAGTCCCAGGTCGAGTCGGAGATCGACAAAGGCCAGCGCGAGTTCTTCCTTCGCCAGCAGATGAAAGCGATCCAGGAAGAGCTCGGGGAGGGGGACGAGCAGCAGGCCGAGGTCAACGAGCTGCGGCAGAAAATCGAGGAGGCGGAGCTTCCCGAGCACGCCCGCAAAGCTGCCGACCGCGAGCTCTCTCGGCTCGAGAAACTGCCGCCGGCGGCGGCGGAGCACGGCGTCATCCGCACCTACCTCGAGTGGCTGGTCGAGTTGCCGTGGTCGAGCGAGACCGAGGACAACCTCGACATCCCCCACGCCCGCGAGGTCCTCGATGCCGATCACTACGACCTCGAGAAAGTGAAGGACCGGATTCTCGAGTACCTCGCGGTGCGGAAACTGAAGCCGGACTCGCCGGGCCCGATCCTCTGCTTCGTCGGCCCGCCGGGTGTCGGCAAGACGAGCCTCGGCAAATCGATCGCCCGCGCCCTGGGGCGGAAATTCGAGCGGATCTCTGTCGGCGGTGTCCGCGACGAGGCCGAGATCAGGGGCCACCGCCGAACCTACATCGGCGCCCTGCCGGGGACGATCATCCGCGCCCTCCGCGACGCCGGCTCCCGCAACCCGGTGTTCATGATCGACGAGATCGACAAGATGGGCGCCGACTTCCGCGGCGACCCCGCCTCGGCGATGCTCGAGGTCCTCGACCCGGCCCAGAACGAAGCCTTCCGCGATCATTACCTGGATCTCGAGTTCGACCTCTCCGAGGTTCTGTTCATCGCCACCGCGAACATCCTCGACACGATCCCGACCCCGCTCCAGGACCGGATGGAGACGATCGAACTCGCCGGCTACACGCTCGACGAGAAGAAGCACATCGCCCGCCGCTACCTGGTTCCGCGCCAGATCGACGCCAACGGGTTGAAGTCCTCCCAGATCGAGTTTGCCGACCCGGCCCTGGTCGCGATCATCGAGGAGTACACCCGTGAGGCCGGGGTGCGGAACCTCGAGCGCCAGATCGGGACCGTCTGCCGCAAAATCGCCCGCGAGGTCGCCGAGGGCACGGCCGACGGCAAGGTCAGGGTCTCGGCCAAGCGCGCCCGCGAGCTGCTGGGCCGGCGCCGGGTCTTCGCCGAGCAGCGGCGGCGGACCAAGGACCCCGGGGTCGCGACCGGCCTCGCCTGGACCCCGGTCGGCGGCGACGTCCTCTTCATCGAGGCGACCGCGGCGCCGGGGGTCGGGAAGCTGACGATCACCGGCCAGGTCGGCGACGTGATGCGGGAGTCAGCGCAGGCGGCCCTCTCCTGGGTGCGCGGCCACTGGAAGGAGGTCGCACCCGAGCTCGAGGAAGAATGGTTCGCGAAGAACGACATCCACATCCACGTCCCGGCCGGCGCCGTCCCCAAGGACGGGCCCTCGGCGGGGGTGGCGATGACCGTCGCGCTCTCCTCGCTCGTCTCCGGCCGGCCGGTCTCGAACGAAGTCGCGATGACCGGCGAGATCACGTTGACCGGCCAGGTGCTCCCGATCGGCGGCCTGAAGGAGAAGTCGCTGGCCGCCCAGCGCGCCGGGATCAAGCGGGTGATCGTCCCCGAGCGGAACCAAGGCGACGTCGAGGAGATCCCCGAGCACGAGCGCTCCGACCTCGAGTTCGTCTACGTCGAAGAGGTCAAGGCGGCGATCGACGCCGCGCTCGAGTAGGGCTGGGATGGAGGCCGCCGGCGCGCTCGGCAGGTGGAGCCTCGGCGGCTCCATCGACCAGATTCGTGACGCAGTCCGCGCCCGATCGCGGGCGTTCTGGATCGTCGCCGGCCTGACCGTGCTCGCGGCGGGGCTGCGGCTCGCCACCCTCGGCGTCCAGTCCTACCACCACGACGAGATCGTCACCGCAAGCCGAGTCCTGCGCGGCAGCTTCTGGCACGCGATGGACGTCGTCGGGTTCAGCGAGTCGGCACCGCCGCTCTACTACGTGCTCGGCTGGCTCTGGGTCCAGGTAGCCGGCACCGGAGAGTTCGGGCTGCGCTCGCTCTCGGCGCTGGCGGGGATCGCGACGGTGCCGGTCGCCTACCTCCTCGGGCTCGAGCTGCGCGGCCGCAGGGCTGGGGTCCTGGCCGCGGCCCTGGTCGCGGTCAACCCGATGCTGGTCTGGTACTCACAGGAGGCGAGGAGCTACTCGCTGCTGGTCCTGTTCAGCTCGATCGCCACCCTCTACTTCGTCCGCGCGCTCGAGGGCGGCGGCCGTGGCAGCGTGGTGAGATGGGGCGTCGCATCGGCGCTCGCCCTGGCGACCCACTACTTCGCGATCTTCCCGATCGCCCTCGAGGGCTTCCTGCTGCTGCGGCGCCGCGGTCGCGAGGGGGCGGCCGGCGTCGCCACCCTCATCGCGACGGGCCTCGCGTTGGCGCCGCTCGCGATCCACCAGACGGTGCAGGGCCACGCGGATTGGATCGGCGACCACAGCCTCGGCCACCGTCTCTGGGAGGTCGGGGTCACCTTCGCGGTCGGCGAGACCGGCGACGTGATCGCCCAGCCGGAGCGCCTCACACCGGCGATCGTGCCGCTGGCGGCGATCGCCGCCGCGCTCCTGCTGCTGGCCATGCGCGGGGAACGGGTCGAGCGCCGGGCGGCTGGCCTGATGCTGGCGATCGCCGGCTTCACGGTCGCCGCGCCGCTCGCGATCGCCGTGTTCAGGCCTTCGGCCGACTTCGTCCTCGCCCGCAACCTGATTCCGGCCCTGGTCCCGCTGCTCGTCGCGGTCGCGATCGGCGCCACCTTGGGCCGCGCCCGCCGCATGGGGATCGCCGTCGCCGCTGTGCTGTTCGCCTACTCGTTGGGGTTCACCGTCCTCGCCAGCTCGGTGCCCTCGCTTCAGCGGGTCGATTGGGACGCGGCGGCGCAGCGCCTCGGGCAGCCGCGGGCCCCTCGGGCGATGGTGACCTGGACCCTCGGTCAGGCCTCGCTCCGCCACTACCTCTCGACCGGGTCCTTCCAGGTCTCCCCGTCGGAAGAATTCCCCTGGTACGTCCATGAAATCGACTTCATCTCCGATGGCGACGCGCCGCCGGTGCCGAGGAGCCTGCTGGGGCCGGGATTCAGGCAGGTCTCCTACGAAAAGCTCGGCGCGCTCCGGATCCGGCGTTACTCGCTCCCGGGGCCCGATGTCGCCCGGCTGCGACTGCGGAAAGTCGACGATGCCTCTCTCAACTTCGGCTCGATCACCGTCCTCCTCGACGGCATCGGTCCAAGCTGATGCCCCGTATCGGCGCTGCGGAGGTATCCTGGGCGCCCAGGTTTCCCCAGCGAGGAGAAGGTATGGCCACGAGTACATCAAGGGCGAGTCAGACCGCCGACCGCGCCAACGAGTTCTACTCGACCGCGCGTCAGAACCCCTATGTCCAGAAACTGATCGAGGACGAGGAGCTCCGCGACAGCCTCAAGAACGCATTCGAAGCGGCGCGCGGCGCCTACACGAGGGCGACCGGCAACGGGCACAGCCCGGTCAAGGCCGTGACCAGCGACAAGAAGGTCCAGAAGGACCTGCGCTCCGCGGCTGAGAACCTGCGCGAAGCATCCGAGCGCCTGCAGGCGCCGAAGAAGAAGAAGCATCGACTCGGGCGGCTGATCCTGTTCGCGATCGTCGCCGGAGTCGTCGCGCTGGTCGTCAGCGAGGACGCCCGCAAGACCGTGCTCGATGCCCTCTTCGGGGCCGAAGAGGAGTTCGAGTACACGAGCGCGACCAGCATCAACGGCGCCTAGGTCCGCGGCCCCGGGGTCTCCGGGGCTGCACTTAGACTAGGAAGCGATGGAGGCGGCGACAAAAGAGCGGGAGCTGAGCGGGGAGAAGGCCCAGCGGATCGTCGACGCGATGCGCGAGAGCGTCGCCAAACGCGGCGCCGCCGGCTCGACCTTCGAGCAGGTCGCCCGCGAGGCCGGGGTCAGCCGCGGCCTCCTCCACTACTACTTCGGCACCAAGGAGCGGCTCCTGGTCGAGGTGGTCAGGCGCGACGCCGAGATCCGGGTCGCCCGCCTCGACGAGGCGCTCTCGGGTGCCCAGAACGTCGACGACGTCCTCGAGGCGCTGGTCTCCAGCCTCACCGACCTGATCGAGAACGAACCCGCCTTCTTCCTCCTCCTCTACGAGCTGTTCAGCGCCGGCCGGCGCAACCCCGACATCCAGCACGAGGTCGGGCAGCTCTTCGAGCGGACCCGCTCCCACGTCGCCGAGGTGCTCGACGCGAAGCAGGGGGAGGGCGTGATCAGCCTCCGCTACCCCGCCCCGGCGATCGTCTCCTACCTCTTCGCCCTCGGTGACGGCTTTGCCCTCCAGGCGCTGTCAGACCCCGACCAGGACATCGATCCGGCCCTCGAGGCCGGAACCGCCTCCGCGCGCTTCCTCCTCAGCAAGTAGGGCCCCGCCAGGGAGTGACCCTCCTCACAGTCGCGCCCGCGCCCCTGCGGCAGGCTGGCCGGGCAGCCAATGCGCGAGGTGATGATCAGACTCTCCGGTTTCCTGCGACGCCACCGTCTCGTGGTGGTCGTGGCCTGGGCCGTCGTCTTCCTCCTCGCCTTCCCCTTCGCGGCGCGCCAGACCGAACACCTCACCGGGGGCGGCTTCGACGTCCCGGGCAGCCAGTCGCAGGCCGTGACCAAGTCGCTCGACCGCGACTTCGGAGCCGACTCCGACGGGATCGGCGTCGTCCTGCGTGCGGAGCCCGGCGCCGTGCCCGCGGCCGGAGCGGCGGCGGTGGCCCGGGTCCGGGACGCGGTCTCCGAAGTCGACAAGGTGACGCTGCCGCCGGCCGTCGCTGCCCGAGGGCTGAGGGAACTCGAGAGCACGGGGACGGCGCTGATGCCGCTCCGCAGCGAACTCAGCCCCGACGATGAGATCGACGCCGCTGGGGATCTCCGTACCGATCTCGACCCCGGGACCGCTCGGAGCGGGGTGACCACATACCTTGCCGGCCAGCCGACGATCTGGGCCGGGTTCCAGGAGTTCTCCAAGGAAGACCTCTCCGAAGCCGAGATGAGCGGCTTCCCGATCGTCGCGATCATCCTCCTCGTCGTCTTCGGCTCGCTCGCCGCGGCGGCGCTGCCGCTGGCGCTGGGGTTCGTCAGCGTCATCGTCACCGGCGCGCTCATCTACTTCCTCTCATTGCAGATGACGACCTCGGTGTTCGTCACCAACATGGCCTCGATGATCGGGATCGGGGTCGCGATCGACTACTCGCTGTTCATCCTCGCCCGCTACCGAGAGGAGCGCGACGCCGGCCGCACCGACGAGGAGGCCCTCGACCGGGCGCTCTCGACCTCGGGTCTCGCGGTCACCTTCTCGGGCCTCGCGGTGATCGTCTCCCTCGCCGGCCTCTGGATGGTCGACAACCAGGCCCTGCGCTCGATGGCCCTTGGGGCGATGACCGTCGTCGCAGTCTCGATCCTCACCGCGACCACCCTGCTCCCGACCCTGATCGCCCTCCTCGGCGATCGGGTGATGCCGGGAGGGATCGTCGCTCGGGCCCTTGACTTCGTCCGCCGTCCCTTCAGGCGCCGCTCCGCCCAGGGTGCCTCCTTTGAGACCTCGCCTGCCATTCAAGGTCAAGCCGCCATCCCCGGACGCGGGAGCGAGGGCCAGTCCATCTCTGTTTCCTCTGGCCCGAGCGAGAGCAGAGGAGATGGCGGAATTTATGCGGATGGCGGCTCGACGTTGGGCGGCAGGGACGGTTTTTGGGCGCGGTGGACCCGGAACGTCATGGCTCATCCATGGGTCGCCGTCATCGGGGTGACCTCGATCCTGCTGTTCCTGGCGATCCCGCTGCTCTCGATCGATACCGGCACCGAGGCGGTCAAGCAGTTCCCGAAGGGGAGCGACGTGCGGGTCGGCAACGAACTCGCGTCCCAGAAGCTGGGCGGAGGCGCCGACCCGATCCAGATCGTCGCCGAATTCGAGGGGGCCCCCGACCGCGCCGCAGTCGGCGCGTTCGTCGGCGAGCTCAAATCAACTCCCGGAGTCAGCTCGGTTTCGCCGCCCACGGCCGCCGGCGGGAGCGTCCTCTTCCAGGCGACCTCGACCGCGCCGAGCGAGTCCGACGCCGCCCAGGCGCTGGTTACGCGGCTGCGCGACAGTGTCGTCCCGTCGAGCCGGCTGGCCGAGGTGGCGAGGGTCGACGTCGGCGGCGAAACCGCCCGCATCAACGACGTCCGCTCCCAGATCGGCGGCTCGATGTGGAAGATCGTCCTCTTCGTGCTCACCCTCAGCTTCCTCGTCCTTATGGTGATGCTGCGCTCGCTGCTGCTGCCGCTGAAGGCGGTGCTGATGAACCTGCTCTCAATCGGCGCCGCGTTCGGAATCCTCGTCGCGATCTTCCAGTGGGGGTGGTTCGACAACGTCCTCGGGTTCGAAAGCCAGGGCGCGCTCGACACGATCAACGTGCCGCTGATCTTCGCGATCGTCTTCGGCCTCTCGATGGATTACGAGGTGTTCCTGATGTCGCGGATCCGTGAGCGCTACATGCTGCACCATGACAACGAAAGGGCCGTCGCCGAAGGGCTCTCGACCAGCGCCCGGACGATCTCCTCGGCGGCGCTGATCATGAGCTGTGTATTCGCCGTCTTCGTGCTGACCGGCGTTCCCTCGATCAAGGAGCTGGGTCTAGGCGCCGCGATCGCGATCGCCCTCGATGCGACCCTGGTGAGGCTGATCCTCGTCCCGGCGGCGATGAAGCTGCTCGGGGACTGGAACTGGTGGATGCCCTCCTGGCTCGACCGTGCTCTGCCGGAGCTGAGTTTCGAGCACGGCGCCCCGGAGCCGGATCCCGCCGAAGCCTGACCGGTCAGAGGAGCGCGGAGGCCAGGTCCTCCGCGACCACCGTCTCCTGCTCTCGGATCTGACGTTCGGTGAAACGGTGCACCGCGTAGGCGCGGCGACGAAGGTCGAGATCGCGGGCGTGGTCGTTCTCGAAGGCGACGCTGCCGCCATGGAAACGCCAGCTGTCGGTCTCCACCACGACCCGCTGCTCGGGCCAGATGAAGTCGACGGTCCAGCGCCCGATCTTGATATTCACGAGCGGGGTTGGAATCCCGTTACGGCGGCAGAGGCGCAGGAAACGGCGCTCGAGATCGCTCCTGGTTCGGTCGCCGCGATCTGCCGGGCCCAGCGCGTACCGCTGAACCTCCGCCTGCCTCAGCGCCCGCCGTTGGAGTCCGGGGGAGACGACCCCGCGGAGATCCTCGATCGTCTGCCAAGGCGTCGTCACCGGGATCAGGTCGCGCACCGTCACGGCCTGAGGAGATAGCGAGCGGCGGCGGTGGACGCGGATTCCGCGGCGGGCCTTGCGGCCGTTTTGCGAGGGGACCGACACATCAACCGGCCCATTCATCGGCCGCAGCAGATTCCACAATGCCGCCGCCGAGCGATGGCTGAGAACGGCGGAAGGGCCGCAGGCGAGCACCGCGGCCATCCATCGCGCCTCCAAGCGCTCGGTCGGGTAGCCGACGGTGTAGACCCCGCGATGGACACGGTGGAGCCGTTTGGTCCCCACTCGTTGCGAGACCGCCGCCGAGGTCAATCCCGCCTCACGCAGCTGCGCAGTCGTCACGAGCCCATGCTGCCGCACGGCGACGCTCGCAATCTCCGCGTCCCGGCCGGGTGAGTCGCTTTTCCTAACCACTGCTTTCGAAAAGCGCCTCACCTCGGGATTTCTCCCCCGGAAGGGGCCCGGCCGCAACGCCGATACGATGCCTTCCGTGGAGAGGAGCGCAACGATCGCGGACCAGGATGTCGCCTTTGCCGGCGCGGCACGGCAGGCCGAGATGGTGCGGGCGGGTGAGGTCTCCCCGACCGAGCTGGTCCAGCTGAGTCTCGACCGGATCGCCCGCCTCGACCCCCAGCTCAACGCCTTTCGAAAGGTCTTCGCCGAGAAGGCTCTGCTCGAAGCCGAGCAGGCCGAGGCGCGTCTGAAGGCGGGGGAGGAGCGGCCGCTGCTCGGGGTGCCGATCGCGATCAAGAACGAGGTCGACGTCGCCGGCGAGATCAACACGCACGGGACCGACGGCTTCACCGACCCCGCCACCAATGACTCGGAGATGGTGCGACGGCTGCGTGAGGCGGGCGCGATCATCGTTGGCCTGACCCTGATGCCCGAGCTGGGGATCTGCTGCTTCACCGAGTCGGCCACCTACGGCGTCACCCGCAATCCCTGGAACCTCCAGCGCAGCCCCGGCGGCTCGAGCGGGGGCAGCGCGGCGGCGGTTGCATCCGGGATGGTCCCGATCGCGTCGGCCGGAGACGGCGGCGGCTCGATCCGAGGTCCCGCGGCCTCGTGCGGGCTGTTCGGGATCAAGCCCCAGCGCGGCCGGATCCCGCTGGTCCCGGACGACGAAGCTTGGAACGGCCTCGTCGTCGTCGGCAGCTTCAGCCGCAATGTGCTCGACAGCGCCCTCTGGCTCGACATCTGCAGCGGCGGGTCGGACGAGACCGGTGCGCCGCCCCCGCCAGACCGCCCTTTCGTCGAGGCGGCGAGGACGGTTCCCGGAAAGCTGCGGATCGCCTGGTCGACTTCGCCGCCGCGTGCGGCGGTGCCGGCGAAGGTCCCCGAGTTCGTCGAGGCCGCGGTGATCGACACCGCCGAGCTGCTCGGCTCGCTGGGTCACGAGGTCTCCGAACGGGATCCAAACTGGGGTGGGATCGGCAACAACATCACGGCGCGCTTTCTCCGCGGCGTCTCCGATGATGTCCAGAAGGTTCCGCACCCGGAGCGGCTCGAACGGCGGACCCGCGGCTTCGGCCGACTCGGCTCGATCCTCCCCGACGGGCTGTTCGAGCGGGCGATGAAAGGCCGCGACGCTGACGCCGCCAGGGTCAACGCGATCTTCGACTCACACGACGTCCTCGTGACGCCGGTGATGTGCGGCACCGCCCTCCCGGTTCGCCGCTGGGAGGGGCAGGGAGCGCTTCGGACTGTGCTCGGGATGAGCGCCTTCTTTCCCTTCTGCATCCCCTGGAACCACCTCGGCAACCCGGCGATGTCGGTGCCCGCCGGCTTTGCCGCCGACGGGATGCCGCTCGCGGTCCAGATCATCGGCCGCCCCGGCGACGAGGCGACGCTCCTCTCACTCGCCGCCCAGCTCGAGGCCGAGCGGCCCTGGGCGGACGCCCGCCCGCCGATCTCCTAGCTAGCCGGGGAAGACCCTGCGCATCCGCGCCAGCTCGCGGATCTTGCCGCGGGGTCGGATCCGGCGCTGAAGGAAGTACTTCATCGGGTTCTCGTCGGGCTTCGTGAACGAGATCCAGTCGTTCCAGCTCGTCTCGAGGACCAGGTTCGGGTCCGGGACTTCGCCCGGCTCGGCCCTGGTCGAGCCGTTGTCGAGGATCAGGTGCCACGGCTCCGCGTCGGTGAACTTCCACTGGTAGACGACCTTGGAGCCGTTGACCGCCTTTGGGTTGGCCGAGCGGGCGGTGACGTCGAACCAGAGGCGCTGCAGCTCCGGCGTGGCTTCGGGCTTGCTGTCGGGCGGGCCGAGGACGCCGCCGAGAAGCAGCTTGACCTGGCGTTTGGCGACCTCCTCCTCGTCGAGCTCGGGGTCGAATGGGAAGACGCCCGGCGGCATCTCCTCGGTCGGGTAGCCGATCGTTCGCCAGCGCTGACGGATCAGTTTCAGCCCGAAGGCGAAGATGTCCTCGATCGAGAAGCCGTAGCACTCGGTGTATTCGCGATTCATGTCAGGCGGGGTGAAGACGGCCGGCCCGTACGGGAGGACCTCGCGGAGGAGCTCGATGACCGCCGCCCGGTTTTCCTTCCAGCCGGGGTTGCCCTCGCCGAGCAGTTCGGAGAGGACCTTGACTCCGAACCCGATGTGGCGCTGCTCGTCGCGGGAGACGTTGGCGATCCCGGAGCTGAAGCCCGGCAGCGATTCTTCGGAGGAGAAGAAGTCCTCGATGAAGTGCTGGCCCGGCTGGGCGAGGCTGCCCTCGACGATCAGGTGGTAGAGGGTGATCGCCTGCGCGTACTTGGGAAGCGAGCGGTCCTTGCGGAGTTCATCGGCCATCACGTCGAGGCGGTCGAAGATCCCGCGGTAGCCCCAGTTGAGCTGCGGCAGGGTGGAGGAGAGGGTCGCCTGGATCGTGTCGCCGCCGACCCCGATGACCTCCCTGAAGAAGCGGTGGAAGAAGACGGCGTGGCGGACCTCGTCGACCTGCTGGGTGGCGAGGAAGTACTGCTGCTCCTCGGTCGGGGCCGCGGTGACGTAGGGGGCGAGGGTGTCGGCGACCCGGTCCTCGCCGTAGAAGAACATCGAGTAGATCCACATCGCCGAGCGGCGCTGGATGTCGGTGAGCCCGTCCCAGCCATCCTTGTCGGCGGAGAAGTCGATGTCGTAGGCGCTCCAGTTCCCCTGCTCCCAGCGGTGGTAGAGGTCCTCGTATGTGACGCTGTCCATCAGGCTCTGCGATGCGACGCTCATCTCTTCTCCTTTTGGTGTTGCATTCCCCCGCGCAGGCAGGGTACCGTGATACTGGCTGTTCAGCCAGGATCTATAAGTGTGACGTCGGACACACTTGATTTGAGGGGCTGAAACAGCTCAGCCCGCGAGCAGCCACCTCCGGCCTAGGGCTTGTCTTTCGTCCCCACCTTGAAGGGGACGTCCGACGGGTAGATCTCCTCCCTCACGCCCTCAGGCAGTCTTTCGGCGACATAGTTGGCTATCGGCAAGGCACGCCGCTGGCGAAGAATCAGATCTTCGAAAGCCTCAAGAGCGGTCTCCCCGGATCCATAGCCGGCATCAAGCCAATCCTTCTCCGTGGCTTGATACTGGAAGTGGTAGTAGGTATTCACAACTGACTATCTTTTTGTAGCAAACCTCACTAAATTTCGTGCAATGGGGCCCCCGGTTTTGTCGCTCCGTGCAGGAAGTTGGGATTTTCTGGGCAAACGGTATGTAATCTCGGTCGCAATCAAGCCCGAGGCTTGGAGGCGACGATGGGCGCGTGGACGAGCCGCACCGCTGGCGCTCTCCCCTTCTTGGGGAGTCCCATCTGCTGAGCCTGCCTCAGGGGACGAACGAGTACTTCCGCCGCGGCTCCGGCGGCGCCTACTCCCAGATCGCCCTGGCCGGGGGCTGGACTGCGTCTCGCGCCTGGCGCTGACCTCCTGCGAGACCCCCTACGACGAGTTTCCCCCGGAGCCATTCGACAAATTGCCTGAGATCGCCGGTGACCCGGCGGCATAGCAGCTCCTGGCGGCCCTCGAGGACCCCGAGGTTCGCAAGCTGCCCGCGGCCTTCGGCCTCCTCGTCAAGCACCCGCTCGATGGCTCCGCCTCCGACTCCTACGCACTGCAATGCGCCCGCGACCCCGACGTCCTCAGGGACACCGCGAAGGTGATGGCGGGGCGCCTCGACCGAGGTCGTCCACCAAGCCGGCGCGACCCTGATCGAGCGCTGGACGTCACCGACCGTGCTGATCTGGTCGAGCGAGGACCCCGTCTTCCCGCTCGAGCACGCCCGCCGCTATTTCGAAGCGCTGCCGAACGCTCGGGTGGTCGAGATCGACAACAGCTACAGCTTCACCCTGAGGACCAGCCGCAGGCGGTCGCCGACGCGCTGGCCGCCTTCGCCGCCTGGGTCAGGCCTCGACCGAGGCCGGCCTGTCGATCTCGCGCTTGAGAATCTTGCCGGTCGGGCCTTTGGGGAGCTCGTCGATGAACCAGACGACGCGGGGATACTTGTAGGCGGCGATCTGCTCCTTGACGTGGGCGCTGACCTCCTCCGCTGTCATCTCCTCGCCCTCGTGGAGGACGACGACGGCGCCGATCTCCTCGCCCCACTCGTCGTGCGGGATCCCGACCACGGCCGCTTCGCGGATCTTCGGGTGCTCGTAGAGCACTTCCTCGACCTCGCGCGGGTAGACGTTGTAGCCGCCGCGGATGATCAGGTCCTTCTTGCGGTCGACGATGTAGAAGTAGCCGTCCTCGTCGGTGCGGGCCATGTCGCCGCTGTGGAACCAGCCGCCGCGCATCGCCTCCGCGGTCGCCTCGGGCTTCTGCCAGTAGCCCTTCATGATGTTGTGGCCGCGGATCACGATCTCCCCGACCTCGCCCTGCTCGACCGGGTTGTCGTCCTCGTCGACCACCCGCATCTCGACACCTTCGATCGGCTCGCCGATCGAGCCCGGCTTGCGCTCGCGCCCCGGGTGGTTGGAGCTGGAGACCGGCGAGGTCTCCGAGAGGCCGTAGCCCTCGAGGATGATCGCCCCGAACGCCTCCTCGAACCCACGCAGAACCTCGACCGGCATCGAGGCGCCGCCGGTGATGCAGGTGCACAGCGCGGAGGTGTCGTAGCTCTCGCGCTCGGGGTGATGCAGAAGCGCCCCGTACATCGTCGGCACGCCGTAGAAGTGGGTGACGCGATCGCGCTGCATCGTCTCCAGCGCCAGGGCGGGCTCGAATTTGGGCACCAGGGTGAGGCAGGCGCCGACCTGCAGCGAGGCGTTCATCGCCACGGTCTGGCCAAAGGAGTGAAAGAGGGGAAGCGAGCCGAGGACGACGTTGCCGGAATCGATCTCGCAGGTGGTCCTCGACGAGACGTCGGCGTTGCGGGCGAGGTTGTGGTGGGTCAGCTCCGCGCCCTTCGGGCTGCCGGTCGTTCCCGAGGTGTAGAGGATCACCGCGGTGTCGTCGTCGGCGACCTCGGCGAGGCCCTCGGTCGGCGAGAGGGCCTCCAGCGTCGCGGCGAAGGCGGCGGGCTCGACCTCGATCAGGTCGGCTCCGGCGTCGGCGGCGCCGTCGCCCGCCTCCGCGCAGAACCCCTGCCATGCCAGAAGCAGCTTCGCGCCCGAGTCCTCCAGGTAATAGGCGATCTCGCGGCGCTTGAGAAGGACGTTCATCGGGACGACGATCCCTCCGGCTCGGAGGACGCCGTAGTAGGCGACCGGGAACTCCGGCACGTTCGGCAGCATCACCCCGACCCGGTCGCCGGACTCCAGCCCGCGATCTGTGAGAAGTGAGGCGAGCTGGCCGCTGCGCTCGTCGAGGAGGCCGTAGCTGAGCTCGGTCTCGCCGAGGCGGATAGCCGCTCCGTCCGGCGCGCGCTCGGCGCCCGTGGTGACAATCGATGCCAGGTTCGTCCCCATTGCTCCCGCGATTGAGTCTACGTGAGGCGATAGGGTCGCCTCGATGGAGGACCTCGGAGACCCGACCTCTTACCTGACGCTCAAACCCGGGGCGGCGGTGTATTCGAGCGACGGTGAGAAACTCGGCGCGGTCGAGCACGTTCTCGCCGAACCCGACCTCGACGTCTTCGACGGGATCGTCCTCGACACCAGCGTCCTCCCCGGCGGCCACCGCTTCGCCGACGCGCCGCAGGTCGAGGAGGTCTACGACCGCGGCGTCGTCCTCAAGCTGACCGCGGCGGAGGCCGAGGGCCTGCCGGAGCCGACCGCGAATCCGGGAGCGCTCGAGGCCGACGCCGACGACGCCCCTCCCGGCGGCCTCAGCGGCAAGCTGCAGCGCGCCTGGGACCTGATCTCGGGCAACTACTGATGTCCCGGCCCCGATTTCTCTAGGATCCCCCGCCGTGAGACTGCTGATCGCGACACTCGTGGCCTGCGCGGCGATCGCCGCAGCCGGCTGCGGCAGCAACGACTCGACCACGGGGTCGGAAACATCGGCGAGCGCCGAATCAGCGACGACGACGAAGCCTGTCGTCAAGCCGCCGAAGGGCGCGCCGCCGAAGGAACTCGAGGTCAAGGACCTGGTCGAAGGCGAAGGCGACGAAGCGGTTGCCGGCGACCGCGTCAGCGTCGACTACGTCGGCGTCAACTACAGGAGCGGCAAGGAATTTGACTCATCCTGGAGCCGGAACGAACCATTCACCTTCACCCTCGGCGCCGGTGAAGTGATCCCGGGCTGGGACCAGGGGGTCCAGGGGATGAAAATCGGCGGCCGCCGCGAACTGATCATCCCGCCCGAACTCGCCTACGGTGCCGCCGGCAGCCCGCCGGCGATCCCGAAGAACGAAACGCTGATCTTCGTGGTCGACCTGCGCGAAATCAGCTGAGCCGCCGAGCCCTCGCCGAGCGTCTCTCAGCCCAGGGCCTGACGGCCCCTCTTCCGGGCCCGGTCGCGGTCGCCGAGCGCCTGCTCGCGATCCAGGGCCAGGACCCTCGTGGGGCCCGGCTCGCGGTGCGGGCTCGCACCGAGGGCCTGACCGCGGCCGACGTCGACCGCGCCCTGAGCGAGGACCGCACCCTGTTGATCACCTGGCTCAACCGCGGAACGCTCCATCTGGTCCGCAGCGAGGACTACTTCTGGCTGCAGGCGCTGACGACCCCGCCGCTCCTGACCTCCAACTCGACCCGGCTGCGTCAGGAGGGAGTGGGGCCCGATCAGGCGGATCGCGCGGTGGCGATGATCGAGGCGGCGCTCGCCGATCGCGGCCCGATGACCCGGGCCCAACTCCGCGACCAGCTTGACGCCGGCGGGCTTCGGACCGAGGGGCAGGCGTTCATCCACCTGGCGTTCCGCGCGGCCCTGCGGGGAGTCGTGGTGCGGGGCCCGATGGTCGGCAGGCAGCACGCCTACGTCCTCGTCCGCGACTGGGTCGGCGAGCCGCCCGAGGTCGATCGCGACGCGGCCCTTGCCGAGCTCGCCCGCCGCTACCTGCGCGGACATGGGCCGGCGTCGGACCGCGACCTCGCAAAGTGGTCGGGCCTGCCCCTGCGCGACGTCCGCGCCGGCCTCGGCGCGATCTCCTCGGAGATCGAGGAGGCGGAGGACGGGGCGGTCCGCCTGCGCGGGAGGGGAGCCGGCTCCGCGAGGATGCCCTCGCCCAGGCTTCTCGGCGCCTTCGACCCGAGCCTGGTCGGCTGGTCCTCACGCGAGGAGATTGTCGGCGCCCACGGTCCGCGGATCGTCGCCGGCGGGATATTTCGGCCCTTCGCGATGGCCGGGGGCCGCGCGGTCGCGGTCTGGAAATGGGCGGGCGAACGGGTCGAGATCGACCAGCTGGAGGACATCTCCGGCCGTGCGTCGAAATCGCTCGAGCGCGATGCCGCGGACATCGCCCGCTTCCTCGGGACCTGATCAATCCCCTGATTCGGGCTTCAGTCGAAGGGGTATTGGGTCGATATGGAGGCAAGATGAGTCCCGAGCAGACAATGGTGATCGAGGCCCTGATGGGAATCGAGCGCGAGCTCGCCGAGGGCGACGGCTCGACCTACCGGGAGCGCCTCAGCGACGACGCCGTCGTCGTCTTCCCGGGCAAAGTCCTCGACAAGTCGAGCACGGTCGCGGCGATGGACAGCACGCCCGCCTGGGATGACCTCTCCTTCGACAGCAGGCGGCTCCGCGTCCTCGACGACGACGCGGCGATCGTCACCTACCGCTTCAGAGGCAAACGCGGCTACGAACGCTACGACGCGGTTCTCTCCAGCACCTACGTGCGCGAGAACGGCGGCGACTGGGAACTCGCGTTCCACCAGCAGACCCCGCTGCCCTGACCGACCCGCGGCCGGTTGGTGGCCGCAACTGATTGGATGGGCGCGATGGCCGAGACGGTGATCGTCCCCGCGCGCTTCAACGGGCCTCCGGCCAACGGCAACGGCGGCTACTCGGCGGGGATCGCGGCGGCGATGCTCGAGGGCCCGGTCGAGGCGACACTGAGGCGGCCGGTTCCGCTCGACCGCCCGCTGGCCGCGAGCGCGGAGCGCGACGCCGTCGCCCTCCTCGACGGCGAGGACCTGATCGTCGAGGCGAGGGAGGTGCCCGGGTTCGAGATCGAGGTGCCCGAGCCGGTCGGGCTCGCCGAGGCGCGCGAGGCGATGGCCCGCTATCGCGGGCTCGATCAGGGGCCGTTCAGCAACTGCTTCGTCTGCGGGCTGGCCCGTGAGGACAGCTTCGAGGTCTTCTCCGGCAGGGTCGAGGGGCGCGACGTCGTCGCCTCCACCTGGACCCCGCCGAGCTGGACCGGCGGCGAGGACGGCCGCGTCCGGCCCGAGTTCGTCTGGGCGGTGCTCGACTGCCCCACCTTCTTCGGCGCCTACATCGACGTCGAGGAGCTGCCGATCAGCTTCCTCGGCCGGATCACGGCCCGGATCGACTCGACCCCGGTGGCGGGTGAGGAGCACGTGGTGATGTCCTGGCCACTGGGGATCGACGGCCGCAAGGCCGAGGCCGGGGTTTCGCTTCTGAGCGGCGGGGGAGAGGTACTCGCGTCGGCGAGGGCAATGTTGATCGAAGCCAAAGGAGAATGATGGGACAGCCTGTGGTCCATTTCGAGGTGATCGGCAGCGACGGTGAGCGGCTGCAGAGTTACTACGGCGAGCTCTTCGACTGGGACGTCAACGCGGACAACGAGATGAAGTACGGCCTGGTCGATCGTGAGGCGAATTCCAACGGCGAAGGGATCGGGCTCGGCGGCGGGATCGGACAGGGCCCCGACGGCTACGAGGGCCACGTCACCTTCTACGTCGAAGTCCCCGAGGTCGAGGCGGCGCTAGCCAAGGCCGAGTCCCTCGGCGGCAGCCGGGTGATGGGGCCGGAGACGATCATGGGCAGGATGGTCCTCGGACAGTTCAAGGACCCCGAGGGCAACGTGATCGGGCTGATCGAGGGCGGCAGCTAGCCGAGCTTCGGGCTCTGCCAGGTCTGCTCGAGGCGGTCGGCGAGGTCGTCGGCCAGGCCCTCGACCGGGACCCGGACCTGCTCGAGGGAGTCGCGGTCGCGGAGGGTGACGGTGTCGTCTTCCATCGTCTGGTGGTCGACGGTGATGCCCCATGGCGTCCCGATCTCGTCCTGGCGGCGGTAGCGCTTGCCGATCGAGCCGCCTTCGTCGAACTCGGCCGGGACCCGCCGGCGGAGGCTCTCGAAGATCTCGCGGGCCTTCTCCGGCATCCCCTCCTTCGAGACCAGCGGCAGGACCGCGACCTTGACCGGGGCCAGCTTCGGGTGCAGGCGCAGCACGGTGCGGGTGCGGCCCTCGACCTCCTCGACGTCGTAGGCGTCGACGAGGAAGGCGAGGGTGGCGCGATCGGCGCCGGCGGCGGGCTCGATCACGTAGGGGACGTAGCGCTCCTTCGTCTGCTGGTCGAAGTACTCGAGCTTCTCGCCGCTGAACTTGGCGTGCTGGGTGAGGTCGAAGTCCCCGCGGTTGGCGATCCCCTCGAGCTCGGACCACCCGATCGGGAACAGGTACTCGATGTCGCTGGTCGCCGAGGAGTAGTGGGAGAGCTCGTCGGCGCCGTGGGGCCTCACCCGCAGCAGGTCCGGGCGGATGCCGAGCTCGGTGTACCAGCGCTCGCGTTCGTCGATCCAGACCCTGTGCCACTTTTCGGCGTCGGCGGGGGGGACGAAGAACTCCATCTCCATCTGTTCGAACTCGCGGGTGCGGAAGATGAAGTTGCCCGGCGTGATCTCGTTGCGGAACGACTTGCCGACCTGGGCGATCCCGAACGGCGGCTTCTTGCGGGCGAAGCCGAGCACGTTCTTGAAGTTGATGAAGATCCCCTGCGCCGTCTCCGGCCGCAGGTAGACCTCCGAGCCCTCGCCGGCGACGGGGCCGACGTGGGTCTCGAACATCAGATTGAACTGGCGCGGCTCCGACAGCTCGCCGCCGCATTTCGGACAGCGGAGCTCGGCGTTGGGGTCGCCGCCTTCGGCCTCGACAGCCTCGCGCAGATGGTCCTCGCGCCAGCGCCTCTTGCACTCGCCGAGGCACTGGACGAGCGGGTCGGTGAAGCCCTCTAGGTGGCCCGAGGCCTCCCAGACCCGCGGGTGCTGGAGGATCGCCGAGTCGAGGGCGACGATGTCGTCGCGGTCCTGGAGCATCGCCCGCCACCACTCGCTCTTGACGTTGTTCTTCAGCAGGACCCCGTAGTGGCCGTAGTCGTAGGTCGAGCCGAGGCCGCCGTAGATCTCCGAGGAGGGGAAGACGAAGCCGCGGCGCTTGCAGAGCGCGACGATCTCCTCCATCGTCACCGTGTCCGGCGTGGTCTCGGGTGTTGCGGCCATTTCAGGAACGGTATAGCGCGGCTGCGATAATCCGCCGGCTCCCAATGCCGATCTACGAGTACAAATGCGACAACGGGCACGTCTTCGACGTGATCCAGAAGATGAGCGACGAGGCTCTGACCGAGTGCCAGGAGTGCGGTGCGCCGGCCGTCCGCGTCCTTCATCCGGTCGCGGTCCACTTCAAGGGATCCGGCTTCTACAACACCGACTACGGACGCAAGAAGGGCGGCGGCAACGGCGGCTCTGAGGGCTCGGGAGAGTCGAAGGACTCAGATTCCCCGAAGAGCTCGGACTCGAAATCCTCCGACTCGAAGAGCTCGGACTCGAAGGGCTCTGACTCGAAGTCGACGGCGTCGACGAGCGCCGGCGACTAGCCCATCAGCTTCTTGACGGCCCGCTTGCGCTCGGACTCCGGTACTTCGATGCTGGTTTCGGGCCCCGGTTCGCAGCCCGAGTTATCTCCCTGGCAGAGGACATCGGCATCGGAGTTGCCGCCGATCCCCGCTGCCAGGACCAGCTGCGGCATCGTGAAGAAGCCCATGTCGCTGACGAACGCCTTCGGTGCGTCCCAGCCGATGAACGGGCCCTTGATGAAGTTGTAGGGGAGGCGCAGGGGGTCGGTCAGGCGATCCTTGATGCCGCTGATCACTTCCTGTTGGGCGCGCTCACGGTCGAAGTCGTTGTAGCCGAGGCTGGCCGCGCTCAGCCCGGGCCCCGGGCATTCGCTGGGCTCGCGGATCCGGGAATAGGTCAGGGCCTGCTGGCCGTCGAGCGTGTTCTCGCCCTTGCCGAGCCGCAGCGTGTAGCCGCCCTGCCCGCCGCCGGCGCCGCCGGCGATGTCGGCGCAGATCTTCACCGGCACGTCGACCTTGACCCCGCCGACTGCGTCGATCAGGTCTTCGAACCCGGTGAAGTCGACGATCGCGACGTGATCGATCTTGATGTTGAGAAATTCCTCGACCGCCTGGATCTGAGCCTTGGCGCCGCCGAAGGCGTAGGCGGCGTTGATCTTCTGCGGGTTCTGGCCGGGGATCTCGGCGTAGGAGTCGCGGGGGATCGAGAGTTTGTTGAACTTGCCGCCACCGGCGCGGATCAGCATCAGGGTGTCGGCGCGGAACTGGCCGACCGAGCAGGACCCGTGCGGGGCGTCGCCGTGCGCCTGCTGGTCGAAGCACTCCTGGGTCGGGGCGTGGCCGGGCTCGGCGGCTTCGGGGTCGCGGGCGTCGGTGCCGATGACGAGGATCGTCTGGGGGCTGACGAGTAGGAACGGGTTGCCGTGCAGCGCCGACTTCGCTTCGCCGGAGAGCTTGAAGGCCTGGATCTGGGCCGAGACCGCGAAGGCGAGGAAGCTGAGCGCGATCCAGCCCAGGGCCGCGATCCCGACCCACCTCAGGATCCGCTTCCCGTCGACTCGCGAGGGGCCGCTGTCCGCCTTGCCGTCGGGCAGGCGGGGCGGCTTCTTCGAGCGGTCGCGCAGACTCGGGAGGTCCGGTTTGCGGAACCTCGAGAGAAGCCCCTTGCGGGCCTTGTAAACCTTGTAATCGGGCGGTCCGGACGGCCGCTGTTCATCGCGCTCGGGCATGAAAGGGTTAGGAATGATGCCGATGCACGCGGTCGACCGCGAAATGGGATGAGCTCCACCGAGTCAATAGGCGTTGACCTCGGCGGAACCAAGATGCTCGTCGGGGTCCTCAACGACGACTTCGATGTGCTCTGGGAGAGCCGCGAGGCCTCGACCGGCCAGACCGAGGAGGAGCTGGTCGAGCTGCTGGTGCGCGAGATCGGCGAGGCGCGCGAAGAGCGGCCCGATGTCGGCGCGATCGGGATGGGGATTCCGGCGACGATCGACCGCAAACGAGGCGTCGCGGTCTCGGCCGTGAATCTCCCGATCGAGGATCTGCCGCTGCGCGACCTGGTCGAGAAGCGGACCGGGCTGCCGGCCTTCCTCGACAACGACGCCAATGTCGCGGCGCTGGCCGAGTTCCTCTACGGAGCCGCGAAGGGCGCCCAGAACGTGGTGATGCTGACGATCGGGACCGGGATCGGCGGTGGCCTGATCCTCAACGGAGAGCCCTACCGGGGATCGACCGGGGCCGGGGCCGAGCTCGGCCACTTCACGATCGACATCAATGGGCCGCGCTGCCAGGGCAACTGCCCGAATTACGGCTGCCTCGAGACGATGACCTCGGGTACGGCGATCGGCCGTGAGGGTCGGATGGCGGCCGAACGCGAGCCGGACTCCGCCCTCGGCGCCCTGTTGGCCGAGGGGCACGCGATCGACGGCAGGCTGGTCACGGAGGCGGCGCTCTCCGGCGACGCGACCGCGATCAGCGTCCTCGAATTGGTCGGGGCCCGGCTCGGGGTCGGCCTCGCCGGCCTCGCCAACATCTTCGAGCCGGAAGTGATCGTGATCGGGGGCGGCGCGATGGCGGCTGGAGACCTCCTCCTCGAGCCGGCGCGCCATGAGCTCGCCGTGCGGGCCCTGCGGCCGATGAACGCGACGCCGGTGGTACCCGCCCAGCTCGGCGCCGATGCCGGGATGATCGGGGCCGCGGCGATGGCCCGGATCGAACTTGAGAGATGACAAATCCGCGATTCAAGCACCCACGACTGACACTCCCGGCCCGGGAATCGCGAATCGGCCATCTGGATCGGGGCGGGGGCTGATGCCTGGCTCGCTGATCGTCTGCCCGACCCCGATCGGAAACCTCGACGACATCACCCTGCGGGCCCGCGACGCCCTCGTCAGCGCCGACTACATCGCCTGCGAGGACACCCGCCGCACCGGCGGGCTGCTCGACAAGCTCGGGATCCGCCCGGCGCCGCCGTTGGTCTCCAACCACGAGGGAAACGAAGCCTCGCGGGCGACCGAGCTCGCGCAACGGATCGAGCGCGGAGACACCGTCGTCCTCGTCTCCGACGCCGGGATGCCGGCGATCTCCGACCCGGGCTTTCGGCTGGTCCGGCGCTGCATCGAACGCAACCTCGAGGTCGTCGTCCTTCCCGGCCCCTCGGTGGTCCCGGTGGCGCTGGTCGCCTCGGGCCTGCCGACCGACCGCTGGCTGTTCGAGGGCTTCCTGCCGAAGCGCGCGGGGGAGATGGAGCGCGTCCTGCGCTCGGCCGAGACGGTGATCGCCTTCGAGTCGCCGCGGCGTGTCGGCGAGTCGCTGGCGGCGCTGGCGGCGATCGCTCCCGACCGCCCGGCCGCGGTCTGTCGCGAGCTGACCAAGATGCACGAAGAGGTCGCCCGCGGCTCGCTGGCGGAGCTGGCTCGGCGCTTCCGCGGCGACGTCAAAGGCGAGATCGTGCTCGTCATCGGCCCCGCCTCCTCCGAGGACCACGACGACCGCGACGTCAGCTTCGCGGTCGACGCCCTCCGCCACCTGGTGCAGTCGGGGGCGCGGCCGCGGGCGGCGGCGAGCGTCGTCGCGGCGCTGACCGGGACGAGGGCGAACGACCTCTACCGTGCTCTGACCGGCAGGGAGCCTCGACAGTGAGCGCGGAGCGACTGAGCGTGCATATCTGATTCTTCGCGAGGGAGCGAAGCGCGAACATTTATTTGAAGATGAGCGACACCTACTACGTCACCACCCCGATCTACTACGTCAACGCCGAGCCTCACCTCGGGCACGCGTACTCGACGATGGCGGCCGACGTCCTCGCCCGCCATATGCGCCAGCGCGGCCGCGACGTCTTCTTCCTCACCGGCACCGACGAGCACGGCGAGCCGATCGAGACCGCGGCCGAGCGCGAGGGCGTGACGCCGCAGGAGCTGGTCGACCGCAACGCGGCCAGGTTCGAAGAGCTGATGCCGATCATCGATGCGACCAACGACTTCTTCATCCGCACCTCGGACCCGCGCCACACCGACCGCGTCGCCGCGATCATCCAGCGCGTCTACGACAACGGCTGGGTCGACAAAGGGGTCTACGAAGGCTGGTACTGCCCGCGCTGCGCCGACTTCAAAACCGAGCGCGAGCTGGGGCCCGGCGAGACCTGCCCGATCCACGAGATAAAGCTCGAGCGCCAGCGCGAGGAGAACTGGTTCTTCCGCCTCTCGGCGTTCCAGGGTCAGCTCGAAGGCCTCTACGAGGAGCGGCCCGATTTCGTCGTCCCCGATTTCCGCCGCAACGAGGCGGTGGCGTTCATCAAGCAGGGGCTGGAGGACGTCTCGCTCTCGAGGCCGAAGCTGAAATGGGGGATGCGGCTGCCCTGGGACCCCGAGCAGCGGATGTATGTCTGGTTCGACGCCCTCCTCAACTACGTGACGGCGCTCGCCTTCGCCCGCGAGGGCGAGGACCTGGGCGACCGCTATTGGCCCGCCGACCTGCACGTGATGGCGAAGGACATCCTCAAATTCCACGCGGTGATATGGCCGGCTCTGCTCTGGGCGGCCGACCTCGAGCCGCCGCGGCGGATGGCGATCCACGGCTTCCTGCTGATGGGCGAGCGCAAGATGTCGAAGTCGCTGGGCAACGTCCTCGACCCGTTCGCGGTGATCGACCGCTTCGGCGCCGACGCCCTCCGCTTCTACTGCTTCCGCGAGGTCAGCTTCGGCCAGGACGGCTCGATCTCGACCGCGGGCTTCGAGGCCCGCTACGAGACAGAGCTTGCGAACGACTTCGGCAACCTCGCGAGCCGGGTGTTGGCGATGATCGAGCGCTACCGCGACGGCACGGTCCCGGTCGCCGCCGTCGACGCCGTCCTGCAGGAGGACTTCGAAGGCGTCCTCGAGCGCTTCAGCGACCTCCTCGACCGGGCCGAGCTGTCCCAGGCGCTCGAGGAGGCATGGGCCCTCGTCCGTCGCCTCAACCGCTACGTCGAGGAGACCAAGCCCTGGGAGCTGGCCAAGGACGAGGCCGACCCCGAGCGCCTCGACGAAGTTCTCTACAACCTCGCCGAGGGAATTCGGGTCACGACTCTGATGCTCGCCCCCTATCTGCCGCAGAGCGCCGAGAAGCTGCTCAGTGCGCTCGCCGAGGACTCACGAGATCTCGCCGAGCTCGGTTCCCGTCCCGGCGGGCAGAAGGTCGAACGGATCCCCGCGTTGTTCCCGAAGATCGAGTCTGAGGGCTAGGAGACCCCAGCTGCGGATCTAACGACCGCTACCCGCGCGCCGATAAGGTCGTTGTGGAGTCGAGCACATCAAATGTCACGGCCCAGGCGACATGGGCATCTTGAACGGTCGTCCTAGGTTGGAGTCCGATGAGCTGATCCGCTGGAAAGCTCCAGCTAACCGGGTTCTGAGCGGATGGCATACCTCTGGCGGCCAACTAGTCGTTGCCAATCGTCGTGTGTTCTTCCAGCCAAACCGCTTCGACACCGCGAGTGCCCGGAAGCCCTGGGCATGCTCCCTGGGCTCGGTGGACAATGTCGAAGCCGTCGAGCCCGGCGGAGCCACCCTTACGGGGGGGTTACGAAAGCGCTTGGGGGTCAGGTATCTCGACGGTTGCGAGACTTTCATCATCCCCAAGTTGGACGAGAGGCTGCCCGAGATCCGTAAAGCACTCGGGCGGATCTGAAGCGCCGAACTGCATTGAGTGATCTTCGGCGCTGAGGCGCTTTTCGCAACCTATGCTTTCGAAAAGCGCCTAGCGCGCTCGGCGACTAGGCGAGCGCCTCGGGCCCGATCTGGCCGGGCTCGGTGTAGCCGCAGAGGGCCATCGTCAGGTCGAGGTCGGCGAGGATCATCTTGAGGACGGTTTCGACGCCCTGTTGGCCCTCGAGGGCGAGGCCCCAGACGTAGGGGCGTCCGAGGAGGACGGCGTCGGCGCCGAGGGCGAGGGCCTTGATGATGTCGCTGCCGCTGCGGATGCCGCTGTCGAAGAGGACCGTTAGGTCGCCGCCGACCGCGTCGGCGATCGGGCCAAGGGCGTCGAGGGAGGCGATCGCGCCGTCGACCTGGCGGCCGCCGTGATTGGAGACGACGATTCCGTCGAGGCCGCGAGCGACGGCTTCACGGGCGTCGTCGACGTGCTGGATGCCCTTGACGAGGATCGGCAGCTCGGTCAGCTCGCGCAGCCAGCCGAGGTCGTCCCAGGTCAGCGAGGGATTGACGTAGACGCCGAGGAAGTGGCCGGTCGCGGCACCGACGTCCTCCTCCGGGGGCTTCTCGAGGGCCTCGCGGAAGACCGGGTCTCCGAAGAAGTTCGCGACCCCCATTCCCTGCAGGAAAGGCAGCCAGGCCTGCTGGAGGTCGCGCGGCTTCCAGCCCGGGATGAAGGTGTCGACGGTGACGACGATCGCGCCGTAGCCGGCGGCCTCGGCCCGTCTGACGAAGCTTTCGACGATCCGGCGTTCGTTTGACCAGTAGAGCTGGAACCAATGCGGGCCCTCGCCGCAGGCCTCGGCGATCTCCTCGAGGGTGAAGTGAGAGGTGGTACTGGCGATCATGGGGACTCCGAGCGCCCCTGCGGCTCGGGCGGTGGCCAGCTCGCCCTCCTCGTGGACGATCTTCTGGACGCCGACCGGCGCCAGCAGCAGCGGCGCCGGCATCTCGGTCTCGAGCACCGTCGCCGAGAGGTCGCGCTCGGCGACGTCACGGAGCATCCGCGGCACCAGCCGCCGCTGCGCGAAGGCGGTGCGGTTGGCGCCGATCGTGTCCTCGGCGCCGGCGCCGGCGAAAACGTATGCGGCCGCGCTCTCCTCCATCTCCTCGGCCGCTCGCCGCTCGAGCTCGGCGATCGCGACCGGGATCGTGGGTTTCTCGCCGCCCAGGCCGCGGAGGTAGATCTCGCGGTAGTAATCGGCGGGATCGGGCATGGCCAGAGGCTATTGGCCCGGCGCATTCATAGACTCAAACCGTGAGTGCGGAGCGAGCAGGCGTGCATATCTGGTTCTCCGCGCAGCGACCGAAGCGCGAGGCAATGATTTGATCGACTCCCACACCCATCTCTTCCTCTGCGAGGGCGAGGAGGACGGCCTCGTCGCCGCCGCCGGGGAGGCCGGGGTGCGGAGGATGCTCAACGTCGGCCTCGGGGCCGAGACCAACCCGGTTGCTCTGGCCGCCGCCCAGCGCCATGACGGAGTCTTCGCGACGGCGGGCTGCCACCCGACCAGCGCCGGCGAATTCGACGACGAGCTCGCCGCCGAAATCTCCAAGCTGGCCGAGCAAGATCGGGTCCGGGCGATCGGCGAGACCGGCCTCGACTTCTACCGGGAGACGGCGAGCCGCCAGGCCCAGCAGGCCGCCTTCGTCGCCCAGATCGAGATCGCCGACCGCTTCGGCCTTCCGATCGTGATCCACGCCCGGGACCCCGACGGCGAGACCGGGGCGGTCGACGAAGTCTTCAACCTCCTCGACCAGCACCCGACCGAAACCCCGGTGATCCTCCACTGCTTCCTCGCCCCCTGGCGGGTCGCCGACGCGATCGAGCGCGGCTGGTACTGCTCGTTCTCGGGGATCGTCACCTTCCCGAAGTCCGACGGGCTGCGCGAGGCGGCGGCCGCCCTGCCCGACGATCTCGTCCTGGTCGAGACCGACGCCCCCTACCTGGCGCCGCAGCCGGTCCGGGGAAAGCCGAACCAGCCCGCCAACGTCGTCGCCACGGCCGAGACGGTGGCTGCGGCGCGGGGGCAGACCTACGAGGAGTTGGAGCGGGTCGTCGAGGAAAACGGGCGCACCCTGTTCGGATGGTGAGGCTCGGGCAGAATTTCCTCGCCGACCCGAACCTGCTCGACGCGATCCTCCGCGACGCCGAGCTCGACCCGGACGATGTCGTCCTCGAGGTCGGAGCCGGTGAAGGGGTCCTGACCGGGCGGCTGGCCGAGGCGGCGGCCCACGTCCACTCGATCGAGCTCGATCGCAACCTCGAGCCGGCTCTCGCCGCGATCTCCGCCCGCCCCAACGTCGATCTGCACTGGGGGGACGCGATGCGGATCGACCTCGGCGCTCTCGACCCGGCGCCGACGGCGATGGTCGCCAACCTGCCGTACTCGGTCGCGACCCCGGTCCTGCTGCGGACGATCGAGGAGCTGCCGAAGTTGCAGCGCTGGATGGTGATGGTCCAGCGCGAGATCGCCGACCGGCTGCGGGCCGGGCCCGGGAGCCGGACCTACGGCTCGCCCAGCGCGATCGCCCAACTCTCCTGCGAGATCCGATTGGTGCGGACCGTCGACCCGGCCGTCTTCCGCCCCCGGCCGCGGGTCGAGTCGGCGATCCTCGGCCTCCGACGCACCGGGTCCGGGGCCGACCCCGCCACCCGCGAGCTGATCCGGGCGGCCTTCGCCCACCGGCGCAAGTCGCTGCCGCGCTCGCTCGAGCACGTCCGGCCGGGGAGGATCGAGGCGGCCCGCGAAGCGCTCGAGGAGATCGGCCTGCCCGCCGACGCGCGGGCCGAGGCGCTCGCCCCCGAGGAGTTCGCGGCGCTGGCGGCGAAGCTGGGGGAGCGGTGATCCACGCCCCGGCCAAGCTCAACCTCTGCCTCTACCTCGGGGCGACCCGGCCCGACGGGCTGCACGAGCTCTGCTCGCTGTTCGAGCCGCTGAAGCTGGCCGATCGGATCCTCGTCGAGGAGGCCGAGAGCGACACGGTCGTGTGCGAGGCGTTGGGCGGCGGCGAGAACCTCGCCGGGCTGGCGTTGGCCGGGCTGCGTGCCAGGGGCTGGAGGGGGCCGCAGCTGCGGATCGAGATCGAGAAGGAGATCCCGATCGCGGCGGGCCTCGGCGGCGGCAGCGCCGACGCCGCCGCCGTGCTCGGCCTCGCCGCGGGCGAGGTCGGCGATCTCGAGGAGCTCGCGGCGGAGCTCGGCGCCGACGTCCCCTCGCAGCTGGTCCCGGCGCTCTCGCTCGTGCGCGGCGCCGGCGAGCTTGTCGAGCGCCTGCCCGACCCCGCCCCGCACGCGGTCGTCCTGCTGCCGGGTGGGGGAGGGCTGAGCACGGCGCGGGTCTTCGCCGAGGCCGACGCCCTCGACCTCGGCCGCGACCCGGCGGAGCTCGAGGAGATCGCCGATCGGCTGCGTGCGGTGGCCGGCGCCGGCGCCTCGCCGCTCACCTACCCTGACCTGCTCGTCAACGACCTCGAGCCGGCGGCACGGGCGATTCGCCCCGAGATCGGCGACGCCCTCGACGCCCTCCGCGGAGCCGGGGCGGGGCACGCGATGCTGACCGGAAGCGGCCCGACCGCGGTCGGGCTCTGCGAGGACATCGCCGCGGCCGAGCGCGTCGCCGAGGCGCTCGGGTTCGACGACGCGATCGTCTGCGAAGCTGGCGTCGCGCCATGAAGCTGCCGGGCGGCACAGCGAAGGGGTGGCGGAAGTGGGCGATCAGAGGAGCGATCGGCGCCGCGATCCTCGCCGCCTACATCGCCTTCACCCAGCTGGTCGACGTCGAGAAGGTTCTCGAGGACGTCTCCCACACGCTCGGGGCCTGGACCTACCTCCTGGTCGGCTTCTTCGCGTTCGCCGAGACCGGGGCCTTCATCGGCCTGCTGGTGCCGGGGGAGACGGTGATGATCCTCGGCGGCGCGGTCGCCGGCCAGGGAGCGATCAACATCTACATCGGGATCGGGATCGCCTGGCTGATGGCGTTCCTCGGCGACAGCACCAGCTTCTTCGTCGGACGGCGGCTCGGCCGCGATTTCCTCCGGCGCAACGGGCCGCGGTTCGGCATCGGCCTGGACCGGCTCGACCAGATCGACGACTACTTCGACCGCCACGGCGGCAAAACGATCTTCCTCGGCCGCTTCGTCGGCTTCGTCCGGGCCTTCGCTCCATTCATCGCCGGCAGCTCCGGGATGCGCTACCGGGCCTTCGTCCCCTACAGCGTTCTCGGCACCGGGCTCTGGGTCAGCTCGGCGATCCTCCTCGGCTACTTCTTCTCGCGCAGCATCGACACCGTCCTCACCTACGCCGGGAAAGGCGCCTTCGTCCTCGGCGCGTTCATCGTCCTCATCGTCGGGATCGTCACCCTTCGCCGCTACCTGATGGTGAAGGCGAACCGGCGCACGGTGGTGGCGTGGATGGAGTCGCACGCGGCGACCGCCTGGATCGTCGCCCTCACCAGACGCTTCCGGCCCCAGCTCGAGTTCCTCTGGAATCGGGTTACGCCGGGTGGCACCTTCGGGCTCGAGTTCACCTCCCTGATCTCGGCGCTGGCCGTCGGCAGCTTCGTCCTGATCGGCTACATCTCGATCGTCAGCGGCGATCCGGGCCCGACCCCCGGGGATGAAGTCGCCCGTGAAGTCGCCGAAGCGCTGCGGACCGGATGGCTCACCGACGTCGCCAAGGCGGTGACCGCGCTCGGCTCCTCGGCGGTTGTCTTCCCGCTGGCCGGGATCTGCGCGGTGGCGCTCGCGGTGCGGCGCCGCTGGGTCGAGTTCGGCGTCCTGCTGGCGAGCATGGCGATCGTCTTCATCGGCGTCCACGAGATCAAGGCGGCGGTCGACCGGCCGCGGCCGGAGGGGTCGCTGGTCGACGTCTCGGGGTCCTCGTTCCCGAGCGGCCATGCCGCCTACGCGACCTTCTACGTCTGGCTGGTGGTGATGCTCGTGGTCAGGCTCCGTCCCGGGATCAGCCGCGCAACCGCGATCGTCAGCGCCGGAATCGCCATCACCCTGCTGGTCGGCCTCTCGCGCGTCTACCTCGGGGCCCACTACCTGAGCGATGTCAGCGGCGGCTGGGCCCTCGGCGCCGCCGCATTCTCTCTCTGCGCGGCGACCGCCCTCACCATCTCCACAGTGCGGCAAAATGGTTTCCATGCTTCCGCTGGCCCTCCAGAAGATCGAGAATGAGTACCTCCTGTTCGGCTCCGCCGGGGTCCTCTGCCTCGCCGTCTTCATCGGCCTGATCCTCGTCCCGGCGGTCAGCTCCTACGGACGGATCTGGGAGAAGGCGGCCGCCGGGGTCCTCTCGGTGATCGTCCTCGTCGCCCTGGTCCTCACCGGGGTCGTCTTCGGTCTGGCCTTCGTCTACTACTACGACGCGATCTCAGAATTCTTCAGCTGAGCCCGGACCTCGGCGCTTCGCCAGGGATAATGCGACCAATGTCGGCGACCGCAAAAGGTCAGAAAAGCGCTGCAAATCCCGCGGTTGCGGGCGACCTCGCCGCCCTCTCTGAGGCGGTCGAGGCGGGGGCCGGGCTGCCCGCCGTCGCGCGGGCGGCGTCGCGGGTGCTCGACGCCAGCGTCGCCCTGATCGACCGGTCGGGCGCGGTCCTCGCGGTGGCGGGCGCCTCGCCCGACCAGGAGAGGAAGCTCCTGGCGGCCGGGGAGGGGATCTCGACGACCGAGCTGCGGGTGGCCGACAGCGTCGTCGGCGAGCTCCGTCACCGCTCCAGGGCCGAGCCCGACCCGACGATCGCCCGGATGGTCACGACCCTGCTCGCGCTCGAGCTCGAGCGTGCGCGCTCGCCGGAGTGGGAGAGCGAGGAGGTCGCCGGCGCCTTCGTCGAGGCGATCCTCAGCCGCGACGTGACCGACCGCGGCGACATCCTCGCCCGCGCCGCCGAGCTCGGCGCCGACCTCGAGAAGGGGGCGGGGCTGATCGTCGTCAGGGCCGCGCCGCGGGCCGCCCAGAGCGGGGAATGGCGCGAGCGGGTCCTGGCGCTCGCGATGCGGACGCTCCGCTCCTTCGCGCCCGGAGCGCTGGCGACCCCTCGCGACGGCGAGTCAGCGGCCGAGATCGCGGTGATCGTCCCCGCCGAGGACGATGACCGCCTCCTGCGGGCGGCGAACGGGCTCGCCCGCGAGCTCGTGGACGCGCTCTCCGCCTTCCACGTGACGATCGGGTGCAGCCGCCGTGCCACCGATCCGGTCGACCTCCACCGCGCCGGCAGCGAGGCCCGGCTCGCGGTCAACGTCGGCGAGGCCGAGGGCCGGGCGCTGCTGGCGTTCGAGGACACCGGCGCCTACCGCCTGCTGCTGCCGGCGATGAGCGAGGACCCGGGCGAGCTCGAACGCTTCTATGCCGAGACCGTCGAGCCCCTCTCCGCCTACGATGAGCAGTACGAGACCGAGCTCGTCACCACGGTCGAGGCCTACCTCGACAACGACGGCAACGTCGCCGCGACCGCCAAACAGCTCTTCACCCACCGCCACACGATCCGCTACCGGCTCGAGCGGGTGCGGGAGCTCTGCGGACACGACGTCTCGGCGACCGAGGGGCGCGAGAAGCTCGGCCTCGGGCTGAAGGCGATGCGCGTCCTCGGCATCCCCTCGCCGCGGGGCCCGGCGCTCGAGCCCGGTGCCGAAGGCGGCCAGGTGCCGCGAAACGCCGAGGAGTAGTTCCGGGGGGAGGGCTCGAACCCCCGCTTCCAGGACCAAAACCTGGCGTGCTAGCCGACTACACCACCCCGGATCGCGCCCGACCATAGCGGCCGCCGACATAGCGTGATCGCCATTTCAGACCGCATGCGTATGAAATGGCGATCACGCTTGGTTGATCGCGTCTGCCGGTACGCCTAGGGTTGGCGTCATGGAGATGGGTGGCATCGCGACCGATCCTGGGGCGCAGGAGGGCCTGCGCCGGACGTGGAAGGCGCTGATGGCGATCGGGATCGTGGCGATCGTGATCGGGTGCTTCGCGATCATCTATCCCGCCGTCGCCTCGGTCGGCACCGCGATCTTCGTCGGCTGGATCCTGATGATCATGGGCGTCTTCATGGTCGCCGCTGCGTTCAGCGCGACGACGATCGGAAGTGTCGTTCTGCGGCTGGTCTGGGCGTTTCTGACCTTCATCGTCGGGTTCTGGCTCGTGCTCGAACCCCACAACGGCACCCTGACCCTGACCATCGTGCTCGGGATCTATTTCCTCTTCATGGGACTGACGCGGATCGCCGTCGCCTTCTCCGCCCGCGGGCAGCGGGGGGCCGGCCTGGTCGCGCTAAGCGGCATCGCGGGCCTCCTTGTCGGGATCCTCGTCCTCGCCAAGCTTCCAAGCTCCGCCGACTGGGCGGTCGGCCTCCTGGTCGGCATCGACCTGATCTTCGCCGGCTGGACACTTGTCTCGGTCGCCCTGGTCGGCAAAGACCTTTCCCACGCCTCGACCGCCTGAGTCGACGCATTCGAGTCCTTGGACCGCTGGAGTCCAGCTACGCGAGAGCGTTGTGGGAGGGGGTTTGGGGTGCTCCTGGGCGAGCGGCGTCCGTTTTCGCCCGTTGACCTCCGAGTACCTGCCCCGGGTGGAGGCGAAAACCCAGCGAGCGTAAGGAGCACCCCCAACCCCACCCGCCGCACTACGATCTAGCGGTGAGCTCGCCTCTGGTCCTGGTCCTGGCGGCGGGCGAGGGCACCCGAATGCGCTCCTCGCTGCCGAAGATGCTGCACCGCGTATGCGGGCGGCCGATGGTCGCCTGGCCGATCCTTGCCGCCCGCGCGGCCGGGGCCGGGAGGGTCGCGGTGATCGTCTCCCCGCAGCACGACCTCTCCGCCGGCCTGCCGGAGGGCGTCGACACCGTCGTCCAGCCTGAGCCCGACGGGACCGGCGGCGCCCTGCGGGCGGCGATCGAGCTGATCCGCGACTCCGAGACCGTGGTCGTCCTCTCCGGCGATCATCCCGTCGTCTCCTCCGAGGCGATCGCCGGTCTGCTCGCGGTGCACCGCGAAGCCGACGCGGGGGCGACGGTGATGACCGCGGTCCTCGAGGACCCCGGCAGCTACGGGCGGATCGTCCGCGACCCCGACTCGGGCGACCTGTCCGAGATCGTCGAGGCGAAGGCTGCCGGCGACGCCACCCCCGAGCAGCTCGAGATCCGCGAGGTCAACACCGGCGCCTACGCCTTCGCCGCCGCCCCGCTGGCCGACGCTCTGGGACGGATCGGGAACGAGAACGCACAGGGCGAGTACTACATCGGCGACGTCCTGCCGCTGATCCGCGCCCAGTCTCGCCTGCGGGTCCTCGCCGACATCACCGAGGACGAGGGCGTGATGCTCGGCGTCAACACCCGCGCCGAGCTGGCGCTGGCCGAGGCCGAGTCGCGCCGCCGCATCCTCGAGGCCCACATGATCGCCGGGGTGACGATCGTCGACCCGGCCTCGACCTGGGTCGACGCCGACGTCGAGATCTCGGCCGACGCCCGGATCGAGCCCGGCACCAGCCTGCGCGGCCACTCCGCGGTCGGGACCGGCTCGACCGTCGGGCCGCTCAGCACCCTGATCGACACCCGGCTCGGCGAGAACGTGTTCGTGCCCCACTCCTACCTGCTCGAGTGCGAGGTTCTCGACGGCTGCCAGGTCGGCCCCTTCGCCTATCTCCGCCCGGGCGCCGCGCTCGAGGCGGGGGCCAAGGCGGGAGCCTTCGTCGAGATCAAGAACTCACGGATCGGCGAGGGCTCGAAGGTGCCCCACCTCTCCTACGTCGGCGATGCCGACATCGGCGCGGGCAGCAACCTCGGCGCCGGGACGGTGACCGCCAACTACGACGGTTTCCGCAAGCACCGGACGGTGATCGGCGACCAGGTGCGGATCGGCGTTGACACGATGCTGATCGCCCCGGTACAAGTCGGGGACAGGGCCTACACTGGCGCCGGTGCAGTGGTGAAGGGCGACGTTCCCGAAGGGGCACTTGCGGTGAGCGACAACGACCAGAGGAACATCGAGGGCTACGCCGATCAGAAGGCGGGCGAGATGCGTGAGGAGGAGGACGAGTGAGCGCGGAGCGAGCAAGCAAGCATCTCTGCCTCTATGCGCAGGGAGCGAAGCGCGAGGCATTCGCATGAGCGCGATCGAGGAGCGAGACACGGAGGCGATGCCGGCCCCCGCCACCGCGATCGGCCACGACTACTCGAAGCGGATGATGGTCTTCGGCGGCCGCAGTTCGATGGAGCTCGCCGCCAAAGTCGCCAACAAGCTCGACATCGACCTCGGCCAGGTAACGCTGAAGACCTTCGCCAACGGCGAGGTCTACTGCCGCTACGAGGAGTCGATCCGCGGCGCCGATGTCTTCATCGTCCAGTCGACCAGCGCCAACGAGCAGAGCGGGATGACGCCCAATGACGCCCTGGTCGAGCTGCTGACGATGATCGACGCGGCGCAGGGCGCCTCCGCCCACCGGATCATCGCCGTCATGCCCTGGTACGGCTACGCCCGCCAGGACAAGAAGTCGGCCCCCCGCGAGCCGATTTCGGCCCGGATCGTCGCCAAGTGCCTCGAGGGCGTCGGCACCGACCGGGTCCTCACCATGGACCTCCACGCCGGCCAGGTACAGGGCTTCTTCCACGTCCCGGTCGACCACATGACCGCAATGCCGATGCTGACCCAGTGGTTCGTCGACCAGAACATGACCGACGACCTGGTGATCGTCTCCCCCGATGCCGGCCGGGTGAAGACGGCGCGGAACTTCGCCCGCCGGGTCGGCACCCACTGGGCCGTGATGGAGAAGGAGCGGCCCGCCCAGCAGGTCGCCGAGATCGGCTACGTGGTCGGCGACGTCAAGAACAAGACCGCCGTCCTCGTCGACGACATGATCGACACCGCCGGAACCCTCTGCGCCGCGGCGCAGACCGTTCGGGAGGAGGGCGCGGCGCGGGTGATCGCGGTCGCCACCCACGGCGTCTTCTCCGGCCCCGCCTACGAGCGCCTCGCCTACGAGGAGTCCGGGATCGAGCGGATCGTCGTCACCGACACGATCCCGCTGCGCCCCGGCGCCCCCGACAACATCACGGTTCTGACGACCGCCAGCACCTTCGCCGACTCGATCCGCCGCATCTTCACCGACGACTCCGTCTCGGAGATCTTCGCCGGCGAGAACCAGCTGTTCTAGCGACCATCGCGGTGTCCGTGCGCTGGTCGAGCTCATCTGGGTCCAGGCCGCCGACGAGGACCAGCAGCGTCAGGTCCGCGAATTGCTCGACGAGACTCGCCGCAAGATCTACGCGATCCTCGCCGGGGAGGGCTGATCGTCCGGCGATAATGCCGGACCGATGAGCAGCCACTCGAGATTGCGACTGGTCGGCCACAAGGGGGCCGACCAGATCGCTCCCGGCAACACGGCCGCGAGCTTTGCCGCCGCCGTCGAGGCGGGCGTCGACACGATCGAGATCGACGTCCTCTGGACCCCCGACGGCCATCCGAAGGCTCCCGCCGCCGAGCGGACGCCGCTGGTGATCGCCCACGACTGGCAAGACGCAGAACGGCGACGGCCGTTGACCCTGACCGAGGCGCTCGACCTCTTCCTCGAGCCGCCGCTCGACCGGGTCGAGATCGATCTCGACATCAAGCTCCCCGGGCGCGAGGAGGAGATCGTCGAGGCGGTCAGGGAGCGCGACCTGCTCGGCCGGGTGATGCTCTCGACGATGGAGCTCTCGACCCTGGCCCGGGTCCGCGAGCTCGAGCCCTCCTTCCGGCGCGGCTGGACCTATCCGAAGGTGACCAAGGACTGGGCCTCGAAGCGCTGGGCGCGCTTGCCGATGCTGACGGCGCTGGTCGCGATGCGCCGCCGTTTCCCCGGGATCGCCGCCCGCGAGCTGCCGAAGATGGGGGTCGGGGCGATCTGGGTCTACCACCCGATCGCGACGCCGCGCCTGGCCGAGGTCACGCGCGCCGCCGGGGTCGAGCTGATCGCCTGGACCGTCGACGACCTCGACCGGATGCGGAAGCTGGTCGCGGCCGGCGTCACCGGCATCTGCTCGAACGACCCGCGCCTATTCGCCTCGATCGGTTGAGGTCGCGGCAGAAGCGCTAGTCTCGAATCCACGGTGAACTACCGACTCGCGTACGCGCTCGGCTTCCATCCGTGGGAGGACCTCGCCGAGCACCCGCCCTTCGCCGACAAGCTCCTCGAACTGGTCGCCAGCGAGGAGGAGGGCGAAGGCCCTCCGTACGGCCGTGCGCTCGACATCGGGACCGGCAGTGGCGTGTGGGGCGTCTGTCTAGCGGAACGCGGCTGGGAGGTCACGGGCGTCGACAACGTGGATCGGGCCCTCGACCGTGCCCGTGAGCGGGTCGAGGAATCGGGGCTCGAGATGCTGGTGGTCAGTGCCGATGTGACCGCACTGCAGGAGGCCGGGATCGGCTCCGACTTCCGACTGTTGGTGGATACCGGAACCTTCCACGGACTGAAGGATTCCCAGCGCGAGGAGATGGGACGGCAGCTGACCGCCGTCGCCGCCCCCGATGCCACCCTGATCCTCGACTCCTTCGCACCACGGCGCAGGGGGCCGCTACCCCGAGGCGCGGACCGCGCCGAAATCGAAAAGTGCTTTCCCGGCTGGGTGGTCGAGGACGTGGAGGTGGCCGATACGGAGCCCGATGCGATTGCCCGGCTGTTCAAGTTCGACGAGCGGTTTTATCGCCTGCGGCTGAATCGGGCCGGCCAGAACTGACTCGCGCCTGTTCGCCTCGAGTGGGCCCAGAACTGCAAACGCCCCGGCGGCGTCCTGCAACCGGGGCGCTGGCGCGGCAGAACGGGACTACTTGGCGAAGACCCTGTCGCCGATCGCCGTGTCGCCGACCGAGTCGAACGCGATCAACTTGCCGTCGGAGTTGTAGGTGAGGATGTCGGCATCCTCGTTCGACTCGCCTTCGAGCGTGACCGTGGCCAGGACGACGACCTTGTCGCCGTCGGCGACGAAATCATGTGGCACGGTGCTGAAGTCTTTGCTCAAGAACTTCCCCCAGACCTCGGCGACCGCTTCCTTGCCCTCGTATGTCCCGGTCAGCGCGTTGTCGCCGCGCACCGTCCACTTGATCGAGTCGTCCATGTCCTTCATCGCGGCCTCACCGTCTCCGTTGCTGAAGGCCCTGTACGCATCTTCTGCTGTCTGCTTGTTCTCCTGAGCACCCATATTGGGTCCTTCCTGTGGTCACTGGATAGGAGGTTCGAGCATAGACCCGGCGCACGGGTGCCGTATTAGATCGTGCCGGGCGTGGCGGTCGGCGGCGTGCTGCGGCCGCCCTTGGTCTTCACGGCGAACTCCAGCTCTTCCGAGGTGAAGCCGCCCAGCGCCTCGCCATCGGTCGCGTATCGGTAGAGGGCGACGCCGAAGATCCCGCTGAGGGCGCTGCTGATCAGCGCCGCGATCGCGAATCCGATCACGCCGAGGATCACCAGCAGGGCGCCGGCGAATCCGGAGGAGGACCAGAGCAGGACGCCGGCGAGGACCAGGAGGATGCTCGGCAGCATCCCGAAGAGGAAGACTGCACCGCCGATCGCGATGTTCCCGGTCACCTGCTGGCCCCATTTGTCGCGGAACAGGCCCGAGGAGCGCTTCAGGGTCTCGATCGGCCCGGTTCCCTCGAATGCGATCACCGGCGCCGCGAGGAAGGTGATCAGGGTCCAGCCGACCGCCAGCACCCGGCCGAGGACCTCACCGAAGATCCCGCCCTGGTTCTGCAGCGCGCTGAGGATCAGGCCGACGAAAGCCGAGAGAGCCGCCCAGCCGGCGATCTGCGAGAAGCGGCTGCGGGAGACGGCGAGGCCGTCGGCGAACGTCGCCTCCTCGCCGCGGAAGATCAGATCGGCGGCCGCGGCGAGGCCGACACTGAAATAGAACCCGAGCAGCGCCAGCAGGTAGTAGCCGATCACCACCAGCGGCCCGCCGAACGCGACCTTGCCGTCGTCGATCAGGTAGAGCCCGGGGCCGACGACGATCGCCGCGCAGAGGATCACCGCGATGCCGCCGAAAAGCGGGAAGCGAACGAGCTCCGGGTGGCCGCGCAGGAGCGACCAACTCTTCTTGCTCAACTCCCATCCGCGTCGTATCCGTTTCATCCTCGCTCCTTCAGCTCGTCTCGGCCAAGCCCGGTGTCCGGTTGATCCCTCTTCCCTCGAAGTACTCCCACTCCTCCTCGCCGAGCTCGGTCGCCGGCGGGTCTCCGTAGACCCACTCGCGCATGATCCGGTGCCAGTTGCGCTTCGCCCGCAGCTGGCCGAGCACCGCGACGACCCCGATTTCCATCCGCCGCCCCATCAGCTCCTCGGCCGGCAGCGACTCGCGTCGCATCAGGTCGTAGTACTCGGAGCGGGGATCGTTGGTCGACTCGATGATCTTCATCACCCGCCTGGCGCTGATCTCGATCTCGCGATCCTCGATGTACCAGCCGCCGACGGCCATCATGTGCTCCATCAGCCGTTCGGCGTCGAGCTTGGAGGGGTTCTTGATGAAGCCGAGGTCGACCAGCGCCGCCCGGAATGCGTCCGGGTCATCGCGCGAGGCGGCGTCGAAGGCGCGCCGTTGGAGGGTGATCTGCTCGTTGTCGAGCTTCTTCGTCATCCCGAAGTCGAGGAAGGCGACCCGGCCGTCGTCCATCAGCAGGTAGTTGCCGGGATGGGGGTCGGCGTTGAAATGCTGGAGGTGGAAGGTCGAGCCGAGGCTGCCGCGGAAGACGATCTCGCCGAATCGGCTCCGATCCTCGTGGGGCAGCTCCTTGATCTCCTCGAACCCCATGCCCTCGACGAACTCGGTGACCAGGACCCGGCGCCGCGAGAGCCGCGTGATCACTTCCGGCACGTAGATGAACGGGTGGTCGCGATAGGCACGCGAGAAGCTGCGCTGGTTCTGGGCCTCGTACTCGTAGTCGAGCTCCTCCATCACCCGCTCGCGGATCTCGTCGGCGATCGCCTTCGCGTCGAGGCCGGGGGCCAGCGCCTTGGCGAGGCGCACCATCGTCCCCGCGTTACGCAGGTCGGCGTCCATCGCCTCGGCGATTCCGGGGTACTGGATCTTGACCGCGACCGTGCGCCCGTCGAGCAGCGTCGCCCGGTGGACCTGGCCGATCGAGGCGGCCGCGAACGCCTCCTCCTCGAAGTCGGCGAAGAGCTCGTCGAGCGGTTCCCCGTCGTACTCCTCCTCGAGCACCTTCTCGACCTTCTCCCACGGCATCGCGGGGGCGTCGGTGCGGAGCTTGGCAAGCTGCTCCTGGTAGAGCTCGCGGTATTCCTCGGGGATGAACTCGGTGTCGATGAACGAGGCGAATTGGCCGAGCTTCATCGCCGCGCCCTTCATCTGGCCGAGGGCGCCGACCATTTTCAGTGCGGTTTCGAGGTGGCGCTGCTCGAGCTTCTCTTTCCCGCCCTCCTCGGAGCGGGCGACATTGGTCGCCTTCGTGCCCGCGTAGCGGGCGCCCTGGACCCCGACGACAGAGCCGAGCTTCGCCGAGCGGCGGATCCTGCCCTTCGGAATCTTCGATTTATCGGCCATCGGATCGGCCCTGAAGGGTGCCACAGGTTCCCGCCGGCGCCGTTTCTCTATTCTCTCCGGTCCGATGGCTCGCGGACGCGAAACCCTGAAAGCGGCTCCCCGTGCGGAGTTCGGCTCGCGCGGCTCGCGCCGGCTTCGGCGTGAGGGCCTGGTGCCCGGCGTCGTCTACGCCGGCGGCAGCGACGCCCGCACCTTCCAGGCGGGCGAACGCGAGATCCGCGCAGTCCTCGCCGGCGGCCAGGCTCTCTTCGATCTCGAGCTCGAGGGCGCCTCGGCGGTGCCTGTCGTCGTCAAGGAACAGCAGCTTCACCCGGTCCGCGGCAACCTCGAGCACATCGACCTCCAGGAGGTCAAGCTCGACGAGGAGATCCAGGCCGAGGTCGCGATCGAGCTCGAGGGAACCGAGGTCGCACCGGGTGTGAAAGAGGGCGGCGTCCTCGAGCACGTCACGCGCGAGATCACCGTCGAAGCGCTGCCGACCGAGATCCCGGAGCGGATCGTCGCCGACGTTTCCGAGATGGAGATCAACGACACCCTTCAGCTGGCGACATTGACGATCCCCGAGGGCGTGAAACTCGTCGCCGATGACCCCGAGGAGGTCACGATCGCCACCCTCTCGCCGCCCCGCGTCGAGGAAGAGCCCGAGCCCGCCGTCGAGGAGGAGACCGAGCTCGTCGGCGAGGAGGGCGAGGCTCCGGCCGAGGGCGAGGGCGAGCCCGCAGACGGCGACGGCGACTCGGGCGACTCCGGCGAGGAGTAGCCGCAATCGGACTGTTTCGCCGCCGGGAGGACTCCTCCGGCGAGCGAATCCTGATCGTCGGCCTCGGCAACCCTGGCAAGCGCTACGCCGGGACCCGCCACAACATCGGCTTCGAGGTCGGCGCCGAGCTCTCGCGTCGCTGGGACCTGCCGCGCGCGAAGAGCCGCTTCGGCGGCCTGATCGCCGAAGGGCGCGCCGGCCCCGGGGGGCCGCGGGTGGCGATCCTGCTGCCGCAGACCTTCATGAACGACTCCGGCGACTCGGCGGGCCCGGCGCGCGGTTCGCTCAAGGTCCCACTCGACCGGGTGATCGTCCTCCACGACGAGATCGACCTCCCGTTCGGCGAGGTCCAGGCCCGGCTCGGAGGGGGGCTCGCCGGCCACAACGGTCTCAAGAGCCTGAGGGCGGGGTTCGGGGATCCGGAGTTCTGGCGGGTGCGGATCGGCGTCGGCAGGCCCGACTCGACCGACCCCGAGATCGTCTCCGCCCACGTCCTCGGCAGCTTCCGCGAGCCGCGGGCGGAGGTCGAGGAGCTGATCGCCGACGCCGCCGGGGAGGCCGAGCGCCTGGTCGAGCGGCTAGGTTCACCGGCTGAAGATGACGAGCGCTGAGCGGACCGCATACGAGGTCGATGAGAACGGCGTCGCCGTGCTGCGGCTCGAGCGGCCCGAGGCGCGGAATGCGATCGACACCGTGATGCTGAACGAGATGCTCGCGCGGCTCGCGCAGGCCGCCGATGACGAGGCCGTGCGGGCTCTCGTCATCAGCTCCTCCGACCACATGGGGCTCTCCGCCGGAGCCGACGTCAGGGAGGAGCTCGAGGGGCAGCAGAAGGTCGAGCGGATGCAGCTCTTCGCCGACCTCTACAACGCGATCGTCGCCTTCCCGAAGCCGACCGTCGCCGCCTGCCACGGGGACGTCGTCGGCGGCGGCGCCGAGATCGCGATCTGCTGCGACATCCGGGTCGGCGGCTCCAACCTGCGAATGCGGTTTCCCGGCGCCGCCCTCGGCGTCCCGGTCGGGCCGGCGCGCCTCGTGACCCTCTGCGGCCTCGGGACCGCCAAGTACCTGCTGCTCACCTCGCGGACGGTCGGCGCCGACGAGGCGCTTCGGCTCGGCCTCGTCAACCGGGTGGCGCCGGCGGCCGCGACCGAGGAGTCCGCGATCGAGCTCGCGACCGGCGTCGCCGCCCACCCGCCCGAGGCCGTCGCCCGCCTGAAGCAGATGCTCCACGCCTGGGACGACATCGTCGGCCGCTCGGCGGCCGAGGGCGAGGGCCAGGTCGAGTGGCAGCGGTCCGGCCCGGGCCTGCCGACCTACGACTAGACGGTTCGGCCAACCCTATGGTGAGCCCGATCCTTTCTCGGTAAGGTCGTGGGGTGTCCGCCCGCCGTCCCTCCCGCGTCAGCGGGCCGCCTCTAGCGATCGTCGCCGTCCTTCTGGCACTGGGGCTGCTAGGGCTGTGCGCGCCGGCCGCCTTTGCGCTGACCTACGAAGTCGACAGCATGGGCGACACACCGGGGGGTGCGTGCGTAACAGTCACCCCAGCAGACTGCACGCTGCGATCCGCGATCGAATTGTCGAACGCCTCGACGAGCGACGACGACACAATCAGCTTCGATTTCTCGATCTTCAAAGGCGACCTCGCCTCCAAGATCACCCTCGGCGCGGGGCTGCCGGCAATCACCGACAAGGCCACCATCAACGGCAGCAGCTGCGTGACGGCCGCACCCGGTTCCATCAGCGGGCCCTGCGTCGAAGTCGGCGTCCCCTTCGGGCAGCCAGGGCTCACGGTCGAAACCGACGACGTTTCGATCAACGGCCTGTCGGTGACCGGCGGGGGGACCGGCATCAACATCATCGACGCCTCCGGCGCGGCCGAAATCACCCAGAGCTGGCTTGGGGTGAAGTTGGACGGCAGCAACGGCGGCAACGGAACCGGGATCTTCATCGACCCCGATTCCAACAACGCCGTCATCGGAGGCAATGAAGCGGGTCAACGAAACGTGATCTCGAACAACGGCATCGGGCTCGACATCCTCGGAGCCGACAACGCGACCATTCGGGGCAACTTCTTCGGCGTCACGCCGAACGGCCAGGCCGCCGCCGGAAACACGAACAAGGACATCGAGATAACCGACTCGACGGCCGGCGTCGGCTTCAAAGCCCAAAACAATGTGATCGGCGTTGCCCTGCCGAAAGCGGAAGCGCCGACGACCGACTGCGACAAGGGCTGCAACGTGATCTCGGGGTCTCCGAAGGGGATCGACCTCAACGGCGACGGCAGCGCGATCCAGGAAGAGGCGCCGGCGACCGGGCCGACGGAAATCGACTCGAACTACATCGGGTTCAAATCAGACGGGCTCAGCGCGATCCCGAACACCGAATACGGGATCATGGTCGGCGCCGCCAAGGGCGTGTCGATCGGCGGTTCTCCAGCCCAGCCCACCTTCCGCAATACGAATCTCATCGCGGGTGGCAACTACGGCATCTTCGCCGCCGAAGCGGAATCGCTTCAGATCTACCTCAACGTCATCGGTAGCAATGCCGTCGGCGCTGCGGTCACGACTCCATCGGCGGCGGGGATCTTCAACCTTGCGCTCGGAGTGATCCTTCCTGCTGTCATGCAGAACAATTCGGTCCGGATGGTCGGTGGGATTGGGATCGAACAGCGATTCACCGGCTCGCAGATCCTGGGAAACTCGATCATCGGTGGCGAGATCGGGATCCTGACCAAGGTCTCCGGTGGCGAAGGGAACCTGATCGAAAACAATGGGATCGAAGGGGCCGAACAGCACGGGATCCTGATCGAAGACGACGGCAACGAGGTGCTGGGAAACACGATCAGGGAATCCGGCGGGGCGGGGATCAGGATCCAGACACCACTCAACGAAGGCAAACTTCCGTCGACCGGGAACCTGATCGGCGGCCCGTTCGGTGATGAGAACTCGATCTCCGAAAGCGGGGGCCCGGCGATCGAAATCTCCAACCTCGAAGACAGCGACAACGAGGTCGCCAGGAACAACGGTGTGGACAATGCCGGCCCGTTCATCGACCTGGTCAAAGCCAACCCCGGGGAAGCCAACCACCCCAACCACGGGATCGCGCCGCCGGCGATCTCCACCGCGACTCAGACGACGATCAGCGGAACGGCGCTGCCGGGGGCGTCGGTCCTCGTATTCCGCAAGAAAACGGCCGCGCCGGGCGAACTCGACTCGTTCATCGGCAGGACGACGGCCGACGGCGCCGGCGCCTGGAAATTGGACTACGAGGACCAGAATGAAGAAGCCGTGACCCTCCCCGGGGGGACCAATGTCGCCGCCCTTCAGACCAGCACCACGGGTGGCTCATCGGAGCTGGCGCTGACGACCGCGCAGGCCTCCAAAGAACCGGAAGAAAAAGGAAAAGGCGGCGGTGGCGGCGGCGGTTCGACCAACCCGGCGGATAAGACGCCGCCGCAGACAAAGATCACCAAGGGACCGAAGTCGAAATCGGCCTCGCGGAAGGCGAAGTTCAAGTTCACCTCGAGCGAGGCGGGCTCGACCTTCCAGTGCAAGCTCGACCGCAAGCCGTTCAAGCCCTGCCGATCGCCGAAGAAGTACAGGGGCCTGAAGCCGGGCAAGCACGTCTTCAAGGTCCGGGCGACCGACGCCGCCGGCAACGTCGACACGAGCCCGGCCGTGAAGCGGTTCAAGATCACCCAGTAGCCGTCCGGAGGCGCCGGTCGTGGACAATGCGGCCGTGCTGACCGTCGCCGTCACCGGACCGACCGGAGAGCTGGGCAAGCCGTTCATGTCGGCGCTGCAGCGGGCGCCCGATGTCGACCGGGTGATCGGGATGGCGCGGCGCCCCTTTGACCCCGAGGCATTCGGCTGGGAGAAGGCGGAGTGCCGGCCGGGCGACATCCGCGACCTGAGCGCGGTCGAGGCGCTGGTCGCCGAGGCCGACGTCGTCGTCCACCTCGCCTTCGTCATCGTCGACGACGGGGGCGACGGGACCGAGATCAACCGGGCCGGCTCCCGCAACGTCTTCGCCGCCGCCGTCGACGCCGGCGTCAAGCGCCTCGTCTACACCTCGTCGGTCGCCGCCTACGGCTTTCACCGCAGCCTCCCCGAGCTGATCACCGAGCAGGAGCCCGCCCGCGGCTCCGGGCGCCACCCCTACTCCGCCGACAAGGCGGAGGTCGAGGCCGAGCTCGAAGATGCCGTCGCCGAATCGGAGACCAAGGCCTACATCTTCCGCCCCTGCGTCGTCGCCGGGCCCGGTGCGACCCTTCTCCTCGACATGGTCCCGCTCCTGGCCCTCGGCCAGAAGCTGCCGGGGCCGGTTCGCTGGGCCCTCGGCCGGACCCCGTCGCTGCGGCCGGTCCTGCCCGACCCCGGCGTCCGCTTTCAGCTCGTCCACCACGACGACGTCGCCGCCGCGCTGACCGCGGCGACGATCGGTGATCGGCGAGCCCGGCATCTACAACCTCGCCGGGCCCGGGGAGCTGACGATCACCGACCTCGCCCACGAGCTCGGCTGGCACGCGATCGGGGTCCCCGCTCCCGACCTCGCGGTCGGGGTCGCCGCCGAGGCGATCTCCCACCTCTCGTTCCTGCCCCAGGAGGCGACCTGGATCGAGGCGATGCGGCGGCCGATGCTGATGGACACCTCCCGTGCCCGCGAGGAGCTTCGCTGGATGCCCCACCACGACGCCCGCGAGACCCTGCGGGAGACGATCGCGGCCGTCCGCGCCCGCTGAGCCGCCCTCAGCCGCCGGCCCAGCTCGCGGTGTCGAGCACCGTCCCGCCCCTGAACAGGCCGGGCTCGCCGAGCACGTGCTCGGCGACGGCGGCGCAGGGGGCGACCCAAAGGTCCCCGGCCTCCGCCGCACCGGCGGCGCGGTCGAGGAGCACGGTCAGGCGCTCGCCGCCGAGCCACTCGAGCATCCCGAGGTGGAGGACGATCGCGATGAAGCCGCCGTCGATGGCGAGCCGCTCGAGCTCGCGCTCGAGGCCCGCGAGGAAGGCGCCGGGGCCGATCGGCTCAGCCTGCCCCGCGATTTCCTCGCGGGCGGACTCGAGATTGGGTAGGACGCAGCTGGCGTCGACGTCGCGCCAGCGGAACGGCAGCAGTGCCAGCCCGGCGTCGGTGCCCGCCCCGGACCCTGCCGGTGAGCAGTAGCGGAGCCCCGCCTCGCGGAGGACGTCAATGCCGCCCGGCCCGAGGCCTCCGCCCGGGGGCCGCAGACCAGCCATACCGAGGCCGAGCCCGTCGAACGCCTCCCGCCCGCGGGCAAGGTTCTCGGCCTGCTCGGCGACGCTGAGGTCGGACCACTGCTCGTGGCGCCAGGCGTGGTAGCCGACCTCGTGCCCGGCCGCGTCGACCTCGACCAGGAGCTCCGGGTAGATCTCGGCGTTCAGCCCCTCGACGAAGAAGGTCGCGCCGAGTCGGCGCGTTGCGAGCTCGTCGAGCAGCGACGGCAGGACCCTGGTCGCGGTCGGGTGGTTGCCGAGCTCGGACCCGGGAACCTCGGCGCCGAGCTCGATTTCGGCCGCCTCGCCGAGGTTGTCGAAGGTGAGGCTGAGCGCGCCGCGGCACCCGCCGGGCCAGCTGTTCAATCTTCCAGCAGGGCCGGGCTCCAGCGCTCGGGTTCCCGTCGCGCCTGCTCCCGCGCCCAGCGGAAGTGGTGCTGGGCGGAGGCGAGCAGGATCGGGAAGTTGAGCAGGCCGGCGAGGGCGAAGCGCCGCGCCCCGCGGGGGGTCTCGGTGAGGACGCTGAGGGCGCTCGAGATCCCCCAGGCCCAGAGCACCGAGTTGTAGGCGGGAAGCTGCGCGTCGCTCAGGCCCTCGGCTTCGTCGAGCATCGGGACGCCGTGGTGCAGCGACCAGGGCCAGGCCTTGAAATGGACGGCGACCCCGGCGACCCCGATGCCGGCGTTGAAGGCGGTGAGGCGCTCGGCGACCCGCCCGCCGCGGGCGGCGGCGACCAGGCCCATCGGGATCAGGAAGGCCCAGAGGGCCGTGGCACCGCGGCGCCCGAGCTCGGGCTCGAACACAAGGCCAACCCCCGCCCGTGTCTCGAACGCGTTGTGGGCGAGGAGGCCCAGCGTCGAGCCGGCGGCGAAGGGTCGGCGCAGTCGCATCGCAGTGAGACTAGCCCGTCTATCTAGAATCGGCGGTGCGTCGCCCGAATCGAGCGGTTCGGGCTTTTCGCGTGCCATGTCCCTGCGCCCACTGATCGAGATAGCCGCCGAAAACGAGCGCCTCAGCGCGCTCGCGGCCGAGCTTGCCGACGCGTCCGGCAGCGGAGAGACGGTCAGAATGCGTGCCTCGAGCACCCTGCGCCCGCTGCTGTTCGCGACGGTCCTCGAGGACGATCGCGGCCTCGCCGGGCGGCCGGCGCTCCTGGTCAGCGCCGACGACCGCTCCGCCCGCGACCTCGCCGCCGACCTCGCCGCCTACCTGGCGCCGCGCCGGGTCCGGCTCTACCCGTCGCGGGGGACCGGCTACGCCTCGCACGTCACCCCGCCCCCGCACCTCGTCGGCCTCCGGATCGATGCCCTCGACGCGCTCCGCGGGGGCGGTGACGCGGTCGTCGTCGCCAGCGCGGTGGCGCTCGCCGAGGCCGTCCCCGACTCTTCGCTTCGGCCCGCCGGCTTCGTCGTCTCCCGTGGGGACGAGGTCGACCTCGGCTCGGTCGCCGAGGACCTGGTCGGCGCCGGCTACGAACGGGTCGAGCAGGTCGAGGAGCGAGGCCAGTTCGCGATCCGCGGCGGGATCCTCGACGTCTTCGGCGCGACCGAGGAGCGCGCCGTCAGGGTCGAGCTGTTCGGCGAGGAGGTCGACTCGATGCGCTGGTTCTCGACCTTCACCCAGCGCTCGCTCGGCGAGGCCGAGCGAGTCGAGCTGGCGCCGGCGGCAGAGCTCGACGTCGAGCACCGCGAGCTCGCCGAGCTGGCGGCGATGGAGGCCGCCGAGCAGGGGGGGGAGGCGCCCAGCCTCGCTGAGGTCCTCCCGCTCGAGCAGTTCGGCGCCCCGCTCGACCTCGTCCCCGAGGAGGCCGCCGTGATCCTCACCGCCGCCGAGGAGATCGAGCCTGCCCTCCGCGACCACTGGGACGACGTCACGACCGCGATGCACGCCGACGACGCCCGGCACCTCTACGTCGACGTCTCCGCCCCCCTCGCCGACCGCGCCCTGCTCTCGGTCACCGGACCCGGCGACGACGGCGAGGACGCGTTCCGCGCCTCGCGGGCGGAGTCACCCGCGCGAAGCATCAAGGAGGCAGAGGGCGAGCTGCAGAAACTGATCCGTTCCGGATACCGCACGGTCGTCGCCTTCGACGGCCGCGGCGAGGCCGACCGCGCCCGCTATGGCCTCGACCGGGTCGACGCCTCGATCCTCGACGGCGGAGCGCTCTCTCCCGACCCCGGCCTCGCCTTTGCCGAGGCGCGGTTGCGGGAGGGATTCGTCAGCCCCGAGCTGCAGCTCGCCGTCTTCCCCTTCCGACGGCTGGTCCACCGGCGCCGTCGGACCGCCGAGCGCGCTCCGGACGCCGGCCGCGGCCGCCTCGCGTTCAGCGAACTCCGGGTCGGGGACCACGTCGTCCACGAGGACCACGGGGTCGCCCGCTTCGCCGGCTTCGAGACCCGCGAGGTCGGCGGCGTCACCCGCGACTACCTCTACCTCGAATACAAGGGCGAGGACCGGGTCTACGTCCCCACCGACCAGCTCGAGAAGCTGAGCCGCTACATCGGCGCCGGCGGCGAGGCCGCGCTCTCGGCCCTCGGCGGCAAACGCTGGCAGAACATGAAGGCGCGAGCCCGCCGCGCCGCGGGCGCGCTGGCTGGGGAGCTGCTCAACCTCTACGCGGAGCGCAAAACCCGGAAGGGGCACGCCTTCCCCCCTGACGGCGAGTGGCAGATGACGATGGAGGCGGCGTTTCCGTATCGCGAGACCGCCGACCAGATCGAGGCGATCGAGGCGGTCAAGGGCGACATGGAGTCCGACCAGCCGATGGACCGCCTGGTCTGCGGCGATGTCGGTTTCGGCAAGACCGAGGTCGCGCTCCGGGCCGCGGTAAAGGCCGCCGCCGACGGCAAGCAGGTGATGGTCCTGGCGCCGACGACGATCCTCGCCCAGCAGCATTTCGGGACCTTCCGCGAGCGCCTCTCGGACCTGCCGTTCATGCTCGACTGGGTCTCGCGCCTGCGCAAGCCGGCGGAGGTCAAGGCCGTCCTCGCCGCCTACAAGGAGGGCAAGGTCGACATCCTGATCGGGACACACCGGCTGCTCTCGCGCGACGTCCGCGCCGAGGACCTGGGGCTGCTGGTCGTCGACGAGGAGCAGCGCTTCGGCGTCAAACAGAAGGAGCTGCTGCGCCAGCTGAAGCTGAAGGTCGACGTCCTCTCGCTCTCGGCGACACCGATCCCGCGCACCCTGCAGATGAGCCTCGCCGGGCTCCGCGACATCTCGGTGATCGAGACGCCCCCGGAGGGGCGGCGGCCTATCCGCACCTACGTCGGCCCCTACGACGAGGACCTGGTCAAGCGCGCGATCGAGCGCGAGCTCGAGCGCGGGGGCCAGGCCTTCTTCCTCCACAACCGGATCGACAGCCTGCCCGAGGTCGCCGAGCAGCTGCGCGGCCTGGTGCCGAAGGCCCGCGTCGCCGAAGCCCACGGCCAGATGGACGAGGGCGAGCTCGAGCAGGCGATGCTCGGGTTCCTCCGCGGCGACGCCGATTGCCTGGTGACGACGACGATCATCGAGTCGGGGCTCGACATCCCGACCGCCAACACGCTGATCGTCGAGCGCGCCGACAGGCTCGGCCTGGCCCAGGCCTACCAGATCCGCGGCCGGGTCGGCCGGTCCCGCGAGAGGGCTTTCGCCTACCTGCTCTACCCCTCCGCCGAGACGCTGACCGAGGAGGCCTCGGCCCGGCTCTCGACCCTCGCCGACCACACCGAGCTCGGCTCCGGGTTCAAGATCGCGATGCGCGACCTCGACATCCGCGGCGCCGGCGACCTGCTCGGCGAGGAGCAGTCGGGGCACGTCGCCGCGGTCGGCTTCGAGCTCTACTGCCAGATGATCGACGAGGCGGTGGCGGCGGCGGGGGAGGCCGAGGGGGAGGAGGCTGCCGAGCCGCTCCGCTTCGACGTCCCTGTCGACGCCTACCTGCCCGCCTCCTACATCCCGTTCGAGGCGGCGAAGATCGACGTCCACCGTCGCGTCGTCGCCGCCCGCGAGCCGGGGCAGCTGCGGGCGATCCGCGACGAGCTCGGCGATCGTTTCGGCCCGCTGCCGCCCGAGGCCGAGAACCTGTTGGCCCTGCAGCGGGCCCGGATCGAACTGCGGCTGGCCGGGGCCGGCAACGTCGAGCTGCGCGGCGGGCGGCTCAGCATCGTCGGTGTCGAGCTCGACTCCGAACAGGCGACGGCGCTCGGGGAGCAGGTCGAGGGGGCCCTCTACGAATGGCGCGAGAAAACCGCCTCGGTCCGGGTCGGGGACGATCCCGGCGAGCGCCTCGACGCAGTTCTGGCGATGGCCGGCGCCCTGCGTGATGCGTTGAGCGCAAATTTAGCCGGAAAAGATATGCTCCCCGCCTCGTGAGTCCGAATCAGGGCAGGAGATCCGCCTCTGGGAAAGGCGGGAAGAAGGGCGCCTCGGCCAAACGTGCCGCGGACCCGGCTGCGCTGCGCCGTCTCGCGATCCTCATCTTCGCCGCTCTCTTCGTCGTCCTCTTCGTGGTCGTCGCCGTCGCCGAGGGCATCGGTGACCCGAGCATCCCCGATGGCGACGTCGCCGTGATCGAAGACGCGCCGAGCGGCGAAGGCAACATCAGCGAAAAGGAATTCGACAAAGCGCTCAAACAGTCCGCGGCACAGAGCGGGAAAAAAGAAACTCCGAAACCGGGCGACCCCCAGTACGACGAACTGAAGGAAGCAGCTCTCGGAAGCCTGCTCGACGCGGCCTGGTTGAAGGGCGAGGCCGCCGAGAGGGGCATCACGGTGACCAAGGCCGAAGTCAGCAAAGAATTCCAAAAACTGAAAAAAGAAAACTTCAAAACCGAAGCCGAATACGAAAAATTCCTCAAAGAATCGGAATTCACCCAGGCCGACGTCGACTCCCGTGTGGAACTGACGATTCTCAGCAACGAAATCCAGAAACAGATCACCGAAGGGTCTTCGTCGCCGAGCCAGAGCGAAATCGAAAACTATTACGACGCCGCCCTCGCCACCCAGTTCACCCAGCCGGAAACCCGCGACATCCGCCTCGTCGTCAACAAAGACAAGACGAAAGCCGAATCGGCCCTCGCGGACCTGAAATCGGACGACTCGCCGAAAAACTGGAAAAAAGTCGCGAAAACATACTCCGAAGACGAACTGAGCAAGTCCAAAGGCGGGTTCCAGAAAGGCATCGCCGCCGGCGTCCTCGAAGAACCGCTGAACGAAGACCTGTTCAACGCCCCCGAACACCAGGTCGAAGGGCTCATCAAGACCGAACGGGGCTACAACATCTTCGAGGTCACCAACACAACCGAAGAAAGCCAGCAGGAACTGAAGACGGTCGAATCGCAGATCAAATCCCAGCTCGAACAGCAAGGGGAACAGGAATCGTTCACGGCGTTCGTCGCCAACTACTCGAGCAAGTGGAAATCCCGCACCTTCTGCGCCGACGGCTTCGTGATCGAACGCTGCGCCAACTTTGAGGCCGAAGCGCACCCCCAGACAGCGCCCCCGGCCTGCTACGAAGAGAACCCCAAAACACCCGCCGAAGCCTGCCCCGCACCCGTCTTCCAGCTGATCCCGGCGATGCCCGGGACGGTGTCGCCGGTCGAACCGCGCGGGACCCCGTTGGCCCAGCGTCCGATCCCGGCTTCCGGTCAGGAAGCACCGCCGACGGCGCCGGGCGGGACGACGATCCCGACGACGCCCACTCCGTAGCTCCACCGCGCCACTAGACTGCCGCTCCCGTGAGCGCAATCGCTTCGATCCACGCGCGTCAGATCCTCGACTCGCGCGGCAATCCGACCGTCGAGGTGGAGATCGTCCTCGAGTCGGGCACGCGGGGGCTGGCGGCGGTCCCCTCGGGCGCCTCGACCGGCGAGTTCGAGGCCGTCGAGCTCCGGGACGGGGGCGACGCCTGGGCCGGCAAGGGGGTCGGGAAGGCAGTGGCCCATGTGAACGGTGAGATCGCGAAGGCGCTGGGCGGCGCCCAGATCGCCGAGCAGGGAGCCCTCGACGAGACGATGATCGAGCTCGACGGGACCCCGAACAAGGGCAGGCTCGGGGCCAACGCGATACTCGGCGTCTCGCTGGCGGCGGCGAAGGCGGCTGCCGCCGACTCCGAGCAGCCGTTCTATCGGTACGTCGCCGAGCTCTACGGCGGTGGTGAGCCGACCATCCTGCCGGTGCCGATGATGAACGTCCTCAACGGGGGCGCCCACGCCGACAACTCGGTCGACTTCCAGGAGTTCATGGTCGTCCCCGCCGGCTCCTCCAGCTTCTCCGAGTGCCTGCGCGTCGGAACCGAGGTCTTCCACGCGCTGAAGAAGAGCCTCGCCTCGAGCGGACTTTCGACGGCCGGTGGCGACGAGGGCGGCTTCGCTCCCGATCTCGACTCCAACGAGGCTGCCCTGCAGGCTGTCCTGACCGGGATCGAGGCCGCCGGGTATGAGCCCGGGTCAGACGTCTATATCGCGCTCGACCCCGCGACCAGCGAGCTCTACGAGGACGGGGCCTACGACCTCGAGCACGAGGGCCGGAAGCTGAGCTCGGAGGAGATCGCCGCCTACTGGGAGGACGTCTGCTCCCGCTACCCGATCGTCTCGCTTGAGGATGGGATGGACGAGGAGGACTGGGCGGGGTGGAAGCATCTGACCGAGAGGATCGGTGACCGCGTGCAGCTCGTCGGCGACGACCTCTTCGTCACCAATCCCGAGCGCCTGCGCCGGGGGATCGCAGGGGGGGTCGGCAACTCGATCCTGGTCAAGGTCAACCAGATCGGGACCCTGACCGAGACGCTGGAGGCGATCCGGATCGCCCGCGACGCGGGCTACACGACGGTGATCTCGCACCGGTCGGGCGAGACCGAGGACACGACGATCGCCGATCTCGCGGTCGGCACCAGGGCGGGCCAGATCAAGACCGGGGCGCCCTCGCGCTCCGATCGGGTCGCGAAGTACAACCGGCTGCTGCGGATCGAGGAGGAGCTTGGCCCGGCCGCTGAATTCCCCGGTTTGCAGGCGTTCGCCCAAGCTTCTGGCTGGTGAAGGAATGCGGGGCCCGGCCGCGTAGCACCGGGTATGGCAGCACGCGCCAACGCGGGGAGGACGACCGCCCGGCAGTCGCGTCCTCGCCCCGCCAAAGGCCGCAAACCGGCAGCCCGCCGCAAACCGGGCGCCCGCCGCGGCCAGAGCCGGATCCAGTGGGATCGGGTCGGCCGGATCGCGCTGACGCTGGTCCTCGTCGCGGTCCTCTATTCCTATCTGCACCCGGCGATCGACCTGGTCAAGACCTACACCGCGACCACGGCCGCCAAAGCCGAGTTCCACAAGATGCTGGCCGAAAACAAGCGTCTGCACCGCCGCGTCCAGTCCTCCGACGACCCGGTCGCGATCGCCCGGCGGGCCCGCGCCCAGGGCCTGCTCGCCGAAGGCGAGAGGCCGCTCGTCGTCCGCGACCTGAAGCCCTGAGTCTCCGCGTAGCGGGGGTGACACGGCCGTGATCGGCGCCGGCACCTACGTTCTCGCCGTGGCGTTGCTCGCGGCCGTCGTCGTCCCGGTCGGGTTCTGCGCCGTCCGGGTCCGCCGTCGCCTCCTCCCCGAGTGGGAGGGCGCCCCGGCCCACCTCGTCGAGACGATCCTCGCCGTGACAATCCTGATCCTCCTCGCCGAGATTCTCGGCACCTTGCAGGTTCTTTACGCCTGGACCCTCGTTGTCTGTTCGCTGGGGTCGGCGACCGCGATCGCGCTGTTCCTCGAGGGAGATCGTGAGGTCTCTCCCGCGGGTGGCGCCGGTGGAGGGGGGGTGAGGACGACCTCGCCCGCAATCCCCCCCTCCACCGGCGACAGGACCCGCGAGCCAGGCCTCCTCATGTCCCTGATCACCGTGGGCGTGATCGCCGTCGTGTTCGCCCACTGGGGTCTGACCGCCAAGGATGCCCTCGACCGCGGCATCTTCAACTTCGACTCCCTCTGGTACCACATGCCCTACGCGGTCGATTTCGCCAAGGGCCACTCGGTCACCGGCTACACCTACACCGAGACCGTCCTCACCAACTGGTTCTACCCGCAGAACTCGGAGCTGCTGCACGGGATCGGAATCCTCCTCACCGAGCGCGACACGCTCTCGCTGTTCCTCAACTTCGGCTGGCTGGCGGTCGCGTTCCTCTCCGCCTGGTGCATAGGTCGGCCGTACGACCGTGGCCCGCTCTGCGTCGCCGCGGCCGCGATCGTCCTCGAGTGCCACACCCTGGTCGTCCGCGAGCCCGGGGCCGCGAAGAACGACCTCGTCGCTGCGGCACTGATCCTGGCCGCGATCGCGATCCTCCTCAACGCCGCCACGGCGAACGGCGCCAGGGGCCGCACCGTCGTCCTCGGCTGGCCGCTCGCCGCGGCAGGGCTTGCCGTCGGGCTCGCGGTCGGGACCAAGGTGACCGCGCTGGCGATGGCGGCGGCGCTGACGGTAGTCGTGATTGCGATGGCGCCGGCCGGGAGGCGCCGGGCCGCCGCCACCTGGTGGTTCCTGTCAGCGCTCGCCGCCGGCGGCTACTGGTTCCTGCGAAATCTGATCGCGACAGGCAACCCACTGCCCCAGGTCGAGCATCTGGGGCCGATCGACCTGCCCCATCCGGAGCGCCTGCAGTCGGGCCGTCCAGACCACAGCATCCTCCACTACGCCACCGACACCGGGATCTGGCGCGACTACTTCGGCCCCGGCCTCGACAACGCCTTCGGGGCGCTGTGGCCGATCGTCGTCGTCGGGGCCGTGGTGGGCGCCGCCGTGGCCCTTCTCTGGGGCAGGGAGAGGGTCCTGCGCGGGGTCGGGGCGGTGGCGCTGTTCGGGATGGCCGCCTACCTGGTCACTCCGCTTGGCGCCGCCGGCGCCGAGGGCGAACCCGTCGGCTTCGCGATCAACATCCGCTTCGTCCTGCCGGCTCTGCTCGCGGGCGTGGTGCTGCTGCCGCTGGCTCCGATCCTCGACGACCGCCGGCGCCAGTGGATCGCGCTCGGCGCACTGCTGGCGGTGCTTGTGGCGACCGACCGGACCGACGCGGTCCTCCGCGACCCCTCGCGCCTGTTCGGGCTGCTGGTGGCGGCGCTCGCGGTTCTGATCCCCGCCGCCCTGATCTATGCCCTGGTGCACCGCCCGGCACCGCGGGCGGCCGTCCTCGCTGCGTTCGCCGGACTGGCGCTGCTCGTCGCCGCGATCGGATACCCGGTCCAGCGCCACTACCTCGGCGATCGCTTCGAGGCCGGCTCGGGGATCCCGGGAATGGACCTCGATCCCGCCTACGCCTGGGCCCGCGATACCACGGACGCCCGGATCGGCCTCGTCGGCTCGTCGGCCGGCTTCCTCGGCTACGGCTTCTACGGAACCGACCTCTCCAACGACGTCCAGTACCTCGGCGTCAGGGGCCCGCACGGGGCCTTCAACGCGATCCCGACCTGCTCCGAGTTCCGCGCCGCGGTCAATGACGCCGATCTCGACTACCTGGTCACTGCGCCCTTCCTCAACTACATCAACCCCGGCAACCCCGTCCCCTCACCCGAGGCGGGGTGGATGCGGGGCGAGCCCGCCGTCAGCCCGGTCGACGTCAACGGCGCGGTGACCGTGTGGCGGGTGAACGGGCCGCTCGACCCCCGGGGATGCGGGCCGGAGAATGCGCCCCTGCACCGGATCCCGCAGCAGCCGTCCTCCTGACGGGCGCCGCTGGGTAATCTCAGCGCAATGAGCGGCTACTCGTTGGAGAACGGGCTCTTCCAGTGGGAGGACGGCAGGCGCGTGCTCGACGGGCTCCGCGACGACCCCGCCGAGAGGCGCCGCGCCGACCGCGTCGTCGCCGCCGTCGACGAAGAGCTGCGGCGCCGGATCGGCCCGACATTCCGCGCGATCGAGCTGGCCGAGCTCTACGCCGAGGGGACCGACCACTACATCAAGACCGCGCAGGACTCGGCCCCCGGGCTGGAGACCGATCCGCAGTCGCTGGTCGATGCGGCCTTCTGGCACTACCTGCGGAGGGCCGGCGACTTCGCCGGCGGGCGCGAGCTGATCCGATAAAACGCCGCCTCCTCCGCTCTCGCGGGGGCGCGCTCATCACAACCGGCAATCTCGCGCCCCCGCTTCCGCGTCCGGGGGCGGCTGCAGTCGCTGCTACTCGTCGCCGTCGTCGTCTCGTCGTCGGGCTCATCTGCGCCCGGGCGGCGAATGACGATCTGATCCGGCTCGATCCGGACCGTGACCTCGCGCTTCCCCGCCCAGTGCTCGAGGTAGACCGGGTTGTCCTTGACCGAGGCATCGAGCCATAGCCCGTAGCCGTCGGTTTCACCGTGGTCGAAGGTCGCTTCGATCTCTTTGCGTCTGCCGCGGCCGCCGCGGCGACCCCGTCGCCGGCGCCGCCTCGGACGGGCCTCGCTCTCGCCGCCCTCGGTCTCCTCGTCACCGTCACCGTCACCGTCATCCTCGGCCGCCTCGTCCGCCTCGGCCGCCTCGTCCTTGGACGCCTCCTCCTCGGCTTCGGCCTCGACGGTCGCGGCCTGGACCTCGGCCTCGATCTCGTCGCGGAGGTCAACACCCTCGGTGGTGCCCGCGTTCTCGTCGTCGGGCGTCAGGTCGTGCTGTTTGCGGAACTCGCGCAGCTCGGTGGCGCTGACTTCGAGCTGGTGGGCGATCCAGGCGTCGGTTCGTCCCTGGCGGACCCAGGAGCGGATCTGGTTCAGCTGTGGCTTCAGTGAGCGTCGGGCCATCGGCGGGCGAGTCTATTCAACAGCGGGCGCGGGCTGCGGGCCCGCCGTGGACACCTAGGACATCAGGAATGAGAGTGCCTCGAACATCGCGGCGACGACGACCGCCACTGTGACTGTCAGGCAGACGGCGAGAACGCTGAAGCGCACCTTGCCGTGCTGCTCGTTTCGGACCATGCGGCGCTCGCGCGAGCGATTCGCCGCGCGACGGCGCAGCTGCTCGCGCCGACGGCGCTCCAACGATGTCTCCTGCTCGAAGGCAACCTCGAACTGGGAGATGCTCTGACGCATTCGCATAGATGAATTGGCCGGACTAAAGACCCGCCTGTGGCTGACCGTACCAAACGTGAACGAGGACTTGCAGCCGTGCGAAGTGGCGATTCGCACGAACTCGTGCCGGCTGAGCCTATGGCCCACAGGCACCCCAGAGCCCGGTTCCGGCCCGTGAGGCCCTGAGCTCGAGCCGGCGCAGGAACGGGGCGTAGCGGTCGTTGGGCGGAATCGTAAGCGTCCTCGCGAGGCCGCGGCGGATGAGCATCGCGTTGACGAAGCGGTCGCCGAGATGGACATAGGCGAGGAGTCGGCCGTAGATGTCGCGCTGTTCGACCCCCGGCACGAGCCTGACCGTGCTGCCCTCGAGCAGATGGTGGGTGAATTCGGAGGCCTGGGGGCCGTAGCACTGGACGGGTGTGTCCGGCTTGACCGTCTCGGGGGTGTCGACGCCGATCAGGCGGATGTCCTCGACCTCCCCGCCGACCTGGGCTTCGAAGGTGTCACCGTCTACGACCCGCGTCACCGGCGCTGTCGTCGGCGCCACGTGCTCGGCATCGTCCCCCTTCTCCCATGGTCGCACGATCAGCAGCGCGAGCACGACGATCAGAACGGCGCTGCCGACGGACTCCCTTCTCATCCATACCAAAGCGCGCAGGCGCCGGGTCTCTGCCCGCCGCTACGGAATGCGGCGAATGTTGGAGAGCAGCGTCTCCTTGATCTGGCTGATGATCTCGAGCGCGTCGTTCCACTCGCGCTGCCAGACGTTGCGGCCGAAGATGACGCCGCTGCCGCCGGCCGCCATGATCTCGCGAGTGTGGTTGAGGACGGTCTCGTCGTCGACCTTCGAGCCGCCGGAGAGCACCACCAGCGAGCGGCCGGCGGATTCGACGCACTGGCGGATCGCCTCGGCCTCGTCGACCTCCATCTCGTTGTAGGGCGCCTGCGCGTCCTTGTCCTTGGCGGAGTCGATCTTCGGCATGTTGAGCTTGACCACGTCGGCACCCATCTCCATCGCCAGGCGGGCGGCGTAGTCGATCGCGTAAAAGGAGCTTGGGCCGCCCTTGGCGTCGACCGCTTCGCCGCGCGGGTAGGACCAGACGACCAGCGGCATCCCGTAGCGGTCGCAGTCCTGGCGCACCGTGCGCAGCTGGGCGAGGTCCTCGTCCTGGCGCGGGGAGCCGACGTAGAGCGTGTAACCGACCGCGTCGGCGCCGAGCCGGACAGCGTCCTCGACGCTGGCGTTGCAGCTCGAGAAGGCTTGGGCCGAGGAGGGTAGGTCGGTCTTGCCGTTGACCTTGAGGATCAGGGGCACCTGGCCGGCGTAGTCGGGGTAGTACTTGGTCGCCATTCCGATCTGGCAGGCGAGGGCGGAGTAGCCGGCCTCGGCCGCGAGCCGGAATTGGTAGTCGGGGTCCTTCGACGCGGGGTTGGGGAAGAAGTCGCGCGGGCCGTGCTCGATGCCCTGGTCGATCGGCAGCAGCATCAGGGTTCCGTTGCCGGGGCCGAACTCGAACAGCAGCCTCCGCAGCCGGGTTCGTTTGCCGGGGGCCAGCTCCGCCAGCAGCGATTTCTGCTCGGTCAGGCTCTTCAACTCCACGCTTTCTCCTCCTCGGTTCTCAGAAGTCGGATGTCTTGGCAGTATGCCACCGGACCGGGGCTGTGGGCAGGCCATCGGCGGCCGGTTATCCTCGTTGGGTGGTGAGCGAGCAAGGCGGCAGCCATGAGTGAGACAGAGCTCAGCGTCATCTGCAAGAACTGCGGTTCGGAGGTCAGTCCCTACGTCACCGAGTGCCCGTACTGCGGGGCTCGGCTGCGGAAGCGGGCGCCAAAGCTGGAGCGCCGTGGAGACGCGCTCGAGGCGCGGCCCAAGCGCCGGGCCTCACGCCTGCGGAGCCGCCTGCGGAGCCGCTCGGCGGGCGCGGTCACCGAGCGCCCCTACGCGACCTGGGCCGCGACCGGGGGCTCTGCCGGGCTCCTGCTCGTCCAGAAGGCGACCGGGTCCTCGCTCGCGGGTGTGGGCGGCCTCGAGATCCCGTTCAACGACCAGTGGTGGCGGCTGTTCACCGCGCCGTTCGCCTACGTCGACGTCGGCTATCTGTTCGTCGTTGCGATCGCCCTGGTGCTCTTCGCCTCCGGAGTCGAGCGCCGCCTGGGCAGCTTCGCGACCGCGGTCCTGCTGATCGCCTGCGGCGCGCTCGGGATGCTGGCCGGCGCCGGCGTCGCCGAAGCGGAAGGCGGCTTTGCCCTGATCGCGGGCGGGAACGGGATGGCGCTCGGCTCGATCGCCGCCTGGTTTGCGATCCGCCGCGCCGAGGCACGGCGGGCGATCGACCAGGACTTCGACCTGATCGGCGTCGCCGTCGCCGCCGCGGTCATCCTGCTGCTGCCCGTCTTCGAGTCGAGCGCCGACGTGTTCGTCGGCCTCGCGGGAGGCGCTGTCGGCGCCCTCGCCGGGCTTGCCGCCTCGGCGCTGGGTTCATCCGAATAACCTGAATGAGTGCGGAGCGAGCAAGCGTGCATATCTGGTTCTTCGCGCCGCGAGCAAAGCACGAAAGGTGTTGAGTGATGGCTCACGAGGACCCCGAGCGGCTCACCGCCGCGATCGAGCGCCTGACCGACGCCGAGCGCTTCGCAGAAGCCGAGACGATCGTCGCCCGGGCCGCGCCCGACCTGCAGCGGGTTCTGGCGTCGGCGATGGCCGAGGGCGGCTGGTTCGGCGATTCGCACGAGGCCGAGGCACTGCGTGCTGCAACCGTCCCCGACCCCGATGAGCGGATCACCGCGGTCAAATCCCTCCTCGCCGAGGAGGCGCGGATGGGGATGATGGTTGGGGTCGCGGTGGGCTGGGCACTGAAGGAGGAGTTGATGGACCAAGACCAGACGAAGGGAGATCGTTAGATGGACATCCGTTACCACGGGCATTCGTGCTTCGAACTGAGCGACGGCGAGGCGAGGGTCCTGATCGACCCGTTTCTGAAGCCGAACAACCCGGCCGCGGTCGTCACCGCCGAGGAAGTCGACCCCACCCACATCGCGATCTCCCACGGCCACATCGACCACATCGCCGACGCGGTCCCCGTCGCGACCAGGACCGGCGCCGAGTGCGTCGCGATCGTCGAGATCGCGAACTGGCTCAAAGAGCAGGGAGTGGACGCGATCCATGACCCGAACCTGGGAGGGACCGTCAGGTTCGACTGGGGCTGGATCAAGCTCGTTCCGGCCTGGCACACGAGCACGATCGCCGGCTCCGAGGAAGCGCCGTTCAGCCCGACCCCGGGAACCGTGACCGGGACCCCCGCCGGCCTCCTGATCTCGATCGGGGGAAAGACCGTCTACCACGCCGGGGACACCTGTCTGTTCGGGGACATGAAACTGATCGCCGAGCGCAACCCGATCGATGTCGCGCTGCTGCCGATCGGCGGCCACTACACGATGGACCGTCACGACGCGGCATACGCGGCGGAGCTGATCGACGCGGCGACCGTGATCCCGATGCACTACGACACCTTCCCCGCGATCGCCGCCGACAGCGGATCGTTCAAATCCGAGATCGAGTCGGCGACCTCGATCGAGGTCGAGCTGATGGACCCAGAGGAGACGCTGACCCTCTGATGGACGCCGGGGAAGCAACCGGGACGAGGCCGCGGACCGAGCGCGAGGACTTCCAGGCGACCGCCGACCCGGCGTTGATGGAGGAGGCCGATCGCACCGCGGAGGTCAAGCTCCTCACCTACGCCGAGCTCTACCTGCTCTGGGAGCGCCAGCAGTGGCTGACCCAGGACCTCGACTTCAGCCGCGACCGCGACGACTGGCACGAGCGGATTCCCCCCGAGGAGCGCTTCCAGCGGATGTACGGCCTGTCCTCGTTCTTCATCGGCGAGCAGAAGGTGGCCGAGGAGCTGGGGCCGATCATGCGGGCGGCGCCGACCGAGGATCAGAAACTCTTCCTCTGCACCCAGATCGCCGACGAGGCGCGGCACGTCCGCTTCTTCGAGCGTTTCTACCGCGAGGTCGGCGTGCTCGAGTCCGACGACCTCTCGCAGATGCTCGAGCAGACCTCGGCGCACCTCAACGCCAACTTCGCCCGCCTCTTCGACGAGATGCTGAAGCAGCGCACCGACCGCCTCTCGGTCGAGCCCGAGGACACCGAGGCCCTGGTCGAGGCGGTGACCATCTACCACATGGTCATCGAGGGCATGCTGGCCCTCACCGGCCAGCACTTCATCATGGACTTCAACGAACGCGAAGGGACGTTGCCGGCCTTCGTCGAGGGGTTCCAGAACGTGGCCCGCGACGAGCACCGCCACGTCGCCTTCGGGTCCGTCTTCCTGCGTGAGAAGGCGCACGAGGACGACCGCTACAAGGACGCCATCCAGCGCGCCCTTCAGGAGTCGCTTCCGGTCGCCGACGGTGTCCTCTCACCACCCTGGGTCGAGGAGGTCGAGGACCCGGATCTGTTCGGCTACTCCCTCGACGAAACGCGCCAGTTCGCTGGGACCTGCCTGGCGCGCAGGCTCAAGGTGATCGGCCTGACCTAGGCGCCTGGACTATTCGGCCGGAGCGGTTTCAGATGCTTCGGTGCTCCCCGGTGCTTCTTCGCCGGCGGGCACGGCCGGCGCCGGCGGAGGAGTTTCGACCGGGGCCGGGGGTGCCACTTCGGCAGGCGGAGCGGCGGGGGCGCTGCCGACAGTGACGACGACCGTTTCGCCGCCTTCCGGAGCGCCGGCGGAGCGGCTCGTGGTCGTCGCTTCGGTCACCGCGGGGGCGCCGTTGCCTTCAGCTGTCACGCCGTCGCCGGAAGCGTTCGACGGAGCGGCCGGGTCGGCGGTGGTATCCATTTCGGGCGCCGGGACGGGAGCGGGATCTTCGGCCGCGGGCGCTTCTGCCGGCGGCGGGACCGGGGCGACCGCTTCGGCCGGGTCCGGAGCCGGCTTCGCGAGCTGGCTCGGGGCCAGGGCCGGAGAAATCGAGTGGGCGCTCGAGGTCATCGCCGGCGGCGTGGCCGGCCTCTGGGGTGTTGTCACCTGCTGTTTGACCTCGACCGCACCGGCGGTGAGGACCGCGGCGGTGACGACTCCGGCGACGGCCTTGCTGCCGATCGCCCCGCCGACGGCGCCGAGGCCCCCGGCGGCGCCGCTGCTGCTGAGCGCGGCGCTGACGGTGCTGACGGCACCCGCACCCGCACCCGCGCCGGCGCCTGTCGCGCCTGCGCCCGCGCTGGCGGTTGCGCCTGCGCCCGCGGTGGCGCCGCTGCCTCCGCCGAGGCCGAGCTTGGAAAGGATGAAGCCTTTGAAGGCGATCAGCGGGCCGGCCGGGAACAGCGCTGCCAGCGCCTTGTCGTTGGAGCGGATCTGGGAGCGGAAGTCGGAGCACTCCTCGCAGTCGCGCACGTGGCGGCGGACCGGGCCGGTGACCTTGCGCAGTCCCTCGGTCGCCTCGGCGAGCTCGATCCGGACCTCACCACAGGTCAGCTGGCGGGCCTGGCTCGCCTCGGCGAGGGAGATCCGGGCACGGACCAGAAGCGACTTGACCGACGGGACGCTGGTCTCCATCGCCTGGGCGATTTCCTCGTAGGACATCGCGTCCATCTCGCGCAGCATCAGCGCCGAGCGCTGGGTCTCGGGGAGCTTGCCGACATCGGCGAGGAGCTGGCGGAACTCCTCGCGGTTGTGGACCTTCTCGGCGGTCGAGGCGGCCTCGACCATCGGGACCATGTCCATGGATTCCTGAGCGTCGGCGGTCGGTTTGCGAAGGTGGTTGAGGCAGCGGTTGCGCGCGATACGGTAGAGCCACGGCCGCAGGTTGATCTCGCGGTCGTCGGCGAGCATCGCCCGGTATGAGTTGACGAAGACCTCCTGCAGCACGTCCTCGGCGTCCTCGGTCGAGCCGAGCATCTGCCGGCAGAAGCCCAGCAGGCGGCCCTGGTAGCGATCGACGATCGTCTCGAAGGCTCCGGGATTACCGTTCCGGGCCATCGAGATCAGGCGAGGATCCCCCTGCAGTTTCAGCAGTGGGGAGCGGCGGGCTAGAAGTCCGCGCTGACTGGCGTGTGTTAGAGCCGATGCCTCCAAGCTTCCTCCCAGGGAAGGCGTTAACTGGTCTGCCCGTAGAGACACCGTACCAAGGGGGTAGTTGCGGTCACAGAGCATTTTTAGGATCGATTTAAGCTCTGCAGCCGAATGCCCGGGGCGGGACTCGAACCCGCAAGCCCCCGAGGGGGCAGCGCCTTTTAAGGGCGCCGCTTTTACCAGTTTCGCCACCCGGGCCGCTTGATTATCCGCCGTCTCCTCCGCTTCGCGTCCGGGGACGGCGGCAAGCGCCATATCGGCGCCGCTCGCGGAATCAGGTCGTGACGCTCGCTGATTGGTTCCCCCATAGGATTTGACCCGTGGAGCATGGGGGGAAGATCGTTGCCAGGGCGCTGAAGTCGCGCGGGGTCAGCCATCTCTTCACGCTGTCGGGCGGGCACCTTTTCTCGATCTACGACGGCTGCCGGGCGGAGGGGATCGAGATCGTCGACGTTCGCCACGAGCAATCCGCCGCGTTCGCCGCCGAGGGCTTCGCAAAGGCGACCCGGAGCGTGGGGGTCGCGGCGCTCACCGCAGGCCCCGGAGTGACCAACGGGATGAGCGCGATCGCCAGCGCCCAGGCGAACGGATCGCCTGTCTGCGTCCTCGGCGGCCGGGCGCCGGAGCTGCGATGGGGCGCCGGCTCGCTGCAGGAGATCGATCACCTCCCCTTCGTCTCACCCCTGGTCAAGGACGCGCAAACGGTCAAGGACCCGGCACGGATCGCGGCGATGACAACCGCCGCACTGGACCTCGCCGGCGCGGCGCCGAGCGGCCCGACATTCCTCGACTACCCGCTCGACGTCGTCTTCAGCGAGGCGGAGGCCGAGATCCCCGACCTCCCGGCGACAAACGGGTCCGCGGCGGCCGGCGTTGAGGAGGCGGCAACGCTCCTGGCGGGGGCCGAGCGGCCGGCGATCATGGCCGGGTCCGGTCTCTACTGGGGAAGGGGAGAGGATGGGCTCCGCGCCCTGGCCGAGCTGCTCGGGATCCCGGTCTTCCTCAACGGCCTCGGCCGCGGGTGCCTGCCGGCGGATCACGAGCTCGCCTTCAGCCGGGCCCGCGGCACCGGCCTCGGCGACGCCGACGTCGCCCTTCTGATCGGCGTCCCGATCGACTTCAGACTCGGTTTCGGCGGCAGCTTCGGCGAGAAGACCGAGTTGATCCGCCTGGATGCAGCCCCGAACGAGCTCAGTGCCAACCGGATGCCCGAGCTCGATCTGGTCGGCGACGTGCGGGCCACGCTCGAGGCGCTTGTCGAGGCGATCGGCGAGGGGAACCTGCGAACCGGCCCCTGGATCGAGCAGCTTCGGAACGTCGAGCAGGAGAGGCGCGCCGCCGAGCAGGACGAGATCAATGACGATCGCTCCCCGCTGCACCCGGTCCGCGTCTACAAGGAGTTGGGCGAGGTGCTCGAACGCGATGCGATCGTGATCGGCGACGGCGGCGACTTCGTCTCCTACGCGGGTCGCTATATAGAGACGTACGAGCCAGGGTGCTGGATGGACCCGGGGCCATTCGGGTGTCTCGGAGCCGGTCCCGGTCAGGCGATCGGCGCCAAGCTAGCCCATCCGGAGCGCCAGGTCTGCCTGCTGCTCGGCGACGGCGCATTCGGGTTTGCCGGGATCGAGTTCGACACAATGGCGCGTCACGGTCTCGGAGTCGTCGGCGTGATGGGGAACAACGGGATCTGGGCCCTCGAGCATCATCCGATGAAGTTCCTCTACGGCTACTCGGTCGCGGCCAAGCTGCGGCCGGAAACGCCCTATGAGGAGATGGTCGAGGCGCTCGGGTGCGACGGGATCGTCGTCCGCGAGCCGGGGGAGCTGAGGCCGGCGCTGGAGCGGGCCTTCGGGTCGGGGAGGCCGACCCTGGTCAACGTCATGACCGACCCCGAGGTCGTCTACCCGCGCAAGTCCAATCTGGCTTGAGGAGCCGGGTGCCCGGCGTTCGCGGAGCGGGGTTCGGGACGAGAATCGACCGCCATTGCTGGCGGCCGATTCAAAGTGGCCCCTCAGGACGGGCAGGGGTACGTCTTCAGGGACCAGTATTTACTCTCGGGGCCCAGACGGCGGGAGGCGCCATGATGCGGCAATCGCCCGAGCCCTTCGAACGGGATTGGAAACAAGCGTGAGCCCATCCCCTTTCCCGATGCAATCGATTATCTGCCCGCCTATCCGATCTGTCTAGTGATGCATTATCTGGCTACTGATTTATAGGTAGAGACGGAATACCAAGTTTTATGGGTTCGAGCAGTTTGTTTACCCATCTGTAGGGGCACGCAGTTACACCCTGTACACGTGGTCCCAAAATCGCCTCATTCCGAGCCCCCACGGGCGGCCGCCGCGATCGCCGCTCCGTAGAGGATGTCGTGCTCGGAGACCTCGATCTCCTCCAGCTCGAAGGCCCGCATCGTCTCGACCAGGATCACGACGCCGGCGATGATCGTGGGTGCCCGGTCCGGGTGCAGGCCGACGATCCCGGCCCGCTCCGCGAGTGGTGCCGCGGCGAACCTCGAGAGCAGGCGCTGGATCGTCGGCAGCGAAAGAATCTGGCCGTGAACCCGCTCGGGGTCGTAGGGGTCGAGCCCGAGCTCGACCGCAGCGAGCGACGTCGGGGTGCCGGCGACCGCGATCCCCTTGGCGGCTCTCGCCTCGGGCACCCCGGCGACCGAGGCCTCGATCAGCGTGCGGGCGTCGGCGGCAAGCGCCTCGAGCTCGAGAGTGGTGGGGGGGTCGGTGGCGATGTGGCGCTCGGTGTGGCGGACGACGCCTGCCTGCAATGAGGTGTGGAAGTCGATCCGGTCCCCGTGGCCGACGATCAGCTCGGTCGAGCCGCCGCCGATGTCGATAACGAGCACAGGCTCGATCGAGGGCCGTTCGGCGGTGGCCCCGACGTAGGTCAGCCGGGCCTCCTCCTCGCCGTCAAGGATCCGCGCCGAGAGCGCGAACCGCTCACGCAGCTCGGCGACGAATGCGTCGCCGTTGTCGGCGTCGCGGACGGCGCTGGTCGCGATCGCATCGGTCTCCTCGACGCCGGCGGAATCGCAGGCCTTGACGTACTCGGCGATCACCCCGCAGGTCTCCTCGATCGCCTCCGAGGACAGCTGCCCGGAGAGGTCGACCCCGCGCCCGAGCCGGGTGACCCGACTCTGGCGCTCGAGCCGATCGACGCGGCCGTCGGCGACGTCGGCGACGAACAATCGGGTCGAGTTGGTGCCGATGTCGATAACGGCGACCCTGGTGGAGCTCCCTGGCATGGTGGCGGCACTCTAGAGATGCGCGATCCCGATCGCCGGGATGGCGAAAAACGTATGATCAGGTCATCAGATCAGTAGCTGAGACGGAGAGTGGCACGAGGACCGCAGCGGTCCGTCGGTTGGTGCTGGAAGAGCTCGAGGCGGTGAACCGACAGGACCCGAATGGTCTCGCGGGGCATTTCTCCGAGGACTGCGAGTTCGTCGACCTCAGCGACGGGACGGTGATCGAGGGGAAGGAGGCGTTCCTCGCTGACCTTGTCGGGGTCTTCGGCGCGATCCCCGACCTGCACGTGGTGGAGAAACGCCTGTTGGCCGAGGGCGGCGTCGCGGCGGCGGAGATCGTCCTCGGCGGAACCCACGTCAACGAGTGGCGCAACCACCCTCCGACGGGGGCCGAGTTCCTCTGGCACACCTGCTCCGTCTACGACCTTCACCAAGACGGGGAGCATCTGAAGCGGGAGCGGATGTACTACGACGCGTCTCGACTCGACCGCATATTGGCCGGCGGCAATGGGTAACGGCGGTTGATGAGGACCATGACAATCCGGCGGCCATCCGCGGTTGAGCGTGTTATCCGCTCTTCCGATCTCGGGCCCGACCGCCCTGTATCCTTCCCCGCGCTTTGACTTCCAACCGGGGATCAGCAGAGGCGGATCTCGGTCTCACCAAAGCTCCGCGGCGCAAGCTCGCCGAGAGCGTCGGGGAACAACTGGCCGATGCGGTCAAGGGGCTCCCGGCCGGCACGCGGGTCCCGTCCGAGCGCGAGCTGATGAAAAGCCTCGGCGTCGGTCGGTCGACCGTTCGCGAGGCTCTCAACGGCCTCGCCCTGCTCGGGTTGGTCGAGATCCGCCACGGCCAGGGCGTGTTCGTCGCCGAGCGCCCGCCGGAGCAGGAGATCGAGCTCTCCCAACTCGACAAGGCCCTGATGAAAGGGGTCACCCACGACTTCATAGAGGCTCGTCTGGCGGTCGAGGTCGAGGTCGCCAGATTGGCCGCCGAACGGCGCACCGACGCCGACCTGCAGCGGATCAAAGATGCGATCGAGCAACTGCACGCGATGGACGACGACCAGACCGAAGAGGCACTGGTGCCGGCAACCCAGTTCAACCAGGCGGTTGCCGACGCCGCCCACAACGAGGTTCTCGCCGGCGTGATCGTCTCGTTCATCCAGCTGATGGTCGAGCGCGGGCCCGACCTATATGAGAAGGATGGCTTCCGCGATTGGGACGTCAAGGAGCACACCGGGATCTACGAAGCGATCGCCGCCGCCGACCCGGAGCTGGCCGCCTCTCGAATGCGCGATCACATCCTCGCGATCGACCAGCATTACCACGAAGTCGGCTCTGCCTGATCCCCCCTCGCAGTGCCCGAAGCCACGCCCTGCCCCGACCGGGGCCGGCACAGTATTCATGCTATAAACCGCTTATCAGGTCATCAGTCCAGTAAGAGGGGAGTTCGGGTGCCCGGCAGCGCGGAATCGATCGTCGTCATGGGTTCCGACCCGGCGCGCACGCCGCTGATGGCCGACGCGGTTCGCTGGGGCGACGTCCTCTACCTCTCGGGACGAGCGGCCGTGGACCCCGAGACCCTCGGATTGCGGCCGGGAGGCTTCGAGGCCCAGGCCGCGGCGGTGCTCGACGATGTCGGCACTGTCCTTGCCGCCGGCGGCTCGGGGTTTGAGCACGTTCTGCGGGTCGAGTGCTACCTCGCCGACGCCGAAGACTTCGGCGCCTGGAACCAGATCTTTCGCGAGCGCTTCCCGACCTCGCCGCCGGCTCGGACGACCCTGGTCACAGGGTTCGCGGTCGACGGGCTGCTGATCGAGCTCCAGGTGACCGCCGGGGTGCCGTCTTGAGCGACGGCCGGCGGGTCGTGGTCGTCGGCGGCGGAGTTGCCGGCCTCTGCAGCGCCTACTACCTGGCGAAGCGCGGAGCCTCGGTGACGGTCGTCGAGTCCAACCGGCTCGGCAGCGGCGCCTCGGCCGGAAACGGCGGCTGGCTCTGCCCGGCGCAGGCGGGCCCTCTGCCGGAGCCGGGATTGACCCTGATGGGGATGCGGGCGCTTCTGAACCGCGACTCGGCTCTCTATTTCAAGCCCTCGAAGCTCGGTGAGCTCTCACCCTGGCTTCTCCGCTTCTGGTCCTATTGCAACGCATCGGCCTACAACCACGGCCTGGCGGCGATCGCCCGGCTCGGGGCGAGGGTCTTCGACCTCGTCGACGGGATGGTCTCCGACGGACTCGAGTTCGAGCTCCACCGCCAGGGGATGCTGATGGCGGGGCGGGACCCGGCGGAACTGCGCAGGGAGCTGGACAAGCTTCTGCCGATGCGCGAGTTCGGGTACGAGCTGCCCGACGACCTCGTGCTCGACGAGGACCTCCGCGAGCTCGAGCCGGCGCTGTCCGCCGAGATTCGCGCCGGGTTCGTCGTCCCCCAGCACTGGCATGTGCGGCCGGAGTCCTTCAATCACGGTGTCGCGACGGCGGCTCGCGCCCTCGGGGTCGAGGTGATCGAGGCCGCCGAAGTGATCGATTTCGTCGCCGACGGATCCCGCCTCACCGGGGTGCGGACCGCGGCCGGCGACCTCGAGGCAGACGCGGTGCTGGTGGCGGCCGGATCCTGGACACCCGGCCTCCTGAGCCAGCTGGGCATCGATCTTCCCGTCCAGGCCGGCAAGGGCTACAGCTTCATGATCCGTCCCACGGTCGTCCCCCGGCATGCGATCCTGCTCACCGATGTCCACGTCGGCTGCACGCCGTTCGGCGAGGAAATGCGGATCGGGGGCACGATGGAGTTCAGCGGCGTCAACCTCCACCTCGATCACCACCGGATCGACCACACGATCGCCGGCGCCCGTGCCTCGTTTCGAGAGTGGGCGAGTCCCGAGGTACAGTCGGAATGGGCCGGCATGCGGCCGATCGCTCCCGATGGTCTCCCGGTGATCGACCGCGCCGTCACCCACGAAAACCTCTATGTCGCGACCGGCTACTCGATGCAGGGCATGACCCTGGGCCCACCGGCCGGAGACGCGATCGCCGAATTCATCACGACCGGGCAGCGGCCGGAGGTTCTGGAGCCGTTCGGGATCGATCGCTTCCCGCGTGTCCCCTGGCCGCAAAGGAGGTTCGGCAATGGCGGATCCTGATCAGAGCCCGCTGCGGGTCGGGATCGTCGGCTCTGGGAACATCGGCACCGACCTGATGCTGAAGATCGAGCGGACCCCGGCGCTCGAGCTGGCCGGTCTCGCCGGCATCGACCCCGAGTCGGACGGGCTCGCCCGCGCCGCCGACCGTGGCTATTTCACAACCGCCGAGGGGCTTGCCGACATGCTTGCGTCGGTCGAGGGGATCGAGCTCTTCTTCGATGCGACTTCGGCCAGTGCACACCAGGAGCACGCGCGACTGCTGGCCGAGCACTCGATCAGGTCCGTCGACCTGACCCCGGCCGCGCTGGGGCCCGCGGTGATCCCCGCGGTCAACCTCGAGGAGCACCTCGGCGCGCCCGACGTCAACCTCGTCACCTGCGGCGCCCAGGCGACCGTGCCGGTCGCGGCCGCGATCGCGGCGGAGACGCCGGTCTCCTACGCCGAGATCGTCTCGACGATCTCCTCGCGCTCCGCCGGCCCCGGGACCCGTCATAACATCGATGAGTTCACGCAGTCGACGGCGCGGGCGCTCGAGTCCGTCGGCGGCGCCGACCGCGGCAAGGCGATCATGCTGTTGAACCCGGCCGATCCACCGATCGTGATGCGCAACACCGTCTTCGCCGACGTCGGCGACGCCGACTTCGATCGGATCACCGCGGTGGTCGAGGAGACGGTCGCCGAGGTCGCGACCTATGTGCCCGGCTACCGGCTGACATCGCCGCCGCTGCTCGAGGACGGAACGGTCACGGTCCTGCTCGAGGTCACAGGCGCCGGCGACTACCTCCCCGAGTACGCGGGCAACCTCGACATCATGACCTCGGCGGCGGTCCGCGTCGCCGAGATGGTCGCGACCGCGAGGACCCCCGGATGACCGAGAGGCCGAAGATCAAAATCATCGACACGACGGTCCGCGACGGATCGCACTCGGTGGCCCACCAATTCACCCCCGGGCAGGTCGCGACGGTGGCCGGAGCGCTCGACGACGCCGGCGTTTGGGCCGTCGCCGTCGGTCACGGTGACGGCCTCGGGGCCGCCTCGCGCCAGTATGGGTTCCCGGGCAGCCCGGACGCCGAGCTGATCTCCGCCGCCGCCGAGGTGATGAGCGACAGCCTGATCGCAACCGCGCTGCTGCCCGGAGTCGGGACAAAGGAGGACCTGCGCGCCGCCAACGAAGCGGGCGCCTCGGTCGTCCGGGTCTCGACCGTATGCACCGAGGCCGACATCGGGATCCAGCACCTCGGTCTCGCCCGCGAGCTCGGGATGAAAGCCCACAGCCATCTCAACATGGCTCACATCGCGCCCCCGGAGGTGTTCGTCGAGAACGCCCGGATCGTCGCCGACGCGGGGGGCGAAGCGGTGTACCTCGTCGACTCCGCCGGAGCACAGCTGCCCGACACGGTCCGCGCCAAGGTCGCAGCGCTCCGCGACGCGCTTCCGGAGGAGGTCGAGATCGGAATCCACGAGCACAACAACCTCTCGCTGGCGGTCGCCAACAGCGTCGCCGCGATCGAAGAGGGGGCGACGATCGTCGACGTCACGCTCGCGGGAATGGGCGCCGGAGCCGGGAACTGCCAGGCCGAGCCGCTGATCGCGGTGTTGGACCTGCTCGGTTATGAGACCGGCGTCGACATGCTGCGGATTCAGGACATCGCCGACGACTTCGTCCGCACCGAGCTGATGCCCGGGCCGATAGTGATCGACCGGCTCACCGGCACGCTGGGCTACGCCGGCGTCCCCGCGGCATTCCTCCTCCACGCGATCCGGGCCGGGGAGCGATTCGGGGTCGACCCGCGCGAGATCGTGCTCGAGCTCGGCCGCCGCAAGGCGGTCGTCGGCCAGGAGGACATGATCCTCGACGTCGCCGCGGCGCTGGCCGAGTAGCGATGGCGAGCGAGCCCCCGCTCATCGTCCTCGACGACGACCCGACCGGTGCCCAGTCTGAGTCCGGGGTCCCGGTCGCGCTCGAATGGGACGCGGCGCTGCTGGAGCGGATCGGCGCCGCGAGCCCACGTGCCGTGCATCTCTTGACCAACACCCGCTCCCTTCCGGCGGGTGAGGCCGAGACGGTGACGAGGGAGGCCGCCGCCGCTGCACTGTCGGCCTTCCCCGGGTCTCCGGTGATGCTGCGTGGAGACAGCACCCTCCGTGCCCACCTACTGCCCGAGTACCGCGGGTTGCGGGACTCGCTCTTCCCGGGGCGCGATCCGGTTCTGATGCTGGTCCCGGCGCTGCCCAGCGCCGGCCGCCTCACACGGGACGGAATCCACTACATCGAGAGTGGCGAGGGCCCCCAACGGCTGGACGCGACCGAGTATGCCCGCGACCCTGACTTCGGCTACGCCAGTTCCCGCCTGCTCGATTGGGCCGACGAGCGCTCGGGAGGGTTCTTCCCCGCCGCCGCCGGCCGGGAGCTGATGCTGGACGAGCTGCGCGACCGAGGTGGAGAAGCGGTGCGCGACTGCGTGGCGAGCCTCGCCGCGGGCGGGAGCCCGGCGGTTCTCGCGGTCGATGCCGTCGATCCCCTCGATCTCGAGGTCGCGGCGGCCGGGCTCCGCCAGGCGCTCGAGGAGGGCGTGGAGGTGATTGTTCGAAGCGCCCCCGCGTTCGTCGGCGTCTTCTCGGGCGCCACCGCGGAGGGCTATGTCGAGGCACCGGCTGAGGATGGGCCGGTGCTGGTGCTCTGCGGGTCGCATGTCCCCCTCAGCACCCGCCAGCTCGAAGAGCTGCTGCAACGCCGCCCCGAGAGCGCCGTCTGGGTCCGTCCCGAGCCGCTGGCGAACGGGACCGGCGCGGATGAGATCGCGACCGCCATCGCCGCCGCCCGCTCCCGTCTCGACGACGGCGGCCTCGCTGTCGTCGCCACCCGGCGTCAGGTTCTCGAGGATGGCGACCGGCTTCACTCCGGGGCCGCGATCGCCTCGGGACTCGCGGCGATCCTCGCCGGCACCCGCGACCGGGCCGGCGTCGTCGTCTCCAAGGGCGGGATCACGTCCGCGATCAACGTTCGCGAGGGGCTCGCGAGCGGGGTCGCCGAGGTGCTCGGGCCGCTGCTCGACGGCGTCTCGCTCTGGAGCGTCGACACGCCTGAGCGAAAAGCGCTGCCGTTCGTGGTCTTCCCAGGCAACGTCGGCGGAGATGGGGAGCTCGCCGATCTGGTCGAGGCGATCGAGGGGGCGGGCGCTTGATCGCACCGCTCTCGAAGGTGCTCGGCGAGCCCGGGTCCGGCCGCGCGGTCGGTGCGTTCACCGCCTATGACCTCGAGGCGGCCGTGGCGATCCTGTCCGCTGCGGAGAGCCGGGAGAGCCCGGTGGTCCTGCTGGTCAGTCGCGCGGCGTTCGCCGGCCAGAGGGGCCCGGCGCTGGTGGCGGCGCTGCGCGATTGCGCCGAGCGGGCGAGCGTCGATGCCTGTATCCAGCTCGATCACGTCGCCGACCATCAGCTGATGCAGAGCGCGACCGCACTCGGCTGCGGCGCGGTGATGGCCGACGGTTCGAAGCTCGAGTTCGAGCAGAACGTCGCCCTGGTCGCTCGCGCCCGCGAGCTCGTCGCCCCCGGCCGCGCCGAGGTCGAGGGCGAGCTCGGCCACCTGGCAGGCGGGGAGGACGTCGCCCACGCCGTTGCCGCCGGGGGGCTTACCGACCCTGGCGATGTCGGTCGCTTCGTCGATGAGACCGGTGTGGCCTGCCTCGCCGTCTCGATCGGCAACGTCCACGGGACCTACGCCGAGCCGCCGCAGCTCGACTGGGCGCGGCTGGAACGGATTCGTGAGCAGACCGGGGTCCACCTCTCGCTGCACGGGGCCTCCGGCCTCGCCTCCGAAGACGTCGCGAAGGCGATCGAGCTCGGGGTGACCAAGGTCAACGTCAACCTCGAGCTGCGGCAGGCCTACATGCGCACCACCGAGCAGACCTTGGGATCGGCCCTGGAGGGCTACGACATTCTCGAGCTGCATGACCGCCAGGCGGCCGCGGTCGAAGCCGTCGCCGCAGAGAAGATCGAGATTCTGAGAGGAGAGTCATGAGCCAGATCCGTCGCTTCGATCACGTTGCGATCGCGGTCCGTGACACCGAGGCCGCGCTCGAACGGCTGAGTGGGGGGTACGGCCTCGCCGTCGTCTCCAGCGAAGAGATCGAGAGCCCCCATGTGCGGCTCACCTACCTCGACTGCGGCAACGCCTACATCCAGCTGGTCGAGCCGCTTGACGACGAGAGCCCGATCGCCGAGTTCCTCTCTGAGTCGGGCGAGGGGCTGCACCACATCTGTTTCGGCGTCGACGATGTCGCCGCCGGCGCCGAGGCGCTGTCGGCGGACGGGGCGCCGCCGGCGGCGATCGGCAGCGGCCGCGGCCGGCCGTCCGCGTTCGTCGCCGGGGACCCCCCGAGTGGGGTGCGGGTGGAGGTCACCGAATTCGATCGAGACCAGGATGTCGACGGAACGCCCGGATGGCTTCCTTGAACGGCGGCTGGGCGTAGTGGTATACATAGCGGGTCATCAGACCAGTTTCGAAGGAGAGGAGAGCACCAAATGACGGACCGCTCGCCGGTCAGGTCCTACAGCTCGGATTTCACCAACGACGAGAACCCGATCTCCGAGGGTGGGATGTGGCTCAACGGCAAAACCGATGGCATCGACTGGGCCGACGTCGTGATCACGAACGGGGTGGTCCATGGCGGGCCGTCGCGGATGAACGTCGCCGAGCAACGGGCCGAGCAGGGCAATCTCGACGACTCCGATGAGGCGCCGGCAGGCGACTACGACGACCCCACCGCCGTTCTGACCGGCGACTGGGGCCCGGACCAGCACGGGAAAGGGGTCGTCCACAGCGTCAACCCCACCGACGAGTACTTCCAGGAGGTGCAGATCCGCCTCCGCAGCACGATGGAGCCGAAAAGCTGCAGCGGCTACGAGGTCTTCTTTCGCTGCCTCAAGACCGATGAGGGCTACGCGGAGATCGTCCGCTGGAACGGGGCGATCGGAGATTGGACCTCGCTCGAACGCCACGCCGGCGCCGAGTACGGAGTCGAGCACGGCGACGTGATCGAGGCGACGATCGAAGGCAGCCAGATCAAGGGCTTCATCAACGGCAGGGAGGTGATCTCGGTCAGCGACGACGTCCACACCGGCGGCGCCCCCGGTGTCGGCTTCAACTTCGGCGTCGGGGACACCGGCCCCGACCACGGCTTCTCATCATTCGAAGTCGATACCTACGAGGCTGAGTAGCCGGTTTTTGGCTTTATTTCGCCATATTCCTCTGGTATGATGACCAGATAATCAGGCGTACGGACCAAAGTCTTCAACAGAAAGAGAGAGACGCCTAGATGCGAAGCTCAAATGGAGGCCGTACTGCAGTGTTGGCGATCGTCGTCGTGGCACTGGGGGTGTTCGTGTCTGCCTGCGGCGGTGGTGGTGGCAGCACCAGTGGGGAAGAAGGCTCCGGCGAATCCGCCGGCAACCCGGTCAAGGGAGGCGTCCTCAAATTCGCCCGCAGTCAGGACGTCGACGTCGGCCTCAACCCGATCAACGCCCCGAGTAACGGCTCGATCTTCGTCATCCAGCAGATCTTCGACCAGCTGGTCGAGATCGCAGACGGCAATGAAGTGGTCCCGGGCCTGGCGACCAAATGGGAAAGCTCCTCCGACGGCCTGACCTGGACCTTCCACCTGCGCGACGCAAAGTTCTCCAACGGCGAACCGGTCACCGGCGAAGACGTCAAATTCTCGATCGAACAGTTCGCAGATCCGAAGGTCAACGTCAACTACTCGACCCTCGGCGAATCGATCAAGGACGTCGAAGTCGTCGACCCGAAAACCGTCAAGGTCAACCTCGATCATGTCGACGCCTCGTTCCTCGACAACGTCTCGATGTTCGCGGCGGCGATCCTGCCGAAAAAGGCCTACGAAGAAGCCGGCGAAAAGGAGTTCTCCAACAATCCGATCGGCACCGGCCCCTTCAAATTGAAGGAATACGACCGGGGCCAGAAGACGGTTCTCGAACGGAACCCGATGTACTGGCGCAGCGGTCAGCCGTACCTCGACGGCATCGTCTTCGAATACGTCCCCGACGCCAATACCCGGGTGCTGAAAATCCGCTCGGATGAAGCCGAAGTCGCCGACGCCATCCCCTACAACCAGGTCAGCTCCCTGGAAGGGACCGAAGGAGTCGAAGTCCAGGTCAGCAAGGCGCTCAGCTGGACGTCGATCTTCCTCAACGAGACGAAGAAGCCACTGCAGGACAAGAAGATCCGGCAGGCGCTCAACTACGCCACCCCGAAGGAACAGATCCTCGAATCCGTCTACTTCGGCAATGCGGAAATCGCCAACAGCAACATCCCGCCGCTGAAGTACTGGGATGAATCGCTGGCGGCCTACCCGTTCGACATAGAAAAAGCCGAAGAACTGATGGCCGAATCGAGCGCGCCGAAGGGGTTCGACGTCGAAATCGTCATCCCCTCGGCCGACCCGGTCGAGCAGCAGGTGGTCGAAATCCTGAAGCAGGAATGGGCCAAGATCGGCGTCAAGGTCAACATCGTCCAGCGGGACTTCGGGGCGATGTTCTCGGAATGGCTCGAAGGCAAGGGCGGAATGGCGACGACGTTCCCCGGCGGTGCGCTCTCGAGCGACACGCTCTCCGACGACGAGATCGCAGCGATCACGCTCGACCCGTCGGCCGGTCTGCACGCCCTGGGCACCTACTACAACAACCCCAAGGTGAACAAGCTGATCAAGGAAGCGAAGGGGACGCTCGACGAAACCAAGCGCGGCGAAGACTTCGCCGAAGTCCAGAAGATCGCGCTGGAAGACGCCCCGGCCGTGCCCCTGTTCTTCACGAAGAGCGTCACCGCGGTGCGGGACAATGTGAAGAACTTCCAGACCTACCCGATCGGCTGGTGGCCGATGCGGGAAGTCTGGCTGGAACAGTGATGAGTTAGTCCGTAAGAACAGAGGCAGTTGGCCGCGTACCTCCTCAAACGCGCCGTCCAGGCGATCCCGGTCCTGATCGGGATCAGCCTGGTGGCGTTCATCCTGATTCACCTGGTGCCGGGGGATCCGGTCCGGATCATCCTCGGGGCCCAGGCGACGCCGAAAGCGGTTGCGACGCTGAACGAACAGCTCGGGCTCGACCGCCCGCTGCCGTCGCAGTACATCGAATTCATCACTGGCGCAGTCCATTTCGACTTCGGCGAATCGATAACTCAGAAAACCTCGGTCAGCTCGATCCTCGGCGACCGTTTCGAAGTGACATTTCTCCTCCTCGTCTACTCGGTGCTGGTCTCGATCGTCGTCGCCGTCCCCCTCGCGATCGCCTCGGCGCTGCGCCGCAACCGACCCGCCGACCACGCGATCCGGCTGTTCTCGATGCTGACCTTCGCGATGCCGTCTTTCCTGCTCGGACTGCTCCTGATCCTCCTCTTCAGCCTCAAACTCGAACTGCTGCCGACCTCCGGCTACGGCGACGGCTTCACCGGCCACATACGGGGGCTGACCCTGCCGGCGATCACGGTCGGCCTCTACCTTGCGCCGATCCTCCTGCGGACGCTGCGGGTCGGGATCATCGAGACCCTCAGCACCGAGTACGTCGAGGCCGCGCGCGCCAGGGGCCTGAGCGAGCGCCGGATCATCTTCAAGCACGTGATGCGCAACTCGCTGGTCTCGACCGTCACCGTTCTCGGCCTCAACGTCGGATTCCTGCTCTCGGGCCTGGTCGTGATCGAAAACGTCTTCTCGTTGCCCGGCCTCGGCAGTGAGCTCGTCTCCTCGATCGTCAACCGCGACTACCCGACGATCCAGGCGCTGACGCTGCTGTTCGGCGTCTCCGTCGTCGTCATCAACCTGCTCACCGACCTCGTCTACGCCTGGCTCGACCCGAGGGTGCGGCTATGAGCGGCTCGCAGGCAGCTGCCGAGACGCTGCCCGGCCCGCTCGGCAAAGCGGTCTCCGCCCGGCTCCGACGACGGGCGGCGTCGGAGCGACGCTGGGCGACTGTCACCCTGTGGGTCGGTGTCGCGATCGTCGGCCTGATCGTCTTCCTCTCGGTGGCGGCGCCGCTGCTCGGGTTCGTCGACCCGAACAAGCAGGACCTGGCGCAGGCGTTACAGGCGCCCTCCCTCGCGCATCCGTTCGGCACCGACACGCTCGGCCGCGACATCCTCACCAGGGTTCTCTACGGGGGCCGGATCGACCTCACCTTTGCGGTCGTCACCACGATCATCCCGTTCTTCGTCGGCGCCCTGGTCGGGGCGCTCGCCGGCTACCGGGGCGGCTGGGTCGACACCCTCGTCAACCGCCTCGTCGACACCGTCGTCGCCTTCCCCTTCATCGTCCTCATCCTCGCCGTGGTGGCGATCGCCGGCCCGGGGCTGACAGGCGCCTACATCGGAGTCTTCGCGGTCGGGTGGGCGCTCTACGCGCGCCTGACCCGCGGCGAGATGCTGGTCGAGCGCGAGCGCGAGTACATCCTCGCGGCGAAGACTCTGGGCTACTCGACGACCCGGATAGTCCTCCGCCACGCCCTGCCGAACGTGCTGCGGGCGAGCATCGTCTTCGCGATGGCCGACATCGTCCTCAACATCCTCCTGCTCTCGTCCCTCTCCTATCTCGGCCTCGGGGCGACACCGCCCTCTCCGGAGTGGGGGGCGCTGGTCGCCGAAGGCCAGGACGTTCTCCTCACCGCCTGGTGGGTGGCGACCCTGCCCGGCCTGGTGATCGTCCTCGTCGGGATCGGGTTCAGCCTGATCGGCGACGGCATCGCCGATCGCTTCGGCCGCGACTTCAACCTCACCGGTGGCGGATGAGCGACGCCTCTCCCATCCTCGAGGTCCGGGACCTGAAGGTCGCCTTTCCGGCGGGAGAGGGACTGCTGCTCGCCGCCGACGGGATCGACCTCGATGTCGCAGCCGGACGCACGATCGGCCTCGTCGGCGAGTCGGGCTGCGGCAAGAGCGTCACCCTGCGCTCCCTGCTGGGCCTGGTCCCCTACCCGGGAGAGGTCCTCGGCGGGGAGATCCGTTGGCTCGGAGAGGACCTGCCGGCGGCCTCCAAGCACCGCCTGGCGGAGCTCCGCGGGACCGAGATCTCGATGATCTTCCAGGACCCCACCGCCTGTCTGAACCCGGTCTTCTCGGTCGGCGACCAGATGACCGAGACACTGCGCAAGCGCGGCGGCCTCGGAAAGAAGGAGGCCCGCGGGCGGGCGATCGAGCTGCTCGACCAGGTCGGGGTGCCATCGCCGCGGCGCCGCCTCGCCGCCTACCCACACCAGCTGTCCGGTGGCATGCGCCAGCGGGTGATGATCGCGATCGCGATCTCGGCCAAACCGAAGCTGTTGCTCGCCGACGAGCCGACCACCGCGCTCGACGTCACCACCCAGGAGCAGATCCTCGCGCTGCTGAAGGACACGCAGGCCGAGAACGGGATGGCGATCGTCCTCGTCTCCCATGACCTCGGGGTGATCTCCGAGACCTGCGACGAGGTCGTCGTGATGTACGCGGGGCGGAGGCTCGAGGCCGGGTTCAATCGAGCGGTGATGGACAGCCCCCGGCACCCATACACCCGCGGCCTGATCGAGGCGATGCCATCGCTCGAGGTCTCCGACGCCCCGCCGCCGCCGCCGATTCCCGGCCAGCCGCCGAGCCTCGTCGACCTCCCGCCCGGCTGTCCGTTCCAGCCGCGCTGCGATTTCCGCCGCGACGAGTGCGACTCGATCAGCGTCACCCTCGACGCCGACCTCGCCGAGCACGGCTCGGCCTGTCCCTTCGTCGGCGGTGCTGCATGAGCGCCGATGCGCTGCTGAGCGTCACCGGGCTGACCAAACGCTTCTCCGACAAGCGCACGATCGTCGACAAGGTCCGCAAGCAGGAGCCGGCGGTTCTGACCGCTCTCGACGATGTCGACCTCGCGGTCGAGAGGGGCGAAACCCTCGGCGTGGTCGGCGAGTCCGGCAGCGGCAAGTCGACGCTGGCGCGCTGCATCGTCCGGCTGCACGAGCCCGACGGGGGCTCGGTCGAGTTCGACGGGGTCGACGTTCTCGCGGCGAGCGGAAGCGAGCTCCAGGCGATGCGGCGCTCGATCCAGATGGTCTACCAGGACCCCTACGCATCGCTGAACCCCCGGATCCGGATCGGCGCCGCGGTCGCCGAGCCGGCTTTGGTCCACGGGCTGGTGGAGAAGGGGGGAGAGGAGGACTACGCGGCCGACCTCCTCGAGCGGGTCGGGATCCGGCGCGGGGACATGCGCCGCTTCCCGCACGAGTTCTCCGGTGGCCAGCGGCAGCGGATCGCGATCGCCCGCTCGCTGGCGGTGAAGCCGCGTCTGCTGATCGCCGACGAGGCGGTGAGCGCGCTCGATGTCTCGATCCAGGCCCAGCTGCTGAGTCTGCTCGAGGAAATCCGCCGCGACCTCGGCCTGACGATCATCTTCATCGCCCACCAGCTGGCGGTGATCTCGCGCCTCGCCGACCGGGTCGCGATCATGTACCTGGGCCGGATCGTCGAGACCGGTGCGACCGCCGACGTCTTCGCCAACCCTCGCCACCCATACACCAGGGCGCTGCTCGAGGCCCACCCGCGGCTCGACGGCACCCGAGTTCGCAAACCGGCCGTCCGGACCGACACCCCGACCGCGTACTCGATCCCGAGCGGGTGCCGGTTCCACACCCGCTGCCCGATCGCGGAGGAGATCTGCTCCGAGGTCGACCCGCCTTCGCGGGAGGTGGGCTCCGTCCACGGCGGCCACTTCAGCGCCTGCCACGTCCTCGCCCCAGGAGGTGAGGGGTGAGCGAGCGCCTCGCCACGGCCCGCGGTTTCATCGGCTCCTCGATCGAGGAGTTGGCGACTCCGGCCCTGATCCTCGACCTACCCAAGGTGCGGGCCAACATCGAGGAGATGCGGCGCCGGATGGAGACCGTGCCCGCCGCGCTGCGGCCGCACGCGAAGATCCACAAGAGCCCGGTGCTGGGGCAGATGCAGATCGACGCCGGGGCGATCGGTCTGACCACGGCCACGGTCTGGGAGGCGACCGCGATGATCGAGGCCGGGATCGAGGACATCTTCGTCGCCAACCAGGTCGTCGGCGATCGCAAGGTCGGCGAGCTGGCGCGGCTGGGTGCGATCGGCAAGCCGATCGTCGCCGTCGATGACGTCGGAAACGCCGAGCGGATCTCCGAGGCGGCGGTCGCGGCCGGGGGAGAGGTAGGGGTCCTGGTCGAGATCGACGTCGGCCTCCACCGGGCGGGCGTGCGCGGTGTCGAGCCCGCGGCCGAGCTGGCGGAGCAGGTCGAGGGGCTTCCGGGGCTGACGCTTCGAGGGCCGTTCGGCTACGAGGGCCACTGCATGCTGGAGCCCGATCGCGACGAGCGAATCCGCAAAGCGAAGGCCGCCAACGCCCATCTGCTTGAGCTCGTCGACGAGATGGAGGGGCGCGGGCTGGCGACCGAGATCGTCGCCGCCGGCGGACTCGGCACCTGGGACATCACCGGCGCCAACCCGCGGATCACCGAGATCCACGCCGGCTCCTACATCTTCTCCGACGCCTTCCACCGCAATCTCGTGCCCGGCTTCGACCCGGCGTTGACGGTGCTATCGAGGATCATCTCCCGCCATGGAGAGATGGCGGTGCTCGACAGCGGCCGCAAGTCGATCGGGATCGACCGGGTGCCGCCGGAGCTGGTCGGCGTGACCGGCGCCGTCCGCTTCGAACATGGCGAGCACTTCATCCACGAGGAGCACATCGGGGTCGAGCTCGAGGATGCCGACCTCGGAGTCGGCGACACCGTCCAGCTGATGCCCGGCTACTCGCCGACCACCGTCAATTTCTACGACTGCTTCTTCGTCGTCGACGATGGCGTCGTGATCGACGTCTGGCCGGTCCTCGGCCGATACGGCACGGAAACCACGGGGACCGCGCCGTGAAGGGCCTCGATGAGAGAGTGGCCGTCGTCACCGGTGGGGCCAGCGGCGTCGGGGCCGGCGTCGCGACCGTGCTCGCGCATGAGAATGCCAGGGTCGCGATTGCCGACATCGATCTCGCGGCGGCCGGGCGGGTCGCAGAGGCGCTGCGGGGCGAGGGCGCCGATGCCGTTGCGTTCGAGGTCGACCTCGTCGAGGCGGCGGCGGTCGACGCGATGGCGGCCGCTGTCCTCGAGCGCTGGGGGCGAATCGACATCCTCTCCGCCAACGCCGGCATCTATCCCAGCGCGACCATCGAGGAGATCGACGACTCCTTCCTCGATCGGATCCTCGACCTCAACGTCAAGGGCGCCGTCCACTCGATCAAGGCCTGCCTCCCGCCGATGCGCGAGGCCGGATTCGGCCGGGTGGTGATGACCTCCTCGATCACCGGCAACCACGTCAGCGCCGAGGGCTACTCGGTCTACGGCGCCTCGAAGGCCGCGATGCTCGGGCTGATGCGCGGCTTCGCCCTCGAGGTCGTCCGCGACGGAGTCACGATCAACGCGATCCTGCCCGGCAACGTCCGCACCCCGGTGGTCGAAGCGCTCGACAAGGAGTACATGGACTGGATCCTGCGGGCGATCCCGATGGGGAGGCTGGCCGAGCCGGAGGAGTTGGGCTGGGCGGTGCGCTTCCTCGCCTCCGAGGAGGCCGGATACATCACTGGACAAACGCTGGTCCTCGACGGAGGCCAGCTCCTACCTGAGGGAGCGGGATGAACACACCTGAGGAAAACCCGATGATCCTGAGCTCGGATGTGGCCCTTCCCGAGGGCCCGCTGCTGCTCCCCGACGGCACCTGGATGGTCGTCGAGCTCGACCCCCGGCGCGGCACGGTCTCCCGGGTGCTGGCCGGCGGCGAGCGCGAACCCGTTGCCGAGACCGGACGCCCGAACGGCCTGGCGATGACCGCCGACGGTGTCATCTGGGTCGCAGAGTCGCTCAACTCGACCGTGTTCCGGCTCAGCCCAGATCGGGAGCTGACCGAGGCGCTGACCGAGGTCGGGGGCGAGCCGTTGCTCTGGCCCAACGACATCTGCGTCGGCCCCGACGGGGCGCTCTACATCACCGACTCCGGCCTCCGGGTTGACGACCTGCTGACCGACGTGGTCGCCAACGAAGTCCGCGAAGACTGGGAAGACCTGACGCTCGACGGCCGGCTGGTCAGGTTCGACCCAGCAACCGGTGAGGCGGTCTTCCTCGATCGCGGGATCCAGTTCACCAATGGCCTCGCCTGGGGCCCCGACGGCCTCCTCTACGTGAACGAGACCTTCACCAGCAACATCTACCGCTACCGGATCGACGACGGCGCAATCGTCGGCGAGCGCGAGCTGTTCGCAAACGTCCTCGACCCCGACTTCACCCAGCCGGGGATGCGAGGGCCCGACGGGATGGCCTTCAGCGAGGACGGCCGCCTCTGGGTCACGGTCTTCCGCCAGGGAGACGTCACCGTGCTGGAACCGGACGGCACCTTCGAACGCCGGATCAAGCTTCCCGGCAACTCGCCGACCAACGTCGCCTTCGGGCCTCGGGGGGACACCCGGATCTACATCACCGAGGGCGACACCGGGACGCTCGAAAGCCGTGACGTCGGCGTCGGCGGCTTCCCGCTGCACTCCTAGGGGGATGGAAGGTCGAACTCGGCCCGCCGCTCGGCGGGAACAAGCTCGAGCGCCGCGGGGTGGCGCCCGATGTACTCGCGCACGAACGGGCAGTGGGGGATGACCTCGAGGCCTTCCTCGCTGGCCCGGTCGAGGGCCCCGGCGATCAGGACCCCGCCGTATCCCTTCCCTTCGTGCTGGGGGAGGATTTCGGTGTGGATCAGGTCGATCCGGTCGGGGTAAGCGGCGGTACCTCATGTAGCCGACCCGTTTGTCATCGACCGTGACCTCGAATCGGCTTTTGTCGGGGTTGTCCCGGACCTTTGGCTGGTGTCGACGCCTCATCTGCCCTCCGCTAAGATTCGCAGTCCGCCGCGGGGTGGAGCAGTCAGGTAGCTCGTCGGGCTCATAACCCGAAGGTCGCGGGTTCGAATCCCGCCCCCGCTATAGGAAAAGGCCCCGGAAACGGGGCCTTTTTCGTGTCTGACGACTGAACGCGATCCGGCGGCGAGTACTAAATGGGTACTAAGTTCGACGTTCACGCCGCAACGACTAGCTTGTCATTGGTGAAACCGCGGTCGTCAAAAAACCGGCGATTTAGGTTCGAGACCAGGCTGTCTCTTTTGCTGTATCTGGCTTGAGAAGGCGCAACCCTAGTGGAGGCATTCGAACTGCCGACCTCCTGGGTGCGATCCAGGCGCTCTGAACCTCTCTAGGGCCTGGTATTCCGCATTGTAGAGCGACATGCCCGATGGCGCGACCTTTCGCGGCGCCCCTCGGATATGCGCGGATATGCGGCGATATGTCCCGAGTCGGGAACCTCCGGCGAGAAAGTTCCCCAAATCGTGGAGGGCGGTTCAAGATGGCCGACCTCCTGGGTACGGTCATTCAGTCGCTGCGTCGGCCGACCGCAACCCAGGCAGTGCGCGCGTTACGCCTTGACCCGGGAGCGGGCCACAGGCGCCGGTGCGAGCCGCGGGACCGGTTTGACTAGGCGTGGGGACCGGCGGCCGTAGCGTGCGACCAGAAGTACCAGGACCACCGCCGAGCTGGCGATGACCATCGTCCGGAACCAGGAGCTGGTGCCGTCGGTTCCCGAGCCGAGCGAGTGGGCGACGGCGAGGATAAAGACCACGACGGTGGCGCGGTGTATTTGTCGCCAGCGGCGGGCGCCGATTCGACGCCGCAGGTAGAAGGTCGGGCCGAGGATCAGGGCAAGGTACCCGGCGAGGATCCCGAGGCCGGTCCAGACTGGGCGGTATTCGAGCGTGAACGGGATCGTGATGCCGGTGATGCCTGGTTTCAGCCAGGCATCACCAAGCATGAGGACGCCATGGGCGCCGATCGCAACGAGCGCCGCCAGCGCCACCTGCTCGTGGATTTTGACCAAGTTGCGCTTCACCCCCGGTTTACGGGCCAGTTTCGAGGCCATCAGGAGCCCCAGGATCACGGCGGTCGTGATCAGGACGAAGGCAACGATTCCAGCCGAGCGCGCGGCCAGCCACCAGGGGTAGTTGGCGGGATCGGGCTCAGTCACCTCGGCCACTCTCCTTCGGCTCGGAGCCGCCCTCGCTGTCGGCCGGGGCGGTCCGGCTCGGCACGGCATTGGTCGGCCCCTTCACCGAGATCGTCGTCGGACCGCTGAACATGGCGTAGGCGGCGAGGGCGGCGAGGGCGATGAGCATGGTGACCGCCGCGACCCGGATCGAAAGGCTCGGCCCTTCGGCGACAGGCGATGCGACGGGCTTTGACGAGGTCGCGCTCACGGTGGCGGCACCGGTGAGGTTCGGCTGACGATCGTCGTCGCCTGCTGAGTCTGGGTTCCCTTGGTGCCCTTGACCGTGGCTTCGCCGGTAACGGGGGCCACCAACCCTGGTCCGAGCGCTGGATCCCTGCCGCTGCGGACCTGGATCGCAAGCAGGGTGAGGACGACGAGGAAGAGGCCGAGGGTGGCGGTGATCACAGCCAGCGCGCGGCCGGGTGGGCGGCTGCGCTTGGGTGCGGTCTTCGTCTGGGCGGTCTGCTCTGCCATCAGAAGCTCATCCCTCTCCACATATCTGGAATCCGTAGCCGCGGGCGAAGCCCGTCAGCGCCTGCGACGAGCTATCGAGCTCGCCGCGCAGGCGCGTCAGTTTCGGAACGTCGACCGCGATCAGCGCGGCTTTGATTTCTCGCCGTAGGGCGAGCTGGTGCCTGATCGGGTCGTAGACGTTTGCTTTCAGCGCCGCTGCTTCTCCCGCCGGCTCGCCGGCTTTTTCGATCCGCCGCAGCTCTTTCCAGCCAAGGGAGATCGTGCCCTCGTACTCCTTCGCCGCTTCCTCGGGTCGGCCGGCGGAGCCGACCCGCCGCTGGTCGCGAACGCGCTCGGTGTCAAAGCGCTCACAGACCGAGTCAATCTCCCTGACGTAAGCTCGACGGCTGGGGTCGGTGATCCTGCTGACGTGGATCGAACCTCCCCCGGAGGGCTGTGGCGCTGGCACGGTTTCCGCCTGGCCAGCCGATTCAGACGTCTCGCTCTCGGCCCGGCGACTGTCGCCGCCACAGCCGGCGACGATCCCTACCAAGAGGCAGAGAGTCGCGACGAGTGAGATGCGAGCGACCATCTTCGGGCTAGGGGTAGACCTGCTCGCCGCTGTCGGCGTCGACGACGACGATCGCGACCGAGGGGCAGGCCTCCGCCGCCTCCATGACCAACTCGGGAGGACCCTCGCCGATCACGTGGGCGACGTCGTTCAGCGCGAACACCGCCGGCGCGATCTCGACACAGTCGCCGTGGGCGGCGCAGGCGCTCTCGTCAATTTGGGGCAGGTATCTCATCGGTGCTCCTCGCTCCTAGTAGGACGGTGGACTGTTCGAGCGCCTGGCGCAGGCGCGGGATCGATCGCGGTTGGTCGACAGCCATTCCGGCGACCGCAACTCCGCTCTGGCTGACGATCGCGGTGAACTCGGGGGTTTCGAGGTCGCCGGTGATCTCGACCTCCTCACCCTTGCTCGCGTCGCCGATCAGCTGGATGCGATGGCCGAACTGGTCGGTCCAGAAGGAGGGAAGAGTCGTGGGCAGGGGGTCGAGGCCGAGGATCGCGCGGGCGACCTGAGCGCCCTGACGCGTCGCTGCCTCCCAATGCTCACTGCGCACGTATTGCTCGCTGAGCGGGTTGAAGATCCGGGCCGCGTCACCGGCCACGTAGACGTCCGACGCCTTGGTCCGGCCCCCGGCGTCGGCGCGCACGCCTTCGGTTTCGAGTCCGCTTCCCTCGAGCCACTCGGTGGCGGGTTCGATGCCGATCCCGACCACCAGCGCGTCGCATTCGAGCCGGCGCCCGTCGGTCAGCTGGACCCACTCGGCGCCACCCGGCCCCTCACCGAACCTGGCGACGTGGGCGGACAGCATCAGCTCGACGCCTTCGGAGCGATGGAGCGAGACGAACCAGTCGCCTAGCTCAGGCGGCAAGACCCTCGAGAGTGCTGCGGGGGCTGCCTCAAGGACGGTGACCTCGGCGCCGCGTTGACGTGCGGTTGCCGCGACCTCGAGGCCGATGAAGCCGGCGCCGACGATGATCAGGCGGGTGCCACGCTCGAGGGCGGCGGCCAGCCGGGTCGCGTCCTCCACGGTGCGCAGAAGGTGGGTGTTGGCGAAGTGCTCGGTTCCGGGGAGCGGGCGGGGGCGGCTGCCGGTGGCGATCACCGCCGAGTCGTAGGTGAGGGTCGATCCCGAGGCGAGGGTGATCGTCTTGATTCCCGGATCGAGGGCTACCGCCCGCTCGCCCAGCAGGAGCTCGACCGAGTGATCCTCGTACCAATCAGCCGGTCGCAGGCTGAGCGAGTCCGGATCGCGGTCACCGGTGAGGACGCCCTTCGAGAGCGGCGGTCGGTCGTAGGGACGATGCTCCTCGTCCCCGATGATGCTGATCTGGCCCTCAAAGGCGTGTTTTCGCAACGTCTCGCAGCAGCGTTGGGCGGCGAGGCCGCCACCGGCGATGAGGACCTTGTCGGTCATCGACGGCACCGGTCTTCAGGTCCAGGTCGGGATTTCACAACGCTACGACCGTACGGTCGGAGGGACCCGATTGCATCAGTACTCTTCCGCGACCGCGGGAGGGTTAGCCGCAGTCTGTACCGGCGGGGACGCGCTCCACCGCGCCGTCGTCCCTGACCATCAGCCCACCGTGCTCGGCAAGAACGTCCCGAGCGTCGTCCTCGCCCGAGAGCAGGGCGAACTTCGCCAAGGCGTCGGCCTCGATCGCGGTGGGAGCGCGGGCGCTGGCGCAAATCAAGCCGGTCCACGCCGGCTGGCCGGAAGACGGGTCGATCAGGTGGTGTGCATGGCTCCCGTCGGATCGGCTCCAGAGCCGAGCGTCGAGGCCGGAGGTCGCCACCGCTCCCCGACCGACCCGGAACCGGTCCGCACTCTCCCCGCTCAGCGGATGTCGAACCTCGATCTCGACCGGCTCGCCCTCCGGCTCCATTCCACCGACCCGCACATCGCCGCCAAGGTCGATTGCGTAGCGCCCGTAGGATGTCAGCCGATTCGCGACCAAATCTGCCGCCAGCCCCTTGCCGATGCCGCCCGTGTCGAATCTGAGCCCAGGCGGCCGCCGGATCGACTCTGCCTCGTCGAGTACCTCGAACGATCGCCATGGGGCGGCTGGGTCCGCGGCAGCCGGCCGGCGCGGCGGTGCACTCGCGAGGGCCTCGGCCAGAGACGCCGACCGCCGGCCCTCGAACGACCTCGCGTATCCCGCGGCCTCGAGTTGGGCGAGGAGGGTGGGGTCAACGAGGCCACCGGACAGTTCCGCCGACCAGATGCCGGCTTTCACCGCCATCCGCAGCAGGTTCGAAGCTGGTACCTCCTGGCGCGAGTCGCGGTTGAAAACCGAGAGCTCGCTTTCGGGGCGAAAGCGGGACAGCCTCCGATCGAAGTCGAGCAGTTGCGCTTGAATCTCGATCGTGGCCAGGTCCGGGCTGGAGGTTGACGGGTCCAGGCGCGACCCAACGAAGACGCGGACCTCGGTTCCCATGGCTCGAAAGGATCGCTCGATCACCCGCCCTATTAGAGCGCGTCAACTCGTGTGAACCCGCAGCCGCCGCCGCGAATGGGTGTGCGGGCGGGTTCGGGCGCGGGGTGGGGTACCGCGGGGGGAGGCAGTGGGGATCGTAGGTTCGGGACCGATCTCCGCGTCCCGCTTCAGGTTGAGCACTGCGTCTCTGCCGTAGAGACCCTCGACCAGCCGCAGCGCCTCCGAAGCCGTCTCTTCGACCGCCTCGTGCAGCGCTTTCGGGGAGGCAAAGACCAGCCCCGAAGCGCGATTCACGCTCTCGCACAGTCCGTAGGCGACAGCGGGCCAATCGCCGCGGATCAGGAGTATCGCCTCCTCGAGCAGTCGGACCCTTTCGTCACCACGATTCGCCCTGCTAGTGATGGGGGTGCTACGGCCGATGGCTGAGGCTGACATTCCGATCTCCTTTGGTTGGCACCAAGGTAGGCGAGTCGGCTCCAAGTCCAATCCAAGCGACGGCAAAAGATCGGTTAAACCCTGCGATTGAAATTGGAGCCGATCCCTATTGAGTCGGTTATTCGACCGAAGCCGCTGGCTTTCCGATCACATGATCCGTCGGCTACACGGTCGTGCCGACCAGCGCTCCGATCCCGGAGGTGATTGCCATGGCGACGATTCCCCAGGCGAGCACGCGAACGGTCGCGCGCACCCTCGGGGCTCCGCCGAGGTGGGCGCCCACCTCGCCCAATAGCGTCAGCGCAAGGAGCGTTACAACGACGCAGGCGAGCGACCGCGATGCCGCTGGGGCCACTGCGATCGCGAGAACTGGCAGCACGGCACCAGAAGCAAAAGAGAGCGCAGATGCCGCCGCGGCCTGCAGCGGGCGAGCGCGCCTCTGCTCCTCCATGCCAAGCTCGTCTCGGGCATGGGCTTTGAGTGCGTCGCTCTTGGAAAGAGCGACTGCGACGTCCTGCGCCAGCTCAGTCGGCAGGCCCCGGCCCTCATAGATTCCGATCAGCTCGCGCAGCTCCCCATCAGGGTCGTCATTGAGCTCACGCTCCTCGAGGCGGAGGTCGGCAAGTTCCGTGTCTCGTTGCGAGCTGACCGAGACATACTCGCCCGCGGCCATCGACGACTGCCCCGGCTACCAGCCCTGCGATGCCTGCGGTGATAGTCGCGCTGCCCGAGGCGCCGGATGCCGCCACGCCGAGTACCAGGCTGGAGACGGAAAGAATTCCGTCATTGGCTCCGAGAACCGCTGCGCGAAGCCAATTTGCGCGATAGCTGAGGTGGGTCTCGGGGTGCGGGATTCGGCTCAACGCCCATTCTTCCTCACGCTAGCGGCAAAAGAGGAGCCTTGCAGAGTTGGGATCGCTTCACAGCCGAGCGAGGAACACCCAATCCACCTCAGCCGGTGGCGGGATGGGTTGGAGTGGTTCCGTTGGGAGCCAGGAGGTCGAAGCCGTCCGTTAACCACAGGGATCTACGGGAAAACCACATCCCCACTCGAGTCGTCGATGACTGAGATTGCGACCGCAGGGCACGCCTCTGCCGCCTCGAGAATCAACTCCGGCGGCGCGGTCCCGATCACCACAGCCGTGTCATCGAGCCAGGGTCCGCAGGTAGTGGACGTTCTCGTAGCCGTCGAGGAACGGCAGACTGTCGGGGGCACGGAGGAGGTAGCAGCGGTCACGCGGGCGGAGGCGGCGCCGACGATTGACCTCAGAGCCGCACGGCGGCGGGCTCGTGGTCGTGAGCCGGTGAGTGCGGTTCGCGTGGATGAGCGGTGACTTGGGTGACGGGTAGATCGGTGGTTCGCCGCAGCCGGTCCGGCAAGCTGCGCCGAAGCCAGCGCGAGGCTCCGCGCGGCAGGGTCGCGACGATCACCTCGTCGAACTCGTCACTGTGCAGGGCGTCGCCGACCGCGGCGAACGGATCGGGGTCGCCGACGATCGCCCGCTCGAGGTCGATGCCCGAAAGCCTCATACGCTCGGCCGCCACCTCGGCACGGGAGATCGCTTCGGGCCAGCCGGCCTTCATGTCGGCGGCCCAGGAAAGGCCGTGTGGAACAGCTGGAACGAGCAGCGTGAAGCGGATCGGAGCTGCGGCACCCCGCCGTCGGAGCGCCATGATTAGGTCGGGTGAATCGGCCGTGCGGTTTGCAACCACCAAAAACCTGTGCTTTGGCATCCATGTCTCCTCTCGCGGAACCTTCAACCCATCGTGCTGAGTCCGGGTAACAGGGGTCTAAGCCAGCGATGAGAGTTGTCTGAAGATTGGTCAGTCATCCCGGGACGCCCCGCCTATTGGGCCACCGCCGCTGGCCCGGGTCACGATCGGCGCCCTGGGAGTGGAGCGGTGGAGGGCGACGGTTTGACTGGTCGGGGCCGCAGACGCTCCGCTGGCGCCGGTGACGATCGCCGTGGTGGGGTTGCCACCACCTACCTGCTGGGTCGCGTTGGAGGCGCCGGGGTTGGTTCCCAGGGCGATGCCGCCGAGGCCACCGAGACCCAGCACGGTGGCGGTCGCGGCGATCTTCGCTCGTCTGGTGGTCATGGCTCGCTCCTTTTGAAGTGGACGAGCCAGCTTGCTCCTACCGTGGCAAAGGGATGCCCAAGCCCCCGCCAAGGGGCCTACAAATCAGGCGCCGTGGCCTGCGCTCGCGCGCCGCATCGGTTCACCTCGAGGCGAAGAGAGAATGCAACAAAGCACCTCACTTGTTGCCGCGCTCCTGCGGCAAAGGCCGAGATTCGAACCCGTCGCGATGCTCCGCTCATCGCTCCGCACGAGCTTTGATACCGCGAAGCATCTTGCGGCTCATCATGAAGCTGACGAATTGGGTCGGCTCCACCACCAACGGTGCCCAGGTTCGGAGATAGTTGTAGCGCTCCCGAACCACCAGGCGAGTTGACGAACCGGCGTCGGCGAGAACTACGAAAGCCCAGGTGAAGTCGTAGGGGGCGCCGCCGCCACCGATCGGAACGCCGCCTCGCACGACCAGGGCACGCTTCCAGCACGAAGCTCATACCGGAAGATCCTCCAGCGGGCTGCGTGGCAACTCCCGACCGCGCCCTCGGCGACGACGCCCCGGCTTCGACCACCGCCATCTGGAACTGGAGTGATCTCGATCACGAACCGCCCTTCCCCGACCTTCACCTCCAAGGCTGAGTGGTACAGGTCTAACGGTCGACGGCGAGCAGTGGCGGCCTCGAGCCCCTCGAAGGCGCGACCGTTGAACTTCACGAACGAGCCACCTGCCCCGAGCGGTAGCCAATAGAGGTCGACGCCCGAGGAGATCAACGCCCTCGACGCTACTCCCTCGACTCGGTAGCTCCCCTCTCCAAAGTGCGCCTTTCTACTGTTTTGGTCTGGACATCCCGCTTGTAGCGTGGATCGCACAGTGCAATCAGGCGCTGTCGCTTCGATGGAGGGTTCGCAGATGAGCACTACCCCAGCCGTACCGGCGACGCCGATGGGCAGCGCAGCGCCCGCCGCCGTCGCACCCGAAAAGCGGGCGGAGGCCGCTTCCCTGACTCGCGAGATGGCGCTCGGCTACGTTTGGGCCACCACCCGGCTGGGACTCGGCTGGATCTTCCTCTGGGCCTTCCTAGACAAGCTGTTCGGGCTCGGCCACGAAACGGCTTCGGCGGACTCCTGGATTCACGGCGGCAGCCCGACGGAAGGGTTCCTCAGCGGCTCGGTGGGACCATTCTCCTCGATCTACCACGGCATCGCCGGAGCGGGCCTCGTGGACGGGCTGTTCATGGTCGGCCTGGCGGCGATCGGGGCCTTGCTGATCCTCGGCATCGGGATGAGATTCGCTTGCGGCGCCGGTGCCCTGCTGGTCGTGCTGATGTGGAGCGCGGCCCTGCCTCCCGAAAACAACCTCTTCCTGGACGATCACATCATCTACGCGCTGGTCCTGATCGGACTGGCCCTGGCGGGTGCCGGGAATACGCTCGGACTCGGTCGCTGGTGGACGAAGACGAGCCTGGTGCGGCGTTTTCCATGGCTGACCTGAGCGGCGCAGTAACGGCATCGCGAATCTCCGACGAAAGGCGGCCCCGCAAGGGGTCGTCTTCGTCGGCCCTGCGGGAACTTACGGTCACTCCTCCTCCCGCCTCCTAGGGCTAATCGGTGCTGGTGTTCTCGGCGCTCTACTTCCTCTCCGATGCGATCGAGGCGACCCAGGGTGGCTTCTCCGACGCCCAGCTCCAAATGACCTTGGTGGCCGAGGCGGCGATCCCGCTGCTGGTGCTCGGGCTTTACGCGGTACAGCGGCCAATGATCGGTCGCCTGGGCCTTCTCAGTGCCCCCGCATATGCCTACGCGTTCGTCTTCTTCAGCGGCACCGTCGTCTACGCACTCGTCAACGGAACCAGTGACTGCTCGGCGCTCAGCGACGATCTGGGCGCCCTGACGACCATCCACGGAGCGATCATGGTGTTCGCCGGCATCGGCTTTGGGATTGCGGTGGCCAGGGCCGGCTTTCTCCACTCATGGACTGGTACGCATTGGGAGTGGGGTGACGTTCGTCGCGGCGACCCAGACGGCGCCAGAGGGTGTTCAGCTCCTCGCCGGCGCGGTCCGTGACCTGGGCTTCGCCGGCATGGGGTTCGCCTTGCTTCGATCAGGTCCTATGCGGCATCCGATCGATACTCGGCTGGCAACTTTGCAGTGATGGTGGTTCCATCACCCGGCGCGCTCCTCACCGCCAAGGTTCCACCGGCAAGCACGACTCGCTCGCGCATTCCGAGCAACCCGAACCCGTCGGTATTTCCGCCGCCGCCGAAGCCCTTCCCGCGATCCTCGATCAGCACTCGGATCTCGTTGTCGGTTTCGATCACCTCGACCGACGCCCGATCGATCTCGGCGTGTTTCGCGACGTTGGTCAGTGCCTCCTGGACCAGACGGTAAGCGGTGTCCTCGATCTGCCCGAGGAAGCGAATCGGATTGCCACTGCCGTCGGTGGCGAGCTCGACCCGGAGCTCGACATCGATCACCTCGCCCCACTGCAGCCTCTCGACCAGCGCTTCGAGTGCTGCAGCCAAGCCGAGTTCGTCCAGGGTCGCCGGGCGCAGGTCAGCAATAAGCCGCCGCATCTCCCCGATCGTGCCGTCGACCTGCTCAACCGCCTGTCCGAGCAGCCCGTCGATGTCTTCCGGGTTCCCGCCGCGGCGGGCCGCGGAGAGGATGACCCGCAGCCCGGCCATGCTCTGAAGCGACTCGTCGTGAAGCTCGCGAGCCCAGCGACCGCGCTCGCGCTCGGCCGCTTCGATGCTGGTGCGCGCACTGACCCTGGCAGCTGACTGAGCGGTGGCGACGGCGGTTGCCGCGCTGGCGGCGAAGGACCGGAGCAGTCGCTCGCTCTCGACGCCGAACTCGGCCTCCCCGGCGGGCGGATCGAGTGCCACCAGCACACCGACAGACTCGCCGCGGAAGACGAGTGGCACCAGCAGCGACTCGCCCCCCATCCCGAGGCTGTCGGATTCGGACAGCAGGTCGGAGTCAAGGTCCCTCAGACGGCTTGCATGCCGCGACTGGAATACCTGACCCGGCGCTGAGGACGCAACCGTGAGGCGCAGCTCCGAGTGGTTGTCGAACTCCCCTGCGGCGGCCACGACTCGAAGCTCGCCATCGTCCTCGAGCAGGATCAGCAGCGAGTGTGCCTCGACCAGCGCTCGCCCCCGCTTGGCGATCGTCTCGAGGATTGGGCTGAGCTCGGTCTCCCCACCAACGGCGTGGGTGATCTCGGTCGTGGCCTCGAGGCTGCGGACAGCACGCTCGAGGGCGTCGCGCTGCTTCTCCATGTTGCTGTAGAGGCGGGCATTGTCGACCGCGGTGGCGGTCCACTCGGCGAGGATCACCGCCGATTGCTCATCGGCCTCGTCGAAGTCGCCGTTGGGCTTCTCGGTCAGGTAGAGATTGCCCCAAGCTTGGCCGCGGATCACGATCGGGACGCCGAGGAAGTTCCCCATCGGGGGGTGACCGGGCGGAAAGCCGTAGGAGTGGGGGTGCTCGCCGACGTTGCTGAGCCGCAGTGGCACTGGATCCTCGATCGGCAGGCCGAGTACGCCGCGCCCGCGGGGTAGGGCACCGATTGCCTCCCTGGTCTTCTCGTCGATCCCCCTCGTGATGAAGCGCTCAAGGTCGACCCGATTGCCGTCCAGGACGCCCAGGGCCGCGTAGCGGGCCCCGGTCAGCTCGCAGGCCACCTCGAGGGCGCGGTTCATGACGACCTCCTGATCCAACTCTGCGACCAGGCTGCGACCAACCTCTATTAGCTGGCGAAGTCTGTGCTCGTCCAAGACCCCGGTGTCATTCCTCATCACCAGGCGACGATACGCCTCGCAGACCATGCGCCTGCTCATTTGGCCGGATCGGATTCGCGGTAAAACCCCGATGGCGCGGGTGGCGGAGAACGCTTAGATGGTTGTCATGCGCTCCGACGACCGTTCAGGGGCCGGGGGTACTCTCGTCTCCATACCGACTCAACGCCCCGCCCAGGGCAACGATTCAGATCCGACCACGATCGTCCTCGCTGACGATCACACGGTGGTGCGCAGTGCCCTGCGCATGCTTCTGGAGGCAGAGCCGGACTTCGACGTCGTCGCCGAGGCCGGCAACGCCGACGACGCCATCCGTTATGTCCTCGGGCACAAGCCGACGGTTTTGATCCTCGACCTGAATATGCCCGGGCGCCCGAGCCTGGAGGCGATCCCCGACATCCGCAAGGCCTCGCCGGCGACCGAGATCGTCGTATTGACCATGCAGAACGAGTCGGCCTTCGCGCGCCGTGCGCTCCAGGCCGGAGTCCGGGGCTATGTGCTGAAGGAGGCCGCCGATGCGGAACTGGTCCAGGCGGTTCACAGCGCTGCGGCCGGCGAGACCTACCTGCAGCCGGCGCTCGGGGCCCGGATGGCCTCAGAGCCGGACTTGGAGCGGGCAGACGACCTCACCGAGCGCGAGCATGAAGTGCTCCGTCTGATCGCGCTCGGCCACACCAACGCCGAGATCGCGACACAGCTCTTTCTCAGCATCCGCACGGTGGAGAGCCACCGGGCCCATATCCAGCAGAAGCTGGGGCTTGCCGGCCGCGCCGAGCTGGTTCGGTACGCGCTCGATCACGATTTGGTCGACACCTAGGCGATGGCTCGACCCAAGTTGTCCAAGTCCCTCCGCAGCCACTCGACAGGCACCGGCCCCTTCTCGGGGATGACTACGGGAAGATCGAGCAGGTCGCGGTGCGGTCCCGCGGTCTTTTCTCAGGCCGGGCGATCTGGCAAGTGAGCTCGACCATGCGCGGCTGCGGCGTCTCAGAGATGCTGCGCTCGCTGCTGCCCTACGTGCGGGGGGCAGGGATCCGGTGGGTCGTCCTGCGAGAGAGCGATGATCCGGCGGACCTGGAGGGCTTCGCCCGCGCAATCCTCGAATTGCTGGCCGATTCTGAGCGCGCCACTCGGTTCGGCGAAGCGGCACGGCGACGGGTCATCGAGCGATTCCTTGGGGTGTACCGGCTCAGGGACTACGTCGACCTGATCGCCGGTCTCGACGCCACCGCTTCCCTGGCCTGAGCCGACCGATCGGGGAAACCCCGCAGTCACCCTGCGCCTCTACACGGATGCCAGAACCTCACCTCGGTGGTGAAGTCCCTCTTGCTCCGGCAGATCCGGCAAGACACGAACAAGGAGAAGGAAATGGCCACGCTCGAGAGGCAGCACGCTTTGGAGGCACCCGGGCAGCCCGACAGTCCGGTCGAGTTGGAAGACCGCTACGACAACTTCATCGGCGGCGGCTGGGTCGCCCCGGGCGAGGGCCGCTACCGCGACAACCTAACGCCGGTGACCGGCGAGCCCTTCAGCAGCGTCGCCGACTCGACCCCGGCCGACATCGAGCTGGCCCTGGACGCCGCGCACGCCGCCAAGGATGCCTGGGGAGCGACCTCACCGGCCGAACGCGCCGCCGTCCTCAACGCGATGGCCGACGCGATCGAGGAGAACCTGCAGATGCTGGCGATCGCCGAGAGCTGGGACAACGGCAAGCCGGTCCGCGAGACTCTCGCCGCCGACCTGCCGCTGGTGGTTGACCACTTCCGCTACTTCGCCGGTGCGATCCGCTCGGAGGAGGGGCGGATCTCGGAGGTCGACAAAGACACCTACGCCTACCACTTCAGCGAGCCCTTGGGCGTGGTCGGGCAGATCATCCCCTTCAACTTCCCGCTGCTGATGGCGGCCTGGAAGATTGCCCCGGCGCTCGCGGCGGGTAACTGCACCGTGGTCAAGCCGGCAAGCCCGACCCCTTGGTCGATCCTGAAGCTGGCAGAGGTGCTCGAAGAGGTTGTCCCGCCGGGGGTGCTGAACGTCGTCAACGGCCCCGGCGGGGAGATCGGCAGGGCGCTGGCCTCCAACAAACGGATCGCCAAGATCGCCTTCACCGGCGAGACCGTGACCGGCCGGTTGATCATGGGCTACGCGGCACAGAACATCATCCCCTCAACGGTGGAGCTCGGCGGCAAGTCGCCGAACGTCTTCTTCGAGGACGTGATGGCGGCCGACGATGAGTTCCTCGACAAGGCGATCGAGGGCTTCGTCCTCTACGCCTTCAACAAGGGAGAGGTCTGTACCGCTCCCTCGCGGGCCCTGATCCAGGAGTCGATCTATGACGAGTTCATGGAGCGGGCGCTGGAGCGGGTCCGGGCGATCAAGCAGGGCGACCCGCTCGACCCCGAGACGATGATGGGACCGCAGGTCTCCGCAGCGCAGCTTGAGAAGATCGAGAGCTACGTCCAGATCGGGCTCGACGAGGGCGCCGAGCTGCTGGCCGGTGGCCACCGACCCCAACTCGGACCCGAGCTGGAGGGCGGCTACTACTTCGAGCCGACCGTCCTCAAAGGAACGAACGACATGCGCGTCTTTCAGGAGGAGATCTTCGGGCCGGTCGTCTCCGTCACCACCTTCAGGGACGAGGCGGAGGCGCTGGAGATCGCCAATGACACGCTCTACGGCCTCGGGGCCGGCGTCTGGACCCGCGACGGCTCCCGCGCCTTCCGCATGGGGCGAGGCATCAAGGCGGGACGGGTGTGGACCAACTGTTACCACCAATACCCCGCACACGCCGCTTTCGGCGGCTACAAGATCTCCGGCGTCGGTCGCGAGAACCACCGGATGATGCTCGATCATTACTCGCAGACGAAGTGCATGCTGGTCAGCTATGACCGCAAGGCGATGGGGTTCTTCTAGATGGACCGAGTATCGGCCACCCCGGCAGCGGTGAGGACGATCGAGTTGCTGCGCCTGAAGCACGGCGCGATCGTGTTCCACCAGTCCGGCGGCTGCTGCGAGGGCAGCGCCGCGATGTGCCTGACCGAGGCGGAGCTGCCACCGGGCCCCGACGACCTGCAGCTGGGGAGGATCGCTGGGGCTCCCTTCGTGATCGACCGCGAGCAGTACGAGCGCTGGGGCCGTCCTGACTTCGAGATCGACGTCGCCCCGGGCGCGGCCGAGAGCTTCTCGCTCGAGGGTCCGGAGGGCGTCCACTTCATCAGCCGATCACCTGCAAGCGCGAGCAACGAGGAGAAGCGACCGTGAAAGCAGCAGTCAAGGTCGGCGTAGCCGTCCGCAGCTCTCGGGTCTCAATCTGGACCCTTTTCCAGTCAAAATCACCGATTTGGCAGGAGGAGACGGAGGACGTGAGCGTAGAGCCACAGCGGCCGGCGGACCTGGTTCGCGCGGCGACTATTTCCAGTGCCCAGCGTGCTTGCCGGTGGTGTTTACACTCAAACGTATGAGACGAAGTTGCTAGGGAGACTGCGGACTCGGCTCCGCCAAACCGGATTTGCCGCGTGTGCCGCCGGACCCGTGCTCGCGGCGCTCCTGATTGCCCCCACATCCGCCGCCGCCGCCGCTGGGGATCTCGACACGAGCTTCGGCGTCAACGGCAAACTGATCCAGAACATCGACTTCAATGTCGTCCCCAGCACCGACACCGCGCGGGATGTCGTGATCCAGCCCGACGGCCGGATCGTCGTCGTCGGCTCGACGTTCGTTTTCAATGAACCCACGATCAGCAATGCCGGGTTCGCGGTTCTCCGGCTGACGCCGGACGGAATGCCCGATGGCAGCAGCGGCGGCTTCTCGGTCTTCTCGGAGGGAACGCCCCCTGGCAACGGGGCGTCTGGTGTTGCGCTCCAGCCCGATGGGCAGATACTTCTCGCCGGTTCCAACGGCTCGATGGGATCGGACTTCACGGCGGCCCGGATCTCGGGGGCGACTACCGCCGAGCCCTCCTCTGGAGGGCCTTGGCATCTTCGAAGGCATCGGCTCGGCCTCCGGCACGGTTCGCAGGGATCGCACGCATTAGTAACGTGGCGGGTGTGAAAGGGGCCACGATCCGACAGGGCGGACCCGGCCGGCGGTTTGGTGTTCTCCTGGTCACTGCCGGATTGCTCGCCCTTGCGTCGGCGCCCGCGGCGCTCGGAGTGGATCGTGTCTACTGGGGCAACGGTGGCAACGACACGATCTCCTACGCCAACCTCGACGGATCAGGCGGCGGTGGTGAGCTCCACATCACCGGGGCGACCCCGAGCGGCCCCCGCGGCTTGGTGATTGACGGCACAGCCAAGCGAATCTACTGGGCCAACCAGGGAAACGACACGATTTCCTACGCCAACCTCTACGGATCCGGTGGCGGCGAGCTCAACATCTCCGGGACGGCGCCAAAAAAGCCCCACGGCCTGGCAATCGACCCTGCGGCAGGGAGGATCTACTGGGCCAACGACGACAACACGATCTCCTACGCCAACCTCGACGGATCGGGCGGCGACCAGCTCAACATCTCCGGGGCCACCCCGAACTCCCCCTACGGCGCCGCGATCGACCCCGCGGCGGGGAGGATCTACTGGGCCAACCGGGGCAGCAACACGATCTCCTACGCCAACCTCGACGGATCGGGCGGTGGTGGTGAGCTCAACACCTCCGGGGCGACCGTGAACGACCCGCACGGCGTGATGGTCGATCGTGCCGCGGGGAGGGTCTATTGGACCAACGTCGACAGCACGATCTACTACGCGAACCTGGACGGGTCGGGAGGCGGCGGCAAGTTCAACACTTCCGGGGCGACCGATGCCGGCGCAATCGGCATGGCGATCGACCCCACAACAGGGAGGATCTACTGGGGCAACCTCGGGAATGACACGATCTCCTACGCCAACGTCGACGGATCGGGCGGCGGCGGCCAGCTGAATATCTCCGGAGCTACCCCGAACGACCCCCGTTTCGTGGCCTTGCTTCGCTCGCCGAGTGGCGCCGGCGCGCCGCAGATCGCGGGCGGCTCGAGCCTCGGCTCCGTGCTCGCCTGCTCGCAGGGCGCCTGGGCGCCCGACCTGCTCGGTTCCTTCCTCTACCGCGCGCCGCTGCGTTTCGCCTACCAGTGGCAGCGGAACGGTGCAGACATCGGCGGCCCGTCTACCTCCGCCACCTACACCGCGAGCACCCTCGGAACCTACACCTGCCGGGTAACCGCCACCAACCTGGCGGGCTCGACCTCGCAGATCAGCGCGGCGCTTTCGGTCGCCTCCAACCACTTTCGCTTCGGCAAGCTGAAGCACAACAAGAAGAAGGGCATCGACTTCCTCGAGGTGAAGGTCCCTGGGCCGGGGCTGGTCAAGATCATTGGCCGGGGGATCGCCGACGTCGGCCTCGCCGCCAAGCGCGCCCGGACCTCGGGCGGCCACAAGTGGTTGCGGGTGAAGCTCGCCACGAGGGGGACGATGGCCCGCGAGCTCCGCGAGCGCCTCAAACGCAAGGGCAAGGTGAAGGTGGAGGTGAAGGTCACCTACCTGCCCGACGGCGGGATTCCAAAGACCCGGGCGCGCAAAGTGATGCTGCTGCTGGAGCGCCGGCGGTGAGTCAGGGGCGGCTCCGGCTTCGGTCTACCATGCGCGAGTCGTAGCGAGAGACGAGTCGGGCCCCCGCTATAGGAGAAGACCCCGCTAAAGCGGGGGTTTTTTCTTGGCCTTGGCTGGACCCGAACACGCCCGGCCCGGCTACGACCCGCATAGCCCGCAAAGTTGGCGGGCAGCGCGAGTCGGGCGGTGCCTGCCTCAGTGGCCATATAAGGCCCCAATTCCTGAACTTGGGCAAATTCGCCGTGATCGCCGGCCACGGGGGGGTTAAAGCCTCGGAGATGGCAGGCATCAAGAAGGCGCCGGTCCACCCGGCGGCCGGGAAGCGGTTGTCGCTCGGGCCGCCGCCACTGCTGTCGCCAGGCATTGCGCTCCGGATCGCCAGCGGATAGCCTGCCGCGTGTGGGGAAGGCAACGGGGTTTCTGGCCTTTTGCGGCGCGCTTCTTCTTCTCCTCGCGACCGCCTCGGTCGCCGCGGCGGCGCCGTTGTCGATCGCCGTCGACGGCAACCACTTCGTCGACGGCAACGGCCAGACGATCCGCCTGTTGGGCGTCAACCATCCGAGCGCCGAGTACGCATGCGTCGACGGCTTCGGCTACAACGACGGCCATCAGGACGCCGCCGACGCCGCGGCGATCGCCTCCTGGGGTGCGAACGCGGTCCGGGTCCCGCTCAACGAGGACTGCTGGCTGGGGATCAACGGGCAGCCGAACAGCGACGGTGGGGCGGACGAAAATCTGACCCCCGAGGGCTACCACCAGGCGATCGAGAGCTACGTCGCCGCCCTGAACGCCCAGGGCCTCTACGCGATCCTCGACCTGCACTGGACGGCGCCGGGCAAACAGGTCGCGATGGAGCAGCAGCCGATGCCCGACGAGGACCACTCGCCCGCCTTCTGGCAGAAGGTCGCCGAAGCGTTCAGGGGTAACCCGGCGGTCGTCTTCGACGTCTTCAACGAGCCCTTCGACCCGACCGACCCCCGGTCTGGCGACGACCAGGAACCGACGGACAAAGTCACCTGGAACTGCTGGGCTACGGGGACGGAAAACGGTCCCGGCGGCGGCGGCCCCTGCAACACCTCGGCGTATGACGAAATCGGGGAAAAGACCTCGCTCTACCACGTCGCCGGCATGCAGGATCTCGTCGACGCGATTCGCGCGACCGGCGCCACCCAGCCGGTCCTGGTCGGTGGTCTCGACTACGCCAACGACCTCACCGGCTGGCTCGACCACGCGCCCGATGATCCGCTGAACCAGGAGGCCGCCTCCTTCCACAATTACATGGGCAAGGAGTGCGACAACATCGGCTGCTGGGAAGGCCAGATCACCCCGGTCGCCGCCAACGTCCCCGTGGTCACCGGCGAGTTCGACGAGGACAACTTCGAAAACCCGACCTGCAACGACAAGAATCCCAACACCTTCGACCAGGACTACATGAACTGGGCTGACCAGCACGGCATCGGCTATCTGGCCTGGGGCTGGTGGGTGCTCAGCCCGCAGGAGATCGCCGACGCAGGGTGCAGCGCCTTCTACCTCCTGACCGATTGGAACGGGACGCCGGCCTCGCCGAATGGCACGAACCTCCACGACCATCTGCTGAAACTGAAGTCAGGCGGCGGTGGTGACAGCAGCACGATCCCGCCGGGCGGCACCAAACAGGCGATCCGTGTCCGGCGCTTCGCGATCAACGGCATCACCGACGGCAAGAAGGTCAGCTTCACGGTCATCGCTGGCCAAGACTGCAGGGGGAGGATCGTCGGTAAGAGCACTAAGGCGATCGCCGCCGGTGGCAAGAGGCCGAGGAAGCTCGCGCTCGGTGCCACCGGCTTCACCCTGACCGCGAACAAGCCGACCAAGGTGGTGCTGAGGCTTTCCGTCCCCGCCCGCAGGGCGCTGGCCGCGAAGGGATCGCTGCGCGCCGCCTTCACCGTCACCCTGAGCAGCCCAGGCAGCAAGACCACCGTGCGCAGCCTCTCGACGACACTGAAGAAGGCCGACAAGAAACGCCGTCGGAAGTAGCCCGAGGCCACGCCTGGCCAGGCGATCGGCCGTTGCAGGACGAGATGGGTCGTCGGCTCCTGCTCCGCTCGACCGAGGCGACCTCGGCCAGCGTCGGCGTCGCCTTCGCCTGAGTGAACCCGTCAGCTCACAACCCGAAGGTCGCGGGTTCGAATCCCGCCCCCGCTATAGGAGAAAGGCCCGTCAATCGGAGTCTTTTCGTTCTCGGGTGAGTTGGGCGGTTTGGCGGTTGCCGTCAATTTGCCGTCATTCCCTGCGGCGGCGACGCACAGCTTGTGCGTGGCGCCCGTCCCAGATGCATTTGAGGCCTCTGAAATCGGAAGCTCTCGACGGCACCATCATGGGTGGGGCAGCGAATAGGCTGCGCCGATGTCTGCCGCCGAGCCAGGAAGGGACGAGGCCAGCGAGAGCGATCACTGGCCGCTGCACCGGATCCACCCGCATCTGGAGCTCTTGGCGACGATCTTGCTTGCGATCGCGGCCGTCGCCACGGCTTGGAGCTCCTACCAATCGGCTCGCTGGAGCGGGGTCCAAGCGATCGATTTCAGTCGGGCAAATGCATCGCGGGTCGAGTCCACCAGGGCCTCGACCGAAGCGGGTCAGAAATTGCAGATCGATGTCATCACATTCACCCAATGGGTCGACGCTTATGCGGCCAAAGAAACGGAGCTGGCGGACTTCTACTTCAAACGCTTCCGTAGCGAGTTCAAGCCCGCGGTCCTCGCGTGGATCGCGACGAAACCGCTGAAGAACCAGCACGCGCCGCCGGTTCCATTCTCGATGCCCCAGTACAAGCTCGCTGCCGAAGTTGAATCCCAGCAGTTGCTTGCCAAGGCCGAACGGGCAACCGGCGAAGCCCAGCAGTCGAATCAGAGATCAGATAACTACGTTCTCGCGGTCGTTCTCTTCGCAGCTTCGCTCTTCTTCGCCGGAATCAGCACCAAGCTCTCGGTGCCATCTCAGCGGGTCGCCGTGCTCGTACTCGGCTACGTGCTGTTCATTGGAACCGCAGTCTGGCTGGCGACCTTCCCGGTCACGATCTCCGTCTAGGGCCGTCGTGCGAGCCGATCAAGCTCCGCCGAGTCGAGTAAGTGGCTTCCCTGAAGCGATTCCGCGAGCACGGCCAGGGCCTCCTCATTTCGGCCCCTTCGGTGACAAGACTCGAGAACGCCGGCCACTACCTGCAGGAGGATGCGCATGAGCTGATCGCTCCCGAGCTGGTGAGCTTCGTCAACTCGCTTTAGGGAGGGACCAGGGCACGGCGGTTCTGCGCGGGGGACGACAGACGAGTTTGCTCGACGATCCCCGGATGGTGGCGACAGACGGATCGGGCCCCGCAATTGGGAAAGGACCCGTTTCCGGGGGCAGTTTCCTCGAAGGGCGGTTGCGGGCTCAGGCGCCGCGGTACCGGGGAGGTACCGCGCTTTGCTACGAACATGCGGGTGGCACGCTTCGGGCCATATCTGTCTCTTTACAACGCCCGCGCTCCGACCTAACGTGGACCCGTGATCCGAATCCGTCACACCTCCCAAATTGCCGGGCTGATCATGCCGCTGGCGGCTGCAGTGCTCTTCGCCGCCGCCGCGGCTCCCGCCCAGGCGGCCTTCCCGGGCACCCCAGGCCCGATCGTCTACCAGCGGTACAGCGCTGAGGAAGGCGGCAGCGAGGGCGGGCTCTTCGCCCACGGGCCGCGCCGCAGGCAAACGCCACGGCAGCTCACCGACAATCCGAACGACAGCAGCCCGTCCTATTCACCGAACGGGCGGCAGATCGCCTTCTCAGGCAACCGTGACCCCGTCCCTCCCACCTCGCCCTTCGGGGTGCCCGGATCGCATATCTATCTGATGAACGCCAACGGGAGCGAAATCAGGCAGCTGACCAGCGGCGGCTTCTACGACTCGAATCCATCCTTTTCGCCGAACGGGCGGGTGGTGATCTTCGATCGGAGCGCGCTGTCGACGAGCCGGACCACCCACATCTTCAGCGTCAATGTCGACGGCACCGGCCTGCGGCAGATCACGAACGATGAAGGCAGCGACTACGACCCCGTATTCACGCCAAATGGGAAGGCGATCGTTTTCGTCAGCAACCGCAGGAGCAGTGGCCGCCGGGACCGCAGCAACATCTTCTCGATCCGCCCCACCGGCGCCCACGTGCGTCTTCTGATCGGCGGCCCGCACAGCGAGTACGAGCCCGACATCTCGCCGAACGGCCGCCGCATTGCCTTCGTCAGCAGCCGCGGCCGCGGAGGCATCTTCATCGCGCGGACCAGCGGGCGCCACGTACGGTATCTGCGAGGGAGCCGGAGTGGCGGTAGCCCCTCCTGGGCGCCGGACGGCAAGCACATCGCCTTCCTCAGATTCGGCAGCGAGAGCAGTGAGCTGGTGGTCAAGCGGGCCGACGGGCGCGGCTTCTCGAACGAATTCGACAGCGGCGGCACCGAAGAAGAAGGGTACGGCAGCCACATCGGGGCCCCGACCTGGGGACGACAGGTCCCGCGATGAACGGGTGCCTGCGCACGGTGCTTGTGATCCTGGTGTCGCTCGCTGTCGCAGACCTGCTCGGCGCCGGTCCGGCGGCGGCCGCCGGCGGCGACATCTCGCTCGTCGCCAACCCCGACGTTGACGGCCTCGACGGGGTCGCCGCCCGGGGCCTGATCCCCTCGATCGCCGAAGGCGGCCGCTACGTGGGTTTCATCGCCGACGACTCCGCCGACGGGACCTCGGTCTGGCTGCGTAACATGGCCGCTGCGAGCGCGATCCCCGTCACCATCTCCAGCCTCGAACCCAGCCAGCTCGGGGAACTCGGCTACGACGCCGACAGCCCCGGCCTCTCCGCCGACGGCCGCTACCTGGTCTTCGCCTCAGAGGACCCGGCTCTGAGCGATGAAGACGTCGACTTCGATCGCGGGCCGCTGGGCGAACCAACCGGCAACCCGATCCGCGACATATTCGTCTACGACCGGGTGACGCAGGAGATCGCCCTGGCCTCGCGGCGCAGCGGCGTCACCGGCGCTTCCGCCGACGACGACTCGAACCTGCCGGCGATCTCCGCCGACGGCCGCTACGTCGCCTTCGGCACCGAGTCGGGAAACCTGACGCCAGGCAAGGACATCAACGGCGGCGTCTACGTGCGCGACCTGAAGGCCACGCGCACGACCTTGGCCTCGCGGCGCAGCGGCGCCCACGGAGGGCCCATCCGGGCGATCGAACCGACGCTCTCGAAGGGGGCGAGCATGGTCGCTTTCGTCTGGTTCTTCGGCCGCGGGTACCGTCACAGGACGGCCGTGATCGGTGTCCGCAACACCCGACGGAAGGCGACGGTGATCGCCTCGCGGGCGAGCGGCCGTCGCGGCGCGATCGCCAACAAGGACTGCAGCGAACCGGCGATCTCGGCCTCCGGCCGCTATGTCACCTTCACCTCGAAGGCGACCAACCTCGTGCAGGGCGACGATCACAAGGTCGAAGACGTTTTCGTGAGGGACCTGCGCAAGCAGCGCACGATCCTCGTCTCGCGGGCGACCGGGCGCCACGCCGCCGCCGGCACGGGCGATTCCTCGCGCCCGGCGATCTCGGCCGACGGCCGTTATGTCGCCTTCCAGTCCTACGCCAGCAACCTCGGGCCCCACGACAACCCCGCCGTGCCCGACGTTTTCGTCAAGGACCTCCGCAGCGGCCGGCTGTATCTCGCCTCCAGGGCGAAGGGCGGCGCGGTTGCCAATGCGCCCTCCGCGAGCCCCTCGATCTCGCCCGACGGGCGCTTCGTCGCCTTCAACTCCAAGGCGTCGAATCTGAGCCCGGGGGACACCGATCACCGGATCGGTGTGTTCAGGTATCAGGTCCCCTGAGCGGGCGGACCGGTACGCAGAGGTTCACCCGCAGGAGGTGTCTGCTCTCGCCTGAGGGATTCCCGCGACCGTGACGGTGGGTTCCAGGGCGCGATCTTCGAATTCTCAAGACGAGATTGGTCGTCGCCTCGATGCGAAGGATGTTGGCAGCGGGCCAGCCCCGACGTGCGGGTGGGAACGCTCAGTGTCCTCTCTTCTGCCTGCGGCGCCCCAATTCCCGCAGCACAACTTCTCGGTGCTTTACTCCGCTACCGGTCAGCTTGACCTTTAGGCGGTGCTGTGGTGCGCGGTGCAGCAGCCTCCTCCCCTTGCGGTTGAGCCTGACGGGGAGCACTTGGCCTTGCCGGCGGGGATGTCGAACTGCGCCTTGCTGATCAGTACCGGCCGGCTCCGCCTCATTGCGCGCTGGCGGCGGCTCTTGGGCGGGACGCTCCGCCTCACCCGGACTCCGCCGATCGGCTTGACTGCACCGTGGCATCTCCCGCCGCCGCGGCAGCTCATCCGGAGGCCTTCGAACCCGCCTTGGTCGATGGCGAAGCTCGACCCCCAGGCGGCGCCGATGCTGTAACGCACCGCGACTTCGTGGAGGTTGCTCGAGGCGACCATCTGACCGCTGTCCCACAAGGCGACGCTCTGGCCGTAGTCGAACCCGAGCTCGCCGACTTCGGCGAACGCCGTCTCCGCCGCGATCGCGTCGAAGCTCGTCTTTTGGACGAGCCCCGCGTACAGCAGGTAGAGGTCGCCGCCCGGGCCGGCGACCGCGTCCTCGAGGGGGGCGATCAGGGGCGGTTCGCCAACCGCGTTTAGCGGCCCGTCGAACGAGCTGCCGCCGTTGGTCGAGGTGGCGACGTAGACCTTCTCGTCGAAACGCTGCGCGACGACCCTGATCCTGGAGCCATCCAGGAACACGTGCGGCCGCTGCAGCGAGGAGAGCCCGGGAAGGCGATGTCTTGCTTCACGGTGCAGGAGCGAGCCCCCCGGGGAAGCTGGCAGTAGGTGATCGGTGTCGGGTTGCCGCTTCCTTCGTAGGTCCAGACCACGTGCGCCGTGCCTGCCGGGTCGACAATCACGTCGGGCGCGGTGGCATCCCCCTCGGCCAATGTGAACGGCCCCACCGCGCGAGCGGCGCACGGAAGCAACAACAACACCAGGGCGGCCGGCACGGCCACTCCAGCCGCCAACAAATGTCGGAACGATCGCGAGCCGAGCTGTCGCCGACCCGGCCGCCAAGCCTCCCGCCAGTCGGACAGTTGGACACCGACAACCTGCGCCGCGCTCGCGCCCGGCGAAGTTCGCTTGGCCAAACTGCGATTTCAACCGAGCAGGCACCTGAGGCCGTCAAACCCTTGGCTTGACTGCCGAAGCCACCCCCGCCCGGGGTCGAGATCCTCCCGGTAAGGTTGGCAACGCTGAAACGGCAGCTATCCCTCACTCCTAGCGCACGCCTGCTCTGCTCACGCGTGGCCATGCTCGCCGGCGTGCTTGCGTCCTCGATGGCCGCCTTCTGGACCGTGGACTCCGCTCAGGCAGCCGACCGCGTCTATTGGGGTGGCTACGGCGCCAACGACCCCAAGATCTCGTTCGCCAACGTGGACGGAACCGGCGGTGCGGACCTCAAATCGACGGGAGCCACGATTGAGGAGCCGCTCGGATTGGCCATCGATGCCGCCAGCGGAAGGGTTTACTGGGCCAATGATGCCGCCCCCAAGATCTCGTTCGCGAACCTTGACGGAAGCGGTGGCGGCGGTGACCTCAATACGACCGGGGCGACGACGAATCCACTGGCCGGAATTGCGGTCCATCCGGCTGCCGGGAAGATCTATTGGGCCAACGTCACCCCCGACACGATCTCGTTCGCGAACCTGGACGGAAGCGGCGGAGGCGGCGACATGAACACTGGTGGCGCGACGGTTGACAGCGCGTTCGGGTTGACGATCGACCCCGCGGCGAACAGGATTTACTGGCCCAATCGCTTCGCCGGCACAATCAACTTCGCGAACCTCGACGGAAGCGGTGGCGGCGGTCAACTCAACACGACCGGCGCGACGATCGACCATCCGGTCGGGGTTGCGATCGACCCTGTTGCCGGAAGGATCTACTGGGCCAACGAGGAGGTCGACAAAATCTCCTTCGCCAGACTGGACGGAAGTGGCGGGAACGACCTCGATACGGGCGGCGCGACCGTGAACCGTCCATACGGGGTTGCGATCGACCCTGTTGCCGGAAGGGTCTACTGGGCCAACGAGGACGGAAACAAGATCTCCTTCGCCAAGCTGGACGGAAGCGGAGGTGGCGAAGACCTCATCACGGCGGGCGCGACTGTGGACGGCCCGGCCTTTCCGGCCCTACTCGAAGCGCCCAGTGGCGTCGGGGCTCCCGTGATCACGGGCGGGTCTGCGCCGGGATCCGCGCTCGCCTGTTCGCAAGGGTCATGGGCATCCGACCTGCTGGGCTCCTTCCTCTACCGAGCACCCCAGAACTTCGCCTACGAATGGAGCCGCGAGGGCGCCACCGTCGCTATGGCAGGCGGCAGCTCATACACCCCACCCACAGTCGGCGATTACCGGTGCAAGGTCAGCGCGTCGAATGCGGCGGGAAGCGCGTCGCAGACGAGTGCCCCGCATGCCGTTCTGATCGCCGACGTCAGCCGGTTTGGGATCAGCCCACGCTCCTTCCGGGCGGCGGGGAGCGGACCGAGTGCCCTGCCCAGTAAGCGGATGAAGCAACGCAAGCCCGGCGCGAAGGTCAGCTTCGTGCTGAACGAGGCGGCCTCGGTGGGCTTCAAGGTGAAACAGCCCTTGCCCGGTCGCCAGGGCAAAGGCGGACGCTGCGTCAAGCGCAGGCCGAGCAACCGCAATAAGCGAAAGTGCATCCGCGCCGTCACGCTGCGAGGCGGCTTCATCAGGGCGGGGATCGCCGGCCGGAACAGCTTCAAGTTCAGCGGTCGCCTCGGGGGACGGAAGCTCAGGCCCGGTCGCTACCTGCTCGTCGCGACGCCGACAGCAGGTGGCAGGGCAGGACCGGCGCGCAGCACGCGCTTCCGGATCAAGAAGCTGCAACCCGAAGGTCGCGGGTTCTGAATCCGGCCGAGTTCGACGCCGGGTCTCGGTCGACCACTGCGAGGTGAAGGTCGAGGCGGGGGTGGGCTGAAGGAAGCCAGTCGTCCTCAGGACTCGGGAAACGCCCTCGGGAAGCGCGCTCACGCGAGTCGCAGCCTTGCCATGGCGCTGACGCGGGCATACGCTGGCTCTCTCCCACTCGAAAGGAACCCGATGGATCTCTCAGCCACCACGCGGCGGGCCTACGAGCTGATCAACGCAGGCGACATCGACGGCTTCGGCGAGTTGCTTGCCGAGGAGTTCGTCGAGCACGAGGAGACCCCCGGCCTGGCTCCGACTAAGGAGGGAGTGATCGAGTTCTTCCGGATGTACCGGTCCGCGTTCCCCGATTTGGAGATGCGGGTTGAGGAGGTGCTTGTCAGCGGCGAGAAGACCGTGATCCGAGCCACGGCCACCGGTACCCACGAAGGTGATCTGATGGGAATGCCCGCGACCGGCAGGAGCATCGAGGTGAAGCTGATCGACATCATGGCCTTCAATCAGGCGGGGATGATCCGCGAGCACTGGGGCCTCGTCGACACGCTCGCGATGATGCAGCAGCTCGGGGCGATTCCCGAGGCGCCAGCCTAGGGTCGCGCAGGCGACCATTTCCAGTGCCCAGCGTGCTTGCCGGTGGTGTTTACACTCAAACGCATGAGACGAAGTTGCTAGGGAGACTGCGGACTCGGCTCCGCCAAACCGGATTTGCCGCGTGTGCCGCCGGACCCGTGCTCGCGGCGCTCCTGATTGCGCCCGCATCCGCCGCCGCCGCCGCTGGGGATCTCGACACGAGCTTCGGCGTCAACGGCAAACTGATCCAGAACATCGACTTCAATGTCGTCCCCAGCACTGACACCGCGCAGGATGTCGTCATCCAGCCCGACGGCCGGATCGTCGTCGTCGGCTCGACGTTCGTTTTCAATGAACCCACGATCAGCAATGCCGGGTTCGCGGTTCTCCGGCTGACGCCGGACGGAATGCCCGATGGCAGCAGCGGCGGCTTCTCGGTCTTCTCGGAGGGAACCCCCCCTGGCAACGGGGCGTCTGGTGTTGCACTCCAGCCCGATGGGCAGATACTTCTCGCCGGTTCCAACGGCCAGATGGGATCGGACTTCACGGCGGCCCGGATCTCGGGGTCAACCGGAAACTTCGACGCCACCTTCGGTCCCCCGAACGGATGGTCTTTACTCGACTTCGCCGGCGTCGATGGCGCCACTGTCGGGACGGACGCCCCGCTTGACATGGTCAGGCAATCCGACGGTGCAGTCGTCATGGCCGGCTACAGCGATGGCCAGTTCGCGGTTGGGCGAGTGGATTCGACCGGGGCGCCCGACAACAGCTTTGACGGCAACGGGCGCAAGCGCGTCGACTTCGCCGGCACATTCGACTACGCCACGTCTGTGGCCCTCTCCGGCTCGAAGATCATCTCCGCCGGATACGCGGGCGACGCTCCCAATCAGCGGCTCGCGATCCTCAGCCTGAACTCCAACGGCACCCCGGACGCGAGCTTCGGGGCCGGCACGGGCCAGTCGGTGAACGGAATCGGCGAGATACCGCACGGCGCCGAGTCGATGGCGGTCCAGCCCGACGGCAAGATCCTCGTAGCGGGCCCTGCGGGTGGGAACTTCGGCGTCGCCAGGGTGAATACGGACGGCCTCTACGACCCGAGCTTTGGAGTCGATGGCCAGGTCTCGGTGGACATCGGCGGCAATGACACCCCATACGCGATCGCGCTTCAGCCCGACGGCAAGATCCTCGTCGCGGGCACGGACGGCGATGGCTTCGCCCTGACGAGGCTGATGCCGGACGGGTCGGTGGATTCGACCTTCGGCGTCGTCGGAAGGTCAACGGTCAACTTCGGCGGTGTCGACGAGGCCCTGGGGATGGCCCTCCAGCCGGATGGAAAGATCGTCCTGGTCGGGACCAACGGCAGCGACTTTGCGGTCACCCGCATGCTCGGCGATCCGGTTCAGCCCGATGAGCCTGCTGCGGTACCGGCGGCGTCCTCGACACCGAAGTGTCGAGGCAGGGAGGCGACGATCGTTGGCACCGGGCGCAGGGATCGGCTCTCGGGCACCGCCGCCGCCGACGTGATCGTGGGGCTGGGCGGGGACGACACGATCTCCGGGCTTGGCATGAAGGACACGATTTGTGGCGGCCCCGGTAACGACAAGCTGAAGGGCGGACCGGGCAGGGACACGCTGCTGGGCGGTCCGGGCAGTGACACGCTGCTGGGCGGTCCGGGTCGCGACACGCTGCTGGGCGGTCCGGGTCGCGACAAGCTCAACGGCGGTCCTGGCAAGGACACCGAAAAGAGTTAGTCAGGCGGAGATGAGGTCAGGTGACCATCCGCTCCAATGTCCGCGGGTGGTGGCGAGAGACAAATCGGGCCCCGCTATACGCAAAACCCCCGGATAGCCGGGGGTTTTGTCGTCTCTTTGGTTCCGGCGGGTGGATCTGCCTGCGGTCGATTAGCCGTCATTGCGAGGCGCTGCCTCACTTCCTGACCCCCGCCAGCTCCTCCAGCGCCTGGATGCCTGGGCTCGCCACGGCGCGAAATCGTTCCGTTACGCCGCCCAGTTCACCGTCGACCGGCTGCCCCGGGGGCACACGCGTAGGATTCAGGGCCACGCCATCGGCCCACTCCTTGATATCGGGCTCGGCGTTATAGGCGAGCGACGCACGGCCGCCCAAGGCCTGCATCAGCGCCCAATCAGTGGGCGTGTCGGAAAGAGGCGAAGGAGGGCATATTCGGTTCTTCTCGTCGTCGTCTTCGCGGGTTGCCTCGACATAACCGATCAGTGCCGCGGCCAGGCACGGGAAGCCCGCTCGGACCGGCTGAATCGTGATTGAGCGCTCGCCCCAGATCGGTATCAGCGGGGGATACTGCAGTCCGGCCGCGGCGCAGTGGACGACCGCCGCGTACCTATCGATCCGTGTATCGCCCTCGGTCAGCTCGATTCGCCGGGGCTCGACCCGGTGGATGTGTCCCAGTCGTACCACTCGCTCGATGCTGCGCAAGAGGTCGAGCTCCCACTGGGCGAGCGTCGGCGTCTTTGCCATCGTCGGCGTTACCGAGCGGTCGATGCGAAGCATCACGCCCGCGGCCTCCATCCGCAGGAAGAGGTCGTCTGGCGAGGCCGCCTCGCACGCCGCCTCCATGATGTCGGCCGCCATCCCGATAAACAGGGCGGGGTCGGGCTGGACGACCGCGCGATTCAACATCCACGGCTCGCGGGGTCGAATCCAGCAAATCGAATCGGGGTCGACTCCGTTTGCGAGCAGCCACACGCAGGCGTCGGTGGCCGTCTTGCCGGAGCCGACGATCACGAATTCCCGCGGAGCTGTCTGCAGCTTCGGTAGGTCGTTGACCGGCATGGCTCGGACGCCGTCGGAGACACGGAACGGCGGCTCTGTGGTCGCGGGGATCTCCGGGGCGAGGTAACGCGCGTCGACGATCCGGCAATCCCGTCCGATTTCGTAACGCTCTCCGGAGAGGCGCGAGACGAACGAGCCGTCACCGAGATACTCGCAACTCGGGTGAAACTGCACCCGGCCAGAGGGCACGAGTTGCTCGTTCAGCACCCGCTCGTAATAGGCGCAGATTTCGGCGGCCGTGGCGCGCTGGTGCAGGCCGGCCTCGGGGCCTTCGCGTTGGAGCGATCCGGATCCCAGGAGCGTCGAGCCTACGCCGTAGAACGAGGATGCCTGATGCAACCGCACGAACGGGTACGCATCGAGCCAGTGGCCACCGGCGCCGTGCCTTCGATCGACCAGGGCGACATGCACGTTGGCATGGCGGGTGACGGCATCGGCGAATGCCATGCCCGAGGCCCCGGCCCCGACTACCAGGTAGTCAGCTTCGAGCTGGCGTGGCATTCCCGTCATTCAATCGCTTGCGACGAGGTCTTGCCCAGCCGAAGCGGTTCGGCGAAGCCGTCATAAAAGCGGCGTGCCGCCGCGCCGAGACCGATCTCGATCAGGGCCCGAGGTCCCACATCGCCGCCGCCTCCCGCGTCGGCTCAGCGTCTTGAGAGGAGACGCCGACGACCGTCGGCTGCAGCGACTGGTCGCCGAGCGAGACGGGTATCGCCGCCTCTGCGACGCATCCTTCCTCCGCGGGCGCGATTCAGTGACCCACGCAGGGCCGCCAGGGCCTGGCGAAGAGGTCATATGACTTGTGGATCGCACTGAAACCGATCGCACGGGCCGTCTTGCAATATTGCTTTGGCTCCTGTTCGTACTCCGCCTCGAAGACCGCCTTGTCGTGGCGGATAAAGGCTCTGTAGAAGCCGCATTCGTGGTACTGGAAGCACTGCTCGACGACCGCGAAATCGAAGGCGTTGATCAGCCTGCCGGCCTGGCGGCCGTCGTTCTTCAGCGCCACGGCCATCCCGCGGCCGTGGACCTGGCGGGCGACCCAGCGGTTGAAGCGCAGCTGATCGGCCTTGGTGATCTTGAAGCCGGTGTGGTTTTCTTTTTCCCAGCCGGCGACGTTGTCGGGCTCGACACCGTCGAACCCCTTGCGGGCGCACATGTTGAAGCGCTGCTTCAGAGGCCGCTCGAAGCGATGGAAGCGACTGACGTCGAGCCAGCGCTCGTCAGGGAAGCCCGAGTACTTGCGGCCGATCACCGAGCGCGGGAACTGACCCTTGTCGGGCCGGTAGGACTCCCAGCTGCCGACATCGAGGTAGCAGATCACCCTGCGTCCCTGGTGGTGGAGTCGGCGCACCGTCTTCGCCGGAGTTTCGAAGCCGTCGACCTCATAGACCGGCGCCTGGAAATGGGTGTCGATTCGGCCCTGAAGCTGCCATTGCCACGGGGCGATCGTCGGCTTGGGCTGCCACCGGCCGGCCCCGGCCGCCTGCGCCGCGGAGGCTGACCCGAGCAGCAGGGCTCCGGCGAGCAGGATCGCGGCCCACACCACGGGCAGGGTCAACCCGGTAGTTCTTCTGGATGCTCTTCTTTCAGCGTTCAACGCGCCACCTTCGATTTGGGATTGTTCGCCTGGAACTGTCCGTTCAAGGCCGAATTACTGCCTGGGCCCGCCGACACGGCCATGCTCCCCGCTTGTCCAGTACCCGTGTCGGGGGTGGTCGAATCTCGCTGGCCGGCCAGGTCGGCGTCACAATGCGGCATAGGGAACCAATGAGCGCCGCACAGGCCGAGCCGCGTACGGGTGGGGCGCAGCGGTACTCGCCGCGGCCGCTCACCGATGGCGAGCGTTGGGTCGGACCAGCCTTCGCCGCTGCCGGGCTGCCTGAGTCGCTTAGGCTCAGCCCGTATACGGGTGGGTCGGTGTGGCCCCGTTTGGGGCCAGCAGGTCGAAGCCGTCGGGGATGTGGAGGTGGTCGGGACCGCGACCGGGGCTGCCGGTGTGGCCGTATTGCCAGACGACCTTCTTGCTCCCCGGGTCGATGATCACGACCCGGTCGCGGTAGTCGTCGTTGGCGGCGATCAACCCGCCCGGCAGGCGCTCGGCGAGGCTCGGGTGGTTGAGCATCCCATTCCCGGAGGAGGGGTGGTAGGACCAGAGGATCTTGCCGGCGCGGTTGAACTCGTAGATGCCGCCGGGGGTGGTGTAGTCGGCGATCAGGTAGCGATTGGGACCGAGTTGCTGGGGGTCGGAGGGGTAGGAGATCGGTAGTTGCACGCTCCAGACCAACTTGCCCGAGCGGGTGATCTCGTCGACGTAGGAGCCGTTCACCTCGGAGACGAGGATGTTGCCGTCGCGCAGCGGCGTGTCGCCGTTGGGCGAGCCGAGGTAACGGGGCGGTTCGTGGCTGCAGGCGGCAGGATTGCCGATCGTCTGCAGAACCTTCTTTTGCTGGGAGATGAGCAGGACGCGGCAATTCTGCGCGTCGGCGACGGAGACCGTGCCGTCGCGTAGGAGGTAAGCGTCGTCAGGCTCGTGCAGGTAGCCGGGTTCGGAGCCGGCGACCCCCGGGTGCCCGTAGGACCACAGCAGCTTGCCCGAGGGGAAGGCGAGCTGGACGATGCGCTCGTCCTGCTCCTCGTTGGAGATGATCCCGGCGCCGCCGTGGGTGAAGAAGGCGTCGTCGGGGAAGTAGAAGCCGCCCGGGGGCGCCGGGTGGGCGTGGGACGGGAAGCGCCAGAGAACCTGCTTACGGGCGTTGACGACGATCAGCCGGTCGTTGCCGCGATCGGCGATCATCAGGCGGCCGGCGAAGGGGTAGGAGGCGCTGGCGGATGACGGGTTCTGTGGCTGGGACTTCGGTGCGACTCTTTCGCGGCGCAGGCCGAGAGTGACGATCGTCCGCAGGGGCGTTTCCCCGGCGCCCGTTCCTCCGATCAGGTAGGCGGTCGAGCCGACCGTGGCGGAGGCGCCACCGGAGACCGCGACGGGGAGCCGGCGGGCCGGCTCCACCCGGTCGCTGCCTGGGTCGAAGCGCCAGATCGCGTCGCTCGGCGAGCCGCCGATGTCGCCGCCCAATACGTAGACGCGGCCGCCGAGGACGACGGCGGCGGCGTGGGAGAGCGCCTGGGGTAGGTGACCGACGATGCGAGCGGTGCCCGCCTGGGGGTCGACTTCCTGGATCGCGTCGCTGGAGCCGCCGCTCGCGGTCTCGCCGCCGAATGCGTAGATCCGCCCGCCGAGCGCCGCGACCGCCATATAGCGGGCGGGGGCCGGGAGCGTGGCGACTTGAACGAAGGCGCTGCCGTCCGTCGTCTGCAGGACGGAGTCGATCGGTTCGCTGCCGTCATAGCCGCCGAGCACATAGGCGCGCGCGCCGATGGTGACAGCGCTGAGATCGGAACGCACGGTCGGCAGGCGTCCGACCTGGTGGGCGGTGGTGCCGGCGCCGATGCCGCCGCCCGGGGCCGGCAGCGCCTGGACCGCATCGGTGCTGATCGTCGTGCCCCCGCCGAAGACCAGCGCCTGGCCGCCGAGCATCACCGCGGCGGCGTCGTGCAGCGGGCCACTCAGTGCGCCCGCTTCGTGCAGCTGCCCACTGCCGGCGTCGAGCTGGAAGACGCCGCTGACCGATGCGCTCGAGGAGTCGAGCCCGCCGAGGATCAGCGGTCCGCCGCGCATCGCCACTACCGACTCGCCGGAGATCGGCGCCGGCAGGGGGCGCGGCGCGAGTCGAGCTGCGAGGGTCGTCCTGAACTTGGGCGGGTCCGCGGGCGCCGGCCCTCCGCCCGAGTCATGAACCGCAAGCATCACGACGATGATCAAGGCCGCAGCCATTGCGACCATGACAACGAGCCGGCGCCTGCGACGCGCCCGTGAACGGGCGGCTCTCCCTGCCCGTCGTCGGGATCGATGGGCCGGCGAGCGCTGCACCCGGCGAGCATCTTGGGGGCCGGTGAACAGCGGCTAAAAGTCAGCGAAGAGAATTCTCACCCAGAGCGATGCTCGCGGGGCACGCTTACGGCCGGCTAACGCTCGGGTGAGAGGTCTCTCATCCTCCACTGAGCAGGCGTTTAGCCGCCGGCTCGAGTGTGGTGGCCGATGTATGAGGACGTCGACAGTCCGGATTTCGATCCGGTCCCACCGCCGCGATCGCGGCGGCGCGAACCGGCGCGCCGCGCGCCGGTTCTATCGCCCGCCCTGGCGCTGTTCCCGCTGCGTCTGTTCCTCGGCGTCACCTTTGTCTATGCAGGCATCCAGAAGCTGAGCGACCCGGGCTTCCTGCACCCCGGGGCGCCGACCTACATCGGCACTCAGCTGCACGGCTTTGCCGCCGGGACGCCCGGCGGCTTCGTCCTGCGGACCTTCGCCCTGCCCCACCCCGGGCTGGCAGGGGTTGGGGTCGCGATCGCCGAGATCCTGATCGGCCTCCTGGTCACCGCCGGGCTCTTCACCCGGATCGCGGCCGCCGCCGGGATGGGCCTCAACCTCCTCCTCTTCCTGACTGCGAGCTGGCACACCACGCCCTACTTCCTCGGCCCCGACCTCGTCTTCTCCTTCGCCTGGCTGCCGTTCGTGCTCGCCGGAGCGACTGGCCAGCCCGCCCTCGACAACGTCGCCGAGCGGCCCTCGGCGGCGATGGCCAGGCGCACCCGCCTGCGACCGGTGGAGGATGGGGGAGAGGTCACCGCCACCTCGACCCGCCGCGTACTGCTGGCGGAGTTCGCCGGGATGGCCCTGGCGATCGCCGGCATCTCGGCGCTGGCAAAGGGGAGCTATTCGGGGCCGCGAGCGCTGACCGCAGGCTCCAGGGGGTCGGGCACCGGCGGCTCCGTGAAGAGTGGCACGGGGGGGAGCGGCGGCAGCGCCGGAGGATCCAACCCGGCAGGTGGCTCCTCCTCGGTCCCCAGCGGCGCCGTCAAGCTCGGCCCCGGAAGTCGTCTTCCAAAGGGACAGGCTGCGACTTACGGTGACCCCGCCGACGGCTCTCCCGACATCCTGATCCGCGGGTCTGACGGCAGCCTCAAGGCCTTCAGCGCCGTCTGCACCCATGCCGGCTGTACGGTCGGCTACGAAGGCGGCGTCATCGTCTGCCCCTGCCACGGCGGCGAGTTCAGCGCCGAAACCGGCGAAGTGATCGCGGGTCCGCCGCCCAGCGGCCTGGCGCCGAAGAAAGTGCTGGAAGCGGGCGGGCAGATCTACGCGGTTCCGAGCTGAGGCTCAATCCATCCAACTCCAAAGCGAGGGTCGTGGCGAGAGACGAATCCCGCCACGTATCGGCTTCGCTCCGACCCGATATCGAGGCCAGCCAAACTAGCGGCTGCCCGCGTATTTTCCTTATGTCTCGCCGGCCAGGTAATCGGCGCGCCCATCCTCTGGGTGCACGAGGATGTCGACGGCCTCCTCAGGTCGTCGGGCACCTGGTGGAAACGTCCGCGCCCAAACCTTGCCCGAGTCGGGGTACTCGTTGACCTCGGGAGCGAACATCGTGCTGACGATCAGCACGCGCGCTGATTGCTGACTGCGGTTGTCGATGCGGTGGGCGCCGTCTCGCCCCACCTGGAAGGCGACCAGCTCGCCCTCCTCGAGTTGCCGCTCACCGTCCAACGTGCGGAGGGTGGGCCGCCCGGAGACGACGACCAGCATCTCCTCGTTTCCGTGGTGGATATGAAGCGGGAAGCTTGAGGAGCCAGGCGCCAACTCAAAGAGAGATGCCCCTAGTCGATCCGAGCCCGCCTGCCGGCCGAGCCGCGCCCGTCGCCAGGAGAAGGGAGGCCGGTCCTGCTCCTCATCCCAATGCGGCTCAAAGACGTTGGCCATCAGCGGGCAGTATGCATCACGCCAAGCGCGGTCAACCGTTCTTCGGGCCAGAGGCAGGCTACGGGGCGAGCACCAGACAGCGACCAGAGTCAGGCGTTCCTGTGCTGAGCGCCGATTTAAGCCGCTGGGCTCGCCGGTCGAAGGGAGAGTATGCAAGTCGTGACCCGATGATCCGCACCAGGGTGCTCCCGGCCGTGGTTGTGGTGATCGCCGCGATCGCCCTCGGCGCCATCGTCACCCTTCAATCCGAAGCCAACACCCAGCGCGATGCACAGCTGACGCTGGCGAACCTGAAGCTGGATCTGACCCACCTCCAGGCGGTGCCGTTTCAGGCCAGCCCGACAAACGGAGGCTCCTGGATCCAGGCGCGAGCGCAAATGAGGACAGGCAAGCGCGAAGTCGCTGAGGCGCTGACCAGCCTGCGAGGGGGTTCCCCGGTGCCGATGCTGGACATGGTTGCGGCGCACCTGCGAGCAAACTACGCCGTACTGGACAAAATCTTTGCGATTGCCGTCTCAGGAGTCGGCTTTGGGGGGCGCGGCGAACAGCTGGCCAGCGCGGCCTTCCAAACGGAGGACCGCGTTGACGCTGTCCTGGCGGCAGCGAGCACCGAATACGACGACGCCGCATCCACCGCCGATTCTCGCGCCACCGAGGGTTCCGCAGCGACGATCTCGATCTTGATCCTGGCCTTCCTGTTTTTCTATCGGCGAGCTACCCGAGCTCGCTCGAGCGCGGAGCAGCTTGCGCACGAGAATGGAGTTCTGGCGAGCACCGATGCGCTGACCGACCTGGGTAATCGCCGGGCGCTGGTCGACGACCTTGCTGAGGAGCTTTATGACGCTGACGCTGAGCCAGAACTCCTGGTGGCGCTCTTCGACCTGGATGGCTTCAAGGAATACAACGACACCTTCGGCCACCCGGCTGGTGACACCCTGCTCTCCCGGCTCGGCGGGCGCCTCCTAGCGGCCGTCGCCGGTTCGGGTACGGCCTATCGGATGGGCGGTGATGAGTTCTGCATGCTCATGCGGACTCAAGCCGATGACGTCGATTCGCTGGTGAAGAAGGCGGCCGACGCATTGACCGAGGCCGGCGAGGGATTTCAGATCGAGTGTTCCTTCGGCCTCGCCCTCATACCGGCCGAGGCCTCTTCGGGGGAGGAGGCACTGCAGCTGGCGGATCGACGTATGTACGCGGACAAGGAAGGTCGCTCCTCGGCCGGCCGCCAGAGCGCCGACGTACTGCTGGAGCTGATCAAGGAGCGCAGTGTCGACCTCCGCAATCACATCAAGCATGTCGCGGTGGGGGCTGGCGCGACCGCAGAGAAGCTCCGGCTTCCAGACCACGAGGTTTCACTGATCGCCATTGCCGCCGAGCTGCACGACATCGGCAAGGCCGCGATTCCTGACTCGATCCTCAACAAGCCCGCCCCCCTGGATGAGAGCGAGCTTCAGTTCATCCGCACCCACACCGTGATCGGTGAGCGAATCATGCTCGCCGCCCCCTCATTGGCGCCGCTGGCGGGCATCGTCCGATCCAGTCATGAGCGTTTTGACGGCGAGGGCTATCCAGATGGTCTGCCCGGAGCGGATATCCCAATCGGCGCCAAGATAATCGCCGTCTGCGATGCGTTCGACGCGATGGTTGGCGGCCGTCCCTATCGCCACGCGATCCCGGTCATGGATGCGCGCGAGGAGCTGAGGCGCTGCTCCGGATCTCAGTTTGATCCCAAGGTAGTCGACGCTTTCCTTGCCGTTACCGTGGATCGTGAACAGCTAGCCCAGGCTGCGTGACTCCGGTTCCCCGTTGCCCCCCTCCACCGAGCCTTGCCCTCCTCCCTAGGAACGGCGAGGCTCTTTTGTCAACCGTCGGGTTTAACCAGCTCGCGACGCTGCCGCCGCTGCGGCTGGTCGCCGGGCGTTCGAGGCCCTGAACCAAAGGCGCTGACGACTTCTCCCCCGCTCTTGCTTGCGTAGCCGCCGTTGCAAATGCCGAATTGCGGTTAGGGTTGTCGAGTTTCCGAAACGGGTGAGGGAGGGTTCGATGCAAAGAATGACCTGGGGGCTGGCTCTGGCGGCCGCTCTGATCGTTGGAGTCGTAGTAACTGGATGTGGCGGCAGCAGCTCGACGACCGAAACGACGGCTGCGCTCAGCAAAGCCGAATTCCTCGCCAAGGGAAACGCGGTCTGCATCAAGGGAGAAAAGGCGCAGGAAGCCGAAATCAACGCCTACGTCAAGAAACACGGCCTGGAAAACAAGAAACCGAGCGAAGCTCAGGTAGCGGAAATCGTTGAAACCGTCGCCGCCCCCAACATCCAGGGCCAGATCGACGGGGTCAAGGCGCTCACTCCGCCAAGCAGCCTGGCAAAGCAGGTCGAAACGGCGATCGAACTGGCAGAAGAAGCGCTGGAAAAGGTCGAAGCGAACCCGCAGCTGTTCTTCAGCGAAGCGGAATCTCCCTTTGCGGCAGCCGGCGAGGAACTCCACGCCGTGGGGCTCACTAAATGCGCACCGAACAGCTGAGCGCGCGATAGCCCGGCAATCTGGTCAGAGGGCGCCCAAATGGGCGCCCTCTGGCGTTCAGCCGGCACCTCGCCTGGGTCGTAGCTTCGGGCAGAGCTTGTTCTTAGTCAGGCACGGCTCCTGTGTGCGCCCCACCCGCCAACCGGTATCCGCCTGTCCTGCCGGCAATGACGTTGCAGGGCCACCAGGACTGACATCAGGATCACGCGCCTCACCAGTCGAGAACCCTGAACGGGTTCGAGATTCGTTGGAGATGATCGGCGGTAATCGTCTGGGTGATCCGCGGGTGGTAGCGAGAGACGAATCTGGCCCCCGCTATTCCAGAAAGGCCCGCTCCGGCTGGCTTTTCGCGTTCTCGGTCGGTTAGGGTCGGACCGGTGAAGCGGCCGGCGGCGGTCAGTTGCATGGCGATGGCGATCGTCGTGGCGCTGCTCGTCGGCCCGGTGGGCGCCGGCGGCGAAACCGTCGTCCCGGTCGAGGGCCCCTGGCACGCGACCACGTCGGCCCGGCTTCCCGTCGGCTTCGAAGTGAGCGGCGGACAGGTCATCGACCCGCGGTGGCGCTTCAAGTGGGGTTTCTGCGGCAGCTTCGAAAACGCGACGTCGGCGGTCGTGCCGGTGAGCTCTGGCGGCTACTGGAAATACACCGATCTGCGCGGCCCCTGGATAGAAGGCACCTTCGTCGCCCCCAACCGCCTCGAAGGGACGGTGACGGCGCCGAGCAGGATGCTCCCCGGGTGCCCGGAAACGCAGGCGACATTCGTCGCCGAACCGGGCGCCGCGTCTTTCAAACAGCAGCGAGCCGTCGTCCTCGCCAGCGTTGTCACCCGGCGACTGGCGAGCGCCCCGAAGGGGATGGTCCTGAGGCGCGACGGCTCGCTCCGGTTCTACCGGCTCGATTGGCAGAACTTTGGCGAAGGGGTCGCCCGTGCCACCGGGCGGGCCTTCCTCCGGGACGGCTGCCGGCATTGCCGCGCCAGGGTGGTGAGACGCCCCCGGGTCGTCGTCTACCTGAACGAGCTGACCCAGCAGGGCGGCGACCGCCGCTACCTGCACGTCGCCTACAGATTCGTCGGTCCGATTCCCCCGGGTTTTTCGCGCAACGGCTCGCAGATCCTCGAATAGGAGCGCCGCGCGGGGGGTGGCATAGGATCGTTTGCCGTGCCGTTCACGCTGAGGAATCTCAAGGGGGACCTGGAGGACGTCGGGGCCAACTTTGACGGGGCGCCGGACCTGGAGTTCCGGATGGCGACCCAGGCACTCGACCTCGAGAATTCCGGCCTCAGCTACCAGCGCGTGCCGCCCGGCTATCGCTTTCCATACGGCCACACACACGAGACGCAGGAGGAGCTCTACGTGGTCGTGGGCGGGAGTGGGCGGATGAAGCTCGACGAAGAGGTCGTCGAGCTCGAGGAATGGGACGCGGTGCGCGTCCCGCCGGGAACCTGGCGCGGCTATGAGGCCGGGCCGGATGGCCTCGAGATCCTCGTCATCGGCGCGCCCAATCTCGGCGATGCACCGCGCGAGGACGTCACCGGCCGCCGCGACTGGTGGGCTGACTAACCCCGATACTGGGATTTACCACCTCGCTCGGTGAGGCGTAGCTTGAAGGGATGCGAGGGTCGGTACAAGCGGCGGCTGCATCGATCGCGATCGCGACGGCGTTGATGGCGGTCGGGTCATCGACAGCGGGCGCAGCCGTCTCCGGCCCCTTTCACTATGGCTGGGGCGAAACCCGGGTCTCGTGCATCACAGCGAACGGCGAGGAGTACGCGCACGTGACGAGCTCGATGTGGGTCCACAATCGAGGCATCGGCTCCGGTTGGGTCACGAACTTCCGGCTCAAGGCACGGCTGGTCAAGGCCGAGGGCGCGGGGACAAGCCCCCAGCGCAGCTGGCGGACCCACCGGTTTCCCGCCAGGAGCGAGCTCAACCAGGACTCCGACTACTTCAGCCCGATGGCGGTGAATACCGACGTCATGAGCATCTATCTGGAATGGAAAGTCCAGGTGAAGCAGGTCTGGGACCGCAAGGCTCCATTCTCTGACCTGGTTCGTGAGTTCTACCTGAGCTTAAACACCAGCCACTGCAGGCCGGGGAGGACCTACACGCCGCCGGGCCGGGCGCAACCGGCGACTCCCGGCGCCATGGTTCCCGGATCCACCGAAACCTGATCACGCGACTCAGATCTCCTGGCGCATCGGCGTCGAGGCCGAGCGCAGGGCGCCGATGCTGGCGGTCACGACCATCGCCACCGCCGCCACCTGGATCGCCGCCAGGCCCTGGCCCAGCGCGATGAACCCGACCGCCGCCGCGACCGCAGGCTCGAGGCTCATCATCACCCCGAATACGGCATTGGCGAGGCGGCGCAGCGCCTCGAGCTCGAGGACGTAGGGGATCGCAGAGCTGAGCAGGCTGGCGGCGAGCCCGATCGCGAGCACCGAGACCGAGAAGAGGTCGCGGCCGCCGTCGACGAGCCCGTAGGGGAGGACGAGCACGGCTGAGATCGCGACCGCGACCGCGAGGCCTCCGAGACCGGGCCCGTGGCCCCCGACCCTCGCGCTGAGCACGATGTAGAGGCCCCAGCAGGCGCCCGCGGCAAGTGCGAGGGCGATGCCGAGGGCGTCGATCGAGCCGGCTTCGGCACCCTGGGAGAGGAGCACGACCCCGGCCGCCGCGAGCAGGCCCCAGAGGATGTCGCGGCGGCGGCGGGAGCCGAGGATCGCGACGCTGAGCGGGCCGATGAACTCGATCGTGACCGCGACGCCGAGCGGGATGCGGTCGATTGCGGCGTAGAAGCTGGCGTTCATCGCCGCCAGCGCGATGCCGAAGTAGAGGACGTCACGGATCTCGTGGCGCCGGATCGACCGGACGCTGCGGCCGGCGAGCGCGAGCAGTGCCAGGGCGGCGAAGGCGGAGCGGAGAAGGACCGCTCCGCCGGGCCCGACCGTGCCGAAGAGGGTTGTCGCCAGCGCCGAACCGCACTGGACCGAGACGATCGAGGAGAGGACGAGAAGTACCGCGGGGCGGGTCGCGGCGTCGGGCGCCATCGCGCCCCAGCCTAGAGGTCGGACCTCAGGGCATGAGATGCCGGAGCTTGTCCGGGTTGCGGACGATCCGGATCGTCCGGATCAGGCCGTCGCCGACCTCGACCGTGAGCACGTCGGTGACCTCGCCGTCGGGGTTGATCGTCATCTGCCCGGGCTGGCCGTTGACATTGGCCCGACGCCGGCGGAAGCCGTCCTTCGCCAGGCGCCGGACGGTGATTTTCACCATGAAGCGGGCGATCCGGTCGATGCCGGAGAAGGGGTGCCGCGCCGCGCTGACCTTCCCCCCGCCGTCGGAGTAGACGACCGCGTCGGCGGCGAGTATCTGCTTCAGCGCCTCGACGTCGCCGCTCTCGCTCGCCTCGAGGAAGCGGTCGAGAAGCTCGTCGCTGTGGCTTCGATCGGCCTCGAACCGAGCTTCGCGCCCTTCGACGTGCTTGCGGGCACGCCTCGCGATCTGGCGGCAGTTCTCCTCTCCTTTGCCGACCGCCTCTGCCACCTGCGGATAGTCGTAGCCGAACACCTCGCGGAGCAGGAAGACCGCGCGTTCGACGGGCGAGAGTGTCTCGAGCAGGACGAGGAAGGCCTGCGAGACCGTGTCGGCCACCTCGGCCTGCTCGGCCGGGCCCGGCCCGCTCTCGGTCAGGAGAGGCTCCGGCAGCCAGGGTCCGACATAGCTCTCCCGCCTGACCCGGGCCGAGCGCATGTGGTCGATCGCGAGGCGGGTCGTCACCGTCGAGAGCCAGGCCCGCTCCGATTCGACCGTTTCGCCGTCGTGGCGGGCGCGCTCGAGCCTTAGGAAGGCCTCCTGCCCGATGTCCTCCGCGTCGCTGACGCTGCCGGTCATCCGGTAGGCGATCGCGAAGGTCAGCCTCCGCTGCTCCTCGATCTCATTCATCTGGTCTCTGACGATCATCTACCCGGGCCCCGCCGCCTTAAGCGGCCGCCAGCATTCCCGGCCGGTAGTGGCCCGGCTCCGCCCGCGTCGTGATCATCAGCCTGTTCCAGGTGTTGATCGCAGCGACCGCGAAGACGACCTGGGCGACCTCCTCGCCGAGGGTGTCGCTGGCCCGATCCCAGACCTCGTCCGGCACCTGACCGTTGGAGATCAGGGTCATCGCCTCGCAGAGCTCCAGCGCCGCCCGCTCGCGTTTGTCGTAGAGCGGGCTCTCGCGCCATGCGTCGAGTGAGTAGAGGCGCTCCTCGGTCTCGCCGACCGCGCGCGCGTCCTTCCAGTGCATGTCGATGCAGAAGGCGCAACGGTTGAGCTGCGAGGCGCGCAGGCTCAACAGCTGGTGGAGATGCTCATCCAACTCGAGCGCGGACTCGAGCCTGAGCATCGCCCCCATCAGCTTCTTCGGCGCCTTCTCGACGAGCTGTATCCGTCCTGCCGGGAATTGCTGAGTCAGGTTCTGGGTCATGTCTGCCTCCTCCTGTTGCCGCCTTCGGGAATGAAGACGAATCCGATGCGGTCGCCGTGACATCCGGCCGGGCAGTCACATCCGCGGCCGCCATCTCGTCTTCCCCCCAGAGACACATGCAGACGAGAACTGGAGGAATTCGCATGGCACGCAAGTGGTGGACCCTGACCGCAGTCTCGGTGGCGACCTTCATGCTGTTGCTCGACATAACGGTCGTCAACGTGGCGCTTCCCTCAATCCGCAAGGACCTCGGCGCGAGCTTCAGCGATCTGCAGTGGGTGGTCGACGCCTACGCGCTGACCCTGGCGGCCCTGGTGCTCTCGGCCGGCTCGCTCGCCGACCGGGTGGGACGTCGGCGCGTCTTCACCGGCGGACTTGCGATCTTCTCGGTCGCGTCTCTGCTCTGCGCGCTGGCGCCCGACCCGACCTTCCTCAACCTCTCGCGCGCCCTGCAGGGTGTCGGCGGCGCGGTGATGTTCGCGGTGTCGCTGGCGCTGATCGCGCAGGAGTTCCCCGCGGGTCGCGAGCGGGCGACCGCGATGGGCGTCTATGGCGCGACGATCGGGGTTGCGGTTGCGATCGGGCCACTTATCGGCGGCGCGCTCACCGACGGCCTCGGCTGGCAGTCGATCTTCTATCTCAACGTGCCGATCGGCCTGGCGGCGATCGCGATCACCCGCGCGAAGCTGCGCGAGAGCCGCGACCCCGACGCGACCCGGATCGACTGGCCCGGCGTGGTGACGTTCACCGGCGCCCTCTTCATGCTCGTCCTGGCGCTGGTGCGGGGCAACGACGAGGGCTGGGGCAGCACGATGATCGTCTCGCTGCTGGCCGGTGCCGCGGCGGCGATGGCCGGCTTCGTGGTCATCGAGAGCCGTGTCCGCGAGCCGATGCTGCCGCTCGGCCTCTTTCGGCGGGCCTCCTTCACCGGAATCCAGCTGTCGGCATTCGCGCTCTCGGTCTCGGTCTTCGCACTCTTCCTCTACACCAGCCTCTACCTGCAGGACTACCTCGGCTACTCGCCCTTCGAGGCCGGGCTGCGCTACCTGCCGATCACGGTGGTGACGTTCCTGGTAGCGCCGGTCGCCGGGCTCCTGCTGACGAGGGTCCCGGCGCGGGTGCTGCTGGGATTCGGCCTCGCGACGGCGGGGGTCGGGCTGTCGCTGATGTCGGGGGTCGACGCCGGGTCTGAGTGGACGGCGCTGCTCGCCGGATTCCTGCTCCTCGGCGTCGGCGGAGGCATCCTCAACCCGGTGATCGGCGACGTCGCGCTGAGCGTCGTGCCGAAGGAGAGGAGTGGGATGGCGGCCGGGATCATGGACACCTTCCGCCAGGTCGGCGTCTCGGTCGGGGTGGCGGTCTGGGGCGCGGTCTTCGTCGCCCGCGGCGCCGACAGGGTCAGCACCCTGGCCGCCGGCACACCCGCCGCCAACGGCGATCACCCGAGGCAGCTGGTCGAAGCCGCCTCTTCGGGTGACCTCGACCGGGCCGTCGCCGGCCTTCCCCCGCATACCCACCACGTCGTCGTGAACGCCGCCCGCGAAGGCTTCCTCTCCGGATTCAATGAGGTGCTGATGCTGGGTGGCGTGGTCTGCTTCGTCGGCGCCGTGCTTGCGCTCTGGCTGGTCCGCGAGGACGAGATCGAGCGCGAGCCGGTCGATTCGAGTGAGCCGCGCCGGCAGGCCCCCCTCCGTGGGGCAGAGGCCGCCACGGGATGAACAAGAAGGGAGAAATCATGTCCGAAAAATCACCACAACAACCAACGACGAGTCTCCTCGAGGTGGTGGCGTCCTTCCTGTTCGGCGGCGCGATCCTCACCATGGCGCTCTTCCCGCTGGCGGTGCCGATGGTCGCTCTGCTGATCGTGGTGGCGCTGCCGCTTCTGGCGCTCGGCGCGGGCGTCGTGGCCATCGTCGCCGCCCTGACGGTGCCGGTCGTGATGATCCGGGCCCTGTCGCGAAAGCTCGTGACGATGTCGAGGGATCGGCGTGAGGATCAGCTGATCCCGGGTAACCGGCAGATAATGGGAGCACGCGGATGACGGACGAACTGTTCGATCGGCTGAGGCCCAAGGGGTTCGCAATCGCCTACCGGATGCTCGGCAGCGCCAGCGAAGCCGAAGACGTCGTCCAGGAGGCCCTCCTCCGCCTCTACCGCGAGCTCGAGCAGGGCACCGAGGTCGAGTCGCCGGAGGCCTACTTCGTCACCGTGGTGACCCGGTTGGCGATCGACGAGCTGCGCTCGGCGCGGGCGCGGCGCGAGGTCTACACCGGCGAGTGGCTTCCGGAGCCGATCCTCACCGCGGAGGAGGAGGATCCGGCTCGGCACGCCGAGATCGCCGACTCGCTCTCGGTCGGCCTGCTCGTCGTGCTCGAGACCCTGACGCCCGAGGAGCGCGCCGTCTTCCTCTTGCGCGAGGTCTTCGACTACCCGCACGACCGGATCGCCGAGGTCCTCGGCAAGAGCCCGGCAGCGGTCCGCCAGCTCGCGGTGCGGGCCCGCGGCCACGTCGGCGAGCGGGAGCCCCGTTTCGAGACCTCCCGCGAGCAGCACGACCGGCTCGCGGCCAGCTTCTTCGACGCCTTCGAGGAGGGCAATCTCGAAAAGCTGGAATCGCTGCTCGCCGCCGACGTCTCGCTCCACGGCGACGGCGGCGGCAAGGCGCCGGCGATCGCGAAGGCGCTCTGGGGACGTGCCCGGGTCGCGCGGACGCTGGTGGGATTCCGGACCAGGGCCGAGCTGTTCGGCGGGGTCGAGCTACGCCATGTCGAGCTGAACGGCGGTCTCGGCGCCCTCACCTACAGCTCGGAGGGGAAGCTGATCAGCGCCCTGATCGTCGAGGTCGACGGCGGGCAGATCCAGACGGTCAACTCGGTCGTAAACCCCGACAAGCTCGCCCACCTGGGCCCCGTCGCCGACCTCAAGGCAATGCTCAAACGGGCCGTCGGCAGGCCCGCCCAGGATCAGGAGTCCGGGAGGTAGGTGAGCAGGACCACCCCGGAGTCGAACCGCTCAACGTCCTTCAGCTCCATCCGAACGGTTCCCCTGTCGCCGAGCACGTGGACGTTCCCTTCGCCCCAGACGAGCGGGTTCAGGTAGACCTCGTACTCGTCGATCAGGCCCCTCTCGGCCAGGGCGTAGGCGAACTCGCCGCTTCCGTGCATGAACAGATCGCCGTCGACCTCCTCCTTCAGCTTCGGGACCGAGTCCTCGAGGCCCCCTTCGAGTGAGGTCGCGTTCCACTCGAGATCGCCGGAGAGGGTGGTCGATCCGACGTACTTCGGCAGGGCGTTGACCATATCGGCCCACTTGCCGGACCGGCTCGGCCAGTACCCGGCGAGCCCCTCGTAGGTCTTTCGGCCCAGCACCAGCCCGTCGGACCTCGCCTGGCGCTCGAACGAGTACTCGCCGTGGCCTCCGTCGGGCTGCACCCACTCGCCGACCGGGTCGACGACCCCGTCGATCGTGGCCTGGGTTGTCGCGATCAGCCGTCCCACGAACTCACCTCTACCCCGGGGTCGGCGGTCCGAACCAGGTGCCCAGCGCCTCGGTCAGCCCCGGTTCGGTCGGGTCCCCCACCCAGGCCACGTAGCCGTCGGGCCGGATCAGAACGGCGGTCGGAGCGGCGACCTCGCCGAGGACAGGGAGCTCCCACACTCCGTCATATTCGGCGTCGATCGATTGGACCCGATCCGCCCATGGGGCGATCTCGGCGCCGCCCGGCTCGCCGAGGTTGAGCAGCGCCGGCCGGGCGTCGTGGAGGAGCTCGAAGACTCGGAGCGGGCCCTCGGCGCCGATCAGGTCGAGGTCGGGCACCCGGCGCCCGAGCAGCGGGTGGCCCTCGCCGAGGTCGTAGCGGATGTCGAGGCCCGAGATCAGCCCGGCGAGCATCCTTCGGGGCTCCTCCATGAGCGACATTTCCGAGACCACGTCGACCAGGGCCATGTTGCGTTCGTCCCGGCGCTGGAGGGCGGCCTGCGCCATCGTGTGCTGGAGAGCGCGGGCGGCGACCGGGTGGCGCTCGGTCTGGTAGGTGTCGAGGAGGCTCTCCGGTGAGGTCCCGGCGACCACCTGCGCCAGCTTCCAGCCCAGATTCACCGCGTCCTGCACGCCGAGGCTGACGCCCTGCCCGCCGGCGGGATAGTGGATGTGAGCCGAGTCGCCCGCCAGCAGCACCCGTCCGTCGCGGTAGGCCGCGGCCTGCCGGGTCATATCGGTGAACCGCGAGACCCAGGTCGGGCTGTGGACTCCGAAGTCGGTGCCGTACACGGTGATCAGCGCCTCGCTGAGATCAGCAAGGGTGGGCTCGGTGGCGGGCCCGAGCTCCTTCTCGGTGACGATGACCCGGACCGTCCTGCCATCCTCCAGCCTCTGGAGTCCGTGAACGCCCGTCTCGTCGTGACGGGTGCCCTGCGGCGGCTCCTCGGTCACCTCGACCTCGGCGATCAGGTTGCTCTTGGTGGGATCCCACCCAGGAAACTCGATCCCGGCTTCCCTGCGGACAAGGCTCCGTCCTCCGTCGCACCCGACTAGATACCGAGCCCGGATCGGCTCGCCGTCGGAGATCTGGATCTCGACGCCGGCGTCATCCTGCGCGAAGCCCGTCACCTCGGTCCCATAGTGGATCCGCACCGGCAGCTCGGCGATCCAGGCGGCCATGATCCGCTCGATCTGGTTCTGCCAGATCCCGAGCGCATAGGGGTGACGGGTGGGAAAGTCGCTCATGTCGAGCACGGTCGTGCCGAACATCGCCGCCTGCGCCGTCCTGCCCTCGGCGAGGAATCTATCGGCGACCCCGCGCTGGTCCAGCACCTCGATCGTCCGCGAGTGAATACCGCCGGCTCGCGAGCCGACGAGCTCGTGATCGGGCCTCCGCTCGATGACCGCGACCTCGACCTCCGCCAACGCCAGCTCGGCCGCCAGCATCATCCCCGCGGGACCGCCGCCAGCAATGACCACCGCATGCTCACTCATCTCGCTCCTCCATTTCTGGTTTCTGGCTTGCGGCGGGCGATTATGGGGCACACCGGGGGGCTTGAATCAAGCCCCCCCTATGGCTATATTTTGGGTGTGGAAGGGGCCGCAGGGTCCCTTTTTCTTATCCCGATTCCAGGTCCTGGGCGACGCCGGAGATGCCGCCTGAGCCGAGGATCTCGAACCGGGCGAGTTCGTATGGGGCGGCGCGGTCGGCGTATCCCGCTATCTCCGTCGTCGCACCGACGTAGCCCGCCGCTTCGACGGCGGCGATGACGGTCGGGTCGAACTTTCCCGCCGGGTAGCAGAAGTTCGTCACCGGGACGTGGAATTCGCGCTGGAGGATCTTCCGCGAGCCGGCCACTTCTTCTTCCAGCGCGCCGGCTTCGAGGGTGGTCAGGTCGGAGTGGTTGGTCGTGTGCGAGGCGACCTCCCACCCGGCGGCGATCATCGCCCTGACGTTGCTCGCGTAGAGATCCGAGCCTTCGGCCTTGAGGTTGAGGACGCCGGCCCAGCCGTGTTTGCGCAGCTGCGGCAGGGCGAAGGTGAACTGGGGGCGGTAGCCATCGTCGAAGGAGAGCACGACCGGCCTGGCCGGCAGCACCCCGCCGTCGTACCAGGCTTCCTCGACCTGTTCGAGGGTGACCGCCTCATAGCCGTTGCGATCGAGCCATTCGAGCTGGTGTCGGAAATCCGGTTTGGCGACGTAGAGCTCGGGATATGGCGCTTCGGGCGGCGCTTCGCCGAGCACGTGGTACTCGAGGATCGGCACCGGCCCCTTGTGGGGCTTCCAGTCCGGTTGCGGAGTGGCGTTCGGGACGATTCCGGCGGCGTGACCCGCTGTCCTGGCGTGGCTCGATCCGGATCCGCCGCCGACGAGCGCGATCGAGGCGACGACGACGATCACAATCGCCATCAGCGCACCCAAGGCGACCAGGCGCCGGCGCCGGATCTGCCGCCGCCGACCCGCGCGCCGAGCGAGAAGCTCCTCCCTCGAGCGCGGCCTATCGGGCCAGTTTGGGTCCCGGCTGGTCATCCCGCCGGGAATCATCGTCGAGAAACGCCCGACTCGGTTTGGCAGAGAATAATCTGGGGACCATCGAGCGTCAGAAGCCACCGAAAGCGATTGGAGACCGATGAACGAGAACGGCGGGGACTCTCCCCCTCAGCTGATCGACGCGAGGATCGTCGAGCTGGGCGATTGGCGCGGCGAGACGCTGGCTCGGGTCCGGGATCTGATCAAGGGCGCCGATCCCGAGGTGGTCGAGGAGTGGAAATGGAGGGGGGTCCCGGTGTGGGAGCACACCGGAATCATCTGCACCGGTGAGACCTACAAGGAGGTCGTCAAGTTGACCTTCGCCAAGGGCGCTTCCCTGGAGGATCCCTCCGGCCTGTTCAACTCGAGCCTCGAGGGCAACACCAGGCGTGCGATCGATATCCACGAGGGCGAGGAGATCGACGGAGAGGCGCTGAAGGACCTGATTCGCGCCGCCGTCGCCCTCAACACCTCCAAATAGGGAGGAGGAGGGCGATGTCCTCGGCGGTGCTCTACATGTCGATGTCGCTCGACGGCTTCGTCGCCGGGCCCAACTTGTCGCCGGACAACGGCCTCGGCGACGGCGGAGAGCGCCTGCACGAGTGGATTTTCGACGGTGCCCCGACCGACCACGGTGGGGTGCCCGACCGCCCGGACGGAGTCGACGGCGAAATGATGGACGAGGTGATGGCCACCGGCGCCGTGGTCGCCGGGCGAGGGACCGTCGAGCCGGCCGGTTGGTGGGGCGGCGACCACCACGACGGGGTGCAGATCTTCATCCTCAGCCGCCACCCGCCCCCCGCCGAGGTGGCGCAGTGGCCACTGGTCAACCACGTCGATGACGTCGCGGCGGCGATCGCCCTCGCGAAGGAGGCGGCCGGAGAGAAGGACGTCCTGGTCCACGGGGTCGGCACCGCGCAGATGGCGCTGGCCGCCGGTGTCCTCGACGAGATCCAGATCCATCTGATCCCGGTTCTATTCGGCGAGGGGCGGCGGCTCTTCGACAACCTCGGCCCCGATCACATCGAGCTCGAGCCGACCCGGGTCGTCGAGGGCGAGGGCGTCACCCACCTCCGCTTTCGGGTCAGGTACTGAAGCGGCACCCACCGCGGCGCCATCGAGATGGGGGAACAGCGGCGCGCCGCGCAGGGTGTCGTAGTCACCCACCCCACAGGCGATCGCAATCGCCGCGACCAAGGCAAGGAAGATGCCGATCCCGCGACCGCCGTCGGACGGGAAGTCGAACAGGATCAGGCAGACAAGGACGACGGTCGAGACCAGGCCGAGGAGATCGGCCGCCCCGTTCAGCGACAGGTCGGGACGAAAGACCCCGTAGCGCCCACCGGTCAGGGCCGCCGCGATCGCGATCAGCCCGGCGATCAGCAGAAATACGTCCAAACCCTTCAGGACCTCGAACCCCGTACGGTCCGCCCCATCGGCGCCTGCCCAGGGCAGGAACAGGGAGACGATCAGAAGCAGGCCTCCGACGCCGGCGATCAGCCGCCCGGGCACCGGTCCCCTGGTCATCGTCGGTCACCCCCCTGGCCGCGCAGCGCCTCGGCCGTCGACCGGTCGGCTGGGAAGAGGAGCTCGATCGCCAGCTCCGAGGTGGTCACCTCGAACGGGGTGTCGAAGCTCGCGAACATGCCGAAGAAGGAGAGCTCACGACCCTCGGGGGTGCGGATCCTGACGGGACCGAGCATCTCGCCGGCGGTCTCACCCTCGCCATCGCCATCCGGCTCGGAGACCGGAAAGGAGGCGATCTCGTCGATCAGGGTGGCGAGCCGCTCGTCCCCGGTCGCCGCCAGTTGCCGGCCGAGCCGGTCGAGCCAGTGTGCGTGCCAGTGGCGGAGGTTGACGAACAGCGGCCCCAGCCCCCGGGGGTGGAGGCCGAGACGGATAACGTTGATCGGGGGCTCGAGCAGCGACGGGTCGACCTCGACGGACTCGGTCAGAGCGCGCATAGCCGAGTTGGCTGCGACGAGGTCCCAGACCCGGTCGACGGCGACCGCGGGGTAGGGCTCATGGCCGGAGAGGATCACCTCGAGCGCGTCGCGCACCGGCGCCAGGTCGGGGTCCTCGAGCGAGCGTTCGGGGTATGCCGGAGCGTGACCGGCGGCGAGCAGCAGGCGGTTCTGCTCCCGATATGGAACCTCGAGCTGGCCGAGGACTCCCAGCAGCATCTCCCGGCCGGGCTTCGATCGGCCCGTCTCCACGAAGCTCAGATGGCGGGCCGAGACCCCGGCCTCGAGCGCGAGTTCGAGTTGGGTCAGGCGCCGGCGCTCGCGCCACTCGCGGAGGGTCGAGCCGACATCGGGCTGAAATTGAACAGCCGCCATTCGCGGCGACTCTAGTCCGCGACCGCACGCGGGTCGATTACCCCGGGGTAATCGAGGCGATCAGGATGCGGCCCTGCCGCTCGGCTTGATCACGAGCCAGGTGCCTCCGAACGCTTCGGCGTCCTGGCAGAGGATCGTGCCGGGGGAGTCATCGACGTAGTAATAGAGGGGCTGGCCGGCGTAGGTCGCCTGGAGCCCACCGTTGTTGCGCCTGGTGGTTCCGAGAAGGCCCTGCCTCACGCCGCCGCTTCCCTGCGGCTTGCCCTTGGTGAGAACGGGGGGCCAGGCCCTGGCGCAAGGGCCGTAACACTCGGCCCGGAAGCCCCTGGTGGCGTGCTGTGAACGAGAGGTTGCTGTTCGATGGCTGCGAGGCGGTCGAGCTTGCGGGCGGCGCGCCGCGGGGCGGGCGGTCGACGACGACGTCGCTCCGGTCGGCCTTCGTCCGGAGGCCGACCGGCCCCAACTGGTACCGGGCGCACAACGCAAGCATCGTCGCCGGGTATCTCGACAATCGCGAGCTCGCTGAGGCGGAGGGCGAAGCCGAGCGCTGCGGCTTCTGAGCAGCGTCACCTCCCTGTAACGGAACGGCGACTCCACGCACTACCCCTCATGCCATCGTTCACCGGCCTGCTGATCGTTGTCGCGGTCGCATTCGCCGCGCCCTTCGTCCTCGGCTTCTTCCCGAACCTGCGATTGCCGTCGGTGGTGCTCGAGATCCTCGCCGGGATCGTGATCGGGCCCTCGGTTCTGGGAATCGTCGAAGTCGACGAGACGATCTCGGTGATCTCTGTGCTGGGCCTGGCCTTCCTCCTGTTCCTGGCAGGGCTGGAGATCGACTTCGACCGGTTGCGTGGCCCGGTGCTGCGGCTGACCCTGCTCGGCTTCGTCCTCTCCTTCGGCCTGGCGCTCGTGGTGGCGGCGCTGCTCAAGGTCGGCGGGCTGATCGAGACGCCGCTGCTGGTGGCGATCATCCTCTGCGCGACCTCCCTGGGGGTCCTGATCCCCGTGCTGAAGGACGCCGGTCAGTCGACCTCCACCTTCGGCCAGCTGATCATCGCCGCAGGGACGATCGCCGACTTCGGCGCAGTGATCCTGCTTTCGATCTTCTTCTCGGGAGAGGGAAGCATCGGCTCGACGCTCCTCCTGATCGGCTCCCTGGTTGTGCTGGCGGTCGTGGTCTTCATCGCGGTTCGCGGGGCGGAGCACTCGATGGCGATCCGCGCCGATCTGCTGCGCCTGCAGGACACCACGGCGCAGATCCGCGTCCGCGGGGCGGTCGTCCTCCTTGTCGGCTTCGCAGCGATCGCTGACCGGCTCGGGCTCGAGTCGATCCTCGGCGCCTTCATCGCCGGAGCGATCCTCTCGCTGCTCGATCGCGACCAGGAGATGACCCATCCCGAGTTCCGCCGCAAGCTGGAGGCGATCGGGTTCGGCGTCTTCATCCCTGTCTTCTTCGTCACGAGCGGCGTCAAGTACGACCTCGACGCGCTGCTTGCCAGTACCTCGAACGTCCTCATGGTGCCGATCTTCCTTGCCGCCCTGATGGTTGCCCGCGGTGTCCCGGCTCTGCTTTATCGCCGGCTCCTCGACACCCGCCGCACCGTCACCGCGGGACTGATGCAGGCGACCTCTCTTCCCTTCATTGTCGCTGCGGTCGCGATCGGCCAGGACCTGGAACTGATCGACGCTGCGGAGGGCGCCGCCCTGGTCGGTGCCGGGCTGCTCTCGGTCCTGATCTTCCCGATCGCCGGGCTCTCGCTGCTCCGCGGCGGTGGCGGCGACGAGCGGCCAGGCCCCGACCCCGGACCGGGCGAGCGGCCCGAGCCGGTCGCGGCGATGTGACCTCGCTGGCCCTCGGCCCAGCCCGAATAGAATCCTCGGCCCACGCGGAGGAGAGGAAGCAACTGCCCCGGCCCGAGGTCGACGATTCGCATCTGCTTGCCTCGCTCCGCGGCGGCGACGAAGCGGCCTTCGCCGAGCTGGTGGGTAGGTATCACGGCTCGCTGAAACGCTTCGCCCGCAGCTTCGGGGCCAGCGACGCGGTGGCCGAGGAGATCGTCCAGGAGACCTGGCTGGGTGCGCTGGAGGGGATCGATTCCTTCGAGGAGCGCTCCTCGCTGAAGGGCTGGTTGTTCGGGATCCTCAAGAACAAGGCGCGTCGGCGCTCGGAGCGCGAGCGCCGCTTCGTGCCCTTCTCGGCCCTGTCGGGGAGTGACGAAGACGACGGCCCGGTGGTCGACTCGATCCGGTTCCAGGGCGTCGACGGCAGCTGGCCCGATCACTGGTCGGCGCCACCGCGTCCCTGGGAGGACCCGCAGCGCCGTCTGGCCTCGCTCGAGGCACGTGAGCAGCTTCGCGCGGCGATCACCTCCCTGCCCGAGCGCCAGCGCCAGGTCTTCGTGCTGCGCGACGTCGAAGGCCTCGACCCGGGCGAGGTCTGCGAGCTGCTCGAGTTGAGCGAAGGCAACCAGCGGGTTCTGCTGCACCGTGGCCGGGCCGGGGTCAGGGACAGCCTCGAGGGGTACCTGGATGGCTGAGATGCACCGACACGGAACCGACGAGGTGACCTGCCGCGAGTTCGTCGAGCTGGTCACCGACTACTGGGAAGGCGCCCTGCCGGAGGAGCGGGCCGAGCTCGTCGAGGAGCACCTGGTGATGTGCGACTGGTGCAAGCTGTACCTCGACCAGATCGAGGTGACGGTCGAGGCCGCGCCGTCGGTGGCGGAAGCCGCAGAGCCGGTCCCGCCGGCGACCGAGCTGACGCTCCTCGCTGCATTCCGGGAGTGGAGGGACCGGCGCTGAGCGGGCTCGTCGCCTACAAGTTCCTCCGGCCCGACGGGGTCGGCCCCTTCAGTGAGCATCGCTGGCCGCTGCCCGTCGGCGGGGAGCCGGGGGAGTGGGTAGTCGCAGCGACCGGCGGCGGCCTCTGCCGGGAGGGTGTCCATGCCTGCGAGCGCCGACACCTGCCGCGCTGGATCTGGGAGGAGCTCTGGGAGATCGAGCTCGATGGGGAGATCGAGCGGCGCCGGCACAAGCTGCGGGCCCCCCGCGGACGGCTCCTGCGACAGGTCGAGGCCTGGTCGGTGCAGAGCGCTCGGGAGTTCGCGCGGGCCTGCGCGACACGTGCCGCCGAGCACGCCTCCGCCGCGGCGTCGGAGGATGCCCAGCTCGCGGCGGCGAAGGCGGCTGACGGCGACACCCGGGCCTGCGCGGCCGAGGACACCGACGATCCCTACGTGGCAGCGCACGGCAGCGCCGTCAGCGCCTACATCGCGGCGATGACCGCCCTGCGCGCCGGGGGAATCGAGCGCCATGAGGCCGAGCGCGAGTGGCAGGTGGAGTGGCTCGCCCGCGAGCTCGACCTCCGCGTGTAACGAATCGTCCCTCGGCGGCACTGTGGTCCTGACCCCGCCCGCTGGATCGATCTGAAGGAAGTGATCCGAATGTCCGACGGCAAGACTCGTCTCGCCTACATCCTCGGCGTGCCCCTCGCCGAGAACGTCACCCGGCAATGGCCCCAGATGGAGGAGGCTGTGCGCACCAGCGCGCTGATCGCCGAAGTCGAGGGAAACTTCCCCGAGCTGACCCTCGAGGTCGGCCGGCGATTGCAGCTCGACGACGCCGTAGTGGTCGAGTGGACATGCGACTACGGGGACGGGCGGCTCTACCGGAACGTCACAATCGGCGAGCTCGAGAACGGTGAGGCGGCGCGGGTGACCGACTACTGGGGCGAGCCGACCTCGACGCCCGAGTGGCGGCGGGACAAGACCGACAGGTTGGAGATGCCGGGCGACGGGACCTGGCCCGATGGAGAGCACCTCGCTCACCACTGAGCAGCTGTTCGACCGTTCGTCGCGACCCGGTCGGTCTGGGTCTATCTCGCGGCGGGCTCGCCCGGAGCCGAGGTGATCGAGTCCGGCGGCGCGGCGATCGCGATGTTCGTCCACTCGCCGGATCGCCGGTTCCTCAACAACACGATCCTCCCCCGTGGCATCGAGAGCGCCGGGGAGATCATCGACGCGGCGGAGCATGCCTATCGGAGCCGTGGGGTCGGGCGCTACGCGATCTGGGTGCGCGAGTCCGAGGCGGCGATCGCGCGGGAGGTCCGAGCCCGCGGCTACGCCCACGACTCCTCGACGCGAACGATGGCGATGGAGATCGCCGATCTCGCCGAGGTCGACACCACCGAGCTCGATCTGGTCGAGCCGACCCCGACCGAGTTCTGGCGGCTCGACGGCCTCGACGGCCTCGTCCCCGAGCTCTCGCCGGACGGTGCTCATTTCTACGTCGCCCGCCTTGACGGTGAGGACGCCGCGATGCTGATGGCGTTCGACCATGACGGCGACTGCGGCATCTACATGGTCGGCACCGTCCCGGCCGCCCGTCGCAAGGGGCTCGCGACCGCGCTCTCCGCCCACGCCGCGGCCGAGGCCCGGGAACGCGCCTGCACGACCGTCAGCCTGCAGGCGACGGAGATGGCGGTGGGCGTCTACGCCCGGGTGGGCCTCCGTGATCTGGGGCGCTTCGATGAGTTCGTCCCCGGCCGGGGGGCGAGATGACGGGGTGGCCCGATCACCTGCCCGTCCGCCAGGTGCGGGTAGCGCGGCCGACCGACCAGCTCGACGCGGTCCTTCGCTTCTATCGCGACGCCTCGGCCTCGTCTTCATCGACCGCGTCGAAGACCCCGACGGTACAGCGGAGTGATGCTCGGCCTTCCCGGGACGAGCCACCACCTCAGTTCCGCCCCACGCCGACCGCACCCTGGTACCGCCCCGAGCCGCGAAAAACTGCTCGTCCTCTACTTCGGCGCGGATGCCGAGGCGGCTGCGGTCGCGGATCGGCTCGCGGCCCTCGGTCACCACCCGGTCAGCCCCGACAACCCCTACTGGCGGACGACCGGCGCGATCACCGTCGAGGATCCCGATGGATGGCGCGTTGTCCTCGCTCTCGAGCCCATCTACGGCGCGACGGTGTAACGGATCGTCCCCCCGCTGCACTCTGGTGCATGGAGGATGCGCGGCTTTCACCGCTTCCCGAGAACTTCGCAGCGAGCGTCGCCGCCCTGCACACGGTCGCCGAGACGCTCGTCGCCCCGGCCCGGAAGCCGGACAACGAGATCGCCCTCGAGGCGACTCCGGGCGGCTTCGGCACCCCCGAGTTCGAGCACGATGGCGCGCGGCACCGAGTCCGGGTGGAGGGAGCAGAGCTGGTTCACGAGATCGACGGCGACGAGAGGCGGGCCCGACTCGGATCCCTGGATGGGGCTGCCATCGTCGTCGCCGATCTCCTGCTCGCGGACGTCGCGGTCGACTCATCCGCCCGAGATCGACTCCGACGCCTCGCTGGCGCTGGGCCGGTGGTACGAGTTCGGCACCGGCGTCCTCAGCCGCCTCGTCGATGCAGCGACCGACGACGCCGGAGCGACACCACCGCACCTGTGGCCCGAGCACTTCGACATCGCGATCGAACTCGGCTCGGAGGCTGTGGGCGAGCGGGCCAACTTCGGACTTTCCCCCGGCGATGAGAACCACGTCGAGCCATATCTTTACGTGGGGCCCTGGTCGGCCGAGGTCAGCGGCGAGCTGTGGCAGGCGAACGGGTTCTCCGGCGCCGAGATGTCCTATCGCGACCTGGTCGCCGCCCCGGATCAGGGGTCGGCGGCGATGAGCTTCTTCGAGACGAGAAGAGATGCCCTGGCTACGATTTTTGGAGGTAGTTGACGATGAGCGAGGAGGGGAACGGATCACTCGAGTGGCATCGCGTTCTCGCGGAGCAGGACCTGCCGGACGGCCGCGTGACCACGGTCGCCGCCGGTCATAAGAGTGTGGCGCTCGTCCACTACGAAGGGCAGTTCTCCGCCCTCGACAACCACTGCCCCCACCAGGGCGGCCCGCTGGGCGAGGGCTCGATCGAGAACGGGCTGCTGCGTTGCCCCTGGCACGGATATGACTACTGCCCGCTCGACGGCAAGTCACCGGGCTTGACGACACCATGACAACCTACCCGCTGGAGATTCGAGACGGCGAGGTCTTCGTCGGGGTCGAGCCCGAGACCCACGTCCGCACCGTCACCGACGTGATGGCGGAGACGATGGTCAACTGGGGGGTGAAGCACGTCTTCGGCATGGTCGGTCACTCGAACCTCGGGCTCGCCGACGCCCTCCGGCGCCAGGAGGAGGCCGGCAACCTCACCTACATCGGGATCCGCCACGAGGGAGCGGCGGCATTCGCCGCCTCAGCCTACGGCAAGCTCACCGGCCGGCCCGCCGCCTGCCTGACGATCGCGGGGCCCGGCGCCACCAATCTTCTCACCGGCCTCTGGGACGCCAAGGTCGACCGGGCCCCTGTTGTTGCCCTCACCGGCCAGGTCGACACACAGGTGCTCGGCCCGGGCGCATTCCAGGAGGTCGACCTATCCGGCGCCTTCGGCTCGGTCGCCGCCTGGAGCCAGCCCGTCTTCCGCGACTCCAAACACGCCGAGTTGATGAGCCTGGCCTGCAAGAACGCGCTTCTGCGCCGCGACGTCGCCCATCTGATCTTTCCCGACGAGGTCCAGACGCTGCCGTCGGCCGAGGACGCCGAGGCCGGGGACCCGAAGGGCCGGATCACGCCGTTGGCGATAACGCCGCCGAAGGATTCGATGGACGACGCGCTGAAACTGCTCAAGGCCGCGAAACGCCCGACGATCATCGTCGGTCACGGCGCCCGCTTCGACATGCCGGCGGTGATCGAGCTCGCCGAACAGCTGGGGGCGCCGGTGATCACGACCTTCAAGGCGAAGGGCCAGATCGGCGACGACCATCCCCTGGCCGCGGGCGTGCTCGGCCGCAGCGGCACCCCCGTTGCCAGCTGGGTGATGAACGAGGCCGACATGCTGCTGGTCCTCGGCGCATCGTTCTCCAACCACACCGGGATCTACCCGGGGCACCCGATCGTCCAGGTCGACTTCGACCCGATGCAGCTCGGCAAATTCCATCCGGTCGAGGTGCCGGTCTGGGGCGAGATCGGGGTCACCGTCGATCTCTTCCGCAACGCGCTTCCGGAGAGGCTCGAGACCGAGGACCAGGCATCGCAACTGGCCGACCGCTCGGCGATCTGGCGGGCCGAGAAGGCGAGCCGGGCCGGCGACGATCGCGGGGCGGGGGTCAACTCGGCCAGCGTCTTCGCCGCGATGGAGCGCCAGATTCCGGAGGACGCGGTGATCGCCGTCGACGTCGGCAACCACGCCTACTCCTTCGGCCGCTATTTCGAGTGCAGGCGGCACACGGTGCTGATGTCGGGCTACCTCGGCTCGATCGGTTTCGGATTCCCGGCGGCGATGGGCGCATGGGCGGCGGCGCCGGAGCGCCCGACGGTCGCCGTCACCGGCGATGGGGGCTTCGCCCAGTACATGGCCGAGATGACCACCGCGGTCAAGCACGGAATGAACATCACCCACGTCATGCTCAACAACGGCCAGCTCGGCAAGATCAGCAAGGAGCAGGCGGCCGGGGAGTGGGAGGTCTGGCAGACCTCGCTGCACAACCCGAAGGCGATGGCGTACGACGGGCCTGCGATGGTCGAGGTTATGACCGACCCGAACCTAGTCTGAGCAGCGAAACGACAAGACCCCAGACCGAACGCAAGGAGACCAAGTGACCGAGCTGACCGAGAGGCAGGCCGACCTGTGCGAGAAGAGCAAGACCGACTACTCGGATCTGAAGGCGTTCTTCATCAACTGCACCCTCAAGCGCAGCCCGGAGGTCTCCAATACACAGGGGCTGATGGACATCTCGATGGAGATCATGCGCCGAAACGGGGTCGAGGTCGACTCGATCCGGGCGATCGACCATGAGATCGCCACCGGCGTCTGGCCCGACATGACAGAACACGGCTGGGAGAAGGACGAGTGGCCGGAGATCTACAAGAAGGTGCTAGCGGCCGACATCCTCGTCCTCGGGATGTCGATCTGGCTCGGGGAGAAGTCCTCGGTCGCGACCCAGATCGTCGAGCGTCTCTACGGCAACTCCCATCTGCTCAACGATCACGGTCAGTACGCCTACTACGGCCGCGTCGGCGGCTGCCTGGTCACCGGCAACGAGGACGGCGTCAAGCACTGCGCGATGAACACCCTCTACTCGCTGCAGCACCTCGGCTACACGATCCCGCCCCAAGCCGACTCCGGCTGGATCGGCGAGGCGGGGCCCGGGCCGTCCTATCTGGACGAGGGATCGGGCGGGCCGGAGAACGACTTCACCAACCGCAACACCACCTTCGCCGCCTGGAACATGCTCCACCTGGCGAGGATCCTGAAGGACGCCGGGGGCATCCCAGCCCATGGCAACCAGCGCCCCGATTGGGACGCCGGCAGCCGGTTCGACTTCCCGAATCCGGAGTACCGCTCCTAGGCCGGCCTCAGGTCGACTGCCCGACCTCGATCAGGTGGCCGTCGGGGTCCCGGATGTAACAGCGGATCTCGGTAGCGTGCTGTTTCGGCTCGGTCAGGAATTCCGCGCCGCGGCCACTCCACTCCGCGTGGACGGCCGCGATGTCGGCGACCCTGATGTTGAGGAAGCTGCTGGTCCGATCGGGGTCGGGGGGCGTTTCGAGAGTGACGGTCGGCTTGTCGTCGGTCGGGCCTCCGCCGACGTTGATGATGATCCAGCTGTTGGCGAGCGCGACGACCGATGGTTCGCCGGTCTGGACGGTCTCGCCGCCGAGCACCTCGGAGTAGAAGCGCACCGAGCGCTCGACGTCGTCGGAGACGATGAAGTGGGTGAGCGCGATGCCCTCTGCGGGGGCGGGGGACTCGGGCATCGAGGACCTCCTTGCGGTTGGGGCCCCAATCGTAGGATGAAGCGGTTGTTGCTGCGCGGCCTAACTCGCGGGCCGCAGCGAGCGGGCGATCTCGATCGCCGTCGAACGGTCGAACCTGCCCTCGAGCCGGATCATCACCTCGCCCCGCTGGACCAGAAGCGCATTTGCGGCGAGGCGGGCCCGGCCGATGTGGAATGTGTGGTCGGCCGCCGGCTTGAAGAAGAAGACGTGCAGCCCTTCGATCCAGATCGCGTAGTTCCCGTCGATCCCGAACTTTTCGACCGTCGCCCCGGGAGGGAGAAGCTTGCCGTGGAAGGCGGGGGCGAAATGGCCGTTCAGCTCGTTGACGAGAAGGCCGACCCCGGTCAGGCGCGAGCGCGGCAGGCCGGGCATGGGGGCGTAGGTGAGGTTGAGCTCCCCACGCGGGACCTCCGAGCTGATGAAGACGCCGTTCGGGTCACCGAGCTCCGTCGGCAGGAAGAGGGTGAAGGGAAGGGTGTCCCCGGCGGTCTCGAGAGTCGTCGGCAGCCCGAGGCGCCAGGACGGCTTCGACCGCACGCCATGCGGCAGCTCGGGAACGCGCTCGATCGTCTCCCCGCGCAGCCCGAGGAAGTCGAGGATCGCGTGGCGGGTCGAGGGGACCGCGGCCGCGGCGCCGGCAGCGAGGATCAGCAGCGCCATGCCGACGACCAGGGCCACCCGCAGGCGCGGCACCCGGTCCGGGCGCGGGCGGGGCTGCGCCTCCAGGCGTCGGCCGACCTCCACCGCGATCGGCGGCGTCGGCGGATACTCGATCTGCCCACCGAGGGCGCGCAGGCGTGACTCGAGGTCAGGCATCGGGCTCGACCTCCTTTCGCAGTCGGGTCAGGGCGCGACTGAGGCGCGACTTGACGGTGCCGGGACGGACCCCGAGCGCCGCCGCCGTCTCCGCCTCGGAGAGCTCGAGCAGGAAGCGGGCGCCGATCACCAGCTGGTCGCGCTCGTCGAGCCGCGCGATCGCCGCGATCAGCTCGGCGCGCTCGGTATGCGCGATCGCCTCGGAGTCGGCGCCCCCGGCGCGGTCGGGCGGCTGCTCCCGCAGGGCCCGCAGGGTGAGCCGCTCGCGACGTGCCGCGGCGACCCGGCGGTTGTGGGCCTCGTTGGAGACGATCCGCAGCAGCCAGGGACGGAACGGAGCACCCCGGTGGAACCGGTCGAGGCTCCGATAGGCCTTGAGGAACCCGTCCTGCGCCGCCTCCTCTGCATCGGGGTCGGAGCGTGTGATCAGCCAGGCGACTCGGAAGGCGGTCCCCTGGTGCTCTTCGACCAGCTCTTCGTAGGCGCGAACGTCGCCATCCCTGGCGCGCTCAATCAGCGTCTCCTCGGCGATCCTCGCGGCCTGCACGCTTGACTTTCTACAACCGCCCCGAACAATCGGTTCCAGCAATGCAGGAACCGATTCGGCGCGGGACTTGTAGAGGAGAGTGCAAACACCACGAAGGAGGCCGGGGATGAGATGGGCAATGTCTTTGGGACTCGGTGTCGCCGCCGTCGCAGTTTTCGCGCTCGCGGTGGGGAGCGCCTCGGCCGCGGTCGGTGTCGAAAAGGTCGACCGTCGCGGCGGCGAGCCCGGGGACGAGGTGACGCTCACGCTCGGCTGCGGATTCTGCTTTCCGCCCTGCGAGGGCCCGAAGGGTGAACGGCACCCGAAGGGGTTCGACCACGGGCCGTGCATGCTCGACACGAAGAAGGACCCGCCTCCCTCGTTCGGGATCTCGGTCGTTCCGCTCTCGAGCGCGCCGGAGCCACACAAATGTGGGCCGCGGGCGCTCTGCTCGCCGGTGACCGCCGCGCCGCCGCGCCGTGCCCCTTACACCTTCCTCGGCCTCGCCGTGCCTCCCCCGGGGGGAACAATCCCGAACACGGCGATCCGCCCCGCTACGTCCTGCATTTCACGATTCCCAGGCTGGCGGTGGGCCGATACGCCTACGTGATCTGGTGCGATGCCTGCGCCGGCGGCGGGCGCGGGTCGCTGATCGCTTCTCCCGGGACGCCGCTCTGGCGGCTCGCGGTACGCCATCCCTAGGGTTTCTCCCAACGTCATCGAATCGCAAGGAGGAGCTCAGTGATCGAGAGGATGGAGGGGATGCCGCGGGGAACGATCGGCCTGCGGGCGGCGGGGAAGCTGAGCAGGGACGACTACCGCGATGTGCTGGAGCCCGCTCTTCGTGAGGGAGTCGGGACCGGCGAGCTGCGGCTTGTGTTCGTCCTCACCGATTTCGACGGGGTCGAGCCGGGCGCCTGGATCGAGGATATGAAAACCGGAGTCGGAGCCTGGGTGCGCGACCACAGCGCCTGGAGGCGCTTCGCGCTCGTCACCGACGTCGAGTGGGTCGCGAAAGCGATGCGCGCGTTCGCCTGGATGGCCCCAGGCGAGGTCGAGGTTTACGGCTTCGACGGCCTCGAGGAGGCAAAAACCTGGGTCAGGGGCTGACCGCGCCCGCCGATTTGAGTTTCTCCTTTCTTCACATTTCCGGCCTAGCCTGGGCCCCTTGGCACTGCTGATCCTCTTCGGGTTCGTCGCCGGCGCCGCCACGGCGCTCTCGCCATGCGTGCTGCCGGTGCTTCCGATCGCGCTCTCGGCCGGCGCCACCGGCGGCCGCCGGCGCCCGCTCGGGATAGTCGCCGGCCTGGCGGTCTCGTTCACCTTCGCGACGGTGGCCCTGGTCTACGTGATCTCGGCCCTCGGCCTGCCGAATGACCTGCTCCGAAAGCTGGCGATCGTCGTCCTCCTCGGCTTCGGGATTACGCTGATGATCCCGAGCCTTGCCGCCCGGCTCGAGGCCTGGTTGAGCCGGTTCGCGAGCCGCGCCGGGGTCGCCGAGACGAGCGGCGACGGCTTCTGGTCCGGTGTCCTGGTCGGAGCCAGCCTCGGCCTCGTCTACGCTCCGTGTGCCGGGCCGATCCTGGCCGGCGTCATCACCGTCTCCGCCTCCCAGGACTTCAATGCCGGCCGGCTTGCGGTCGCCCTCAGCTACGGGATCGGCTCGGCCGTGGTCCTCTACTTCCTGATGCTCGGCGGCCGCAGGGTGATCCGGCCGCTTGCCCAGCGCGGCATCGGCCTCCAGGTCGCGATGGGCGCGGTGATGGTGGTCGTCGCCCTGGCGATGCTGAAGAACTACGACATCCGCTTCCAGAACCAGATCGCCAGCAGCCTGCCGAGCTTCCTCGTCAACCCGTCCAAGGGCCTCGAGGACACCGCCGCTGCCAAAGACGCGCTCGCCGAAATCCACGGTGGGTCTCACGGGGTCGGGTCGAAGGCCACCGGCGCGGCGCCGGAGCCGGCGGCCGGCGGCGGCCTCGACCTTCCGGTCCTGGGAGTGGCGCCGGAATTCGTCGACAACCAGCGCTGGTTCAACACACCCGGCGACCGCCCGCTGACCCTCAGCGGGCTGCGCGGACGCGTAGTCCTGGTCGACTTCTGGACCTACAGCTGCATCAACTGCATCCGCACGCTTCCCTACCTCAAGGCCTGGGACGCGAAGTACCGGAAGGACGGGCTGACGATCGTCGGCGTTCACACACCGGAGTTCCCTTTCGAGCGCGAAGCCTCCAACGTCGAATCGGCGATCTCCGAAAACGGGATCCGCTACCCGGTGGCCCAGGACAACGATCAGGCGACCTGGAACGCCTACGGGAACCAGTACTGGCCGGCCGAGTACTTCATCGACGCCCAGGGCAGGGTCCGCTTCGTCCACTTCGGCGAGGGGGAATACGGGGAGAAAGAGAAGGTCATCCGTGATCTGCTCGCCGAAGCGGGAAGGACGGTCAAGGGCGGCGAGACCGATGTCCACGCGGTCGTTCCCTCAACGACCGTGACCACCCCCGAGACCTACCTCGGTGCCGCCCGGGCCGAACGCTTCACCAACTCGATGCTCTCGCCGGGCCGCCACGACCTCTCCGCGCCGAGCTCGGTCCCCCCGAACGAATTCGCCTACCGCGGGCGGTGGAGGATCGCACTCGACTCCGCGACCGCCGAAGCGGGGTCCTCACTCGACCTCAACTTCGGGGCGAGGCGGGTCTACCTCGTGCTCGGCTCGCCGGGACATGACCGCAGGCTCAGGGTCCTGCTCGACGGCAGGCCGATCCCGTCCGCGGACGCCGGTACCGATGTCCACGACGGGGTCGTGACGGTGACCGGCCAGCGTCTCTACAACCTCGTCGACCTGCCGAAGGTCGGCAACCACATCCTCACCCTGGAACCGGAATCGGGGGTGGAGGGCTATGCCTTCACCTTCGGCTAGCACCGGGACCGCGACAATGGCGGCAATGGCGGAGACGTCTCAGGGCACCGTGCTGGTGGTCGACGACGAGCCGACGATCCTCGACGTCGTCGGCCGCTACATGGAGCGGGCCGGCTACGAGACCCACCGTGCAGCCGACGGGCCCGAGGCGCTGCGGATGATCACCCAGGACCGGCCCGACCTTGTCGTCCTCGACCTGATGCTTCCGGGGATCGACGGGATCGAGGTGATGCAGCAGCTGCACCGCCAGCCGGGCCCGCGGATCGCGGTGATTCTCCTCACCGCTCGCGGTGAGGAGTCCGATCGCGTCGTCGGCCTCGAGCGGGGCGCCGACGACTACGTCGTCAAGCCGTTCTCGCCGACCGAGCTCGTTGCCCGCGTCGGCGCGGTGCTGCGTCGGGTCTCCCCGCCGGACGAGGAGGCGCCGCCGATCGTCCACGGGCCGCTGAGGGTCGAGCCGGCGACGCGCCGGGTGCTGCTCGACGGCGAGGCGCTGGCGCTGACACTGCGGGAATTCGACCTCCTCGCCCACCTCGCCACCCACCCGGGGCGGGTCTACACGCGGGACCAGCTGATGGAAGCCGTCTGGGGCGAGCCCTTCTTCGAGGACACCAGCACGGTCACCGTCCACGTCCGGCGTCTCCGCGCCAAGCTCGGCGACGACCCCCACGAACCCCGCTTCATCGAGACTGTCTGGGGCGTCGGGTACAGGTTGCGGCCATGAGGCGCGCGGTAGTCATCGCGATCGCCGCATTCCTCGCCGGCGCCGCCGCGGTTGCCGTCCCGAGCAGGATGGGCGCCACCCAGATCGTCCTCGTCGTCCTCGCCGCCGCCGCCGCGGCGCTTGCCACCGCGCTCGCCGTGCGCCTGGCCATGGAGGAGCGCTCGCGTCGCGACATCGAGGAGGCGCGGAGCCAGCTCGTCGCCGCCGCATCGCATGACCTGCGGACCCCACTCGCCTCGCTGCGGCTGCTGGTCGAGTCGATCGACGATGGGGTGGCGACCGGTGAGACCCGCGACCGCTACCTGAAGGAGATCCGGACCCACGTCGCCGTGCTGAGCGACCTGATCGACGACCTCTTCGAGCTCTCCCGGATCGAGGCCGGCGACATCTCCTGGACGATGCGCCAGGTCGAGCTCGGCGACCTGATCGGGGACACCGTCGCGGCGATGCGGGCTCCGGCGGCGGAGCGCGGCGTCAACCTCGCCGCCGACCTTCCCGCGGGCCAGCTGATCGCCAGCGCCAATGCCGAGAAGGTCCAGCGGGTCCTGTTCAACCTGATCCAGAACGGAATCCGCCACACGCCCGCCGACGGCAGCGTCACGGTTCGCGCGTATTCCGCCGGCGCCGGAGTCGAGGTCGAGGTCGCCGACAGCGGCGAGGGGATCCCGGCCGGGGACGGCGACCGGGTCTTCGAGGCTTTCTACCGTGGCGACGCGGCGCGGGGAGAGGAGGGGGCCGGTCTCGGCCTGGCGGTCTCGCGGGCGATCGTCGAAGCACATGGAGGAAGGATCTGGCTCGAAGACGGCTCTCCAGGGACCAGGGTTCACTTCACCCTCGGGTCCGCCTAGCCAGAGAGTGCGGGATCGGCGGCGCCGGCGAGCAGTTCGACCGATCGCAGCCGATTGGGGACCGAGTCGGAGTAGTGGACGGTGATCAGCTCGTCGGCGCCGGTGGCATCGGCGAACTCCGCCAGGTAGTCGGAGACCTGCTCGGGGACGCCGACAGCGGTGTAGGCGAGCATCTCATCGACGGCCGCGCCCTCGGGCGATTCGAGGATTTGCCCGACCTCCTCCTCGGTGAGGCGCCGTTTGCCACGTCCGAATATCGCCCGGGCGCGGATCCGGCGGGCCGCCTCCAGCTGCTCCGCGGCGCCCTCCGGCGTCTCGGCGGCGATCACCCCGACGCCGGCGATCACGTACGGCTCGGTCAGCTGCGCGGATGGCCTGAACTCCTCCCGGTAGACGGCGATCGCCTGATGCAGAAACCGCGGCGCGAAGTGGGAGGCGAAGGCGTAGGGAAGGCCGAGCTGGGCGGCGAGCTGGGCGCCGAACAGCGATGAGCCGAGGATGTAGAGCGGGACGTGGGTGCCGCTCCCCGGAATCGCCCGCACTCCTGGCAGCGGGCTCTCGTCCCCGAGGAGGCCCTGGAGCTCGACCACATCCTGGGGAAATCGCTCGCTGACGGCGGGATCGCGCCGCAGGGCGCGAAAGGTGTTCTGGTCGGTGCCCGGGGCGCGACCCAGGCCGAGGTCGATCCGCCCCGGATGCAGGGTCTCGAGGGTGCCGAACTGCTCGGCGATCACGAGGGGGGAGTGGTTCGGCAGCATCACGCCGCCGGCGCCGAGCCTGATGCTCTCCGTCCTGGCGGCGATGTGGGCGATCAGGACCGAGGTCGCCGAGGAGGCGATCGAGCTGATGTTGTGGTGCTCGGCGTACCAGATCCGCCGGTAGCCGCTGCTCTCGGCGACGCGGGCGAGCTCGACGCTGCCGGCGAAGCTCTCGGCGACCGTCTCCTCGCGCCCGACCGCCGCGAGGTCGAGGATCGAGAGCGGTGTCGAGGTCTGTGTCACGCAGCCAACCATAGGGTCCGAGGGGTTTGGCGGGGGGAGAACCGGGCACGTTTGAGTCTCAGTCAACCAGACGGATTCACCCGATCCAGGAGGAGACATGCCCAGAGCCCGCCGCCGATTTCTGATCCTTGTCCTCGCGCTTCTGGCGCTTGCCACAGCGGTTCCGGCGGCGCCGGCAACGGCCCAGCCGACCCGGTATGTCGCCCTGGGCGATTCCTACAGCGCCGCCTCCGGCGTCCTGCCGCCGGACTTCTCGGCTCCGCTCCAGTGCCTGCGCTCGACCCGGAACTACCCGCACGTGATCGCCCGCACGACCGGCGCCCAGCTCAAGGACGTCACCTGCGGCGCGGCGGAGACGAACGACTTCTTCGAACCCCAGTACCCGGGAGTCCCGCCGCAGCTGAACGCCGTCGGCGCCGATACCCAGCTGGTGACGATGACGATCGGCGGCAACGACAGCGGCGTCTTCCTCGACACGATCCTCGACTGCGGGACGGCGGGGGTGCTCACCCTCGGGCATGGAAGCCCCTGCAGGGACCGCTACGGATCCTCATTTGCCGACACGATCAGGAACACGACCTACCCCTCGCTGGTGCATTCGCTGGCGGCGGTTCGGGCGAAGGCGCCCGGGGCGAAGATCGGGGTCCTCGGCTACCCGTGGATCATGCCCGCCTCTGGCGGCTGCTTCTCGAAGATGCCGATCGCCAGCGGCGACGTCCCCTATGTGCGGGAAATCCAGGCGACGCTGAACGACGCCATCAGCCGCGCCGCGGCGGCGACCGGGGTCACCTACGTGGACCTCAGCGGGGCCTCCAACGGCCACGACGCCTGCAAGGCTGTCGGCGTCCGCTGGATCGAGCCGGTGCTGCAGGGAACGAACCCGGTCATCGTCCACCCCAACGCCCTCGGCGAGTCGGAGATGGCGAAGCAGGCCGTCGCGGTCCTCGGGCTCGGCACCTAGCTGCCGGCCGCGATCGCCTCCTCGATCAGGTCGGCGGCCCGCCGTGTCCCCTCGAGCGCCCGAAGCCTCTTCGACATCGCGGCCAGGCGGCCGGCCAGCGACGCGTCGGCAAGCAGCCGGTCGATCGCGCCGGTCAGTTCGGCGCCCTCGTGACCGTAGGTGTCGAGGCGGACCCCGAGGCCGGTCTCGTCGATGCGCTGGGCGTTGTCGTACTGGTCCCAGAAGAGCGGCAGGCCGACCATCGGCTTGCCGAAGAAGAGAGACTCGGTGACCGTGTTGTTGCCGCCGTGGGTGATCACGAGGTCGACCTGCGGCAGGATCGCCGTCTGCGGCAGGAACTCCTCGCCGGTCATGTTCCCGGCGAGCTCGAACTCGTCCGCCTGGGGGCCCTTGGAGACGATCACGCGGTAGGGCGAGTCGGCCAGCTCGGCGACCAGCTTCTGCATCAGCGAGACGTCGGCCGAGCCCAGCGAGCCGAGGCTGAGGTAGACCAGCGGCCCCTCGCGCTCGGCCAGCTCGGGCGGCAGCTCCCAGTCCGGGTCGGTCGCCCGGACGCTGGCCTCGAGGTTGTGCCAGCGGTCACCCAGCGGTGAGTCGCGGCGGTAGTCGATCTCGTCCGGGTAGAGATAGAGGTTCATCAGCGGGCTCTCATGGATGAAGTCGTCGGGCGGAAGCGGAGGCGCGCCTCGCTCCTGGCAGTACTCGCTGAACTCCGCGTGCATCGGGCCGAGCGCCTCGCGATAGGCGTCCCAGAACTCCACCCAGCCGGAGCGATCCGCCTCCGGCAGCCCGGAAAAGGTCGGCGGGACCGCCGGGTCCTTCATCTCGGCGGGATTGCAGGAGGCGATCCTGGCCCACGGCCGGCCGCAGGAGAGGAGGGCGGGGAAGCTGACGACGTTGTCCTCGACCAGCAGGTCGGGCTCTACCTCGTCGATGATCTCGAGCAGCCGGTCGTCGACGTAGCGGGCGCCGTCGATCAGCGCCTGGAAGGTCGGGGCGATGAATCCCGCGAGCTGGTCGATCGTCGGGTGCCGGAAGACGGGGGCCGTCTCGCGGATGAAGTCCTTCCAGAACTGGCCCGGCACTTCCTCAACCTCCGGCGGCGGCGTCAGCCGCATCAGCTTCTCCTCGAAGCCCTGCGCCTCGAGCGTCCCCTCGAAGGACTCCTCGATGATGAAGACGACGCGGTGGCCGCGGCGGCGGAGGACGTCGCCGATCCCGACGCAGTTGTTCGTCGGGCCGTAGGCCCCCTCGGGGAAGAAGACGATTGTCGAGGGCTCGGGGCTGCTCACAGGCGGCAACCAATCTATCCCGATCGAGCCTCCGGCCTTCCGAATACCTAGTGACGTGCTAGGTTTTCGGTGATCCTTATTAGGCGGGCCTAAGAGTTCGCCCGTCAGGAGACCAGCACCACTTGATCCCGACATTCGTAATCACCCTGAGAGAGGGCGTCGAGGCCTCGCTCATCGTCGGCATAATCGCCGCCTTCCTGGTCAAGGAGGGCCGCCAGGACGCGATGCGGCAGATGTGGATCGGGGTCGGGGTCGCGATCGTCCTCTGCGCCGCGGTCGGCGTCGGCCTCGATCTGATCGACCGGCAGCTGCCGCAGCGCGAGCAGGAGGGCCTGGAGACGGTGATCGGCGTCATCGCGGTCGCCGCCGTCACCTACATGATCATCTGGATGCGCCGCCACGCCCGCGGCATCAAGGCGGCGCTGGAGGGCGAGGCCGCGACCGCGCTGGCCGCCGGCTCGACGATCGCCCTCGTCGCGATGGCCTTCCTCGCGGTTCTCCGCGAGGGCTTCGAGACCTCCGTCTTCCTCCTCGCCGCTTTCCAGGATTCCAGCGACACCACAGCCGCCGGCGCCGGCGCCCTGCTGGGCCTGCTCGCGGCGGTGGCGATCGGCCTCGGCCTCTATCGCGGTGGCGTCCGCATCAACCTGACCAAGTTCTTCCGGATCACCGGCCTCGTCCTCGTCCTTGTCGCCGCCGGGCTGCTCGCATCCGCCGCCCATACCGCCCACGAGGCGGGCTGGGTCACCAGCCTCCAGGCTCAGGCGGTCGACCTCACCTGGCTGGTCCAGCCGGGAACGATCAGCGGCTCGCTGCTTACCGGGATGCTCGGCCTGCAGCCGAGCCCGACCGTGATCGAGGCCACGGTATACCTCGCCTATGCGGTGCCGATGACGCTTTACGTGGTCTGGCCCGACCAGCTGCGGCGGCGCCCGCGGATCCGCGCCCGCGGCGGTCAGGCCACCGCCGAGACCGCGGCCTGAGCCCCCCGCGGGCCCGCGATGAGCCCGATAACGCGCCGCAAACTGCTGAAGACAGCCGGGATCGGCGCCGCCGGGATCGGCATCGGCGCGACCGGCTAGCTCGCCGGCCAGGACTCGGCCGAGGCGAGCGGCCTATCCGACTGCATAGCTCATTGCGGGTGGGTTAGGGTGCCCTAACTCGTCCCACCGAAGAACAAGGAGCCTCGGAGCAGAATGATGAAACACGTCGCCCGCGCCACCCTGATCGGGGCCACGCTCGGCCTTCTGGCGGTCTCCGTGACCGCCTGCGGATCAAACGAAGACGCCCCCGCGGGGGCGAAGACGCTCTCGTTCAAATTGACCGATGCCGGCTGCGACCCGCACAACGCCGAGGCGCCGGCGGGGCCGATCAACTTCGAGATCGAAAACGCCGGCAGCGGATCCGTCACCGAGCTCGAGGTCCTTGACGGGGAAACGATCCTCGGCGAGAAGGAGAACCTGACCGAGGGGCTCTCCGGCAGCTTCTCGCTGACCCTCGAGGAGGGCGAATACACACTGCGCTGCAACGGCGGCGAGGAAGAAGACGGGACGATCACGGTCAGCGGCAGGGCAGGCTGAAGGCCGACCACGGCCCCGCGGTCGACGCCGCGATCACCGGACACCGCAGCTACCTCGCGCAGAACACCACCGAGCTGGTCGCCGCGACGAAGCCCTTTATGGCGGCGGTCGTCGCCGGCAGGGTCGCTCAGGCCAAGGCCCTCTACCCGGTACGAGCCTGAGCTCAGCCGACACTCGCAGGCTGGCGCAGTCGATCGACATGCTCGCCGAGAAGCTCTCGCAGGTGCCGGCGGAAATCATCGGCGGATAAGAGAGGCGCTATCCGCTCTTTAGGTTCCCTGTAACACCGATGTGAAGAATCGCCAGGGATGGAATGGTCGATCCTCCACGCCCTCAACGACTTCCTGCGCCAGCACGATGCCGTCGAGGACCCGCTCGTCTTCTATATCAACAGCTCCGAGCTGCTGTTCGCGGCGACCCTCGCGGTGATCTTCCTCGCGGCGCACGGCACCCGGTGGCGTGATTGGCGCCGGGCCGCCGTCGCAGCGGTCGGGAGCGCTGGTCTTGCGCTCGCCCTCGCCGCGGTGATCGGGAGCCTGGTCGATCGCGCGAGGCCGTTCGTCGCGGACCCGGGTCAGCTGCACCTCTTCCTCGCCCACTCTGCGGACGCGAGCTTTCCCAGCGACCACGCGACGGCCTCGTTCGCGATCGCGGTGGCGATCTTCCTGCGGAAGCCCCGCTGGGGAGTCGTCGCGATCGCCTTCGCCACGGTGCTTTCGGTGGGGAGGGTTGCGGCGGGCGTTCACTACCCGAGCGACGTGCTCGGCGGCGCCGCTCTCGGCTCCGCCGTGGCGGTCCTTCTCTGGGCGCCTCCGCTGCGCCGCAGGATCGACGCCGTCTCGGATCGGGCCGGCGGCTGGTGGGACGAGGCAGTCGCTCGGTCCCGGCGGGTTCTGGTTCGCTGAGCTGCCTCTCAGGAGGCGATCGGCTGGAGGGCGGGTGGAGCCGCCCGGTCCGCGGCCGGGAGCAGCAGCGCCGAGGCGCAGACCATCAGGAAGGCCGAGGATTGGAGGACGACGCCGAGCGGATCGGAGGAGAGGGGGTCGCCGAAGACGAGCACGCCGGCCGCGATCTGGGTCGCGTTCGCGACCAGGCCCATCAGCCCGATCGTCTCGATCGCGCCGCCGCGCTGCAGGGCCGAGACCGCCGTGTACTGGGCGAGGATCCCGCAGAGGACGATGATCGCGACCCAGCCGGCCATGATCGGGACGCCGAGCCCTGCGGCTCCGGTGAGCCCCTTGATCGCGACCCCGGCGAGGGCGAAGAGCGTCCCGGCGAGGACCGCGAGCAGGACGCCGCCGTGAGGATGGAGCCGCTCGGAGCGGTGCCCGAGCGCCAGCCCCGCAGCGATCAGCGCCAGGCCGCCCTCGAAGCCGAGGATCGGCGCCCAATCGAACTGGGAGTGGTTGCCGCTGAACTGCGGCACCGTCACCGCGAGGAGGGCGAGACCGGCGCCGCCGAGCAACAGTGCCAGCCACTGGCGCCGTTCGACGCGGCTGCCGAAGAGCCGCTGCGACATCACCGCCAGGGTCACGGCGCCGCCGGCGACGATCCCCTGAACGAGGGAGATCGGCGCCATCGAGAGCGATGCGACGTGGATCAGCCAGGCGACAGCCGCGAGCCCCCATCCGGCGACGAACCAACGCGAACGGGCGAGCTCGCGGGCGCTCTTAAACGGCCGGCGGAGGTGGACCGGAGGGACTCCCTGGCAACCGCGATGCTTGAACAGGCTCGACAGATTTGCCATCACGGCCGCGACCAGGGCGAGCGCGATGCCGATCTGGGCTGACGCCATCGAGGCCTATCCGCGGCCCACGGTTGCGCGGCGTGCGGTTGCGCGGTCGCGGTCGGCGCCCGGGGGCGGGCTCTCGTCCATGTTCAGCCGTTTGCGCGCGGCGGCGACCGCCGAGGCGCTGGTACGGCAGGCCCTGGCGATCGTGTTGTCGGTGAGGGTCGGGGTCCGTCGCACCTCGAACTCGATCAGGCCGGCCCGGCGGGCTTTGGCGCGGACGTCGGTGCTGCATTCCTCCGGGGTCGCCGCCAGGGCCTCCTCGGCGGCTCGCGCGCGCCGGCAGGCAAGGCAGAAGTCGCCGTCGGCGCTGCTCTCCCAGATCTCGGGGAGCGGGACGGGCGTGCCGTCGATCTGGCCGACCGCCATTCTGCAGCGGTCGCAGGTCCATCTCTTTGCCGCGGTGGCCGGGCTCATCGTGACCTCGTCGGCTTGCGGCGGCGGGACCTTGAGTGGTTTCGCTTGCCGTGGCCGCGGCTCGCCGATTGCTTTCCGCGGTTGCCCTCGGCGCCGTTGAACTCGCGGGCGAGGCCGAGGTCGCCGGCCATCCGGCGCACCTCGTCGGCCTGGTCGGCGAGGACGAAGCTGATTCCCATCCCGGTTCGTCCGGCGCGGCCGGTTCTGCCGACCCTGTGGACGTAGGAGTCGCGGTCCGCGGGCGCGTCGTAATTGATGACGTGGGTGATGCCGGCGACGTCGATTCCGCGGGCGGCGACGTCGGTCGCGATCAGGGCGTCGACCTCACCGGAGTCGAACCGGGCAAGCGCTCGTTCGCGCTGGCGCTGGCTTTTGTCGCCGTGCATCGCCAGGGTCTCGAGCCCATGGCTGCGAAGTCGCTTTGAGAGCCGGTCGGCGCCGCGCTTGGTGCGGACGAAGACCAGCGTGCTGCTGCCCTCGGCGCCGCGCAGCTGGGCGATCAGGTGGTCGAGCTTGGCGCTCTGGGAGTCGACGTGGAGGAAGCGGTGCTCGATGTCGGCGGTCTCCCGCTTGTCCTTCTCCTGGGTGTGGCGGCGGGCGTCGCGTGTGAAGGCGGTGGCGATCTTGCCGGTCGCGCCCTCGAGCGTCGCCGAGAAGAACAGCGTCTGGCGCCGGTCCGGCGTCAGGCCGACGATCCGGCTGACGGCCGGCTTGAAGCCCATGTCGAGCATGCGGTCGGCCTCGTCGAGGACGAGGATCTGGACCTGCCCGAGCGAGACGACGCCGCGGTCGATCAGGTCCTCGAGCCGGCCCGGGGTCGCGACGAGGATGTCGGCGCGGCGGGCGGCTTTGATCTGCGGGGCGAAGCCGACGCCGCCGTAGACGGCGGCGATCCTGAGGCCGTGGGCATCGGCGATCGAGCGCAGCTCCTCGACGATCTGGGCCGCGAGCTCGCGGGTGGGAGCGAGCACCAGGGCCGAGGTGTCGCCGGCGCCGGGTTCGAGGAGCTCGACAAGCGGGATGCCGAAAGCGAGCGTCTTGCCCGAGCCGGTCGGCGACTGGACGAGAAGGTCGTGGCCGGCGAGCGCGTCGCTGACGACCATCTGCTGAACGGGGAAAGGTTCTGTGATGTCGCGGCGAGCGAGCGCGCGCACCACGGTTTGTGAGATGCCGAGATCGGCAAACGAGGTAATTGTTGTGGCTCCTTTTTGAGCGTCTAGGGGGAGATCCAGCAGCCCCAAGACGCCAGGTGGCGCACGGAGGAAACGGAACCTCTCGAGCCGGCGGAAGGCCAGACCCGACCTCTCAAACGGTAGCAGGCGCCGCAATGAGTGCCTGTAGCATCGCTCCATCGACGAGTTCAGCTCGACCGCAGAGCACTACGACCGTTTCATGGGCCGCTACACGGTCCCGCTGGCGCTGGCGTTCGTGGACGCAGTCGGGGTGGGGGAGGGGATGCGCGTCCTCGACGTCGGCTGCGGGCCGGGCGGGCTGACGAGCGAGATCGCGGCCAGAGGGGTCGATCGGGAGGACATCGCCGCGATCGATCCGGCGCCTCAGTTCGCCGAGGCCTGCCGGGCGCGGAATCCCGGCGCCGATGTCCGCATCGGCGTCGCCGAGGAGCTGCCCTGGGAGGACGACTCCTTCGACGCCACCCTCTCCTGTCTGGTCATCGCCTTCATGACCGATCCCGATGCCGGGCTCGGCGAGATGGCGCGGGTGACCGCGCCGGGCGGGACCGTCGCTGCCTGTATGTGGGACCTCCCCGGTGGGATGAACATGCTGAGGATCTTCTGGGCGGCGATGCGATCCGTCGGGGCCGGCAGGGACGGAGAAGAGGGGAGGCCCGGCATTTCGGAGGGCGACATCGCCGAGCGCCTCGAGCGCGCGGGTCTGGGCGAGATATCCGCCGGCGCCCTCACCGTCTCGGCCGACTACAAGGACTTCGACGATCTCTGGGAGCCGTACACCTTCGGCGTCGGCCCGGCCGGGAAAGCGCTGGCGAAGCTCGACGACGAGGGCCTGGATGCGGTCCGAGAGGCGATCCGGGCCGAGGTTCCGGGCGGGTCGTTCTCGCTCGAGGCGCGCGCTTGGTACGCGACCGGGAAGGTCTAGGAGCCGGCCGCGGCGCGGCGGCGGCGGAATTTCGAGAAGCGGCCGTCGCGGAGGATCCGCTTGGCGGCGTTGTGGCCGGGGGCGCCCATGACTCCTCCGCCCGGGTGGGTGCCGGCGCCGCAGAGATAGAGGCCGTGGACCGGGGTCGCGTACCCGGAGAGAAGCGGTGAGGGACGCATGAACGCCATCTGGTCGAGGCCCTGCTCGCCCTGGAAGATCGATCCGCCGACCATCCCGAAGATCCGCTCGATGTCGGGCGGGGCGAGGACCTCGCGCTCGAGGATCGCGTCCGGCACGTTCGGCGCGTAGCGCGCGAGGTGCTGGATGCAGGCGTCGGCGTAGCGCTCGCGGGCTCCCTCGGGCCAGTCCTTCTCATCGTGCGGGCCGTACTGGGTGAACATCGTCATCACCCAGGTGTCGTCGTCGGTGAGGCTCGAGTCGATCGCCGAGGGAAGCTCGCACTCGACGTACGGTTCCGCCGCCGGGTGGCCGCCGAGGGCGTCCTGCCAGGCTCGCTCGAGGTAATCGATCGAGGGCGCGAGGTTGACGCCGGTGTGCCGCAGTGTCTCCTGCATCTCGTCGGAGACCCCCTCGTAGCGAGGGGGCTCGGAGAGGACCATGTTGATCTTCACCGAGCCGCCGCGGGTCCGGTAGCGGCGCATGTCTTCGGCGACCTCGGTCGGGAAGTTCTCGGCTCCGGCGAGGTCGAGGACGGTCGTCTTCGGGTGCGCCCCGGAGGCGACGATCGGCGCGCGGAGCTCCTCGCCGCCGGCCAGGGTGACGCCGATCACGCGCTCCCCCTGGACGTCGATCGAGGTGACCTCGGCATCGGTCCGGATCTCGGCGCCGGCGGAGCGGGCGGAGGCTGCGATCGCCTCGCTGATAGCGCCCATGCCGCCGATCACGTGGCCCCAGGCGCCCTCGATTCCGTTCAGTTCGCCGAGCGCGTGGTGAAGAAGGTTGTAGGCGGTCCCGGGCGTGTTCGGGCCGGCCCAGACGCCGACGACGCCGGTCGAGGCAATCGAGCCCTTGAGGGCGTCGTGCTCGAAGTAGTCGTCGAGGAGATCGGCGACCGACATCGTGAACATCCGGACGACCTCGTGGACCTCGGCACGCGAGAGGCCGGCTGCGCGGCCCGCCTCGCGGGCGAGGGAGAAGAGGTCGCGCGGGCTCTTCGACCCGAGCGCCGGCGGTTCGCGCAGCATCATCGGCCGCAGGAACTTGGCGACGCGGAAGAGGCGGTCCTCGAAGGGGGCGAAGCGCTCGGCGTCGTTGGGCGCGATCGAGCGGATCGAGTCGGCCGTCTGCCGGGCGTCGTCGTAGAAGACGATCGGGCCTTCTTCGGTCATCGCGGCGTAGGCCGGGTCGAGCGGGACGGCGCGGTAGCCGAAGTCTTCGAGCCGGAGGTCGGATACCACCTGCGGCTGCAGCATCGAGACGACGTAGGAGGCGCGGGAGACCCGCTTTCCCGGCCACAGTTCCTCGGTCACGCAGGCGCCGCCGAGGATCGGCCGGCGCTCGAGAACGACCACGCGCATCCCGTATCGTGCGAGATATGCCGCGGTCGTCAAACCGTTGTGGCCACCGCCGACAACGATCGCGTCATAGCTTCGAGGGGAGCCGGTCCCCGCGACAGGCGGGCGGGGTGTGGTGACGGCCTCCATCGGGCGGGCATTCTAGCATGAGATTGTGAAATTGACTACAAGGTAAACTGGAGCCATGGACAAAGCCAACAGCGCCGATGCGGAACGCCTGCAGAGCCTCGCCAAGCAGCATCTGATGCTCCATTTCTCGGATATGTCCGGCCTCGCCGAGCGCGACATCCCGATCATCGACCGTGGCGAGGGCAGTCACGTCTTCGACGTCGACGGCCGTCGCTACATCGACGGCCTCTCCGGCCTCTACTGCGTCAATCTCGGCCACTCCCACGGCGAGCGGATCGGCGACGCGGCGGCCGCGCAGATGCGCCAGCTGCCGTTCACCAGCAACTGGACCGTCGCCCACCCGCCCGGAATCGAGCTCGCCACCCGCCTCTCCGAACTGGCGCCTCCCGGCCTCGACCGCGCCTTCTTCGGTTCCGGCGGAGCCGACGCCGTCGAGTCGGCCTGGAAGCTGGCGGTCCAGTTTCACGCGGCCAACGGCGAACCGGCGCGGCGCCGGGTGATCGCCCGCAAGGACGCCTATCACGGGGTCTCGCTGGGGGCGCTGGCGATGACCGGGATCGAGGAATGCCGGACCCCGTTCGAGCCGCTGGCGGTGCCGGTCTCCCACGTCTCCAACACCAACGCATACCGCCACCCGGAGGGCGCGGACGAACAGCGCCTCTGCGCCGCCCTGCTGACCGAGATCGAGGAGACGATCGACGCCGAAGGGGCGGAGACGATCGCGATGATGATCGCCGAGCCGGTGCAGAACGCGGGCGGCTCGATCGTCCCTCCCGAGGGCTACTGGGCCGGGCTGCGCGAGATCTGCGACCGGCACGGAATCCTGCTCTGCTCCGACGAGGTCATCTGCGCCTTCGGCCGGCTCGGATACTGGTTCGGTGCCGATCGCTTCGGCTACGTGCCCGATCTGATCACCTTCGCCAAGGGGCTGACCGGGGCCTACTTCTCGATGGGCGGGGTGTTGATCTCCGACCGCGTCGCCGAGCCCTTCCTCGACGGCCGCAGCAACTACCTGCACGGCTACACCTTCGGTGGCCACCCGGTCGGCGCCGCGGTCGCCCTGGCGGCGATCGATACGGTCGAGAGCGAGGGGGTGCTCGAGAACGTGCGCACCAACGAGTCGCTTGCCGGCGAGGTTCTGAACAAGTTGCGCGACATACCGATCGTCGGCGACGTTCGCGGCGCCGGCTACTTCTGGGCGATCGAGCTGGTCCGCGACCAGGAGACGCGGGCGAGCTTCGACGGACCCGCCGCCGACTGGCTGCTGAAGGACGTGCTCTCCGAGGAGCTCTGGAGCCGCGGCCTGATCTGCAGGCTCGACGACAGGACCGAACCGATCGTCCAGATCGCGCCGCCGCTTGTCGCCGACGCCGCCCTGATCGAGGAAATCGCCTCGATCATCCGCGAGGGCCTCGAGGTCGCGACCGAACGGATGGCCGAGCGCCCCGAGCTGACCGGCGTCGGTTAGACGCGCCGCGCGACGGCGTCGACGGCGACGCAGCCCTCGACGCCAAGCAGCGCCGGGTTGACCTCGACCAGGTCGAGGCCCTGATCGAGGATGAGCTCGCCGAGGCGTGAGCCGAGGGTCGCCGCGGCGCCGAGGTCGAGCTTCGCGCCGCCGCGACCGCCGGTCAGCAGCGGCGCCGCCCGCAGGCCGCGGAGGGCCGCCTCGACGCGCTCGGGGCTCGCCGGCAGCGGCACGATCGCGACGTCGTCGAGGGCCTCGGCCCAGACCCCGCCGAGGCCGACGACCAGCGCCGGGACGACCCCGTCGGCCCGGGCGGCGACGATCAGCTCGGCCTCGCCGCCCACCATCTCCTCGACCAGAAGGCCTGCGCCCTCCGCCTCGGGCATGGAGAGAAGGCGCTCGCTGGCGGCGCGGACCGTATCGCCCCCCTCGAGGCCGAGGGCCAGGGCCCCCGCGTCGCTCTTGTGCCTCAGCTCCGGGCCCGAGAGCTTGATCGCGACCGGGCCGCCGAGCTCGACGGCGAGGGCGACGGCGGCGTCGGCGTCGGCGACGGCGCCGAACCGAGGCACCGGGATCCCGGCGTCGGCGAGGAGGCCCTTGCTCTCGGCCTCGCCGAGCCAATCTCCGTCGCCATCTCCGCGCCGGCGTGACGCCGCCCTGGCGATTTCGCGCAGGCGCCGGGGCGAGGGCCGAGGGGCGCGAAGAGCGCTGACGCAGCGGATCGCCTCGCTCAGTCCGGCCACCGCCGCGATGCCGTGCTCGGCGAGCTCGAGGGCGCTGCGCTCGGGAAGCAGGTCGGGGACCGTCGAGGCGAGGAGGGGATCGGCTCCGGCGCGCTCCGCCCCGGCGACCAGGGACCGGCGCACCTGATCCCAACCGGCCCTGGCGGGGGCGGACAGACCCTCCGGCTCGTCGAAGAGAAGGAGCAGCTGGCCGATCCCCGGGTCCGAGCCGACCGCCTCGGTCACCCGTGCGAGCCTCTCGGGCTCGTCCCACAGCATCGAGGTGTAGTCGAGGGGATTGCCGACGGTCGCCGCCGCGGGGAGCAGCTCGGTGAGGGCCTTCCGGGTCTCCGGCGCCAGCGCCGGTAGGGGGAGGCCCTCGCGCTCGGCCAGGTCGGCGGCCAGCCCCGAGTCCCCGCCGGAGCAGGTGAGGACGGCGACGCCGCCGTCGGCCCGCCGCCGTGGCGCCTGCGCCAGGCACCGCGCGAGCTCCAGCAGCTCCTGCGGGTCGCGGGCGGTCGCGGCGCCGGCCTCCTCGAGCAGGGCGGAGAAGACGCGCTGATCGCCGGCGACGGCGCCGGTGTGGGCACCCGCGGCACGCGCTCCCGCCTCCGAGGCCCCGACCTTGAGGACCGCGACCCCAATCTCCCGCTCGGCGCAGCCGGCCAGCGCCCGGGCGAGATCCGCCCCGTCGCCGTCCTCCTCGAGGAACAGCGCGATCGAGCGCACCCCCTCGAGCGCGGAGACTGCCTCGATCCAGTCGGCGGCGGAGACCACCGCCTGGTTCCCGGTCGAGACCACTGTGTGGAAGCCGATCCCCCGACGCATCCCGAGGGCGTTGACGGCGATGTTGCCGCTCTGGCTGATCAGTGCGACCCCGCCGTCCTGCAGCCGCTCGACCGAGTCGCCCCAGAGCGGCGAGCGCGACCCGACCGAGACGACCCCGTTGCAGTTCGGCCCGCAGACCGGCAGGCCGCCGTCGACCGCGATAGCGGTCAGCTCCCGCTGCAGCTCCCGGCCTGCCTCGATCTCGCCGAACCCGGCCGAGAGGACGATCGCCCCGCCGCAGCCGCGCTCGATCGCTTCGGAGAGGACGGCGGCGACGGCCGCGGCCGGAATCGCGACCACGACCGCGTCGACCGGCCCCGGCAGATCGCCGACGCTCGGCACGCAGGGCCATCCGTGAACCCGATCGCGCTTCGGGTTGATACCCCAGACATCGCCCTCGAACCCGGCGACGGAGATGTTGCGGAGGATGTTGTCCCCGTAGGAGCCCTCGCGCTCGCTGGCGCCGACGACCGCGACCGATCGGGGGCGTAGGAGCGGCGTCGGGTCAGGCTTCACGGCGGCTCAGTGCAGGACCGGGCCGACGCCGCGGCGCTCCATCGCGCGGGCGACGATCAGCCGCTGGATCTCGCTCGTCCCCTCCCAGATCCTGTCGACCCGCAGCTCGCGCAGGAACCGCTCGGCGACGTTGGAGCGCATGTATCCGCGGCCTCCGAAGACCTGGACGCAGCGGTCGGCGCAGCGCCAGGCCGCCTCGGAGACGAACAGCTTCGTCATCGAGGCCTTGGCGTGGACGAGTTTCGGGTCGGCGCCCTCGTCGGCGAGGCGCGCCACCTCCATCGTCATCAGCCGCCCGGCGGCGGCGTCGGCGGCCGAGTCGGCGAGCGGGAAGCTCACTCCCTGGTAGTCGTAGATCCGGCTGCCGCCCTGCTCGCGCTCCAGGGCCCAGCCGACCGTCTCCTCGAGCAGCCGCCACATCGCCCCGATTCCGTGGGCGGCGATCCCGAGCCGCTCCTCGGTGAACCAGAGGCGCTGCAGCTCTTCGCCCCTGCCGGCCCCGCCGACGACCGCGTCCGCCGGCACCTCGACCGAATCGAGGCGGATCGTCGGGTGGCCGTCCGGGTAGCTGTGGGTGAAGCGCGGTTCGTCGATGATCTCGACGCCCGCGGCGTCGGCCTCGACCAGGAACAGGGTCGGAAGCCGCTCATCGCCCTCGATGAGGTTCGCCATCACGATCAGGACCGAGGCGACGTCACCGGAGGTGACGAACCACTTCTCGCCGTTCAGCACGTAGCCGCCCGAGCTCGGCTCGGCGGTCGAGGTGATCCGCGACGGGTCCGAGCCGGCGTCGCGCTCGGTCACCGCGTAGGCGTCGCGGAGCTCGCCGCGCAGGGCGGGGCGGAGGTAGCGCTCGGCCTGCTCGGGGCTGGCGTGGGCCCAGACGTTGTAGGCGTTCGGGACGTGCCAGTGGATCGCGTTGGTGCTGCGGCCGAACTGCTCGGCCACCAGCGCCCACTCCTGCAGCGTCCAGCCCTGGCCGCCGTGCTCGGGGGCGTGGAGCCCGCCGGTCAGGTTCGCGGCGAGCGCCTCGCGCTTGACCTTCTCGATCGCCTCCCCGGGGAGGCGGCCGTCGTTGGCCTCGGCGTCCTGCTCGAGCGGAATCAGCACCTCGTCGGTGAATCGCCGGGCGCGCTCCTGAAGCTCCGCCGCCGCCTGGTCGATCGAAAGGCCCGCCATTGAACGGCAAGGTATCATGCGATTGACTACAAGGTCAAAAAGGCGTTGGCCGTGCCTGGCGACGCCTGGAGGGAAAGGGGTCAGCCGTGACATTGCAACTTGATCGGGTGGACGTGGAGGCGACGCTCCAACCGGTCGAGCGAGCGTCGATGCTGCCCCCGAGCGCCTTCACCGACCCGTCGGTGCTCGAGTGGGAGCTGGCCAACATCTTCAGCGACGGCTGGATCTGCGCCGGCCACGTCTCGGCGGTGGCCGAGCCCGGCTCCTACGTCACCCGCGAGATCGGGTCCGAGAGCATCTTCGTGATCGGCGGCGAGGACGGCAGGCCGCGCGCTTTCCACAACGTCTGCCGCCATCGCGGCTCGCGGCTCCTCGAGGAGGAGGAAGGGTCGGTGCGGAAGCGGCTCCGCTGTCCCTACCACGCCTGGTCCTATGACCTCGAGGGCAACCTCCGCGCCGCTCCCCACATGGACGAGGTCGAGGACTTCGACCCGAGCTGCTTCGGCCTGCGCCAGGTGCCGAGCGCGGTGGTCGGCGGCCTGGTCCTGGTCGACCTCAGCGGCGCCCAGGCGGGCCCGGCCGAGGGCCATCTCGGCGAGCTGCTGCCGAAGCTCGAGCACTACAGCGTCGGCGAGCTCCGTCGCGGCGGCCTCCTGACCTATCAGGTCCGAGCCAACTGGAAGGGGATCGCCGAGAACTACAACGAGTGCCTCCACTGCCCCGGCGTCCACCCCGAGCTCAACGCCCTCAGCGATTACATGAGCGGCGAGAGCGCCTACGGCGCCGGGGCCTGGTGCGGGGGCTCGATGACCCTCGTCGACGGGGCCGAGACGATGGGCACCGAAAACGGGCACGCCGGCCACCGGCCGCCGATCGCCACCCTCGGGGAGCCCGATCTGCGCCACGTCCACTACTTCGCGCTGTTCCCGAACGCGCTGGTTTCCCTGCACCCCGACTACGTGATGCTGCACACCCTCTGGCCCAAGTCCCCGGACAGGACCGACGTGATCTGTGAGTTCTTCTTCGAGCCGGCGGCGGTCGAGGCGGCCGACTTCGACCCCTCCGACGCGATCGGGTTCTGGAACAAGGTCAACGGCGAGGACTGGCACGTCTGCGAACTGAGCCAGAAGGGAGTGGCCTCGCGGGGCTACTCGTCGGGCCGCTACTCGGCCGAGGAACACGATGTCCACGCCTTCGACGCGATGGTCGCCGCCCACTACATGGACGCGCTGCGCGAGGAGGTGATCGCATGAACAGCGAGATCGCCGCACAGCTCGGGGAGATCGGGCTGCCGGAGCCGCTCCGCGACCTCGCCGCCCGCGAGTGGGACGTGATCGTCGTCGGCGGCGGCCACAACGGCCTGACCGCGGCGGCCTACCTGGCGCGGGCGGGGCGCAGCGTCCTCGTCCTCGAGCGCCGCGAGCGGCTCGGCGGCGCCTGCACCCTGGAGCGCCCCTTCGACGACGACCGCTGCGTGGTCAGCCCCTGCGCCTACGTCGTCGGCCTGCTCGACGAGCTGGTGATGCGCGAGCTCGACCTCCGCCGTCGCGGCCTGCGCTTCTTCGTCGCCGACCCGAATCTCTGGGTCCCGTTCGAGGACGGCACCTCGTTCGGCCAGTGGCTCGACGACTCCAGGACCCAGGCCGACCTCGAGGCGATGGGCCTTGCCAAGGGCGACATCGACGGCTACTGGGCCTACGAGCATCTCTTCGATGACGTCCGCCGCAAACTGCGCACAGGCGCACGCGACTCCTGGGTCGGCGACTCGCCCGGGCGGGCCGAGATCGAGGAGATGCTGGGCGGCGAGCAGGAGATGCTCGACCTCCTCTTCACGGCCTCGATCTCCGACGTCCTCGACGAATACCTCACCGACCAGCGGCTCAAGGACGCGCTCTTCGGCCAGGGAGTGATCGGTACTTGGGGAGGCCCCAAGGACCCGGGCACCGCCTCGATCAAATTGATGCACTACCAGGGCGATTTCGAGGAACAGGGCCCTGTCTGGGGCTACGTCGAGGGCGGCATGGGGATGATCAGCTTCGCGATCGCCGATGCCGCCCGTGAAGCCGGCGCGGTCCTCGCCTGTGGGGTGCCGGTCTCCGAGATCCTTCCCGAAGAGGGCGTCCGGACCGAGGACGGGACGACGATCAACGCCCCGACCGTTCTCTGCAATGCCGACCCGAAGGTCGCCCTGCAGCTGCTCGGGGACGCCGAGATCGAGCCCGGATTCAGGCAGCGGCTCGAGGCCTGGAAGGTCCGCAGCCCGGTCGTCAAGTTCAACGCCTCGCTCTCACGGCTGCCGAACTGGTCCGCCGCCCCCGGTGAGACCTGGCCGGCCCAGGCGACCGTCGACATCACCGGCGGCGTCGATGAGGCCCAGCGCGCATTCGAAGCGTGCGACGCCGGCGAGCCCGCGGTCGGGTTCGGCGAGATCTATGTCCAGACCGGCCACGACCCGACCCCGGCGCCCCCCGGCACCCACCTGATGAGCGTCTTCGGCCAGTACGCGCCCTACGACCTCTCCGAGGGGGACTGGGACTCCAGGCGCGGTGACGTCGAGCGCCAGTTCGTCGACCTGATCAGCCGCTTCGCCCCGGACTTCGCCGATTGCCTCGACGAGTGCGAGGTGCTGGGCCCGCCCGACATCGAGAGACGGATCGGCCTCACCGGAGGCAATATCTTCCAGGGCGAGGTGACGCCGGACCAGATGTGGGAGGGAAGGCTGCCGGCGCGGACGCCGGTCCCCGGCCTCTACCTCTGCGGCGCAGCGACCCATCCGGCAGGGAGCGTGATCGCGCTCAACGGCCGCAACGCCGCCGCCGCGATGCTCGCCGACCAGGGCGAGCCCGTCGGTTTAGTGTCACAGCGTGGCTGAGGGAACACGGGAGCGGATCCTCGAAGCCGCCTGCGACCTGATCGCGGCGGAGGGGATCGACGACGTCAGGATCGCCCGGGTCGCGATGCGGGCCGGCGCCTCGACCGCGCTCGTCCACCACTACTTCTCGACCAGGGAGGAGCTGCTCGAGCAGGCGCTCCTGCACTCCTTCGAGCTCGTCGGTGACGAGCGCTTCGCCGGCGGGGAGGGGGAGGGCGAAACCGCGACGACGAGGCTCGCCGCCGCGATCGAGGAGTGCCTGCCCCAGGAGGGACGGCTTGAGCGGGACTGGGTCCTCTGGGTCGAGCTCTGGCTGCGGGCGGCCCGCGACCCCGACCTCCGTCCGGTCGCCACCGAGCTCTACCAGCGCTACCGCGACTGGCTCTCGGGGGTGATCGAGGCCGGAGTGAAGAGCGGCGAGTTCGAAGCGCCGGCGGACCTCGACCACCTCGTCGACCGGACCATCGCCCTGCTCGACGGGACCGGGCTGCGGGCGCTCCTGCGCGACCCGGCGATGGACCTGGAGCGGGCGCGCCGCCTCGCCGCCGAGCAGCTCGGCGGCGAGCTCGGGGTCGACCCGGAGCAGTTGATTGCGCCGAAGGGCGCCCTCGGCTAATCTGAATCCGGGTTCAGGAAACAGTACGCGCGGGAAGGAGGGAGCACGAGCCCTCGGCCACAGATCGATCACATTCGGCGTCCGCAGATACTGGCGGCCGCCGCCGAGGTGATCGCCGAACGCGGCGTCGCCGGGACCCGGCTCGCCGACGTCGCCGAGCGGATCGGCGTCAGCCCGCCCGCGGTCCTCTACTGGTTCGACTCCAAAGAGCAGCTCCTCGCCGAGGCGCTGGTCGCCGACGAGGACCGCTACTACAACGCGCTCGGCGTCTGCCTCGCCGAGCTCGATAACCCTGCCGAGCGCCTCTCGCTGCTGATCTCCTCGGCCGCCGGCAGCGCCGGGGAATTCGCCCTCTGGCTCGAGCTCTGGGCCTGGTCGCTGCGGGACGCCGGCCTCAGCGAGGCGCGCGAGCGCCTCGACCATCGCTGGCGCGGTGAGATCGAGAAGATCGTCCGCGACGGCCAGGTCTCCGGGGTCTTCGGGGACGTCGACCCTCCCGAAGCGGCGCTCGCGATCGCCTCGCTGCTCGACGGCCTCACGGTCCAGGTCCGCCTCGACGACAGCCTGCCGCCGGAGCGGATGGTCGAGGTCGCCGTCCTGGTCGCGGGGCGGCTGCTCGGGTGCGAGCTGCCGCCGCCGCCGCTGCTGAGCGTCGAGGAGATGCTGGCGGGGGCCGAGGCATGAACGAGTGGATCTGGGACGAGACGCTATCCCGCCGCCGGCTGCTGAAGGCGGGTGTGGCCGCCGGCGCCGGGCTCTCCGCGGCCTCGTTCCTTGCCGCCTGCTCCGACACCACCGTTCCCGGCGGCCAGTCCCCGAACAAGGCTCCGGGCGGCCTGCCGCTGGCGCGGCCCGACAACCCGGTGACGCTCCCGATCTATCCCGACAACGAAGCGATCCCGTCCGGGCTCGAGGTCGAGGGCGGCCCGCTGAAGCTCTACAACTGGGCCGAATACATCAATCCGCCGGTGATCAAGTCGTTCGAAAAGCGCTACGGCGTGGACGTCGAACTGAGCACCTTCTCGACGATCGACGAGGCGGTCGCGAAGCTCGCCAGCGGCGCGGTCGGGTTCGACGTCTTCGTCCCGACCCAGCCCTTCATCTCGATGCTGGTCTCGGGCCGGATCCTGCAGCCGCTGAACCTCTCCTACATCCCGAATCTCCACCGCAACGTCTGGCCCTCGCTGGTCGACCCCTGGTACGACCGAGGATCCCGCTACACGGTCCCGTACACGATCTACACGACCGGGATCGCGTGGCGAAATGACTTCCTCCCCGACTACGACCCCTCGAAGTTGCGCAATCCCTACGAGAGCTTCTGGCAGGCGACCGACATCGCCGGCCGGGTGGGATTGCTCGACGACCAGCGAGAAGGGCTGGCGATGGGGCTGCTGCGGAACGGGATAACCGACGTCAACACCGAAGACGAGAAGCAGCTCGAAGCGGCAAGTGACGCGCTGCGGGAACTGACCGACAACGTCAACCTGCGCTTCTACACCAACGAGTACCAGCACCTGGCCGACGGCTCGATGTGGCTGCACCAGGCCTGGTCGGGCGACATCGCGGCGATCGGCTACTACATGCCGAAGGGGACCTCGCCGAGCGACGCCAGCTACTGGTGGCCCGAAGACGGTCGCGGCCTGATCGGCAACGACACCTTCGCCGTCCTCAAGGACGCACCCCACCCGGTCCTCGCCCACCTCTTCCTCGACCACATGCTCGACCTCGAAGAAGCCTTCGTCAACTTCGAATACATCTGCTACCAGCAGCCGCTGACCGGGATGACGCCGGAGCAGATCGTCGAAGAAGAACTTGTCCCCCCGAACCTGCAGACGACGATCCTCCGCGAGGAGCAGTTCAAGAAGGGGTTCGTCCAGGGCCCGCTCAGCGCCGAAGCGCTCGGGCTCTGGGAGACCGCCTGGTCGGAGGTGAAGTCGACATGACCGAGCGCGATCGCGGCCTCTGGCGGGGGCTCGCCGCCCCGGGCGTGCTCTGGCTATTCCTGTTCGTCGTCATCCCCGCCTACGCCGTGCTGGCGGTGGCGATGGGCAAGATCGACACCCTCCTGCAGCCGGTCCCGATCTGGAACCCCCTCGAATGGAACGTCGGGTTCATCAAGGAGGCGTTCTCGAGCGTCGTCCCCGGCGGCAGCTACTGGCCGGCGACCCGCAACACCTTCGTCTACGTCGCCTCGACGATCGTCCTCTGCTTCGCGATCGGTTACCCGGTCGCCTACTACATCGCCCGCCACGCGAAACGCAGCAAGGGGCTGCTGCTGCTCCTGATCTTCGTCCCGTTCTGGGTCAGCTACCTGATGCGGATGCTGGCCTGGATCGGGCTGCTCGCGCCCGACGGCTACGTCAACCAGGTCCTCGCCGACGTCGGGATCGGCACCCCGCCGGAATGGCTGAACGGCAACCCCTACTCGGTGATCGCCGCCTTGACCTACGGCTACATCCCGTATTTCATCCTCCCGGTCTACGCCGGCCTCGACCGGATCGACGGCAACCTGCTCGAGGGGGCCCGCGACCTCGGCGCCTCGGCCTGGCGGACCTTCATCCGCGTCACCCTGCCGCTGAGCTGGCCGAGCATCCTCGCGGGGACGATCCTGATCATGCTGCCGATGTTCGGCGACTACTACACGAACGACCTGATCTCGGGCTCGCCGAGCACCAACATGCTCGGCAACAGCGTCAACCTCCTCGTCCAGGGCGGCCCGCAGAAGAACCTCGGCGCGGCGATGGTCCTGGTCCTGATGACCCTTCTCGCATTCGGGATGCTCTATTACCTCTGGGAGACCTCGCGCCTGGAGAGGAACAAACGGACATGAGCGCCGGCGCGACCATCGCGGGCACCGAGGAGCGCCGACCGGCGATCCGTCCAAGCCGGGTACCCGACTGGCTGGCGAACCCGTGGAGCCGCCCCCGCTTCCTCGCCGTGACAACCTGGGCCTACATCATCTGGGCGCTGGTCCCGGTCCTCTTCGCGATCGCCTTCTCGTTCAACGACGGGCGCTCGCGCAGTGTCTGGCAGGGGTTCTCGACCCGCTGGTGGTGGGGGGACGACACCTTCTCGGTCTTCCACGACCCGACCTACACCCATGCCCTCGAGCAGAGCCTGAAGCTGGCGGTGCTCGACATGGCGATCGCGGCGCCGCTCGGGATCCTGCTGGCGATCGGGCTCTCGCGCTGGATCGGCCGCGGGTCGCGGGCCGCCAACTTCCTGATGCTGGTGCCGCTGACGACCCCGGAGCTGGCGATGGCCGTCTCGCTGCTGCTCGTCTTCACCCAGCTCGCGGTGGTCCCGTTCAGCGCCGTCCACCTCGGGACGACCGCGCAGGTGATCGGCCAGGTGACCTTCTCGGTCTCCTATGTCGTGGTGATCGTGCGCAGTAGGCTGGCGGCGATCGGGCCGGACTACGAGCAGGCCGCGCGCGACCTCGGGGCCTCTCCCAGGCAGGCTCTCCAGCACGTGCTGCTGCCGCTGCTGACGCCGGCGATCCTGGCCAGCATGCTGATCGTCTTCGCGCTCTCGATCGACGACTTCGTCGTCACCCAGTACATGTCCTCGAGCGGCGACACGACGACGATCCCGATGCTGCTCTACTCCAACGCCCGCGGCGGGGCGACGACGCCGGCGCTGAACGCGGTGGCGACGATCATGGTCGTCACCACCCTGATCGGGGTCGGCGGCGCCTACCTCGCCCTGCGCTGGTTCGGCTCCCGCACCGAGTCGGACTCGCGCGGCTCGGCGATGCGCGAGCTGACGGCGGTGGAAAACTGATGGCGACGTCCGAAGAGGAGGCGATCGCGGTCGGCGCCAACGGCGACGGGAGGGGCGGCGCGGTGGCGCTGCGGGGGCTGACCAAGAGATTCGGCGTCGTCACCGCGGTCGACGGGATCGACCTCGAGGTCGCCGCCGGCGAGTTCTTCTCACTGCTCGGCCCCTCCGGCTGCGGCAAGACGACGACGCTGAGGCTGATCGCCGGCTTCGAGCGGCCGACCTCGGGTGAGGTCCTGCTCGACGGCGTCGACCTCTCGGCGGTCCCGCCGGAGCGCCGCAACGTCAACACGGTCTTCCAGAGCTACGCCCTCTTCCCCCACCTCACGGTCAGCGACAACGTCGCCTTCGGCCTCCGCTACCAGAAGGTCGCGCGCGGCGATCGCGACCGGCGAGTGCGGGAGGCTCTCGAGCTGGTCGAGATGGGGGAGCTCGGCAACCGCCGCCCGCACCAGCTCTCCGGAGGCCAGCAGCAGCGGGTCGCCCTGGCCCGGGCCCTGATCCTGCGCCCGGCGCTGCTGCTCCTCGATGAGCCGCTCGGGGCGCTCGACGCGAAAATCCGCCGGCAGCTGCGGCTCGAGCTGAAGTCCCTGCAGGAGGAAGTCGGGACGACCTTCATATTCGTCACCCACGACCAGGAGGAGGCGCTCAGCATGAGCGATCGGATCGCGGTCATGCACCGCGGCCGGATCGATCAGATCGGGACCCCGCGCGAGGTCTATGAGAGCCCGGGAACCCTGTTCGTCGCCGACTTCCTCGGGGTCGCGAACACGATGACCGTCGAGGTGCTCGACGCCGCCGGCGCCGGCTGCCGGGTGCGTGTCGGGGAGTTCGTCCTCGAGGCCGGCTGCGGCGACATCGATGCCCGCGGTGAGGCGACCGTGGTCGTCCGCCCCGAGCGGCTCGAGGTCAGAGACTCCGACGCCGGGTCAAAACCGAACTGCGTCCCCGCAATGGTCGACCGCACGGTCTTCGTCGGCTCCAACCTCCAGGTCATGGTCCGGCTCGCGTCCGGAGCCCTCCTGCAGGCCTCGGTCCCGAACGGGGGGCAGGGCTTCGACCAGCACAGCCAGGGCAGCCCGGTCAGCGTCCACATCCCGCCCGACGCGCTGCGCGTCCTGCGCGGGGACGGCGACCTCGACGCCGATCGGGCTTGAAACTAGGGGAAGACGGTCTCCCCGGTCTCATCATCGACGACCGAGATCGCGACCGCGGGGCAGGCCTCGGCTGCTTCGAGGATCTTCTCGAAGGGACCCGGGCCGATCACCGTCGCGACGTCGTCATCGAGACGGAAGACCTCGGGAGCTATCTCGACGCAGTCGCCGTGGGCGCTGCACTCGTTGGGGTCGACCACGGGTATGTAGGTCATGCGGCCTCCTCCTCACGGTTCACCGCGGGCCAGTGCCCGTTGTCGATTCGCTTTTTCAGAGCCGGGATCGCCCGCGGGCGTCCGACCACGAGACCGGCGACGGGGGTGCCGTCGCGGGTGAAGACCGCTTCGAAGTCGCGCTCCTCGGGACTGCCCTCGACCACGACGGCATCGGCGTGGTGTGCGTGGCCGACGTACTGAATCCGCAGTCCGTATTGGTCACTCCAGAAGCTGGGCAGGGGAGGGACGCCGGGGTATCCGCCCAACATCGCCTGCGCCACCGCGGCGCCCTGCCAGGCGGCAGCGTCCCAGTGCTCGGTGCGGGCGTGGGCGCCGAAGCGGGGGTCGAAGGGCAGGGAGGCGTCTCCGGCGGCGAAGACGCCCGGCAGCCTTGTGCGCCCCGCCGTGTCGGTTCGAACCCCGGGCCCTACGAGGCCGCAGCCATCCAGCCAGGCTGTGGCCGGCTCGGTGCCGACCCCGACCACGACCGCGTCACACGGAACCACCTCGCCGCCGGCGAGAATCAGCTCCTCCGCCCGTGACCCGCCACGGGCGCCCTCGAGCATCGCGCCGGTCATCACTCGGACGCCCTCATCGTGGTGAAGCTCGGCGAACCAGCCGCCGATCTCGGGGCCGAGGACCGGAGCGAGGGGGGTCTCGAGCGCCTCGATCATCGTCACCTCGACGCCGAGCCGGCGAGCGGTGGCGGCGACCTCCTGGCCGATGAAGCCGGCGCCGACGATCGCCAGTCGAGCGCCGGGCTGCAGCTCCGCGTGCAGCCGGCGGGCGTCGGCGAGGGTGCGCAGAGCATGGACGTTCTCGTAGCCCTCGAGGAAGGGCAGCCGCCGTGCCGCGCCGCCGGTCGCGATCAACAGCTTCTCGTAGCCGAGCTCGGCACCGGAGTCGAGCCTCACGGTGGAGTCGTCCGGCGAGAGCGCGACAGCGCGGGCTCCGAGCAGCAGCTCGACCTGCTTCTCCTCGTACCACCATGCCGGCCGGTAGGCGACCGAGCTCTCCTCGATCTCCCCGGCAAGCACCTGCTTCGAAAGTGGCGGCCGGTCATAGGGGGGGTCGGGCTCGGCGCAGACGATTCGCACCGGGCCCTCGAAGCCGCGGCGGCGAAGGGCCTCGGCGCATCTCTGTGCGGCGAGGCCACCGCCGACGATCAGGATTCCTCGGGTTTCCATCATGCCTCCTCGGGGATTGGGGATGGGGAAATTGGTCTGCCTCTGGAGTGAGCCGGCAGGCTGGGGCGATGTTCTCGCGCTCCTTCGTGGGCCCGGTCGTCCTCACGCCTCCGAGAGCGGGCGCGTTTCGCGCTGCCGGCGAAGACCCGATGGACGAACAGGCCACCGATCACCGGCGCGGTCATCAGCACCCACCAGCGGAACCACACCGCCGATGCGTCGGTGCCGGCCCCGATGGCGTGGACCAGGCCGAGCACGTAGACGACGATCGTCGCCCGATGCGCCTTGCGCCAGAGGCGCGGGCCGATCCGCTTCCGGGCGTAGAAGCTGAGGCCAAGCATTGCCGCCAGGTAGCCGGCGATGACCCCGAGGCCAGTCCAGAGCGGGCGGAAGCCCATCGCGAACGGGACGGTGACCCCGGTGACGCCGGGGTGCAGCCAGGGGTCGCCGAGCAGGGTGATGCCGTGCACCGCGATTGCGATGATGCCGGCCAGCGCCGTGTGCTCGTGGATCGCCAGCAGCGTCCGCGAGAGCCCCGGCCGGCGCATCACCTTCCCCGCCATCGCCAGGCCAAGGCCGACGGAGATCGTCACCAGGACCAGCGCAACGAGACCTGAAGCGCGGCTGGCAAGCCACCAGCCATGGGACTGAAGGGTGGTGGAGGCGGCGTTCACGCGGCCGCCCTCTCGCCCGGGAGCTCCGGGACGCGGATGCGGGGCCTCGCGGTGGCGAGCGGCCCGGCGGTCTCGATCCGACCGCTGTCGTGGACGAGCAACCCGCCGCGGTCGGCCAGGATCGCGCGGCCGCCCTCGGGCCCGGAGAGGAGCGCTGCCTTGGCGAAGGTCTCCGCCTCCACCGCGGTGTCGCCGAGCGCGGTGACGCCGATCAGCCCGGTCCAGGCGGGTTTTCCTGTCGAGGGATCGAGCAGGTGGTGGGCGTAGCGACCGTCGGCGCCACGCCAGATCCGTACATTCAGCCCCGAGGTGGCGACGGCGCCGGAGCCGAGCCGCAGCACGTAGGCCTGCTCGCCCGTCAGCGGGTGCTCGACGAAAACCTCGTAGGGGTTGACCAGCGCGTCGGCCCCGCCGAACCGAATGTCGCCGCCGCAGTCGACGATGAAGCGCGAGTAGCCGTGCAGGCGGCTGGCGATCAGGTCGGCCGCGAGGCCCTTCCCGGTGCCCCCTGTGTCGAAGCGGATGCCGGGCGGGCGGGAGATCGTCCCGGCAGCGTCGTCGACCTCGAACTGGCGCCAGTTGGCATCCGGGTTGGGTTTCGCCGATTGTCGAGGCGGTGCCTCGGCGAGGGCGGCCCCAAGGGGCGCACCCGGCACGCCGGCCCGCGAGACGACGTAGCCCGCCGACTCGATCTCACCGACCAGGGTCGGATCGACCAGGCCGCCGCTTTGCTCGGCGGCGTCCAGGCCGGCCCTGACCGCCGTCCGCAGCAGCGAGGAGGCCTGAACGCGCCGGTTTGGGTCGTCGTTCAGCGCGCACAGCTCACTCTCGGGTTTGAAGCGAGACAGCGCGGCGTCGAACTCGACCACGAGCTGTCTCGCCTGCTCGGCCGCCGCGGGGGCCGGCAGCATTCCGGGCCCCGGCTCGCCGATCAGAAGGCGAACGTGGCTGCCCATCGCATCGAAGATGACGTCGTGCTCAGCCATCTCAGGAGGCGCTCGTTGTGACCGGGGCGTATTCGGTCGAGGGGGCCGAGCTGGTGACCGGCCCGCTGCTGGTGACGCTGGAGCGGCCGGGGGTGGGGACGATCGTGGTGACGACACGGCGCTTCACCACCTGACGCACAAGGACAGGGCGCGCTTCCGGTGCCTGGCTGGCGCTGAGCTGGTAGGTGAGGAGGGCGAACATCACCGCGAAGAGGGCGACTGAGCCCCAGATCACCAGCCCCGGTCCCGGCCTTCGACGGGGCGAACGCTCAGTCACCGTGATCGCCCCCGTCCCGCTCGCCGTCATCGCCGCCGGTGCCGCCGGCACCGCCGGCGCCGCTGGTATGAGTCACCACCGGGGTGGTCGTGCCGCCACCACCGGTCGAGCCCGCGCTCGAGCCGCTGGTGTGGGTGACGACCGGAGTGCTGTGGGAGCCGCCACCGGAGCCGGCGTGGGAGCCGCCACCGGAGCCGGCGTGGGAGCCGCTGGTGTGGGTGGTGACCGGGGCGTGGTGTCCGCCGCCACCCGAGGTGGAGTGGGAGCGACCACCGGAGCCGCGATGTGAGCCGCTGGTATGGGTGGTGACCGGGGGGCGGTGGCCGCCGCCCGAGGTGGAGTGAGAACCACCACCGGACGTGGCGGGAGACCCGCTGGTGTGGGTCACAACCGGGACCGAGCTGGAGCCGGTGGAAGAGGAGGAGGGGGCGGACGCCGAGGCACCGCTCGACGAGGTCGTCACCGAGGACGGAGATGAGGAGTAGGGGGAATTCCCGGTCGACCCGGCCCCCATCCGGGCCGCACCCGCCCCACCCGCGCCGATCGGATGCTTCGGGTTGGCGTGTTTGGTGACGTGCACGGTGCGGCGGATCACTTTGGTGCGAACCAGAGGCTTTTCGGCGACCGGCGGTGACTTCTGGGCCCCGGCGTTGAGGGCTACACCGGTGAGGCCGCCGAGGCCGAGGATGGTGGCGGCTGCTGCTATGCGGGTCTTCAAGTTCTTCACGCGATTCATCTCCTGGCCGGTTTCGACGGCAGTCTGCGGAAGAGGTGTTCAAGCGCGCGCCAGGTATGGGTAAAGAGACGGCAAAACCTTTGAGCCGGCCGCCGAGGACCCCGGGGAGCGGCGTTACAGTGGCCAGATGGAGACCCAGTCCGCTCCGGGCGGGCGCATCCTTGTCGTCGAGGACGAGGACTCGATCTCCCAACCCTTCGCCGAGGCGCTGCGCAGGGCGGGATTCGAGGCCGTGATCACCCGAACCGCCTCAGGAGCACTGGAGTTGGCGGGTGAGTCCCAGCCGGACCTGGTGGTGCTGGACCTCACCCTTCCCGATGGCGATGGCCGCGATGTTTGCCGCGAGCTGCGGCGGCACTCCGATGTGCCGATCATGATGCTGACGGCGCGCGGCACCGAGATGGACAAGATCGTCGGGCTCGAGCTGGGGGCCGACGACTATGTGGTGAAGCCGTTCAGCGCCCGCGAGGTGATTTCGCGGATCCGGGCGGTGCTTCGGCGCAGCGGGCTGCGGGATGGGACCGACGCGGATGAGAAACCGATCCAGATTGGCGATCTCGAACTCGATCCCGCGGCCCGCGTCGCCCGTCTCGAGGGCGAGCGGCTCGACCTCTCCCGCAAGGAGTTCGACCTGCTCGCCGAGCTGATGCGCAACGCCGGCCGGGTGATCAGGCGCGAGGAGCTGATGTCGAAGGTCTGGGACGTCAACTGGTTCGGCTCGACGAAGACCCTGGATGTCCACATCGGATGGCTGCGGCGCAAGCTCGGCGACGACCCCAACCGGCCTCGTTACATCGAGACGGTGCGGGGAGTCGGCTTCCGCTTCGCCGCACCGGAGGTCGAGGAGCCGTAAGCCTCCGAGCCGCCCTCCTTCTGGCGCTGGCCTATGTCCTGCTGCTGGCGCTGATCGCCCTCGGCGTGCCGCTGGCGGTGAGCCTGCGCGACCGGGTCGACTCCGAGGTTAGAGGCCAGGCCCGTAGCCAGGCGGACGTCGTCGCCGCGTCAGCTTCGGAGCTCCTCCGCCCGGCCCGGCGGCCGGCTCTCCAACGCCTCGCCGATATCTCCGCCGCGAGCGTGCGCGGGCGGGTGATCGTGGTCGATCGGCGGGGCCGTCTGATTGCTGATTCTTCCGGTGGAAAACCCGGGCGAAGCTATGCCAGCCGCCCCGAGGTCGGGACGGCGTTGGAAGGACGGGCCGAGCAGATCACCCGCCACAGCCAAACGCTCGGTGAGGACATCCTTGCCACCGCCGTGCCGGTGCTCGAGCACGGCCGGCCACACGGAGCAGTCCGGGTGACCCAGAGCGTCGCGGCCGTGAGCCGCGCCGTCAGAACCTCGCTCCTGGATCTCGCGGCGCTGGCGGGGGTGGTGCTGCTCCTGGCCATGATTGCCGCCGCCCTGATCGCCCAGCAGATCGCCCGACCGATCAGACGCCTCGATCGGGCGGCACGCAACGTCTCGGGTGGTGACCTCGACGTCGCCGTCCCGGTCGAAGGGAGTACCGAGCAGCGCTCGCTGGCCCGCGCCTTCAACGAGATGACCCAGCGGATCAAGCGATTGCTTCGCGTGCAGCAGGACTTCGTCGCCGATGCTTCCCATCAACTGCGGACCCCCCTGACCGGCTTGCGGCTGCGGCTCGAGTCCCTGACGGAGCGTTTTCGCGGGGAGGACCGCGTCGCGGCTGAGCTCGAGGCGTCGATGGCGGAGATCGATCGGCTGTCCCTGATCGTCGACGAGCTCCTCATCCTCAGCCGTGCCGGCGAGCATGAGCTTCCGGGAGCGGAGATCGAGCTCGCCGACGTCGCGAACAGAGCCGTCGAGCGTTGGCGGGATCTGGCCCGGGAGCGGGGCATTGCGCTGGTGGTGGCCGGCGGCGGCGAGCCCGCCGCCGTCTGGTGTGCGGGTCCCGATCTCGATCGTTCGATCGACTCCCTGGTCGAGAACGCGTTGCGTTACTCACCCGGCGGCTCGACTGTGACGATCGAGGTCGGTGCCGGGCGGATCGAGATCCTCGACGAAGGCCCCGGTTTGGAGGTTGGCGAGGAGGAGGTCATCTTCGATCGATTCCGGAGGGGCAGCGCTGGGCGCCGCGGGCCCAGCGGGACCGGCCTCGGCCTCTCGATCGCCCGGGAGCTGACTCGGCAGTGGGGCGGAGACGTCACCCTTGCGGCGCAGGGAGGGTGGCGGAGTTCGGGCGACGATCTCTTTCGCTCTCGGCAGATCGCCGGGCGAATCTCCAATGACTTTGCCGAGCCTTTACCGGAGCTGCTCTACGTTTATCTCGATGAGAATGCCGGCGACCATTCGTTGGGTGGGCCTGGCGCTCCTCGGCCTGCTGATCGCAGCGGGTGTCTCGATTGCCGCCAGCAGCCTTGCGAGCCAACAGATCGGCCTCGCCTCCGAACCGGTCTCCGCCGGCGATGCGCTGGCCCCACAGGGTCAGCAGCGATCTCAGCAGCGACCCGCTCACAACCGGGAACAGCAGCACGTCGCCTCTCCTACGCAGACCCCCGCCGCGTCGATGCCCCAGGAACCGACCGCTCCGCTGCCGACCACTCCGACCCCTGCCGGCTCAGGCTCCTCCGGCGGAGAGCAGGACCACGGCTCCGAAGGTGGCGAGCCCGCCGACGATTGAGGGTGCCGTCAGGCGGTCAGCCAGCGCTTCGGGTTCTCGACCATGATCGTCTCGAATTGGGCGTCGGTCGCGCCACCCTCCTTCAGCGCCGGGATGATCTCCTCGAACAGCAGGGTCATGCTCCAGCCGCCGTCGAGCGGGGTGCCTTTCAACTGCTCGAGCACCTCGGGCGGGAACCAGTCGAGCCCGTTGGCGATCGGGATGTCGAAGTCCTGCGAGAGGAACATCTGGTCGGCGTAGCCGCGGTTGAGGAGCTCGAGGACGGTCGCGTTGCGCTGTTCGGTCGGCAGATAGATGTTGAGCCCGTAGCGATCCATCCCGATGAAGACGCCCTTCTCGAGCAGGCCCTCGATGTAGCCGAGGTCGTCGCTGTCTCCGGTGTGGGCGATGTGGATCCGCTCGGGGGGAACTCCCTCCTCGAGCAGGATCTCGACCTGCCGTGGACCGGTGTCGGAGGCGGGACGCGAGTGGGCCATCACCGGGGCCCCGGTGCGGACGCTGGCGCGGGCGGCGGCCCGGTGGAGTTTCTCGACGTTCGGGGTGATGCCGGGCTCGTCGGCGGCGCACTTGACGAAGGCAGCCCTCGCGTCGGTCCCCTGGATCCCCTGCTCGATGTCGTGGACGTAGAGGTCGGCGATGAAGTCCTCGCTGCGGCTCTGCAGGAAGTGGGGCAGGTAGTCGTAGGTGTAGACGCCGGTGCAGGCGACGATCTGGAGCCCGGTCTCGGTCGCGAGGCGGATCGAGGCCGGGAGGTCGCGGCCGAGGAGCATCGCGGTCGGCTCGACCACGGTCCGGACCCCGTGCCCCATCACCGCCTCCGCCGACTCGATCGCCAACCGGTGCTCGGTCTCGTGCTCACGGATGTGCGGCCATTGTGCGGTGACCGCCTCATCGGAGGAGTAGAAGTGCTCGTGGATCAGCGTCAGGCCGAGGTCATTGGCGTCGATCGGTCCGTTGACTCCCTGAACGGTGGCCATCGCCTGATCCTAGTCGCCGCTCGGCGGAAGGATCGCGGATTCCTCACGCTCACGGACGCGCTGGCGGGCGCGCCGTTTGGAGCCCTTCGGCACCCAGCGGGAGAGCCCTGTCCGGTGCTCGGCGACCCAGCGGTAGCCGTGCGAAGTGGCAACGGGGAATCGGGCGAAGGCGGCGGCCGGCAGGCGTCCGCCGGGGAGGAGCCGAAACAGCGGCGGGATCGCGTCGCCCCCCGAGAGCCTGGTCCCGTCGGCGCAGATCAGGTGCCAGGAGGCCATCCGGTCCGCTGGGTCGAGGTCGCCGAGAAGCCCCCTCGCCTCCTCGCCCTGGAGCGGGGTCGAGCGCAGGGCGCCGCGGCGATCCCATCGCAGCAGGCCGGCGAGTAGCCACATGCAGAAGCCGCAATCGCCGTCGTAGGCGACTAGACGGCGTTGCGAAGTTCGGTTCTGCGCGTCGGCCATTCCCGTTCGATCTGCCTGATCATCGCCGGGTAGACGATCAGGTGCCGGAACGGGGCGATGGCCTTCATATAGGCGGCCCCGAAGATTCCGTTCGGCTTGACCAGCACTGCCATCTGGCCACGGTAGCCGCCATCGGGGCTCGGGACCCAGCCGACGTGCATCACGCCGTGCACGGTCCGGTTGGCGATCTCGGCCGCGTACTCGTCATCGAGCAGGTAGAGCGGTTTGAATGGGAGCGCGGGGTGGAGCGAGGGAGCCGAGCTGCGGAGGTCGGAGGGGAGGCGGTCCCGCAGCGTCGGCACCCGCGAGCCGAGGCCGTCGCCCTCGTCATCCCAGCCGAACCACTCACCGAGCTTCCAGCGCAGCGCGAACAGGGCGCGGACCGCGCGGGAATTGCCTTCACCCGGGTCGATCGAGGTCGCCCCCCGGATCAGGGCCTGGAAGTCGTCGCGGTCGCCGGGGGTCGGCAGCGCCCAGACGTCCTCCACCGCGAAGTCCCTGGTCAGCTCGTGGATCCGCCAGGGCCGGTCGGTGTGGGCGCTGTTCGGCAATCTCGCCGACGACATATCCATACGGTAGCGTATGGACGATGGCCGTGACGCGCACCCCTCCCGCTCGCTGGATCGAGGCCGGCCTCGGCGCCCTCGCCGACGGCGGGCCCGATGCGGTCCGGATCGAGCCTCTGGCCCAGAAGCTCGGCGTCTCCAAGGGCGGCTTCTACTGGCAGTTCGACGACCGGGGGGCGCTGCTCGACTGGGATGCTCGAGAGCTGGGAACGAGCAATCGTCGACGAGGTGATCGAGCGGGTCGAGGGCGACGGGGGCGACGCCCGCGAGAAGCTGGAGCGCCTGTTCGCGATCGCCGGCCGCGAGCCGCTGCGGACCGAGCTCGCGATTCGCGATTGGGCTCGGCACGACACGACGGTGGCCGCGCGCCTGCGGCGGGTCGACAACCGGCGGATGGACTACATGCGCAGCCTCTTCTCCGAGTTCTGCTCGGACGAGGAGGAGGTCGAGACCCGCTGTCTCCTCGCCTTCTCCCTCTGGATCGGCAACCATTTCATCGCCGCCGAACACGGCAGCCGCCGTCGCGGGGAGGTCGTCAGGCAGGCGCTCGATGGACTTCTCGCCTAGGCCTTCTGAGATTCTTCGGACCTCATTGAGCGTCGCGGTCGTCCCCTACGAGCACGTCCACCTGGACTCGATCCTCACCCTCTGCGGGGAGGCCGGCGCCTTCTCGAGCTTCGCCTCGGATCGCGAGCGTGCCGGCCGCGCCCTCCATGCCCCCGGGGCGATCGCTCTGGTCGCGATCCGCGACGGTGAGCTCGTCGGGTTCTCCCACGCGCTCACCGACGGCGCCTTCCAGGCCTTCCTCTCCCTGCTCCTCGTCCACCCGAGCCGGCGCCGGCAGGGCATCGGCCGCCGCCTGGTGGGGGAGACCCTCGCGCGCTGCGGTGCCGCCCGGCTCGACCTGCTGTCCTACGAGGACGCCGGCCCGCTCTACGCCTCGTTCCCGCACGAGCGCTTCGAGGAAGTCTCGGCGTTCCGGCTCGGGCCGCAAGGGTAGGTTTCGCGGCGATGGGCGTCGATTTCGACCTCCTCGCCGCGGCCCTCGCCGAGGGCCTCGGCGGCGTCGGGCCCGAGCAGGGCGCGCTGGCCTACGTCCTCCTCGACGTCTTCACCGAGACGCCGCTGGAGGGCAACCAGCTCGCGGTCTTCGCCGACGGGCGCGGGCTCGAGGCCGGGCGGATGCAGGCGCTCGCCCGCGAGATGAACCTCTCCGAGACGGTCTTCGTCCTGCCGGCGGAGGAGGGGGGAGACGCCCGGATCCGGATCTTCACCCCGCTTAGCGAGCTCTCGTTCGCCGGCCATCCGACCCTCGGTAGCGCCTTCGCGATCTCCTCCGCGCTCGGTAGGGCCGACGGTGCGGCTCGAGACAGGCATAGGGACCGTCCCCGTCGAGGTCGAGGCCAGGGGGGAGCGGGCCGGGTTCGGCCGGATGCGGCAGGCGATCCCGAGCTGGGCACCGTTCGAGCAGGAGGCCGAGCTGCTGGGAGCGCTCGGCGTCGAGCGCTCGGCGCTCCCGGTCGAGGCCTACGAGAACGGCCCGCTCCACGTCTACGTCGAGCTCGAGAGCCCGGACGCGGTCGCGGCCCTCCGCCCCGACATGACGGCCCTGGCCGAGCTGGGGGAGATCGGCGCCAACTGCTTCGCAGGCTCGGGGCTGCGCTGGAAGACCCGGATGTTCGCCCCCGCCGACGGCGTGCCCGAGGATCCCGCCACCGGCTCCGCCGCGGGCCCTCTTGCGGTCCATCTCTGCCGCCATGGGCGGGTCCCGTTCGGTGAGGAGATCGAGATCAGCCAGGGCGCCGAGCTCGACCGTCCGTCGACTCTCCTGGCCCGCGCGAGCGGCAGCGCCGACCGGGTCGAGCGGGTCGAGGTCGCGGGTGGCGCGGTGATCGTCGCCGGCGGCCGGTTTGAAGGCCTCGCGAACGACTCGTGATGGGCTCCGGTCTTTTCCCGGCGACTCTCCCGACAGCAGCCCGCCCACCGCTACCGGCGGCGCCCTATCTGGTGGTCGGCCTCGGCCGCGCCGGGATGGCGGCGGCCCGGGCGCTCGGGTCGCGCGAGAAGGGGTTGCGGGTCATGGTCTGGGACACGGCGAGCGACCCGCTCCAGCTCGAGCGCGCTCAGGAGCTGCGCCGGATCGGGGTCGAGGTGACCCTGGGTGGGAACGGGCTCGACCTGCTCGACGGCGTCCGGACCCTCGTCAAGAGCCCCGGGGTGTCGCCCGAGATCCCGGTCCTTGCCGAGGCCGCCCGGCGCGGGCTGGCGATCGTCGACGAGTTCGAGATCGGCTGGCGCCTGGTCCCGGCGCCGGTCGTCGCGGTCACCGGCACGAACGGGAAGTCGACGGTGGCTTCGCTCCTGGTCTCGGTGCTGTCCGGGCACGGCCTCGACCCGATCCTCAGCGGGAACACCGAGTTCGGCCCTCCGATCAGCGAGCTCTCGCTGGGCCGTCCTTCCCGCTCGGTCGTCGCCGAGGTATCCAGCTACCAGGCCGAGTACAGCCCGGAGCTCAGGGTCGATGGCGCCGTCTTCACCAATCTCACCCCCGAACACCTCAACCGCCACGGCACGATGGGGGCCTACGGGGCGGCGAAGCGCGCGCTCTTCGTCCGGGGGGACGATGCGGTCCCGATCGCCGCGATCAATGTCGACGACCATTTCGGTCGGAAGTTGGCCGCGGAGATCGAGGACCGGGGAGGCCGGGCGCTCAGCTATGGACGGGGTACCAGCGCCGAGTACAGGATCCTCGAGTCCAGCTGGAGCGTCGAGGAGTCGGAGGTCAGGGTCGAATCACCCTCCGGCCCGATCACCCTCCGTACCCGCCTGCCCGGCCTCCACAACGCGAGGAACGTGGTCTCGGTTCTGGCGCTCGCCGATGGGCTGGGACTTGCCCGGGAGCCCACCGTCGCCGCCCTGGAGTCAGCGATGCCTGCGCCGGGGAGATTCGAGGCGGTAGAGCAGGGTTTGCCGTTCGACGTCGTCGTCGACTTCGCCTATGGCGCCGACAGCGTCGCCGCCGTGCTCGCCGCCGCGCGCGAGATCGTTACGCCGAGGGGAGGGCGATTGATAGCGGTGCTCGGGATCGTCGGCCGGAACGGCCCGATGACGGGGAGCGAGGTCGGGTCCCTCGCCCGCGAGCGCTGCGACCACCTGATCGTCTCCGGGACCAGTTATCGCGGCGAGCCGCGCCTGCTCACGCTCGCGGCACTCGCGGCCGGCGCGCGAGGGGCATCCGGCGGCGCGTTCGAGATAGTGATCGACCGTCGCAGGGCGATAGAGCGCGCGGCCGAGGTTGCTCAGCCCGGCGACCTGGTGATGATCCTCGGGCGCGGCGCCACCACCCGGGAAGCGACCGACAGCCGCGGCGGATTCATCGAGCTCGACGATCGCCAGGTCGCCCGCGAGCTCGGATGAATCACTCTCATATTTGCGTTTAGACGTCGGCCGGGTGGGGCAGGATGGGGGTGCAAGCGACGGTGAAAGGACTCCTTCGATGATGGTGCCCTAGCCGATTTGAGCACTCGAAAGCCCCCGGATACCGGGGGTTTTCGATGTCGAGGGCCCCTACCGGCGTTTGACGACCCTGAACCGGAAGACGGTCGGAGTCTGGTCGATCCCGCCCGGTTCGAGCACCTTGACCCGGAACGCGTGGCGTCCGAGGCCGACCGAGTAGCGCTTCGGAGAGTGGCAGCGTGAGTACCTGCGACCGCCGAGCTTGCAGAGGAAACCCTTGGCCGGGCCGATCGCGCGGAAGCGGAACCGGACCTGCGTCCTTCGCCCGTCGATCCTCAGCCGGCGCGGGGGACGGCGGGTGATCCGGACCGTGTGGCGGCGGTGGCCCTTGCGGGTCTTCAGGTCCGCCGGCCGATTGCCGCTGAACGGTTCGGTCGAGGTGATGATCTGGCCGCGGGCCCCCGCCGCCAGGCAGAACCCGGTGGTCGGGCAGGAGATCCCGAACATCCCGTTGGGCGGGATCGGGATCGCGTTGGTGAAGGCCCATGCCCCGGCGCCGCCGGTCGGCTCGGTTGAGGTGATGATGTCGGCGTTGTTGTTGACCGCGGCGCATGCCCCGTCGGTCGGGCAGGAGAAGGCCAGCGTCTGCAGCGGCGTCACGTCGGGGGTCGCCGTCCAGGCCGAGGCCGGAGCGGTCGGGTTGATGGAGACGAATAGGTCGGCCGCGTTGCCGGTGACGCAGAGTTTGGGGGAGGAGCAGGAGACGCCGTCCAGGACCCCGAAGCCGCCGAGCGGTGCCGCCGCGACCCAGGTCGGCGCGCCGCCGGCCGGAGTGGTGGAGCTGATGATCGTGCCGTCGCTGCTGACGGCGACGCAGAGCGATTCGGTCGGGCAGGAGACGCCGGTCAGTTCGAGCGGCAGGCCAAGTTCGGTCACATTCCACACCGTCGGACCCGCGGGATTGGTCGAGGTGATGATCTTGCCGCCGGAGGCGACCCCGACGCAGAGCGAGATCGAGGGGCAGGATACGCCGTAGGCGTGGACCCGCGGTTTTTTCTCGGCCTGGAGGGCGATCGCCGACCATGCCGGCGCCCCCGCGCCAGGATTGGTCGAGGCGTAGATGTAGCCCTGGCGGCTCATCGCGGCGCAGAATTCCGTCGTCGGGCAGGAGACGCCGCGGACCTGGGCTCCCGAGTAATACACGTTCGGGTTGTTCGGGTGGACTTCTTCGGCACCGTCGAAGTGACTCACGACCCAGGCGCCCGGACCGCCCATCGGGCTGCTCGAGCTGGCGAGGGCCCCGTTGCTGCCGACGACGACGCAGAGCCCCGGGGAGGGGCAGGAGGCGCCGTAGAGGGCGGTCGATTCTTCCGGCAGCTGGGTCAGGTTCCACTGCAGCGCCGAGGCGGGCTGGGCGAGCAGCCCCAGCGCCACGGTCGCGAGCACGGCGACGAGGGCGCTGCCTGCCGGACGGGGAATGGGTCTCACGGCGATCGTCCTCCTTCGATCGACGTCAACAATCGCCTCGTTCCCGGAAAACGCGGCCCGCGTGAGAGTTGCGCTCAGGATGAGGCGAGCCACGACTCGGCGACCGCCCGTGCGCTCTGGTGGCTGCGCCTATGGCCGGTCACCGCCTCGATGAAGTCCTCGCGCTCGAGCGCGAGCAGGCGGATCGGAGCGGTGGCGCGGACGGTGGCGGTGCGGGGGACGTCGCGGAGCAGGGCGATCTCACCGAACCCGTCTCCGGCTACGAGTCTGCGCTTGAAGACGCCGTTCTCGATCACCTCGACCTCACCCTCGTCGATCAGGTAGAAGCGGTCGCCGTCCTCGCCCTGGGAGACGACCTCATCACCGGCTCCGGCATCTACCTCGACCAGCGAGCGGCAGAGCCACTCGAGGGTGTGGATCGGGAGCGGGGTGAAGATCGCACTGCCGCGAAGGAGGTTGAAGTTCCGCTCCGAGACCGGGGCGCCGATCTCGAGCCGGCGGAACGCGGACCAGCGGAAGAGGACGATCGCGGGCAGGATCGCTCCGAAGACCAGCAGCGCTCCGCGGGCGCCCAGCAGCACGACTAGCGCCGGGGCGACGATCGCCCCGAGCGCGGTTGCGCCGAGCCGGGTCGTCTCGAGGAAGGAGATGACCCGGGCCAGGGACTCGTCGGAGCCGAGTCGGAGGAGAAGCGTCCTCGAGGCGACCTCGACGCAGGCGTAGCCGAACCCGACCATGAGGTAGGAGAGGTAGGCGGCGGGAACCACCGGCCAGATCCCCGGAAGGGCGAAGCCGACTCCGGTGATGATGCAGCCGATGGTGAGGCCGCCGGCGAGGTTGCCACGGTGGACGAGGACGCCGAGGCCGACGCCGGCGAGCAGCGCTCCGATCGCCCAGGCGGCGTTCATCCAGCCGACGCTGCCTTCGCCGAGCCCGAGAAGTTCGAGGGCTACGACGACGACCATCACGTCGGCCGCGCCCTCGATCAGGACGAGGGCGGTGATCGCGGTGCCGGCGAGCCGCAGCCTCGGGTCGGCCATCAGGTCGACCAGCCCGACGAGGGTCTCGTGGAGGACCCCGGCCGGCTGCCCCTCGTCCACGTAGGTGGGCCGGGAGTCGTGCCTGATCGTGGCGACGAGCGCCGCAGTGAGGAAGGCCGCGAGTGCGGCGAAGGCGAACGTCGTCTGGGCGTCGGTCAGGGCCAGCAGCGCTCCGGTTGCCAGTGAGGCGATCAGGAAGCCGATGTTGTCGGCCTGGCTGTGGGCGACATTGGCCGCGGCGAGCTCCTGGGGGGTGCGCGCGGCGGGCGGAAAGAGCGCGCCCTCGGCCGGGATGTAGGCGGTCGAGGCGATCGCGAAGAGGCCGCCGCAGCCGTAGACGACCCAGGTCGCGGCTCCGACGGCCACGGCGAGTGCGGCGAGGGCGATCGCGACCCCGCAGAGGGCGGAGCTCAGGACCAGCAGCAGCCGCCGCGAGTGCCTATCGCCGAGCAGCCCTGCGAACGGCGAGGCCAGCGCCCCTGGGAGGAGCCGGATCAGGGCGGCGACCCCGACCGCCGTCGCCCCACCCTGGTCGAAGGCGTAGACCGCGAGGGCGATCGCGAAGGTCCAGGTGGCGACGGTGATCCCGGCCCAGCCGTAGATCAGCCGAGCCAGGTCGCGATTGTCCAAGACGGCGAACGTTGACCTCAGTGAGGCCCGCAGATGCCCCATGGCGGCTCATATTGCTTGACCGGCGACGGTCGCGCCGGAGACCTCGGGGCTCGCGTACTCGCCGGCCAGGGTCAGGGCGGATTTCGCCGCCCGCCGGATCAGCCCGCCGGGGGGACCGCCGGCAGCTCGACGACGAATGCGGTGCCGCCCGCCATCGTGTGGTTCTGCCAGCTCGAGGCGCTCCCGGGATAGCGGCGCAGTCCGATCAGCGGCAGGCCGATCAGCTCGGCGTAGCGGCGCTCGACGTCGGCGTCGCCGCCGGAGCGGTCGACGAGGCCGAACGGCTGGTGGAACCAGATCGTCAGGTCCGGCCTGATCCGGCGGATCAGCCGGTATCCGGCCCGCGACTCGGGCTCCGACAATGACCGCGGTCCCGCGTATTCGCCGCCGCCGAGCGGGCGCCAGTCGAACGGAAAGTTGCGGTTGAGGTCGACGCCGTGGGCGTTGCCGCGGGTGCCGGCGGCGACGCCGTCGGGGTTGAGGGTGGGGACCACCCAGAGGGCGACGTGCGGCGGCGCGGCGGCGGCGATCAGCCTGCGGGCGACCCGCACCCCGGCGGTCTCGTCGCCGTGGATGCAGCCGACGACCAGCATCCGCAGGCGCGCCCGCTCTGTGTCGCCGGATGCGATCGCGACGATCGGCCGGCCCTTCACCGAGTGGCCGACGACGGTCCGCTGACCCGCCGAAGCGGCGGTGGCCGAGACCAGGACCCAGAGCGCCGCCGCCAGCGCGATTCGAATGGACGAACCCACCCGCCCGTTCTACCACCCGCCTCTTAGAGTGGCGGCATGAGCCTTCGGATTCTCGGCCGTGGCCTGCTCGTCCTGCTGCTCGACGCCGTCGCTCTGCTCCTGCTCTCCGAGGTGCTCCCCGGTTTCGTCCTCGACGGGGCGCCCGCGGCCCTCGGCGCCGCGGCCGCGATCGGCGTCCTCAACGCCCTGGTCTGGCCGGTCCTGGCCCGGGTCGCGCTGCCACTGACGGTCCTCACCCTCGGCCTCGGGGCGCTGCTGCTGAACGCGATCCTCGTCACCGTCGCGATCAACCTGATCCCGGGGGCCGAGGTCGACGGGATCCTGGACGGGATCGTGATCACGATCGGGATCAGCGCTCTGACCGCGACCTTCTACTGGCTGCTGGCGATCGACGAGGACGACACCTGGTACCGGAACGTAGTCGGCCGCCAGGCAAGGCGCCGGAAGGGCGCCTCGGTCGACACCGATGTGCCCGGGATCGTCTTCCTCGAGATCGACGGCCTCGCCCACGACGTCCTCCGCCGGGCGATCGCCGACGGCAGCGCCCCTTATCTGGGCAGCTGGCTGCGAGCCGGCTCGCACCGGCTCGAGCGCTGGGAAACCGATTGGTCATCGCAGACCGGCGCCTGCCAGGCCGGGCTCCTGCACGGGAACAACGAGGACATGCCCGCCTTCCGCTGGTGGGAGAAGGACCGCGACACCGCGATCGTCACCAACCACCCGCACGATGCCGAGGAGCTCGAGCGCCGCCACTCCGACGGGAAGGGGCTGCTCCACGCCGACGGCGCCAGCCGCGCCAACATCCTCTCCGGCGACGCGCCGCACTCGATGTTGACGATGAGCACCGCGCTGACCCGACGGCGGCCGATCGGGCGCGACTACTCCGCCTACTTCGCCCGCCCCTACGCGGTTGCCCGCACCTTCGCCCTGGCGCTGGCCGACATCGGGCGAGAGCGCCGCGCGGCCCGCAGCCAGGTGCGCGACAACGTCCGGCCGCGGATCGCCCGGCCGCGCTCCTATGCCCTGGTCCGGGCCTGGGGGACGATCGTCCAGCGCGACCTCCAGGTCGCCACCGTGGTCGGCGACATCCTCGCCGGGCGGCCGGTGATCTACACGACGTTTCTCGCCTACGACGAGGTCGCCCACCACTCGGGGATCGAACGCCACGACGCCCTCGCCGTCCTCCGCGACCTCGATCGCCAGATCGCGAGGATCGCGACGGCGGCTCGCGAGGCGACCCGTCCCTACCGCCTCGTCGTCCTCTCCGACCACGGGCAGTCGCAGGGGGGAACATTTCTGGATCGCTACGGCGAGTCGCTCGAGGACCTGGTCCGGGCCGCCTGCGACACCGAGAGCATGATCGCGGTGACCGAGGGAGGGGACGATTCGCTGGCCTACCTCAGCGCCGGGCTGACCGAGGTCGCCCGCGACGACACGGCGGCCGCGAGAACGGTCCGTACCGCCACCCGTGGTCGTCTCGCCGACGGCGCGGTCGCCCTCGACTCCGACGCCCGCGAGGACATCGAGGAAGCCCATGGCGACGAGATCCCCGAGCTCTCGGTGATGGCATCCGGGTGTCTGGGGCTGATCACGTTCCCGCGGCTCCCCGGCCGGGTTACGATCGAGCAGCTGGAAACGCTCCACCCGAAGCTGCTGCCCGCGCTCCGGGACCACCCCGGGATCGGGTTCGTCCTGGTCCGCTCCGAGAGCCGCGGCGCGATGGCGATCAGCGCCGGGGGGATCAATTACCTCGACGAGGGGACGGTCGAGGGCCAGGACCCGCTGGCGCCGTTCGGGCCCAACGCCGCCAGGCATGTCCGCCGCACCGACGGCTTCCCCCACTGCCCGGACCTGGTCCTCAACAGCACCTTCTGGGAGGACTTCGAAGAGGTCGCGGCCTTCGAGGAGCTGGTCGGCTCACACGGGGGAATGGGAGGCCCTCAGAGCCACCCGATGGTCCTGCACCCGGCCGACCTCCCCTGGCCGGAGGAGGAGGTGGTGGGGGCCGAAGCGGTCCACCGGATCTTCCGCTCCTGGCTGGCGAGCCTCGGGCAGGAGGCCTACGCCGAGAACGGGGTCGCCTCGCCGGGGGAGAGGACGCGGACCTCGACCTGAGGGGCGAGCTCGGCGCAGCGGCGCTCGAACTCGCGCGGCGGCGCGATCAGGTGGCGGCGGCCGAGCCGGGAGAGTCCGATCGGGAACAGCGTGCCCCAGTGGATCGGGATCGCGATCCGCGGCTTCAGGATCGCGGCCGCACGGGCGGCCCGCTCGGGATCGAGATGGCCGGGCCCGAGAGTCGGGCCCCAGCCCCAGACCGGGAGCAGCGCCAGGTCGAGCCCGCCGGCCAGCTCCGCCATCCCCTCGAAGAGATCGGTGTCACCGGCGAAGTAGGCCCTGCTCGTCCCCGAGAGCACGAACCCGATCGTCGCCGAGTCATCGGAGCCCAACCCTCCGCGGCCGCCACCGTGCTCGGCCTCGACCGCCGTGACCTGCACCCCGCCGAACGTCTCCGAGTCCCCCGGCGCCAGCTCGGTGACCGCCTCCAAACCGCGACGACGAAGGAACCCACCGGCGCCGCGCGGGCCCAGAATCGGCGTCTGCGGCGGCAGGCGCCTGAGGGACGGCAGGTCGGCGTGGTCGTGGTGCAGATGCGAGATCAGGACCGCGTCGAGGTCGGCCGCCGAATCGCCTGCGGGCTTCTGCCCGTGGCGGCGCAGGTGCGCCAGCCTCGATCGCAGCACGGGGTCGGTCAGGAAGCGCATTCCGTCGAGCTCGAGCAGCACCGTCGCGTGCCCGATGTAGGTGACCCGGTTCGCCTCCGATCTGGTCCGCACCGACGCATATCTTGATGATCGTGAAACGGAGGACGCCCGAGGGGGAGCAGATCGCGGTCGAGCCGGGTGAGATCACCGCCATCTTCCAGGCCCCGCAGTGGCTGCGGAACCTCGGGATCGCCTGCTGGCTCCTGTTCGGGGTCGCGGCCGCCCTGGTCGGGCTCGTCTGGTTGCTGGCGCTGACTCAGACGATCGTCCTGCCGGTGATCACCGCCGGAATCATCGCTGCCGTCTTCGGGCCGGCGGTCGACCTTCTGGCCCGACACAGGGTTCCGCGCGCGGTCGGGACCGTGGTCGTCTTCGGGGTGATCGTCGGGATCGCCGCCCTCGCCGGATTCCTGGTGCTGAAGGGAATCAGCACCGAGGCGGACGCGCTCAAGTCCAACCTCAGCGCCGCCGCCGACAAGTTCGAAGGCTGGGCCAAGGACCTCGGTGTCGGCGAAGGGAGCGCCCACGACGCCAAGGACCACGCCAGCTCCTCGGTCAGCAACGCCGTCCACGGGATGCTGAACGGGCTCACCGCCGGGATCGACCGGCTCGCCTCGCTCGCGGTCTTCCTCTCCTTCACCGCGCTGAGCCTCTTCTTCCTGCTCAAGGACTCGCCGACGATCGGCGGCTGGGTCGAGCGCCATGTCGGCCTCCCGGTCCCCCTGGCGCATGCGATGCTGGGGCGGGTCGCGAGCTCGCTGCGGGGCTACTTCCTCGGGGTGACGATCGTCGCCGCCTGGAGCGCCCTGATCGTCGGGATCGGCGCCCTGTTACTGGGGGTGCCGCTGGCGGGCACGATCGTGGTGGTCACCTTCCTCGGCGGCTACATCCCCTACATCGGCGCCTGGGTCGCCGGCGCCTTCGCCGTCCTGATCGCACTCGGCGCCGCCGGCCCCGAGACCGCGGTGGCCCTGGCGGTGGTGATCCTGCTCGCAAACGGGGTCTTCCAGCAGCTGGTGCAGCCGGTCGCCTACGGGGCGGCGCTCGGGCTGCATCCGCTGGCGGTCCTGATCGTCACGATCGGGGCGGGCGCCCTGTTCGGGACGATCGGGCTGATCCTCGGCGCACCTCTGACCTCGGCCGTGGTGAGGATCACGAGCGACATCGCCGTCGGACGCGCCGCCGAGGCGGGCTCTGACGCCGGTGTCACATAGTTTTCACATGTGAGCACGACCGAAATCGCCGAGATCGCGGTCGAGCGGGTCGATGGCCTCGGCTTCCAGCGCTGGGCGGCGGTCCGGCGCTGTGGGCTGGTCATCTACGCCGCCGTGCTGGTCGTCTGGAGCGCGACCTACGGGGTACCGGTCCAGCGCGAGCTGGTGATCGCCTGGGTCTGCGGCGCGCTCGTCTGCGTCTCGATCGGGCGCGAACCACGTCAGCTCCTGCAGTTGATCATCGACTGGCTGCCGATCGTGGCGATCCTCTTCGTCTACGACCTGACTCGGGGGGCCGCCGACTCACTCGGGATCGATGCCCATGTCCACCCGATGATCGACTTCGACCGCTTCGTCTTCTTCGGACAGACGCCGACCGAGTGGCTGCAGGCCCGGATCCACGAGCCGGGCGTGGTCGGCGCCTGGGACGTCGGCTTCACCCTCGTCTACACCTCCTACTTCATCGTCCCCTTCGTCCTCGCCGGCGTTCTCTGGGCTCGCGAGAGACCCGCCTTCGTCGCCTTCACCAGGCGCCTCATCACCCTCGCGCTCTGCGGCCTCGCGACCTACATCCTGTTCCCGGCGACGCCGCCCTGGATGGCGGCGGAAATGGGGCTGCTCGAAAACGTCCACCGGACCACCGCGGACGGCTGGCAGGTGCTCGGCGTCGGGACCGCCGGCCTGTTCTCGAAGGGCCAGGGCAGCGTCAACCTCGTCGCCGCCGTTCCCTCGCTTCACTCCGCCCTCACCGCCCTGGTCGCGATGTTCCTCTGGCGGCGCGTGGGGCCGGCAATTCGCCCGCTGCTCGTCCTCTATCCGCTGGCGATGGGGCTGACGCTGATCGCGACCGGTGAGCACTACCTCTTCGACGTCGCCCTCGGCTGGCTCTACGCCGGCGCCGTGATGGCTGCCTGGGGCTGGTGGGAATCGCTCCGGCCGACGGGTTACTCGGCGCCGTACTCGCGGTAGGGGTACCACCATTCCTTGCGCTCGATCCGCGTCTCCATGTGGACGTGCTTGGTCTCCTGGAACGACTCCAGGCCCTCGCGTCCGAGCTCGCGGCCGAGCCCTGACTGCTTGAAGCCGCCGAAGGGGCCGGCGTCGTTGTCGGTCAGCGGGTCGTTGATCCAGACGGTGCCCGCCCGGAGCTCGCGCATGCAGCGGACAGCGGTTTCGAGGTCTCCCGTGTAGACGTTGGCGCCGAGGCCGAACTCGATTCCGTTCGCCTCCGCGATCGCCTCGTCGAGCGAGCCGACGCGGACGATCGGCGCCACCGGGCCGAAGGTCTCCTCGCGCAGCAGCGCCGAGTCCGGCGCGGCGCCGACGACGACGGCGGGGGAGAGGAAGTGGCCGCGCTCCTGGCCGCCGCCATCGCCGCCCACCAGGACCTCGGCTCCGGCCCCGATCGCGGCTTCGAGCTGGGCGATCACCTTCGCCCGCTGCTGGTCGGAGACCATCGGCCCGATGTCGGTCGCGACCTCGAACGGGTCGCCGAGAGTGAGGCTTCGGGTGTGATCGACGAACGCCTCGACGTAGGAGTCGTAGACCTCGTCGGCGACGTAAAAGCGCTCGGCCGAGGTGCAGACCTGGCCGGCGTTGAGGAACGCCGCCCAGGCGCCGCCGCGGGCTGCGACCTCGAGCTTGGGGGCGACGTCGGCGCAGACGATGAAGGCGTCCTTGCCGCCCATCTCGAGGTTCATCCGCGCCATCCGCTCGGTGCAGGCGGCGGCGACCTTCTTCCCGGTCGCGACCGAGCCGGTGAAGGCGATGCAGTCGACGTCGGGGTGTGAGGAGAGGGCGGCGCCAATGTCGCCGGCGCCGGCGATCAGGTTGACGACCCCGGGCGGCAGGTGCTCGAACGGGCCGGCCAGCATCAGGGTCGAGAGAGGCGTCAGCTCCGAGGGCTTGCAGACGACGCAGTTGCCGGCCGCCAGCGCCGGCGCAACCTTCCAGGCGAGCAGCAGCAGCGGGTAGTTCCAGGGGACGATGCAGCCGACGACCCCGAGCGGGTCCTTGACGACCATCGCCAGCTGGGTCGACTCGATCGGCGGGATCACGCGGCCGGCGTGGTCACGGCCGATCTCGGCGTAGTAATCGAAGGCCGCTGCCGTCCAGTCGAGCTCGTCGCGGTTCTCGACCAGCGGCTTGCCCCCCTCGGCGGTCATCGCCCGCGCCAGCTCCTCGGCATCCTCGCGCAGCCGCCGGGCGACCTCGTGCAGCATCTCGCAGCGCTCTCCGGCGCTGGTCCGGGCCCAGCCTGGCCAGGCCTCACGTGCCGCCGCGACCGCTGCGTCGACCTGCGCCGGCGAGGCAAACGGGACCTCGACGATCGATTCGGTCGTGAACGGGTTCTCGACCGATGCGGTGGCGCCGTCGCCGTCGAGGAGCGTGCCGCCGATCAGCAGCTGCGTCGCGTGAGGCACACGGCCAGGTTAGTGGCTGATCTCCTGTGCGTCTGCCCCGGGGGTGGGGGCGCCGCGTTTGGCGAGCTCGCAGCTGGGGTTGACCTTGTCCTTGTCATCGGCGTAGACGACGTCCTTGCCCGGCCCGCAGAGTACTTTGTCCGCCTCGCCATCGCGGACGCGGACGACGTCGTTGCCGCGGCCGGCCTTGACGATGTCCACACCGGGGAGCTGGACGTCGATCGCGGCGAGGGCGCTGATGTGGTCGTTGCCCGGGCCGCCGAAGATGACATCTGCTCCAGGGCCGCCCCAGATGAAGTCGTTGTCGGCGGCGCCGCGGAGGTTGTCGTCGCCTTCGCCGCCCCACATCTTGTCGTCGCCCTCCTGGCCAAGGAGGGTGTCGTTGCCGGCCCCGCCCATCAGCCCGTCGCCGTTGATCCCGGCGATGAGGATGTCGTTGCCTTCGCCGCCGGTGAGGCCGTCGAAACCGATCCCGGTTTCGAGCGTGTCGTCGCCGCTGCCGCCGTCGACCGTGTTGTTGCCGTCGCCGGCGTTGACCGTGTCGTTGCCATCACCTCCGCTGACGGTGTCGTTCCCGCCCGCGGCCGTGATCGAGTCGTTGTCGGATCCGCCTTCGATCTTGTTGTTGCCGTCGCCGGCGTCGATTCGGTCGTTGCCGGTCCCGGCGTTGACGGTGTCGTCGCCGCTCAGCGCATTGATCGTGTCATCGCCGCCTTTGGCTTCGATGATGTCATTGCCGGGAGTCCCGGTCAGGGTCTCGGCGGTGTCGTCGCCGATGATCGTCGCCGCGTAGGCCGCAGTCGCGCTCGCCGCCAGCGCCAGAATCGCCGCTATCAGCACCGCCGTGATCCGATTGCCTCTCATGATCCCCCCGTGGCTCCTTCGAATTGGGTAGGTGGTTCGTTAAAAGGAGGCCAGCTTTATACCTAAAACTCTTGAGGCGAACCAACCGGCCTGACCTTCCTGCAAGCGTTCTGTCAGGCCGCGGTGGCGCGCCGGGAGCGGGAGATCGCGCCCCCGATAGCTCCGAGGACGGCGCCGATGATGGCGTCGATCAGGATCAGGAGCGGCGGGAATCCGCCGAGCGAGACCTTGGCGTCGGTGCCGGCGATTGCGTGGGCGACAAGGACCCCGAGCCCGAACAGGGCACCGCCGACGAACACGCGGCGGGCGCCGCCGGCGGGACCGGGGTGCTCGGTGCCGGCGAGGATGCCACCGAGCGCGGCCAGCGCTCCCAGCGCCCAGTACGCGGCGGCGGAGATCCCGAGGAAGACCCCGGTGACGACGCCGAACAGGAGCGGGACCACGACCGCGAGGACGAGCTGGGCCTCCCGCGTCCGATCTTCGAACAGTGGCGGCATCGCAGTTAGTGTCCCAATGATGGCGGGCGAAGGCCACTCGATCCGGCGGGCGGAGCGCGGCGACGTCGCCGAGCTGCTGGTGATGATCCGCGAGCTGGCCGCCTACGAGCGGCTTGCCGACCAGGTGGTCGGCGACGAGGAGCGGCTCGAGCGGACCCTGTTCGAGGTCGGCGCCGCCGAGGCGCTGATCGCCGAGGTGGGGGATAGCACGGTCGGGTACGCGATCTACTTCACGACCTTCTCCAGCTTCCTATGTCTGCCCGGCCTCTGGTGCGAGGACATCTTCGTCCGGCCGCAGTGGCGCGGTGACGGGATCGGCGGAGCGCTGTTCGCGGCAGTCGCCGGAGTCGCGGCAGAGCGCGGCTACGAGCGACTCGACTGGGTGGTCCTCGACTGGAACGAGCCGGCGATCGGGTTCTACGAGGGCCTCGGCGCCAGCCACCTCAGCGACTGGCAGACGATGCGGCTCGACGGCGACCGCCTGCGGCGGGTGGCGGCCGATTCCCCGGGCGTCACCTCACCCTGACCTTCTCGCAGTGGATCGGCTTCGGGTCGATCCTGTCGATCACGGCGACGTCGTGCCTGCCCGGTCCGCAGTCGATCCGGTTGTCGCGGTCGTGGTCGGCGGCGAGGATCAGGTCGTTGCCGGCGCCGGCGTCGAAGGTGTCGTCGGGGAAATGCGGGGGAGTGCCGTCGTCGGTCGCCTTTGGGCCGCCGATCAGGAGGTCATCGCCGCCGCCGCCGATCAGGAAGTCGCCCCCCTTGTTGCCGATCAGGGTGTCGTCCCCCTGCTGTCCGATCAGGGTGTCCGCGAAATAGTCGGTTGAGGGGGGCGAGCCGTATCCGGGGCTCTTGGCCGGCACATCGCTCCCGCGCAGCAGGTCGTCGCCGTCGCCGCCCTTGACTTCGAACTGGCCGATCGACGTGGTGGCTGTGAATGAGTCATCGCCGCCACCGAGCCTGGCGACGATGTCGTCCCCGGTGCCGGGCTCGCCGACCGAGGTGCCATCAGGGCAGAAGTCATGCGTCGCGTCTTCGGTGATGCAGGCAAAGCCGTCGGGGTTGGTGATGTTGTGGATCCCGGCTGTGTCGGAGATGTAGTTGCCCCACATCGGCTGCGGACTCGGGTCGGATTTCGGCGGCCCGTAGGTGACGACGATGTGATTCACGGTCGAATCGCTCGAGGCCCTGAGGCTGACGAAGAAGCCCTGGTCGAGTGTGGTCGGGGCGGCTGCCGCTGCGGCGACCTGGAGCAGGCCGAGCGATACGACCACCACAGCGACGTGGACCAATTGCCTCACACGGTGACGGTAACCGTCCCGGGGGCCGATCGCAACGCCAGGTAGCCTCCCCCCGGTGGCGGAGAAGACTGTCCTCGTAACCGGTGGCTCGGGGTTCCTCGGCAGCTGGTGCGTCATCGAGCTGCTTCGTCGCGGCCACCGGGTTCGCACCACGGTCCGCGATCTCGGACGCGAGGCGGAGGTCCGCGCCGCGATCGCACCGGAGGTCGACCCGGGCGAGAGTCTGACCTTCATCGCTGCGGACCTGCTCCGCGACGAGGGCTGGGATCAGGCGGTCGAGGGCTGTGACCACGTCCTCCACGTCGCCTCGCCATTCCCTCCCGCCCAGCCGAAGGACCCCGACGAGCTGATCGTCCCGGCCCGCGACGGGACCCTCCGGGTGCTCCGCGCCGCGCTCAAGGGCGGCGTCGAGCGGATCGTCATCACCTCCTCGGTCGCCGCTGTCGCCGGCAGCGGCAGACCGATCTCGGAGAAGCGGACCGAGGACGACTGGACCGACCTAGCCAACGACGAGCTGTCGCCCTACGTGCGGTCGAAGACGGTCGCCGAGCGCGCCGCCTGGGACCTGGCCCGCGATGAGGGGGCCGAGGATCGGGTCGCGGTCGTCAACCCGGGCGCGATCCTCGGGCCGGTGCTGAGCGAGGACCGCTCGTTTTCATTGCAGGTGATCGAAAGGCTGCTGAAGGGTATGCCGGGGTTACCGCGGATCGGGTTCAGTTTCGTCGACGTCCGCGACGTCGCCGACCTCGAGATCAGGGCGATGGAGTCGCCGGCGGCCGGCGGCCGTCGCTACATCGCCACCGATGAGTTCATGTGGATGGGGGAGGTCGCCGAGACCCTGCGCGAGGAGCTCGGCTCCGACGCCGCCAGGGTCCCGAGCCGCTCGGTCCCGAACCTGGTCGTCAAAGCGATGGCCCTGTTCGATCCCGGCGTCCGCGGAATCGTCGGCCAGCTCGGGCGCAAGGTGCAGTACTCGAGCGAGAGGGCGCGCTCGGAGCTCGGCTGGTCACCCCGCTCAAGTCGGGAATCGGCGGTCGACACCGCCCGCAGCATGATCGCCGCCTCCTGAGATGGTGGCCGAGGCGCCACCGGTCACCCGCACCGTGATCCCCGACCCGGCGGACCGGGTGCCGCTGATCGCCTGGCCGACGATCGCGCTGCTTCTCGCCGCCGCCGGTCTCGCCGCCGCCTCGACCCTGCTCGGCCTCGACGGCACCCTGCCGCCCCCGGTCTCGGTGCTGCTCAACGCGATCGCCTCCTACCTCTTCTTCACCGTCGCCCACGACGCCGCCCACTCCTCGGCCTCCTCGAACCGAACCCTGAACCTCTGGATCGGGCGCGTCTCGACGCCGTTCATCACCCCCGCCGCGAGCTTCGGCGTCTGGCGCTTCATCCACATGCAGCACCACCGCTTCACCAATCACGAGGACGGCTCGGACCCCGACCACTACACGATGGAGGGCCCGGCCTGGCAGCGGCCGCTGCGCTGGGTCACGGTCGACTTCAACTACCTCGCCTTCTACGCGCGGCGGTTCGGCGGCCGGCCGCTCTCGGAGAAGGTCGAATCGATCATCCAGTCGGTCGTGGTCCTGGCGCTGATGGCGCTGGTGATCACCCGCGGGAGCTTTGTCGACCTCCTCGTCTACGTCCTGATCCCGCAACGCCTGGCGCTTCTGTGGCTGGCCTTCGCGTTCGACTACCTGCCCCATCACGGGCTCCGCCTGCGCCCGGAGGAGGACAGGCTGAAGACGACCCGCAACCGGATCGGCTCCGAGCCCTGGCTCTCGCCGCTCCTGCTCTACCAGAACTACCATCTGGTACATCACCTGCACCCGGTCGTCCCCTTCTATCGCTACATCCGGGTCTGGCGGCGGAACGAGGAGGCCTACCTCGACGGCGGCCCGGCCCTGACGACGGTTCGCGGCAGGCCGATCACGGTCGAGGAATACCGAGCGCTGCGTCGTCTGCGCGAGCACTGAGTGCGACGGGCGACGTCGATCGCGCTCGCCGCTGCCATCGCCGCCACCGTGGCGGGATGCGGGGGCGGGGACTCCGGTACCAACGCGCCGACCGGGGAGTCCCCTCCAGCCGCCCACCGCGAACGGGTCACGGCGTCGCTCTGCCCCACCGGGCTCTCCGACTGCCGGACGACGAGGGGCCGGATCGCCTACGTCCAGGCGCTCGACCCGGACGGCGACGGCGATGCCCACTTCGTGATCGTCGACGCGCAGGGGATCACCCTTCCCGGCCTGACCTCGATCGACGTCCGCCGCGGGCTGCGCCCGCACCCGCTCCCCGGGCCCGGCGACCTGATCAGCGCCGCCGGCCCGGTCCAGACCGGCTCCTACGGCCAGAGCCAGATCCACGCGATCGAGATCCATGTCGCCCGCCGGCGCGGGTAGTGGTCTGAGGATGCCGACCCCGCGCTCGATCGAACGCTCCTATCTGATTCTGATGCTCGGGAACACGCTGGCGGCGTCGCTGATCTGGGGGATCAACACGATCTTCCTCCTCGACGCCGGCCTCTCGAACTTCCAAGCGTTCGCGGCGAACGCCTTCTTCACGGCGGGGATGGTCCTGTTCGAGGTCCCGACCGGGATCGTCGCCGACACGATCGGACGCCGCGTCTCCTACCTGCTCGGCACCGTCACCCTGACCATCTCGACCTTCCTCTACGTCCTCCTCTGGCAGATGGAGGCCCCGTTCTGGGAGTGGGCGCTGGCCTCGATGCTCCTCGGCCTCGGGTTCACCTTCTTCTCCGGCGCGGTCGAGGCCTGGCTCGTCGACGCGCTCGCCGCCACCGGGTTCACCGGGCAGATGGAGATGGTGTTCGGCCGCGGCCAGATCGTCACCGGCGTCGGGATGCTGACCGGCTCGGTCGCCGGCGGCCTGATCGCCGAGCAGACCAGCCTCGGCGTCCCGTTCATCCTCCGCGGCGTCGTCCTGATCGTGATGTTCGGGGTCGCGTTCAGGCTCATGCACGACGTCGGCTTCACCCCCGAGAAGGGAGGGCACCCGGTGGCGGAGATGCGGAAAATCGCCGCCAACTCGATCGAGTACGGGTGGCGGATCCCGGCGGTCAAGTGGCTGATGGTCGAGTCGCTGGCCACCGGCGGCGTCGGCATCTACGCTTTCTACGCGCTCCAGCCCTATCTGCTCGAACTCTACGGCGACCCGCACGCGTACCAGATCGCCGGGCTGGTGGCGGCGATCGTCGCCGGCGCCCAGATCGCGGGCGGGTTCGCCGCGCCGCGCATCCGGCGGCGGTTCCGGCGCCGGACCTCGGCCCTGATCGTCACCGCGTCGCTCAGCGTCCTCGCCCTCGGCCTGATCGGCGTCGCCGACAGCTTCTGGCCGGTGCTCGGCCTGATCGTCATCTGGGGGCTGCTGTTCGCGGCGACCTCGCCGATCAGGCAGTCCTACCTCAACGGCCTGATCCCCTCGCGGCAGCGGGCGACGATTCTCTCCTTCGACTCGATGATGTCCTCGACCGGGGGCGTCTGGACCCAGCCGGTGCTCGGCCGTGCGGCCGATGCCTGGGGCTACGCGCCCTCCTATCTGCTGGCGGCCGGGATCTCGACCCTGGCCGTCCCCTTCCTGGTTCTCTCGCGCCGCCAGAACGCGCCCGCCGACACCCTCGAGCCGATCGCCACCACATCGGAGCCGTCTGCTTCAATCGCATGACCAGAGAAAGGAGGTGGTCCTACGTTGATTCACATGCTTTGCGGGACACTGGAGGTGCAGGGCCGCTAGGCGCCGCACGGGTACCGGCGCCCGCGGAATCCAACCCGGGCACCGGCGGGCGTGGGAGGTCGGGCATGTCCCTCCCGGTCGCAGTTTCCCCCGTCCGTTCATGCACCTGATCAGGGCCGCCTTCGGGCGGCCCTGATTCTTTTCGGGGTTCAGTCCGTGGGGGCGCCGCCGCCACCGCGGCAGCTCCAACGCCCGAGGCCGGTGACCGGGACCCGGTGGTTATCCGGGTTCATCACCATCCGGATCTCGCGGTTGCACCTGTAGTTGCCCTGGGCGTCGGTGTGGCGTTCGTCGAAGATCCGACAGTGGACGACGAGGTCTCCCTTGCGGTTGCAGTTCATTACCCCGGAGCGGACGCAGCGCACGTCCTGTTTACAGGTCCTGTCCGCGAAGAAGCTCGCCTTTTCGCTCGCCTTCGGGATCGTCAGCTTCACCTTGCCCGCCGAAGCCGGGCCGGCCAGCAGCGATAGAAGCGCGAAAACGCCGAGGACGCCGACGATTGGTCTGAAGTACTTGAGCATGGCCGAGGAGCCTCGCAGCGCCCCTCACAGAAGTCAACACAGGGCCGGGACTGCAGGTGCGCTGCGAGCAGATATCTTCTCCCGGCATGGGGAAGGCGGTAAGGGAAGTGGTCTCGGTGCTGGGTGCCCTTGCCCTCGATTTCGGTAACAGGGACCTGGGCCTGCTGGGGCTCGCGAGGGTGGGGATCTCGTTTGCGTCCTGGTCGTTCGCGATCTCCCTGGGCGTCTATGGGTTCGACCACGGAGGCGCCACCGCCGTCGGCATCGTCGCCCTGGTCCGGCTCGCACCCGGCGCGATCGCGTCTCCCTTCGCGGGGCTGCTGAGCGACCGCTTCTCCCGGCGCTCGGTCCTGATCTGGAGCTCGATCGCGGTCGCCGCGGTCCTGGCCATTGCCACCACCGTCGCCGCGCTCGACGGGTCCTCGTGGATGATCCTCGCCCTCGCGGGGCTCTTCACCGTCGCCGTCAGCGGCTACGCGCCGGCGGAGGCGGCGATGCTGCCGCTGCTGGCGAAGACCCCGCAGGAGCTCTCGGCGGCGAACGTGACCCACAGCACGATGGAGAACCTCGGCTTCCTCCTCGCCGCGCTCGGCACCGGCCTGATCCTCGTCCTCGCCTCGCCGGCGGTGGTGTTCGGCTCCGCCGCCGGGATCGCCCTCCTCAACGTCGCCCTGCTCAGCAGGATCGTCCCGGACCGGCGGCCCGTCTACGCGCCGCTGGAGGGCGAGCTCTCAGGCATCGCCCAGGAGACGACGATCGGATTTCGGACGCTGTTCAACCATCCTGCGCTGCGGCTATGCGCGGCGACGGTGACGATGCTGGTCTTCTTCGAGGGAATCGCCGACGTCCTGATCGTGATCCTCGCGCTCGAGCTGCTCCACCTCAGCCACGGCAGCGTCGGCTTCCTCAACGCGGCCTGGGGGATCGGCGCCCTTATCGGCGCGGTCGGCCTCTCGATGCTGTTGCGCCGGGGAAAGCTCGTCCTCGCCCTGGTCGGCGGCAGCCTTTTCATCGGCGCCGCCGCGGCGCTGCCGGGGGCCTGGACCGTCTCGGTGGCCGCCTATCTTGGCTGGCTCGGGATCGGGCTCGGCTACACATTCATCGAGGTCGCCGCAAAAACCCTGCTGCAGCGGCTCGGCTCGGACGAGACCCTCGGCCGGGTCGTCGGTTCGCTCGAGGCGTCGAGGCTGGCGGCAATGGCGCTCGGATCGATCAGCGCCTCGGCTGCCGTGGCGCTGCTGGGGATCGAGGGGGCGCTGTTCTCGCTCGCCGGCCTGATGCCCGTCTTCATCCTCCTTGTCTGGAGTCGGTTGCGCGCCTATGAGGTCGGTGCGCCGGTGCCGGAGGGCTCGTTCGGCCTGCTGCGCCAGAACTCGATCTTCACGCCGCTTCCGGTGGCGACCCTGGAACGGATCAGCCACGACTTCGTCTCGGTCAGCGCCAAGGCCGGCGAGGAGCTGATCACCCAGGGCGAACAGGGCGACAGCTTCTATCTGATCGAGGAGGGGGAGGTCGAGGTGTTCGAAAACGAGACCTTCAGACGCAACGAGGGGCCGGGGGAATCGTTCGGGGAGATCGCGCTGCTCCATGATGTCCCCCGCACCGCAACCGTGAGGACGACGGCGCCGACCCGCCTCCTCAAGCTAGAGCGGGAGCAGTTCATCAGCGCCGTCACCGGGCACCGGCGCAGCAACCAGCAGGCCGGCACCGTCGTCGAGTCGCGCTGGCAGAAACCCGAGTCCGCGCCGGAGAAGTCCTAGCCGTCAGACGGTGGTCAGCAGCGCCAGCAGGAAGAGGGCGATGAAGTGCCCGGTCTGGTCGACGGCCAGCCGCAGGCCCGGCGGGGGATTGTCGCCGACGTGCTTGACCTCTCGCATGTAGGCGTCGAGGATGCGGCCGTCGTCCTGGAGCAGATGCGGGATCGCGACCAGCGCTCCGACCCCGACCGCCCAGCCGGCGCCGATCTCGATCCCGATCCAGACCAGGCCGGGGATGAACGCCGCCGTGTAGGTGAGGGTGTGCGAAATCAGCGCCCGCCGCGACTCCCTGTTGTGCCCGAGGCCGCCGATCTTGTGGGTCGCCTGCCAGTTGGTCTGCAGCAGGAAGTCACCGACCATATGGCTGACGACGAAAACGGCGAAGACCTCGACCCAGAGCACGATCTGACCGTATCGCCTAGGCGCCGGGCCCGGCCGGCTTGCCGTTGGGGAGCGACCAGACCTGCAGCGGCATCTCGCGGCCGCGGACCTCGAGCTCGCCGACGTTGACGAGGTCGGGCTCGGGGCTCACCCGCGCCTGTTTGGTCGAGTCGGAGATGAAGACCGAGTGCGGCGTGCCTTTGGTCATCCCCTCGAGCCTCGAGGCGGTGTTGGTTGTGTCGCCGATCGTCGTGTATTCCCGGCGCCGCTCGGAGCCGACCTGCCCCGACATCACGTCGCCGCTGTTGAGCCCGATGCCCATCTGGAACCCCTCGCCGTGGCCCGACTCCTGCATCCAGCGGCAGAAGGACGGCAGCCGCACCTCGAGCATCTCCTGGGCCGCGGCGATCGCCCGATCGGCGTGGTCGTCCTGCTCGAGGGGCGCACCGAACACCGCCATGATCCCGTCGCCGATGTAGGAGACCAGGGTGCCGCCGTGGTCCATGATCGCGTCGGTCATCTCCCCGAGGTAGACGTTGAGCACTTCGACGACCTCGCCCGGCTCGCGCGCCTCCGAGTAGCTGGTGAAGCCGCGCAGGTCGCTGAAGAGGACGGTCGATTCGCGCCGCACCCCGCCGAGCTGGAGCTCGCCTTCGCCCTCGGAGAGGATCTGGTCGACCACGTCCTCGGGGACGAAGCGCGAGAAGGTGAAGCGGACCCGCTGGCGCTCGAAGGCCGCGAGCAGGTAGTGGACTGCGAGGGTGCCGACCGCCCCAACGACGAGCGCGAGCAGCGGGCAGACGATGGCGACGATCGTCCCGGTGTTGAAGGCGAGCTGGCAGACGGCGACGAAGACCAGCGCCGACACGAGGGCGAGGATCAGGGCCATCACCGGCCGCATGAAGAACCCGGCGAGGGGGCCGATCGCGGCCAGCAGCAGGATCAGGGCGATGTTGAGCCAGCCCGGGGCGGAGCGCAGCGGGACGGCGTCGAGGACGGTCGCGATAGCGTTCGCCTGGACCTCGGAGCCCGACATCAGTTGGCCGCCGTAGGGGGTCTGCTTGACGTCCTGGAGGACCGGCGAGGTGGCGCCGACGACGACGATCTTGTTCTTGAACCGATCCGGGTTGACGCGGCCGTAGAGGACGTCGACGTAGGAGTAGGTGGGGAACGTCTTCGGCGGTCCCGCGTAGTCGATCCAGGCGCCACCATCCGGCGCGTCGAAGCCGTCGTCTTCGATGAATTCGCCCTTCGCGATTTCGGCGGCGACGACCGCGAAGCTTTCGAGGTTCTGCAGCGCGTAGGGGAAGCGCCTCACCGTGCCGTCGGAGTCGGGGATGTAGACGGTGTTCCCCGCCCTCGCTCCGATCTGCCGCAGGACCGCGTTGCCGCCGAAGACCGCGTGCTTTCCCTGGGCGCTCACTTCGCTGGTGGCGAGGACGACGTTGCCGGCGTGGTGGACGGCTTCGACCAGCGCGTTGTCATCGCGGGGGTCGGTTGCCTCGGTGAACTGGACGTCGAAGGCGATCGCCTTGGCCCCGTCTTCGACCAGGCGGTCGATCACTTTCGCGTGCAGCCGCCGGGGGAACGGCCACTGCAGCTTCAGTTCGCTGAAGGTGTTGTCGTCGATCCCGACGATCGCCAGTTCAGGCGAGGGCTCTTCGTCGCCGCGGACCGAGAACCGGGTGTCGACGCTACCCAGTTCGAGTCCGTGCAGGAGTCCGAACCCGTAACACCCGATGCCGATCGCCGCTGCGACGGCAGCGACTGCGGCAAAGGCGATAGCTCCTCGCCTTGACGACATCGACTATCGAAGGCGGAGGAAGGGCGCTTTCGCGACGTAGCGCTTGCCGGGGGTGATGATCGCCGAGATCCCCTTGATGAAGTCCCGGACCTTGACCCTGCCTTCCTTGACTTCGAAGACCGAGGAGAGGTCGCAGCGGTCGATCACGACCCAGGTCGTGCCGAGCACGCTCGCCGAGCCGTAGTTTCCGACCGTCTTGAAGTTGCCATTGCCCGCTCCCCAAAGCTTACGGCCGCCGCCGCCGCGGCGGCTGGCGGTGGCGCCCTTGGCGTCGCCGCGTTTCTCGCAGCGCAGGCGCCCGCCGAGGGTCGCGATCGCTGCCTGTTCGTCGCCCGGGCTCTGGTCGATCTCGAAGGTTCCGCCCCAGAAGTAGGCCGACTGGGTGATGCCGCTGCTGCCTTTCGAGGCGGTCAGGGCAACGGTGCCGCCGCTGGTGTCGAGTTCGCACCCGACCGGGATCTGCTCGGCCGCGGAGATCGTCCTGAAATCACTGTCCCCGGGGCATTTGACCCTGACGACTCCGTTGGCGGTGTCGATGTTGACGGTCTGCCCGGCGACGGGGGGCGGGATGCCGGGGCCGGGCTCCGTCCTGAGGCCGAGGACGGAGCTCTGGACCGGGCCGGGGCCGAGCTCGTTGGTGGCGGCGACCCGGAAGGCGTACTGGGTCTCGGGCGTGAGGCCGGCGATGCTCGCGGTCAGCCCTTTCTGGGTGACGGCCGCCGCGATCGTCTTCGCCGGGGTGTGGGTCGCGCTCTGCGGTGAGGCGGCGGGCCAGTATTCGAACCAGGCCTCGGCGGGGAGGTTGCGGGGATTGACCTTGGCGCTGAGGACCGCGGTGCTGGAGGTGATCCCCTGGGGGGCGTCAGCGCCGACGATCGGGGTCCCGACGACCTCGAGCGAGGAGGTCCGCGAGGGGTCATCGGTGACGCCGTTGCTGGCGGTCACGGTGAAGTTGAAGTTGCCGGCGGTGGTGGGGGAGCCGGACAGCTCGCCGTCGGCGCTGAGGTGGAGGCCGCCCGGCAGGTTCCCCCCGGTGACCTTGAACTGCGGGCCGGGAGACTGGGTCGTGGTCTGGAAGGCGTAGGAGTATTCGTCGCCGATCACGCCGCGGGGCAGCTCGGCCGCCGCGATCTGCGGCTGGCTCTGCCCGAATGAGTTGTCGCCCCAGCAGACCGTCTCGCCGGTCGTCCGCACGGCGCAGGTGTGGGCGCCGCCGGCCGAGACGGAGACGAACTCGCCGTCGGGGATTTCGTCGAGCTGGCCGGAGGAGTCGTCGCCCCAGCAGGCGAGGGTGCCGTCGGTCCGGATCGCGCAGGTGTGCTTGGCGCCGGCCGAGACCGCGACGAACTCGCCGTCGGGGATTTCGTCGAGCTGGCCGGAGGAGTCGTCGCCCCAGCAGGCGAGGGTGCCGTCGGTCCGGATCGCGCAGGAGTGGGCCCCTCCCGAGCTGACCGCGTCGTACTTGAGCCAGTGCCGGTGGGGGTGCCAGCCCCACCACCAGTGCCACTCGATGGTGTAGCGCGGGGCGTCGCTGACCTGGCCGGAGGAGTCGTCACCCCAGCACTTCAGCGTCCCCGTCGTCCGCAGCGCGCAGGTGTGGGCGCCCCCCGCCGCGACCGAGGCGAACGTGCCCCACTCCGTGGTGGGGATCCCGTCGAGCTGGCCGGAGGAGTCGTCGCCCCAGCAGGCGAGGGTCCCGTCGGCGGTCCGGATCGCACAGGTGTGGGCGCCGCCCGAGGAGACCGCCTGGAACTCACCGGTCGGGATCAGGTCAGGCTGGGTGGCGGGGTCGTCGCCCCAGCAGGCGAGGGTCCCGTCGGCGGCGATCGCGCAGGTGTGCCTGCCGCCGGCGGAGACCGCGATGAACTGGCCGCTCGGGGCCTCGCTGACCTGGCCCGAGGAGTCGTCGCCCCAGCAGGCGAGGTCGCCGCCGACCTCGACCGCGCAGGTGTGGGTCCCGCCGGCGGAGATCGAGGGGGTCGAGAGCTCAGCCGGCGCGATGGAGGCGGAGGACAGCGCGATGACCAGCGTGGCCGAGAGCAGCGAGAACAGGGCGAGTCGGCGAACCGTGCCGCTCAATCCTTCGTTCCGTAGCGGTCACTCCGCATCGGCGGCACACTAGCAGCCCAAACCCGCTTTGGAATAGGCAATTTCTGCAATTTTCGGGTATGGGGTTGCAGCCCGACGCCGGGGTGTGACGGGCCTTGACCCCTCTGATTAGCTATACGAACATACGTTCGTACAATGATCGCCTCCGTCGTCATCCCCCGCTTCACACTCCGGGTCGCCCATCCCGGCGGACGGCTCGACGAGGCGGTCGCGCTCGCTCCCCTGTCGGGCGGGAGGCGGGCGGTGGGGGAGGTCTCCGTCGCCGCCGAGGCCGACGGCGTCGAGGCCGGGATGCCCCTCTCCGAGGCGCTCGCCCGCTGCCCCTCGCTGCGGCTGGTCCCGTCCGACCCGGTCGGCGTCGCCGAGCGCTGGGACCGGCTGCTGGAGAGGCTCGAGGGAATCGGCGCCGCGGTCGAGTCCGAGCGCCCCGGCGAGGCCTTCTTCGAGGTCGACGGGCTGCTCGGGATCCACGGTGGCGCCCTCGAGGGGGTGATCGCGGCGGCCAGGGAGGCGGCGCGGACGCGGGTCCGGATCGCGGTCGCCCCCAATCGCTTCGCCGCCTTTGTCGCCGCCGGCCGCGAGGCGGTCGTCACCCGCCGCGCGCTCGGCCGGTTCCTGGCCCCGCTGCCGGTCACGACGCTTGCCGCCGGGCTCGGCCCGGACGAGTCGGAGGCGAGGGCGCTGGTCGGGGCGTTGAGGAAGCTCGGCCTCGGCACCCTCGGCCGGCTGGCGGCCATCACCGCCGACCAGGCCGCCGATCGCTTCGGTCCGATCGGCCTGCGGGCGCTGCGCCTCGCCCGCGGCGAGGACACGCCGCTCCGCCCGCGCCGCCCCCGCGAGGAGCTGGTCGCCGAGATCGAGCTGCCCGAGGGGGCCGCGGGGTCGCAGCTCGGCCGCGCCCTGGAGCTGCTGGTGGACCGGCTCCTCGCCGCCCGCGAGCGGCGCGAGAGGACCGTCCTGGCGCTGCGCCTCTCGGCTCTACTCGAGGGCGGCGGCAGCTGGAGCGTCGAGCAGGGGCTCGGGCAGCCGTCGGAGTCGCCGCGGGTGATCGGGTCGCTGCTGGCCCCGCGGCTCGAGGCGCTGCCGGAGCCGGCGAGCGCGCTGCGGCTGCGGGCGCTCGCGCTCGGGCCGCGGGCCGCCGACCAGCTCGCGCTCGCGCTCGGCGGCCGTGAGCCGCGTCGCGGGCGGCTCACGGCGGCGGTGCGGGAGGTGCGGGCGGCGGCGGGAGCCGAGGCGCTGCTGAAGGCGATCGACGTCGACCCCGGCTCTCGCGTCCCCGAGCGACGCGTGCTCCTGACCCCTTTCCCTGAGTCGTGAGCGCGGAGCGAGGAAGCGTCGCAATCTGTTTCTTCGCGCCGCGAGCAAAGCGCGAGCCGGTGCCATGAGCCGGGCGAGGCGTGTCTACGCCCCGCGGGATGCCGCCGTCGAGGCGGGCGAGGACGGGGTGCCGGTCGCGCTTGCGGGAACGGCGGTCGAGGGGGTCCGCGAGGAGTGGGTCGTCGAGGACCGCTGGTGGACCGCCGAGCCGCTGCGCCGCCACTACTACGAGCTCGTCCTCGCCGACGGGAATTCCGCGACCGTCTTCCGCGACATGCGGACCGGGCGCTGGCACCGCCAGACGGCATGAGCGGAGAGATCCCCTACGTCGAGCTGCACGCTCACTCCGCCTTCTCCTTTCTCGACGGCGCCTCGACGCCGACCGAGCTCGCCGCCGCCGCCGCCGAGCTCGACTACCCGGCGATCGCCCTCACCGACCACGACGGCGTCTGGGGGTCGATGGAGTTCGCCCACGCCTGCGGCGGGCTGGGGGTACGGCCGATCACCGGCGCCGAGCTGACGGTCGCGATCGGTGGTCCGGATCTCGCCCACCTGACCCTGCTGGTCGAGACCGCCGCCGGCTACCGGAACCTCTGCCGCCTCCTCACCGCCGCCCACTCCCACACCCGAGACGGCCCCCAGCGCCGGGCCGGCCGGCCGTGGCTGGCGCTGGAGCGGGTGAAGGAGCGCGCCGAGGGCCTCGTCTGCCTCTCCGGCTGCGCTCGCGACGGGGTGCTGGCGGGCCGTTGGGAGCGCGGCGAGCGGCCGCGGGCGGGGGCGCTCGGCGCCGAGCTGCTCGAGGCCTTCGGGGCCGAGCGCCTGCGGGTCGAGCTGCAGCGGCCCTACGAGCGCCACGACCGTGCCCGCAACCGCTGGCTGGCGGGGCTGGCGGAGCGGTTGGGGGTGCCCTGCGTCGCCAGCGGCAACGTCCACTGCCACCACCGCTCCCGCGCTCGCCTCCAGGACGCGTTCGTCGCCGTCCGCAGCGGCGCCGGGCTGGAGGAGACCGAGCCGCTGCGGCGCGGAAACTCGAGCTCCGCTCTCGCCTCGCCGCAGGGGATGGCGCGCCGCTTCGCCGAGCACCCCGAGGCGGTGGCGGAGACGGTGCGGCTCTCCGAGCGGCTGCGCTTCAACCTCACCGCCGAGCTCGGCTACCGCTACCCGGGCGCCGAGGACGACGGCGCCGACCGCGACCTGGCCGAGGTCTGCCGGGCCCGGCTCGACGATCGTTATGCGGGCTCCTCCGATCGGCGCGAGGCCGAGAGCCGGCTGGAGGAGGAGCTGAGGGTGATCCGACACCTCGGCCTCTCCGGGTTCTTCCTCCTGCACCGCGACCTGCTCGAGCTGGCGCGCGAGGTGGCGGTGCGGGTGCGGGGCCCGGGCTCGGCCCGGGCGGTGCTGCCGCCGGGGCGGGGGAGGGGCTCGAGCGTCAGCTCGATCGTCTGCTTCCTGACCGGGCTCTCCCACGTCGACCCGGTAAAGGCCGACCTCTTCGTCGCCCGCTTCCTCAACGAGGAGGTCTCCTCGATGCCCGACATCGACCTCGACTTCCCCCGCGATATCCGCGAGGTCCTGATCCCCGAGGTCCACCGCCGCTACGGGGCCGACCGCTCGGCGCTGGTCGCCGCCTTCCCCACCTACCGTCCGCGGGGCGCGGTGCGCGACCTCGGCAAGGCCCTCGGGCTGCCGCCGGGGGAGATCGAGCGGGTGGCGCGGATGGTCGGCTTTCACGGCGAGGCCGGCGAGGTCGAGGGCCACATCCGGGCCGCGGTCGGCGCCGAGCGTGCCGCTTCCTCGCGATGGCGGGCGCTGGCGATGCTCTGCGCCGAGGCGATGGGCCTGCCCCGCCACCCCTCCCAGCACCCCGGTGGGATGGTGATCTCGACCCGGCCGCTGATCGATGTCTGCCCGGTGGTGCCGGCGGCGATGGAGGGCCGACAGACCGTCCAGTGGGACAAGGACTCCTGCGCCGACGCCGGCTTCCTCAAGATCGACCTCCTCGGGCTCGGGATGCTCTCCGCGGTCGAGCGCTGCGTCGTCGAGATCGAGCGGGTGCGGGGCAAGCGGGTCGACCTCTCGCGGATCCCACACGACGACGCCGAGACCTTCGACTCGATCCGGGCGGCGGAGACGACCGGCGTCTTCCAGATCGAGAGCCGGGCGCAGATGCAGATGCTCCCCCGCACCCTGCCCGCCGACCTCGACGATCTCACCGTCCAGGTCGCCCTCGTCCGCCCGGGCCCGATCCAGGGCGGCGCCATCCACCCCTACATAGAGCGGCGCAAGCGGCTGCGCGAGGACCCCTCCTTCGAGGTCCCCTACGAACATCCGCTGCTGGAGCCGGTCCTGAGGGAGACGCTGGGGACGATCGTCTTCCAGGAGCAGGTGATCGAGGTGGCGATGGAGCTGGCGGGCTTCTCCTCCTCGGAGGCCGAGGGGCTGCGCCGGGCGATGAGCCGCAAGCGCTCCGAGGAGGCGATCCGTACGCACCACGAGCGCTTCGTCGCCGGAGCCGGGGCCCGCGGCGTTCCGGCCGAGGTCGCCGAGCGGGTCTGGCTCCAGATCCAGGGCTTCTCCGGGTTCGGGTTTCCGAAGGCGCACTCGGCGGCGTTCGGTCTGCTCGCCTACCAGTCGGCCTGGCTGCGGGTCCACTACGGCCCCGAGTTCCTCTGCGCGCTGCTGAACGAGCAGCCGATGGGCTTCTATCCACCCGACTCGCTCGTCCACGAGGCGCAGCGGCGCGGGGTCCGGGTCGCGCCCCCCGACGCCGGCCGCAGCGAAGTCCTCTGCCGGGTCGAGCGCGAGCGCGGCGGCCTGATCGTCCGGGTCGGGCTCGGCTACGTGAAGGGGGTTCGCGAGGAGGAGATGGAGGCGCTGGTCGCCGAGCGCGAGCGCGGCGGCCCCTACACCGGGATCGCCGACCTCGCGACCCGCTCCGGCGCCGGCCGCGACGGGCTCGAGCGGCTGGCCTGGGCCGGCGCCCTCGACGGCCTGCCGCGGCGCGAGGGCTACTGGCAGCTGGGGGTCGTCGGGGCCTCGCAGCCAGCGGGTGAGGGACGTCAGCTGCCGCTCCCGCTCGAGCCGCCGCCGGCGCCCGGGCTCGAGGGCCTCGACCGCTGGGAGACGACGGTCGAGAACTATCGCTCGACCGGGATCAACCTCGGCGAGCACCCGCTCTCGCTGCTCCGCGACGGGCTCGGCGAGGGGGTCCTCCGCAGCTCCGAGCTGGCGCGGGTCGAGGACGGCTCGACGGTCGAGGTCGCCGGCATGGTCGTCGCCCGCCAGCGGCCCGAGACGGCGAAGGGGATCACCTTCATGCTGCTCGAAGACGAGCGCGGGACGATCAACCTGATCGTCCCGCCGAAGGTCTACGACCGCAGCCGCCCGCTGGTCCGGGCGGCGCCGCTGCTGCGCGCCCGCGGCCGCCTCGAGCGCCGCGAAGGGGCGACCAACGTGATCGTCGCCGAGCTCGGCGCCCTCGAGCGCCGCGACCCGCCCCCCGGGGGCGCACCGGCCGCGCCCGACCCGACCCGCGCCGCCCGCGAACGCGCCGTCGCCGAGATCCGCGCGGTTGCCCCGGCCGGGCACAGCTTCGGGCGGCGAGGGCGCTAGGCGCTACGGTCCAGGTCCCGGAACCCAAGGGCGTGACCGGGGTCGTCGCGGGCAGAGGCGGCCGGCCCCCGCCGAACCGAGTTCGACTTCGCTGTCGGTCTGGGGCGGCAGGGGGTGGCCGTCCCGGTTCCCAGGGCCGGGAAGTACTTCGCATACGGCGGTGCAGGATTCGTGTTCACCGACAACGCGGCGCTCTCGCTCGGTCGTGGACCAAACGGCAATACCGAAATCTCCGCCCGGATGGCCGTCGACATGGAGGAGAAGCTCTGCAAGGCAAGCACGGGGCGCCTCTGTCCCGCGTGAGCGGTCGAGGTTAGGGCCGCATAGCGCACCTAACCTCGACCGCTAGGCCGTTCCCTCTTCCTCCTCCAGCGCCAGGCGCAGGGCCTCGTCGAAGCTCTCCGGCTCGATCCCGAACGGCTCGGCCCCGCTCGGGTCGGTGACGACCGTCGCCGTTCGCAGCCCCTCGATCAGCGGTCTCGCGACGTTGGTGTCGACCGGAGTCACCAGGCCCAGCCAGAGCGAGGAGAGCGACGGGGTCAGCAGCGGCACCGCCAGCTTGCGCCGCGGCTTCATCCCCATCGCGATCGCCATCCGGTCGAGCATGTCGGCATAGGTGAGGACGTCCGGCCCGCCGATCTGGACCTCGCGGCCCTCGGACTCGGGCACCTCGGGGGCGCGGCGCAGGTACTCGACCACGGCGTCGATCCCGATCGGCTGGGTGTCGGTGCGAAGCCAGCTCGGGGCGACCATCACCGGCAGCCGGCTGACCAGGTAGCGCAGGGTCCGGTAGGACTCGCTGCCGGCGCCAACCACCATCGCCGCCCTGAAGTAGGTCAGGGGCGGGCCGTGGGCTTCGAGGACCCTCGCCGTCTCGTGGCGGCTGCGAAGGTGCGCCGACCGGCTCTCCTCGCCGAGGCCACCGAGATAGACGATCCGGCCCACCCCCTCTTCCTTCATCCGCTGGGCGAAGTTGCGGGCCCCCAGGCGCTCGCGCTCGGCGAAGTCGCCGCCGCCCGCCATCGCGTGGACGAGGTAGTAGGCGACGTCGATTTCCTCTCCCGAACCGGCGAGGCTCTCGGCATCGGTGACGTCGGCGACGCGGAGCTCCGACCCGGCCCGCTCGAGGTGTTTCGCGCGCCCTGGGTCGCGGACGAGACAGCGCGGCGGCGCGCCGGCATCGGCCAGCGCGGCGGCCAGCCTGCCACCGACGAATCCGGTTGCTCCTGCGATCAGCGTTTTCGAGGCGATGCAGGAATGATTACTCTCAATCGCCGATGCGCACCCACCTCCTCGAGCGCAGCCAATCGGTCGGGGTCCCGGTCGAGCGGGCCTTCGGCTTCTACGGCGACACGCTCAACCTCGAGCCGATGACCCCGCCCTGGCTCCACTTCCAGGTCACGAACGACGGCCCGGTGACGATGGAGCCGGGCGCCCTTCTCCACTACCGCCTGCGTCTGCACCGGGTGCCGATCCGGTGGACGACGAGGATCGAGAGCTGGGAACCGCCGAGGCGTTTCGTCGACACCCAGCTGAGCGGCCCCTACTCCCTCTGGGAGCACACGCACGACTTCGAGCCGGACGGGGACGGCGGCACCGTCATCCACGACCGGGTCCGTTACGCGATCCCCTACGGGCCGCTGGGGTCGCTCGCGCACGCGCTCTTCGTCCGCCGCGACCTCGAGCGGATCTTCGACTATCGGGCGACGGCCTTCGCGCGGCTGGTCGAGCTCGCTCCGGACCGCTAAGCAGCCTGGCCGCCGCCGAGCTCGGGCGGCAGGGCTTTGAGGCCCCGCGGGTACTGCTCGCGGATCTGGTCCTCGCTCATCTCCAACGTGCTCGCCTCCTCGTTGGGGGTGCCGAAGATCAGCCAGAGCTGGCCGGCGTCGGTGTCGTTGAACGGCTGGCGGACCGTCTCGGGCTCGACCAGGACGGCACTCAGCGGCTCGAGGGTGAGGACGTCGTCGTCGACGTGCATCCGGCCGGTCCCCTCGAGGACGACGTAGAGCTCGACCGTCACGCGGTGGCGGTGGAGGGTCGAGGCCTGGCCCGGCGCCAAGCGCCAGAGGCGGGCGCCGAGCGTCTCGGCCCCGAGCTGGCGGCCGAGGTCGGTGTTGAGGACGCCCATCTGGTTCGAGGGGCGCCAGAAGGCATCGGCGGCTGGGAGGACGGAGTACGTGATCGTCCGACCCTACTCACCCCTGGGATCTGAGACTCAGGGTGCCGCGGCGAGCCAGCGGCGCTCCTTGGCGAGCATCACCGGCGTCGCCAGCAGGCTGCCGAGGCGGCGCTGCAGCCCTCGGGCCCGGGACCCCTGGGCCGCGGGCAGCAGCTTCGCCAGCTGGCGGTACTCGCGTGAGACCTGGCTCGAGCGGAAGACGTTCGCGATCGTCCCCAGCAGCTCCGCCGGCTCGGAGACGGTGGTGCTCGCGAGCTCCTCGCCGGCGACGGTGATCCGCAGCTCGGCCGGATAGGAGCGGGGCGGGGGCGGCACCAGCGGGGCGGCGAGCGCGGCGCCGACCGCGGCGGAGAGCTCGGCTCGGACCGTGCCCGGGTCCCGCGAGCGGGCCGCGTCGCGACCCTTGCCCTCCTTGGCCGTGACCAGGGCGGCGCTTCCGAGCTCGCCCTCGCCGAAGGTCTCGAGCATCCGGCTGTCGCCGCTGACCGCCAGCGCCGGGATCCCCTCGGCGGCGAGGCCCTGCGCGAACGCCTGGGCCTCGCAGAGCGACTCCCCGTCGAGCAGGACCTCCATTTCCCAGATGAAGGTGTGCGAGCAGAACCCGAGCTTGGTCGGAGTGCTCGCGTGGTGCCCGATCAGGACGACCGCGTCGAGCTTGCCGCCGCCGGCCGCCTTGCTCATCGAGGGGTCGGCCTCGGTCAGCGCCAGGTCCGCGATCGGCCGAACCTCGACCCCGGCCGGCATCCGCTCGCGCTCGATATTGGTGCCGACCATGTGCCAGTCGCCGACGGTGATCCGCTCTGCGCCGCCATCGCGCAGAGCTGTCACCACCGCCAGCACCTCGTCGGTCATCAGTCTCCGCCCCCGCGCGTAGGCGCCGGGGTGCGACGGCAGGCAATCGCGGTAATCCTCGATCCCCGCGATTCCCTCCATGTCGGTCGCGATCAGGACGTTCACGCGGCGCCAGCCTAGCCGGGGGCCACTGAGTCTGCGAGCATCACCGGGTCGATGATCGACTTCCTGGTCAAGCGCGACGACTTTCGCCAGACCCGCATCGCCGAGTCGGACACCCCATCGCTGGTGGCCGGCCAGGCCCTGCTGCGGGTCGACACCTTCGGCCTCACCGCCAACAACGTCACCTACGCCGTCTTCGGCGACGGCATGAACTACTGGGACTTCTTCCCTGCCGAGGACGGATGGGGCCGGGTGCCGATGTGGGGCTTCGCCGAGGTCGAGGCAAGCGAGGCCGACGGGGCCGAGATCGGGACCCGGGTCTACGGATACCTTCCGCCCTCCTCGAGCCTGATCGTCGAGCCGGTGGCCGCCGATGGCGGCAGCTTCGTCGACGGCTCCGCTCATCGGAAACAGCTGCCCTCCGCCTACCACCGCTACCTGGCGACCGGATCGGATCCCTTCTACCGGGCGGAGACCGAGGTGGTGCAGATGCTGCTCCGTCCCCTCTTCTTCACCTCGTTCCTGCTCGACGACCTGCTCGCAGACGACGGGCTCATCGACCGCGGCCCGATCGTGATCTCGAGCGCCTCGAGCAAGACCTCGCTCGCGGCGGCGTTCCTGCTGAGCCGGCGCGACGGCGTCGATCTCGTCGGGCTCACCTCGGCCCGCAGCGCGGATTTCGTCGCCGAACGCGGCATCTACGACCGAGTGGCGGCCTACGAGACGATCGAGTCGCTCGGGGCCGGCCCGGCGACCTACGTCGACGTCTCCGGCGACGGCGACCTGCGGGCGGCGGTCCACTCCCACTTCGGCGACGGGCTGGTCGCGAGCATCGCCGTCGGCGCGACCCATTGGGAGGAGCTCGGCGCCGACGCCGGCGAGCTCCCGGGCCCGACGCCGGCCTTCTTCTTCGCCCCCGATCGCGTCACAAAGCGGACGGAGGACTGGGGCCGCGAGGTCCTCGAGGAGAGGGTCGCGGCGGCATGGCATCCCTTCTGCGAGTGGACGGGGGAGTGGCTGGAGACGATCCCGGGCACCGGGTTCGAGGCCGTCCAGAGCGCTTTTCTCGACGTCCTCGAAGGTCGGGTTGACCCCAGGCACGCCCACGTGCTCTCGCTCCGGTAGCAGAACTTCTTCTTTTCCAGTCCTCCCGGGCCTATAGTTGAGAATGTTCTTTCGTCGGGACGGGGAGGTTCCGGGTTGACCAAGTGGGCACGCGTTCTCGGGTTCGTCGGGCTCGCCGCCCTGGTTGCGGTGGCGCTTGCCGCGACCGCGCTCGGCCAGGGGCAGACCGTCAAGGCGGGCAACCTCGTCGTCTTCGTCGACGGCGGTTTCCGTCCCCAGAAGCTGCCGAAGAGGACACCGGCGCCGATCTCCCTGCAGGCGGAAACGACGTTGAAAACCGCCGACGGCACCCATCCCCCCGCGGCGAAAACGCTCTCGCTCGAATTCGACAAACACGCCGGCATCAACACCAAGGGGCTGCCGACCTGCAGCGTCTCCCGCCTCCAGAACACCCTGACGGGGCAGGCGGAAAGCATCTGCGGAAAGGCCCTGGTCGGGACCGGCGAAGCGGGGGCCGAGATCGCCTTCCCCGAACAGCCGCCGTTCTTCGCCAAGGGCAAGATGCTCGTCTTCAACGGCCGCCCCAAGGGGGGGCACCAGGTCCTGATCTTCCACGTCTACGCCCGGGTCCCGGCGCCGACCACCTTCGTCACCACGGCGGTCATCAGCAAGGCGAGCGGGATCTACGGGACGAAAACCGAAATCGCGATCCCGACGATCGTCGCCGGCCAGGGCTCGCTGACCTTCGCGAAGCTGGAAATCAAGAAAGACTGGACCTACAAAGGCAAGAAGGAGCACCTGCTGCTGGCGACCTGCCCGACCGGGCGGTTCTTCACCAGGGGTGACCTGAAGTTCGCCGACGGGACCGAGATGAAGGGCAAAGTGCTCCGCAGCTGCAGCCCGATCGCGGGTTGAGCGCGGGCTAGCCCGCCGGCTCGAAGACGAGGATCTCGACGCCCTCGCCGACGGTCCGCGAGTCGGTCAGCCGCAGCGGCTTCTTCCCCGACTCGCCGAAGAGGCGCTTGCCGGCGCCGAGGACGACGGGGAAGACCATCAGCCGCAGCTCGTCGACGAGGTCCTCATCGAGGAGGCCCTGCACGAGCTGGGCGCTTCCGTGGACGACGACGTCGCCGTCGTGGCTCGACCTGATCTGTCCGACCGCGGCGCGGAGGTCATCGCCGGGGATCACCGTCGAGTTGTTCCACTCGGCCTCGGTCATCGTGCTCGAGACGACGTACTTGGGCATCTCGTTGAATTTGTCCGCGAACTCGCCCTCCCGCGACGGCCAGGCCTCGGCGAAGCCTTCGTACGTGGTGCGGCCGAGGAGGAGGGCGTCGGACTCGAACACCTCGTCGAGCTTGAACTTGTCGCCCTCCTCGCCTCTGGGGATCTCGAAGCTCCAGCCCCCGTGGACGTAGTCCTCGGCGCCGCCGGGGTCCTCGATCACGCCATCCAGCGAGATGAACTCGGTCACGACGATCCTTCCCATGTGACGAGCTTACGCAGCGCGGCGCGGCGCTGCTGGCAGAATCCCCGACCGTGGAGAGTGCCGCGACAACTCAGCCCGAGCACCTGGACGTCCTGATCGTCGGCGCCGGGATCTCCGGGATCAGCGCCGCCCGGCACCTGCAGAGGAAGTGCCCGGGTCGCAGCTACGCGATCCTCGAGTCGCGGAGCGTCTCGGGCGGCACCTGGGACCTCTACCGCTATCCCGGCGTTCGCAGCGATTCCGACATCCACACACTCGGCTTCGGGTTCAAGCCCTGGAGGGGGGCGAGGTCTCTCGCCGACGGCGACTCGATCCTCGACTACGTCCGCGAGGCGGCCGAGGAGAGCGGAGTCGATCGCAGGATCCGCTTCAATCAGCGCGTCTCGAGGATCGAGTGGTCCTCGGCCGATTCCCGCTGGAACGTCGAGGTGCAACGCACCGACACCGGCGAGACCGTGAACATGACCTGCGGCTTCGTTTGGGTCTGCTCGGGCTACTTCGCCTACGACGAGGGCTACCTGCCGGAGTTCGAGGGGACCGAGCGATTCAGGGGCCGGATCGCCCACCCGCATCGCTGGCCCGAAGGCCTCGAGTACGCCGGCAAGCGGGTCGTGGTGATCGGCAGCGGCGCCACCGCGGTCTCGCTCGTCCCTGCCCTGGCGGAGAAGGCCGAGCGGGTGACGATGCTCCAACGCTCACCGAGCTACCTCTTCCCTCTCCCCGGGGTCGATCCGCTTGCCAGGGCACTGCGGCGGTTCCTGCCACCGAAGGCGGCCTACGCGGTGATGCGGTGGAAGGACATCCTCGGCGGCTCGGTCAGCTTCTGGGTCTGCAAGCACTACCCAAAGGTCGCGAAGAGGATCATCCGCAAGGCGGCCGAGCGCTCGCTCCCGGCCGACTTCGATTTCGACACCCACCTCGGTCCCAGCTACAACCCCTGGGAGCAGCGCCCCTGCGCGCTGCGTGACGGCGACCTCTACAAGGCGATCGGCGAGGGCCGCGCCGAGATCGTCACCGACCGGATCGAGACCTTCACCGAGTCCGGCCTGCGGCTCGAGTCGGGCGCCGAGCTCGAGGCGGACGTGATCGTCACCGCGACCGGGTTCAACCTCGAGTTCCTCGGCGGTATGGAGGTCGTGGTCGGCGGCGAGCAGGTCGACATCGGAAAGGTGCTCACCTACAAGGGGATGATGATCAGCGGGGTCCCGAACCTCGCCTTCGCCGTCGGCTACACCAACGCCTCCTGGACGCTGAAGGTCGAACTCACCGGTGAATTCGTCTGCCGGGTTCTCAACCACATGGCCGAGAACGGCCTCACCGAATGTGTCCCCGAGCTCAACGACCCCGCGATCCGCCCCGAGCCGATCATCGACTTCAGCTCCGGCTACGTCCAGCGCTCGATCGACCGGCTCCCGAAGCAGGGGTCGAGGGAACCATGGAAGCTGCATCAGAACTACTTCCTCGACGCCCGCATGATCCGGCGTGGCGCGATCGAGGACGGCGCGCTCCGCTTCTCCTCCGCCGCCCGGCGGGAGGAGCCGGCCGAGGCACTCGCCGGCTAGTCCTCGCGATCGCCCCCGGCCGCGGATAGGTTTGGACGGCCATGGGCTTTTTCCAGCCGACAGAGCCGCCCTTCGAGATCGAGGAGTGGCGGAAGCTCTCGCACCTCGAACGGATCAAGCCCCTCGCCCAGGACTGGGCCGAGAACGGGTTCGGGACCCCGGTCTTCGTCTATCTCCTCTACGTCTTCAAGCTGATCCTCTACGCCGGCGGCGGCCTGCTGCTGATCTCGGCGACGACGCCGGGGCTCGGCGGTCTGGGTGACCTCAGCTCCTGGTGGACCGAACCGATCGTCTTCGAGAAGGCCGTCGTCTGGACGATGCTCTGGGAGGTGCTCGGCCTCGGCGCCGGCTCGCTGCCTTTGACACTGCGCTTCTCGCCGATGATCGGCGGCGTCCTCTACTGGCTGCGGCCGGGCACGGTCCGGCTTCCGCCCTGGCCCGACCGGGTGCCGCTGACCCGCGGCAATCGGCGCACCCCGTTCGACGTCGCGCTCTACGCGGGGCTGCTGGGCTCGCTGCTCTTCCTGCTGATCGCCGGTGAGACCGGAGGGGTGGTGACACCCGTTCAGGAAGGGAACCTGTTGAACAAGATCGATTTCTTCCCCGTTATCGGCTATCCCGGCGGCCACCTCGACCCAGTCGCGGTCGGCGTCGCGCTGGCATTCCTCGTCGCCCTCGGCCTCCGCGACAAGGTCCCGTTCCTCGCCGCCCGGGCCGAGATCTACGGCAACCTGATGATCGTCTTCCTCTTCCCCTTGGGCAACATGATCGTCGCCTGCCAGCTGATCTTCATCTGCATCTGGTGGGGGGCGGCGTCGTCGAAGCTCAACCACCACTTCCCGTTCGTCGTCACGGTGATGATCAGCAACACGCCCTGGAACCGGTGGAAGGCGGCGAAGCGGCGCCTCTACCGCGACCACCCCGAGGACCTGCTGCCCTCATCGACCGGCGCCCTCGCCGCCCACCTCGGGACCGTGATCGAGTTCACCCTGCCGCTGATCCTGCTCGTCTCGGCGGGCGGGACGATCGGGACGATCGCGGTCGCCGGGATGATCATCTTCCACCTCCACATCCTCTCGACCTTCCCGCTCGCGGTGCCCCTGGAGTGGAACATCTTCATGATCTTCGGCCTGCTGTTCCTGTTCGGGCACTACGGCGCCACATCGTTCTCGACCCTCGACGACCCGCTGCTGATCGCGATCCTCGCGGTCACCTGCGTCGGGTTCCCGATTCTCGGCAACCTCCGTCCCGACCTCGTCTCCTTCCTGCCCTCGATGCGCTACTACGCCGGCAACTGGGCGACGAGCCAGTGGCTGTTCCGCGAAGGGGCCGAGGATCGTCTCGACCTCGGGATCGTCAAGGCGGCGCCGACGGTCAGGAGGCAGCTGGAGAAGTTCTACGAGAGCGACCTGATCGACGTCCTTCTCTACAAGGGCCTGGCGTTCCGCTCGATGCATTCCCACGGCCGCGCCCTCAACGGTCTCAGCGCCCGCGCGGTCGACGACATCGAGGAATACGACGTCCGCGAGGGCGAGCTGATCGCCGGCGTCGTCCTCGGCTACAACTTCGGCGACGGCCACTTCCACGACCAGCGGCTGCTGGCGGCGGTCCAGAAACGGTGCGGGTTCGCCGATGGGCAGCTGCGGGTCGTCACCCTCGAGTCGCAGCCGGCGGGAGACGGGCGCCAGCACTACCGGATCTTCGACGCGGCCACCGGGCTGATCGAGGAGGGCCACGTCCGCGTCGCCGACATGATCGTGCAGCAGCCCTGGCTCGACGGGCGCCCGTTTCCGGTTCATGAGTGATGCGGTAATCGTCGGCGCCGGGCCGAATGGCCTCGCCTGCGCCGCGACCCTGGCGCAGGCGGGGGTCGTGGTGACCGTGATCGAGGCCAGAGAGAGGGTTGGAGGCGGTGCCCGCAGCAGCGAGCTGACACTGCCCGGCCTGATCCACGACGACTGCTCGGCGACCCATCCCCTGGTCGTCGCCTCGCCGGCGCTGCTCCCGCTCGGGCTCGAGCGCCACGGCCTCGAGTGGGCCTGGCCCGAGGTTGAGCTCGCCCACCCTCTGGACGACGGCAGCGCGGCGCTGATGATGCGCTCGATCGAGGACACAGCCTCGGGCCTGGGGGAATCGGGCCGGGCCTGGAAGCGCGTCTTCGGGTCCTCCGCCTCCGGATTCGACGCGCTCGGCGAGGACATCCTGCAGCCGCTCCCGCGGGTGCCGCGGCATCCGATCCGGCTGGCGCGATTCGGGCTCCGGGCGGCCCTGCCGGCGACCGCGACGGCGCGCCTGCTCGGCGACCCTCAGGCGCGGGCGCTGTTCGGCGGCGTCGCGGCCCACGCCTTCAGCCCCCTGACCGGGCCCTTCAGCTCGGCGGTCGGGCTGGCGCTGATCTCCGCCTGCCACCGTCATGGCTGGCCGGTCGCGCGCGGCGGGTCGCAGGCGATCGCCGACGCCCTCGCAGCCTTCGTTCGCGAGAGCGGGGGCACGATCGAGACCGGCCGTCCGGTGCGCTCGCTCGCCGAGCTTCCCTCGGCCGACGCGGTCATCTTCGACCTCGCCCCGGGCGCGGTCGCCGAGATCGCCGGCGACCGGATCTCGGCCCGCGCCGGGCGCGGCCTTCGCCGGTACCGCCACGGGCCCGGCGCCTTCAAGGTCGACCTTGCGGTGCAGGGTGGGGTGCCGTGGACGGCCGAGGGCGCGCGCCGGGCAGGGTCGGTCCACGCCGCCGGCGGCTTCGAGGAGATCGTCGCCGCCGAGCGGGACGTCAACCGCGGGCGGATGCCGGAGCGCCCGTTCGTCCTCGTCGGCCAGCAGTACCTGGCCGACCCGGGCCGCTCCAAGGGCGACGTCCACCCGGTCTGGTCCTACTGCCACGTCCCCAGCGGCTACCCCGGCGACGCGACCGAGGCGGTCATCGACCAGATCGAACGCTTCGCCCCGGGCCTCCGCGAGCGGATCGTCGGCCGCCATGTCCGTTCCCCGGCCGACCTCGAGGCCTACAACGCCAATTACGTCGGCGGCGACATCATCACCGGCGCGACGAACGGGCTCCAGGCGTTGATCAGGCCGCGGCTCGCGCTCGACCCCTATTCGGCCGGTGGCGACGGCCTCTACATCTGCTCGGCGGCGACCCCGCCCGGCGCCGGCGCTCACGGGATGTGCGGCTACAACGCCGCCAGGTCAGTGCTTCGCGGTCTGGGCGTCTAGCGCCTCGCCGAGCAGCCGGACGCCGTGCTCGATCGCGGGTTCGGGCAGGTTGCCGAAACCGAGGACGAGGGCGGGAGGGCCGTCGGCAGTGAACCGGTGCAGCGAGACCCCCTCGAGGCCGACTCCGAGCTCGGCGGCGGCGGCGATCAGCGATGCCTCGTCGACCTCCCCGGGCAGCTCGACCAGCTCGTAGAGCCCGGCGGCGCCATCGCCCGGCACGCACTGCGGCGCCCAGCGCGCCAGCGCCTCGAGCAGCGTCCCCCGGCGGCTCTCGTAGCGCAGGCGCATCCGCCGCAGGTGGCGGTCGAGCTCGCCGCGGGCGACGAAGTCCTGAAGCGCCAGCTGTCCGACCGCCTCCGAGCCCGAGTCCTCGACAGTCTTCGCCGAGATCAGCGTCCAGGCGAGCCAGGACGGCGACAGCATCCAGCCGATGCGCATCGCCGGCGCCAGCCGCTTGCTCGCCGACCCGATCAGGACGACCCGCTCCGGCGCCAGCCCCTGGAGGGCGCCGACGCCGCCGCGGTCGTAGCGGAACTCGGCGTCGAAGTCGTCCTCGACGATCAGGCCGTCGCCTGTCTCGGCCCACTCGATCAGCGCCGCCCGCCGCTCACTGCTCATCACGCACCCGGTCGGGAACTGGTGCGCGGGGGTGACGATCACGGCGGTCGCCCCGCTCGCCGCCAGCAGGTCGACCCGCAGGCCCTCCTCGTCGACCGGGACCGGGACGACCTCGAGGCCGGCCTGTTCGACGATCAGCCGGTGCGGGTGCCAACCCGGGTCCTCGAGCGCGACCCGCTCGACTTCCTGCGCGGCGAGCCAGCGGCAGAGCAGCGAGAGGCCCTGGGTGAACCCGGTGCAGATCATCGTGTGCTCGGGGTCGGTGGCGGCGCCCCGGACCCGCCCGAGGTACTCCGCCAGGGCCTCGCGCAGTTCCGGGACGCCGCGGGGGTCGGCGTACCCGATCGCCCCGATCGGGGCCTGGCGCCAGGCGGCCCGCAGCGAGCGCAGCCAGCGATCGCGAGGGAACCCGGCGAGGTCGGGTAGGCCGGGGTGGAAGTGGTAGGCGAAGCTCGGCAGCAGCGAGCGCGCCGGCGCCCGCGGGGCCGAGGCGCGGACGGCGCTGGCGACCCGCACCGGAGCGCCCTGGCGGGTGTGGAGGTAGCCCTCGGCGGCGAGCTGGCCGTAGGCCTCGGTGACGACCCCTCGCGAGACGCCGAGCTCGCCGGCGAGCGCCCGGCTCGACGGCAGCCTGGCGCCGGCGGCGAGGCGGCCGGCGCGGATGTCGTCGCGCAATGAGCGCTCGATCTGCTCGTGAAGGGCAACCGCCTCGTCGCGGTCGAGGCTGAGGAGGAGTTCGGGGCCCCCGCCAACTGGCCCGTCCGACAATGCCATTACTGGAACTGTATATCGGACCAGTCAGCCCCTAGATTTCACCCTCCAGGCACCCTGAAGGAGGTCGGCGATGAGCGGGATATCGATTGTCGGTGGTGGAATCGCGGGACTGGTCGCGGGCATCACCTGCGCCGAGGCCGAGGTCGAGGCCACGATCTTCGAGGGGCATGACGACCTCGGCGGGCGCGCCCGGAGCAGCGATGGGCCCTACAGGGCGAACCTCGGCCCGCACGTCCTCTACAAGGACGGGGCGTTCTGCCGATGGCTCCGGGATCGCGACCTGATGCCCAGGGACCGAGGGGTGCCGCTCTCGACGATCCGGTTCCGATGGGAGGGCGAGCTGCGGCGGACTCCGCCGCTGGCGACCGCACCCGCGGTCCTGCGGCTTCGCGGCCGCCAGGCACCGGCGGACCGCGACTTCCGCGGCTGGGCGACCGACCACACCGATGCCCGTACGGCGCAGATCCTCTCCGCTGCGGCCGGGGTCTACACCTTCCACCACGACCCCGGAGAGCTCTCTGCCGAGTTCATCTGGGGCCGCACCGTCAGGGCCCTGCTCAACGCGCCGCCACCGGCGCGCTATGTGATCGGCGGCTGGAGCAACCTGGTCGAGACGCTCGCCGCCCGCGCCGGCCGGCTCGGCGTCCGGATCGAGACCGACCGTTGCGTCACCTCTCTCCCCGAGTCGCCGGTGATCGTCGCCACCGAGATCCACCAGGCGCGAGAGCTGCTCGCCGACGACTCGCTGCAATGGCCCAGCGGCAAGACGGTCTGCCTCGACCTCGGCGTCGAGCACCGCCGCGGCGATCCCTTCGTCGTCTCCGACCTCGACGAGGCGGGTTGGCTCGAGCGCTACACGGCAGCCGACCCGACCCTAGCCCCTGACGGCGAGGAGCTGATCCAGGCGCAGATGCCGATCCGGCCCGGCGAGACCGCCGACCAAGCCTGCCTGCGCCTCGAGAAGCTGATCGACCTCTCGCTGCCGGAGTGGCGCCGGCGCGAGACCTGGCGGCGGCGCACGGTCATGGACCAGCGCAGCGGCGCCCTCGACTTCCCCGGAACGACCTGGAAGGACCGGCCCGCGATCGACCGCGGCGGCGGCGTCTTCGTCGCCGGCGACATGATGGCCTCGCCGGGCCTGCTCTCCGAGGTCGCCTGGGGAAGCGGGGTCGAGGCGGCCCGAGGAGCGGTCGAGGCGCTCGCCCCGAGCCGGACGGCGCTGCGGGCGGCCTAGGCCACCTCGAAGGACTCGAGCCGCTCGGCGAGTCGGTTCATCCCGCGCTCGCGAGCGGCCGCCGCGGCGCCCTGCCAATCGGTCGGGCGGTCGGCCGGGCGCTCGACCCCCGCGTCGCGGAGGGTCGCGATGTCCTTGAAGGCGAGCAGCTCCTCGCGGGCATCGATCAGGGCGCCGCGAAGCTTCGGCCGCTGCTCGCGGATCGCGTTGTCGAGTACCTGCTCGAGGGAACCGTGGCGGCGCAGGAGGTCGGCGGCGGTCTTCTCCCCGACCCCCTTGGCGCCGGGGATGCCATCGGAGGGGTCGCCGCGCAGGGCGATGAAGTCGGGGACCTGGGACGGGTCGATGCCGTAGCGCTCGCGCACGCCCTCGGGCGTGACCTCTTCGGCGCCTTTGCCCCCGGTGCGGACATAGAGGACGGTCACCGACTCGTCCGCGCACTGGTACATGTCGCGGTCGCCGGTCAGCAGCAGTGCCCGGCCGCCCGCCTCGGTCTCGAGCCTTGCGTAGGTGCCGAGCAGGTCGTCGGCCTCGAGCGACTCGCTCCTCGCCACCGTCCAGTCGAAGGCCTCGAAGAACGCGCCGCAGTCGGCCCATTGCGGCGCCAGCTCGTCCGGCACGTCGTCGCGGTCGGCGTGGTAGGCCGGGAACAGCTCGGTCCGGTAGGAGGCGGCGTCGGGCCCGAAGCAGAGGACGACCGCGCGCGGCCGGTGAATTTCGACCTCGCGCAGGATCAGGTTGGCGGCGCCAAGCAGCGCGTTGACCGGCTTCCCGTCGGCGCCGACGATCGTTTTCGGCAGCGCGTAGAAGGCCCGAAACAGCATCGAGGGGGTGTCGACCGCGAGAAGGGGGGCGCTCATTCGAAACACCCTAGGCGCTGCGCTAGCGTCTCCCGGGATGGGAGCAGGGAAGACGCCCCGGATCAGGCCTGGATCGCGCCGCCAGATCGGCCTCGTAAACGCTGGGATCGCAAGGTTGCTCGGCATCGCCACGGGCGGCCGCCCGCCGCGCATCTTCACCACCCTCGCCCGCCATCGGGGGTTGTTCCGGCGCTGGCTCTGGTTCGCGGGTGGGCTGATGCCCGGGGGCAGGCTGCCGCGGAAGGACACCGAGCTGGTGATCCTGCGCGTCGCCCACAACACCGGCTGCGAGTACGAGTGGGGCCATCACGAGCGGATCGGCAGGCGCGCCGGGCTCGGCGCCGAGGAGATCGATCGGGTACGCGACGGCGCCGAGGCGCCGGGCTGGTCGGCGCGGCGTTCGGTCCTGCTCAGCGCGGTCGACGAGCTTCACCAGGAGGGCGAAATAGGGGACGCCCTCTGGGAGAGGCTGTCGGGCGAGCTCGACGAGGTCGAGCTGATCGAGCTCTGCATGCTGGTCGGCCACTACGAGATGCTGGCGATGACCCTGAACACGCTCCGCGTCGAGCCCGAGCATCCCGTCGAGCGCCTGTGAAGGACCTCCGCGACCGGCGCTGTCTGATCACCGGCGCCGCCAGCGGCATCGGCCGGGCGACGGCGCTGGCCGCCTCGCGACGGGGAGCGGTGCTCCACCTGACCGACATCCAGCCGCTGGAGGATGTCGTCGGCGAGATCGAGCGCGGCGGCGGGCGGGTCGGTTCGGCGGGCGTCGCCGACATCGCCGACCACGACGCGGTCGTCGCCCTCGCGGCGGAGGTCCACCGCGAGCACGGCAGCATGGACGTGGTGATGAACATCGCCGGGGTCTCGACCTGGGGCTCGATCGAGCGCCTCCGGCACAGCGACTGGGAGATGATGGTCGACGTCAACCTGATGGGGCCGATCAGCGTCCTCGAGTGCTTCGTGCCGCCGATGATCGAGGCGGGGCGCGGCGGTCACGTCGTCAACGTCTCCTCCGCCGCCGGCCTCTTCGGCCTCCCCTGGCACGCCGCCTACAGCGCCAGCAAGTTCGGCCTGCGCGGGGTCTCCGAGGTCCTGCGCTTCGACCTGCGGCGGCACCGGATCGGGGTCAGCCTGGTCTGCCCGGGAGCGGTGAGGACGCCGCTCGTCGACTCGGTCGAGATCGTCGGCGTCGACCGGTCCGACCCGCGGATCCGGCGCGAGATCGCCCGCTTCGAGCGCCACGCGGTCAGCCCCGAGCGCGTCGCCGATCGGATCATCGCCGGCATCGAGAAGGACCGCTACATGGTCTACACCTCGGCCGACACCAGGATCGGCCACTGGGTCCAGCGCAAGTTCGCGCTCCCCTACGAGGCGACGATGCGGGTGCTCAACGACCGCTTCGTCGCCATCGCCGAGCGGCGCTGAGCGCGGAGCGCGGGCCGGCGCGCGCTGTCCTCTAGGTTTGGGTGCTCTGAACGCGGCGCGAGCAAGCGTCCATATCTGGTTCTTCGCGCCGCGAGCGAAGCGTGAATATTTGACATGACCGAGCCCGCCCTCGACATCGAGAATCTGGTCAAGACCTACCCGACCGGGGTCGAGGCTCTGCGCTCGGTTTCACTGCAGATCCAGCCCGGGGAGTTCTTCGGCCTGCTCGGCCCGAACGGGGCCGGCAAGTCGACGCTGATCCACTGCACGACCGGCCTCGCCCAGGTCACGTCGGGCTCGATCCGGACCTTCGGCCACGACGCGATCACCGACTACGAAGCCTCGCGCCTGTCGGTCGGCCTCGCTCCGCAGGAGCCGAACATCGACTGGTTCCTGACCGTCGAGGAGACGCTCGACTACCACGCCGGATACTTCGGGGTGCCGAAGCGCGAGCGGCGCGAGCGGGCCAAGGAACTGCTCGAGACCTTCTCGCTGACCGAGAAGCGCGACGAACGGACGCGGACCCTCTCCGGCGGGATGAAGCGACGACTGATCCTGGCGCGGGCGATGATGCACCGCCCGCGGCTCCTGATCCTCGACGAGCCGACCGCAGGCGTCGACGTCGAGCTGCGGCTCGAGCTCTGGCACTACGTTCAGCGGATCAACCAGGAGGGGACGACGATCCTGCTGACGACTCACTACATCGAGGAGGCCGAGCAGCTCTGCGACAAAATCGCCTTCATCAACCACGGTGAGATCGTCGCCGAGGGCTCCAGCGAGGAGCTCTCCGCGAGCTTCGGCGTCGTCAACCTCGAGGACGCCTACCTGGCGCTGGTCGGCCGCAAGGAGCTCTCGCGGTCCCACATCGAGGTCGAGGAGGTGGAGGCGTGACCTCGTCGGCGAGGATCCGGTTCTACACCCTCTGGCGCCGCGAGGTCAGCCGCTTCATGAAGATCAAGAAACAGACGCTCGGGGGGCCGCTGCTCGAAACGTTCCTCTACATCTCGGTCTTCGGCGCCGCGCTCGGGTCGCGGATCAAGGAACTGCACGGCATCGAATACATCGTCTTCGTCATCCCCGGCCTGATCATGATGTCTTGGTCGATCAACGCCTTCTCCAACAACTCCTCCTCGATCCTCCAGCAGAAATTCCAGGGGGCGATCCAGGACCAGCTCTCCTCTCCGGCGTCGCCGGCGGAGCTGCTGCTGGCGTTTTCGCTCGGCGGCTTCATGCGTGGGCTGATCGTCGCCGGCCTGACCTTCGTCGTCGCCTCGATCCTCGTCGACCTCCCCGTCGACCACATCCTCGTCCTGATCCCGGGGCTGTTCCTGGTCGGGTTCTTCTTCTCCCAGCTCGGGGTCCTGATCGGGGTCCGCGCCGAACAGTTCGACGACGTCGCCTTCGCCCAGACCTTCATCCTCCAGCCCCTGATCTTCCTCGGCGGCGTCTTCTACTCGGCGACGCTGCTGCCGCAGCCGTTCGAGACCCTGACCCACTTCAACCCGATCTTCTACATGATCAACCTCGTCCGCTACGGGTTCCTCGGCTATACGGAAGTCAGCATTCCGCTCTCGCTCCTGGCGCTCGCCGGCGCAACCGCCGCTCTCTTCGTCGTCAACCTGCGCCTGTTCACGAGCGGCTACCGCCTCCGCGCCTAGGACGTGCCGGTTGTTAGGTACCCATAGTGGCCCCTAACTCCCGGCACGTCTCGATTCAGGGGCCGTCGAGGGTGGCTATCTCGAACGAAGGCTCTCGCTGACCCAGGCCAGGCAGCCGGCGCTGCCTGGGACGACAGGCGCCGCGATCACTCGCCTTCGGCGAGGCGCTGCACCTGCGGCAGGTGGATCTCCTGCAGGTATGTGTCCCAGTCGATCGCGGCCGTGTCGAAGGAGAGCTCGGCGCGGTCGGCCTCCGAGAGCAGTTCCCCCAGCCGGCAGGCATTGGCGTCGTCGAAGACGCAGTCGAGTTCGGTGTAGGCGCCGTAGATCTTCACCATCCGCGTCACCCGTTCCGAGAGGGAGCGGGCGGAGCGCAGCATCCGCTCCTGGGGGAGGTGGATCGGGGAGGCCATTGCGATCCGCGCCGCCGTGCCGACCAGGCGCTCGCGGGCGATGGTCCGCCGCAGCGCGACCTTACGGTGGACGAACTTCAGGGTGCCGATCTTGATCGGCGACCCGTTGCGGCCGGAGAGCGGTCTGGAGAGGAAGTACTCCCGGATCTCCTCGGCAAGCCGCCCGATCGAGAGCGGGTTGCGGGCGCTGCTGGCGATTGCGATCGTCCGCAGGCCGTCCTCGGGCGGATGGGCGGCGGCGACGACGCAGGCGTTGGCGACGAGGTCGACGGGGACGATGTCGATCACGTTCGTCGCGTGACCGGGGAGGTGGGTGAGGCCGCGCGAGGCGTAGGCGAGGATCAGCGGGTCGGCGACCTTGATCCCCTCGAGCCAGCCGGGGCTGGGGCGCTCGAGCGCGGACTCGATGATCGTCGGTCGGATCACGGTGGTCGGCGCGGAGTGCTCGGCGACGAGGCGCTCGCCGAGGGCCTTTGAGAGCGCGTAGGTGTCGGGCCAGCCGAGCTCGATCGCGTAGCGCCGGCTCCGGCGCGAGAGCTTCTCCCGGACCCAGCGCCGCCGCAGCTCCTCGGCGCGCTGCGAGGCGTCGATTTCGGGGCGCCTGCCGGCGTCCCTCTCCGCGGCCTTCGCGAACTCGGCCCGCCGCTGCTCCTCGATCGACTCGCGCTCGAGCTCTTCGCGCCAGCCGCGGGCGGTGGCGTAGAGCTCCTCGGTGTCGAGGCCCTCGAGCGCGTGGTGCGAAACACCGTCCTCGAGGACCCGCCCCGAGTCGCGGTCCGCCACGTATGCGGTCGAGACGTGGACGAGCACGGGCTCGGAGCCGCTGTCGCGCAGCCGTCGCAGCAGCCGGGCCGGGCCGAAGGCGTTGAGTGCGAGGGCATCGTCGAGCGCCTCCTCGAAGGAGACCGTGGCGGCGCAATGGATCACGGTGTCGATCCCGGTCAGCGCCTCGGTCGGCTTATCGTCGAGGCCGTCGATCTCGAGGTCGCCGCGCAGCGCCCGGATCCGGCCCGAGTCGAGCTTGGCGCGGATCTCCTCCGCGGGCAGGTCGTCGAAGCACTCGTTCGAGAGGACGCCCTTGAGCCGATCGGTCGCGGTCGCGCCGCCCGGCGCCCGCAGCAGGACGACGATCTGCTCGATGTCGGGGGCGCTGCGCAGGAGCGTCGCCAGAACCGCCTTGCCGACGAAGCCCGAGGCCCCGGTCAGCAGCAGCTTTCGCCCGGCGAGTCGATCTCGCACCCGCTCGGTGGCGGTCGTCGCGGTGGTGCCCTCCCGACTCACCGCGCCGATTCTAGGACCAGGCGGGCTGGCCGATCGGCCAGCTCAGGGGCACAGCCGCTCGCGGGCGATCCAGTCGGAGTCGGGCGGGGGCGATCCGGCGGGATGCCGGCCGCCGCCGGCGCACTCCTGCGGCCCGAGGCCGCCGGGCGGTCGCCTCGGGCCCGAGGCGACCGCGGAGAGCAGCAGCGGCACCGGGTTGATCGGGGTGTCGTAGTGGCGGATCTCGAAGTGCAGGTGGGGGCCGGTCGAGTCGCCGGTCGACCCTACGTATCCGATCCGGGTCCCGCCGACCACCTGCTGCCCGACCGAGGTCGTGATCGATGAGAGGTGGCCATACCAGGTCGTGTAGCCGAGCCGGTGCTGGATCACGACGAGGTTGCCGTAGCCGCCGTAGTTGTGGGCGGCGTAGATCGTCGTCCCGCGGCCGGCGGCGCCGATCGGGGTCCCGTAGGCCTCGGGGAAGTCGACGCCCTGGTGGCGGTGGTCTCGGCGCGGCGCCCCGAACCCATCGCCGATCGGGCCCGGAACCGGGCGCAGGAAGCTGATCGGGCCGCTTGGAACCTCACTTCCGGCCGTGCTGCCTCCACCCAGGACGCGGATCGTCTGCGGGCCGGCGAGCCCGTCGACGGCGATGCCCGCCAGGTCCTGGGCGCGCTCGACCGCGCTGCGGGTCAGCGGCCCGAACATGCCGTCGGCCCTACCGGGGCCGTCACCGGCGCGCTGGAGCAGGAACTGGAGCGCGGCAACGTCCCAGCCCCGATCCCCGCGTCGCATCACCCGGCTTCCGAGCCCAGGCCCGCCCCGCCAGCCGAGGGCCCGCCGCGTCCGCGGCCCGGCGATCCCGTCGACGTGGAGGCCGCGGCGGCGCTGGAAGGCGACGATCCCGTGCCGGGTCAGCGGCCCCCGGACCCCGTCGACGAGGCCGCTGTAGAGGTGCAGCTGCTTCAGCGCCGACTGCAGCGCCGCGACGTGGGCGGGTGTGCTCGCGGTCGCGGGCGCGGCGGCAACGACGGCGATGACCAGCGCCGCCACGCCGATTCCTCGGATCGGGCGCACCCAATACTAGGTAGCAGCTCTGCGGCGCTCCTCTGCAACTTCGATCTCATCGGCGTCGAGCACGGCCCAGCCGACCCGCTCCACCAGCTGCGCGGAGAAATGGTCGGACTCGAGGTCACTGAGGACGATTCGCTCCCGGTATACGACGGCGCTCTCGGATTTCTCGGGGACGTCGGTCACTACGAGAATCTGCGGCATTGTTCCTCCTCGGTCGAGTGCACCCCGAGGGTCCTCGCCACACGTTGGTCGCCAGTCAAAATTCAGTAAAAATTGGCTCAATCGCGAGGCTCACCTAGACTGTCCCCGGTGACCCCTCGCACTATCGCCCTGACGATTGCCGTGGCCCTGGCTTCGCTGCTGGCCCTATGCGGCTCGGCCTCCGCCGCCCCCGCCGTCGACGGCCAATTCCCGGTTCCGACCTTCAACACCAACAGCAAACTCGTCGCCGGTCCCGACGGGAACATCTGGCTTGACATCACCGAAGACGAATTCGACGTCGCCAAGGTCAACCCGACGAGTGGCGCCTTTGAAAAATTTGAAATCGCAGAAATCGATGACCCCGCCGGGATTGCGGTCGGGCCCGAAGGCAAGATCTGGGTCACCGACACCAACAAGGTCGCGTCCTTCTCGCCCTCGGACCCGGAAGGAACCGACAAAAAGTTCACGATCAACGACGTCACCAGCGGCAACCCCATCGTCGCCGGCCCCGACGGTCAGATGTGGGTCGCGGCGAGCGAAAAGCTCGTTCACTTCTCTCCCGCCGACCCCGAAGGCCAAGAGTCGTTCTTCCCGGTCGCCGGGATGGCTCCGAAAGACATCGATGTCGCCGGCCAGCTCCTGGTCATCGCCGAATTCGGGCCGCGGATCGTGACGATGACGACCACGGGGGACCAAAAAGACTTCGTGATCGGGCACAAAAACAACCTCGATGAACAGGTCGGCGCATCGCAGGGCGTCGCCGGCGCTCCGAGCGGGCAGATCGCGTACTCCGACCCGGGGGCGAACCCGGAGGGGGTGGGCCTGATCACCCCGCCGAACCCTGCCCAGGAGTTCGAACGCGACGGTGACCCGTTCGGCGTCGCCTTCGGATCCGATGGCGCGTTCTGGGTCACGCTCTCGGGCGCCGAACCGACCGTCCTTCCCGGGGCCGAGAGAGTGACGTCGACCGGTGAGCACACCTATCTCGGCGGGGTCAAAGAAAAATTCGTCCCTCGCCAGATCGCCCCAGGCCCGAACAACACGATGTGGATGACCGCCGAAAAGAACGAACTTCCCAACGAATACGAGGTCGTCAGGATCAGCGGCCTCGAACCGCCGGTGACGGCGCCGATCAGCGCGACGAAACCGAAAGCGCCCGAGACGAAGATCGGCAAGGGGCCGAAGAAGACGGTCAAGACCAAAGGCAAACGCGCCAAGGTCACCTTCCGTTTCAGCTCCTCGACCGCCGGCGCGACTTTCGAGTGCGCCCTCGTGACGATCAAGAAGGGCAAGGGCAAGAAAACCCGGAAGCCGAAGTTCAAGGGCTGCAAGTCGCCGAAGAAGCTGAGCCTGAAGCCTGGGAAGTACCGCTTCAGCGTCCGCGCGGTCGCCGCCGGGGTCGTCGACCCATCACCGGCGACGAAAGCCTTCAAGGTCGTTCACGTCAAGAACTGAGGCCGCGCTCGGTCATCTGGACGATCGGGATCGTCCGGCCGGTTCTTGCCGCTTCGCGGCGGTAGGCCGCATAGGGCGCAAAGACGTTGTCGGCGAGCGCCCAGAGCCTCCTCCGTTCGGCCTCGTCCTCGACGACCGTCGCCCGCATCGGGACCCCGCCGAAGGTGACGTCCGGATCGGCGACGAGGTTGTGGAACCAGGCCGGGTTGTGGTCGAGGCCCATCTTCGAGGCGACGATCGTCACCCACTCCCCATCGTGGAAGTAGATGACCGCGTTGCTCCGCAACGCCCCGCTTCTTGCGCCCCGGGTCTCGAGCAGGGCGGTGGGGAGGACCAGGCCCATTCCCAGCCGACCGCCGGTCGCCCGCATCAGCCACGGGTCGACCTTCCACATCAGACGCGACGAGAGGAACCTCCCAAGCCGGGTGTTGGCAAGCGCGGCGTACGCGCGGCTGAGTAGGCCGCGCGGCCGGCTCGGGTCGACGTGCTTCAGCCGCCTGGCCAGATCCCTAGGGGATTTGGATGTTGTGCACGGGAAACTCCTTCACGTCCGGCGGATTCGGAAATCCCCGGTCGCCGAGCCCCTCAATTCCCGGCATAAGCCGATCGCGGACGAAAGTGTCGAATGCCTCGCGCGACTCCCAGAAATCGATAACCCCCCAGCCCCCGTCGATCGGTCCGGCCGAATGGACGATCAGCCCCGCGGGCGGGTTGTTGGCGATCTCCATCGCCGCGTGCCCCGCGTCGTAGGCCTCCTGCGTTCCTCCATCGAACTTGAGCCTGATGCCGACCGCCATCTCGAATCCTCTCCTCGGGTTTTGAGGAGCCTACTCGCCGATCAGCTCGATTCGGTAGCCGTCCGGGTCGCAACGCCAAGTTGATCGAGCGGCTAGTCGGTCCCGGTCGCGCCATATCGAGACTGCGCGCGCGCGAGTTTGTCCGGCCCGTAGAACCGATGAGCCCACCACGATTCGGGTCGCGCCAACCGCAGCGACGCGATCCACCACACGATGCCGACTGTCAGCCAGCCGGCAGCAAAGAGAAGCCAATGTCGCTTGAGGGCCGTGACGGTCAGGGGTGCGACGATCAGAACGATCCAGAGAACCGCCACATATGCGACGGCCACACCCGTCGATACCGCGAGCGGAACCACGTCGGTCGCTGAGCCTAATCGCCGGACTCGGAAGCGGTGAAAACCCGATAGCTGATCGCAAGTGCCGCAATCAAGACGGCGATCAGAACGATCATTCCGATCCAGCCGATGAAAATGAAGGCCGCAATAATGGCGAGAACGGCCAGGATCACGCCCAGAGCGAGGGGGATGCCGGACAGGTCAGAGTCGGATGGGGGCTGCCACCGAGATTTGCGTTGAACCTTTTTGGGTGAATTCTCCATTACCGTGAGCTCATTCGCGTGAGAGAGCTGATGCGACCCGACCTAGTTTCCGATCAGCTCGATTCGGTAGCCGTCGGGATCCCTGACGAAGCAGATCCGGTGGCCCTCGGTGCGGCCTCCCGGGCGGTAGGGGGGCTTTTCGGGCTCGATTCCCTTCGTCGAAAGGCCCTCCAGCGTGCCCTCGAGGTCGTCGACGAGGAGGGCGATGTGGTTGTAGCCGGTGCCGTGCTCGTAGGAATCGACGCCGTGGTTGTAGGTCAGCTCGAGGACGTCCCCCTCGCCCGGCATCCCCATGAAGATGTTGATCGCCTCGTCGCCGATCGGCATCCGCCTGCGCTCCTCGAAGCCAAGCTTTTGGTAGAAGTCCACCGAGCGGTCGATGTCGCCGATCCGGTAGCAGGTGTGGAGAAAGGTGGCGATGGCCTTCAGGCTAACCGAGGGTCGGGTTCTGTGGGTACTCTGATGGCATGTCGGCGCCGGAGATGAGGGCGGTCAGGATCCACGGTCGCGAGGTCGCGTACACGGCGGCCGGCGAAGGGCCGGTGCTGCTGCTCGTCCACGGCATGGCCGGGACCTGCGAGAGCTGGCGCGAGGTGATCGAGCCGCTGGCGCGCGATCACACCGTGATCGCTTCCGACATGCCCGGACACGGCGCCTCTGAGCCCGGCAGCGGCGACTACTCGATCGGCGCCCTTGCCGCCGGCCTGCGCGACCTGCTGCTGGCGCTGGGTCATGACCGGGCCACCATCGTCGGCCACTCGCTCGGCGGCGGGGTCGCGATGCAGTTCGCCTATCAGTACCCGGAGATGGTCGAGCGGCTCGCCCTCGTCTCCAGTGGCGGGCTCGGCCCCGAGGTAAGCCCGGTGCTCCGCGCCGCCGCGCTGCCCGGGGCGGACCTCTTCATCGGCGCCACCGCCGGCGTCGGTTCCCAGGTCGGCTCACTCGTCGGCAGGGGCCTCGGCCTCCTCGGCCTGCGCCCCGACCCCGATGTCGCCGAGGTCGCGCGGAGCTACGCCACCCTCAGCGACTCCGGCCGGCGCGCCGCCTTCCTCGCCACCGTCCGCGCCGTGATCGGCACCGGCGGCCAGCGGATCGACGCCGCCGACCGCCTCTACCTGGCAGAGGCGGTGCCGGTCCTGATCGTCTGGGGCGCCGATGACTCGATCATCCCCGTCAGCCACGGCGAGGACGCGTACGAGGCGATTCCCGGCAGCCGGCTCGAAATCTTCGAGGGCGTCGGCCACGTTCCCCAGCTCGAGGCCCCCGGCCGCTTCATCATCGCCCTCGAAAGGTTCCTGGAGGAGACCGAGCCGGCGTCGTTCGACTCCGACGAGTGGCGGGCCCGGCTGCGCGTCGCCTGAGTTGATGGCGGCGAGCGGCAGGTGAGCGGCGAGCGAGCGCTGGTCGCCAGATATCGAGCCGCGCGCCGCGATCCCGGTCTGGCCGTGCTCGAGGGGTTCCACGCGCTGAAGCATGCGCTCCGGTTCGGGGCCGAGGTCGACGAGATTCTGGCCGCGGACGCCGCCGAGCTCGAGGAGCTGGCGAGGGAGCTCGCGCCCGACCTCGAGGGGACATTCGCCCGCCGGGCGACGCCGGTCGCTCCCGAGGTGCTGGCGGAACTGGTCCCGCAGGCGCCGCGTACCGGAGTCGTCGCGATCGCCCGCCGTCCGGAGGTCGACGTCGAGGCGCTGCTGGCGGGTCAGCTTGCGGAGCCGATCGTCCTCCTCGAGGACCCGAGGACGATGGGGAACATGGGCGCCTGCGTCAGGGTCGCTGCCGCGGCCTCGGCGGCCGCGCTCGTCACCACCGGGGAGAACGACCCCTGGCACCCCGACGCCCTCCGCGGTGCCGCCGGCCTCCACTTCGCCCTCCCCGTCGCCGGCGTCCTCCGGCTGCCGGCGACCGACCGGCCGTTGGTCGCGATCGACCCCGACGGCGACGACCTGCGCCCGGCCGACCTGCCCGACGGCGCGATCCTCGCCTTCGGCACCGAGCGCCATGGCCTGACCGAGGAACTGCTCGATCGCGCCGACGCCAGGCTCGGCATCCCGATGCGCGCCGGCGTCTCCAGCCTCAACCTCGCCACCGCCGTCGCCGCGGTCCTGTTTGCGCAGCGGCTCTCGAGCGGAATAGACTCCTAGGACCCGTCCAACCTAGAAAGGATCCACCCCTTGCTGGCTCTCGCAGACATCACCTTCGGCGAACTGCTCCTGATCGTCGTCGAGATCTTCTTCTTCGTGATTTGGATCTGGATCCTGTTCACGATCATCACCGACCTCTTCCGTGACCATGAGCTGTCGGGATGGTGGAAGGCGGTATGGGTCTTCTTCCTGATCTTCCTCCCGTTCATAACCGCGTTGATCTATCTGATCGCCCGCGGCGGCGGGATGCGGGACCGGACGATCAAAGCCCAGGCGGACGCGAAAAAGCACTTCGACGAATACGTCCGCGAGACGGCTCACGTCTCGCCCGCCGACGAACTGCACAAACTCAACGACCTGAAGGAAAAGGGCGCCCTCTCGAACGAGGAGTTCGAGCAGGCGAAGGCGAAACTTCTCACCTGAGCCCGGGCGTCGGGACGGCGCCGATTTCTCCTTCAAAACCCCGGTTTCTGCAACCGAAGTTGCAAGTTATTAGCAACTCCTAACACGGAAGCCGGGGTTTCGTTAGCGTGCGTCGCCGATGTTCGCCTCCTTCTCTGGCAATCCGAGGCGCTGGCTGCTGCCCGCTGCCGCGCTGTTCGCCATCGTTTCGTTCTGGGCGGCCGGCGGGGCCTCCGCCGCCGAGACCCTGCAGGAAAAGTTCGACTCGACCCAGGGCAAGCTCGACCAGGTCCGCAAGAGCGAACACTCGCTGAGCGCGACGATCGCCGAGCAGAATGCGGCGATCGACTCGATGCTCGGCGAAGTCTCCGTCCTGCGCCAGCGCCAGGCCGCGCTCGAATCCGAACTTGCCGACAAGCAGGCCGAGCTCGCGCGGGCAAGCGCCAAGCTCGAGGCCGACAAGAAGCGGCTGGCGATAGTCCGGGCGCGTCTGGGCCGGGCGCTCGAGGTGCTGCGCGAACGGCTGGTCGCGATCTATGAGACCGGCCAGCCCGACGTCGTCAACGTCGTCCTCGAATCGGCAAGCTGGTCGGAAGTCAACGCCCGCGCCGACTATCTGAGCCAGATCCAGGACCACGACGACGCCGTCGCCGGCAGGGTCAAGGCGCTGCGCGACGAGGCCAAGACCGCGGTGAAACGGATGGCCGGGGTCAGGCGCCAGATCAAGGAAGCGCGCGACGCGATCGCCGTCAAGGAGCGCGAAGCTGCCGCCGCCAGCGCCAGCGCCAGGGAACGATTCGACGAACTGAAGGCAGCCCAGGCCGAACGCCGCGAAACCCTCGACGGGCTCGAGTCCCGCTCGCAGGCGCTGAGCGACAACCTCGCCGGCATCTCCGAACAGATGACCGCCGCCGGCAGCACGCCGCCGGCGACCGCACCGGCCCCGCTGACCCCCGGCCAGAGCGCCGACTACATCTCCGAAAGCCAGGCGAGCATCCCCTCCGAAGCGCCTCCCGCGGTCCAGGCCGCGATCGAAGCCGCGAACTCGATCGCCACCACCCCCTACATCTGGGGAGGCGGCCACGGCTCCTTCTCCTCATCCGGCTACGACTGCTCGGGAGCCGTCAGCTTCGCCCTCAACGGCGGCGGCTTCCTCTCGAGCCCACTCGACTCGACCGGCCTCGAGACCTGGGGCGAAGCGGGCGCCGGCCAGTGGATCACCGTCTACGCCAACGCCGGCCACGCCTGGATGATCATCGCCGGGCTCGCCTTCGACACGGTCGGCGGCCCCGGCCCGCGCTGGCACTCCTCTCCGGTCGACTCGCCCGAAGGCTTCGTCGCCCGCCACCCCAGCGGCTACTGAGGCTCGTCTAGGCCGCCGGCGTCTCGGCGGTCTCGAGCTCGCGGCCGAGTGCGCCCCAGGCGGGCACGCCGCTGGTCGAGACGTGAACGATCCGCTCGAACCCCTCGCGCTGCAGGATCGAGGCCGCGAGGCCGCTGCGTTTGCCCGCCTTGCAGATGGTCGCCACCGGCCGGTCGCGGGGAAGCTCGTCTACCCGCTGCGGCAGCTCGGGGTAGGGGATATGGACCGACCCCGGGATATGGCCGGCCTCGAACTCGCCGGCGTTGCGGACGTCGACGACCAGGGGCGGGTCGGCGCCGTCGAGGAGCGCCGCCAGCCCGGCGGGGTCGATCGCCTCGATCCGGCTGACCGGGCGCTCCTCCGCCCGCCAGGCGCTCATCCCGCCGCCGAGGAAGCCTCGCACCGTCATCCCGACCGCCGCCAGCAGTTCGGCAGCCTCGAGCTCGTTGCCGTCGGAGGCGGCGACGATCACGACCTCGGCGTCGGCGGGAATCACCTGGGCGACCTTGGTCGCGAATCCGGTGTCGTAGGCGGAGGCGCTGATCGCGCCGGGGATATGGGCCTCGTCGAACTGCTCGTTGGTGCGTGAGTCGACCGCCATCGCGCCGGCCGCGATCGCCGCCTCGACCCCGCTCGGCGATAGCCGGGCCGGGGCGCCGATCGACTCGACCAGCGGCCCGCGGTTGAGGCCGACGATGTACTCGACGTTGGGCGGCTTGGCGCCGATTCCGGCGACCGCGTCCTCGACGAACTCGGCCTCGTCGGTGAAGCCGAGCGCGCGGTTATGGCGGCGCTCGAACCCGATCGTCGTTGAGGTCTTGAGGTCGATCCCGGAGCCGCCGCACATCGAGCCGCCGAGGTGCCCGGGCCAGACCTCGACCTCGTCGGGGAGCGCCATCAGCCTCTCGTTCAAAGAGCGGAAGATCTCGGCCGCCCCGGCGCGCGGCTCGATCGCGAGGTCGGGGCGGGCGACGTCGCCGACGAACAGCGAGTCGCCGGTCAGGACGGCGACCGGATCGCCGCCGCGGGTTCCGTCGCGGAGGAGGAACGAGGTGTGCTCGGGCCGGTGGCCGGGGGTATGGATCGCCTCGATCGAGGCACCGTCGCCGAGCTCGAGGACCCAGCCGTCGGCGAAAGGCTCGTGCTCGTACTCGGCCTCGGCCAGCTCGTGGACGTGGATCGTCGCCCCAGACGCCCGCGCCAGACGGCCGTGGCCGGAGACGTGGTCGGCGTGGTTGTGGGTCTCGAGCACGTGCTCGATCCGCACCCCGTGCAGGCGTGAGAGGTCGAGGTAGGCCTCGATGTCCCACTGGGGGTCGATGACCGCGGCGACGCCGGAAGCTGTGTCGCCGACCAGATAGGAGGCGCAGCCGAGGTCCTCGTGGATGACCTGCCTGAAGAGCATTGCCAAGACCAATCTACAGACGAATACCAGCGATTCCGGCGTGTGAGGAGCCGCACACCGGGTAAATACGGCGGTGAACCGACAAACACATCGCCCGCTCCGGGAAGTGCCGGACGGCGGACGGAAAGGGGGATGTCATGGAGTCGACGACCATTCACCCGAACGGGCCGGCCTCGAGAGAGAGGGCTGGTCAGGCGGTCGGGGCAGCGGAGGTCCGGGAAGGCTGGAAACCGGCCGACCCCGCACCGCTGGGGCTGGCGGCGTTCGCGCTCACGACCTTCGTCCTCAGCATGTTCAACGCCGGCCTGGTCAGCAAAGCCGGTGAGCCCGTCGTGCTCGGGCTGGCGCTGGGCTACGGCGGGGTCGCCCAGGTGCTGGCCGGGATGTGGGAGTTCCGCACCGGCAACACCTTCGGCGCGGTGGCGTTCACCTCGTTCGGGGCCTTCTGGATCTCGTTCTGGGCGTTCGTCACCTTCTTCGAGGGAGACATTCCCGCCGCCAATGTCGGCGACGCGGTCGGCCTCTATCTGATCGCGTGGGGAATATTCACGACCTACATGTTCGTCGCCTCGCTGCGGACGACGACCGCGGTCGCGACGGTTTTCTTTCTCCTGGCCATCACCTTTTTCCTGCTCGGGATCGGCAATTCCGCCGGCTCCGACGGCATGGTCGAAGCAGGAGGCTGGTTCGGATTGGCGACTGCCCTCGCCGCCTGGTATGCATCGTTCGCGGCGGTGACCAACTCGACCTTCGGAAGGACGGTCCTACCCGTCCGGCCGCTGGGTCGCTGAGAAGGAGGAGGGAGCGAGATGGCAACGACCAGCAAACTGTCCGGGCTCGAGCAGGAGCTCAGCGCTCTGCTGGAGGTCGATCGCTTCGAGCCGCCCGCCGATTTCAGGGAGGCGGCGCGGTGGAGCGATCCCGCCATCTACGAGGAGGCGGCCGCGGACCCGCAGGCCTGGTGGCTGCGGCAGGCGACCGAGCTCCTCGACTGGTCGGAGGAGCCGAGCGAATCGCTCGACGACTCCGACCCCCCGTTCTACAGGTGGTTCGCCGACGGCAAGCTGAACGCGTCGGCGAACTGCCTCGATCGCCACGTCGAGGCCGGCATCGGCGACCGCGTCGCCTATCACTGGCGGGGAGAGGAGGGTGAGGAGCGCATCGTCAGCTACGCGGACCTGCTGGCCGACGTCCAGCGCCTCGCCAACGCGCTGCGCGGTCGCGGGATCGGAAAGGGCGACGTGGTCGGCATCTACCTGCCGATGATCCCCGAGGTGGTCGTCGCGATGCTCGCCTGCGCGCGGATCGGCGCTCCTCACAACGTCGTCTTCGGCGGCTTCTCGGCCGAGGCGGTCCGCGAGCGGATGGAGTTCTCCGAGGCGAAGGCGCTGATCACCGTCGATGGCGCCCGCCGCAAAGGCGCGACGGCGCCGGTCAAGGCCAAGGTCGACGAGCTGATCGACGAGGTCCCCTCGATCGAGACGATCTTCGTCGTCCGCCACACCGGCGCCGAGTGCGAGATGAGGGAGGGGCGCGACATCTGGGTCGACGAGGCGATGGCAGCGGCCGACGCCGAGTGCCCGGCCGAGCCGATGTCCGCCGAGGACCCGCTCTACATCCTCTACACCTCGGGCTCGACCGCGAAGCCGAAGGGCATCCTCCACACCACCGGCGGCTACATGACCGGCGTCGCCTACACCCACCGTTACGTCTTCGACCTCAGGCCCGAGGAGGACGTCTACTGGTGCGCCGCCGACGTCGGCTGGGTCACCGGCCACTCCTACATCGTCTACGGGCCGCTCGCCAATGGGGCGACGAGCGTGATGTACGAGGGTGCCCCCGACTATCCCGACAAGGACGTCTGGTGGGACATCGCCGAGAGCAACGGGGTGACGATCCTCTACACGGCGCCGACCGCGATCCGGGCCTGCATGAAATGGGGCGCCGAGCACCCCGAAGGACACGACCTCTCGAAGCTGCGTCTGCTCGGCTCGGTCGGCGAGCCGATCAATCCCAAGGCATGGCTCTGGTACCACAAGGTGATCGGCGGCGAACGCTGTCCGATCGTCGACACCTGGTGGCAGACCGAGACCGGCCAGATCATGATCTCGCCGCTGCCGGGGATCACGGCGACGAAGCCGGGGTCGGCAACGCTGCCGCTGCCGGGGGTCGAGGCGGCGATCTTCGACAACGACGGAAACGCGATCGAGGGCGATGGCGAAGGGGTGCTGGTCCTGACCCGGCCCTGGCCGGGGATGCTGCGCACCCTCTACCGCGAGGAGGAACGCTTCATCCACACCTACTTCTCGCGATTCGGCCGCGAGACTTACCTGGTCGGCGACGCGGCGCGGCGCGACGAGGACGGCTACTTCTGGATCCTCGGCCGGATCGACGACGTCATCAACGTCTCCGGCCACCGGCTCTCGACGGCCGAGGTCGAGTCGGCGATCGTCTCCCACCCGAAGGTCGCCGAGGCGGCGGTGATCGGCCAGACGGACGAGGACACCGGCCAGGCGATCTGCGCCTTCGTGACCCTCGAAGGCGACCTCGAGGGGGGCGACGAGATGGTCGCCGAGATCCGCGACCATGTCGCCGATCGGATCGGGAAACTGGCCCGGCCGAAACGGGTCATCTGGTCCGGGGACCTGCCGAAGACGCGCTCGGGGAAGATCATGCGCCGGCTCCTGCGCGACATCGCCGAGGGCCGCGAGCTCGGCGACGTCACGACGCTGCGCGACCCGGCGGTGACTGAGGAGCTGGAGGAGAAGGTCGCGGCGCTGCAGGCCGAGGAAGGCTAACTCCGAGCGCGTTCCTCGAGCAGCCGTTCGACCGCGATCTCTAGCGCGCCGAGCTGTTCACGGATGCTCCGCAGTTCCCGCTGGGCGACCTCCTCCGCCGAGGCCGCCTCCTGTTCGAGCTCGCGCTCGACCTCACCCAGTTCGGGGCCGAAGAAGCGCTGCGCGATAGCGCCGGTGAGGAGGGCGATGAAGCCGAGCCCGACGAGGACGAGCACGGTGGCGACGATCTGGCCGCCGGTGTCGGTCGGCTGGATGTCGGAGCCGAGCGTCGTCATCGTCGTCATCGCCCAGTAGATCCCGTCCCAGGTGCTGAGGTGCTCCTGGTTCTGCTCGAGGGAATCGAATAGCGCCCCGCCTCCGACCGCGGTCACCAGCGCCACCAGAGCCGCGTAGTGGAGCCCTCTGAGGGTGAAGATTTCCCGTGTGAGACGGGTCAGGCTGAGCAGCCGCAGGAGTCGCAGCAGTCGCAGAACCCGCAGCCCCTGCAGCCCCGGGGGAAGGATCGGCGGGGTGAAGATGACGAGGAAGAGGTCGAGAGGGTGGTGCCGGAGCCAGGCGCCGCGGTCGGGGACGACGGCCAGCATCACTACCAACTCGAACAGGAACGCCAGCCAGGTCGCCCAGTTGAGGATGTGGGCGGCGGCCTCGAGCGCCCCTCCCGGATGGGACTCGCTGATCGCGACCATCGGGACCGTCAGCAGCGCCGCCAGCGCCATCGGAAATTCGAGCCGCCGCTGGATGCTCGCGCTGCGCTCGTCCATGCCCGGGGGGTAGGCCGTCGTCTTCCTCCGATCTGGCTCCTGAGCGCCCATCCGCGACTAGTTCGACGCCTCTCGGCGGTGGCCTTTCCGAGATAGTTTGCTACACTAATTACCTAAGCTAATTAGATGACCACCTCGACGCAAGAGAACAGGCTCACCGAGGCCGCGGCGCGGTTGCGAATGGCGATCGTGCGGACGGCCAGGAGGCTGCGCCAGGAGGCGGCGGCCGGAGCGGGGGGGACGGAGCTCTCGCCGACCGCGGGCGCGGCGCTGGCGACGGTCGAGCGCCACGGCCCACTGACCCCCAGTGAGCTCGCCGACATCGAGCGCGTCAAGCGCCCGACGGCGACCCGGACGCTGGGGCTGCTGGCAGATGCCGGTCTCGTCGATCGAACCCGCGACCCAGCCGACGGTCGCAGTGCCCTGGTCAGCATCAACGCGGCGGGGCGCGAGCGCCTGCGCCGCCTGCGCGGCCGCAAGAACGCCTATCTGGCGCGCCGCATGCGGCACCTGGCCGCCGAGGAGGTCGAGACGCTCGAGCGCGCCGCGGCGATCCTCGAGGCGATCCTCGAGGAGCCGCGCGCGAAGCGCGAGGACTTCCAGTGAGCGCCGCCCTCAGGCGCAGCGTCGACTCCCTCTCCGTCCCGAATTACCGTCGCTACTTCGCCGGCCAGGTCGTCTCCCTCTCGGGCAACTGGATGCAGATGGTTGCTGAGATCTGGCTGGTCCTCTCGCTGACCGGCAGCGGCCTCGCCGTCGGGATGACGACCGCCCTGCAGTTTCTCCCGATCCTCCTCTTCGGCGCCTGGGGCGGGCTCCTCGCCGACCGCTTCCCGAAGCGGCGCCTGCTGATGGTGACCCAGGCACTGATGGCGATCCCGGCCCTGGCCCTGTTCGGCGTCACCTTCGCCGGGGTCGTGACCCCGTGGATGGTCTTCATCCTCGTCTTCGTCCGCGGGACGGTCAACGCGGTCGACAACCCGACCCGCCAGAGCTTCGCGATCGAGATGGTCGGCGCCGACCGGGTGGTCAACGCGGTCAGCCTCAACAGCGTCCTGATCCACTCCGCGCGGCTCGTCGGCCCGGCGATCGCCGGAATTCTGATCGCCCTGGCCGGAGTCGCGCCCTGCTTTGCGATCAATGCCCTCTCCTTCGGCGGGATGATCTACGCCCTCTGGCTGATGGAGCCCGCGCAGCTGAACACGGCGCCCCGGGCCGAGCGCGAGCGGGGCGCGATCCGGGCGGCCGTGCGCTACGTAAGACAGACCCCCGAGCTGGCGGTGCCGCTGGGCCTGATGGCCCTGGTCGGGACCTTCGGGCTCAACTTCCAGGTGATCCTGCCGCTGTTGGCCCGGTTCAGCTTCGACGGCGGCGCCGGCGTCTACGCGACGCTGGTCGCGGCGATGGGCGCCGGCTCGGTCATCGGGGCCCTGGCGACCGGCGCCCACGGGCGCACCGACGCCCGCCTGATCACCGGCGCCGCGCTCTCCTTCGGCGTCCTCGCCGGTCTCGCGGCGGTGATGCCGAGCATCGCCCTCGAGGTGCCGATGGTCGCGCTCCTCGGAGCGTCCGCCGTCACCTTCGCCGCCGCGATCAACTCATCGCTGCAGCTTGCGGTCGAGCCCGAGATGCGGGGCCGGGTGATGGCCCTCTACTCGGTCGTCTTCCTCGGCTCGACCCCGATCGGCGGACCGCTCGCCGGCTGGCTCTCGGAAGCCTATGACCCGCGCGTCGCCCTGCTGCTGGCCGCCGGCGCCGGGATCGCCGCCGCCTGGGCGGCCCACGTCTCGCTGGGCCGGATGCGGGCGAGGCCACGAGGGCCCCGCCCGCTCCAGGCCGCCAAGCTGGGCTAGCCGGTAAAGCCTTCTTCTTCGAGGTACTCGCCTGCGACCTGCTTCGGTGTTTCTTTTTCGAGTTCGACCCGGGCGTCGAGCTCCTGCATCACCTCGAGGGTCAGACCTTCCTGGACCTGGAGGATCGTCTTTTCGTAGTCCGGCCCGGCTTCTTCGGAGACCGACTTCTTGGTCACGAAGATGACGTTCCCGGCCGGGAAAACTTCCTTGTCGTCTTCGAGGATCACGAATTTCGGATCTTCACCCGAGAGCTGCGGATCGGTCGTGAACAGGATCGAGAGATCCGCCTGGTTGTTTTCGAGCACCGTGTAGCGGAGCCCGATGTCGACCGGTTTGAATTCCTTGAATTTGAGGCCGTAGAGTTTTTCGAGGCCGGCCAGGCAGTCGATCCGCTGGCGGCACTCGGGCGAGCCGTAGAGGGACATTTCTTCGGAGATCCCTTCGAGATCGGAGATCGTTTCGAGACCGAGGTCTTCGGCCCTTTCCTTCGTCGTCCCGACCGCGTTCGCGCTCGCGAACGGAGTCGGTTCGAAGGCGGTCAGATCTTCCTTTTCGAATTCTTCGTTCGCCTTTTCCCACGCTTCGGTCGCGTCGGCGGGGACTTCTTCGGGTTCGAGGCCGAAGAACGAGGTCAGCGCGGTGCTGGCGTACTCCGGGTAGCCGGAGATCTGGCCGGCCTTCAGAGTTTTCAGCGCCACCGTTTCCGAGCCGAGGTTGAGGTCGGACTTCGCCTTGTAGCCGGCGGCTCCGAGGGCCTGGGCGTAGATTTCCCCGAGAATTTCCTGTTCGGGGAAGTTCTTCGAGCCGATCGTCAGCGAGACCCCTTCGTTTTCGGGGTTGGAGACGATCGCGCCGCTCCCGCCGCCGCCTTCTTCACCACCCGAGGCGGTCGTTTCGTCGTTGCTGCTACCGCAGGCGGCGAATGCAAGGCTGAGGATCAGAGCGAGCACAATCGCTACCGCGGCCCGCCCCCCGTTGGTCATGGTTCTCACTCGTGTCCCTTCCGTGTTTGTTGACTGGTCACGCAGCACTCAGCTTCAACCCTCTCGAAGTGAGCAGACGTTGTAAACCCGCGAGTCCGAACTCGAGCGCGAGCGCCATCAGCGCGACGACGATCGCCCCCGCCAGGACGCCGTTCTCACCGTAGACGTTTTCGTTGATGATGTAGTCGCCGAGCGTCAGCACCCCGGCCAGCGGCGCGATCGTCGCCGTCGCCACGATCGCGATCGTGGCTCCCCGGACCCCCGCCATCAGGGTCGGGATCGCGAGCGGCATCTCGACCCTGGTCAGGATCTCGAACTCGGTCATCCCGATCCCGCGCGCGGCCTCGACCGAGGCCCGGTCCGCCTGGCGGATGCCGGTGAAGGCGTTGGTCAGGATCGGCGGGATGCCGAGAATCGAGAGGGCGATGGTGACGTTGAGGACGCCGACCCCGATCACCGCCGCCATCAGCGCGATCAGAGCGAGCTCGGGAATCCCGCGGCCGGCGTTCCCGATCGCGACCGCGAGGAAGCCGCCGGTGCCGCGATGGCCGAGCCAGAGGCCGAGTGGCATCGCCACCAGCAGCGAGAGCGCCAGCGCCAGCAAGGTCACCTCGAGCTGGGTCATCGCCAGTTCGACCGTCTGCGAGAAGCCGCCGACCAGTTGGCCGCCGGTCACGTTCGAGGGCTGCGGCTGGAAGATGAATTCGATCGCGCCGCCTATCGAGCCGGCCGGGATCATGCCTTCGCCGCCCGCGTCCACGGTGTCGCCATTCGCTGGACCAGGTACAGCGCGGCGTCGAAGACGATCGCCATCAGGATCGCGATGCCGCCGCCGAGGATGATCCCGGTCGGGAAGTTGAGGCTCTTGTAAATCTCCTCGCCGAGGCCCCAGCCGCTGACGAAGACGGCCAGCGTCGCGATCGCAATCGTGCTGACGGTGGCGATCCGCAGACCGGCGATGATCTCCGGCGTCGCCAGCGGCACCTCGACCCGCCAGAGGAGCTGACGGTCGGTCAGGCCCATCCCGCGGGCCGCGTCTCTGACCGGGGCCGGGACGTTGGCGAGGCCGATCAGGGTGTTGCGGTAAATGATCTGCAGGTTGAAGGCGGAGAGGGCGATGATCGCGGTGTCGACTCCGCGCCCCGTCAGTGGCAGCAGGAGGAAGAAGAAGGCGACGCTGGGGATCGTGTAGAGGACCCCGGTCGCGGCCAGCAGCGGTGGCTGCAGCCAGCGGTGGCGGTGGGCGAACAGGGCCAGCGCGAAGGCGATCACGAAGCCGAGCGCGACCGCGGCCAGGACCAGCTGCAGGTGCTGGAAGGTCGGCGTCTCAAAGCGGTCGATGTTGTTCCTCGCCCAGTCGAAGCAGAAGATCTTGTTCGGGTCTTCCTGACAGGCGCCGCCGCGTTCCCTGAGTTCGATCGCGGCGATGGGCAGGGCCAGGTCGTCACCCACCGTTGGGCCTCTCGGTCGCGCTCTGGAGGTCGTGTTCGGCGGCCGGCGAGCCGAGGAAGTCGGAGATGATCTCGATCGAGAGGACGCCGTCGATCCTACCCCGCGAGTCGACCACCGCCGCATACTGGGCCTGGCCCTGGAGCATGTCGGCGAGCGCGTCGCGCATGATGTCGTCGCGGTCGAGCACCGGCCCTAACGGCGAGTCCGGCCGGGACGGGACGGTGTCGGATTCGAGGTCGCGCTCGGAGAGCCACCCGACCGGCCGCCGTTCCCCGTCGACCAGCAGCGGGTAGGGGACTTCGGCGCCGGCGAGCTTGGCCCGGACCTCGGCGCTCGGCTGTCCAGTTTCGGCGATCGGCGCCGCCCAGAGGTCGATGTCGGAGACCCGCATCAGCGCCAGGCGCTTGAGCGCCCGGTCGGCGCCGACGAAGTCCTCGACGAACTCGTCCGCGGGAGACATCAGCAGCTCGGCCGGGGTCGCGAACTGGGCGACCTTGCCGCCCTCGTGCATGATCGCGATCAGGTCACCCATCTTGATCGCCTCATCGATGTCGTGGGTGACGAAGAGGACGGTCTTCTTGACCTCCGCCTGGAGGCGGAGGAACTCGTTCTGGAGGCGCTCGCGATTGATCGGGTCGATCGCGCCGAACGGCTCATCCATCAACATCACCAGCGGGTCCGCCGCCAGCGCCCGGGCGACCCCGACCCGCTGCTGCTGGCCGCCCGAGAGCTGGGCGGGGTAGCGATCGCCGAGCGCGGGGTCGAGGCCGATCAGCTCCAGCAGCTCGGTCGTGCGGGCCGCGATCCGGTGCCGGTTCCAGCCGAGGAGCTGGGGGACGGTGCCGATGTTCTGGGCGATCGTGCGGTGCGGGAAGAGCCCGGTCTCCTGGATCACGTAGCCGATCTCGCGACGGAGGTGGGCGGGCTCGATGTCGCGGATCGAGCGCTCGCCGATCAGGACGTCGCCGCTGGTCAGCTCGACGGTGCGGTTGACCAGCCGCATCGCCGTCGTCTTGCCGCAGCCCGAGGGGCCGACGAGGACGCAGATGTCGCCGCTGGGAACCGTCAGCGAGAGACCGTCGACGGCGACGGTGTCGGAGCCCGGGTAGCGTTTGCTGGCATCCTCGTACCGCACTGCCGAGGCACCGGCGGCTGACCCTGCGTCCGTGACCTCTTCGCTCGACACCTGCGGTTTGAGCCTATACCCGGATCAGCTGATTCCGAGTCGCGCCGCTCTCTCCCGAGCCCTCTCGATCGTCTCCTCGGCGCCCTCGATCCGGCCGTCCCGCATCAGCGGCCTGCCGGCGACGACGGTCGTGTCGACGACCGAGCCGCTGGCGGCGTAGACGATGTCGGAGGCGAGGTCGCCGAGGCCGATCTCGTAGGCATCGCGCCGCAGCAGCAGGAAATCGGCCGGGGCGCCGACCGTGAGCGGCCTGCCGGCGCCGAGGATCGGGGCCCGGGCCCCGGTCGCGACCGCGAGCGCCTCGGGCGCCGGGAGGATCGTCGGATCTGCCGCCGCGTGGCGTTGCATCAGGGCAAAGGTCTTGAGGTCGCTGAGCAGGTCGAGCGAGTCGTTGGAGCCGGCCCCGTCGGTCCCGAGCGCGACCGCGACGCCCGCCTCGCGCGCCACCGGATAGGGGAAGGGCCCGCCAGAGGCGAGCTTCAGGTTGGCGACGGGGTTGGTGACGACGGTGGCGCCGCGCTCGGCGATCAGCTCGAGCTCGTCGCGATCGAGCCAGACGCCGTGGGCGAGCATCGTCCGCTCGCCGAGCAGGCCGAGCCGATCGAGGTAGGGGGCCGGGCGTTCGCCGTGGGCCGCGAGGCAGCCCTCGACCTCCTGCTCGGTCTCGGAAAGGTGGATCTGGACGGGCAGCCCCTTTTCGGCGGCGATCTCCGCGGTCCAGCGCAGCAGCCCCTCGCTGACGGTGTAGATCGAGTGCGGGGCGAGGGCGCGGCCGATCTCCGGCCCGAACGCCTCCAGCTCCTCGAGCTCGGCCAGCACCCTGCTCTGCATCCGCTCGGTCTCGCCGTCGGCGTCGAACAGGGGGCCGCCGATCGTCGCCCGCAGGCCGCTGTCGGTGACGGCGCGGGCGGTCGCCGCCGGCTGCCAGTACATGTCCCAGAAGCGCCCGGTCCCGGTCCGGATCATCTCCAGGCAGGCGAGGCGGGATCCCCAATAGACGTCCTCCTCGTCGAGCTTCGCCTCGACCGGCCAGACCTTCTCCTGCAGCCAGCGCATCAGCGGCAGGTCGCCGCCGTAGCCGCGGAAGAGGGTCATCGCGGCGTGGGTGTGGCCGTTGACCAGCGCCGGGATAACAGGCGCGCCGCCGGCGTCGATCGTCTCGTCGCCCACCTCGGGCGCCACCTCGGGCCCCAGCGCCGCGATCGAACCGTCGGTGCAGCGCAGCCCGACCCTCTCCCCGTCGAGTAGGGCCCCGGTCACGGTCAGGCCGCTCACCCTTCAAGCTCCGGGAGCAGGGTCGCGAGGGCGTCCCGCAAAGCGATGGCGTTGCGCCCGCGCTGGTCCTCGAGCTGCTCGACCTCGATTGGGGTGCCCTCGATCCCGTTCGCCATGTTGTCGACCACGCAGACCGCCGCATAGGCGATGCCGAGCTCATTGGCGACGATGCACTCGGAGGCGATGGTCATCCCGACGAGGTGGGCGTGGGTGGCCATCAGCCGGATCTCGGCGGGCGTCTCGAACCGCGGCCCGGTCGCCTGCCAGTAGACGCCGCCGTCCTCGATCGCCCCGGCTCCGCTCGCCTCCCAGCCGTCGAGGATCGCGCCCCGCCAGCGGCCGTCGAAGCCGGGTGGGATGTGACCGCGGGCGTCGTCGAAGGTGGTCAGCGAGAGCTGCAGGGCGATGAAGTCGTCGGGGCAGACGAAGCTGCCGACGCCGAGCTCTGGCCGTAAGGATCCCACCGACCCGATCGCTAGCACCCGATCGCAGCCGGCGGCGGCGAGCCGGCGCAGGTTGGCGCCGTGGTCGATCAGGTGGGGCGGGGTGTAGGAGTCGACGCCGTGGCGGAGGACGACCGCCTCGGCGTTGCCCTCGGTGACGGCGATTATCTCGGCCCCCGAGGGCCCGATCGCGTTGCTTCCGATGATCGTCCCGACGCGTCCCATCTGCCCTGATCCTAAGCCGAGCCTCCTCTATCGTGGGATCGATGACCACGGGGGCATCCGGTCGGAACGAGACCGAGGAGGAGCGCCTGGACCGCAATCTCGGCGAGTTGCTGCAGGAGCTGCGAATCGCGCTCCCCGGGGTCCAGGTCCTCTTCGCCTTCCTCCTCGCCGTCCCGTTCCAGCGGAACTTCAACGAAATCACGACGTTCCAGGAATACGCGTATTTCGGGACCCTGCTTTCGACGATGATCTCGGCCGCGCTCCTGATCGCGCCCTCCGCCTATCACCGGATCACCTTTCGGCTTCACCGAAAGGAGGAACTCGTCGTCTACGCCAACCGGCTCGCGATCATCGGGCTCGCCTTCCTGGCGCTGGCGATGACCGGCTCGGTGACGCTGATCACCGACGTCCTCTTCGGAGCCCTGGCGACCCTTGTCGTCGCCACCGGGGCGGCAACGCTCTTCGTCGTGCTCTGGTACGTGCTGCCCACCCGGCAGGGGCGTCAGGTCAGCGAGTAGGCGCGACGGCCTCGGCGGGGGCATCCGCGGAGGCCCTGCGCGGCGATGCGAGGTCGTACTCGGCGCCCTCGACCCCGAGCTCGATCGCGCTGGGGTCGCCGCCCCGCTTGAGCCACCCGTCCCGGGCTTCCTCCTCGAGCAGGTCGAGGCGTTCGTCGGAGTGGCCGGGATCGTGGTGGAAGAGGATCGTGCGGCCTGCTCCGGTCCGGTCGGCGAAGGAGAGGGAGTGCGAGAGGGCCGAGTGGCCCCAGCCGACGTGGTTGGGGTACTCGGAGTCGGCGTACTGGCCGTCGTGGATGAGCATCGAGGCGTCGCGCGCCAGCGAGAAGCCCGAAATCCAATCCTCATCGAGCGAATCGAGGTCGGCGCCGAGGGCGGGCTCGTGGTCGGGGATGTAGGTCAGCGACTGGTCGCCGTCGTCGATCCGGTAGCCGAGGGTCGGCCCGCGGTGGGCGACGGACGCGGCCCGGATCCTCGCCGGGCCGATCTCCCAGTCGATCTCAGGGCAGTGGCGGAAGGAGACGTCGCAGGGCAGCTCCTTGACCTCGATCGGGGAGAGCGGGGCCGAGATATAACGGGCGATCCGCTCGCGCAGCGAGGCCTCCGGCGAGGCCGGGCCCCAGATAACGATCTCGGTCTGCGGCTGGAAGGCGGGGGCGAAGAAGACCAGGCCCTGGATGTGGTCGAGGTGGAGATGGGTGAGAAGGATGTGGAGCCGGGCGGGCTCGGCGGCGAGGGCGAGGCCGAGACTGCGGATCCCGGTGCCCGCGTCGAGGGCGAGGAGCGAGCCGTCGGAGAGGGTCACCCCGACGCAGGAGGTGTTGCCGCCGTAGCGGATCGTGTCCGGCCCTGGGGATGGGATCGACCCTCGTGTGCCCCAGAGCTTGACCTTCATCTCAGCTCCCGGCCCCGTTCGAGGAGATCGGCCAGAACACTGCGATCGCCCCGTGGGTTCCGTGGGGGGTGAGGATCGGGAAGGCCGAGACCTCGACCGAGTGGAGATGGCCGTCGGTCGAGCGGATCTCGAAGCTCGCGTGGGCGGGGCGGTTGTTGCGAACGGCGACGACGAGCGGCAGCTCGTCGTAGGGCAGCGGGGTTCCCTCGGCGTCGAAAGGGCCGAACATCGAGCCCCACTCCTCGGGGCCGACGACGCCGAGTTCCTCGAACCGCTTTCCGAGCAGAGTCCCGGCGGCCTCGTTGTAGAAGACCAGCAGCCCACCCTCGTCGACCAGGAACGCCGGCGTCGAAAGAGCGGACATCAGGTTCCGGGCGAGGATCAGCTCGAGCGGTCTCTGGGCGGCGGTTTCGTCTTTCGGTGGATTCGGCACGGGCTATGGATCGGCGGTCTTGCGCGGACGGATCGGCCCGCTCACCCCTAACTCTGAACTTTCAATCCAGGGGCGGTCACCGTACGTGACTTTCGTCACCCTTGCCACCCACCCTGCCCAATGCGGTCGAGGTTAGAGCCGGTATCCGGCTCTAACCTCGACCGCACGGCGTCAGCTCTCGGTCGTCCCGACCACCGGGGCGACGAAGGTTCTCTTACCGACCCTGATCCCGATCGCTTCGGTGCGGGCGAGGTCGAGCCCAGAGCTCAGCGTGGCCTGCGAGTCGTCGCCCCAGCGGTAGCGGAACGAGCCGGCCGAGAGCCGCGTCCCGTCCTTCGCCTCGAGGAAGACCCGGCAGAGTTCTCCCGAGCGCACGCCCTTGACGTAGACGTGGACCTCGGTCCCGAACGGCCGCGGTTCGAGCCGGGCACCGATCTCCATCTTCGCCGGCAGCTCGGTGAAGGTGATGTGCTGGGCGGGGGCTTCGTCACTCCCTCCGGAGAGGACGAATATCGCCAGAACAGCAGCTGCGGCCGCCGCCGCGGCGCCGCCGAGCGCGAAGCCGAAGCGCCGCCGCCGCCGCCGCGAGACCTTCCGCTCTGCGGCGATCGAGGCCATCAGCCGGTCGCCCAGCCCGCGCGGCAGTGAGGGCTCCGTGCCGAGGCGCTCCGGGTCAGCCAGCGGCAGCAGGCGGGCGACCGATTCGAGCGACTCGAGCTCCGACCGGCACTCGGGGCAGCCCTCGAGGTGGGCCTCGAGGCCCCTGCGCTCGTCGTCGGGGAGGTGGCCGAGGGCATAGGCGCCGAGCGACTCGCGCCATTCTCTGTTGTGGTCAGCCGTCATATCCGGTCTCCTCGAGGGCGACCCGGAGCGCCCTCAGGCCGTAGTAGACGCGGCTCTTCACGGTTCCCTCGGGAACGCCGAGTTCCTCGGCGATCTCGGCATAGGGTCGGCCACGGTAGAAGGTCTCGACGATCACCCGTCGGTGGTCCTCGCCGATCCGCCGCAGCGCCTCCTCGACCTGCCACGAGAGCAGAACCTCGCCCAACGGCTCGACCGAGGGCTCGATCCCGCCCTCGGCGACCCCGGGGCGCGAGGACCGCGCCCGTCCGAGGTCGATGACGACATTGCGAAGGATCGCGAACAGCCAGGTTCGCAGCGACCCGATCTGGGGGTCGAACCGCTCGCCGGCGCGCCAGGCGCGGAGGAAGGTCTCCTGAACTGCCTCTTCGGCCAGCCCTGGGTCCCCGAGTGAGCGGACCGCGAAGCCATAGAGCTCGGATCCGTGCGCCGAGTAGGCCTCACGGACGTCGCGCTCCCGGGTTAGGGCTCCGGAAGCCATCTGGGGAGGGAAGGAGGGGATGCAGCTGCCACAGCACTCTTGAATACGGGCAGCCTGTTGCCGGGGTTCAGCCCGGCGCTCTGGACTTGGCGACGCCCCCGACGGCGCCGCCCCGTCCGCCTAGAGTTTGCCGATCTTGAAGATTTTGGTGCCGCAGTCGGGGCACACACCTTGGATCGCTGGGCGACCGTTTTTCATGGTCACCTGTTTCGGATCCTGGATCTCGACCTTCTTGCGCTCTTTAACGCAGTAGCCCTCAGGCATCAGGGGGCCTCCTTTCGTGCCGATATCGGCATCGGCTCGCGTGTTTGGTGCGCGAGGTGGATTGCGGGCGACTGTAGCCGAGTCAGGGGACGAGAACGCCAAATATCGTGCGAATCAGCACAAAGACTACGGAGCGGCTTTTTCTTTTGCCCCGTTTGAGCCGCCGGATTCGCCCTTGCCCTGGGATTTGGAGGATTCGAGTTTCTCGACCTGGGTCCGCAGCGCTTCGACTTCGGTTTTCAGCGTCGCCGCCTCGCTGCCGCCTCCTGAAGCGGAGTCGATCCTGGCTTCCAGTTCCTGCTGCAGCGTCTGGACGTCGCTCTCGCTGACGGAGCTTTCCCGGGTGTCGATCGAGAGGTAGATGCCGGCCCCCGCGATCGCGATCGCGATTACGGCAAGCACCAGCATCACCTTCGTCCGAATGCCGAGCTTGCGCTCAACCTCTCCTATCCACGCGCGCAGGCCGTCGAGCCCCATCGACCCTAAGTTAGTCGAGAAGCGAGTCGGGAGTTCCCTCGACTACGCTCCCGCACGAACGACTTCACCCCCGGAATCCAAGGAGAACGCCGAATGCCCGATGCAGTGATCGTCGATACCGTCCGCACGCCGATCGGCCGTGCCTTCAAGGGCTCGCTGGCCTCGCTGCGCCCCGAGGAGACCGGCGCCTTCGTCGTCGACGAGCTGCTCGAGCGCAACCCCGACGTCGACCCGGCCCTGGTTGAGGACGTGTTCTGTGGGGTCGGCATGCCGCAGGGCCTGGAGGCTTTCAACATCGGCCGGATCATCTCGCTGCTCTCCGAGAAGCTGCCGCAGACGGTCAACGGGGTCACCGTCTCCCGCTACTGCTCCTCCAGCCTCGACGCGATCCGCCACGCCGGCAACGCGATCAAGGCCGGCGAGGGCGACGTCTACATCGCCGCCGGAGTCGAGTGGGTGAGTCGGTTCAACGAGCGCACCGAGCCCGCCGGCGCCGACGACCGCAACCCGAACCTGATCGGCGAGAACGGCCAGCCCAACGCCTACATCGACATGGGCCTGACCGCCGTCAACGTCGCCGAAAGGTACGAGGTCAGCCGCGCCGACATGGACAAGTTCGCGCAGCGCTCGCAGGAACTCGCCGTGAAGTCTCAGGAGGACGGGTTCTTCGACCGCGAAATCGTCCCGGTCAAGCTCGAGGACGGGACCGAGGTCGCCAAGGACGACGGCCCCCGCGCCTCCTCGACCCTGGAGAAGCTCTCCGAACTCCCCGAGGCATTCGGCGGCGGCGGCGTCACCGCAGGCAACTCCTGCCCGCTGAACGACGGCGCCGCGGCGGTGCTGCTGATGAGCGACACCAAGGCCAAGGAGCTGGGCCTCACCCCGCGCGCGAAAATCATCACCGCGGCGACCTGGGGCAATGAGCCGGAGTACATGGGCGTCGCCCCGATCGGCGCGATCAAGAAGGTCCTCGACCGGGCCGGGATGACGATCGACGACGTCGACGCGGTCGAGCTCAACGAGGCCTTCGCCGCCCAGGTGATCCCGATCATGGACGAGTGCGACATCGGGCTCGAGAAGCTCAACACCCACGGAGGCGCGATCGCCCTCGGCCACCCGTTCGGGATGACCGGCGCCCGGATCATGGGCACCCTGCTGAACGTGATGGAGACCGACGACCACCAGGTCGGCCTCGAGACGATGTGCGTCGCCGGAGGACAGGGCAAGGCGATGTTGGTGGAAAGGGTCTGAGCCGGAGCAGGATCGGCCAATGGGCGGCGATCTGGAGACGCTGACCTACGAGGCCGACGGGCGGGTCGCGCGGATCACGCTCGATCGGCCCGAGCGCGGCAATGGGATAACCCCGCGGATGCCGGTCGAGATCGCGGCCTGCGTCGAGCGCGCGAACCTCGACCCCGAGGTTCATGTGATCGCTCTGGCGGGGAACGGGACCGGGTTCTGCGGCGGGTACGACCTGGTCGCCTCGGCCGAGGGCGACATGTCCGGCCTCGGCGGGGTCGAGGCTCCGCCCGGCTCGCCGCTGGACCCGGCGACGATCGGCGCCAACCACATGCCCGGGACCGACTGGGACCCGGTGACCGACTTCCAGTTCATGTGGCGGAACGTCCGCGGCTTCATGAGCCTGTTCCACTCCGAGAAGCCGGTCATCTGCAAGGTCCACGGCTACTGCGTCGCCGGCGGCACCGACATGGCGCTCTGCTCGGACCTGCTGCTGATCGCCTCCGACGCCAAGATCGGATACCCGCCGGCGCGGGTCTGGGGCTCGCCGACGACGGCGCTGTGGACGGCCCGGATCGGGCCGATGCGGGCCAAGCGGCTTCTCCTCACCGGCGACTCGCTGACCGGTGAGCAGGCGGCGGACTGGGGGTTGGCGACAGAGGCCGCGCGGCCGGGCGAGCTCGACGAGCGCTTCGAGGGCCTGCTCGAGCGCGTCGCGCGTCTGCCGATCAACCAGCTGGTGATGATGAAGGTGCTCGTCAACCAGTCCCTCTACGCCCAGGGCCTGCACCAGACCCAGGTGCTCGGGACCTTCTTCGACGGGATCGCCCGCCACACCGAGGAGGGGCACGACTTCGTCCGCCGCGCCGCCGAGGGCGGCTTCCGCGAGGCGGTGCGCGAACGCGACGAGCCCTTCGGCGACCACGGGCTCGAGGGGTTCGGCGTTGAGTAGCGTCCCTCCGCGATGAGCGACCCGCACCCGCACCCGCATCCCAGCTCCCTGATCACGCCGGAGAGCGTCCGCGCCTTCCTGCCGGGCAGCTTCCCCGGCGACCTCGGGATCGAGCCGATCGAGATCGAGGACGACCTCGCGCGCGGGCACATCGTCGTCGACGCCCGCCATCTGCATCCGGGCGGCTTCGTCCACGGCGGGGTCTGGACCGCCCTCGGTGACACCGTCGCCGCCTGGTCGACCTTCCGCAACATCCCCTCCGGCCACAACTTCACGACGATCGAGCTGAAGCTGAACGTCTTTGCGGCGGGCGTGCTCGGCGACGAGATCATCGCCACCGGAGAGCCGCTCCATGTCGGCCGCAGCACGGTCGTGATCGAGGTCAGGATCGAGCGGCGCCGCGAGGGTCAGGAGCCGCGGCGAGCGGCGAACCTGATCGTCAGCCAGTTCGTGCTTCCCCCGGACTAGTTCGGCGTTTCGAGCGCCTCGACCATCGGCAGCCGCCAGAGCAGGCTGGCCAAGGTGAGGCCGATCGCCGCCGCGAGCAGGGAGAGGAACCACTGGCTCGAGCTCAGCACCGACATTTCGAAGAAGTCGCGGAGCGGGGGGAGGGCGAGGATCCCGGCGTAGGCAGCGCCGAGGCCGAGGACCATCGCCAGCATGTAGCCCTGGATCGCGATGTGCTCGCGGCCCGGCCCGCGCTCGAGCAGGAGGACGAAGGCGAGGCCGAGCACGATCAGCGTCGTCGTCGCCGCGGTTCGCCCGGCCTCGAGCGTGCCGCCGAAGACGGTGTCGACGAGGAAGAAGGAGACGATCGAGCCGAGCGCGATACCGAGGCCGGCCGGGATCGCGAACACCCCCAGCGCCCGCATCAGGTGGCCGCGGTAGAGCGGCCCGTCGGATGGGGCGAGGGCGAGGACGAAGGAGGGGATCCCGATCGTCAGGAAGGCGGCGAGGGTGAGGTGGCGGGGGAGGAAGGGGAAGGCGAATCCGGGCACCGCGACGAGCAGGATCAGCGCCGCCGCGTAGACCGACTTGGTCAGGTAGAGCCGTCCGAGGCGGTGGATGTTGCGGGCGATCCGCCGGCCCTGGATGACCGCTTCGGGCAGGCGCTTGAACTCGTCCCTGAGGAGGACGACGTCGGCGATCCCCTTCGTCACCTGGGCACCGGAGCCCATCCCGACCGCGAGCCGGGCCTGCTTCAGCGCCGGGACGTCGTTGACTCCGTCGCCGATCATCGCCGTGAAGCGCCCCGATTCGCGCAGTGCCTGGACCAGTTCGCGCTTCTGCTCGGGCGCGATCCGGCAGAAGATCGTGTTGCGCTTGGCAACCTCGGCCAGCGCCTCGGAATCGGTCGGGAGGTCGGGGCCGTCGACGACGCCGGCCTCACGCGGAACCCCGACCGAGTAGGCGACCGCAGTCACGGTCGCCCGCGCGTCGCCCGAAATCAGCTTCAGGTCGACGTCTTCCTCGCGGATCGAGGCGATCGTCTCGGCGGCGTCGGGCCGCAGCGTCTCCTCGAGGATCACAAGCGCCACCGCCTTCAGCTGCGGAGGGGCACCCGCCGCAGGATCATCGGGCAGCGCCCCCGACGATTCGCCGAAGGCGACGACCCGCCGTCCCGCTTCGGTTTCCAGGTTCAGCTTGTGTTTCAGGCCGGGCGTCAGCGCCAGCGCTCCGGCCTGCTCGAGGATGTCGGGGGCGCCGAGCACGTAGCTGGTCGCCCCGAACCGCAGCCCGCTCCACTTCCAGACCGAGGAGAATGGAACCTCGCCGCTGACCCGCCCGGCCTCGACCGGGAAGTTGGCCGCGATCGCCTCGAGGGTGCGGTTGCGCTCGCCGGCGCTGGAGGCGAAGCGTCCGAGGGCTTTCTGCGCGACCTCGGGCTCGACCGAGTCGGCGATCTCGACCCCGAGCAGCTTCAGGTTGCCGTCGGTCAGGGTCCCGGTCTTGTCGACGCAGATCGTGTCGACCGCGGCGAGGCTCTCGGTCGCGCTCATCTGCTGGACGAGCGTGTCGCGGCCGGCGAGGCGGACGGCGGCGACCGCGAAGGTGACGCTCATCAGCAGCACCAGCCCCTCGGGGATCAGGGTGACCAGGCCGGCCGTCGCGGTCTGCGCTGCCTCGACAAGGTCGACGCTCCGCAGCTGGAACGTCAGAAGCAGGATCACCGCAAGCGGGATCATCACGTAGGTGCAGACGATGATCACCCGGTTGACCTCGTCCTGAAGCGGCGAGGGCGGATGGCGGAAGGCCCGTGCCTCGCCGGCGAGCCTGCCTGCGTAGCTCTCCTCGCGGACCGCGTCGACCCGGTAGCTGCCCGATCCCGAGAGGCAGAAGGAGCCCGAGAGTGCCCGGTCGCCGAGGCCCTTGCGGATGCCGTCCGCCTCGCCGGTCAGCAGTGCCTCGTCGAGCGTCAGCCCGCGGCTGGAGACCACCTCGCCGTCGGCGACCAGCTGGTCGCCGGGCTCGACGACGACGACGTCGCCGGGCACGACCTCGTCGGCGAGGAGCTCGGTCACCTGGCCGTCGCGGATCGCTTTCGCCTTCGGGGCGACGAGGACCGCGAGCTCGTCGAGGGTCCGCTTCGCCTTCAGCTCCTGGCGGATCCCGATGTAGGAGTTGATGATCGCGATCACGCCGAAGAGGGCGTCGGCGAAGAGGCCGAGCAGCAGCATCAGGACGAAGAAGACGGCGATGATCGCGTTGAAGAGGGTGAAGACGTTGCCGGCGACGATGCTCGAGACCGAGCGCGAGGAGGTCTCGGGCGGCGCGCCGAGGTCATCGAGCCGCTTCCTGGCCTCGGCGCTCGAGAGGCCGGTGGGACGTTCTGGCTCGCCGCTCATCCGCCTATTCAATAGGGTGAGGCCGGATGGCGCTAAAGCTCGGACTCAACCTCGGCTACTGGGGCATCGGCCCCGGCGGCGAGGAGGCGGTCGAGGTCGTGAAGGCGGCCGAGCGCGCCGGCTTCGAGTCGGTCTGGGCGGCCGAGTCCTACGGCTCCGACGTGGTCAGCGTCCTCGCCTGGCTGGCGCCGCAGACCTCGACGATCAACCTCGGCGCCGCGATCCTCCAGGTCCCGGCACGGCCTCCGGCGGCGGCGGCGATGGCCGGGGCGACGATCGACAAACTCTCGGGCGGCCGGTTCATCTTCGGCTTCGGCCCGTCCGGGCCCCAGGTCTCCGAAGGCTGGTACGGGGTGCCCTACGCCAAGCCCTGGGGGCGGACCCGCGAGTACATCGAGGTGGTGCGCGAGATCATCGCCCGCGAGGGCCCGGTCGACCACCGGGGCGAGCACTACCAACTGCCGATCGAGGGTGGCGAGGGCAAGGCGCTGAAGCTCAACTTCCACCCGCTGCGCAACGAGATCCCGGTCTTTGTCGGCGCGATCGGCCGCAAATCGGTTCAGACGGCCGCCGAAATAGGCGACGGCTGGATCCCGATCTTCTTCAGCGTCGATGCATTCGAGGAGACCTGGGGCGAGCATCTCGAGACCGGGTTCGCCAAGGGCGGACGCCAGCGCTCCGACCTCGAGGTGTCGCCGTCGCTGCAGGTCGCGATCGACGGCGACCTCGAGGCGGCGAAGAGCGTCGTCAAGGCCGGCCTCGTCCTCTACTTCGGCGGGATGGGGAGCCGCAAGACCAACTTCTACGTCGACCTCGCGCACCGCTTCGGCTTCGGGGACGTCGCCGACGAGGTCCAGCGCCGCTACCAGGACGGCGACAAAGGCGGTGCCTACGAGGCGATGCCGGACGAGTTGGTCGACGCGACCTCGCTGGTCGGGACCGAGGAGGAGGTCTCCGGGCGGGTCGAGCGCTTCCGGGAGGCCGGGATCGACCGTCTGATCGTCTCGCCGGTCCACGTCGAGCGCGACCAGCAGCTGCACACACTCGAGCGTCTGGCGGCGATCACCGGTGTGCGGGCCGCGGCCTGAGCCGATCGCATAATCTCCCGCGCCGTTCGAGCGAGGCCAGGAAGATTCGTCGATGAAGATCGGAGTTCCGAAAGAGACCGCTGATGGGGAGCGCCGGGTGGCGCTGGTTCCCGACGTCGTCGCCTCGCTGAAGAAGAACGAGAGCATCGACTTGATCGTCGAGGGGGGGGCCGGGGTGGCGGCGGGCCATCCCGACTCCCAGTACACCGACGCCGGTGCCGAGATCGGGGAGGCGGACGCTGCCTGGGGCGCCGATGTGGTCCTCCGAGTCGCCGTGCCGACCGTCGAGGAAATCGGCCGTCTCCACTCGGGCCAGGTCCTGATCGGGCACCTCGGCCCCTGGACCAGCGCCGAGACCAACAACGCCCTCGCCGGCGCCGGTGTCACAGGCTTCGCGATGGAGGCGATCCCACGCACGACCCGCGCCCAGGCGATGGACGCGCTCTCCTCCCAGGCGGCGGCCGCCGGCTACGCCGCGATGCTGATCGCCGCCCGCGAGTCGGGCCGCTTCTTCGGGATGATGACCACCGCCGCCGGCACCGTCCCGCCGGCGAAAGTGCTGGTCCTCGGGGCCGGGGTGGCGGGATTGCAGGCGGTCGCGACGGCGAAGCGGCTCGGCGCGATCGTCACCGGCTTCGACATCCGCCGCGCCGCCTGGGAGCAGATCGCCTCGCTCGGCGGCCGGCCCCTGGAACTGGACTTCATCCCCGACGCCGAAGGCGAGGGCGGGTACGCGCGCCCGCTCACCGACGAGGAGAACGGGCAGGTCCGCGATGCGCTCGGCGAGAACGCCGCCAGGCAGGACATCATCGTCACCACCGCCGCGATCCCGGGCCGCCCGGCGCCGCTCCTGATCACCGCCGACGCCGTCCGCGGCATGGCGCCGGGGTCGGTGGTTGTCGACCTCGCCGCCGAGACCGGCGGCAACTGCGAGCTGACCCAGGCCGGCCAGACGGTCGAGGAGGGCGGCGTCCGGGTGATCGGCCCGCGCAACCTCCCGAGCGAGATGCCGCGGCCCGCCTCCCAGCTCTACGCGAAGAACCTCGAGAACCTGCTCGGCCTCCTGGTCGACGGGCAGGGCGATCTCAACCTCGACTTCGAGGACGACATCATCGATGCCGCCTGCATCACCCACGGCGGCGAGATCCGGGGAGAGAGGACGGCCAAATGAGCGCGGAGCGAGCAAGCGTCGCAATCTGGTTCTCCGCGCCGCGAGCGAAGCGCGAAAGGTGTGTCAAATGAGTTTGATGACCGAGATCACGATCTTCGTCCTCGCCGCCTTCGTCGGCTTCGAGGTGATCTCAAAGGTGCCGACGACGCTGCACACGCCACTGATGTCGCAGACCAACGCGATCCACGGGATCGTGATGCTCGGCGGCCTGATCGTCGTCGGCTTCGCCAACGATGGCCTCGAGTACGTGATCGGGACGATCGCGATCGCCTTCGGCACGATCAACATCGTCGGCGGGTTCATGGTCACCGACCGGATGCTCGGGATGTTCTCGCGCAAACCGAAACCGAAGCCCGAGGACAAATGAGTGCGCTGACCGCTGTCCTCGAGCCTGGAGGCGACGGCGCGACCGCGCTCTACATCGTCGCCTTCTCGCTCTTCATCATCGGCGTCAAACAGGGCACCCACCCGACCTCGGCCAAGCGCGGCAACCTGATCGCCGCCGTCGGGATGGTCGTCGCCGTGATCACCACTCTGCTGCTCGACGGGGTCGGCAACTGGGGCCTGATCGTGCTCGGCCTCGGGATCGGCGCCGCGGTCGGGGTGATCGCCTCGACCCGGGTCCAGATGACCGAGATGCCGCAGATGGTCGCCCTCTACAACGGGGTCGGCGGCGGCGCCGTCGCCCTCATCGCCTGGTCGGAGATCCGCCACGGGATCTCGCTCGGCGAGGAGATCCCGCTCGACGAGCTGATACCGGTCCTGTTCGCCGCGGTCGTCGGCTCGGTCTCCTTCTGGGGTTCGAACATCGCCTTCGCCAAGCTCCAGGACCTGATCCCGACCCGGCCGCTGGCGGTGCCGGGCCAGCAGGTGATCAACGTCGTCCTGCTGGTCGGCATCCTGGCCGCGTGCGTCAACATCGCGGTCAACAACGGCGACCCCTCGCAGGGCCTCTTCATCGCGATCCTGATCGCCGCCGCGATCCTCGGGAACATGGTGGTCCTCCCGATCGGGGGCGCCGACATGCCGGTGGTGATCTCGCTGCTGAACGCCTTCACCGGGCTCTCGGCCGCGGCCGCCGGCTTCGCCCTCGACAACGTCGCGCTGATCGTCGCCGGGACCCTGGTCGGGTCCTCGGGAACGATCCTGACGATGGAGATGGCGACGGCGATGAACCGCTCGGTCGGCAACGTCCTCTTCGCCGGGTTCGGCGGCGCGCCCGCAGGCGGCGGGGGAGCCGCGACCGAGGAGCGGCCCCACATCTCGATCGGCGCCCAGGACGCGGCGATCAAGCTCGCCTATGCCGACTCGGTCGTCTTCGTCCCCGGCTATGGCCTCGCCGTCGCCCAGGCCCAGCACGCGCTCAAGGAGGTCGCCGACGAGCTCGAGAAACGGGGGGTCACCGTCAGCTACGCGATCCACCCGGTCGCCGGCCGGATGCCGGGTCACATGAACGTTCTCCTCGCCGAGGCCGATGTGCCCTACGAGCAGCTGAAGGAGATGGAGGAGATCAACCCGGAAATGCCGCGCACCGACGTCGCGGTGGTCGTCGGCGCCAACGACGTCACCAATCCGGCGGCCAAAAACGACCCCGACAGCCCGATCGCCGGGATGCCGATCATCGAAGTCTCAGAGGCCCAGCAGGTGATCGTGATCAAGCGCTCCCTCAGCCCCGGCTTCGCCGGCATCGACAACGACCTCTTCTACGAGCCGAACGCCTCGATGCTGTTCGCCGACGCCAAAAAAGCCGCGGCGGACATCGCAGCCGAGATCCAGAACCTCTAGCGCAGCGCGGCCCAAGCCTGCGCGTTTTCCCACCCTCACCGGGGCGAGATCGGACGTGCCGGGACTTAGGGGCCACTATGGGTACCCAACAACCGGCACGTCCCCAACAGCGGTCGAGGGGGTTGGCGCGGCGGGAGCGGGAACTTGCGGCGCTGGCGAATCGGCAGCACGGGATCGTCACCCGGCGGCAGCTGCTGAGGGCCGGCCTCGGTGTTCGAACGATCAAGCGGCGGGTCGAAGCGGGGCGCCTCCACCACCTGCATCGCGGCGTCTATGTACTTGGCCACGGGGGGCTGAACAAGCACGGCCACTGGCTGGGAGCCGTTCTCGCCTGTGGCCGGGAGGCGCTGCTGAGCCACCGAAGCGCGGCAGCACTATTGGGACTGACGCGCGCGCCCCGGGGGGTCGTTGAAGTCACCTCAGCATCCGGGAGGCGGCGACCGGGCATCGTCGTCCATCAGGGTGGGATCGACGAATCGGATCGGACGCTCGTCGACGCGATCCCGGTCACCAGTGTCGCCCGCACCCTCCTCGATCTCGCCGAGGTCGTCGACGGGCAGACGCTGCGGCGCGCTTTCGAGGAGGCCGATCGCCTCCACCTGCTCGAGATGTCCGAGTTGGAAGAGCTCTGCGCGCGGAGCCATGGCCGCCGCGGCCTCCGCGCCCTGCGCCCGCTGATCGAGGCCGCCAGGGAGCCGATCACTACCGACTCTCCGCTCGAGGACCGCTTCGCCGTCTTCTGTGAGAAGCACTGCCTCCCGCCGCCGGCCACCAATGTCGCGGTCCTCGGTCACGAGGTTGACGCTCTCTGGCCGACGCGACGCCTGATGGTCGAGATGGACAGCTACGCCTATCACCGCCACAGGGCCGCTTTCGAGCGGGATCGCGCCCGGGATGCCGAGTTCGCCGCCGCCGGATACAGGGTCATTCGACTCACCCATCGGCGCCTCGAAGAGGAACCCGATGCGGTCGCCGACCAACTTCGCCGCCTGCTGGACCCCGGCGCCGAGCGGGGTCAGGGGACGGTCGAGTGGATCGGGCTGCTGCTGCTGACCTCGCTCGTCTTCCTCTCCCTCGTCGCAACCGGAGTGCGATTTCCCGGGCTCTCGGTCGCCCAGGCCGTCGCCTCGCGGATCCTCTGCGCGGCGACGATTGCCGATTCCTGCGGAGACGAACCGACCCTTATCGCCGCCTACGGCAGCGAGGTCGGCGCGATCGTCAGGGAGGAGATGCCGTCGCTCGCTTTCGAGCACGGCTCGCGCGGGCTGCCGGTCGACTTCCGCAGCTGCCGGGACACGAGCTGCGGCGACGGGCCCGACAGCGGTCTGGTCGTGCGCAGCGATGCCGGCCGCCCGGTGACCGCCTTCGTCCACGTAATCGATTGCCGGGAGGGAGGCGGCCGGCCGGTCGGGGCCGATTGCTCGGGGGAGGGGGCCGGGAACCTCTACGTCCAGTTCTGGACCTACTACGCCGACTCGGCAACCCTGCGCGGGGTCCCGATCGCCGGAGCGCAGGGATTCCACCGCGATGACTGGGAGTCGGTCCAGCTGCGGATCAGCCCCGATGGCGAGGTGGCCGAGCGCGCCTCCTCCCATCATGGCTACAACTACGCGAAGGGTCCGGCCAACGCCGGATCGGACGCTGGCATAGGGGCCCTTCGGGATATCGCCGAAACGGTCGGCGCCCGGCCGCACAACGGCTGGGGCCCGGCGAGCGGCCTCCTGTTCGTCTCCGGCGGCAGCCACGCGGGCAACGTCGACGCCTTCACCTCGATCGACCGGCTTGCGCCGGGCTCTCGCGTCCACCTCGTCCCGCTCGAGCCGATCGCGGCTGAAACCGACACCCGGTTCGCGATCAGCCCGCCCTGGCGCAAGCAGGTCTGGCTCGACCCAGAGGCGAGCTCGACCGACTGAGGGCGTCAGCCGAGCTTGTAGGTGACGAGCCCGCTCGCCACCAGATCGCCCTCGGCCGGGCTGACCTTGACCTCGCAAAAGCAGAGGCTCGAGCCGCGGCGGATGACGCGGGCATCGGCGAGGAGCTCAACCGCCCGGCCGGCCGAGACGAAGTCGACGGTAAGGCCGACGGTCGTGCCGAGCGGCGGCGTCCCGTCGAACTCGATCGCCGACCAGGACGCGGCCATCGCCGCGGTGTCGACGAGAGCCGAGATCGCGCCGCCGTGAACCATGTCGCCGATCGTCACAACCTCGTCGCGGAAGGGGAGGGCCAGCAGCGCCCGGTCGTCCTCGATCTCGCGCAGCTCGATCCCGAGGTGCGTGACGAAGGGCGAGTGCTTGAGAAACTCGGTGATCAGCTCGGAGCCGCGCATCACCTGGGCGGCATTCGCAGCGCCCCGTCGAGGCGGATCGTCTCCCCGTTGAGCATCTGGTTGGCGACGATCTGTTCGACAAGCTGCGCGTACTCCTCGGGCCGCCCGAGGCGGGACGGGTGGGGGATGCCGGCGCCGAGGGCCTCGCGGGACTCCTCGGGCAGCGCCGCCAGGAGCGGCGTGTCGAAGAGCCCCGGCGCGATCGTCATCACCCGGATCCCGCGCCCCGCGAGGTCCCGCGCGGCGGGCAGGGTCATCGAGACGATCCCGCCCTTCGAGGCGGCGTAGGCGATCTGCCCGATCTGCCCGTCGAAGGCGGCGATCGACGCGGTGTTGACGCAGACGCCTCGCTCGCCCGCCTCATCGGGCTCGTTGCCGCTCATCGCGGTCGACGCCAGCCGCAGCACGTTGAAGGTCCCAATCAGGTTGACCCCGATCACGTTCGAGAAGTATTCGAGGTTGTGGGGGCCCGCTTTGTGCGAGACCCGCTCGGCCCACCCGATCCCGGCGCAGCAGACCGAGATCCGGAGGCCTCCCTCGGCCGCCGAAGCCCGCTCGACCGCGGCCGAGACGGAGTCGGCATCGGTGACGTCGGCCTCGATGAACTCGGCGCCGAGCTCCTCGGCGAGCGCGGCGCCTCGCTCGGGGTCGCGGTCGGCGATGACGACCCTCGCGCCGGCCGCCGCCAGCGATCGCGCCGTCGCCGCCCCGAGCCCGGAGGCCCCGCCCGCGACCAGTGCCCCTGCTCCCTCGACCCGCATCGGGCCGGACCATATCGGCCGGGCGATCCGGCCCGCTAGGGTTTCGCGCATCGCCACCGAGGTGACGGCAGACTCCAAGGCAGCGATCGCGGACCGGCTCGCGGAGGCGCGCCAACGCACCCTCGACCTGGTCGAGCCACTCGACGACCGCCAGCTCAACCGGGTCTACTCGCCGCTGCTCAGCCCCCTCGCCTGGGACCTCGGCCACATCGCCAACTTCGAGGAGCTCTGGCTGGTCCAGACGATCGGCGACCGCGAGCCGCTTCGGGGCGAGCTCGGCCGCTTCTACGACGCGATCGAGAACCCGCGAAAGACGCGCGGCGAGCTGCCGATCCTCCGCGACGAGGAGCTCCGCTCCTATCTCGCCGACGTCCGCGAGCGGACACTCGAGGTCCTCGACGAGGTCGAGGTCGACGCCGGTCACGAGGACCCCCTCCTGCGCGAGGGCTTCGTTTACGAGATGCTGCTCGCGCATGAGCTGCAGCACAACGAGACGATGCTGCAGCTGCTGATGCTGGTCGATGGGTACATCCCGCCCCCCTCGATCCAACCTCCGGGTGCCCTCGCGGCCGGGGGGCCGGAGGCGGTCCGGGTCGAGGCCGGTGAGTACTCGATCGGGGCGCCAGGTGAGGGCTTCGCCTATGACAACGAGCGGCCGCAGCACGGTGTCGAGCTCGCCGCCTTCGAGATCGAAAGGACGCCGGTGAGCAACGGCGACTACATCGAGTTCGTCGAGGACACGGGAGCCGAGCCGCCGATGTACTGGGAGTCGGGCGGCGACGGCGAGTGGGTGGGGACGGCGATGGGTCGACGCGACCCGATCGATCGTGCGGCCCCCGTCCTCCACGTCTCCTGGGAGGAGGCCGACGCCTTCGCCGGCTGGGCCGGCAAGCGGCTGCCGACCGAGTTCGAGTGGGAGGCGGCGCGACCTCACCTCGACGGTGTCGGCGCCGCCTGGGAATGGACGAGCTCCCATTTCGCCGCCTACCCGGGCTTCGAGGCCTTCCCATATCCGGAGTACTCGGAGGTCTTCTTCGGCGACGAGTACCGGGTGCTGCGGGGCTCCTCCTGGGCGACCCACCCGAGCGTCGCCCGGCCGAGCTTCCGCAACTGGGACCTGCCGCAGAGGCGGCAGATATTCACCGGGGTGCGCTGCGCGAGGGACGCCGAAGGGTGAAGCCGAACGCGACCGCGGACCGGGTCGAGATCGAGGTCCATTACAACGGCGCCCAGGGCGCCGAGATGGCGCACGAGGTGCGCACCGGCCTGACCGCGAAGCCGAAGGAGCTGGCGCCGAAGTACTTCTACGACGAGCGCGGCTCACAGCTCTTCGAGCAGATCACCGAGCTTCCCGAGTACTACCCGACCCGCGCCGAGCGCGAGATCCTCGCCACCCGGGGCGCGGAGATCCTCGCCGCCGCCGGCTCCCCGAGGACGTTGATAGAGCTCGGGTCCGGATCAGCCACCAAGACCCGCCACCTGCTGACCGCGATGGAGGAGGCCGGCTGCCTCGAGCTCTTCGTCCCCGTCGACATCTCCGAGGAGATCACCCACGAGACGGCGACGAGCCTGGTCGAGGATTACCCGGGGCTCTCGGTCATAGGCCTGGTCTGCGACTTCGAGCAGGACCTCGAGCTGATCCCGGAGGCCGACGGGGGCCGCCTGATCGCCTTCCTCGGCGGCACGATCGGCAACCTCTATCCCGATCCTCGGCAGGACTTCCTGGCCCGGATCGCTGCGTTACTCGGCCCGGACGACCGGCTCCTCCTCGGCACCGACCTGGTCAAGGACACCGCCCGGCTCGAGGCCGCCTACAACGACTCCACCGGCGTCACCGCCGAGTTCAACAAGAACGTCCTCGCCGTCCTCAATCGGGAGCTCGGCGCCGACTTCGACCCCGACGAGTTCGAGCACGTCGCCCGCTATGACGAGGAGCAGGCCTGGATGGACATCGGACTGCGGTCGGTGGCCGACCAGGCGGTCCGGATCGACGGCCTCGACCTCACCGTCCGGTTCTCCGCCGGCGAGCGGATGAGGACCGAGATCTCGGCGAAGTTCACCCAAGAGCGCCTCGAGGGGGTCTACCGCGACGCCGGCCTCGGGATGACCGGCTGGTTCACCGACCCCGCCGGCGACTATGCGCTCAGCCTCGCCGCGCCCGCCTAGGCCGGGGAGAGCGCCTCGATCAGGTCTCCCGCCTGATCGGGCGTGGTGACCAGCATCAGGATCGGCAGGGTCACCCCACCCTCGACGAAGGCGCCGAGCTTCTCCTTCATCTCGGCCGGTTCGCCGAAGATGAAGGTCTCCTCGATCACATCCCACGGCGCGGCCTCCGCAGCCGCCTTGCGGTCGCCCGCCTCCCAGGCGGCGACCATCGGGTCGATCTTGTCGCCGTAGCCGAGCCAGCGGAAGAAGTTGGCGTAGACCGGGACCGTCGCGTAGGAGGAAAACATGAACCGCGCCAGGGGCTCGACCGCCTCGCGGTCGCCCGGCAGGCAGAAGAACCGGCAGAGGAGCTCGAAACCATCGGGGGCGTCGGCGATCTGCTTCGTCACCTGGGGCAGGCCGCCGATCGGAAGGAAGTTCGAGAAGGCCCCGCTGGCGCGCTCGACGGCGAGGTCGAGCATCTTCCCGCGCAGCGCTGCGAGCACGATCGGGACCTCGAAGCTCGGCTTCAATTCGAACTTGAAGCCGCCCGGCGCCCGCTCTCCCGCCAGCGCCGCGTCGAGGAACTCGACGGTCTCGCGGACCTTGCTCAGGGGCTTCTCGAACGGGATCCCGTTCCAGCCTTCGACGATCCGGTCCGAGGAGGAGCCGATGCCGAGGACGAAGCGTCCGCCCGAGGCGTCGGCGAGCGCCGCGGCCTCCTGGGCGAGCAGCGCCGGCCCTCGCTGAAAGACGCCGACGACCCCGGTGCCGAGCCGCATCTCATCGGTCCAGGCGGCGCTCAGCGCCAGCGGCGTGAACCCGTCGGGCCCGTTGGTCTCGCCGGTCCAGAGGTCGGTGTACCCGGAGGCCTCGGCCCGCTTGACCAGAGCCTGATGGTCGGCGAGCGGCGTCCCCGGAAGCGGCAGCGTCAGTCCCCAGCGTTGCATCTCTCGGGACCCTACCTGCATATATCCGCCACGGAATGATTAGGGTGGCAGGCGTGGAGGCAGGCGCGCACGCGAAGCCGGACCGCAACCTCGCGTTGGAGCTGGTCCGCGTCACCGAGGCGGCGGCGCTGGCCTCGGCCCGGTGGGTCGGGCGCGGCGACAAGATCGCCGCCGACCAGGCCGCCGTCGACGCGATGCGCTTCGTCCTCGACTCGGTCTCGATGGATGGCGTCGTCGTCATCGGCGAGGGCGAGAAGGACGAGGCGCCGATGCTCTACAACGGCGAGCACATCGGCGACGGCAGCTCGCCGGTCGTCGACATCGCGGTCGACCCGCTCGAGGGCACGCGCCTCTGCGCGCTCGGGATGCCGAGCGCGCTCGCCGTCATCGCCCTCGCCGAGCGCGGCACGATGTTCGATCCCGGGCCCTGCGTCTACATGGAAAAGATGGCCGGCGCGCCGGAGATCGCCGACCTCCTCGACCTCGACCGACCGCTGCCGGAGACCCTGAAGCTGATCGCCGACCGCAAGGGTGCCGGAATCGGCGACGTCACCGTGGTGATGCTCGACCGCCCCCGCCACGAGGAGGCGATGAAGGAGGTCCGCGAGGCGGGCGGCAGGATCCGCCTGATCACAGATGGCGACGTCTCGGCAGCGCTGCTTGCGGTCAGCGACCGCTCCCCCGTCGACCTCCTGTGGGGAATCGGCGGGACGCCGGAGGGCGTGCTCTCGGCGGCGGCGCTGAAGTCGATGGGGGGCCAGCTCCTGGGTCGGCTCTGGCCCCGCGACGACGGCGAGCGGCAGGCGGCGATCGACGCCGGCTACGACCTCGAACGGATCCTGACCGGCGACGATCTCTGCTCCGGCGACGACGTCTTCTTCTCGGCCTCCGGGGTCACCGACGGCGACGTCCTCCAGGGGGTCCGCTACCGCGGCCCCGGCGCGACGACCGAGTCGCTGGTGATGCGGTCCCGGTCGGGCACGGTGCGCCGGATCCAGGCGACCCATGACCGCTCGAAGCTGCGGGCGATCATCGGCGAGCGCTACGGCTGAGTCGCGGCCTCAATCGCAATCCCTGCAGCCCTCGTCCTTCCTCGCCGCCTTCAGTGCTTCGGCCGCCGGCGAGTAGGGCATCTCACCGGTGGCGTGCAGCTCGTGGCGGAGGCTGTTGATCACGGCGCCGGCCGTCAACGAGAGGCTGAGGGCGTAGAACCAGAACAGGGTGATGAGGATGAAGCCGAGCGTCGAGCCGAATCGGGAGAGGCTCGAGACGTGGGAGAGGTAGAACGGGAAGGCCCAGTTGGCGGCACCGGCGGTGACGGTGACGAAGGCCGCCCCGGGCCAGACGGCCCGCCAGGGCATGTGCCCTTTCGGCACCGCCCAGAAGATCACGCAGAGGATCCCGAAGGTGACGACGAGGGTCGCGGCGAGCAGCAGGAATGTGTCGATCGCCTTGATGTCCGAGAGACCGAACGGCAGCTTGTCGGTGCTCGAGACGAGGGTCGCCTCCATCGTCGGAAGGACGATCGAGGCGGCGATGAAGAGGAGGACTACGAAGAGCATCGTGAACGAGAATCGCTTCTGTTCGACCCACCCACGGCACTCGACGTGGTAGATGCGGCAGAAGGCGGTGTCCATCGCGCCCCAGAACGAGGCGCCGATCCAGAGCGACCCCAGGAGCGCCGCGATCCCGATCGTCGTCGAGTTGTCCTGGATCCGGTTGAGGGCGTCGGTAAGCGTCGTCTGCTCGGTGTTCGGGAACAACCGCTGGAGGTCGTCGAGCACGCTCGCCTCGACCCCTCCGATCTTCAGGACCTGGCCGAAGAAGAAGAGGACCAGGAGGGCGAACGGGAAGACCGCGAGCAGGAGGTTGTAGGCGACCATCGCCGAGAGCCCGGTGATGTTCTCGAGGTAGGCGCGGTTCCAGAATGCCCGCAGCCAGGGTCTCGGATGTCGAAGGCCGTCAGGCATTGACTTCAGAAACTGAAGCGCCTATCATGCGAACAGACGTTTGACTGGGCACAGTTGCCCAAGTGACTCTGCCGCGTCGGGTCGCACGCAACTCGGACCGCATAGCCGGTCCGTTTTTTCGAGACTTTCCGGCGCCGAATGCCTTTCATGGGCAGGACTTAACCACCTAGCTAAGAGAAACGAGTGCAGACAGGATGCTGGTAGCAGAGCTTCAGGAGCTTGAGGAGGTAAAAGGGCTGATCACGCGTGGTCAGCAACTCGGGGTGCTGACCTTCGGTGATATCGCCACCGCGGTTTCCGAGGTCGATCTCGACGAGTCCGATGTCGAGGATCTCTACGGTCACCTCGAGAAGTCGGGGATCGAGCTTGTCGAGGACATGGACCCGGCCCAGAAAGCGGCGGCGGACGCGATGCCCGAGCCGTCCGGGAAAAAAGGCCGGCGCCGCCAGAAACAGGCGCTCGACCTGAAACCGGACATGACGACGGACAGCCTCCAGCTGTTCCTCAAGGACATCGGCAAAGTCCGACTGCTGACCGCTCAGGAGGAGGTCGAACTCGCCAAACGGATCGAGCGCGGCGACCTCGACGCGAAGCAGAAAATGGTCGAGTCGAACCTGCGACTGGTCGTCTCGATCGCCAAGAACTACCGCAACCAGGGCCTGCCGTTCCTCGACCTGATCCAGGAGGGGACGCTCGGCCTCGTCCGCGCGGCGGAGAAGTTCGACTACCGCAAGGGGTTCAAGTTCTCCACCTACGCGACCTGGTGGATCCGCCAGGCGATCGCCCGAGCCCTCGCCGACAAGGCACGCACGATCCGGATCCCGGTTCACGTCGTCGAGAAGCTGAACAAGATCGGACGCGCCGAGCGCAAGCTCGTCACCGAGCTCGGCCGTGAGCCGACGCCGGAGGAGATCGCCGAGGTCACCGGGATCGACCCCGAGGAGGTCGACTCGATCAAGCGCTCCGCGCAGGCCCCGGTCTCGCTCGAGAAGCCGGTCGGCGACGAGGAGGAGTCCGAGTTCGGCCAGTTCATCGCCGACGAGAAGGCCGAGTCCCCGTTCGACCGGGCGGCCGACCTGCTCACCAAAGAGGCGCTGAAGGAAGCCCTCGAGAACCTCTCCTACCGCGAGCGCCGCGTGCTCGAGCTCCGTTACGGGCTCGGCGGCGAGCACCCGCGGACCCTGGACGAGGTCGGGCGCACGTTCAACGTCACCCGTGAGCGGATCCGCCAGATCGAGAACCAGAGCCTGAAGAAGCTGCAGCAACTGGGCGAAGCGCAGAAACTACGCGAAGTCACCTGAGACAAGCCGGCGGTAGCTAAGGCGTTCGAGCATCCCGGTCGATAGGAGCCGGGATGTTCGAAACGTTCGAGATCGACACCGCCCTGCAGAAGCTGATCGAGCGTGAAGGCTCAGACCTTCACGTGAAAGTCGGCGCGCCGCCGATCATCCGCCTGCATGGCGAGCTGATGCCGCTCGACGGCTACGACAGGCTGACCGAGAAAGACACCGAGAAAGCCTTCCACGACATCGCCGAGGTCCGGTCGCTGACCGAATTCGAGGCCGACGGCGAGGCCGACTACTCCTACTCGATCCCCGGCCTCTCCCGGTTCAGGGTCAACACCTTCAAACAGCGCGGCTCGATCTCGATCGTCTGCCGCGCGATTCCCTTCGAGATCCGCTCGGTCGACGAGCTCGGGCTGCCGCCCGTCGTCACCAAGCTCTCCGAAGAGCAGCGCGGGATCATCCTCGTCACCGGCACCACCGGCTCCGGGAAGAGCACGACGCTGGCGGCGATGATCGACCACATCAACCAGACCCGGCACCATCACATCGTCACCCTCGAGGACCCGATCGAGTACCTGCATCAGGACAAAGCCTCGATCGTCAACCAGCGCGAGATCGGGTCCGACACCGAGAGCTTCGCGCGGGCGATGAAACGAGTCCTGCGCCAGGACCCCGACGTGATCCTGATCGGCGAGATGCGCGACGAGGAGACCGTCCGGACCGCCCTCTCGGCGGCCGAGACCGGGCACCTCGTGCTCTCGACCGTCCACACCCTCGACGCGACCGAGACGATCAACCGGATCATCGACTTCTTCCCGCCCCATCTCCAGCACCAGGCCAGGGTGATGCTGGCGGCGACCCTGAAGGGGGCGATCGCACAGCGTCTCGTCCCCGACATCACCGGCAAGGGCCGCGTGCCCGCGTCCGAGGTGATGATCGTCACCGGCCGCGT
>CAWDUJ010000002.1:0-306822 GCA_963805455.1 uncultured Solirubrobacterales bacterium
GACGGCGACCGTGGTCCGAAGTCTCCGTGGGCCCCGGTCCGGCTCACTGAGAGCAGGGCCATGAGGCGAGGTGCGGGGCTCGGCTGCATTCAGGAATCGCAGTCGCGTTGCGCGGTGAAGTGCCCTCCGACGCATGGCTTGGTCAGTCGCGTCAGCTGGTGCGTGTCCCGCATCCCGGACTGAGAAGTCCTTGGATCTCGCGCCCCGGAGATCGTCGTGGTGGCAAAGATCCAGCCGCGTATACGAGGAATTCGGAGGCTGAGGGACGAGAAATGGACGCACAACTCAAGCCCCGCCCGATAACGAACCCTTATGTAGACCTGGCCCCACTCCCGACCGAGACCCTCGAGTCGCGCTTATTCAAGCACTGCCGGGAGCTTTGCGGTCGCCTCGATCACTCGCCACAAGTGGCGAACCCGGCTTGACGAACTCTCGATCGCAGAGACTTCTCAGGGATGAACCAGGAAGTGGACCGCGTTTGCAAGCGCTTCTGGCCCGGACCACTCCGAGGACAGATCGACGAGCGCGGCAACGAGCGCCTCATAGCCTGCCGGAGTACGCGAGAAGCGCCCCGAAAGAGCGATCACAATCCCGGCGTGTGAGCGCCCGGAGCCTCCCCACTCGCCGTAGAGCCGCATGAAATCCGCCACGTTCTCGGTGACGAGAGCCCGGCCCTCCGCTGCGGCGATTACCAGCAACTCCTCATCGGCGAGGCCGCGCAGGGGCGGGCGCTCGTCGACCGCCTCGGCGTCGAGGTCGCGATCGCGCAACCCCAGTGCGAGGCGCGCCGGATACATCTCGTCGAACAGGAGCCTCACGTTGGAGAGAACCGAGCTCGAGCGGGCCGCTTCAGCGAGCCGCGAGCGACTCGTAGTGGGCCGATTCGCGCTCGTGGAGCTCGATCCGGGCCTCGATCTCCTCGGGGAACTCGGCCGCGTAGCGAAGCGCGACCGCGATCCGGTCGGCGGTAATTGACATTTCCGCCGCCAGCCGCTCGCTCGCTTTGGCTCGGCCGTCCTGGCGCAGCGCCAGGACGATCTCCCAGACGTCGGGGCCGCCGGCCAACCCGGCGCGGCGCCCCGCCGGCCCGGAGCGAAAGACGATCCCTGGATGCGTCTCGGCTCGATCCCCCTCCTCGGCATAGCGGCGCAGAGCGTCGGAGAGCCGCTCACCGCGAGCCTCGGCACGCGTGCGGATACGCGCCGCCGTGTCGCGGTTGATGCGCACCGATACGTTGGCGGTCTCACTCATGTTGTCAACGTAGCACAACGTCAACACCAATTAAAATCGAGGTCCTCCTATCCCTGTATCCCTCCCCCGTCGTGTAACCGCTCCGGCAGTCAAGCGCAAGGAGAAATCGGGTGAAATTGACCCTAACCGCCCCGAATCAGGCCCGTTTTGGGCACTCGTGCCCAAAACGGAGGAAGAAACAGGGGGCGGTTCAAGTGAATTTCACCCAATTCCACAAATCGCAAGTTGGCGATTTGTGGGGGATTCCTGAAAAAGCGGCTGATGGGATTCGAACCCACGACCTTCTGCATGGCAAGCAGACGCTCTAGCCAGCTGAGCTACAGCCGCACGGAGGTGGATTCTAGCCCTGAGATGCCGTTTCCTGCATCACTGGCGATGTGAGGGGCGTCGTCGTCTTGCAGAATGGGTCGACCCAAGACCCGCGGGCCTCAGCCGATTCATTTCTTGATCAGCTTGACCTTTTTCGCAAGGGCGCTCGGCGATCCGCCGGTGGGGGCGAACTTCACCAAGACCTTGACGCTGGCGCTTCCGACGCGGTCGAGTTTCGCCTTGGCGCCCCCGACCGGAGTGATCGGCAGGTTCAGATTGCCCGCTTTCGCCGCCGACTTCGAGGCCTTCCTAACCCCCTTGCCGGAGATCGTCACCTTCCCGGGGCCCGGCACGCTCAGGTTCAGCTTGGCGGTTCCGTGCGCCCGATTCAGTGGCAGCGAACCGAAGCTGAAGCGGGCCGCGGGTACGACAACAGCGTTGACCATCAGCTCGCATGTGCTGTTGGCCCCGGCTGCCAGCGGCGGCGATCCGTCGACCAGCGGCGGGTTGTAGAGAAAGTAGTAGCCGCCCTGGAAGCAGGCGCCCGAGGAGGTCTGAAGCGACGAGTCGAAGCCGGGGGCCTCACCGGGAGCTATCAGCACACTGGCCGGGAAGGAGTAGGTACCGGGTCCGGGCAGCGTCACCGTCGGGCCCGTCGCCACCGCTTCCCCTTTGGCGGCGACCGATTGTTCGACCACGCCCAGGCGGAAGGTGACGGTTCCGGCGCCGCCGGTTTTGATGTTGAACGCGGTCACGGTCCCGAAGGTGGGTGAGGTGGCGGGGTATGCGTTGCCCGAGTGAACACCGCCGAGCAGGTTCGTGCACGGAGGGGCGATCGGCGCGCAATGGCCGGGCTGGGCCGGGTCGTACAGGGCGCCGGTGAGGTCGCTCCCGATCGTGATCGAGGCGATAACAGGAGCGGGTGAGGCAGCGGCGGCGAGCAGCGCGATGGCGGCGAGTGCGAGGCCCATCGGCCGGAATCTGCTCACTTCAAAACCAGATCGCTCGTGGGACCCTCATCAGGCAGCGAAGCTAGCACGGTCCAGAAGCCCGAAAGAGATTTCCGGACGCTTCAACCGTCGCGCAGCGTGAAATCGAAGGGAATCTCCTTCGATGCAGGATCGATTCGAAACTTGTCGGGCGCGTCGCGGTCATATGGACGGGTCGGGAAGTTGAGCACCCGGCAGGGTGCCTCGCCGACGTTCTGGTCGGCATGCCAGACACCGGGCGGGATCCGCAGGAAACCCGGCGCCTCATCGGCAAAAGAGAACTCGGCGAACTCCTGGAAGGTCGGTGAGTCGGGGCGCCCGTCGTGGAGCACGACCCTCAGCTGTCCGGCCAGCACGACGTAACGGTCGGTCTGCCGCTTGTGCATCCCCCAACCCTTGATCCGCCCCGGCGCGACCGTGAACGCATATGCGTAGACGACGGGCTCCTCCCAGAACGCGTCGTCAAAGTTGACAGCCTCCATCAGCGTCCCGCGGTGGTCGGCATGCACAACGGCGGGGGCGGTCACCACACCCTCGAGCCTGGGGCGCCGCTGCCCCGCCGCCCCGACCGTGGGGACGTCCCGCAAACCGCCGGGAACGACCTCCAGATCCTGGTCTGGAGCGTCCGCGTGCGGCGAGTGCGGATCTGCGGCCACCTTCGCCATGGTATGAAGTCCGCGTGTCGGTGGAGTTCACGGTCGGTATTCCCACCCACAACCGCCGCGAGACGGTACTACTGGCGCTGGCGAGCTCACTCGAGCAGACGCGTCCGCCGACGCGAGTCCTCGTCATCGCCGACGGCTGCACCGACGGGACCCAGGAGGCGGTTCGCGCGATCGGCGACGATCGCGTCGAGGTCCTCGACCGCCCGAAGGGTGTCGGAGCCGGCTATGCGCACCGCAATGAGGTACTCGATCGCGCCGGAGGGGGCATCGTCGCCTGGCTCGCCGACGACGACCTCTGGCTGCCCGACCATCTCGAGCGGGCGGGCGAGCTGTTCGACGCCGGCGCAGCCGAGATCGTGAACTCGATGTCGTGCCTCGTGCGTGAGGATGGGACGCTCGAGCCATTCGGGGTCCACTGGCGGGCACCCACTTACCGCGACAGGTTCCTCGGCGTCGAGAACCGAACTCCGTCAAGCGCCGTGAGCCATCGGGCCCGCGCGGCCGTCGCGGCCGGCGGCTGGCCGGCCGACCTCGAGCGGGCCGGAGATTGGGATCTTTGGCGGCGGATGGTGAGCGGGGGAGCTCACAGTGAGATGGTCCTGGCGCCGACGGTGCTGTTCTTCTGCGCCTGGGAGCGGGAGCAGAGCTGGCCTGACCGTGTCGCCCAGAACGCCGGATTCCTCGCCCGCCTGCGCGACCCGACTGAGCTCGCGCGACTGCGAGGGGAGATGGCGTTCGTCTGCTCCGCCGCCGCCGACGCCGATCGCGTCGCGCTCACCGAAGCCTATGAGCGGGAGGGGGCACGAGTGGGCGAGTTCTCCGAGATCAACGCGGAGCGCGCCCGTCTGGCCGCGGAGCGGGATCGTCTGGCCCGCGAGCTGGAGGTCATCACCTCTGGCACCTGGTGGCGGATGCGCCGGCCGTTCGAGCCGGCACTGCGGATGAGGAAGCGACTCCGGAGACGAGGTTGACGCTCTCACGACTAGGCTTCGTCGGCGCGGGTAATCGCTGGTAGACCGAGAAGGGAAAAACATGGGCAAGAATCGGAACACGCGGCCGTCGCCGGCAATGGTCGTCGCCATGGTCGCGCTGGTGGTGGCGCTGACCGGCACCGCGGTGGCGACCAGCTCGAAGCTCAGCGGCCCGGAGGTCAAGCAGGTGGGAAAGATCGCCGGCAAGACCGCCAACAAGCGGATCTCCAGGCGTGCGCCGAAACTGACGGTCGCCCGCGCCCACGTCGCCGACAACGCGACGAGCCTCGGTGGCGTCGCGGCCGACTCCTTCGCGCGGCATGCCGACCTCGCTCCCGTCCCGGAGTCCAACCTTGCCCTGCATTCCGGCTGGGAGTCGATTGCCGGCGGGGCCGGCGCGGGTCCGGCGCGCGGATATCGCGATCAGCTCGGGGTCGTGCACCTCGCCGGCCTGATCGGCCGATCCCCGACCGGCACCGATAACGTGGCCCTGACGCTGCCCAGCGATCTGCGGCCCGGATATGACCTCGAGCTCGCGGCGGTTTGCGATGAGCCGGGAATCATCTTCAACCCTGTCCCGGGAACGATGATCATCAACGCCAACGGCGACGTGCATCCGATCACGACCGCCAGCTCGAACTGTTACGAGAGACTCTCCCTTGACGGGATCGCCTTCCGGGCGGGTGGCTAGCCTCCGCTTGCGAAGCGTCAGAGGCCTGCGACGGCCTCGTCGATCTGCGTCTTGCCCCCCAGGAGCTCGAATGTCTTGCCGATCGTGTTGTCGGCGTGGAGGACGGCGGCGAGGGTGGCGGCGACATCGCCACGTGGGACCTGACGCAGCTCGAAATCGTCACCGATCGTGACCAGCCCGGTGGGCGGGTCGTCGGTCAGTCTCCCCGGCCGGACGATCGTGTAGTCGAGGCCGCTCGATGAGAGCGCTTGGTCTGCGCCAGCCTTCGCCCGCAGGTACTCGCCGAAGACGTCGCCCCCCTCGGCCGGCGGATCGTCGGCGCCCATCGAGCTGACGATCACGTAGCGCCGAATCCCCGTCTCCTTGGCCGCCTCGATCAGCTTCACCGCGCCCTCGAGGTCCATCGTCCGCTTGCGCTCGACGCCGCTGCCGGCGCCGGCGCCGGCGGCGAAGACGACGGCCTCGGCGCCGCCGACAGCGGCGGCGACGTCGTCGTCGCCCTCGAGATCGCAGACGACCGGCTGGACCTCGATCTCGCGCAGATCGTCGGCCTGGGCCGGGTCACGGATCAGGCCTAGGACCCGGTCACCCTGTCCGATGAGCAGAGCGCCCAGCAGCATTCCGATCTTGCCGTGCCCACCGGCAATCGCGACGTCCATCGAGTCAGCCTACTCCGACCACATCTTTGTTTGGGTCAGCGAATTTTGGGTATTCCGCGCCTAGGCGAACTTGGAGGGAAACCGATGAAAATCTGGTTGAGCGCCGCAGTCGCGGCATGCATCTTTGTCCTGGCGACGGCGGGCATCGCGTCCGCGTCGAACTCAGACGGCCACTCGTATGGCCATGGTCACGGGCACGGTCACCACCATGATGGACATGGTCACGGCAAGCCCCATCTGCCGCCGATCGACACCTCGAACGCCGCCAACTGCGACTTCATCGCCGAACCCGGCAATGCGCTCTGCCTGCTGCCGTTCCCCGACGATTACTACACCCGGCCCGATGCAAGCAGCCCGACCGGCCGACGCGTCGACCTCACCACCGAAGGAATGCCTGCCAACGCCTTCGGCGTCCACATCGACGCCACCCCCTACAACGCCTCCGACGGTTTCAGCCCCGGGGCGACGATCCTGCTCAAGGTGCCGGGGATCGACACCGCGGCGGACGTTCGCGCGACCGGCGCGGTGCCGATCAACCACCTGCGCCAGTACCGGCGGCCGAACGCACCTGTTGTCGTCATCGATGCGACGACCGGGAAACGCTGGCCGATCTGGGTCGAGATCGACTCCAACGCCGCCGACCCCGCGAAGGCGGCGCTGGAGATCCACCCGGCGGTCAACTTCGCCTCCGGCCACCGCTACGTCGTCGCCCTCCGCGACCTTCGAAACGCCGCCGGTGAGGAAATCGAGGCGCCCGCGGCTTTCCGCTACTACCGCGACAACGTTCCCTCCAAGCAGGATGAGATCAACGCCCGCCGCAAGCATTTCAAGGGACTCTTCAAGACCCTGCACAAGGCGGGGATCGACCGCAAGGACCTCTACCTGGCCTGGGACTTCACCGTCGCCAGCGACCAGAACAACGCCGGTCGCGAGCTCGCTATGCGCGACGACGCCTTTGCCCAGCTCGGCGACACCGACCTCTCCGACCTGAGCCCGCAGGGGATCTCGCCGACCTTCGAAGTGACGAGCATCGAAGAAGAACCGAACCCGGGTCAGATCGCCCGTCGCGTCAAAGGCAACCTGGCGGTGCCCTGCTACCTGTTCCCCAACTGCGGACCCGGCGGCACGATGCAGCTCGACTCGAACGGCGACCCGATCCAGAACGGTGTCTGGTCGGCCAACTTCGACTGCATCATTCCCGCCTCGGTCACCGGCGGGCCCGCCGGAACCGGCCGGCCCTCGCTCTACGGCCACGGCCTGTTCGGCTCGGCGAGCGAGGTCGGCTCCAGTCCGCAGCGCGAACTCGCCCAGGCTCACGGGATCGTCTTCTGCGCGACCGATGAGATCGGGATGTCACAATCCGACCTGCCGGTTGCGATCGGCGCCCTGCAGGAGCTCTCGCGCTTCCCGGCGCTGCCCGACCGGCTCCAGCAGGGCCTGCTCGACGAGATGTTCCTCGGCCGGGCGATGATCAGCGGCAATGGGTTCACGACCGACCCGGCCTTCCACCAGGACGGCACGCTCGGCAGTGGATCGGTCCTCGACACCAGCCACCTCTATTACAACGGCAACAGCCAGGGCGGGATCATGGGCGGCGCCCTGACCGCGGTGACGCCGGACTTCACACGCGCCTCGCTCGGCGTGCCGGCGATGAACTACTCGGTCCTGCTGCCGCGCTCGGTCGACTTCGACCCGTTCGCGGCGATCCTCTACCCGTCCTACCCCGACGAAATATCGACGGCCGCTGGCGCTCGACCTGATCCAGATGCTCTGGGACCGCGGCGACCCGAACGGATACGCGAACCGGATGACCGACAACCCGCTGCCCGACACCCCGGCCCACCAGGTGCTGCTGAACGTCGCCTTCGGCGACCACCAGGTGACCGACTACCAGGCGGACGTCGAGGCCCGCACGGTCGGCGCCCGCGCCCACCGGCCGGTCCTCTTCCCCGGCCGGTGGCCGGACACCAACGTCCTCTGGCGGGTGCCGGCGATCCGTCACTACCCCTACGGCGGCTCCGCCGCCTACTACTGGGACACCGGGCCGACCCGCGAAGAACCGGCCGGGACCGTGGTCGGCACCGACCCCCCGCCCTACGCGAACCAGCCGAACCGAAGCGGCGCCGACCCGCACGGGGCCCCGCGGGCGACCCCGGCCGAGCAGCAGCTGGTGTCGGACTTCTTCGAAGGGGCGATCCAGGAAAGCGACAACTGCGGCGGCGGTCCCTGCTTCGCGATCGGGTTCAGCGGGCCCTAGCCCGCGGCGGCTAGCCGAGCTCCGAGATCAGATCCCGAAGGTCGAGCGGGGCGGTGAACATTTCGAGTTCGCCGCTTTCGTCGTGGTGCCAATCCTCGCGCGGGCGGTCCCAGTAGAGCTCGATTCCGTTTCCGTCGGGGTCGTCGAGGTAGAGCGCCTCGCTGACGCCGTGGTCGGAGGCGCCGCCGAGGGAGATTCCGGCCTCGCTGAGGCGGCGGAGGGCATCGGCGAGGGCGCGGCGGGTCGGGTAGCGGATCGCGGTGTGGAAGAGGCCGGTGCTGCCCGGCGGGGGCGGCGAGCCCCCCCGCGAGTGCCAGGTGTTGAGGCCGATGTGGTGGTGGTAGCCGCCGGCCGAGACGAAGGCGGCATCGTCGCCGATCCGCTGCTGGAGCTCGAAGCCGAGGACGCCGCAGTAGAAGTCGAGCGCGCGGTCGAGGTCGGCCACTTTGAGGTGGACGTGGCCGATCTCGACGCCGGGATCGATCGGATTCGTGTTCTCAGCCATCGAGCGCCTCGTTGACGAGGCGGTCTGCCTCGGCGTTGCTCTCGCGGCGGACATGACGGATCGTCCAGCTCTCGAGCGGCACCAGGGCTCGCTTCACCTCGCCGTGTAGCTCCCGCAGGCTCGTGTCCTTGACCTTGTACTCGCCCTTGACCTGGCGCACGATCAACTCCGAGTCGCCGACCAGCTCCAGCTCGGTCGCCCCCAGCGCCAGCGCCCGCTCGATCCCGAGCAGCACCGCTCGGTACTCGGCGACGTTGTTGGTCGCGTCGCCGATCCGCTCGGCGACCTCCTCCAGGACTCCGCCGTTCGCGTCCTGGACGACGACCCCGACGGCGGCCGGCCCGGGGTTTCCCCTGGAGCCGCCGTCGACGTTGATCACCATCTTCGCCAAGGCTCAGCCGACCGGCTCGCGGGGCGGAGCGCCGAGCGCGACCCTCCCCCCTCCCCAGCCGATGCGTTCCACTGGCGCGCGGAGCCGTCGAGTTGGCCGATCTCGGTCCCCCGGTCGATCTGGAAGACCTGCCGCAGGTCGTCGCCGAGATCGATTCCCCACTGGTACCAGCAGAGGTCCCAGGCGAAAGTGATCCGGACCTCGCTCGGCGAGCCGGCCGCGGACCCGACCGAGACCGAGGGGCGGCCGAGGGTCCGCATCAGGCCGCCGACGGTTCGTGCCGCATCGCTCTCGTTGAAGCGGTTCGCTGCTCGCTCGAGGCGGCTCGCGGACGATTCGGCGACCTCGGGCGCGGGCCGCCGGCCGACGTTCGCCCCGGCCGCCGCCGGGTCGACCCATCCGAGCCCACCTGCACGCTCGCGGCAGAGGTCGCAGACGAGCTTCGGCCCCTCCTTCGGGCTCATGAAGGTCCTGGTCCGCTCGCCCGCCAGCATCGTGCGCTGGCAGACGGCGCATAGCTGGGCGTCGCCGCTCACCCCTCCAAAGCTAGCAGCGGCAACCGGGTCCTAGACCGCGGCGCCGGCGCTCTCACGAGTTGCTGCAACGACCCTGTCAGCGAGGTGGGCCGGGACCTCGTCATAGCGCTCGAAGTCCATCGTGAAGTCGGCCCGGCCGCCGCTGATCGACCGCAGGTCAGGGGCGTAGTCGAGGACCTCGGCCATCGGCACCTCGGCCTTGACCTCGGTCATCGCCCCCGAGGGCTCCATCCCGAGCGGATGGCCGCGGCGCGAGTTGAGATCGCCGATGATGTCGCCGACGACGTCCTCCGGGCAGCTGACGGTGAGCCGGACGATCGGCTCGAGGAGGACCGGCGAGGCTTCCTCCATCGCCTGCCGGAAGGCCATCGAGCCGGCGATCTTGAACGCCATCTCGGAGGAGTCGACGTCGTGGTGCTTGCCGTCCACCAGCGTCACCCGCACCCCTTTGACGGGAAAGCCGGCGACGGTCCCGTGTTCCATCGCCTCGACCACCCCCTTCTCGACCGCGGGGATGAAGCTGCCCGGGATCGAGGCACCCTTGATCCTGTTGACGAACTCGAGCCCGACGCCTTCCTCGGCCGGCTCGATCTCGATTTTGCAATCGGCGAACTGGCCGCGGCCGCCGGACTGCTTCTTGTAGCGGGCATGGGAGGCGGCATCGGTCCGGATCGTCTCCCGGTAGGGAACCCGCGGCGGGTGGAGCTCGATCTCGGCGCCGAAGCGGCGCTTCATCCGCTCGACCAGGACCTCGACGTGAATCTGGGTCAGGCCGGCGACGATCTGCTCGCCGGTCTGCGCGTCGCGATGGACGTCGAGGGTCGGGTCCTCCTCGCTGAGCCGCCGGACCGCGGCCGCCGCCTTCTCCTCATCGCCCTTCGAGTGCGGCTCGTATGCGAACGCCATCACCGGGGCGGGCAGGTCGAGGGGCGGGAAGGAGATCTCCTCCTGGCTCTCGGTGAGGACATCCCCCGCCTGGGTCTCCTTCAGCTTGGCGACGGCGCCGATGTCGCCGGCTCCGAGCTCGGTCGCCGGCGTCATGTCCTTGCCGAGCGGCTGGCCGAGCTGACCGACCCGCTCCTTCTGGTGGCGGCTGGAGTTGACGAGATGCGAGTCCGAGGCCAGGGTCCCACGGTGGACGCGGAAGAGGTTGATCCTCCCTGTGTAGGGGTCGGCGAGGGTCTTGAACACGTAGGCAACCAGCGGCCCCTCCTCGTCGGGCTCGATCTCGAGCTCCTCGCCATCGGCGCCGACGGCCTCGATCGCGCCGCGCATCGCCGGTGACGGCAGGTCCTCGACGAGGGCACTGAGTAACCGGCCGGTCCCGAGGTTGCGGGTCGCGACCCCGCAGGTGACGGGGAAGATCCGGCCCTCGGTCACCCCCTGCTTGAGGACACCGACGATCTCCTCGTGGTCGATCTCCTCACCATCGAGGTAGCGCTCCATCAGCTCGTCGGAGTTCTCGGCGACCTCGTCCATCAGTTTCTCGCGGTATTCCTCGGCCTGGGCCCTGAGCTCGTCGGGGATCTCGACCTCGGTGGCGTTGTCGCGGCCCGCTCCCTCGCTGACGAAGGCCTTCATGTCGATCAGGTCGACGACGCCGCGGACGTCCTGTTCGGTCCCGATCGGGATCTCGGTTGCGACCACGTGGGCGCCGAAGGAGCGCTTCAGCGAGTCGAGGGCGGCGAGGAAGTCGGCGCGCTCGCGGTCGAGCATGTTGACGAAGACGAGGCGGGCAAGGCCCTCGTCGTCGGCGCGGCGCCAGAGCCGCTCGGTGTGGACCTCGACCCCCGTTGCCGCGTTGATCACGACGACGGCGGCGTCGGCGACGCGCAGCGCCGCGACCGCGTCGGCGACGAAGCTCGGCTCGCCCGGGGTGTCGATCAGGTTGATCTTGCGGCCTTCGTGCTCGAAGGTCGCGACCGAGGCGTCAATCGACATCTGGCGCTCCTGCTCGTCGGGCTCGTGATCGGAGACCGTGGTGCCGTCGGCGACGGAGCCGAGCCGGTTCGCTGCCCCAGCCTCGAAAAGCATCGCCTCGTGCAGGCTCGTCTTGCCGCTGCCCCGGTGCCCGATCAGGGCGACATTGCGAATCCGGTCTGCGGCCTTATGAGGCACGCATGTGAACCTACACCGGCTGCAGAGCCGACTTCAACCGCATGACCGCCTTGGTGTGCAGCTGCGAGACCCGCGACTCGGTCACCCCGAGGACCTCGCCGATCTCACGCAGGGTCAGGCCCTCGTAGTAGTAGAGGGCGACGACGAGCTGCTCGCGCTCGGGCAGCGAGGCGACGGCCTCGGTCAGGCGGTCCTTGATCTCGTTGCTGGCGAGCGCCTCCTGTGGGTCGTCGGCACGGGGATCGGAGATCGTGTCCAGCAGCGAGACCTTGTCGCCGGAGGCATCGGAGACGGTCCAGAGCTCATCGAGGGCGTAGACGGAGGAGTTGGCGATTTCCAGCAGCGAGGACTGCAGCATCTCCTCGCTGATCTCGAGGCTGGTGGCGAGCTCCGTCTCGGTCGGCGCCCGCTGTAGTTCGTGCTCGAGCTTGTTCTGAGCGGCCTCGATTTCGCGGGCGCGGGCCCGGACCGAGCGCGGCACCCAGTCGAGCGAGCGCAGCTCGTCGATGATCGCGCCGCGGATCCGGGTCATCGCGAAGGTCTCGAATTTGATTCCGCGCTCGGGCTCGAAGCGTTCGATCGCGCCGATCAGGCCGATCAGGCCGTAGGAGATGAGGTCGGCGTCGTCGACGTGGGACGGGAGCCCGGCCCCGAGGCGGCCGGCGACGAATTTGACCATCGGCGAGTAGGCGACGACGAGGCGCTCCCGAGCGCCCTGGTCGTTCTCCCCTTTGTAGCGGCGCCAAAGGTCGCGCAGCTCCACCTCTTTAACGCCCGTTTCCATGGCCTTCGCTCGATTCTATGGCTGATCGTCCAGCAAATTACGCTCGAGGGTGGGTTGCAAGGTAAGCATCCCGAAGACGAGCAGCGTCGACGCGAGTGTAGACCTGAGTCGTGGAGATGGACGCATGACCTAGTAATTCCTGGATCGTTCGCAGGTCGGCGCCGCCTTCCAGGAGGTGGGTGGCGAAGCTGTGACGGAGCGAGTGGGGCGAGACGCCGCCGGCAAGGGCCGCCTCCCGGACCCAGAGGCCAAGCCGCCTGGTGACGTCGGAATTGGAGAGGCGGCGGCCGCTCTTGGAGAGGAACAGGGCCCGCTCGCTGTCATCGGAGACAAGGGCCGGCCGGCCGCGATCGAGGTAGGCGGTCAGGGCCCGCTGAGCGGGCTCGCCGACCGGCAGCAGGCGCTCCTTCGAGCCCTTGCCGAGCACTCGCAGCTGCTCGGTCTCGAAATCGAAGGCGCCGAGGTCGAGGGTCACGATCTCCTCGCAGCGCAGCCCGCAGGAGTAGGCGAGCTCGAGCATCGAGCGGTCGCGGAGCTCGAGCGCGGTGCTGGCGGGGATCCGCTCGAGCAGGGTCCGCACCTGCTCGCCGCTCATCACCTGGGGCAGCTTCTGGTCGCGCTTCGGGCTGGAGACGAGGTCAGCCGGGTTCTGGCCGATCCGCTCGGTGCGCACGAGGTGGTCGAATAGCCCGCGGATCGCGGCGAGCTTGCGGGCCACGGTGGCCGGGGCGGCGCCGCCCTGAGAGAGGCCGGCCGCATAGCGGCGGACGTCGCGGTGGCGGACCGAATCGGGCTCGAGGCCCCGTCCCCGCGCCCAGCCGGAGAACTGGGCGAGGTCGACGCCGTAGGCGCGCCGGGTTCTCTCCGCCACGCCCCGGGCCTGTCCGTAGCGTTCGAAGCCGCTCAGGGCCTCGTCCCAGTCCATCGCTTCAGTTTCGCCGCCGGGCGGGCGGAGCCTGCGTCAGCCGATGTAGATCGGCGTCCCGACTTCGACCTGATCGTAGAGTTCGATCACGTCGGGGATCGCCATCCGGACGCAGCCGTGCGAGGCGGCCGAGCCGAGCGAGTAAGTCTCTTCGGTGCCGTGGATGCCGGCGCCTTCGAAGATCCCCATCCAGCGCGCCTTGATCGGGTTTTCGGGCCCTGGAGGGATGTCCTCGCCGGCGAGGCTCCCGGCCCACGCCGATTCGGGCACGTGCCAGACCGGTTCTTCTTCCTTTTCCTGGATTGCGTAGAGGCCTTCTGGCGTTTCCAGACCTTCCATCCCGACCGCGACCGTGTAGGTCTTGGCCAGCTTCAGGTGCTTCCAGAGTCGCAGGGTGAAGCTCGAGCGGTCGAGGGTGAGGTAACTCGGGTATTTGGCCGCGACTTCGTCGCTGAGGACTTCCGGCTTCACCGAGTGGGTGCGGGCGGCGATCGTGTGGTCGGCGTTGGCGCTGAGGACCGCATCGGCGATCTGCTTGGTCAACCGGTTGTCGCGCAGCTTGCGGCCGTAGACCGCGGCGGTGACGTTGAGCCCGTTCCCACTCGCTTCGACCCCGGCGTCCTGCGGCGCCCGTTCGACTTCGTCTGCGACTTCGCGGACGAAGTGGTTGACGGCCGGCTTCGAGTAGGTGACGTCGGCGGAGATGTGCTTGTCGACTTCGCCGCCGGTGATGTAGCGGACCACGCGGCCTGGGAGGCCGCCTTCGCGGCTCGCGTCGAGCGCGTCCCGGATTGCCGATTCGAGGTCGGCATGGACCTTGAGCTGCTTGCCATCCAGCCTCCAGCTATCGCCTTCGTAGCCGACCTTCAGCGAGTGCTGGAGCGGCGCCAGCAGCTGATGCTGCACGCGCTTTTCGGCTTCGGAGGCGGTGAGGCCGCCGACGTCGACGCCGCCGACCGTCACCCCGTCGGCGATCTTGTCCCCCTGGGAGTTGTCGTAGGCGTACGCGATCGCGCACAGCCCGAGGACGAAGACTGCGGTGATGATTCCGATTTTGGTCTTGCGTCCCAACTGGTCCACTCCACGTTCGGTGCTGTGGTGCACCCGACCCCAAAGTGTAGGCAGGGCCAACTTCGGGCGCAGGGCGTCGGTTCCCTGCAATTCCGGATGCGGCGATCCGGGTTTGGTGAAGGATATGTTTGCCGCATGACGCCCTCGAAGGATTCCGTCCGCAAGGAGATCTGGCAGGCGATGGAACGCGAGGGGGTTTCGCGGTTCCCAGGCGCCGAGGGCCGGATCCCGAACTTCGCCGGGGCGCGGATGGCGGCCGAGAAGCTGGCCGGGCACCGGCTCTGGAAGCGGGCGCAGGCGATCAAGGCGAACCCGGACTCGCCCCAGACCCATGCCAGGCGCCGGGCGCTGGAGGAAGGCAAGACCGTGATCATGGCTGTCCCGCGCCTGCGCGACCCGCATCCGTTCCGGGTGCTGGAACCGAAAAGGCTCTCGAAGGACGCGCTGAAGGAGGCCGCGACGATCAAGGGAGCGTTGAAGCACGGACGGGTCGTCGCGCTCGACGAGCTACCGGCGATCGATTTCGTCCTCTGCGGCTCTGTCGGGGTAAACCTCAGCGGTGCCCGAGTCGGCAAAGGCGGCGGCTACTCCGACCTCGAGTACGGGATCCTGATCGACGCCGGCAAGATCGACGCCCACACGGTCGTCGCCACCACCGTCCATCCGATGCAGATCGTCCGCCGGCACCTGATGATGACCGCGCACGACCTGCCGGTCGACATGATCGCGACGCCCCGAGCCGTGATCGAGGTCGACAGCCAGTACGACCGCCCGCGGGGAATCCTCTGGGACCACCTGCAGCCGCCCCAGATCCGCGAGATTCCGGTCCTCGAACGCATGGGCTACGCCTGAGGCCGCAGGGACAGCGCATCTCGGCGTCCTCAGTCCGCCGCCTGCGAGTCACGCACCCAAGTGCGCTCCCCTTGGCGGCGTCCCTGCGTCCTTGATCTGCTTGACCCAGCAGCCTCAGGGGGACCCGGTTAAGCAGTTATCGCGCCGTGGGCGGCGGAGCTGACCGTGTCCGCGTACTTCGACATCACCCCGGTCCCGAACGGGGACGGGGGCGACTCGTAGGCGGCGACGCGGGCCGCGATCGTCTCGTCGTCGAGGTCGATCTGGAGCCTGCGGTTGTCGATGTCGACGGTGATCGTGTCGCCCTCCTCGATCGCGGCGATCGGCCCGCCCTTGGCCGCCTCGGGCGCGACGTGGCCGATCATCAGGCCCCGGGTGGCACCGGAGAAGCGGCCGTCGGTGACCATCGCGACGCTCTCGCCGAGGCCCTCGCCGACGATCGCCGCGGTCACCTGCAGCATCTCCCGCATCCCCGGGCCGCCGGCCGGCCCCTCGTTGCGGATGACGACGATGTCGCCCGGGTTGATCTTCTGTTCCTTGACCGCGCGGAAGCACTCCTCCTCTGACTCGAACACCCGGGCCGGCCCGGTCTGCTCGGTGCGCTCGGTCCCGGCGAGCTTGACCACCGCCCCTTCGGGGGCGAGGTTGCCCTTGAGGATCGCCAGCCCGCCTTCGGTCTTGAGCGGGTTGTCGAGCGGCCGGACCACCTCCTGGCCCGGCGCCTCGGTCGCTGACGCGGCTACCTCACCGATCGTCTGCCCGGTGACGGTCAGGGCCTCGGTGTGGAGGTCGCCACCCTCGGCCAGTCTGCTCAGCAGCACTGGGACGCCCCCGGCTGCGTAGAGATCGGTGGCGACGAACCGCCCCCCCGGCTTGAGGTCGGCGAGCAGCGGCGTCGCGCGGGAGATCCGCTCGAAGTCGTCGATCGAGAGGGCGATGTCGAGCTCGTGCGCGAGCGCGATCAGGTGGAGGACACCGTTGGTCGAGCCGCCCGAGGCGCAGATGCAGGCGATCGCGTTCTCGAGCGAGTCGCGGGTGATGATCCTGCTCGGACGGATGTCGTCGACGAGGACGTTCATCACCAGCTCGCCGATCCGCTCGGCGACGTTGCCCTTCTCATCGTCTTCGGCCGGGACCATCGCCGAGCCGCCGGCGCTGACTCCGAGCGCCTCGAAGGCGCAGGCCATCGTGTTGGCGGTGAACTGGCCTCCGCAGGCGCCGGCCCCGGGGCTGGCCACCCCCTCGAGCTCGTTCAGTTCCTCATCGGTCATGTCGCCGCTGTTGTGGGCACCGATCGCCTCAAAGATGTCGAGGATCGTGACGTCGCGGCCGTGCCAGTGCCCGGGCGCGATCGAGCCGCCGTAGAGGACGACCGAGGGGATGTCGAGGCGGGCCAGCGCCATCGCGCAGCCGGGGATCGTCTTGTCGCAGGCGCAGAGGGCGACGATCGCGTCGAACTGGTAGCCGCGGGCCATCAGCTCGATCGAGTCGGCGATCACCTCGCGGCTGACCAGCGAGGCCTTCATCCCCTGGGTGCCCATCGTGACGCCGTCGGAGACGGCGACGGTGTTGAACTCCATCGGGGTCCCCCCCGCCGCGCGTACCCCCTCTTTGACGTGCTCGGCGAGGCCGCGGAGGTGGAAGTTGCAGGGCATCGCCTCGGTCCAGGTGTTGGCGATCCCGATCGTCGGCCGGCTGAGGGCGTCGTCGTCGAACCCGATGCCCTTCATGTAGGCGCGCGAGTGGGCGCGGTCGGGGCCGTCGAAGACGACGCTCGAGCGCGGGCGGGGCAGGCTGGTCGCGGTGTTGCCGTTCGTGCTCATGTCGAGAATCTACTGAGCAGGTCGAATACGTCGACCGGTCCCGGACCGGATCCGATGTCCCTCAGCCCGGCGGCGACAGCGGCCGAGGCGATCTGGCGGGCCCCACGGGCGGCCTCGAGCGGGCTCTCGCCGCGGGCGATCAGGGCGGCGAGCGCCGAGGAGTGGGTGCAGCCCGAGCCGTGCGAGGCGCCGTCGGGATGGTGATCGCCCGTGATCTCCACCATCTCGGCGCCGTCGAAGAAGACGTCGACGACCTGGTCGCTGTGGCCGCCGGTGACGACGACCGCGCCGGGGCCGAGCGCGAGCACCTCCCGGGCCAGCTCCTCCTGCGTCGATCGCTCCCCGGCGCCGGTCAGCGCCCGCGCCTCGGGGATGTTGGGGGTGGCGACGGTGGTCAGGGGGAGCAGCTGCCCGACGAGGGCCCCCCGAGCGTCGTCGTCGAGCAGAACGGCGCCGGTCTCGGAGACCATCACCGGATCGACGACCACTGGCACTCCGCGGAGCGGGCCGAGCGCCTCGACGACCGTCGTCACCGTCTCCTCGTTGGCCAGCATCCCGACCTTGATCGCGTCGACCCCGATGTCTCCCGCGACCGCCGCCACCTGGGCGAGGATCATCTCCGGCGGCATCACCTGGACATCGGTCACCCCGACTGTGTTCTGGGCGGTGATCGCGGTGATCGCGGTCATCCCGTGGACGCCGCAGCGCGCGAACGCCTTCAGGTCGGCCTGGATCCCGGCGCCGCCGCCGGAGTCCGAGCCGGCGATCGAGAGAACCGTCGGGATCGGTTTGGAGACCACCGGGCAAGCCTAGTCAGGCGCCCTCTGCGTGGTCCGCAGGTAGATCCCGACCAGCGAGCAGCTCAGGTACCCCATCGACTCGAGCGTTGCCAGCGCCGCGGCCGCCTCCGCGCCCGAGAGGTCGAGCGCGGCGGCGATCCCGTCGCAGGTTTCCTTCCCCCTCTCCACCGCCTCCAGAACATCCTCGAGGGCCGGCTCCAGTGGCGGCCCGGCGCGGTCGAGCCCCCGTGCCCCTGGCCCGAGCATCGCGTCGAGCACGTCCTGCGCGTCGCGAACCACGCAGGCCCCCCCGGCGAGAAGGTGGTTGGGACCGGCCGAGAGCCGCGACCCGACTGGGCCCGGCACCGCTCCGAGGTCGCGGCCGAGGTCCTGGGCGAGGTCGGCGGTGATCAGCGAGCCCGACCGCTCGGCCGCCTCGACGACGACCGTCATCCCCGCCAATGCAGCCATGATCCGGTTGCGGGCGGGGAACGTCCAGCGCCAGGCGCCGGTCCCCGGGGGCAGCTCGGAGAGGACGAGGCCCAGCTCGGAGATCCGCCGCCAGAGAGAGCGGTGGGCGGCCGGATACGAGACGTCAGGGCCGCAGCCGAGCACCGCGACGGTCAATCCCGGGGCTTCGAGCGCGCCGCGGTGCGCACAGGCGTCGACCCCGAAGGCCAGGCCGCTGACCACGACCTGACCCGATGCCGCCAGCTCCCGCGAGAGCTCCCGCGCGACCTCGCGCCCGTAGGAGCTGGCGCGGCGGGCGCCGACCACCGTCACCGCGGCCTCCGGATCGAGCCGGTCCAGCAGCTCCGGGTCGCCGCGACCGATCAGCGCCCAGGGGGCGTCGGCGGCGTCCTCGAGCCCGGCCGGGTAGTGCCGATCGTGGCGGCAGAGGGCCCAGCACTCGGCCGCGCGAAGGTCGGCGCGGAGCCTGCTCTCGGGAATTGCCTCGCCCTCCTCGAGGAGACGGTCCGCCGCCTGGGGGGCGGCAACCGCGGCCAGGTCCTGGTTGGAGAGCCGCAGCAGCTCGGGCGAGCGCGAGCCCGGCGCGCCGGTCGCGATCTTCTCGATGTAGGGCGCAAGCTGGGCCAGCAGCCAGGACCGTCGCAGGCAATCGCCGCAGGCGGCCGGCCCGAGCTCACTCACGGTCGCGCCTGCGCAGTTGCAGCGCCTGAGCCATCTGGTCGGTTCCGATCTCCTCGGCACCGGCGAGGTCGGCGACCGTGCGGGCCAGCCGCAGGACCCGGTCGTGGGCACGGCCGCTGAGGCGCCTCCGGTTGTACGCCTCAGCGAGAAGGTCCGCCGCGTCGCCGGCGATCTCGCTCTCGCGCGCCTCTGCCGGGGTCATCTCGGCGTTGCAGCGCCCTGGGCCGAGCCGTCCTTCCTGGAGCTCGCGGGCCGCCACCACCCGGCGGCGCACGGCCTCGGAGCCCTCTCCCTCCTCGCCGGCGATCTCGACCGCGCTCGGCTGGCGGACCGGGGCGAGGATGTCGATCCTGTCGGCGAGGGCGCCGCTGAGGCGGCCCTGGTAGCGCTGGATGTGGAGCGGCGGGCAGGTGCAATCGGGGTCGGCCTCTCCGCGCCCGCAGGGGCAGGGGTTCGCCGCCGCGACCAGCATGAATCTGCATGGCAGTCGCCGGGCGCCGCCGGTGCGGGCGATCGAGACCCAGCCCGACTCGAGGGGCGCCCGCAGCGCCTCGAGGGTGTCGCGACGGAACTCGCAGAGCTCGTCGAGGAAAAGGACGCCGCGATGGGCCAGGGTCGCCTCGCCCGGCCCCGGCGGATTGCCTCCGCCGACAAGACCCGCCGGGCTGATCGTGTGATGGGGAGCCCGGAACGGCCTCCCCCCGAGGCCGCCATCGAGTCGGCCGCAGGCGCTTGCGATCCGCGCGACCTCGAGTGCCTCGATCGGCGCCAGCGGCGGCAGGATCGACGGCAGTCGGGCCGCCGCCAGCGACTTCCCGGCCCCCGGCGGGCCGACGACCAGCAGGCTGTGCCCGCCGGCGGCGGCAACCTCCAGCGCGTAGCGGAGGTGGCGCTGTCCCCGCAGATCGGCGAGGTCGGGGGCGCCGAGGGCCGCGCTCACACGCAGCGGCAGCGGCGCGGGTCGCTCGGCGATCGCCTCACCGCCGGCCAGCTCGGCGAGCTGGCCGAGGCTCTCGATCGGGATCACCTCGATGCCCCCGACCAGCGCCGCCTCGGCACCGTTGGCGGCGGGGACGACGATCAGGTCCTCGCCGGCCTCGCGAGCGGCCTCCGTAACCGCCAGCACGCCATGGACCGCGCGGACCGAGCCGTCGAGGGCGAGCTCGCCGACCATCGCCACCCGTCGCGGCTCCGACCAGCTGATCTGCCCGGAGGCGGTCAGGAGCGCCGCCGCCATCGGCAGGTCGAGGCCGGGCCCGGCCTTGCGGACGCTGGCGGGAGCGAGGTTGGCGACGATCCGCCGCAGAGGGAACTCGAACCCGCAGTTGGTGATCGCCGCCCGCACACGCTCGCGGGCCTCCCTCACGGCGGTGTCCGGCAGCCCCACCACGGAGAATGCGGGCAGGCCGCGCCGGACGTCGACCTCGACCCGGACCGGCCGGGCCGAGATGCCGTCGAGGGTGAAGGTCCGCGAGGTGGCGAGCATGGCGCCGAGGTTCGCCGCCCCCAGCGCACGCGTGGCTCGCCAAGGTCAAAAAGTCGGGGGCAGCTCCGTGCCGGAACCGACCCCTCCCGGCCTTCAAGTGGACGTGCCGGTTGTTAGGTACCCATAGTGGCCCCTAAAACCCGGCACGTCCCCACAGGGGTGAATGGGGGGGTCACCTCGACCCACCAGATCCGCGAAGGTGACACTGTCCTTGCGTTTTGCGCGCCACCCGCGCGCGCACCGCTCCTAGCGTCAGCGGCGATGACCTTCGCGCGCCAGAGAATCGGGCGCCGGGCCGAGGACCTGGTTGCGGCCCGGCTGGCGGCGGCCGGCTGGCGGATCGTCGAGCGCAACGCCCGCACCCGCGCTCGGCGAGATCGACATCGTCGCGATCGACGCCAGCACACTGGTCTTCGTCGAGGTCAAGGCCGGCCGCGACGGCTCCGACTTCGGCCCCGAGCGCCCGGCGCTGGCGGTCGGCCCGCGCAAGCGACACCGCATCCGCCGAGTCGCCACCGCCTGGATGGCGACCCGGCGCGACGCGCCCCGCTACTCCGAGATCCGCTTCGACGTCTTCGGCGTCACCTTCGACCGCGCCGGGTCAAACCTCACCGTCGAGCACATCCGTGCTGCGTTCTAGGCCGAGAGCTCGAGTTGGCTGTAGGCGACGGACTGGAACGAGCGTCGATGAAGCGGCGAGATCCCGATCCGCTCGATCGCCGCCCGGTGCTCGGGGGTCGAGTAGCCGACGTGCTCGTCGAATCCCCAGCCAGGGTGCTGTTCGGCGATGCCGTGCATGTAGCGGTCTCGGGTGACCTTCGCGAGCACCGAGGCGGCGGCGATCGCGGCGCTCGTCCCGTCGCCTTCGACGACGGCCCGGTGCGGAACCGCGCAGCGGCGCAGGGAGAAGCCATCGACCAGGCAGGTGGCGTCGGCCTCGGGCCGCAGCCGCTCCAGTGCGCTCGAGAGCGCCTCGAGATTGGTCACATGGAGGCCGCGGTCGTCGATGCCCCGCACGCAGCGGATCACGATCGAGGCCCGCGCCGCGGCCCGCAGAACGGCCGGGTAGATCTCCTCGCGGCGCTCGACGTCCATCTGCTTCGAATCGTGGAGGCCGGCCAGCGAGAGGCGGTCGGAGCGGGAGAGCGAGCCGTAGTCGATCAGGACCGCGGCGGCGACCAGCGGCCCCGCCAGACAGCCGCGCCCGGCCTCATCGGCGCCGGCGACGAGTCGGCTGCCGAGGGCGCGGTCGAATGTGAACAGCCGCTGGGTGCGCGCCAGCATCCTGCGGCGCGTCCGGCTGCTGCCGCGGCGCTTAGAGGATCCCGACTCGATCGGGGGGCCAGTAGGTGGCGAAGGCCTTGCCGATGATCCAATTGCGAGGGATGGGCCCCCAGAATCGGCTGTCGTCACTCGCCCCACGGTTGTCGCCCATCATGAACCAATGATCAGGCGGAATCACGATCGTATTCGGCAAATTGCAGGCTCCGCCGGCGTTGCCGCAGGGGATCGTGTAGGGCTCGTCCGTCTTCTCGACCCCGTTGACCACGGGGTGACCGTCCTTGATGCTCAACCGGTCCCCCGGCCCGGCAACGATCCGCTTGATGAAGTTCTGGCTGGAGCGATCCTCGGTCGGCGTGTCGCAGGCCTGCTCCGGCGAGTGCGGCGCGCCGCACTGGGCGCCCCTGTCGGCGCCGGCCGGCGGGTGGAAGACGACGATGTCGCCCACGCTGGGATCGGTGAAGTGGTAGAGGAATCGGTTGACCAGGACCCGCTGGCCGACGTCGAGCGTCGGCTCCATCGATTCCGAGGGGATCTGGTACGGCTTGACGATGAACGCCTGAAGCAGCAGCGCGAGGCCGAGTGCCATCGCGACGATGACCACCAGCTCGATCAGGCCGCCGGCAGTGCTTTCGGGCTTGGGGATCCTAGGGTTCAGTCTGAACCCTTGTCGGAGTCGTCGGACTGCTCCTCGTCGCCGTCGTCGGCCGAGTCCTTCGCGGGGGCCTGCTCCTCCTCGGCCTCCGTCTCGGGCTCGGTCTCACTCGACTCCGGCTCCTCGGCCGCCAACGTCTCCGAGTCCGATGCCGCGGCCTCGCCGCCCGCATCCGACTCTGCCTCACCCTCAGCGGGGACCTCGGCCTCCGCCTCAACTGCCTCCGGGGCCTCGCCCTCGGGAACATCACCGTGCTCGACGGCCTCGGCCTCATCGAGGCTCACACCCTCGGCGTCGACCGCCGCCGGCTCCTCGGCCTCGGTAGGGGTCGAGATCATCTCCTCGTCGATGCCCCAACGGCGCTCGGCGACCCTGGCCGCCTTGCCGATCCGCCCGCGCAGGTAGTAGAGCTTCGCCCGCCGAACGTCGCCGCGCGCGGCGATCTCGAGCTTCTCGATCTTCGGCGAGTGCAGGGGGAACGTCCGCTCGACGCCGACCCCGAAGGACTGCTTGCGGACCGTGAACGTCTCCCGCGAGCCCGAGCCCTGCCGCTTGAGGACAATACCCTCGAAGACCTGGGTCCGGCGACGGTTGCCCTCGACCACCTGGAAGTGGACGCGCACACGATCGCCCGACTCGAAGGAGGGGATCCCCTTCCGCTGCTGGGCTCGCTCGATGCTGTCGATGACACTGCTCATGGCTGTCTGCAGGCGCTCCGTAAAAAAGCCGCCGGAGCCCAGTGGGGCGCCGCGCGGTTGCGGAATCGTACCTACTCCGGGCCGCGGTCGAACTCTTCGGCCCGCATCCGGCTCTGCTCGGCCCGCCAGCCGCGCACCTTCTCGTGGTCGCCGGAGACGAGAACGTCCGGCACCGGCCAGCCCCGGTAGTTCGGCGGCCGGGTGTAGTGCGGGTACTCCGGAGCACCCTCGAGGACCCTGCTGAACGACTCCTCGATGGCGCTCTGCTCGTGCCCGAGGGCGCCGGGCAGCTTCCGCATGACGACATCGGCGACGACCATCGCCGGCAGCTCACCGCCGGCGAGGACGTAGCGGCCAATCGAGATCTCCTCGTCGGCAAGGTGCTCGTGGACCCGCTCGTCGAACCCCTCATAGCGACCGCAGAGGAGCGCCACGTGCGGCTCCTGGGTGAGACGGTCGGCGGTCTCGTCATCGAGCACCCGGCCGGTCGGCGAGAGGAGGACGATCCGGGGACGGCTCCCGTCCGGATAGGCGGCCTCGAGCGCGGCGTCGATCACGTCGACCCGCAGCACCATCCCCGCACCGCCGCCGTAGGGCGCGTCATCGACCTGCCCGGCGTTCAGCGGCGTCGTGTCGCGGTAGTTGAAGAGCCGCAGCTCGTTCCCCCTGCCGAGCGCGTTCTGGACAGAGCGCTGCGACCGGAACCAGTCAAACGCCTCCGGGAACAGGGTGAAGATGTCGAGTTTCAATCGAGGATTTCGACGATGACTCGCCGGTCGATCCTCACCGCGGCGGCCTTGGCGATCGTCCGGATCGCGTTCGCGACCCGGCCGCCTTTGCCGATCACCCGGCCGAGGTCGTCCTCGGCGACCGAGATCTCGTAGACCAGGTCGCCTTCCTCTTCGACCTCCTCGACGACGACCGCCCCGGATCCTCGACGAGGGCCCGGACGAGGAACTCGAGAAGCTCGGTCATCTACGTGCCGGAGGCCGCGATGCCCTTGGTGCGCAGCAGGGTCGCGACCGTCTCGGAGGGCTGGGCGCCGTGCTCGAGCCAGTGGCGCGCGCGCTCCTCGTCGAGCTCGATCGTCGAGGGCTCGGTCTGCGGGTTGTAGCGGCCGATCGTCTCGATCGTCCGACCGTCACGCGGCGAACGTTTGTCGGCGACGACGATCCGCCAGACCGGGTTCTTCTTCGAACCCACCCTTCTGAGTCTGATTCTCACTGCCATGGGCGGATCAGGGTACAGAAAGCCGCCCCCGGACGCGGGAGCGCGGCCGCGAGGCCTCCGGTCATGATGAGCGCGGCCGCGCGGGAGCAGAGGAGGCGGTGCTTGTCCTTTGGGTTAGCGCCTACGGACCTTCGGACGCGGCGCACCGCCGCTCATCTGGGCGAGTTGCTCCGGGCTCGGCATCTTCCCGGTGACCATCTGGCGCATCATTTTTCGCATCTGCTCGAACTGTTTCAGCAGCTGCTTGACGTGCTGGACCCGGACGCCGGAGCCGTTCGCGATCCGTTTCCGGCGCGAGCCGTTGATGACCGATGGATTGACCCGCTCTTCGGGCGTCATCGAGAGGATGATCGCCTCGACCCGGTCGAGCTCGCCCTCGTCGACCTCGGCGTTCTTCAGCCCCTTCATCGCCCCCATCCCCGGGATCATTCCGATCAGCCCGCTGAGCGGCCCCATTTTCCGCACCTGCCGCATCTGCTGGAGGAAGTCTTCGAGGGTGAAGCGGTCGCTTTCGAGTTTCTTCTGGAGGTCTTCGGCCTGGCGCTCGTCGACCTGCTCCTCGGCTTTCTCGATCAGGCTGAGGACGTCCCCCATGCCGAGGATCCGGGACGCCATCCGGTCCGGGTGGAAGGCCTCGAACGCCTCCAGCTTCTCGCCGGTCGAGGCGAACAGGATCGGCTTGCCGGTCACAGCCTTGACCGAGAGCGCCGCGCCTCCGCGGGCATCCCCGTCGAGCTTGGTCATCACGACGCCGTCGAACTCGGCCGCCTCGGCGAATGACTCGGCGACCCCGACCGCATCCTGGCCGGTCATCGCATCGACGACGAGGAGGACGTCGTGGGGCTTCGTCCGCTTGCGGATCTTCGCCAGCTCGTCCATCAGCTCCTCGTCGATGTGGAGGCGGCCGGCGGTGTCGATGATCAGGACGTCACGGCGCTCCTCGCGGGCGCGGTCGAGCGCCCAGGTGGCGATCTCGACCGGGTCGGCCTCGGTTCCCTGCTCGTAGACGTGGGCGCCGGCGCGGCCGCCGACGGTGACGAGCTGCTCGACCGCGGCCGGGCGGTAGACGTCGCAGGCGGCCAGCGCCACGTCCTTGCCGCCTTTGCCGAGGTGCTGGGCGAGCTTCGCGCAGGCGGTCGTCTTCCCCGAGCCCTGGAGGCCGGCCATCAGGATCACCGTAGGACCGCTCGAGGAGAAGGCGAGGTCGCGCCCGGAGCCGCCCATCAGCCCGGTCAGCTCCTCGTTGACGATCTTGACCACCTGCTGGCCGGGATCGAGGCTGTCCATCACCCCGCTGCCGAGGCAGCGCTCCTTCAGCTCCTTGGTGAAGGCTTTGACAACCTTGAAGTTGACGTCTGCCTCGAGCAGGGCGAGCCGGATCTCGCGCATCGCGGCATCGACGTCACCCTCGCTGAGCTTGCCGCGCGAGCGGACGTCGGAAAGCGTCGACTGAAGTCGGTCTGAGAGCTGGTCGAACACGGGCCGACCAGCTTAGAGGGCGCTCAGTGGGTGACGATGGTGAAGGTCACCGATTGGGGCCTAGATTTCTTGCCGTCGGAGTCCGTGGCAATCGCCTGCAATCGGTATTGAGCGGAGATCAGCCTTCGGCCACCGAGCTTCCCGCTGAAGCGAAACGCGTTTGCCCCGGCCTTTGCCGATCGACTGACGTTTCCATGGGCCGAGAAGCCCTTTGGGATATGGCCGAGCTTCTTCATTCTGCGGGGTCCGATGTAAAGCCGTACGCTCGCTGCCTCAGAGAGCCGGAAGGAGACCATCGTCCCGACCGGGGCCTTTCTTGCCCTTTTCGATACGACGGCAGCTTTCGCACTCCCACCTCCCGCGGCCCGGAACCGCTTTCTCGAGAGCTTCAGGTCGGTGAGCAACGGAGCACCTTCGCCCTCCCCCGCTGACACCGCCACCGAGCCGCTCGCCTCGCTCGAGTTCCCCAGCGAGTCGCCGGCGGAGACAGTGATCTGGGGGCTTCCCGGGGCACTGAAAGCGTGAGAAGCGGTGTTGCCGGTCGCTATCCCGCCGTCACCGAAATTCCAGGCCGTCGCGCCGAGCGGCGACCAGGCGTCGACCGGAGAGACAGAGAACGCGAGTGCCTGGCCGACGGTCCCCGAGCCCGGCACCGAGAGCCCGTTGATCACCGGCCCGGCGGCGTCGAAGACGGCGACTCTGGCTTCGGTCGTCCCGTCCGACTTGTAGATCGAGACCAGGGTGTTGCCCTGATCGTCGGTCGAGATCCCGTTCGGCTGGGTCAGGTGGGTCGCTTCGCCGAACGAGACCGGTTCGGTGAATGTGCTCGCTCCGGGTTCCAGGGTCGCTCCCCAGGCGTCGACGTGCCCGATCGAAGGCGAATCGCTGTAGGCGGCGACGAAGCGGCCGAAACGGTCGATCGCCAGCCACGGAAAGCTGCGGATGTGGTTCGTGGTCGGCGAGACGTCGAGGACGCCGGAGAACGAGCCTCCCGGCTCCGCCACCCTCGCCTTCACGGTTCTCCCGCCGGCGGTCTGCTCGACCCAGATGACGCCGATCCGACCGCTGTCGTCCTCGACGATCTTCGGGAACGCACCGGGTTCGCTGACGACCGACCCACCGGAGACTTCGCGGAACGTGACTCGATCGAGAGAGCCCCCCGGAGCGAGCGACCCAAGGATCAGCTTTCCGGTCGCGTTTTCGATCCAGGTCGCCCGGAGGATGCCGTCGGGCCCGATCGCGACACGGGCGGAATCCGCCACAACCGCTTTCCCTTCTTCATTGAGGCGCACCGGAGTCGACCAGCCCGAGGCGGTGCGGAGGCTGCCGTAAAGCTGATTGCCGCTGTCGACGACGTCGAAGACGATCCCCGCCCCTCCCTGCGCGCTTGTCGCGACCCAGGGCCGGAAACCCTCGCCCGAGGCGAGCGGCAGTGCGGTGGCCGCGGATGGCGCCCCACCCTGCGGGCGTTCGGAGACGTATGCGCGTCGTGACCCGGTCGAGCCGCCACCGACGACCGCGATCGTCGCGCCGCTCGAGTCGACGGCGACGCGGGCATGGTCGGGCGAGGCCGGCGTCGAGGGAACTTCTGCCGCGGCGCCGAATGGGCCGCAGCCGGTCGCGCCCGCTACGCGCAGCTTCCCGCCGGCATCGAGCCAATCAATCGCCGCCACGGCACCGGCGGCCGCGGCTTCGGGATAGCCGCTGCCGGAGGTGCCGAGGTTCTGTGCAGGGATGGCGAATGACCCTCCGGCGGGACGCGTCGTCGCAATCGTTGCGCCGCCGGCGACGACGATGGACGAGCACCCGCCTTCCCTGGCGAGCGCCACCGGATAGATCGCCGGGGTGATCGGGGGCGAGGGCTCGACGGTCGGCAGCCAGGACGGCGCAGCATCCGCCGAGGAGACGACGATCAACGCCACGATCGCCGCGAGCACCGCCACGGAAGCCGCTCGGCCCCACATGCGGCCCAGGATACGCCCGGCCCAGCGGCGACCGACTATTCGGCCAAAAGCGCCTGCGCAAAATCGGTCGGGTCGAACGGGCGCAGGTCCTCGAGCTTCTCGCCGATGCCAATCAGCTTCACCGGGATCTCGAGCTCGCTCGCGATCGCAAGCACGATCCCGCCCTTGGCGGTGCCGTCGAGCTTGGTCAGGACGACGCCGTCCACCTCGGCCGCTTCGGAGAACACCTTGGCCTGGCGCAGTCCGTTCTGGCCGGTAGTCGCGTCGATCGAGATCAGGGTCTCGTGGGGGGCGCCGGGAAGCTGCTTGCCGATCACGCGCCGCACCTTCCCCAGCTCGTCCATCAGGTTTCCCTGGGTGTGGAGGCGGCCGGCGGTGTCGACGATGACGACGTCGGCGCCGCGGGCGCGCGCGGACTCGATCGCGTCGTAGGCGACGGCCCCGGGATCGCCGCCGGGCTCGGAGCGGACCAGCTCGGCGCCGGCGCGATCGGCCCACTCCGCGAGCTGCTCGGCGGCGGCGGCGCGGTAGGTGTCGGCGGCGGCGAGGACGACCGAGAGGCCGAACTCGCCGCTCAGATGGGAGGCGATCTTGCCGATCGTCGTCGTCTTCCCGGTGCCGTTGACGCCGACCATGAGCAGCACCGCCGGTTCGGCGCCGAGCGCCAGCGGCGCCCGCCCGGTCGAGGCGACCTCGGCGACGATCTCGATCAGCCGCGCCTGAACCGACTCGCCATCGGCTGGGACGGTCCCCGCATCGACCTCCTGCTCGAGCCGCTCGACGATCGCGGCCGTGGTCGGGGCGCCGACATCGGCGAGAATCAGCGCCTCCTCGAGCCGCTCCCAGGTTTCCTCGTCGATCCGGTCGAAGAGGCTGGCCGAGATCTCCTCGGCAAGTGCCCTGCGGCTGCCCGAGAGGCTCTCTCGGAGGCGGCGGAAGACGCCGCGGCGCTGCTCCTCGCTCTCAGGCGCCGAGGTGCTCGCGGTCGCCCGCGACCCCAGATCGACTATCTCGTCCCAGCCCGTTGCCATCGCTGCGGGAGGCTATCTGGGCGGCCTCGAAGAGATCCCGCACCGAGTCGTCGACGTGGGAGGCAATCGCCTCAAGGTCGTCGATCGAGTCGCGGTCGGCGATCAGCCCGAAGAACATCTGGCCGTTGTAGCTGAAGATCGCGATCGCGAGGGCGTGTCCGCGGGCCAGGAACCCGACCGGGTAGACCCCGATCAGCTCGCGGCCGAGGACGTAGAACGGCATCTGCGGGCCGGGGAAGTTCGTCACCAGCAGATTGAAGAGCCGGGTCGAGAAGTTGATCGCCGCGGTCGGCCGCAGCAGGACCGGCGGCGCGAAATCGCGGAACCAGTCGTTGAGGTTCCAGATCGCTTCGGCGCCGAGCGGCTGTTTGGAGGCCTTCAGCGCCTCCATCGCGTGGTTGACCTTGCGAAGCCGCTCAACCGGGTCGGCGATCCCGACCGGGAGCGGGCCCCGCATCGCGGTCAGCATGTTGCCGAGCTCGCCGTGCTCGTTCTCGGCCCGGACCGAGACGGGGACCAGAGCCCTCATTTCGAGCCCGTCGACCTCGACGTCGCGGCTCTGCAGCCAGCGCCGGATCGCCCCGGCCGCGACCGCCAATGAGACGTCGTTGACGGTGCCGCCGAGACTGTTCTTGATCTGCTTGAACTGCTCGAGGCTGCACTGGGTCCAGGAGAAGGCGCGGTCGGGGCCGATTTCGACGTTGAGCGGGACCTTCGGCGCCGGTTTCGTCAGCGCCCAGCTGACCTCGAAGATCCCGGCGATCCCGTCCTGGGCCCGCTTCATCGCCCGTTTCGGGGCGGCGATGGCGGCGGCGATCCAGCGGATCCCGCGGCCGAGGGTGGTGACGAGGCCGGTGAGCGCCCTGCCGGCCAGACCCAGCTGCGTCGGGGCCCGGTGGGGCTCCCAGGGCATTTCTTCGCGTGCGATCTCGAATTTCGGCTCGACATCGAATAGAAGGACGCCGATGTCGACGGCGGAGATCCCGTCGGCCAGCGAGTGGTGGGTCTTGTAGACGATCGCGAACCGGTCATCCTCGAAGCCGTCGACCAGCCATAGCTCCCAGAGCGGCTTGCGGCGGTCAAGGGCCGGCGAGAGGCAGCGCCCGACGAGCTCGTGGAACTGGGCATCGGTCCCGGGCGCCGGCAGGGTGACGTGGCGGACGTGCTGGGCGATGTCGAACTCGGGGAAATCGACCCAGAACGGACGCCCGAGCTGCATCGGCGGGAAGACGACGCGCTGGCGGAATCGCGGCAGCAGGTGGAGGCGGCTGCGGATGTGGGCGTTGAAGTCCTCGAAGCTGGGGGCCGACCCCTCGCAGACCATGATCGCGCCGAGCGCCATGTGACCGTTCTGCCTCTCGTTGTCCAGGAACGACGTGTCGAACGACGTCAACCTGTCCATATGGCCCTGGGTCATATACCGCCTCCTCTACCTGGCCCAAGGTTCAGCGTACAGCAGAGGGTCCAGATGAACGTGAGGGTTTTGTTGCTTCAGGCAGCCTCGGCCTTGCCCCGCCCGGCGGGGCTCGAGGCCGCGGGCGCGGTGAAGCCCTCCTCGGGCTCCTCCTCCGCGATTCCGGCGAACGGCGGCGGTCCCTCACCGGCCTCGGCGGCCTCGGCGTCGCCACCGGCCCCGCTCTCGCCTTCGCGAGGAAGCCGGCGGGAGACGACCCGGGTGACGCCATCGTCGGCCATCGTCACCCCGTAGAGGACGTCGGCGGCGTCCATCGTTCGTTTCTGGTGGGTGACGATCACGAACTGGGCACGGTCGGAGAAGCGCCGGATCAGCTGCAGGAAGCGATCGATGTTGGCGTCATCGAGGGCGGCCTCGACCTCGTCGAGGATGTAGAACGGGCAGGGTCGGGCGAGGAAGACGGCGAAGACGAAGGCCAGGGCGACGAGTGACTTCTCGCCGCCGGAGAGCAGCGACAGCTTCCGCGTCGACTTGCCGGCCGGGGTGACCTCGATCTCGACACCGAGCTCCTCGCGCTCGTCCTCGGGCTCCTCGCCGTCCTCTCCGCTCTCACCCCCGACGGCCGCCGGCTCGGCGACCGATCGGAGGCTGACCCGGCGTAGGACGCCGCGCCCGCCCGGGAACAGGTGCTCGACCATCTCACCGAAGTTCCGGGCTGTGGCGTCGAAGGTCTCCTCGAAGGCGCGCTCGATCTCGGTGTCGATCTCGCCGATCAGTCCTTCCAGCTCCCGCATCCCGCGCTCGGTGTCCTCGCGTTGGGCCTGGAGGGACTCGACGTGCTCGCGCGCCTCCTCGTACTCGCGCTCGGCGAGCGGATTGACCGGCCCGATCTGCGCCCGCCGGCGCTCGAGGCGCTCCATCCGGCGGTCGATGTCGAGCCTTTCCTCGTCGCTCAACGGCTCCTCGGCCGCGCTGACCTCCTCGCCAAGCCGCTTCGCGATCTCGGCCAGCTCCCTGGCGGCATCGGCGCGACGGTCGCCGAGCTGGGTCGCCTCGACCTCGGCCGCGGTCAGCCGGTCCGACGCGCCCTTCATCTCGACCTGGAGCTCGGACTCCTGTCGCGAGCAGGCACGCATCTCCTCGGCGATCGCATCGCTGCCGCCGCCCTCGCCGACAACTCGGGTCTCGATCCGCTCGACGCGGGCCCGGATTCCGGCCTCAGCCGCGGAGGCGGCCGAGGTCGCAGCCGAGATCTCCGCCAGGAGCCTCTCGCCCGCCTCGACCCGTGCCTTCAGCGCTTCGCGGTGGCGCTCGCCGAGCATGCTCTCGGCGCGGCGGGCGTGGCGGACGGCGCGCTCGGCGCCGCCACGGACCGCCCCAAGCGCTGCTTCGCGCTCGCGCTCGACGGACTCGTCGGAGCGGGCTCGTGCCAGATTCTCGACGGCGCTGGTCAGGCCGGCGTCGATCTCCCCCAGCTCCTCCTCGAGCCGGCGGCCCCGCTCACCGGGGGCCCGACCGGCCTCCTCGATTTCAAGCGTCAGGGGGCCGAATTCGGCGCGCAGGGAATCGAGGCGCTGCTCGAGCTCGGCGCCGCGGCCGGCAAGCCCGGCGCCGCGCACGGCGATCCTCTCCTGCTCGCCGCGAAGCTTGGTCAGGGTCCCCCACGCCCGGGTCCGTTCGCGGTCGCGGGCGGCGAAGCGCTCCTCGGCGGCGCGGCGGCGCTCGCTGACCTCGGCGAGCCGCTTTTCGACCCCGTCCCGGGTGGCACGGGCCTCCTCGGCGGCCTTCTGAGCCGCTTTCGCCCGGTCGGCGCCGAACCGGAGGTCCTCGCCGACGAGGCGGGCGCGGAGCTCGAGCTCCTCGCGTTCGATCCTCGCCCCGAGCTCGGCGGCCTGGGCCTGGCGCTTCAGCGGCCGCAGACGGGTGCGCGCCTCGCGCTCGAGGTCGAACGCCCGGTCGAGGTTGTCGCGCGCCGCGCGCAGCTTCAGCTCGGCCCGCCGGCGGCGCTTGCGGTGCTTGCCGAGGCCGGCGGCCTCCTCGACCAGGAGCCGCCGCTCGCGCGGCTTCGAGTGGACGATCGACTCGACCCGGCCCTGGCTGATCACGGAGTGCATCTCGCGCCCGAGGTTGGTGTCGGAGAGCACCTCAACGACGTCGACGAGGCGGCAGCGGGCGCCGTTGAGGCGGTAGGTGCCCTCGCCGGAGCGATCGAGGCGGCGCTGGACGGCAATCTCGGAGAGCTCGGAGGCGGCCCGGCCCTCGGAGTTGTCGATCGTCACCTCGACCTCGGCGGCGCGGCGCTGGCCGACGCCCTTGCCCCCGGCGGAGATCACGTCCTGCATCGATGCTCCCCGGATCGCCCCCGGGCTCTGCTCCCCGAGAGCCCAGAGGACGGCGTCGGTGATATTCGACTTGCCGGACCCGTTGGGGCCGACGATCACGCTGACGCCAGGGGAGAACTCGAGCCTGGTCCGCTCGGGGAACGACTTGAATCCCTTCATCTCGATCGATCTCAGATACATGACCCGTCCTCTGCCAACACTAAGGCTCGCGTCTCAATCGGACGCGACTCCCGTCTCCTCGCCGTTGAGCTTCTCGAGCGCGCGCTGGGCGGCGACCTGCTCGGCCGCCTTCTTGCTGCGGCCGCTGCCGGTCCCGATCCGATTGGAGCCGACAACCGCGGCGACCTCGAAGGTCCGCGCGTGCGCCGGGCCCGATTCGTCGATCACCTCATAGCTGACCCGCTCGCGGTTTCTGGCGAGTTGCTCCTGCAGCGCCGACTTGAAGTCGACCCTGGTCTCGACCGCGAAATCGATCCGCGAGGCGAATGCCTCCGTGACCGCGCTGGCGACCCGCTCGAAGCCGAAGGCGATGAAGCTGGCCCCGATCAGGGCCTCGGTGACCTCGGGGAGCGGCCGCGAGCCCCCGAGGAGGACCTCGGCGGGGATCGCCTCCTCGAGGCCGGGCTCGGCCCCCTCGAGCATCTCCGGGACCCCGAGCTCGCGGCCGACCTCGGCGCAGGAGACGCCGCTGACAGCCTGGTTGTGGATCTTCGTCAAACCGCCGGCATCGATCTCTCCGAAGCGCTCGTAGAGATCGGCGGCGACGGCGAGCGCGAGAACGCTGTCGCCGAGGTAGGCCAGCCGCTCGTAGGAGTCGACGCGCTCCTCGGTCCAGGAGGAGTGCGTCAGGGCGAGGGCCCGAAGGGGGGTGGGTAGCTCGTGAATCAATTCCGCCAGTGTGCTCCGTTGTCGCTCCCGCGCACTCATGATCACCGGTGATCTTGCGCGCTCGCTCCGCCGTCCGCAACTGGCGGGTGGTCTACTCCCCATCCCCGAAGCAAGATCAGGCGGGAGATCGCTGAAGGACGAATGCCACGGCGTCGCCGACGGTGGTGATGCGGGCAGCGTCCCGCTCGCTGACCTTGATCCCGTAGCGGTCCTCGAGCTCCATCACGAGCTCGTAGAGGTCGAGCGAGTCGGCGTCGAGGTCCTCCTTGAACCGGGTCGTCTCGGCGATCATCTCGGGGTCGACCTCGAGCTCCTCCGCGAGGTGCTCCCGGACGAGTTTCAGAACCTGATCGCGATCCATCGCACAGAGCCTAGATGGTTGATTCCGCGATCCGGTGTGACTGGGGATGCGCGTCATCCAGGGTGGGTCGTATCGCGGAATCAATCATCTGCGCCATCGAGGTCGGGCAGCCGGGCGGCGGCGAGCGAGCCGCGGCCGGCGCCGCCCTCCTCCATCAGCGCGGCGGTGCGCCGGACCGCGTCGACCTCGACGCTGCGCCCCGCAAGTCGGATCGCGTTGGCGATGCCGTCGGCGCCGGCGCTGCCGTGGGCGACCACCGCGATCGAGCGCAGGCCGAGCAGGGTCGCACCGCCGGTCGCGTCGGGGTGAAGACGGCGGCGGACGCCGCCGAGCGCCGGGCGCATCAACAGGCCCCCGAGCCCGGTGACCGGGTTCGAGCGGGCGCTGTCGCGGATCGCGCCGGCGACGCTCCGAGCCGTCCCCTCCATCAGCTTCAGGGCGACATTGCCGGTGAAGCCGTCGGTGACGACCACATCGGCCGCGCCCGTGGGGATGTCCCCGCCCTCGACGTTGCCGCGGAAGTCGATCCCATCGGCCTCGGAAAGCAGGGCGTGGGCCTCGACGACCTCCTCCCTCCCCTTGCCCGACTCCTCGCCGACCGAGAGCAGGCCGACGCGGGGCCGCTCGACATCGAGCACGGCGGCGCTGAAGGCGGCGCCGAGGAAGGCGAACTGGACCAGGTGCTGGGCGCGGACCTCGACGTTGGCGCCGACGTCGAGGAAGAGGACGGGCCCGCCGGGAATCGGAAGCTGGGCGGCGAGGGCAGGCCGCTGGACCCCCTTCAGCCGGCGCAGTCCGAAGGTCGCGGCCGCCATCGCGGCGCCGGTCGAGCCGGCGCTGACCATCGCCGCCGAGCGCCCCTCGGAGACGTCGGAGGCCGCCCGCACCACCGAGGCATCGGGCGCCGCACGGACCGCGGGAACCGGGTCCTCCCGGTTGGAGATCCACTCCAGGGTCGGGACCACCTCGATCCCGTCGACGCCTTCGAGCCCGAGCTCATCCTCCGGCCCGAACACCCGCAGGCCGATCCCGTCGGCGGCGGCGCGTCGGGCGCCCTCGGCGAGGACCGCATAGCCCTGCTCGGCCCCGTGGCCGTCGAGGGCGACGGTCACGGAACTCTCGGACGGCATCTACTGCTCGGTGTCTGGGGCGTCCGTCGGGTGGTCGTGGATGACCGACATGTCGACCACCTCACGCCCCTTGTAGGTGCCGCAGGTCGGGCAGACCCGATGCGGCAGGCGCGGGCTGTGGCAACGAGGACAGCGGTTGAGCGTCGCTTCGCCGGCCTTGTGGTTGGCGCGCCGCTTGTCGCGGCGGGCGCGGGAGGTTCTCTTCTTCGGGACAGCCATGAGCCGGGGAATGGTAGCGGGGAACCGGGATCAGCCGTAGGTGGCGCGGATCACCGCAAGGCCGTCGCCCTCCCAGACGAGCTCGCCCTCGGACCACTCGAGCGCCCGCTCGAGGTCCTTGCCGCCGATCAGGTCGCCGATCACGAGCGAGCGCGAGTGCTCGCGCACCCGCCGGAAGAGATTCTGGCGCTGCTCGCCGGAGAGCTCGGCGATCGAGAGGACCGAGATCACCAGGTCCCAGGGCCCGTCGGGCAAGGGGTCCTCCATCCGGGCCAGCTGGACGTCGTCGTAGCTCTGGCGGGCGCGGAAGACCATGTCCGGGCTCGCGTCGAGGCCGACGACCCAGGAGTCGGGGTGGGCCTCGATCAGGCGCCGGGTCGTCTCGCCGGTCCCCATCCCGAGCTCGAGGACCCGCTCGGGCGGGAACGGGATCGCCGCCACGGCCTGCTCCTGCAGCTCGTCGTAGCGCGGGACCTTGGCGCGGATGCGCTCCAGGTACTCGTCCGGTGTCCAGTCGAATTGACCCATCTCTTAATCTCGTTGAAGGTGCCCCATCGTACGATCATCGACCTCCCGAGCCTCTCGCTCTCGTTCGGAGACGGGACCCGGCTCGAGTTCCCGCTCGAACTCGAGCCGCTCGAGCTCGGCGGCCAGACCTACACCGCCCCCGAGCCGGTGACGGCCCGCCTCGACGTCTCGCGGCCGACCAACGCCTACGCCTTCCGCCTCCGCTTCCCGCTGAAGATCGAGGGCCCCTGCATGCGCTGCCTCGAGACGGCGCGGGTCGAGACCGAGGTCGACGCCCGCGAGGTCGACCAGGAAAACACCGATGACGAGGAGCTCCGCAGCCCCTACGTAGCCGACGGCGTGCTCGACGCCGGCCGCTGGGCGCACGACGCCGCGGTCCTGGCGGTCCCCTCCCGGGTCCTCTGCCGGCCCGATTGCGCCGGCCTCTGCCCGGTCTGCGGCGAGTCGCTCAACGACGCCGACCCGGCCGACCACGAACATGAGAAGGCAACGGACCCACGCTGGGCGGCCCTGAAGGATTTGAAGCTGGAGTGAAGGTGGGGCGGCGTCCCCTCGGAACACTCAGCGCGAAGCGCGTTCAGAGGGGACGCCGCCCCCGCCTACTGCTGCTGCTCGTCGAGCTCGACGACGGGTTCTTCGTCGCGCCCGGCGAGGCGGTCGCGGCCGCGCTGCACGGCCGCGAGGAACTTCTGAAGGTTGACCTCGAGGGTGTTGAGGATCTCGTCGGCGTAGTCCTCGGCGCCGAGCCGGATCTCGCGCTCGCGGGTGCGGGCGTCCTCGACGATCTCATCGGCCGCCCGCTCGGCCTGCTTGGTGACCTCCTCGTCGGAGATCAGCCGCGCCTGCTGCTCACGGGCCTCGCGCACGATCCGCTCCGCCTCGCGTTTGGCCTCGGCGAGCATCTCCTGTCGCTCCTTGACGATCCAGCGCGCCTGCTTGATCTCCTCGGGGATCGTCGCGCGCATCTGGTCGAGGAGGTCATAGATCTCCTCACGATCCACGCGCACCTGATCCGTCAGAGGGACGGGACGGGCGTTGTGGACTACGTCGTCCAGCTTGTCTATGAGGACCAGAACATCCATCAGTCGGCCGTAAGCCTACGGGTCGGAGGCAATTTCGGTGAAGAAGCGGTTATTTCCACGGGTTTTTGCAAGCTCTCGCCCATGCGATGCTTGATGGTGAGAGCCTACCTGTCGCCCAGGCGGTCCGCCATCGCGGCGGCAACCGGCGCGGGGACGAGGTCGGAGACGTCACCGCCGAAGGTCGCCATTTCCTTCACCCCGGTCGAGGAGAGGAAGCTGTAGTGCGGCGAGGCGATCACGTAGATGCTCTCGATCCCGGGGTCGAGCTTGCGGTTGAGCTGGGCCATCTCGAACTCGTACTCGAAGTCGGAGATCGCCCGCAGCCCCTTGACGATCGCCTGCGCCTCGAGTTCACGCGCGAACTGGACCAGGAGGTTGGAGAAGATCCTCACCTCGACGTTCCCGAGCGACGCGGTCGCCTCTTCGAGGAAGTCCCGGCGCTCCTCGGCGGTGAACAGTGTCTTTTCCTTGCGGACCGGGTTGTTGACGACGCCGACAACGACCCGCTCGAAGACCGCGGAGGTGCGACTGATGATGTCGAGGTGGCCGTTGGTCACCGGGTCGTAGCTCCCCGGGCAGACGACCGTTCCGCTCCGGTCGCCGCTCATTGGCCCTCCGCGGCGTAGAAGGCGACGTCGGCAGCGCCATATCGGCGGCTTCGGACCCGCTCCAGCGAGGTGATCCGCAGCGGGCTGCCCGCGCCGCTCTCGACGACGACCCGGCCTCCGTCTGCGAGGAGGCGCGGCAAATGGGTGTCGATTTCCTGCCCCACGCGGTCGGCGAGTCTATAGGGGGCATCGACGAAGATGAGGTCGAAGCGCTCCTCCTCCCCGTGCTCGTCGCGTTGGCCGAGCCAGCGGCGAGCGTCGCCCCGGACCAGCGTCACCCGCTCGCCGAGGCCCAGCCGCTCGACGTTTCCGAGCGCCGGGCGGGTGTCGCGGTCGACCAGGACCGCCCGCTCCGCCCCGCGCGAAAGCGCCTCGATCGCCAGAGCCCCGGTCCCGCAGTAGAGGTCGAGGACGAGGCTGCCGCCAACCCGGGCGCCGAGGGCCGAGAAGATCGCCTCCCGGACCCGATCCGACGTCGGCCGGACCTTCCACCCCCGCGGCGCGACCAGGGTCCTCCCTCCCAGCTCTCCGGCAATCACTCTCATAACCTCATCGTCGCGGTTCCTCGCATAAAGCGTTCGCTTCGCGGAACCGGCGAAGAATCTGACTGCGACGCGGGTACTCAGCTCACAGTGGAACCGAGTCTGTCGCCCCAATACCGAACCGGCGGCCGGCGGCGTCGAGGAGCGGCCCGAGCTCGGGGGCCGCAAGGGAGCCGTGACGGCGCAGCAGCGCCAGGACCTCCTCACGGGCCTCGATCAGGAGCGGCGTCTGCTCGGGCAGCTCGGCGACGGCGAACCGGGGCAGGCCGTGCTGGCGCGTCCCCAGCACCTCGCCCTCGCCGCGCAGGCTGAGGTCGACCTCGGCGAGCTTGAACCCGTCGCGCTCGCCGGCGACGGCGGCGAGACGGCGCCGAGCCAGGCCGCCCGGCTGATCGGCGAACAGCAGGCAGTAGGAGGAGTGCTCGCCGCGGCCGACCCGTCCCCGCAGCTGGTGGAGCTGGGAGATCCCGTAGCGCTCGGCGCCCTCGATCACCATCACCGATGCGTTCGGCACATCGATCCCGACCTCGATCACGGTCGTGGCGACGAGGACGTCAACCTCGCCCGAGGCGAACGCCTCCATCGCCCGCGCCTTCTCGGCCGAGCGCATCTGGCCGTGGAGGACGCCGAGGTCGAACTCGCTGAGCTCGGTCCGGGCCAGGCGCTCGGCCTCGACCTCGGCCGCCTTGCCCTGCAATTTCTCGGACTCCGAGACAAGCGGGCAGACGACGAAGGCCTGGCGGCCCTCGCGCAGCCGCTCGCGGATGAACTCGTAGGCGGCGGGACGGTCGTCCTCCTCGACCAGGCGGGTCTCGACCGGGCGCCGGCCGGCCGGCAGTTCCCGCAGCGCGGTGGTGTCGAGGTCCCCGTAGGCGGTCAGGGAGAGGGTGCGTGGAATCGGCGTCGCGGTCATGTGGAGGACGTGAGGCGCCATCCCCTCGACCCCCTTCGCGTCGAGCGCGCGCCGCTGCTCGACCCCGAACCGGTGCTGCTCGTCGACGACACAGACGCCGAGCCGCGCCAACTCGACGGCGGGGTCGATCAGGGCGTGTGTCCCGACCGCGATCCCGAGCTCGCCGGTCGCGAGGCGCTCGAGTGCCTCGCGGCGGCGGGGCGCCGGAGTCGCCCCGGTCAGCAGCGCGAACGGCAACGCCAATTGAGGTGCCAGCAGCCGGTCGAGGGTCGTCGCGTGCTGCTCGGCGAGGGTCTCGGTCGGCGCCATCAGGAGCGCCTGGAACCCGGATTCGAGCGCCCGCAGCATCGCGTAGAGGGCGACGACCGTCTTGCCCGACCCGACCTCGCCCATCAACAGGCGCTGCATCGGCTCGCCGGACTCGAGGTCACCGTCGATCGCGGCAAAAGCGGCCCGCTGGTCGGCGGTCGGGGCGAAGGGCAAAGACCCGACCCAGCGCCCGACCATCTCCCCCGGGCGGCCGAGGCGGGGCGCCGGGCGCGCCGAACGGCGGGTCCGCTTCCGCGTCGCCAGGATCGCCTGGTAGAGGAAGAGCTCTTCGAAGGCGAGCCGCTCGCGGGCCGTGTCGACCTCCTCCCCGCCCTCGGGGAAATGCGCGGCGGTGACCGCGTCCCCGACCCCGGCCAGATTCCGCCGCGCCCGCAGCTCGGCCGGCAGCGGCTCGATCACGTTGCCGGCCAGCTCGATCGCCTGCTCGACCCACTGTCGGATCCGCTGCGCTTTCAGCCGTTCGGTCGCCGGGTGGACCGGGACCAGGCCCTCCTCGGCACCCGCCTCCTCGGCGAGAAACTCGTGTTCGCCGACCCGCAGCCCGCGTTTGTCGCGAGAGCCGGTCAGCAGCAGGCGGGCGCCGGGGACCAGCTTCGGCGCAATCCATGGCTGATTGAACCAGGTCGCACGGATTGACCCCGAGTCGTCGCCGACCTTGACCGAGGTGATCGAGAGGCCGCGGCGCCGAAACGGGCGGGGGGCATTGCCGAGGACCTCGACCTCGACCGTTCCCTGAGCGCCGGGCTCGAGCTCGGCGACGGGGACGACGGTGCGGTCACGGTGGCTGTGGGGAAACCGCAGAAGGAGGTCGCCGACGGTCGAGATCCCTGCCTCGCGCGCCGCCTCGACGAGTTTCGGCCCGACCCCCTTGAGCGAGCCGAGCGAAACCTCGAGCACACCGGGGCGAGGCCAGTGGACAGCGGCCTCCCGCAGCTGAGACGGGGTCAGCTCCGAGGCGCCTGCGAAGGCCCTCACGCCGCGGCTACTGGGCAGCGAGCTGCCACCACCAGTTCGGCTGCCCGCCCTCGAGGGTCTCGATCTCGAAGCCGTCGGGGACGTGGACACCGATCTCAGACAGCGGAATCGGGGCCTCGATGCCGGCCAGGACGGTCACCACCTCGGCCCCGCCACCGAGGATCTCGATCGTCTTCGCGAGGGTCGAGCCGGTCCCGCCCCAGGCGACGATTTCCTCGCCGGCGAACCCGACCGCGTCGCCCTGCCGGAAGCGGCCCTGGGCGTCGTCGCGGGCAGCAGGTGCGATCCCGCCGGTGGTGATCGAGGCGAGCGCGACGCCGAGGCGCTCGGCATTGTCGGCCGCGCCCCCCTCGGGGTCGAGCTCGACCAGCGCCAGCAGGCTCGCCAGCTGCGAGATCGCCGGGACCACGGTCGCCGGCTTCTCCGACATCTCGCAGGCGCTCTCGGCGGCCATGATCACGTTCGAGGAGCTCGGCAGGACGATCACCTCCTCGGCCCCGACCTCGTGGATGCCGGCGAGGAGCTCAAAGGTCGACGGGTTGAGCGTCTCGCCGCCGGGGACGACGTGGGCGCCGAGCTCGGCGAAGAGCCGCTCGATCCCCTCGCCGGCGGCAACCGCGACCGCTCCGCTGCGGCCGACCGCGAGGCGGGCGTCGCGCTGGGCGATCTGCTCGCGCATGTCGGCGACGTCGAGGTTCGTCACCGCGCCGGCCTCCTCGAAAAGCGCCACCGCCGCCTCGGGATCGTCGGTATGGACGTGGACCTTCATCGTCACCTCGTCGCCGACGACGAGGACCGAGTCCCCGAGGCCCTCGAGCCGCGGCAGCATCTCCCGGCGCCCGAGACCCGACCGGGAGACGATGAAGTTCGTGCAGTAGCGGAAGCGGCTGTCGACGTGATGGGGACGGCTCAGCCGCGGCGGCTCGCGATGGGTCACCTCGGGCACCCGCTCGACGTCGCCGCGCAGTCCGGCGACCACCCCGGCGAGGATCAGGACGAGCCCGTAGCCGCCGGCGTCGACGACGCCGGAGTCCCTCAGCACCTCGAGCTGCTCGGGTGTCCTCTCGACCGCCCGCTGGCCGTCGTCGACAGCCCGCTCGAGGATCTCGGCCAGCACCTCGTCCTGCATTTCTTCGCTGACGCCTTTGTCGAGGCGCTGTTTCTCGACCTCGAGCCGTGCCAGCTGGCGCGCGATCGAGTGCGCCATCTCGCGGAAGACGGTCAGCATCGTTCCCTCCGCCGGGTCGCGGACCGAGTCGTAGGCGGCGTCGGCGGCGCTGGCGAAGGCGGAGGCGACCAGGACCGGGTCGATCAGCTCTCCGGGCCGGCTGGCGAGCTCCTCGGCGGCACCGCGGACGATCTGGCTGAGGATCACGCCGGAGTTGCCTCGAGCCCCGAGCAGCGCCGCGCGGGCCAGCGCCTGGACGAGCTCGGTCCGGCCGACCTCGTCGACGTCGAGGCCGTCGAGGTGGTCGAGCTCCTCCATCACCGCACGCATCGTCCGCGCCATATTGTCGCCGGTGTCGCCATCGGCGACCGGGAAGACGTTGAGGTCGTTGACCTCCTGGCGACGCTCCTCCAGCGATGCATAGGCAGCGGTAACGACGCGCCGGAAGCGCGCGATCGAGGGATCCGACATCGGCAGGGAATCTAGCCGTCGGATGCGACGGGGCCCGCTCCGGGCCGAGATCAGCGTATTGCTAGCGTGCCCCGCTCGATGCGACGCTTCGCGACATGGACCACGGGGCACCGCAAGACGGTGATCCTGTCCTGGGTGGTGGCCCTGATCGGGATCGGGGCTCTCGCGGGAAGCGTCGGGGCCGACTTCTCCGAAGAATTTCGCCTCCCCTCCTCCGACTCCCAGGAAGCCTTCGACCTGCTCGAAACCCGCTTCCCGGCCCAATCGGGAGACACGGCGACGATCGTCTTCAAGGCTGACGACGGGGTCAGGACCCCCCGCGTGAAGCACGAGATGGAGCAGGTCTTCGGCGAAATCGAAGGCCTGCATCACGTCAGCGAAGTCGCGAGCCCCTACGAGGGCGGCGGCGCCGGAGCGATCAGCTCCGACGGCAGGATCGCCTACGCAACCGTCCAGTTCGACGTCATCACCGACAAGATCCAGGACGACGAAATCAACAGGGTGATCAGCGGCGCCCGCGATGCTTCGGGGAACGGCCTCCAGGTCGAGGTCGGGGGCCAGCCGATCGAGGAAGCCCGCTCCGAAGAAGAAGGCGACTCCTCGTTCTTCATCGGCCTTATGGCGGCGGTCCTGATCCTCCTCATCACCTTCGGCTCCCTGGTCGCGATGGGGCTGCCGATCGTCACCGCCCTGTTCGCGCTCGGCGTCGGCCTCAGCCTGGTGACCCTTGGGACCCACGTCTTCGATACCGCGGAGTTTGCGCCTCAGCTGGCGGCGATGATCGGCCTCGGGGTCGGGATCGACTACGCGCTCTTCATCCTCACCCGCTTCCGCAACGGCCTCGACGAGGGGCTGGAGTCCCAGGACGCCGCGATCGCCGCGCTCGACACCGCCGGGCGGGCTGTCCTGTTCGCCGGGGTGACGGTGATCATCGCCCTGATGGGGATGCTGTTGCTCGGGCTCAGCTTCCTCTATGGGGTCGCGGTCGCGACCGCCTTCGCGGTCCTGATGACGATGATCGCGGCGCTGACGCTGTTGCCGGCGCTGTTGACGATCGCCGGCCGCCGGGTCGACAAACTCCGGATCCCGGGCCTGGGCGGCCGAACCCGCTCGATCGCCGAGGACACGCGTTGGTTCCAGTGGAGCCGGATCATCCAGCGCCACCCGGCGATCGCCGCGGTCGCGTCGGGCGCGCTGCTGATCGCGCTCTGCATCCCGACCCTCTCGCTGCGGCTCGGCACCAACGACGCCGGCACCGACCCGGCCGGGACGACGACGCGCGAGGCCTACGACCTCCTCGCCGAAGGCTTCGGCCCGGGCTTCAACGGCCCGCTCTCGATCGTTGCGGCACTGCCGAGCAAGGGCGACGATGCAGCCCTCCTCGAGCTGCGCAAGACCCTCAATGGGGAACCGGGCGTGGCCGAAACGACACCGGTGATGCTCAATCCCGCCGAAACCACCGGGGTCTTCCAGGCCTACCCGACGACCTCGCCCGAAAGCGCCGACACGACCGACCTGCTCGACCACATTCGCGGCGAGGTCATTCCGCCGGTCGAGGAACAGACCGGGGCCCAGGTCCACGTCGGCGGGATCACGGCGATCTTCGAGGACTTCGGCACCGCGATCTCCGAAAAGCTGCCGCTATTCATCGGCGTCGTCGTCCTGCTCTCGGCGCTGCTGCTGATGACGGTGTTCCGCTCGGTCCTCGTCCCCCTGAAGGCGATCCTGATGAACCTGCTCAGCATCGGCGCCGCCTTCGGCCTGATCGTCGCCGTCTTCCAGTGGGGCTGGGGAGAGAGTCTGATCGGGGTCGACGGGACCGGCCCGATCATCTCCTTCTTCCCGATCTTTCTCTTCGCGATCGTCTTCGGCCTCTCGATGGACTACGAGGTATTCCTGATGTCACGGATCCACGAGGAGTGGGAGATGCGCCACGACGCGAGCCTCGCCGTCACCCGGGGCCTGGCGCTGACCGGCCGCGTGATCACCGCGGCGGCGGCGATCATGATCACCGTCTTCGCCTCGTTCATGATCGGCGAAGACCGGATCATCAAACTGTTCGGCCTGGGGCTCGCCGCCGCGATCTTCATCGACGCGGTGATCATCCGCTCGGTCCTCGTCCCGGCGCTGATGCAGCTGTTCGGCAAGGGCGCCTGGTGGCTGCCCGGCTGGCTCGACCGGATCCTTCCGCGACTGCATGTGGAGCCGGCGGAGGGCGACCCCGCCCCGACCGGCGAGCACCCGGTGGTGACGGCGGACTGACCAAAGTCAGGGCGTTGAGATGGGTGCGGCCTGACGCAGGTCAGACGCGGTCAGGCGGCCTTGACGACCTTGTTGGCCTTGAGGCAGCGAGTGCAGACGTAGGCGCGGACCTTGCGCCCCTCATCGACGATCCGGACCTTCTGCAGGTTCGGGTCGAAGCGGCGCCGGGTGGCGACCATCGAGTGGCTTCGGGAGTTGCCGAACGCAGGTCCCTTGCCGCAGCTGTGACATACCTTGGCCATTACAAATCCTCGCGCTTTGCTCGCGGCGCAAAGAAGCAGCAGATTGCGTTGCTTGCTCGCTCCGCGCTCATCGAATCGTGCATGGTAGCGGGCCGCGGGTCCTGGTCAGTCGAGGGCGCGCTGCAGCAACGCCATCCGCGCCACGGTCAGGGCCGCGTTCCGGCCCTGGTCGCGCTTGTCGCCGCCGGCCCGGGCCAGCGCCTGCTCCATCGTGTCGCAGGTGATTACGCCGAAGGAGCACGGCACCCCGGTCTCCAGCTGGACGTCCTGGATCCCCCGCGCAGCCTCGGCGCAGACGAAGTCGTAATGGTCGGTCTCGCCGCGGATCACGACCCCGAGGCAGGCCACCCCGGCATAGGTCCCGGTCTGAGCCAGCTGCTTGGCGGCGAATGGCAGCTCATAGGCCCCCGGGACCGAGAAGTGGGTCACGCTGCTGATCGGGATGCCGCCGAGGGCGAAGCCGGCATCGGCGCCCTCCATCAGGCGGTTCGCGAGGTCCTCGTAGAAACGGCCGGTGAGGACACCGAAGCGGAGGCCCGCCAGCTTCTCCTTCTCGTCGTCGCTGAATGTTTCGAGGAAATCACTTTCCGCCCGCGTGCTCTGCTCCTGCTCGCTCGCACTCATCATCACCGGCGGCCTTGCTCGCTCGCTCCCGCGTCCGCCGCGGGCGGGTTGGCGGTGTCCCGCTCCTCCTCGTCGTGGAGCATCTCCTCGTCGAGGGCGAGGCCCTGGTGGTGGAGGATGTGGCCCATCTTGTCGCGCTTGGCACGGAGGTAGCCCTCGTTGAAGGCATTGGGGGCGGCCTCGATCGGGACCTGCTCGGTGACCGAGAGGCCGTAGCCCTCGAGGCCGACGATCTTTTTCGGGTTGTTGGTGAGGATCCGGATGCTGGTCAGGCCGAGGTCGCCGAGGATCTGGGCGCCGATCCCGTAGTCGCGCAGGTCGGCGGGCAGGCCGAGCTTGAGGTTGGCCTCGACGGTGTCGGCTCCCTCCTCCTGCAGTTTGTAGGCGCGGAGCTTGTTGAGGAGCCCGATACCGCGGCCCTCCTGGGAGAGGTAGAGCAGCACGCCCCTCCCCTCCTTCTCGATCATCGAGAGAGCCGCCGCGAGCTGCTCGCCGCAGTCGCAGCGCATGCTGTGGAAGACGTCGCCGGTGAGGCACTCGCTGTGGACGCGGACGAGGACGTCCTCGGCGCCGTCGATGTCGCCCTTGACCATCGCGACATGATGTTTGTCGTCGACCAGGGAGCGATACCCGACCGCGGTGAAGTCGCCGAACGCCGTCGGCAGCGCGGTCGAGACGACCCGCTCGACCAGCTTCTCGGTCCGGCGCCGGTAGGCGATCAGGTCGGCGATGGTGATCATCTTCAGGTTGTGGCGCTCGGCGTAGGGGATGAGGTCGGGGACGCGCGCCATCGTGCCGTCGTCGTTCATCACCTCGCAGATCACACCGGCCGCGGTGAGGCCGGCGAGACGGGCGAGGTCAACGCTCGCCTCGGTGTGGCCGGTCCGCTCGAGGACCCCTCCGTCTTTCGCCCGCAGCGGAAACATGTGGCCGGGGACGACGATGTCGCGCGGGCCCGAGTTGGGGTCGATCGCGATCTGGACGGTGTGGGCGCGATCGTGGGCGGAGATCCCGGTGCTGACCCCGCCCGCTGCCTCTATCGTGACCGTGAAGGCGGTCTGCAGCGGGGCCTCGTTCTTGGCCGCCATCAGGTTGAGACCGAGGCGTTCGCAGCGTTCCGCGGTCAGGGTCAGGCAGATCAGCCCGCGGGCCTCCTTGGCCATGAAGTTGATCGCCTCGGGAGTCGCGAACTGCGCGGCCATCACCAGGTCGCCCTCGTTCTCCCGACCCTCGTCGTCGCAGACGACCACCATCCGCCCGGCTCGGATCTCCTCGATCGCCTCCTCGATCGTCGCGAAAGCGTCGTGGCTCACAGCCTGCTTCTCCTGGTCTGTCTTCGCCTCGGTCATGTTGCTCACGCCTGCTCCTTTCGACTCCATGGTGACAACTGCTCGCGCTTCGCTCCCTCGCGAAGACCCAGATATGCACGCTCGGTCGCTGCCGCGCTCATCGCATCAGCCGCTCGACGTACTTGGCAATCACGTCACACTCGACGTTGACCCGGTCTCCGACGGCGAGCTCGGCGAGGTTCGTCCGCTCGAGCGTCTCCGGAATCAGCGACACCTCGACCCAGGCCCGGTCCAGCGCCGCGACGGTGAGGCTGACGCCGTTCAGCGTCACCGAGCCCTGGGCGACGACGTAGCGCATCAGCTCCGGCCCCAGGGCCACCCGCAGGCGCCGCGCGAAGCCGTCCTCGGCAACCGAGAGCACCTCACCGATGCCGTCGCCGTGGCCCTGGACGATGTGGCCGCCGAGACGGTCCGACGGCTTCATCGCGAGCTCGAGGTTGACCCTCGCGCCCGGCTCAATGGCTCCGAGCGCGGTGACCTCGAGGGTCTGGTTCATCGCCTCGACCTCGAACCCGACGTCGTTGACCGTCGTCGCCGTGAGGCAGATGCCGTCGACGGCGACCGAGTCGCCCTCGCCGATCTCGGAGACGAGGCCGGTGGAGATGTGAAGCCGGGCGCCGCCATCGCCGCGGTCGACATCCTCGATCTGGCCGACGTCCTGGATCAGGCCGGTGAACACGTCACCACTCCCGAAAGCGGGTCGAGATGAGCACGTCATCCCCGATGGTCTCGACCTTGGTCGACAGACCGGTCTGGCGCGCGGGTCCTGCCACAGGTGATGGGGGGGCGCTGCGGGCGGGATCGTCCTCGACCCCCCCATCACCTGCGCCACCCGCGCGAGAGACCGGATTGCCCAGCAGAACCGGGGCCACGAAGAGCCGCGTCTCATCGATCGCGCCAGCCGCCGTGAATGCTGCGGCAAGCCCCCGGCCGCCCTCGAGGAGGAGGGAGGTGATTCCGCGCCGACCCAGCTCGGAAAGCGCGGCGGTCAGGTCCGTGACGACGAGGACGTCGGCGCCTGCGCCACGCAGAGCATCGCCATGGCGGGCATCGGCCGAGGCGATGACGAGCACGGGCGACTGATCGATCGTGCGGAGGAGCTTTGAGTCGAGTGGAAGCCGGGTCGAGCGGTCGAAGACGACGCGGAGCGGCTGGCGCGAGTCGCCCTCGGTGCGGGCGGTGAGAAGCGGATCGTCGGCGAGGACGGTGCCGATCCCGACCGCAATCGCATCGGATTCGGCCCGCCAGCGGTGGACCAGCTCGCGGCTGCGCTCACCCGAGATCCAGGGTGAGTCGCCGGGAGCGGTCGCGGTCGCGCCGTCGAGGGACATCGCCAGCTTCAGGGTCACCAGCGGCAGACCGGTCCGGGCGTGCTTGCGGAAGGCCTGGTTGAGCAGGCGGGCGGCGGTCGCCTCGGCGCCGGTGGCGAAGTCGACCTCGACGCCGCCATCGCGGAGGATGCCGGGACCGCGGCCCGCCGCCTTCTCGGTCGGGTCGTCGGAGCCGATCAGGACCCGTGAGATGCCCGCCTCGAGGATCGCCTCGGTGCAGGGCGGCTGGCGACCCTGGTGGGCGCAGGGCTCGAGGGTCACGTACATCGTCGCTCCCGAGGGGTCCTCGCCCCGCGACCGGCAGTCCTCGAGCGCGGCCCGCTCGGCGTGCAGCTCGCCGAGGACGGCGTGGAAGCCCTCGCCGATCACCTCTCCGTCACTGAACGATCACGGCACCGACCAGCGGGTTCGGACTGACCCGCCCGCGACCCTCCTCGGCGAGCTCGAGGGCTCGCCCGAGGTGTGCCCGATCCGTGGCTGTCAGCTGGGCGTTCATTCGACCGATTGACCAGTCAATCAACATCATTCTAACCGGGCGCCGACGGCGCCTCCGGATACCCTGACCGGCCAGCGTGAAGCTGATCATCCAAATCCCCTGCCTCGACGAGGAGGCCACCCTGCCGGCGACGATCGGCGATCTCCCGCGCCAGGTCGAGGGCTTCGACTCGGTCGAGCTGCTGGTCGTCGACGACGGCTCGACCGACCGCACCGTCGACGTCGCGCGCGAGCAGGGCGTCGACCACATCGTCCGTCTGACCAACAACAAGGGCCTCGCGGCTGCCTTCCAGGCGGGCCTCGATGCCTCGCTCAAGCTCGGCGCCGACGTCATCGTCAACACCGACGCCGACAACCAGTACAGCGGCGCCGACGTCGTCAAGCTGGTCGCGCCGATCCTCGCCGGGAAGGCCGACATGGTCGTGGGCGACCGGCGGGTCGATCAGATCGACCACTTCTCCGGCAGCAAGAAGGCGCTGCAGCGGCTCGGCAGCTGGGTGGTGAGGAGGCTCTCGGGGACCGAGGTGACCGACGCGACCTCTGGGTTCCGCGCCTACAACCGGGAGGCGGCGCTCGGCCTCCTCGTCGTCGATAACTTCACCTACACACTGGAGAGCGTGATCCAGGCCGGCAAGATGCTGGTCGCGGTCGACCAGGTCGATGTCGAGACCAACCCGCAGACCCGGGAGTCGCGGCTGTTCGGCTCGACCGGCTCATACGTGCGGCGCAACGGCCTCTCGATCCTCCGCATCTACGCCCGCTACGAGCCGATGCGGGTGTTCGTCACCGCCGGCGTCATCGTCGCGATCCTCGCCCTCGCCGCCTGGCTGCCGTTCCTGCTCGACTGGATCCTCAACGGCGACAACAGCGGCCACATCCAGTCGCTGATCCTCGGCGCCGTCCTCTTCATCGCCGCCGTGCAGCTGTTCGCGCTCGGCGTCATCGGCGACCTCCTAGCCGGGCAGAGGGTGATGACCCAGCGGGTCTACGAGCGGGTGCGTCGGGTCGAGCTGGCGCTCGGGGTCGAGCCGTCGCACTACGAGCCCGGCGCGCACGAGCGTTGACCGGCCGCCGGCCAAAGATCCTCGGCAAACTGCGCGGCTCCTCGGGATCCGCCTCCTCCGACTACGGCAAAACCGCCGGTTTCCTCGCGGTCGGCGTCGGCCTCACCGGGGTGATCACCTACGTCTACTTCTTCATCGCCTCGCACGTCCTCTCGAAGGACGACTACGGCGAAATCACGGTTCTCTGGTCGGCGGTCTTCATCACCGTCTCGACCCTCTACCGGCCGATCGATCAGCTCCTCTCGCGCCACATCTCCGAACACCTGGCGAAGGGCGAACCGGTGCGGGAGCCGGTCCTTGTCGCGACCAAGATCCAGCTCAGCCTCGCCGCGACCTTCGCAGTCGTCACGCTCGCGCTGCGCGGGCCGATCCAGGACGGTCTCCTCAACGGCAACGAAACCCTCTACTGGATCTACCTCTCGGCGGTCCTCTTCTACGCCGCCAGCTACTTCGCCCGCGGCTACCTCGCCGGACACCGGAGCTTCGGCCTGTTCACGGCGCTGATCCTCTCCGAGTCGTGCTTCAGGACGATCTTCGCGGTGCTGGTCGCGGTCAGCATCCTCGAAGGCCAGTCGGCGGTCGCGATCGGGATCGTCGCCGCCCCGGCCCTGAGCCTGATGGTCGTCCCCCTCGCCTTCGCCCGGAAAGCGCGAAACGCCAAAGGTCAGCCCGGCATCCCCGGAAACGGATCTGCGGAGATGCCGGAATCGCCCGACGATGTTCGCAATCTGCCATCTCCGGAGTCGGGCGATGGTCAGGGTCAGTTCTCGTTGGCGCGCGGGACTGGGTTCGCGGCTTCGGTGCTGGTGATCATGTTCAGCGAACAGGTGATGCTGAACGCCGGCCCGCTCATCGTCCGCGCCTTCGAGGGGGCGGCCGCGGCCGGCTTCATCTTCAACGTGCTGATGATCGCGCGGGCGCCCCTGCAGCTCTTCCAGGCGGTCTCGACCAGCATCCTTCCCCACCTCACCAGCCTCCACGCCAGCGACGACCCCGGCAGCGAGGACGACTTCCACAGCTCGGTGCGGATGGTGATCGGCGCGATCGCGGCCTTTACCGCCCTCGTCGCCGTCGTCGTCCTGATCGCCGGGCCGAAGCTGATGCAGCTCGCGTTCAGCAACAAGTTCAGCTACGACCGCGGCGGCCTGCTGCTGATCACCCTCGGGATGGGCCTCTACCTCTCCTCGGTGACGATCAACCAGGCCTGCGTCGCGCAGGGCCAGGTGCGGCGCGCCTCGGTGCGCTGGATCGGATGCGCGGCCTTCTTCATCGGGTGGTGCGTGCTGCCGCTGATCTCAGAAGAGTTCCGGCGGGTCGAGATCGGGTTCGCCGTCACCGCCGGCCTGCTGCTGACCCTTCTCTTCATCATCTATCGCCGCCCGCACGTGCGGGCCGAGGACATCCCGCTGGCGGGTTCGACCGAGGAGCTAGAGACCCGCCTGGCAGCCGCCGAAGAGGGCGCGTAGTACATGAGCGCGGCGCGAGCAAAGCGCGATAGGTGTGATGGGAGAGCATGACGCCGAGCTGATCCTCGTCGCCGGCGCCCTCCTCGCCGCCGGCATCGTCGGGGCGCTCCTCGCCGACCGAATCAGGATCCCCGGCCTGCTGCTGTTCCTCGGGCTGGGGATGCTCGCCGGCTCGGAGGGGATCGGCGGGATCGACTTCAACAACGCCGAGCTCGCCCGCACCCTTGGGACGATCGCCCTCGTCCTGATCCTGTTCGAGGGCGGTCTCACCGCCGGATGGCCGGAGATCCGCCCGGTTCTCGGAACCGCGGCATCGCTGGCGACCGTCGGCACCGTTATCACCGCCGTCGTCACAGGCCTCGCGGCGAAGTGGATCTTCGACTTCGGGACCCTCGAAGGGATGCTGGCGGGGGCGGCGGTCGCCGCCACCGACTCGGCCGCGATCTTCGCCGTCCTGCGCCGCTCGACGCTCGAGAAACCGCTCGCCCGCGCGCTCGAGGGCGAGTCCGGGATGAACGACCCGGTCGCGCTGCTGCTGGTGATCGGGTTCATCGAATGGATCCAGGTGCCCGGCTTCGGGATCGCCGACATGATCGGCCTCGAGGCGCTCAAACTGAGCATCGGGATAGTCGTCGGCGTCGTCCTCGGCCGGGTCTCGGTCGCCGCCTTCAGGCGCGTCCGCTTCCCCACCGACGGGATCTATCCGGTCGCGACGATCGCGATCGCAGCTCTCGCCTACGGGATCGCCGAGGTCGCCCACGGCTCCGGCCTGCTGGCCACCTATCTCACGGCCCTCGCCCTCGGCGGCGCCCGGATCCCGGCCCGGAGGACGATCGTCGCCTTCCACGAGGGCCTCGGCTGGGTCGCCCAGATCAGCCTCTTCATCCTGCTCGGGCTGCTGGTCTTCCCGAGCACGCTCGGCGACGTCGCCTGGGAAGCGCTGGCGCTCTCCGCGGTCCTGATCCTCGTCGCCCGGCCGCTGGGGGCATTCGTCGCGACGCTCTTCACGTCCCTCAACATCCGCGAGCGGGCGATGCTCGGGTGGGCGGGGCTTCGCGGCGCGACCCCGATCTGGCTCGCGACCTTCCCGGTGGTCGCCGGCGTCGCCGAGTCGGGCGAGGTGTTCTCGATCGTCTTCTTCGTCGTCGTCACCTCGACCCTGATCCAGGGGGCGACCTTCGAGCCGATCGCGATCCGCCTCGGCCTGACGACCGACGAGCCGGCGCTGCCGCGCCGCCTGCTCGAGTCGGGGCGGATCCGCGGCATGGGTGGCGACGTGATCGCCTACAAACTGCGCCCCGGATCCGCCGCCTCCGGCCACATGGTCCGCGAACTCGGGCTTCCCCGCGAAGCGCTGCTCAACGTCATCGTCCGCGACGGCCACGCGATCCCGCCGCGTGGGTCGACCGAGGTCCGCGACGGCGACGAGCTCCACATCCTCGTCCGCCAGGAGCTGCGCGACGAGGTCGAGGGGCTGATCCGGCGCTGGCAGGACGGCCCGATCGGCGAGCCCGCCCCGCCGCTTATGCCCCCCCGCGGCTCGCCCCAGATCTTCTCCGTCGGCCCGCCGAGCCAGGTCGACGACCCGTGCGCCCCCAGCCGGGTCGCCGACATCCCCGTGGTGGCGATCCTCCGCAGCCGTCGCGACCGTTCCAGCGCCCTGGTCAACCTCGCCGACGGCCGCTACGCGGTGACCTCGGAGGAGGTCGTCGCGGTCGGCGGCCGCCAGGCGGTCGCCCGTTGGTGCGAGCGACGAGCCGAACGCAGCGGCGACGATCCCGCCGAGCGGGCCTGGTGGCAGGAGCTCATCGGCGCATTGATCGCCAGGGGCTGAGAATCAGTTCCGCCCAGGGCTCCCCAGAATCAATTCCGCCCAGGGCTCCCTTCGGTCGCCCTATGCGGGTGAGGCGGCGATCTCCGCCCGCCCGCGCACGCAAAGGAATCAGATATGGATGCGCCCCGGTCGGGCTACGGATGAGTCCTTCTACACCGCGTTAGCGGCGGCGGCGATCTCGGTGTAGGCGGCGGCGGGGTCGTCGGTGCCGAAGACGGCCGAGCCGGCGACGAAGAGCGTGGCGCCGGCGTCGGCGACCGAGCCCGCGGTCGAGGCGTCGATCCCGCCGTCGACCTCGATCCGGGCGTCGCCGACGACCTGCTTGAGGCGGGCGACCTTGTCGGGGGAGCCGGGGATGAACGGCTGTCCGCCCCATCCCGGGTTGACCGTCATGCAGAGGACGATGTCGGCGACCCCGCGGAGCTCGGCGACGGCATCGGCGGGAGTGCCGGGAGTGATCGCCACCCCGGCAAAACAGCCGAGCTCGCGGATCGCGGTCAGGGTCCGGTTCGCGTGCGGCGTCGCCTCGAGGTGGAAGGTGATCGAGTCGGCTCCTGCCTCGGCGAAGGCCTCGATCTGGCGGTCGGGCTCGGCGATCATCAGGTGGACGTCGAGCGCGGCGCCGGCCTCGTGAACCTGGTCGGCGATCGAGGCGGCGACCAGCGGTCCGATCGTGATCGGCGGGACGAAGCGGCCGTCCATCACGTCGAAGTGGATCACCCGGGCGCCTGCGTCCAGCACCTCGGATAGCTGGGAGCCGAGCTTCGAGAAGTCGGCGGAGAGGATCGACGGCGCCACTCGGCGCTCGCCGATCAGTCCCGCCATCCGCCCGCTCATCGTCGCCACATCCTCAGACGTGTTTCAGCATCGAATCGCCGCAGGTCTGGCATTTCATGTCCTCGGTGCTGCTCATTCGCGCGATCGTCTGGTGTTCGCCGCAGTTGGGGCACTGGGAGACCAGCTCGAAGCGGCGCAGACAGTACACGCAGCGGAAGCGGCCCGGGAGCTGCGTCGGCCGCAGCCACGGTTCGCCGCAGCCGGGACATGCCGCCCGCCGCAGGGCCGGCTCTTTGGACTCGGAATCGCTCATCCCCTAATCATCCCGCCTCAGGCGGCTGATGAAGAAACCGGTGGTGCTATCTCGGTCGGGACGGATCTGCAGGCAGCGACGGTCCTGGTGGGAGGCGAGAGCCGGGGCGAGCGCGCCGAGGTCCTCGATCTCGAGCCGCGGCAGCTTCCGCTCCGCCGAGTCCTCTCGCAGAGCCGCGACCCGGTCCTCGTTCTCGCGGCGGGAGATCGTGCAGGTCGCGTAGACAAGCGTTCCCCCGGGGCGTAGCGACTCGGCGGCGCGGGCGAGGATCCCGCTTTGGACCTCGGCCAGGCGCTCGATCCCCTGCTGGGTCTTGCGCCACCGCGCGTCGGGCCGCGAGGCGAGGGCGCCGAGGTCCGAGCAGGGCGCATCGACGAGGACCCGGTCGAATCCGGGCGCGATCGCGCCGGCCGTGGCATCGGCCTCGACGACGGTGACGGTTCGGAGCCCGAGCCTCCCGGCCTGGGCCGCAACATCGGCGGCGCGGGCGGCGTCGAGCTCGACCGACATCGTCTCGCCGCGTCCGCCCATCCGCTCGGCGATCTGGCCGGTCTTGATCCCGGGCCCGGCGCAGAGGTCGAGGACGTGCTCGCCGGGCTGGGGGTCGAGGACCTCGACGACCGCGGCCGAGCCCCGGCTCTGCGGGGTCAGCTCCCCCGCCGCGATCCGCGCCAGCGCCCCCTCACCCATTCTCCCCTCGAGGACGAGCATCTCCGGCGCTGCGAGCGGCCACTCGGCGGCCGCGGGGGCGACGTCGACCCCTTCCTCACGGAGCGCCGCCGCGGTCTCATCGCGGCTCTCGGGCTTGGCGCGGAATGCGACCTCGGCCGGCTCGTTGCAGGCGGCGAGCATCGACCGCGCGGCATCGGGCCCGAGCTCCTCCCACCACATCCGCGCCAGCCAGAGCGGCGCCGAGTGGGCGACCGCGGCGCGCTCGGGCGTGGAGTCGTCGTCGAGCAGGGCGGCGGTGAGCTCGGCCCGCTCGCGCGTGGCCCGCCGCAAGACCGCGTTGACGAGGCCCGTGGCGTGGGCGGCCCCGGCGGCCCTGACCGACTCGACGGCCTGGTCGACGGCGGCATGGTCGGGGGTGGAATCGCCGAAAAGGAGCTCGAACAACCCCAACCTGAGGGCTGCCAGCACCGGCGGGTCGAGGCGTTGGGGCGGCCTGCTCGAGAGCCGGGCGATCGCGGCGTCAGCCGTCGCCCGCCGCTGGACCGCGCCGTAGGCGAGCCGCTGCGCCTGGGCCCGCTCGCGGCCGCTCAGCCCCTTGGAGTCGGCGGCGGCGCGGAAGGCCCGCTCGGTGAAGGCACCGTCCTCGAAGGTCTCCCTGACGACCTCGAGCGCGACCGCCCGAGCCTCGGTGATCACAGCTTCGGCAGCGAGTGGCCGCGGAGGAACGCTTCCGCCTCCATCGGCTTGCCGCCCTCCGGCTGGACAACCTCGAGCCGCAGGGTCCCGCGTCCGCAGCCGAGCAGCAGCGCCCCCCACTCGGCGCGGAGGGTCCCCTTGCGGACCGCGGTGTCGACCGGCCGCGCGCGCCGCACCCCGAGCCGCTTGCCCTCGGCGGTCTCGAGATAGGCGCCGACGTGTGGCGTCAGAGCACGGACCGTGCGGGCCAGCTCGATCGCCGGGCGGGCGGGATCGAGGCGCCGCTCGGCGGGATCGATCTTCTCGGCGTAGGTGGCCTCGGAGTCGTCCTGCGCCTCGAAGCTGAGGTCGCCGGACTCGAGCCGGTCGAGGCTCCTGACCAGCAGGCTGGCGCCGACCTCCTCGAGGCGGCCCGAGACGGCCTCAAAATCGTCGTCGGCGCCAATCGCGATCTCCTCGCGGAGCGCGACAGGGCCCGAGTCGAGGCCCTCTGTCAGTTTCATCACGCAGACGCCGGTCCGCTCGTCCCCGGCCATGATCGCCCGCTCGATCGGCGCCGCGCCGCGCCAGCGGGGCAGCAGGGACGGGTGGACGTTGATCAACGGCAGCTCGCTCAGGAGCGGCTCGCGGATCAGCTGCCCGAAGGCGCAGACGACGACCGCCTCCGGGCGGGCGGCGCGAATCCGCTCGAGCTCGGCCTCGACGTTGACGTCACCGGTCTGGGCCAGCTCGATCCCGAGCTCCCGCGCGGCCTCGGCGGCGGGGGGCGGCAGCTCCTGTCTGCCGCGGCCACGACGGCTGTCGGGAGGGGTGACGACGAGCGCCGGGCGATGCGGGCTCCCGGCCAGGCCCCTGAGCACCGCAGCCGCGAACTCGGAGGTACCGAGGAAGGCGGTCCTCACGCGTCGGTTCGGGGCTCGCGATGGGAGGGCTCCGACTCCTCCACTTCCTCATCCTCGTCGCCGGAGGGGCTGTAGCTGCCGCCTTCGCGCAGCGCCCGCAGCGCGGCCTTGCGCTGGTCGCGCGGGGCCCGGTCGAGAATCAGGACACCATCGAGATGGTCGATCTCGTGCTGGAGTACCCGGGCCTCGAGCCCGGACGCCTCGAGCGTCACCCGTTCGCCATCGACATCGAGGCCGCTGAGCCTGGCATGGAGCGCGCGCTCGACGTCCATCGCGACCCCCGGGAGGCTGAGGCAGCCCTCCTCGGCGACGACGACGTCGTCCGACATCCACTCGATCGTCGGGTTGACCAGCGCCGTCGGCTCCGGGTCGCGCCCGGCCTGGAAGACCAGCATGCGTCGCAGGATCCCGACCTGGGTCGCGGCGAGGCCGACGCCGAGACCGTCGCGCATGATCCCGATCATCCGCTCGACCTCGGCCCGCAGCTCGGGGCCGAACTCGGCCACCTCCGACGCCCTGCTCTTCAGGACCGGGTCGCCGAACTTCAGCACCTGCGCGAGCGCCGCTTCGCGGCGCTCCAGAAGTTCATCTTCGATCCTCTCGCGCTCGGCCTGCTCGGGGCCGACAGCCTGCTCATCGCTCACGAAACCAAGTCTATGGATCGCGGCGAACGCCTATTGGGGATCGACGTCGACGCCGATCGCCACCTCGCGCAGGCCGCGGTCGGAAGCCAGCCCCTCGACCGCGTCGCGAACCGCGGCGACGGTCCGCTCGCGATCATCGGCCTTGGTCATCAGCCGGCGGCGATGACGGCCCCGGACCTTGAACATCGGCGCCGGGCCGAGCAGATCGGTCCCGTCCGGGATCGTCTCGACGAGGCGGCCCGCCAGCCCCCTCGCCGCAGCGTCGAGTCGCTCCTCGGACTCCGCCCGCAGCACGACCCGGACCAGGTTCGAGAACGGCGGGTAGCGCAGCGCGCGGCGGCGCTCGATCTCGATCCCGAGGAATCCGGCGGCGTCGTGCCGGGCCGCGTGGGCGACGCTGGGAGCGCTCGGGGCCAGGGTCTGGACGACCACCCTGCCGCCGGCATCGCCGCGCCCGCTGCGACCGGCGAGCTGGGTGATCATCGCGAAGGTCCGCTCGGCGGCGCGGAAGTCGGGGAACCGCAGGGTCCCGTCGGCGTCGACAATCGCGCTCAGGGTGACCTCCGGGAAGTCGTGGCCCTTGGCGACCATCTGGGTGCCGACGAGGACCGCGCTCTCAGCCTCGCCGAAGGCGGCCAGGATCCGGGCGTGGGCGCCGCGCCCGGAGGCGACATCGGAGTCAAGCCGGAACACCGGCATCGGGTCGAGGCGGCGGGCCAGCAGCGCCTCGAGCTGCTCGGTCCCCGCGCCAGCCTGCGAGAGCGTGGTCGAGCCGCACTCCGGGCAGGCCGAGGGCAGCGGCTCCGAGTGAGCGCAGTGGTGACAGACGAGGCGGCCGGCGCCGCGGTGGACGATCGCCGAGACGTCGCAGTTGGGACAGCCCCAGTGGTGGCCGCAGGAGCGGCAGTTGAGCCAGGGCGCGAAGCCGCGCCGGTTGACCATCACGATCGCCTTCTCGCCGCGGCGGCGGACCTCCTCGAGCGCCTCCCAGGTCGAGGGGTGAAACGGCCCCGAGCGTGGATCGGTCCCTCGCATGTCGACCACCTCCACCGGTGGCAGCGAGCGGCCGTCGACTCGCCGGGGGAGCTCGAGCCGGGGCAGCTCGAGCCAGCTCTCCGGGCGCGGGGTCGCGGTGCCGGCGGCGAGGACCGCGCCGCAATCTTCGGCCCGCCGCCGGGCGACCGTGCGGGCGTCATAGGCCGGGTCCCCTTCCTGCTTGTAGGAGGGGTCGTGCTCCTCGTCGATCACGATCAGCGCAAGGTCGCGGACCGGTGCGAACACCGCCGAGCGTGGCCCGACGCAGACGCTCGCCTCACCCTGGCGCAGGCGCAGCCACTCGTCGCGGCGCTCGCCCGGCGTCAGGGCCGAGTGCAGAACTGCGATCCGGTCGCCGAGCCGGGCCCGGAACCGGGCCACAGCCTGCGGCGCGAGGCCGATCTCGGGGACGAGGACGATCGCCCCCCTTCCCCGCGCCAGCGCCGCCTCGACCGCGGCGAGGTACACCTCGGTCTTGCCCGACCCGGTGACACCGTGAATCAGCAGCTTCCGCGGCGCCCCCCGCTTGGCACCGTCGAGCGCAGCGACGATCGAGTCCACCGCGGCGCTCTGTTCGGCCAGCAGCGGCGGCGGCGAAACGGCCGCCGTGCCCACCCGTGGGTGCCCCGGGCGTCGGCGGACCGTGGAGCTGCGGGTGACGATCAGCCCGCGCTCCTCGAGCCTGCGCAGCACCTGGCGATCGGCGCCGACGGCGGCGTCGATCTCGCGAGAGGACATCTCCCCCGCCCGCAGCGCCTCGAGCGCCGCCCGCTGGCGGGCGCCGAGCCGGCCCCCGGCGGAGAGAGCCTCCTCGCCGGCGGCCGCGATCTCGGCCCGCAGCTCGGTCCGCGCCCGGACGCCGGGGCGGTTCGGCCCGATCCCGGGGGGCAGCACCAGCTGCAGCCCGCGAGAGGGGGTCGAGCAGTACTCACGGGCGACCCAGAGCCCGAGCGCGACGAGCTCGGGGGTCGCGCCGGACTCGAGCGCTTCGAGCGGCTCGGCCAGCCGCTCGGGCGGTAGCTCGGAGTGCTCAGCGAGGGCGACGACGACCCCGAGGGCGCGCTGACGGCCGAAGGGGACACGGACGATGCTGCCGACGTCGAGTCCCTCCATCTCCTCCGGCAAGCGGTAGTCGAAGGGCCCCCGCAGGGAGCGGGCGGTCGTCAACGGCTCGACCTTGGCGATCGCCATCCGACCCACGGTATGGAGGATCGCGGACGCCCACCGGCACGGATATGCTCACCGCCGTGGCGGTAAAGCTCCATCCGGGCGAGCAGCTGATCTTCCAGGGGCACCCCTCCTGGCGGGCGATCATCGGCTTCTACCTCAAAGGCGTCGTGATCGCCGTGATCGTCGCCGTGATCGCGAAGATCGCCAGCGCCGGCAGCGGCACTGTCTTCCTGATCGTCCTCGTGATCCTCGCCGTCACGGTCCTGGCCGGATTCCTCAGACGGGTCTCGACGACCTACACGATCACCGACCGCCGGCTCAACATCAAGCGCGGGATCATCTCCCGCGAGGTTCAGGAGACCCGGCTCGAGCGGGTCCAGAACGTCAACTTCCAGCAGTCGGTCTACCAGCGGGCAATGCAGATCGGCGACGTCGACTTCGACACCGCCGCGACCGACGACTACAACTTCGTCTTCGCCGGCGTCGCCGACCCCGAAGACGTCGTCCACCGGGTCGACCAGGCCACGGGGGTCGCCTCGGCCGGCGAACACGGCCTCGGCGAGGCCCAACCCCCGCCGCAGGCCTAGCGCTCAGGCGGGGGCCGCAGCGGACTCGACGCCGGCTGCGCTGCGAAGGGCGTCGACCCGATCCGTCGCCTCCCAGGTGAAGGCGTCGCCCGTTCTGCCGAAGTGGCCGTAGGCGGAGGTCTGGCTGAAGACCGGGCGATGCAGGTTCAGGTACTGGCGGAATGCCCCCGGCCGGAGGTCGAACTCGTTTTCGACCAGGCGCGAGACCTCGGCGTCGGGCAGCTTGCCGGTTCCGAAGGTCTCGACCATCAGCGAGATCGGCTGGGCGACCCCGATTGCGTAGGCGACCTGGACCTCGCAGCGCTGGGCGAGGCCGGCGGCGACGACGTTTTTGGCGACATAGCGGGCCGCGTAGGCCGCCGAGCGGTCGACCTTGGAGGGGTCCTTGCCGGAGAAGGCTCCGCCGCCGTGACGGGCCATCCCGCCGTAGGTGTCGACGATGATCTTGCGGCCGGTGAGGCCGGCGTCGCCGACCGGGCCGCCGATCACGAACTTGCCGGTCGGGTTGACGAGGAAGCCGTCGAGGAGCTCGGCCTCGTCGAAGAGCCCGGGGGCCTCGGCACCGAGCACAGGCAGGACCACGTGCTCCCAGAGGTCGGGCTTGATCGTCGTCTGGGAATCGACGCCGACCGCGTGCTGGGTCGAGATCAGGAGCTTCTCGACCCGGACCGGCCTGCCGTCGGCATAGCGGATGGTGACCTGGGTCTTCCCATCCGGCCCGAGGTACTCGAGGCTGTCGTCCTTGCGGACCGCGGCGAGCCGTTCCGCCAGCCGGTGCGCGATGTGAATCGGCATCGGCATCAGCGCCTCGGTCTCATCGGTCGCGTAGCCGAACATCATTCCCTGGTCGCCGGCGCCGGCAACGAGGAGCTCGTCACCCGCTCCCTCGACCCGCGTCTCGTAGGCCTCGTCGACCCCCTGGGCGATATCGGGCGACTGCTTGTCTAGCGAGACCAGGACCGAGATGTGGTCGCAGTTGTAGCCGTAGTCGCCGTGGTCGTAGCCGATCTCGCGGATCGTCTCGCGGACGATCTCCGGGACGTCGAGGTGGACGTCGGACGAGATCTCGCCCGAGACCACCGCCATCCCGGTGTTGACGAGGGTCTCACAGGCAACCCGGCCCTCGGGATCGCCCGCCATCACGCCATCGAGGACGGCATCGGAGATCGCGTCGCAGACCTTGTCCGGATGGCCCTCGGTTACCGACTCTGAAGTGAAGAGGTACTCGCCGTCGGCGAGTGGCTGTGTCTCTGTCATGCGGGAAGCCTAGAGGACAGGGTTCAGCGCCGTTCTCGTCGCGTGTGGGGGACGAAATCGATCACCAGGGGGACCCCGTCGAGACCGTAGGTGTCGCGAAGCCTGTTCTCGAGGTGGTAGGCCCAATCGCGGACGATCAGGCGCCGGTCGTTGACCTGGATCGCGAACCGCGGCGGTCGCTCACCGATCTGCGCCGCGTAGTAGAGGCGCAGCCGCCGGCCCCGGCGCGAGGGGGGCGGCGTCTTCGCGACGACGTCGTTGACGAACCGGTTGAGCTCGGGCGTGGGGATCCGCTCGGCGGCCTTGTCGGCGAGCTCGAGCGCCTTGGGCAGGAGGTTGGCGACGTTGCGCCCGCGGGTGGCGGAGACGGTGACGACCGCCGGCCGCAGGCGCGATTTTCGCGCGACCCGGGCGCGGGCGTCGTCGATGTCGGTCGTGGTGATGTCCCACTTGTTGAGTGCCAGAAGGGTCGCGCAGCCGGCTTTCATCGCCAGCTCGGCGACGCGCAGGTCCTCGGCGGTGACGCCCTCGGCGGCGTCGCAGACGACGAGGGCGACGTCGGCCCGCTCGACCGCCCGTTCGGAGCGGAGCTGGGCGTAGTAGTCGACCGAGCCCGCCACCTTCGAGCGGCGCCGAAGGCCGGCGGTGTCGACCAGGATCACCCGGCGCCCGTCGACCTCGAGCTCGGTGTCGATCGAGTCGCGGGTCGTCCCCGCGCGGTCGGAGACGATCGTTCGCTCGGAGCCGAGAAAGGCGTTGACGAGAGAGGACTTGCCGGCGTTGGGCCGCCCCACCACCGCGACCCTGACGGCGTCGTCGGCTTCGTCGCTGGGCGGACGGTCGCCGAGGAGCTCGACGACCTTGTCGAGCAGATCGCCGGTGCCGAGGCCATGGCTGGCGGAGACGGCCAGCGGCTCGCCGAGGCCGAGGGAGTGGAATTCGGCGGTCAGGTGCTCGTCCCCGGGGCGATCGACCTTGTTGACGACGACCAGGGTCGGGCGGTCGCTGCCTCGCAGCTCCTTGGCGACCTCCGCGTCGCCGGCGCGGACCCCGGCGGTCCCGTCGACGACGAGGAGGACGACGTCGGCCTCGGCGATTCCGAGCCGGGCCTGGCGGCGGATGTCCTCGGCGAGCTCGCTCTCGTCGGCGATGTCGATCCCGCCGGTGTCGAGCAGGTCGAACGCGACGCCGTTCCACTCACAGGGGACCCGCTTGCGGTCCCTGGTGACCCCGGCCTCGCGGTGGGTGACCGCCTCCCGGCCGCCGGCGAGGCGGTTGACGAGGGTGCTCTTGCCGACGTTGGGGAAGCCGACGACGGCGACTGTCGGAACGCTCATGCGAGCCCCCGCTCTCGGGCGAGGGCGACGATGCCGTCGACGACCTCGGCCACCTCGAGGCCGGTGGTGTCGATCTCGATCGCGTCCTCGGCCGCCCGCAGGGCGCTGTGCTCGCGGCCCTCGTCGCGCCCGTCGCGCTCGCGCTGCGCCGCGAGGACCTCGGACTCGCTTTCCCCGGTCTGCGCCGCGCGGCGTCTGGCGCGCTCCTGCGGGGAGGCGGTGAGGAAGACCTTGAGCGGCGAGTCGGGGCTGACGACGGTGCCGATGTCGCGGCCCTCGGCGACGTAGCGGCCGGCCTCGATCAGGAAGCGTTGGCGGGCGACCATCGCCCCGCGGACACGCGGGTGGACCGAGGCCCGAGAGGCGGCGGCACTGGTCCGCGGCTCGCGAATCTCGGCGCTGACGTCGCGGCCGTCGAGGGAGACGTGGGGCCCGTCGAGCCCGATCTCGAGAGCGGAGGCGAGGTCGCCCATCGCCTCGGGGTCGTCGAGGTCGACCTCGCGCTCGATCGCCGCCAGGGCGACGCAGCGGTACATCGCCCCGGAATCGAGATAGGTGAAGCCGAGGGCGTCGGCGACGGCCCTTGCGACACTCGACTTTCCGGCCCCGGCGGGGCCGTCGATTGCGATCACCATGGCGTTAAGTCTCGCGCCTCAGGAATCGGCGGCCCGGCGCAGCCCCGGGGTCGCCGGGGCGCGGTTCGGGTCGCGGTCGGGATGGTCGCGCTCGTTGAAGCGCCTGACGCCCTCGAGCAGCTCGTTGCCGGTCAGGAGCCGGTTGAAGCACTCGGCCTCGATCAGCAGGCCCTCCTCCAGCGGCCGGCCCCAGCCGCGCTCGGCGGCCTCGAGATCGGTCCGGATCGCGGGCTGCGGCAGCGCCGCGATCTCCCTCGCAAGCTCGATTGCGCGCTCGAGACTGGTGCCGCTGGGGACGACCTCGTTGACGAGGCCGATCTCGCGGGCCTCGGCGGAATCGATCACGCGGCCGGTGGCGATCAGCTCCATCGCCCGCCGCCAGCCGACGATCCGCGGCAGGCGCTGGGTCCCGCCGTCGGCGAGGCCGATGTTCCAGCGGCGGCAGGTGACCCCGAAGGTCGCGTGCTCGTCGGCGACCGCGAGGTGGCACCAGCAGACCCACTCCAGCCCACCCGCGTAGGCGGCGCCGTTGACCGCGGCGATCGTCGGCTTGTGGAGGTCGGTCCAGCGCGAGGGGCCGAGGATCCCGTCCCGCTCGCCCCGGTTGTGGGCCTCGATCTCCTCGATCCCGGTCGGCACGACCGGCTCGCCGTCGAGATGGCTCTTGAGGTCGCCCCCGGCGCAGAAGGCGTCCTCGCCGGCGCCGGTCAGGACCGCGACCGAGGCGTCGTCGTCGTCGCGGAAGCGGGTCCAGGCGTCGACCAGCTCACGGTGGGTCCGAGCGCCGATCGCGTTCATCCGCTCCGGGCGGTCGATCGTGATCACCGCTACCGGGCCGCGGCGCTCGTAGCGGATCTGCTCGTAATCCATCGTCCCTCCCATCGCTATCCGGTTGTCCCTCCGCCGAGGAGTGTGGCGAGGTCGGCCTCGAAGCGGGGGTAGCTGATCGCCGCCGCATCCATGTTCTCGACCTCGACCCCGTCGCTCGATGCGAGCCCGGCGACCGCGCCCATCATCGCGATCCGGTGATCGCCGTGCGAGTCGACCGTGCCACCGCGCAGGCCCCCGGTGCCGGTCACGACGAGGCCGTCGTCGGTCGCCTCGACCTCGCCGCCGAGGGCGGTCAGCGCCCCGCACACGGTCGCGATCCTGTCGCTCTCCTTGCGACGCAGCTCCTCGGCGTCGCGGATCGTCGTCTCGCCTTCGGCGAAGCAGGCGGCGAGGGCGACCAGCGGCAACTCGTCGATCGCCAGCGGCACCTCGGCGCCTCCGACCTCGGTCGCGCTCAGCTCGGCCGCCGAGACCCGCAGCGACCCGCTCGGCTCGCCGGTCAGGTCGGCGTCCCCGATCTCGACCGCTGCGCCCATCCGCCCGAGGATCTCGAGCAGCCCGGTCCTGGTCGGGTTGAGCCCGACCCCGGTCAGTGAAAGCGCGCTCCCGGGCACGATCGAGGCGGCGACGATGAAGAAGGCGGCGGCCGAGATGTCGCCCGGGACCTCGATCTCGCCCGGGCGCAGGGCCCGGGAAGGCCAGATCGTGACCGTCTCCCCCCTACGGTCGACCTCGGCGCCCGCGGCGGCCAGCATCCGCTCGCTGTGGTCGCGGCTCGGGGCCGGCTCGACGACGCTGGTCTCGCCCTCGGCCAGCAGCCCGGCCAGCAGGAGGCACGACTTGACCTGGGCGCTGGCGACCGGCATCTCGTAGGAGATCCCCCGGAGTTGGGCCCCCTCGATCCGCATCGGCGGCAACCGCTCCTCGCGGCAGGCGACGCTCGCGCCCATCAGTCTCAGCGGGTCGGCGACCCGGTCCACCGGCCGGCGCCTGATCGAGTCGTCGCCGTCGAGGGTCCAGGCACCCTGCCCCTGCCCCGCGAGCCAGCCCGGCAGCAGCCGCAGGAGGGTGCCGGCGTTGCCGACGTCGAGTTCCGCGGGCGCGGCGCCGCGGAGGCCGACTCCGTGGATCGTGATCGAGGGATCGATTCCAGAATCGGAGACGCCCTCGACCTCAGCGCCCAACGCGGCGACGGCCCCGAGGGTCGATCGGGTGTCGGCGGAGTCGAGGTAATTCGCAACGCGGGTCGGGCCGTCGGCCATCGCCCCGATCAGCGCCGCGCGATGGGAGATCGACTTGTCGGGAGGAGGCCGAAGAGACCCCCGCAGCGGCCCCGAGGGCTCGAATCGGGCCATCGTCTATTTCTCCGCGCCGACGACGGTGGCGATGTGTCCGAGGCCGCGCACGAGCTCGAGGGCCCGGGATGCCTGTTCGTCGCCGGCGACCCAGAGCGAGATCGCCCCGGACCGCATGTCCGGGGCCGGGTGCAGCGCCATGTCCTCGATGTTGACCCCGGCGTCGCTGAGGGCCAGTGCCAGCTCGGCGACGGTCCCGGGCCGGTTGGCGACGACGACCCGGAGCTCGGCCAGCGGTCCGGCGGGGGACTCCGCCTCCTGCAGACGGCGGCGCTCCTCGGCTGCGGAGCCGTGCCAGGACGCGAGCGCCTCGGCGTCGCCGCTGCGGACCAACTCGGCCGCGTCGCCCAGCCTACTCGCGGCGTCCTCGATCGCCGCCGCGACCGCCTCGCGATTGCTGGCGAAGATGTCGCCCCAGATCGCAGGATTGGAGCCGGCGACCCTGGTCGCGTCGCGAAAGCTCGGTCCGACCTCGGGCATCCGCTCCGAGTCCCGGGTCAGCTGGGCCGCCGCCTGGGCGACGAGGACGTTGGCGACTACGTGGGGAAGGTGGCTGACGGTCGCCATCACCCGGTCGTGGGCGTCGGCGCCGATCGCCTGCGGACGGGCTCCGAGGTCGGCGACGACCCGCTGCAGCGCGTCGTAGAGGATCCCGCTCGAGCGCTCTGTCGGGGTCAGGTACCAGCGCGCCCCGTCGAATAGGTCGGCGCGGGCGTTCTCGACCCCGGCGGTCTCGGCCCCGGCCAGCGGGTGGCCGCCGATGAACCGCTCGTCCTCGCCCAGCGCGGCGACGAGGTCCAGCTTGGTCGAGCCGACATCGGTGACGACCGTCTCGGGGCCCGAGGCCTCGAGGGCCGCTCGGGCGAGCGCCTCCAGAGCCGCCACCGGCGCCGCGCAGAACACCGCCTCGGCCCCGGCGCACGCCGCCTCGACACTCTCGGCGCCGCGATCGAGGGCGCCGAGCTCGACCGCCCGCTCGAGCGTCGCCGGATCGGGATCGAACCCGACCACCTCGACACCGGAACGCTCCCGAGCCGCGAGCCCGACCGAGCCTCCGATCAGGCCGACGCCGAGGACGGCGAGTGTCGTGTCAGCCAATGTCACCGCCGCGCCGGCTCCGCACCGATGCGGACAGGCTGTCGAGCAGCGAGACGGTCGTCTCCCAGTCGATGCATGCGTCGGTGATCGACTGGCCGTAGGTGAGGGGCCCCTCGCCGTCGAGGTCCTGGCGACCCTCGACCAGGAACGACTCCAGCATGACGCCGACGATCGCGGCATTGCCGGCCGCAATCTGCTCGCCGATCTCCTCCCCCGCGACGACCTGTTTCGCGGGCTCCTTGCCGCTGTTGTCGTGGGAGGCGTCGACGACGAGCCGCTCCGGCAGGCCGGCGGCGCGCAGCAACTCGAGCGCGCTCTCGACACCCGCCGGGTCGCTGTTGGGCGCGCCGCGGCCGCCGCGCAGGATCACATGGCCGTCGGGGTTCCCCCTGGTGTGGAGGATCGCCGGCGTGCCGCTGTCGTCGATTCCGGCGAAAGCGTGCGGGACCGCCGCCGCGCGGACCGCGTCGACCGCGACCTGGACGTTGCCGTCGGTCCGGTTCTTGAACCCGATCGGCATCGAGAGGCCGGACCCGAGCTGGCGGTGGGTCTGGCTCTCGGTCGTGCGGGCGCCGATCGCGCCCCAGGCGACGGTGTCGGAGATGTACTGCGGCGTGATCGGGTCGAGGAACTCGCACCCGATCGGGAGGCCGCGGTCGAGCACCTGCAGGAGCAGGGTCCTCGCCTTCCGCAGGCCGGAGTTGACGTCGTAGGAGCCGTCGAGGTGGGGGTCGTTGATAAGTCCCTTCCACCCCGTCGTCGTCCTCGGCTTCTCGAAGTAGACCCGCATCGCGATCAGGAGGTCGTCGCGGTGCGCGCCCGCGGCCACGGCGAGCCTGTCCGCGTACTCGAGTGCCGCGTCCGGGTCGTGGACGCTGCAGGGCCCGACCACGACCAGGAGACGGTCGTCCTCGCGTGCCAGGATCTTCTCGACCGCGTCGCGGCCCTCGAGCACGACCTTTTCGCGCTCCTCGCCGAGCGGCAGGTCACCGAGCAGCCCGGCGGGCGAGACGAGCTCGACGATCCGGTCGATTCGCTGGTCGCGAACCCGGTCCCGGGCCTCCGTCTGCATTCCGATCATCATCTTGTCGCCACCTTCCTCCACAACTTTCAACTTTACTTTCGATGCGGCCGCCGCTGAGTGGGCGCAGGCGGACGCGCGAACAACGGGAACCGGCGCCCAGCCAAATTCGACCCGCGGGCCGGACGCCTAGCTAAATCGCCAGAAATAGGAGAGGGCGGCAGGGGCGAGCGCGGCGCGTTCGGCGCCGTGTTCGCTCGTGGTGTCGATGCCGCACCGAATCACGACTGCTGACTTTTTAGCAGTTGGGGCGCGGTTAGTCGAGCAGCTCACCGAGGGCCGAGAGGAAGCGGTCGTTCTCCGAGCGGGTCCCGTAACTGACACGGATGTGGCCGGGACTGCCGAGCGGGGTGCCCGGCCGGACCGCGATCTGGCGCTCGGCGAGGCCCACGACGACCTCGCCCTCGTCGGCGTCGCCGAGGTCGATCCAGGAGAAGTTCGCCTCGGTGTCGGTCGTCGCCAGGCCCAGCTCCTGCAGGCCCTCCTCGACGTGGAACCGCTCGACCGCTGTCGACTCGACGCGGCGCAGAACGTCGTCTGAGTGGAGGATCGCCTCCGCCCCGGCGGCCTGGGCGAGGGCGTTGACGCTGAACGGCTGGCGCACGGCGTCGACCGCGGCGCGGAAGTTGGAGGACCCGATCGCGAGCCCGACCCGCAACCCGGCGAGCCCGTAACACTTGCTGAAGGTGCGGGTGATGACCAGGTTCGGGAAATCGTCGAGCAGGTCGATCGTGGCATCGGGGTCGTCGACGGTCTGGAACTCGACATAGGCCTCGTCGAGGATCACCGTGACGTGGCCGGGGATCTTCTCGCAGAAGGCCCCGATCTCGGCCGCCGGCAGGTGGGTCGCGGTCGGGTTGTTGGGATTGCAGACCATCAGCAGCTGGGTCGCCGCGGTCACCTCGGCCGCCATCGCATCGAGGTCGTGGACCTGGCCCTCGGCGAGCGGGACCCGGATCTCACGCGCGCCCGAGAGCGCCGCCAGGTACGGGTACATCGAGAACGAGGGCCATGCGTAGACGATCTCGGCCCCCGGCTCGCAGAGGGCGTCGGCGGCGGCGAGCTGGATCTCGCAGGACCCATTGCCGACCGCGATCCGGCCTGGCTCGGTCTCGTAGCGCTCGGCGATCCGGCGCCGCAGCAGGGTGGCGTCGGGGTCCGGGTAGCGGTTCATCGCCTCGGCCGCTCCGCGGATTGCCTCGACGACCTTCGGGTGCGGCGCGGACGGCGACTCGTTCGATGCCAGCTGGGCGATCCCGGCCGCGGCAATCGACTCCGGCGCGAGGCCGGTAGGGACGCCGGCCTGGTAGCCGGGCATCCGGGCGAGCTTCTCGGCGAAGGTGATCGTCATGACGCCTCCATTGTGCCGAAGGGGGCCGCGGGCGGCTACTGCGCGGCGTGCAGGTCCGAGCGCAGCGCCTGGGTCTCGCCGAGGTAGACGTGCGCCGGCGAGTGGCCGGCCGGCGCGTAGTGGTGGACCAGCGCCCTGATCACCCGCGGCATCGACCCCGGGACCGGGATCTCGCGACAGCAGAGGAGCGGCACCGAGTCGAGCCCCGCGGCGCGGGCGGCGACGGCCGGGAACTCGGCGTCGAGGTCATCGGTGACGGTGAAGATGCAGCTCACCATCGTCTCCGGTGTCAGCTCGTTGCGGGAGATCAGCTCCCGCATCAACTCGCCGGTCACCGCGAGGATCGCGTCGGCCTCGTTGGCGTCGGCCTGGGCCGCGCCCCGGACCGCGAACAGGCGTTGGTCTGCCGAATCGACCACGGGTGGCATCTTTCCAGAGGAACGTTGACACCGGAAGCGGTAGCGTCGAGATCGTGGCAACAGCGACCTCGGAGCTCAATTTCTCGACGGCGGGTGATGGCGACGTCGTCGACATCACCGGTGACGTGCAGGCGGCTGTCGGCGCCGCCGCGATCGAGGATGGCCGGGCGCTGGCCTTCGTCCGCGGCTCGACGGCGGCGATCTCAACGATGGAGTTCGAGCCCGGCGGCGTCGCCGACCTGCGCGAGATGCTCGAGCGCCTGATCCCGACCGAGGGCGACTACGCCCACAACCGGCTCAACCACGACTCCAACTCCCACGCCCACCAGCGGGCGACCCTGATCGGGCCTTCGGAGACGATCCCGGTCCTCGGCGGCCGCCTCGCGCTCGGCACCTGGCAGCAACTGGTCCTGATCGACTTCGACGATCGCCCGCGCGAGCGGACCGTCGTGGTCCAGGTCACTGCCTGACGGACGACTGGTCGCTGTCGTAGAAATCGATGCCCAGCGATGCATCGAGCGCGGCCATTCGGGCCAATGTCGTGGCCGAGATTTCAGGTCCTCCGTGGCCTCCTGCTGAGTGCCAATAGCAGAAAAAGTCGACCTTGATGTGCCGTCGAAAGGGAAGCGCGTCAAGTGCGACCACAGCCGACTCGATCGCGTCCAACAGGTAAACGATGTGGCGCTCCAGACTGGTCGACTCGACGGCGTTCTGGGAACTGAGTGACCACACGCCGGTGGGCTGGCGGAAGGTCGATCCACCCCCGCCGACCGGTATCTCCTGGCCCCGCTCCCGAGCGTTGGTCGGCTCCAGGCCAAGAGCTGCGCTCACCTCGTCGGGTTTCAATTCGCCACCGGCAAGCCGAAAGCTCGCGAAGGTGCGAGCGCAGTTGGGGTTCTCGTCGATCGCCGTCAAGCCAAGACACCTACGTCGTGCCCCTGGCACTCCGGTCAGCGTTCGAAGCAGGGGCGGCGGCCAAGCCTGCGACCTCGTCGGCGCCGAGGCGGCGCGAAGCGCCAAGCGCCAGATCGCCGAGCTCGAGCGGCCCGAACCGAACCCGTCGCAGGGCGACGACGTCGTTGCCGATCGCTTCGGCCATCCGCCGCACCTGGCGATTGCGGCCCTCGCGAAGGACGATCTCGACCTCGCGCTCGCCGACCCGCTCGACCCCGGCCGGAGCGGTCATCCCGTCCTCCAGCTCGACCCCGCTCGCGAGCCGGCGGAGGTCGGACTCCGAGGGCGGCCGCCGGAACTCGACCCAGTAGGCCTTCTCGACTTCGTAGCTCGGATGGGTCAGCAGGTTGGCGAGCTCGCCGTCGTTGGTCAGCAGCAGCAGGCCGGTCGAGTCGACGTCGAGGCGGCCGACCGGGTAGAGCCGCACTCCCGTCGCAACCAGATCGACGACCGCCTGCCGCCTTCCCGGCTCCCGTGCGGTCGAGACGACTCCCGCCGGCTTGTTCACCGCCCAGACCTCGCGCTCCTCAGCGGCCACCGGCCGGCCATCGACCCTGACGTCATCCCCCTCCCCCACGTCCCGCGCCGGATCCCGCACCACCTCCCCGCCGACGGTCACCCGCCCCGCCCCAACAATCACCTCCGCCTTCCGCCTCGAAGTCACCCCACTATGAGCAAGGTATTTCGCCAACCTCACGGCTTCCGCCTCAGCGAGCGACGCTGCGCAGGGGGAACGCGGTCCAGTCCAACTGAGCCTTCATACGGCACCGCGGAAGATTCGTGCCCCGAAGGGGCAGGAATCAATCTTCGGTGTCGGGCGAAGGCTCAGTTGGACAGGACCGCGTTCCCCATACCGGACCGTCACTCGCTGCGCTGCTCGCCGGCCTTGATGAGCCGTTCGCGTAGCTCCCGCTCATCCTCGGGCGTCGGGTCAAAGGCCGATGGGTCCGGGAGTTGGTCGAGCCCCGAGAGGCCGAAGAGCCGCTCGAACAGCTCGGTCGTCTTGAAGATCGTCGCCCCGAAGCGGGAGCGGCCCGACTCCTCGATCAGCCCCCGCTCGGCCAGGGTCTGCACCGCCGACTCTGAGGAGACGCCACGGATCCGGGCCACCTCGGGCCGGGAGACCGGCTGCAGGTAGGCGACGATCGCGAGCGTCTCGGCCTGGGCTTGGGTCAGGGGCGGTGTCCGCGGCTTGGCAAGGAGCCGCCGTGCCGCCTCCTCGCTCCCCGGGTCGCTGGCCAGGGTCAGCCCCCCGGCGACCTCGCGCAGGACGACCCCCCGCCTGCCCTCGCCGAGGTCCTCGCGCAGCAACTCGATCGCCTCCTCGACCTGTCCCTCGGTCGCCTCGGTCGCCTCGGCCAGGTCGGCGGCCGAGACCGGCTGCGGCGAGAGGAAGAGCAGCGCCTCGATCGTTCGGGCGAGGTCGCTCACGCACTCACCTCGACCCTCTGGATCTCGATCGGGCCGAGCGGCTTGCGCTGCTTCCAGGTCACCTCGCCCTTGCGATAAAGCTCGAGCAGGGCGAACAGCGTCACCGCCTGGGTCAGCCTGTCCTCGCCGCCGAACTGGTCGTCGAAGTCGATGCTCGTCTTGCCGGAGAGGGCGTCGCGAAGGGCCCGGAGCCGACGCTCGAGCGAGACGGTCGGCCGGATGTGGCTGATGTCGAGCGGCGGCGGTGTGGTCAGCAGGTCGCCGAGGGCGGCCCCGAGGCGCTCCGGGTCATAGACGGCGGTCGCGGCGTCGACCGCGACCCGCCGCAGCTCCGGCGGCAGCGGCGCCACGCGGTAGAGGTAGGGCCGCCCGGCCTCGAACCGCTCGCTCAGCATCTCCGAGGCGTCTCGGTAACGGCGGTACTCGAGCAGCCGCGCCAGCAGCTCCTCGATCGCCTCCTCCGGCCCGAGCTCCTCGATCTCATCCTCGGCGCCCGGCAACAGCAGCCGCGACTTCAGCTCGAGCAGGGAGGCGATCAGGACCAGGAACTCGGTCGCGACCTCGAGCTCGAGCTCTCCCTGGCTCTCGAGGTGCTCGATGTAGGCGACGACGACCTCGGCGAGCTCGACCTCGCGGAGGTCGATCTCCTCGCGGAGGACGATCGCCAGCAGAAGGTCGAACGGCCCGGCGAAGACGTCGAGCTCGAGGTCGAGGTCGAGGTCGATGGCCGTGGTCACGACTTCAACTTAACGCGGCGGCCCGATGCCCATCCGGTCGCGGACCTCGGCGACGACTGGCGCGGCGATCGCCCGAGCTCGCTCGGCTCCGCTCGCGAGGATCGAGTCGAGAGCCGCCTCGTCGGGCCGCAGCTCGGCGTAGCGCTCCTGAACCGGCGCCAGGAGGTCGACGACCCCCTCGGCCACCGCCTTCTTGAAGTCGCCGTAGCCGGCGCCGTCGAACTCGGCCTCGATCGCCTCGGGACCGACGCCGCGGGCGACGGCGAGGACGTCGATCAGGTTGGTCACGCCGGGCTTGTCGGGCGCCCGGACGACCTCCCGCCCGGAGTCGGTGACGGCGCTGCCGAGCTTCTTGCGGATCGCGTCGGGCTCGTCGAGCACGTAGACGGTCCCCGCCTCGGTGCCGACCGTGGTCGACATCTTCCGTTCCGGCTCCTGCAGGTCCATGATCCGGGCGCCGACCTCGGGGATCAGCAGCTCCGGCACCACCAGCGCCTCGCCGAAGCGCTCGTTGAAGCGGCGGGCGATCTCCCGCATCAGCTCGACGTGCTGTCGCTGGTCGTCGCCGACCGGGACCTCGGTCGCCCGGTAGGCGAGGACGTCGGCGGCCATCAGCACCGGGTAGAAGAAGAGCGCCGCCGAGGAGAGCTCGCGCTGGCTTGCCGACTTTTCCTTGAACTGGTGCATCCGGTTGAGGTCGCCGTGGGCGGTGACCGCGGAGAGCAGCCAGGTCAGCTCGGTGTGCTCGCGGACGTCGGACTGCCGGAAGAGGACGCAGCGCTCGGGGTCGAGGCCGGCGGCGAGCAGGATTGCGGCCGTGTCGTAGAGGCGCTCGCGGAGCTCGGCGGGATCGAATTTGACCGAGATCGCGTGCAGGTCGACGATGCAGTAGATCGCCGGGTCGCCGCGGTCCTGGCCCTCGACGTACTGGCGGATCGCGCCGATGTAGTTGCCGAGGTGCTTGCGGCCGGTCGGCTGGATGCCTGAGAAGACGATTTGGCTCACGCGGCGTGACTCTATGCAGGGCCGGGTGCGGGCGCTTCGTCGACGGCGCGTCCCCTGTTGGCCTTGCCGCAATTTGCATCGTGGCCGCACTCGCCGGCGGCGGCGGCGCCGCGCGTCGCCACAGCCGTGACCCGATGCCGGGGGTTCTCGATCCCGAGGCCGGCGACGGCGCCGCCGATGATCATCAGGACGCCCCCGATCAGGATCCCGAGGTGAAAGGCCGAGGTCGAGGCATCGACCGACGCCGTGTGGACCCGGTCGGCTTCGGCGGCCGGGAGGTTTCCGGTCGTCGGGACCCCCAGCGGCTGTTCCTTGGCTTCGGAGACCGCCTCGGCCCCGGCCGAGGCGAGCGGCGCCGAGCCGAGGTTGGACTCGATCATCGAGCCGAAGCTGGCCGAGATCACGGCCCCGAGGATGGCGATCGCGAGCAGGCCGGCGACCCGCGAGACGCCGTTGTTCACCCCCGAGGCGATCCCGACGTGGCGTTCCTCGACCGAGTCGAGGACGGTCGCGGTCAACGGCGCCACCGTCGCCGAGAGGCCGAGGCCGAAGACGATCAGCGCCGGCAGGACATCGGTGACGTAGCTCGGGTCCGAACCGACCCGGATCAGCAGGAGCAGCCCGATGCCGCCGAGGATCGGCCCCCCGCACATCGGCCCCCGCGGCCCGACTCCGGACGCGATCTTTCCGAATTGGGGCGAGAGGAAGAACATGATCACCGAGATCGGGGTCGTCGCCAGCCCCGCCTCCAGCGGCGAGTATCCGGCCACCTGCTGGAGGAAGAGGCCGACGAAGAAGAGGCCGCCGATCAGCCCCGCGTAGGTGGAGAGTGTCGTCAGGTTGGCGACCCAGAAGTTCCGGATCCGGAACAGGGCGAGGTCGAGCATCGGGTGCTGCATGCGCCCCTCACGGAGGAGAAAGAGAGCGAAGCAGACGACGCCGACGATCATCGGCACCCAGACGAGGGGGTCGCTCCAGCCGTGCGAGGGCTGTTCGATCAGGGCGAAGACCGGGCCGCCGAGACCGACCGCCGAGAGCGCGATGCCGAGCCAATCGATCCCCATGAAGGCGTCCGGGTCCCGGCTCTCCTTCACCGAATGGAGGGTGAGGAAGATCGTGAAGACGATCAGCGGAATGTTGACCCAGAAGATCGCCCGCCAGGAGACCGCTTCGACCAGCGCCCCGCCCCCGGCCGGGCCGAGCACGGTCGCGATCCCGGTCCACGCGGTCCAGGTCCCGACCGCCTTTCCGCGCGCGGGTCCCTCGAAGGTGGAGGCGACGATCGCAAGTGAGCCGGGCACCAGGAGCGCTCCGGCGACTCCCTGCAGCGCCCGGGCGCCGATCAGCATCTCGGTGTTCGGCGCGATCGCGCAGAGGACCGAGGTCACGCCGAACCCCGCCAGCCCGAAGACGAACATCCGCCGCCGCCCGAACTGGTCGCCGAGCGAGCCTCCGACCAGCAGCAGCGCGACCAGCGAGAGGGCGTAGGCCTCGACCACCCACTGCTGGCCGGAGAGGCCGGCGTCGAGGTCTTCGCTGATCGCCGGCAGGGCGACGTTGACCACGGTCGCGTCGAGGAAGACGACGATCGAGCCGAGGATTGTCGCGATCAGCGTCAGCAGCTGTTGACGGGACACCCGATCGAGTCTAAAACCGCCGCTTACTCGTCTGCCTCGCGCAGCTGCTGCGCCGGGGTGAAGAAGTTCCGGTAGGCGAGCGAGGTCGCGAGCAGCGCGGCGATCGCGACGCTGCCGAGCAGCGCGTAGAGAAGGATCAGCTGCAGCCGCACCGCATCGGTCGGGTTGGCGCCGGCGAGGAGCATCCCGACCATCGTCCCGGGGAAGAAGATCAGCCCGGTGGTCTTGGTCGAGTCGATCAGCGTGATCATCCCCGAGCGAAGCGCCCGCCTCACGATCGGCAGGGCGGCTTCTCGGGAGGTCGCGCCGAGGGCCAGCGTCGCCTCGATCCGGGCGCGGCTGTCGTTCATCTCGTCCCCGAGCCGGTTGAGCGCCACCGCCGACGCCGTCATCGAGTTGCCGATGACCATCCCCCCGACCGGGACCAGGTACCGCGGCGTCGCTTCGAAGATGCCGAGGGCGACGACCAGGCCGAGTGTCGTCGCCGCCGCGATCGAGAGGGCGATCAGCAGCGGCCAGAAAGCGTCGGGAACGCTCTTCGCCCTGCTGCGCGCCGTCAGCGCCCCGAACAGGACCATCACCGCCAGCAGCGCCACCACCAGCCAGATCGAATCGACGTCGAAGATCAGCTTGATCGCGTAGCCGACGAGGGTCAGCTGGATGATCGAGCGGACCGTCGCGACCAGGATGTCGCGCTCGAGGTCGGCCTCCTGCCAGCGCGAGATCGCCGCCGCGATCGTGACCAGGACCAGGGACGCGGCGACCTGCCAGAGCTCGACGTGGATCGAGCTGCTCACACGACTCGGCCTGCTTCGATCCGGATCGTCCGGTCGCTCATCCGACCGGCCTGCTCGGGATCGTGGGTGACAAGCACCAGCGAGATCCCCAGCTCTTCCCTCAGCCCCGAGAGGGTTTCCTCGATCGCGTCGCGGGCGTCCCGGTCCAGCGCCGAGGTCGGCTCGTCGAGGAGCAGCACATCGGGCTGCTGGGCGAGGGAGCGCGCCAGCATCGTGCGCTGCTGCTCGCCGACCGAGAGCCGGGAGACCTCGCGGCCGGCGAACTCGGGACCGAGACCGGCGAGTCGCAGACAGCGGCCCGGGTCAGCGTCCTTGCCGGCGAGGCGGGCGGCGTAGAGGATGTTCGACTCGACGGTCCCGTCGAGGAGTGCCGGCAGCTGCGGGACGAGCGATACCTCGCGCCGGAGCAGGAGGGGATCCTGGGCCTCGATCGACTCGCCCCGATAGGAGATCGTGCCGCGGTCGGGGTCGGCCAGCCGGTTGAGCAGCCGCAGCAGCGTCGACTTGCCGCTCCCCGACGGGCCGACGAGCGCGGTGGAGCCGGCCGGCACCTCGGCGTCGATCGAGTCGAGGACGGTGCGCCCGCAGCGGGCGAGGCTGACATCGCGAAGCTCGAAGAGCACGGCGCGATCTTCTCACCGCAGCGGCGCCGCAAGAACCCTCCCGCGCACGGGTGGCGAGGCCCGATCAGGATTGAGGGCTGGAACAATCGGGGTAGGTGATCTGCTGATGGCAAGAGCAATCTGGAGCGGTTCGATCAGCTTCGGGCTCCTAAACGTGCCCGTCAAGCTCTACAGCGCCGTCGCGCGCCGTGGAATCTCGCTGCGCGAGCTGCGCGAGTCCGACGGCGCCCGGATCCGCCACCGCCGCGTCGCCGAAGGGACCGACGAGGAGGTTCCTTACGAGAAAATCGTCAAAGCATTCGAGATCACCCCGGATCGCTACGTGCCGCTGACCAAGGACGAGATGTCGGCTCTGGCTCCGGAGAAGACCCGGGCGATCGACGTCCAGGACTTCGTCGACCTCGAGGAGATCGACCCGATCTACTTCGACAGCCCCTACTACCTCGGGCCGGCCGATGGCGCCGAGAAGGCGTACTCGCTGCTCGCCAAGGCACTCCAGGACTCCGGCAAGGTCGCGGTCGCCCGCTTCGTCTTCCGCAACAAGGAGCACCTCGCGGCGCTCCGCGCCAACGGCGGGGTCCTGACCCTGACGACGATGCGTTTCGCCGACGAGGTGGTGCCACCGGACGAGCTCGACGACGTGCTACCGACGAAACAGCCGAAGGTCGCCAAACGCGAGGTCGAGATGGCCGAACAGCTGATCGAATCGCTGACCCGGGATTTCGACCCGAGCCTTTACCGCGACGAGTACCGCGAGGAACTCCTCGCCCTGATCGAACGCAAGGCCGAAGGCAAGGACATCGTCGCCGGCGAGGCTGCCGAGGAGCCGAAGGCGACGAAGGCGCCGGATCTGATGGCCGCGCTCGAGGAGAGCATCGCCGCCGTCAAGGGGAAGTCGAGCGACGGCAAGGCGCCGAAAAAGGCGGCCAAACCGAAACGGAAAAAAGCCGCCAAGGCCGCCCCGAAGAAACGCTCGCCCGCCAAGGCGAAATCCGCCAAGTAGGCAGTGGCTAAGGACACTCACGTCGAGGTCGACGGGCGTGAGCTGAAGCTCACCAACCTCGACAAGGTCCTCTACCCGAAGGCCGGCTTCACCAAGGGCGAGGTCGTCGACTACTACGCCCGGGTCGGCGAGGCGATGGTGCCCCATCTGAACGGCCGCGCGGTGACCCTACGCCGGTTCCCCGAAGGTGTCGACGACCTCGACTCCGCGTTCTTCGAGAAGCGCTGCCCCAAGCACCGGCCGAAATGGGTCAAGACCGCCTCGGTCCGCGCCGGGCCCAACGCCGGGAAGATCGACTTCTGCGTCTGCGACAGCCTCCCGACCCTGGTCTGGATGGCTCAGCTGGCGGCGATCGAGCTGCACCCCTCGCTGTCGCGGTCGCGGGCCCCGAACCGGCCGACCGTGCTCGCCTTCGACCTCGACCCCGGCCCGCCGGCCGACGTAGTCGACTGCTGCCGGGTCGCGCTGCGGCTGCGGGCGCTGTTCGACCACTTCGGGATCGAGGCCTTCCCGAAGACCTCGGGCTCGAAGGGGATGCAGGTATATGTCCCGCTGAACCGCAGGGACGTCAGCTACGAGGAGACAAAACCGCTGGCGAAAGCGATCGCCCAGCTGCTCGAAAAGGAGACCCCGGACCAGGTCGTCTCGAAAATGAAAAAGGTCGACCGCAGGGGCAAGATCTTCGTCGACTGGTCGCAGAACCACCGCAGCAAAACGACGGTCTCGGTCTACTCGATGCGGGCCCGCGAGCGGCCGACGGTCTCGACGCCGGTCACCTGGGACGAGGTCGAGCGCGCCGCCGCGAAGGGCGACGCGGCCTCACTCATCTTCGAGACCTCGGCGGTGCTGGAGCGGATCGAGAAGCACGGTGACCTCTTCGCCCCGGTCCTCGAGCTCGAACAGGCGCTCCCCGCGATCTAGCCGCCCCCGGACGCGGGAGGGCGGGCGCCAGATTTCCGGTTGTCAGCAGCGCGCCCGCCCGGGAGCAGAGGAGGCGGCGTTTTATGTGAGGGTTCCGGGAAGCATCACCTCGGGGTCATGGCCGGGCAGGACGCGGAGGCCGGAATCCCGGAGCTCCCGCAGTCGTTCGGCCGAGCGCAGCTGGGCGTCGAAGTCGGCGGCGAAGGCCGGGAAGCGGGGATCGTCGAGGACGTCGGCGTAATGGGCGACGTCGGCCCCGATCACGAGCTCGCCGACCCGCAACGACTGGTGGCCGGTGCTGTGGCCCGGGGTGCTGAGCAGCTCGATCGAGCCGTCGCCGAGCAGGTCGTGGTCGCCGTCGATGAGGATCACCTCCCTGTCCTGGCCCGCGTAGTCGCGCGGCTGGAAGAAGTTGAGCTCGACCCCGGCGTCATCGTGTCCGGCCTCCCATTCGGCCCGCTGGATCACGATCGGGACGCTTTCGGGCACCAGCCCCAGGCCACCGGCGTGGTCGAAGTGGAGGTGGGTGAGGACGACCTGGGTGAGCGAGCCGAGGTCGACCTGGTCGGCGATCGATTCCTCCTGCTCCAGCTCGAAGATCGCCAGCGATTCCGAGTAATGACCGACCGTGTCCGCGACGGCACCGGGGTTGAGGCCGGTGTCGACCAGGATCCGCTCGGACTCCGTCTCGATCAGGAACGAGGAGACCGGGACCCTGGCCGGCCGGCCCGGATCCTCTTCGCCCTGGCGCCAGACGCCCGCAGGGGCGGTCATCCAACCGACATTCAGCAGCTCGACCTTCACGCTCAGAGCGGCTGGCGGACGACGGGCCTGCGGGTCGCCTTGACCTCGTCGAGGCGGCGGACCGGGGTCGTGTACGGGGCCTGCCTGGCGACGTCCGGGTCGCCCTCGGCCTCGGCGAGGATCCGCTCGATCGCCTCGGCGAAGCCGTCGAGGCTCTCCTTGGTCTCGGTCTCGGTCGGCTCGACCATCAGCGCCTCCTCGACAAGCAGCGGGAAGTACACCGTCGGCGGGTGGAACCCGAAGTCGAGCAGCCGCTTGGCGAGGTCGAGGGTTGCGACCCCGAGCTCGCGCTTCATCGGCCGCCCGGAGAGGACGAACTCGTGCATGCAGTGGCGCTCGAAGGCGACCGGGAGGTGCTTGCCGGCCCGCCCCTCGGCCAGCCGCGCCTTCAGGTAGTTGGCGTTCAGGACCGCGGTCTCCGAGGCCTCGGCGAGGCCGTCGGCGCCGAGGCTGAGGATGTAGGCGTAGGAGCGGACGAAGACGCCGAAGTTCCCCTGGAACCCCCGTAGCCGCCCGATCGACTTCGGCCGCTCGAGGTCGAGGTCGAAATGCGGACCGCTGCCGTTGTCGCCCTCGCGGCGGACGACCTGGGGCCGCGGCAGGAAGGGCTCGATCCGGTCGGAGACCGCGATCGGGCCGGCGCCGGGACCGCCCCCGCCGTGGGGCTGGCTGAACGACTTGTGGAGGTTGACGTGGACTATGTCGAACCCCATGTCGCCGGGGCGCGAGTGGCCCATCACGGCGTTGAGGTTGGCGCCGTCGTAGTAGAGCGTCCCCCCCGCCTCGTGGATCAGACCGGCGATCTCGGCAATGTTCTCGTCGAAGACGCCGAGCGTGTTGGGGTTGGTCAGCATCAGGCAGGCGACGTCGTCGGAGACCTTCGCCTTGAGGTCGTCGATGTCGACGCCGCCGTCCTCGTTCGTCGCGACCTTGACCGCCTCGTAGCCGGCCATCGTCACCGAGGCCGGATTGGTCCCGTGCGAGGTGTCGGGCGCCAGGACCTTGGTCCGCTCTTCGGCGCGATCGGCGTGGAAGGCACGGGTCAGAAGCAGGCCGGCGAGCTCGCCGTGGGAGCCGGCCGAGGGCTGGAGGCTGACGTGGGGCAGGCCGCAGATCTCACCCAGGGACTGCTGCAGCAGCCACATCAGCTCGAGCGCGCCCTGGGCCCGCTCGGGGTCCTGGGCCGGGTGGAGGCGGGCGTGTCCGGGAAGGGCCGCGACCCGCTCGTTGAGGCGCGGATTGTGCTTCATCGTGCAGGAGCCGAGCGGGTAGAAGCCGGTGTCGAGGTCGAAGTTCCGTCGCGAGAGGCGGTTGTAGTGGCGGACGATCTCGGGCTCGGAGACCTCGGGCAGGCGCGGCGGCTCCTCGCGAAGCAGGTTGGCCGGGATCAGCTCCTCGAGCGGGGTCTCCGGGACTTCGGCGTCGGGAAGCACCGCCGCCCGCCGCCCCCGCTTCGAGCGCTCGTAGATCGTCAGGACCGCTTCGTCCTGCTGGTTCATACCGCCACCGCCTCGGCGGAAATCGCGGCGCCGAGGGCGTCGGCGAGGTCGTCGATCTGGGCGCGGGTGCGGCGCTCGGTGATCGCCACCAGGAGCCCGTCGGGGTGCTCAGAGTACTCGTTGCCCAGCGGGTGGCCGGCGGCGATCCCGCGCTCGGCCACCCTGGCTAGTACCCGGTCGACCGGCGCCGCGAGCCGGACCGCGAACTCGCGCGCGACCGGGGCCTCGTGCAGCAGCTCGACCCCCTCCACGGCGGCGAGGCGCTCGCGGGCGTAGGCGGTGCGGCGGACCAGCAGCTCGCCGAGCTCGCGGTAGCCCTCGCGGCCGAGCCAGGCGAGGTGGACCATCGCCGCCAGCGCGTTCAGCGCCTGGGCGGTGCAGATGTTGTGGGTCGCCTTCTCCCGCCGGATGTGCTGCTCGCGGGTCTGCAGCGCGAGGACGAAGCCGCGGCGCCCGTCGACGTCGTCGGTTTCCCCTGCGATCCGGCCCGGCATCCGCCGGATCAGCTTCTCGGTGCCGCAGAAGAACCCGAAGGAAGGGCCGCCGAAGTCGAGCCGGTTGCCGAGCGGCTGCCCCTCGCCGAGGGCGATGTCGGCCCCGCACTCGCCCGGGGGCCGCAGCACGCCGAGCGTCATCGGGTCGGTGGCGACCACCAGCAGCGCCCCGTGCTCCCTGGCGGCCGTGCCGAGCGCCTCGACGTCCTCGATCGCGCCGAGAAAGTTCGGGCTCTGGAGAACCACCGCCGCGGTCTCGCCGTCGACCGCGGCGGCAAGGGCGGCCGCGTCGGTGAGGCCGCCGTCGAGCCCGACCTCGACCACCTCCGAGCCGAACCCGCGGGAGTAGGTCGAGAGCGTCTCGCGGCTGTGCGGGTGCACCCCGCGCGAGACCACGAATCGGGACCGCCCGGTCGCCCCCATCGCCAGGTAGCCGGCCGAGGCAACCGAGGAGGGGCCCTCGTAGAGGCCGGCGTTGGAGACCGGCAGGCCGGTCAGCTCCGACATCGCGGTCTGGAACTCGAACATCACCTGCAGCCCACCCTGCGAGATCTCCGGCTGGTAGGGCGTGTAGGGGGTGAGGAACTCGGAACGCTGGGTGATCGCGTCGACGATCGCCGGCACGTAGTGGTCGTACATCCCGGCACCGATGAAGCAGGCCTCCGACTCGGCGTCGGAGTTGCGGGCGGCGAGGGCGGAGAGCATCTCGTTGACCTCGGCCTCGCTCTTGCCCTTGGGCAGATCGAGGGGACGGCCGAGCCGGAGCGGCTCGGGGACCTGCTCGAATAGATCGTCGACCGACTCGACGCCGATCGCCGCCAGCATCTCGGCGCGGTCCTCGGGCGTTACGGACGTGTAACGACTCATCGGCTACAGGCTAGCTGGCATAAATTTCGCGCTTCGTTCGCTGCGCGGAAATCAGATATGGACGCTTGCTCACTCCGCGCTCATCAGCAACTTGCGGTAATCGGCGGCGGCCAGAAGCGACTCCGCCTCGGCCGGATCGGTGAGCTTCACCTTGACCAGCCATCCCTCGCCGTAGGGGTCCTCGTTGACGTTCTCCGGGGCGTCCTCGAGGGCCTCGTTGACCGCCGTCACCTCGCCCGAGAGGGGCGCGATCACGTCGGAGACCGCCTTCACCGACTCGACCTCCGAGTAGGAGGCGTCCTTCGAGAGCGTGGCGCCGACCTCCGGCGGGTCGTAGAAGACGACCTCGCCGAGCGAGTCCTGGGCGTACCAGGTGATGCCGAAGGTGGCCTCATCGCCCTCGACCCGCGCCCAGTCGTGCTCGGGGTGGTACAGAAGCTCGTCTGGGTAGCTGGCGTCGGCCAAGGTCACTTCTCCTTCTTGTAGAGGGGCTTGGAAGCTATCCGGGCCGAGCGGTGCTTGCCACGGACGTCGATCTCGACCTCGGTTCCCGGCTCTGCGAGGTCGGGGCGGAGGTAGCCCATCCCGATCCCGATCTCGATCGAGGGCGAGAAGCTTCCCGAGGTGACCACCCCGACCTGCTCGCCTCCGGCGAGGATCGGGTTGTACTGGCGCGGGATCCCTGGGCCCTCGATCCTGAACGGAGCCAGCTTCTCGGCCGGCCCCTCGGCCCGTGCGCGGGCGATCGCCTCGGCGCCGATGAACCCGGTCGCCTCGACGCAGCACCAACCGAGACCGGCTTCGATCGGGTTGCGCTCGGGGGTCAGGTCGTTGCCGTGGAGGTGGAAGCAGACCTCGAGCCGCAGGGTGTCGCGGGCCCCGAGCCCGCAGGCGACGACCCCTGCGTCAAGCAGCTCGACCCAGATCGCGGGCGCGATCTGGGGGTCGATCAGGAGCTCGACCCCGTCCTCGCCGGTGTAGCCGGTGCCGCAGGCCAGCGCCGGGCGGCGGCCGATCTGGACGGCGGCGGCGTGCATCCGCTCCGGCAGGTCGATCCCCAGCGTCGAGACGACGATCTGGCGCGCGTGCGGGCCCTGGACGGCGAGCATCGCGTAGCGATCGGCGACGTCGCGGACGGCGACGTCGTGCTCGCGGCTCCAGCGCCCGAGCCAGGCGAGGTCGCTCTCGTGGTTGGCGGAGTTGGTGACGATCAGGTAGCGGTCGTTGCCGAGCCGGTAGGTGAAGAGGTCGTCGAGGACGCCGCCCTCCTCGTTGCAGAGGCACGAGTACTGGGCGCCTCCGATCGCGATCGCCGAGACGTCGTTGGATAGGGCGCGCTGGAGGAAGGCGAGCGCGTCCGGGCCCTCGACCTCGACCTCACCCATATGTGAGACGTCGAACATCCCGGCGTGGGTGCGGACGGCGGTGTGCTCCTCGATGATTCCCTCGTAGGAGACGGGCATCTCCCAGCCGGCGAACGGCACCAGCTTCGCACCCGCCTCGCGATGGCAGTCGAAGAGGGGTGTTCGCTGAAGGTTTCCGACTGCCACGGTCCCAGGCTATCTTGGACCACAGACCTGGTGAGCCAAGGACGATGAGCAATCCGGCAACCAACTGGCAGCCCGACCTCGGCGAGCTGCGGTCGGTGCACGCCGCCTCGGCCGAGACGGTGAAGGAGACCCCGGTCTTCAGCCTCGGCGAGCTCTCCCGTCGCTGCGGCGGCAGGGTCGTCGTCAAGGCCGAGAACATGCAGCGGACCGGGTCGTTCAAGCTCCGCGGCTCGCTCGCGAAGCTGGCCGGCCCCGACGCCTCCGAGTGCCCCGGGGTGGTCGCCGGCAGCGCCGGGAACCACGGTCAGGCGCTCGCCTACGCCGCCCGCGCCCGCGGGATCCCCTGCACCGTCTTCATGCCCCGGGACGCGGCGATCTCGAAGGTCAACGCGGTGACGGCATTCGGCGCCGAGGTCGTGCTCGAGGGCGGCGCGATCGACGAGTGCCTCGAGGCGGCCCGCAGGCTCGCCGCCGAGGACGGACTCCTCTTCGTCCATCCCTTCGACGACCTCGAGGTGATCACGGGCCAGGCGGGCGTCGGCCTCGAGCTGCGCGAGCAGGTCCGCGACCTGGCGAAGGTCATCGTCCCGGTCGGCGGCGGCGGCCTGATCAGCGGCATCGGCGCGGCGCTGGCGGCGACCGGCGGCGGGGTCGAGATCGTCGGCGTCCAGGCCACCGGCTGCGCCGCCTTCGGCCCCTCGATCGAAGGAGGCGAGCCGCGGAGCGTCGCGACCGCCTCGACGATCGCCGACGGGATCGCGGTCAAGCGGCCCGGCGAGCTGACGCTGGAGCTGGTCCGGCGCTGGGTCGAGGAAATTGTCACGGTCGACGATGACGCGATCGCCGAGGCGATGGTCCTGCTCGTCGAGTACGGGAAGCTCGTCACCGAGGGCGCCGGGGCGGTCGGGGTCGCGGCGCTCCTCACCGGGGCAGTAGAGCCCGCGAGCTCGGGGACGACGGCGGTGATCCTCTCCGGCGGCAACGTTGACGCCCACGTCCTCGCCGAGGTGATCAACCGCCATCAGACCGGGATCGGCCGGCGGACCCGCCTTTTCTCGAAGATCAGCGACCGACCGGGCGGCCTCGTCGACTTCCTCCAGATCATCGCCCGGGCCGGCGGCAACGTCCTCGACGTCACCCACGTCCGCGACGGCGTCTCCCTGCACGTCCGCGAGACCGGGGTCGAGGTCCTGGTCGAAAGCCGCAGCCAGGGCGACGGCGATGACCTGATCGCTCGGCTCGCCGCCTCGGGCTACGAGGTCGAGGAACTCGGGCCGCACTGAGCGGCGCCGGCCCTGCGCTATTCCTGAAGGAAGCCTGGGACTTCGATGTCGTCGTCGGAGACCCGCAGTTTGCGGATGTCCGTGTCGTCGGCCGAGATCCGCGGACGGCTCTCGTAGCGTCGACGGACCCGCTGCGGCGAGCGGGCGAGGAGCTCGAAGCCCTCGAACCCGGTGGCGATCACGGTGACCCGCACCTCGTCGCGCATCGACTGGTCGACGACCGAGCCGAAGATGATGTTGGCGTTGTCGTCGGCCTCGGCCTGGACGAGCTGGGCCGCCTCGTTGACCTCGAACAGCCCGAGGTCCTCGGGACCGGTGATGTTGAGCAGCATCCCGGTCGCGCCCTTGATCGACTCCTCGATCAGCGGCGAGGTGATCGCCGCCTTGGCGGCGTCGATCGCGCGCGCCTCGCCGGAGGCCGAGCCGACCCCCATCAGGGCAGATCCGGCGTCGCGCATGATCGTCCGGACGTCGGCGAAGTCGAGGTTGATCAGGCCGGGGATCGTGATCAGGTCGGTGATTCCCTGGACACCCTGGCGGAGGATGTCGTCGGCCTGGCGGAAGGCCTCGAGGACGCTGGTGCGGCGCTCGACGGCCTGCAGCAGCTTCTCGTTGGGGACGATGATCAGGGTGTCGACGTTGTTGCGAAGTTTCTCGATCCCCTCGAGCGCCTGCTGCATCCGCCGTTTGCCCTCGAACTCGAAAGGCTTCGTCACCGCGCCGACGGTGAGGGCGCCGATCTCCTCCTTGGCGATCTCGGCGATGACCGGCGCCGAGCCCGTCCCGGTGCCGCCGCCCTCGCCGGCGGTGACGAAGACCATGTCGGCGCCCTTGAGGGCCTCCTTGATCTCGTCGCGGCTCTCCGCCGCAGCGCCCGCCCCGACCTCGGGGTTGCCCCCGGCGCCGAGGCCACGGGTCAGCTCCTGGCCGATCGAGAGCTTGATGTCGGCGTCACAGGCCTGCAGGGCCTGGGCGTCGGTGTTGACCGCGATGAACTCGACGCCGCGGATTCCGGCGTCGACCATCCGGCTGACGGCATTGGTTCCCCCGCCGCCGGCTCCGACGACCTTGATCACCGCAAGGTAAGTGGATTCCATCTCCCGATTTTCTCCGTGTCCAGCCCAGGGCGGGCCGGTTATGCCCCAATCCTCGGCAGGACTGGAATTTGAGTTGAGCCTTTGTTCCGTCCGAGGCTTCAGCAAGGCTTAAGGGTTCCAGCCTTTTCCTGAACCACGGAAATTGCGCTCAACGTAGGGCATCCTCGCCCCTCTGTCAAACCGGCGGGAAGCATCCTGCAACCGAATTGTCTCAAGTATTACTTGAGGGTTCGCCCAGTCTGAGCCTTCGGTCGAGGGTTTATTCGACGGGCGGCAGAATGTGCCCAGAACCGTATACGGCGGGCCTTTGCGGTGCCTCCACATCGATGTAATCGACCGCTTCCGTGGTCGGGTCGGCGAGCACCGCGGCAGCCGCGCGCCACTTCCGTTCCGCCTCGGTCGCGTCCCCGAACCGAATTTCGATTCCCGAGCTGAGCTCGACGCTGACCCCCTGTTCCCCGTAGGAGGTGTTCGCCAGATAGGGCCGCAGCGCCACCGGCGCCGCGGCAAGGATCCGGACCTGCTGCAACAGCGGGCCCTCGACCCGGCCGCTCTTCGGTGGTTCGGTCGCGGGCAGCAGCGGCAGCGACCCGTCTTCGGGGGCGGGCATGGTCGAGAGGACATGGCCCGAGGAGTCGACGCCGACCGCGCCCGATCCGACGCCGATCGCCGCGACCGGCCTCGGAACGGACACGGTCGGCGAAACCGTCTTGTCGCGGAGGACGAAGAGGTAGAGCGCCGCGGCGACCAGGACCACGGCAAAGGCAATGAATCCGACCCGCCTCACAATTCCCAGCCGTCGGGCATCTCGACCTCTCCGAGGAGCTGGACCTCGGGCTCGAGCACGATCCCGAACCGCTCGTGGACCAGCCGGCGGCCCGACGCCATCAGCTCGAGCACGTCGGTCGTCGTCGCGTCGCCGGTGTTCTCGACGAAGTTGGCGTGCTTCTCGGAGAACCGGGCGCCGCCCGCCCGCAGGTCCTTGGCGCCGGCGGCCTCGAGCAGCTGGCCGGCGCTGCGTTTCCCGGCCCGCGGGTCGTCGGGGTTCTTGAAGGTCGACCCGAAGGTCTTGATCCCCGCCGGCTGGGCCTCGTGGCGGCGCTCCCGCATCCCCGCCATCGTCGCCTTCACCCGCTCGGGGTCGGAGGCCGCGAGCAGGAACCCGGCCGCCGCCACCACCTCTCCGGGCTCGAGATTCGAGCTGCGGTAGGCGAACCCGAGGTCCTCGGGCCGACGCCGGTCGCGGCCACCGGGGGCACAGACGTCGACCCACTCGAGCACCGCCGCGAGCTCGCCACCGTATGCGTTGGCGTTCATCCTCACCGCGCCGCCGACGGTGCCGGGAATGTTGACCCCGAACTCGAGGCCGGCGAGCCCCCAGGCCGCCGCCCTCGTCGCGACCGAGGGCAGCCTCGCGCCACCGCCGACGCGGAGTCGATCGCCGTCGCGCTCGACATCTGAGAGCCCGGGCCCGAGCTTGATCGCCAACCCGTGGAACCCGTCATCGGCGACGAGCATGTTCGACCCCGAGCCCAGGACCCCGATCGGGAGCGCCTCGCCGTCGGCCCACCTCACCAAATCGGCCAGGGCCTCCTCGTCCTCGGGCCGGGCGAACCAATCGGCCTTGCCGCCGGTGCGGACCGTCGTCAGCCGCTCCAGCGGGTAGCCGCTCTGGACCCCGTCCGGCAGCGCCCTCATCGCCCGTCCCCGCCCGCGACCAGATCCTCGGCGAGCAGATGGATGTCGCCGGCGCCGATCGTGACCAGGACACGGCCGGTTCCCAGCGCCCGGGCGAGTGCCTCCGCGGCCCCTTCCCGGTCCGGGGTCCAAAGCACCCGCCTGCCCCCCATCCGGTCGGCGGCGGCGCGGGCGACATCGAGGCCGCTGACCCCGGCCAGCTCTCCGACCGGCTCCTCGCGCGCGGGGTAGACGTCGAGAACGGCGACCTCGTCGGCGAGGGCGAGGGCGGCGCCGAACTGCTCGGCAAGAGCCTTGGTCCGCGAGTAGAGATGGGGCTGGAAGGCGACGATGAGGCGCTCGGGGGCGAGCTCCCGCAGCGCCGTCAGCGCCGCCCGGACCTCGGTCGGGTGGTGGGCGTAGTCGTCGTAGATGCGCGAGCCGGAGCGCTCCCCCTTCAGCTCGAGCCGGCGCCGAACCCCTGGGAACTCGGCCAACGAGGCGCCCGCCGTGTCGGTGTCGGCGCCGCAGAGCCCGATCGCCGCCAGGGCCGCGCGGGCGTTCCGGAGGTTGTGGCGGCCCGGAACCCCGAGCTCGAGCCGCTCCGGTCCGGGGGTGTCCTCGTCGAAGCCGACGACCTCGGCCGCGGCCGCGAGGCCGTCGAGGCCCCCGCCCGCCGGGACCACCAGGCCCGTCGCCGAGGCCGCGAAGCGGGCAAAGGAGGCTCGCAGCTCGGCGATCGACCCCCAATGCGAGTGGTGGTCCATCTCGACGTTGGTGACCACGGCGACCTCCGGTCGCAGCTTCAGGAAGCTGGCATCGCTCTCGTCGGCCTCGGCCACCGCCCATTCCCCGCCACCCCAGCCCGCGTTGGCGACCGTGCCGTCGGGGCCGAGGCCGGGAACCTCGCCGCCGATGAAGAAGGCCGGATCGGCGCCGGCCGCGCGGAGTGCCCAGGTCGCCATCGCCGCGGTCGTCGTCTTCCCGTGCGTTCCGGCGATCGCCAGCAGCCTCTTCTCGCCGCACAGCTCCGCCAGCAGCTCCCCGCGGTGGCGGATCGTGAGGTCGCGCTCCCGGGCCAGCGCCAGCTCGGGGTTGTCCTCGCCGATCGCGGTCGAGACGATGACCTCGACGCCGTCGGGGAGATTGGAGGCGTCGTGGCCGACTCGCGGCTCGAGCCCCGCCGCGCGCAGCCGCTCCATATAAGAGGAGTCGTTGCGATCGCTGCCGCCGACCGCGGCGCCGAGCTCGCTGCAGACCAGAGCCAGGCCGCTCATCCCGGCTCCACCGATCCCGATGAAGTGCAGGTGACGGCCCTGCCAGTTGTCTCTCTCCAGGCCTCCGCTCATCGCGTCAATTTCGCGCTTTGCTCGCTCGCACTCATGATCACCGGAGATCTTGCTTGCTCGCTCCGCGCTCAAGGGCCGCGCTCAGGACCTCATCGGCGATGCGGCGGGCGGCGTCGGGCAGCGCCAGCGCACTCGAGGCGGCGGCCATCGCCGCCAGCGCGCCCTCGTCGGAGAGGAGGGCGTTCACAGAGTCGAGCAGCAGCTCCGGGGCGAGCTCGGCGTCGTCGATCACCTTCGCCGCCCCGGCCCGCTCCATCCAGGCCGCGTTCGTCGCCTGATGTCCGGCGGCCGCGTGCGGGTAGGGGACGAGGATCGCCGGCCTTCCGGTCGCGGTCACCTCGAAGATCGAGCCGCCGGCGCGGCCGAGGACGAGGTCGCTGGCGGCCAGCCCGTCGCCGAGGTCGGGCTCGTAGTCGAGCAGCACGTAACGGTCGTTGTCCGGTGCGCTCGCCAGGCGCGGCTTCAGCTCGACGTAGTCGCGACGGCCGGCGACGTGGACGACGTGGAAGTCACGGCCCTCACGCTCGGCGAAGGCGGCGAGTGCGCACTCGTTGATCGAGCGGGCGCCCTGGCTGCCGCCGACCACCAGCAGGCAGCGGGCGGACTCGGGCACCCCGAAACGGGCCCGTGCGGCACCTCGGTCGGCGGCCAGCACGGCGGCGGGGACCGGACGCCCCGTGAGGACGTAGCGACCGCCCTCGCGCCCGTCGATCGGGAAGGCGAGGCAGACCCGCCGCGCGCGGTCCGCGAGCAGCCGGTTCGCGAGGCCGAGGTGGCTGTCGGCCTCGGTCAGTACGAGGGCCGTGCGGGAGACCGTCGCCGCCAGGCCCGCCGGGCCGGCGACAAAGCCGCCGCCACCCAGCACCACGTCGGCGCCGCGGCGCCGGATCGCGGATCTCGCCGCACCGACGGCGACGCCGGCCTCCAGCACGGCCGCGGCGGCCTTCAGCGGATTTCCACGGTCGATTCCCCGCACCTTGATGAAGTCGATCTCGTAGCCGGCCTCCGGCACGAGCTCGGCCTCGATTCGGTCGCGGGTCCCGAGGAAGCTGACCGAGGCGCCGCTATCCCGAAGCTCGGCGGCGACCGCCATGGCCGGCACGACGTGTCCTGCCGTTCCCCCGGCCGCCACCACCACTTTTGCGCGATCTGGCACCGCTCGACCCACTCCTTCCACGCGCGGGTTTGCGCCCGCCTTCGACGACGCGGAGTTTGCCAGCGCCGGCGGTCCCTCCGCGGGCCACGTTGAGGATCAGCCCGACCGCGAACAGCGAGGCCAGCAGGCTGCTGTTCCCGTAGGAGACGAACGGCAGCGGCACACCGGTCAGCGGCGCCAGGCCCATCACCGCGAAGAGGTTCACCACCGCCTGGACCAGGATCAGCGAGGTGAGCCCGGCGACGAGGATCTTGCCGTAGACGTCTTTCGCTTTTTTCGCCGTCTGCAGCCCGGCGTAGCCGAGCATCGAGAAGAGCCCGACGACGCCGACGATGCCGACCAGCCCGAGCTCCTCGCCGATCACCGCGGTGATCATGTCGGTGTGGGCCTCCGGCAGGTAGAAGGCCTTCTGGACGCCGTTGCCGATCCCGACGCCGAACAGGCCCCCGGAGCCGAGCGCGATCTTCGCCTGGGCGGCCTGGAACCCGGCCCCGGCCGTGTCGGCGCCGGGGTTGAGGAAGGCGGTGAGTCTCGCCATCCGGTAGGGCTCGATCAGGGTCATCAACAGCGCGAAGACACCGAGGACGAGCGCGATCTTCGCCAGGTCGCTGATCCGCGCCCCGGCCGCGATCAGGGTCGCGGCGGAGGCGAAGGCGATCACCAGGGTGGTGCCGAGGTCGGGCTCGGCGACGATCAGCAGGGCCGATGTCCCGACCACCAGGAGGAACGGCATCATGCCCTCGATCGAGCGGACCCGTTTCGGCTTGCGGGCGAAGAGGTCGGCGCCGTAGAGGATCAGCGCCACCTTGGCGAGCTCCGAGGGCTGGATCTGCATGAACCCGGACCCGATCCATCGGCTGGAGCCGTTGACGTTGGTCCCGGCAACGAGGACAGCGAAGAGGAGGAAGAAGGAGAGGACGATCAGCGCGGGGGTGAATCGGCGGACGTACTCGAGGCCGTGGCGCGCGGCGAGGTGCATGATCACCAGCCCGAGGGCGCCGAACATCGCGGTCCGCTTCAGGTAGTAGGCGCTGTCGGAGAGGCCGCCGTTGCTGAGGACCCGAGTCGTCGAGCTCGCGGAGAAGACCATCACCGCGCCGAAGGCGAGCAGGCAGAGGGTTGCGGTGAGCAGCATGTTGTACTCGGTCGGCAGGCTCGCGGCCCGGGCGCGCTTCTTTTTCCTCTTCTTTTTCGCGGCGGCGGTCCGACCGGGCCAGCGCAGCGGCAGGGCGCGGGCGCTCACGCCAACCCCCCGACGATCTCGCGAAAGCGATCGCCCCGGTGTTCGAAGTCCGGGAAGGCATCGAGGCTCGGACAGGAGGGAGATAGGAGGACGACCTCACCAGGGCGCGCCGACGCGGCCGCGGTGCGGACAGCGTCCTCGAGGTCGGCGCAGCGATGGAGCGGGACCCCGGCCTCGACGACCCCCGCGAGGTCGGTGGCAAGGCGGTCGGCGGTGGCGCCGATCAGGTAGCAGGCTGCGCAGGAGTCGACGATCGAATCGACCAGCGGGGTGAACGGGGTGCCCCTGTCGCTGCCGCCGAGGATCGCGTGGACGCCGCCCTCGAAGGCGCGCAGGGCGACGACGGTCGAGGCGACATTGGTCGCCTTCGAGTCGTTGACGAAGCGAACGCCGCCGATCTCGGCGACGGGCTCGAGCCGATGCGGGACGCCGGCGAAGGTGCGCAGCCCCTCCCGGACGGCCTCGCGGTCGAGGCCCATCGCCAGCGCCGCGGCGGCGGCGGCCATCGCGTTGGAGACGTTGTGCTCGCCGAGCAGACCCAGCTCCTCGACCCGCAGCAGTGGCTCACCGTCGTAGAACATCGTCCCCTCGGCGAGGGCCACCTCGCAATCGGGACCGGCGCCGCGGCAGAAGGCGATCCGCCGGCCGCAGCCACCGAGGTCGGTTCCGGCCAGGGTGGGGTCGTCGGCGTTGTAGATCGCGATGTCGTCGTTGCCCTGGTTGGCGAAGATCCGGAGCTTGGCCGCCAGGTAGGAGTCGAGGTCGGCGTGGCGATCGAGATGGTCGGGGGTGAGGTTGAGGACGACCGCGCACTCGGGTCCGAAGTAGTCGGTGTCCTCGAGCTGGAAGCTCGACGCCTCGCAGATGATCGTCGCGTCGGGGTCGACCTCGCCCGCGAGGGAGGCAAGCGGGGTGCCGACGTTGCCGGCGACCGCGACCGGCTCACCGGCGCTGCGGTAGACGTGTCCCAGCAACTCGACGGTGGTCGTCTTGCCGTTGGTCCCGGTCACCGCCAGGAAACGGTTCGGGATCGCCCTCCAGGCCAACTCGAGCTCGCCGAGGACCTCATCCCCCCGCTCGCGCGCGGCGGCGATCACCGGCGCCTCCAGGGGAACCCCCGGGCTCTTCACCACCGTCCGCACGCCGTCGAGCTTGCCGATCCCATCCGTATCCAGGACGACTTCGACGCCGAGGTCGCGAAGCCCTGCCGCCCCCTCAGGATTTCCCAGATCCACCCCGATGACCGACTCGCCGCGCTGCGCCAGCAGCCGGGCCGCAGCCTGGCCCGAGCGCGCGAGCCCGACCACCAGGAACGGGCCCCCGGGGAGCGGCGGGCGGAGCTTGAGAGGAGGCGGGGCCGACACTCAAGGTATCTTCGCGGCCCCCGCCGCCTCCCCTGTCGCTCAGACGCGCGTCTTCGGCCGGACCGCGAACTGGCGGATCGCCGACGCCAGCTCGACCGGCTGGTCGATCGGGATCAGCGTGTAGCTGTCGGCGATCTCGACCAGGCGGGCGTCGGGGAAGTCCGAGGCGAGCTTGCGGCCCTGCTCGTTGGGCATCATCGGCCCCTCGCTGTCCCAGACGACGAGCACCGGGCGCTCGAAGGTGCGCAGCGAGGCGGTGGCGGCGGCGATGTCGCGCCTGCCCTGCCTGATGTCGCCGATGTAGCGACGGACGTCGCGGCGGATCTCCGGCCGGCGCAGCGGCTCCAGCCATTCACGCATCAGGGCGTCCGGGACACCGCGCTTCGACATCTGCCCATAGACGAAGGGGAGCCGGCGCAGAGATCGGATCAGCAATGTCCGCCGCATCACCGAGAGGCCACCGGGCAGTTTCGCCGACATCACCGCGGCCTGGCCGGCGAGGCCGGGCGGGTAGTTGCCCTCGGTCTCGCAGGAGGCGAGGACGAGGGCCGAGACGCGGTCGAGGAGACCGTCGGCGACCATCACCTGGGCGCCGGACCAGTCGTTGAAGCAGAGCGTCACGCCGTCGAGCGCGAGGCTCTCGATGAAATCGGCGACGATCCGTCCCATCCCCCGCAGCGAGAGGTCGGCGTCGGCGCGCATCGGCTCGGGGTGAGAGCCGAACGGCATCGTCAGCATCAGGCAGCGGTGGGTGTCTGCCAGCTCGGCCGAAACGCCCTCCCAGAGGCGCCAGTCCATAGCCAGGCCGCCGACCATCACCAGCGGCGGCCCCTCGCCAACCTCCTCGTAGTGGATCGTCCCCGCCGAAACCTCTGCAGATGGCATCGCCCGCCCCTCTAGATAGATCGCTCTAGTTAGAGCTACTCTACATATGATTCGACCACACCGGCGAAGAAGGAGGAGCGGTGGCGACGGACACCAGGGAGCGGATTCTCAAGAGCAGCGGCGAGCTGTTCCGGCGCCAGGGCTACATGGGAACCGGGGTCAAACAGATCATCGAGGAGGCCGGGGCGCCCTTCGGCTCGCTCTACCACTTCTTTCCGGGCGGGAAAAGCGCGCTCGGCGCCGAGACGATCCGCCGCTCGGGCTTCCTCTACGGCCTTCTCTTTCCCGAGTACGCCGGCCCCGACGTCGAGCTATCGGCCGGGGTCCGGGCCTTCTTCGCCGGCGCCGCCGAGACCCTGGTCGAGACCGACTACGCCGACGCCTGCCCGATCGCGACTGTCGCCCTCGAGGTGTCCAGCGTCAATGACGAGCTCCGCCAGGCCTGCGCCGACGTCTTCAACATCTGGATCGATGGCGGCGTCCACCGTTTCTCCGAAGCCGGCATCGACCCCGAGCGGGCGCGCGCCCTCGTGATCGAGATGATCGCCGCGCTCGAGGGCGCCTTCGTCCTCAGCCGGGCGCTGCGCTCGACCGAGCCGCTCGAGGTCGCCGGCAAGGCCGTTGCGTCCTCGATCGAATCTGAGCTCAGATGAAGGAGACCGAACAGGGCCGAGCGCTCTTCGAGGAGCTGCTCTGGGTCCACGACGCGATCCGCCGAGACCTCGCAACCGTCGAGCGACTGGCCTGCGAGGTTCTCTCCGACCTCCCGACGGAGGAGGCCTGGCAGCAGATTCAGGACCTTAAGACCAGTGGGCCGCTATGGCAGCTGAAGGTCAACTGCGTGCGCTACTGCCGCTTCGTCCACAGCCACCACAACGCCGAGGACGCGCTCTTCTTCCCGACCCTCCGTGCCGCCAATGCCGCCGTCGGCACCGTGATCGACCGGCTCGAAGCAGAGCACCGCTTGGTCTCCGACCTGCTCGACGCCGTAGAAGCGGGCGCCGCCGAGCTCGACGGCGAGGACGAATTCTCGCGCACCCGCCTCTCGGCGGGTCTGACCGAGCTCGCCGAGCAGCTTCTCGCCCACCTCTCCTACGAGGAGCGCGAAGCGGGGCCGACGATCCGCAGCCTCGACCGCCACCCGTTCACGGCCCCCGGGTAGGCGTTTTCGTGCGCCCGGCGTGGGGTAGCCGCCAGATATGAGACACGCTCCAGGCAAGGCGATCAATTGGGGCAGGGTTCGAGTCCCGCTCGCCCTTCTCGCCTTCGTCTTCCTGGCCACCAATCTGGTCTTCCAGTACTGCCCGGCCTGGTTCGCGACCCTGACGTTCGTCGCCGCGCTCGCCCTCTACCTGAGGCTCGGCGGGCCGACGGCAACGGGGGCGCGGCGGGTCGAGCCTCCGGTCAGCGGGCGGTGGCTGGCACTCAACACCCCGGCCGACCACGTCCCCAGCCACGGTCTCCACGCCTACGGGCAGACCTATGCGATCGATCTCGTGGCCGTGCCTTCCGGTGAGGCGCGTCCCGTCACCGGATGGTGGCCGATCACCCGGCCGCCGGAGGACTTCCCCGGGTTCGGCGAGGAGGTCCTCTCGCCTGCCGCCGGGGCGGTGGTTCGCGTGCGCGACGGCGCGCGGGATCACCGCAGCCGCAACTCCTGGCCCGCGTTCGCCTTCCTCTTCATCGAAGGTGGCCTTCGCGAGCTGACCGGGCCGGGCCGGATCCTCGGCAACCACGTGATCCTCGACCTCGGCGAAGGCATCTACGCGGCGTTGGCCCACCTCCAGCGTGACTCGGTCGTGGTGCGGGAGGGAGAGCGGGTGAGGGCCGGGGACCCGATCGGTCGTTGCGGGAACTCGGGCAACTCCTCCGAGCCCCATCTCCACTTCCAGTTGATGGACCACCCTGCCGTCGCCCTGGCCGACGGCGTCCCGTTCGCATTTCCGCACTTCGACGAGACCGGGACCCGGCCGAGGACCGGCGTTCCGGACAGCTCGGCGCCCTTCCTCGCCTAGCCCGCCCTGATCCGGTAGAGGACGTGCGGGCGCAATGGGTCCCCGGGCTCGATCCGAGGATGGTCGAAGTCGTCATCGGGGTCGTGGCTCATCCCGATCCGCTCCATCACCGCCCGCGAGCGCGCGTTGCCGGCGCTGGCGAACGAGACGATCTCCTCGAGGCCGACCCGGTCGAAGCCGAACCCGAGTGCCGCCCGAGCGGCCTCGGTCGCGTAGCCCTGGCCCCACGCCGATCGAACCAGCCGCCAACCGACCTCGACCGCCGGCGTGAAGGGCGCCTCGAACCCGGGCACGGCCAACCCCGCGAAGCCGATGAGCTCGCCGCTCCGGCGAATTTCGAGCGCCCAGAGGCCGAATCCGTGCCGCTCGAAGCCCGACTCGATCGAGTCCACCAGCCCTTCGCTCTGACCCCTCGTCAGGGGCGCGGGGAAGTGCTCCATCACCTCCGGGTCGGCGTTCATCGCCGCGAACGGCGGGCGGTCGCCCGCCCGCCAGCGGCGCAGCCTCAACCGCTCGGTCTCGAGCTGGGGCGGGTGGCCCTCAGCGGCCAATCGACTGCTGGTACAGGGTGAAGCCGATCCCCGAGCAGACGGCGGCGATGATCCAGAAGCGGAGCATGATCTTCGTCTCCGACCAGGCCATCATCTCGAAGTGGTGGTGGAGCGGGGCCATCAGCAGGACCCGGCGCCTGAACGTCTTGAAGGCGAAGACCTGAGCGGCGACCGAGAGGGCCTCGATCACGAAGATGCCGCCGATGATGATCAGCAGCACCTCGGTCTGGGTCATCACGGCGAGGGCGCCGATCGCCCCCCCGAGCCCGAGCGAGCCGGTGTCCCCCATGAAGATCGAGGCCGGGAAGGCGTTGAACCAGAGGAAGCCGACGCAGGCCCCGACCAAACAGGCGGAGAGCAGCGCCAGGTTCTGCTGCTCGTTGGTTACGAAGCAGATCGCGGTGTAGGCGAGGAGGACGATCGCGCAGCAGCCGGCGGCGAGGCCGTCGAGCCCGTCGGTCAGGTTGACGCCGTTCGAGGTGCCGGCGATGACGAGGAAGACGAGGACGAAGTAGAGGACCGGGCCGAGGTCGATGCTGCCGTCGCCGATCCGGAAGAACAGGGTCGGCTCGAGGCCGACCTCGTGGCGGGCGACCCACCAGAGTCCGAACGCGAGAAAGAGCTGGAAGAGGAGCTTGTAGCGGGCCGAGAGGCCGAGAGAGCGGCGCTTGACGATCTTCGTGAAGTCGTCGGCGAACCCGAGGGCCGCGCACCCGATCGCGACGCCGAAGACGGCCATGCTCTGCGCGTCGCGGTCGGAGAGGACGAGGTAGGGGACGCAGATCGAGGCGAAGACGATCAGGCCGCCCATCGTCGGCGTCCCGGCCTTGGTGTGGTGCTCCTGGGGCCCGTCCTCGCGGATGTGCTGCCCGAACTCCTTGACCCGAAGGTATTCGATGAACTTCGGGCCGAGGAAGATGCAGATCAGCATCGCCGCCATCCCCGCAATCAGCACCTCCCCCATCAGATCAGCCCCCTCAGGGTCTCGGCGACGGCCTCGAGCCCGGCCGAGCGCGAGCCCTTGACGAGGACCGTGTCGCCCGGCTCGAGCTGGGCTGCGAGCAGCTCGGCGGCCTCCTCCGGGGTGGCGACGAGCTCGTCGGGGTCATACGCCCGCGAGGCCTCGGCGACCCCGATCAGGGTGTCGACGCCGGCGGCGCGGGCGTGCTCGCCGACCTCGCGGTGGTGGGTGGCCGCCTCCTCGCCGAGCTCGCCCATCTCCCCCAGCACCGCGGTCCGGCGGCCGCCCTCGAAGGTCGCTAGGTGGTCGAGCGCCGCGCGCATCGACAGCGGGTTGGCGTTGTAGCAGTCGTTCACGAGGACGATCCCGCCGCCAAGCTCGATGCGCTCGCCGCGGTAGCTGGAGAACCCTATGCTCGCAGCGCCGTCGGCCATCTCGCCGAGCGAGACACCGAGCGCGACCCCGACCCCGACCGCCGCCAGCGCGTTGGTCAGGTTGTGGCTCTCGGTAAACGGGAAATGGAAGGTCTGACGCCCCGCCGGGGTCGAGACCACGGCTTCGGTGACCCCGTCTTCGACCCGGCTCTCGACCGCCTCTACATCACCCTTGGGGCCGAACCGCAGCAGCCGCGGCGCGCCTTCCAGGTGCGGCTCGAGCTCGCCGGCCTCGGCCGGGACGACCGCCGTGCCCTCGCCGTCCAGCGCCTCCAGCAGCTCCGCCTTCGCCGCCGCGACCCCGGCGACCGAGCCGAGAAGCTCGATGTGGACCGGGCCGACGTTGGTGATCACGCCGACCTCAGGCTCGGCGATCGCCGCCAGCTCGGCGATCTGGCCGCGACCGCGCATCGCCATCTCCAGGACCAGGAAGTCGGTCCCGGCGGCGGCCTCGAGGACCGTAAGCGGCAGCCCGATCTCGGTGTTGAGGTTCTCGCGGTTGGCGTGGACCCGACCCGGCAGCAGTGCCCGGGTGATGTCCTTGACCGAGGTCTTGCCGACCGAGCCGGTGATCCCGACCACCCGCGCCCCCAAAGCCCGGCGCCAGCTCGAGGCCAGGGCCTGCAGCGCCGCGAGCGGGTCCTCGACCGCGAACACCCAACCTCCGCCGAGGCCCTCGTGGCCGGCGCCGACCACCGCGCCCCAGGCTCCGGCCTCGAGCGCGGCGACCCCGTACTCGCCGCCGTCGACGTTCTCCCCGCGCAGCCCGAAGAAGAGGTCGCCCTCCCCCGCCGCCCCCGAGTCGATGACCGCCCGCGCCGGCGACCCGTCGGCCCCGGTCGCGAGGACATCGGCACCGATCGCGGCGGCGATTTCCTCCGCGCCGAGGTTCACAGCCTCCTCAGCTCCTCGCGCGTGACCTCGCGGTCGTCGAACGGGACCTTGCGGCCATCCTCGAATTCCTGGCCCTGCTCGTGCCCCTTGCCGGCGATGACGACGGTGTCACCCGGCTTCGCTCGCGAGAGGGCAAGCGCGATCGCCGCCCGCCGGTCGGGCTCCGCCTCGACCCCCTCGGCACCCTCGGTCCCGGCGAGGACTTCCTCGACGATCGCCTCCGGGCGCTCGGAGCGGGGGTTGTCGGAGGTGACGATCGTCAGGTCCGACCGGGCCGCCGCTGCGCTGCCCATCCGTGGCCTCTTGTCGCGGTCGCGGTCGCCTCCGGCGCCGAACACCGAGATCAACCTGCCGCTGGTCAGCCGCCGCGCCGCCGCAAGCACGTTGTCGAGCGAGTCCGGGGTGTGCGCATAGTCGACGAGGACGGCGAACGGCTGGCCCTCCTCGATCGGCTCGAACCGCCCGGGCGGGGCGCTCGCCGCGGCGAGCGCCCCGGCGACGCCGTCCGCCTCGAGGCCCATCGTGCGCGCGGCCGCGAACGCCGCCAGCGCGTTGGAGACGTTGAAGTGGCCGGGCAGCCGGGTGCCGACCTCGACGTCTCCGACCCGGAAGCGAGCGCCACTCGCGTCGAAGGTCGCGTCGCGGGCAGAGAAGTCGGCGTCGGCGCCATCAGCCGAGAAGGTCACGGCGTCGAAATCCTCCGCGAGGCGGCGGCCGTAGCGATCGTCGACGTTGACGATCGCGTGCCGCGGCCCCATCTCGAACAGCAACCGCTTCGCCTCGAAGTACTCCTCCATGTCGGCGTGGAAGTCGAGGTGATCCTGGGTCAGGTTCGTGAACAGCGCCACCTCGTAGTGGATCGCGTCGGCGCGATGCAGCGTGAGGGCGTGCGAGGAGACCTCCATCGCGCAGGCCCGGTCGCCGCCCTCGAGCATCCGCCGGAACGTCGCCTGGAGGTCGATCGCCTCCGGCGTCGTCCGTTCCACCTCCTCCTCGGCCCCGCCGACCACCTGCTTGACCGTCCCCAACAGCCCGCACCGGACCCCGGCCGCCTCGAGGATCTCGCGGACCAGGAACGCCGTCGTCGTCTTGCCGTTGGTCCCGGTCACGCCGATGACCCGGAGCTCCTCGGTCGGATCGCCCCAGAAGCGGGCCGCGACCGGCGCCATCGCGGCCCGGGCGTCGGCGACCAGCACCTGGGCGACGGGCAGATCGAGCTCGCGCTCGACGACCAGCGCCGCCGCCCCGGACTCGACCGCCCCCGGCGCGAACTCGTGGCCGTCGGACTTCTCCCCGACGATGCAGAAGAAGAGCGTCCCCGAGCCCACCCGCCGGCTGTCGTAGGCGAGGTCCGCGACCTCGACGCCGGGATCGCCGACGACGCGCGGGGCTACGAGTCCTCTGATCAGATCAGCGAGTTCCAACCCGGCCGATTCTAGGCTCGGCCACGGGCGTCCTATTCGGGCGGGACGCCGAGGTAGGGAAGCGCGAATTCGGCAATCTTGCCAAAGGCCGGGGCGGCGACCGAGCCGCCGTAGATTTCGCCCTGGGGCTCGTCGACGATCACGGCGACCAGCAGCTGCGGGTCCCGGGCCGGCGCGAAGCCGATGAAGGAGGCGACGTATTTCGTCTTCGAGTAGGTCCCGTTTTCGGCGACCTCCGCGGTTCCGGTCTTGCCCGCAAGGAGGTACCCGGGGACGTCGACCTCCGAGGCGGTGCCCCCGGGAGCCAGCACTCCCTCGAGCATTTCCCGGACCTCGGAGGCGACCTCGGGGGAGATCACGCGGTGGCCCTTCGGCTCGTAGACCGCTTCGCCGCCGACGTCCTTGATGAGCTGCGGCTGCCTGAGGATTCCGCCGTTGGCGATCGCCGAATAGCCGGCGATCATCTGGATCGGCGTCACCGAGAGCCCCTGGCCCATCGGCAGGTTGCCCATCGTCGAGCCGGAGTATTCGGCGAGCGCCGGGACCAGGCCCTGCTCCTCGCCGGGGAACTGGATCCCGGTCGGCCGGCCGAATCCGAAGCGGTTGATCCAGCGACTGTATTTCTCGCTCCCCACCTGAAGGCCGATGGTGACCGCGCCGACGTTCGAGGAGTGGGAGAGGATTTCGGCGACCGAGAGGGTCACAGTGCCGCGTTCCTCGGCGTCTTCGATCGTGCGGTCGGCGACCTGCAGGGCCGGCGGCAGCGTGTAGGTGGTCGTCGGGGTGACGATTCCCTCTTCGAGCGCGGCCGAGACGGTGAACGCCTTGAAGGTCGACCCCGGCTCGTAGGTGAACCCGGTCGCCCGGTTGAGCAGGTATTCGGGGTCGACTTCGGAAAGGTCGGTGGGGTCGATCGGAGGCCAGTTCGCCATCGCCAGGACCTGCGAGTTGCGCGGGTTCATCACGATCGCGGTCGCGCCCTTCGGGGACCAGAGTTCTCCGACTTCGTTGAGGGCGTCTTCGGTCGCCTTCTCGATCGCCGGGTCGAGCGTGGTGCGGACGCTCTCGCCGTCTTCGGCTTCCTTGACGGTGTCGAGGCGGATCGGCTCTCCCAGCGCGTCTTTGACGACGCTGCGTTCGCCTTCGCTGCCCCGCAGGGCGCCTTCCTCGCCGAGCTCGAGCCCGGTCAGTCCCTCGCCTTCGGAGCCGACCGAGCCGATCGTCTGCCCCGCCATCTCGCCCTGGGGATAGCTGCGCCTGCTCGCCGGCAGCTGGCCGATCCCCGGGATTTCGAGGCGTTCAACGCGGGCCGCGGTGGGCAGGTCGACTTCCTTGTCGATGTAGGCGAAGCCAGATTCTTCGGTCAGGCTTTCGAGCACTTCGTCCTTGTCCATCTTCAGGACCCGGGCCAGCTCTTCCGCCACCTTGACGGGCTTTTTCACCTGATATGGAGTCGCGTAGATCGTCGCCGCGTCCTCGGAGACGGCTAGCGGGTTGCCGTAGCGGTCGAGGAGGCTGCCGCGGAGACCGGGGACCTTGACGACTTCGGTCTGCTGGTAGGTCGCTTCGGAGGCGAGCTGGGCGCCCTGGACGCCCTGAAGCCAGGCGGCACGGCCGATTACGACCAGGAAACAAAGGAGGAACCCGGCAAAGAGGAGCCCGATCCGGCGCTCGATCGTCCTCAACGCTGGCCCCTAGTAGCCGGATCCCGCGGCGGCCAGGCGTTGGGCGGCGACCCTGACGTCGCCAGGGGTGGCTTCGACGTAGCCGGGGTCCTTCGCGGTGGAGGCGCCAAGGCCGATCGCCGCCGCGTCGCTGCGGACCCGTTCGGTCGCGGAGCGCTGGGCGTCGCGGGCTCGAAGGATTGAGTTCTCGCGGTCGAGGGCCTGGATGTTCTGATCGATATGGCCCGAGGAGGCGGCGAAGCTGAGGGTGATCACGTTGAGGGCGACGATTCCGGTGAGGAGCACACCGAGGACGCCGATCCAGGCGCGCCCGCGTGTCATACGCACCATCAGCCCCGAGTCGGGAAGACGCCCGACCGCGGACGCGGTGCCGACCGCGATCGGGATCAGGTGGCCGCCGGGACGGCGAACGGGTGCCGGGCTCCTTCGGGCCGGAGCGGCCTTCGCGCGCGGCGGCGCGACGCGGGCCGGCCTTCTGACTGTTGCCGCCTCCATCAGGCGACCTCCGCCGGGGTCGGGGCGATCTTTCGCGCGGCACGCAGATGGGCCGATTTCGAGCGCGGATTGGCGGCGACCTCATCGGGGCCGGGTGAGACCGCGCGGCGGGTGAGGAGCTCGGCTTCCGGCTCGCGCCCGCAGACGCAGATCGGGAGCTCGGGAGGGCAGATGCAGCCGCGGGCGCGGTCGACGAGGAACCGCTTGACGCGGCGGTCCTCGAGCGAGTGGAAGGAGATGCCGGCGAAGCGGCCGCCGTCGGCCAGCATGCCCCAGGCGGTCGGCAGCGCCTCGTCGATCGCGTCGAGCTCGCCGTTGACGGCGATCCGCAGCGCCTGGAAGGTGCGCTTGGCGGGGTGGCCGCCGCCGAACCGGGCCGAGGCGGGCATCCCCGCCTTGGCCGCGGCGACCAGGTCGGAGGTTGTCTGCAGCGGGCGACGGCGGACGATCTCACGAGCGATCCCGCCCGCGTAGCGCTCCTCGCCGAAGCGGCGCAGCGTCTGCGCGATCCGCGACTCGGGCCACTCGTTGACGAGGTCGGCGGCGGTGAAGTCCTGGCGGGTGTCCATCCGCATGTCGAGCGGCGCGTCGTAGGAATAGGAGAAGCCCCGCTCCCGGGCATCGACCTGCATCGAGGACATCCCTAGGTCCATGTAGACCATCTCTGGTCGGAGGCCTTCGCCGTCGATGGTCTGAAGCCCTGCCGTGAAGTCGGTCCCGATAAACCTGCATCTGCAGGGAACCTCTGCCGCGAAGCGCTCGAATCGCTCCTCGGCGGCGGGATCGCGGTCGATCGCGATCAGGGTGCCCTCGGCGCCGAGCTCGGCCGCGATCCGGCGGGCGTGGCCGCCGGCGCCGAAGGTGCAGTCGACCGCGATCTGCCCCGGGCCCGGGGCCAGGAACGAGGTCAGCTCCTCCGCGAGGACGGGATCGTGTTCGACGGGCATCAATCCAACAATGGCAGCGCCCATGCTTCGCTCGCGGAAGCCAGAATTCGACGCTCGCTCCGCATGGGCTCGCATTTGACTTGAAGGCAACAAATCACTCGCCCGTCCCGGCCAGGCCCTCGGCGATCTCGGCGGCGGAGGTGTCGAGCTCCTCCTCCTGCTTGGCCCAGTCATCGGCGTTCCAGATCTCGAGGTACTCGCCGGCGCCGATCACTACGCAGGGGCCCTCGAGCTTGCCGTGCTCGATCAAGGGCTTCGGGATCCGGATCCGCCCCGCCGAGTCGAGCGTCTCGTCGAAGGAGCCGCCGTGGAATCGGCGGCGAAGGCTGCGCGCGTCCTTGCCGAACGGGCTGTGCGGGGCGAGGAAGCGGTCGGAGAGCTGCTCGAACTCGCTGGTCGGATACACCCAGACGCAGGGGTCGAAGCCCTTGGAGAGAACGATGCCGTCAGCGAGGGCGGCGCGGAAGCGAGAAGGTACCGTGAGGCGGTCCTTGGCATCCAGGCTGTGCTCGTAAAGACCCCGAAAAGCCATTTCCCGTGGGTTCCTTTCTGGGACTGGAAAAGAGTTAGGACCGGAGTGATGAGGTGGGAGGAGCCTCACCACCCCGGCCCTTGGGCTTCAACTCGAGCGCCACAGTAACCCACTTCCCCCCACTTTGCAACACAGGTCCGGATGGAACGCCCCAAATCGCAAGGTCCGTTGCATCGACTAGGTTCTCCCCCCGTGAGCGGCCCCGCTGCCCCCCAGGCCCAGGTGGACGACGCCAACGACCTGCGCGGCGCCTACTTCGGGATGCTGATCCGCAGGCCGCTGACCCTCGGCCTCCTCGCCGCCTTCGCGATCGCCGCCGGCGTCGCCGGCCTCGTCATCGTCGGCCCGCTCGTCGGCCTGGCCGGGCTCGGCGCGGCCCTCGCCGTCGGGCTGATCGTCGTCTTCGCGATCGCCGACTCCCGCTCCGAAGACACCTTCTTCGACCAGTACGCGGCCGCCAGGGGAATGAGCTCAGCCGATGGCAGACGGATGCTGCCGCCGGAGACGCCGCTCCTGAACAAAGGCGATGACCGCTACGCGACCCGATTGCTCGAGGGCCCGCTCGGCGACGGCGTCGAGGGCATCCTCGCGCTCTACACCTACGAGGAAAAGCACTCGGACGGCGAGGGGGGCCAGGACACCGACAGCTACCACTACACGGTCGGGATCGCCGAGGTCCCCGAGTGCCTCCGGTTCGCCCCCGAGCTCTACTGCCAGCGAAAGTTCGGCCTCCGGGCGCTCGAGGGCCTCGAGGACGTCTTCCGCTCGAAGAAACGGGTCGAGTTCGAGAGCGAGGCGCTGACCGAGCGCTACGAGATCTTCGCCAACCCCGATCTCCAGGACTTCAACTGGCTGCGCCAGCTCTTCTCCCCCAGCTTCATCGTCTGGCTGACCGACTCCGCGCCGGAGAAGTTCGCCTTCGAGTTCGTCGGCGGCCACCTCTGCTGCTACGTCCACGGTCAGCTCCACAACTCCGCCAGCCTCGACTCGATGCGCGCCGCGACCACCGCCGTCGCCACCCGGCTGCGCGAGGAGGCCACGGAGTAGTAAGGCGCCACGGGGCGGCTTGTTCAGAGGCCCGCGAGGAGGACATCGGCGTTGGCGATCAGCGCCGCGGCGATCATCAGCAGGACCGAGGGGACGAGGACCAGGGCGACGACGAGCTGGATCTTCGGGGCGGCGCGCGCCGCAGCCTCCTCCACGCCGCGCCGCTGGTCGCGCCGCAGCGCCGTGGCCTGGCGGCTGAGCTGATCGGCCAGCGGAGCGCCCAACCGCCGCGAGCGTTCGATCGTGGCGCAGAGGGTCGCCAGCTCGCTGCCGGGCACCCGCTCGCGCAGGCCGGCGAGGGCGATCGAGAGCGGCTCACCGCAATCGAGCTCGGTGCTCACCATCCGCAGCTCGTCGGCCAGGGGGCCGCCGCCTGAGCGGCCGATCTCGATGAACCCCGCGGCGGCGCTTTGCCCCGACGTCGATCCGACCGCGATCAGGTCGAGCGCGTCGGGCAGCGATGCGAGCAGGAGTCGCCGGCGCCGGCGAGCCTGCCGCTCGAGCATCGCGTCGGGGATCAGGAACCCGGCCGCGGGAAGCCCGATCGCGACCAGGATCGAGAGGCGGCCGGGGGCGGCGGGGGCGGCAAGGAGGCCGGCGATCGCACCTGCCGCGGCCGACCCGAGCTTCGCGAGCAGAATCGTCGCCACCGGCACTCGGGCGCCGAGGCCGGCGCGGGTCAGCCGGTCGGGGATGCCGAGCTGGAGTGCCGCGTCGCCGAGGCCCCGACCAGTCAACCGGTCGACTAGGGAGTCAAGGCCCCCGGGCCGCGAGACGGCCAGCTCCCACCCCGCGGCGAAGAGCAGAAACATCGACCCGACCGCCAGCAGGATCGCGAAGGCCGTCATCTAGGCGGGGATCCGGGCCAGGCGGCGGATCGCGACGAAGCCGACAAGCTGAAACGCGGCGGCCATGCCCAGAAGCACCGCCGAGGCGGGCTGACCAAGCAGCCTGCCGATGAATCCGGGCGAGAGGAGCTCGGCGAAGAGGGCGGCGCCACTTGGCATCGCGACGACCAGGAGCCCGGTGAACCGGGCCTGGGCGGTCGCGGTCCGGGCGTCTTCGGCGGCACGATCGCGATCGGCGGCGCCGGCAGCGAAGCGGCGAAGCAGGCCGGCGAGGTCGCCACCGGCGAGCCGTTGGCTGAGGACCGCAGCGGCGAAGGCGTCGACCCGGGCCGACCGCATCCGCCGGCGCCATGCGCCCACCGCCTCGGTCGTCGGGGCGCCGAGTTCGAGCTCGGCCCGCAACCGCGCCAGCTCGACCGCCGCCGGGCCGTCGAGAGAGGCTTCCGCCGCGCAGAGCGATGCCCGCAGCGAGCGCCCCGCGGTCAGCGAGTCGGCGACCGCGATCCCGATGTCGGGCAGCGCCCGCTCGACCGCCGAGCGGTAACGGGCCCGCCTTCTGGCGACGGTCGCGGTGACCAGCGCCGGGCCGGCGACCGCGAGCGGCAGCGCCACCGCCGGGCCGGCCACGAACCAACCCCCCAGCAGAGCGGCGAGAGCTCCCAGCAGCGCCAGCCGGCGGCGCTCGAGCGGGTTCGGGGCGTAGCCCTCGCGGCCGGCCAGCCGCAGCGGCTCGAGCGCGGCCCGCAGCCAGCTCGCGACCGCCGGGCTCGCGCCGAGGCCTTCCCTCGCCGCGAGCGCGACCAGGCCGCCGGCGGCGCCGCCGGCGAGGACGAGCACCAGGGACGGGCCGCTCACCTCAGGTCGGCGATCGCGGTGACCCGGCGACCGCCGTCGGAATCGCGCTGGAGCTGGACGACGTGGTCGATGCCGCGCCGCACCTGGGTCGCGATCGCGTCATGCGGCAGGCCCACACCGGCCATCAGCGCCAGCGTCTCGATTCGCGAGACCGCGTCCTCGGGCGAGTTGGCATGGACGGTCGAGAGCGCGCCGTCGTGGCCGGTGTTCAGCGCCGTCAGCAGATCGAGCGCCTCGGGGCCGCGCACCTCGCCGATCACGATCCGGTCCGGGCGCATCCGCAGCGCGTTGCGAAGGAGGTCGCGGATCGTCACCTCCCCCCTGCCCTCGACGCCCGCGGGCCTGCTCTCGAGGCGGACGACGTGCGGCTGCTGAAGGCGCAGCTCGGCGGCGTCCTCGATCGTCACGACCCGCTCCGCTGCCCCGATGTAGCTCGATAGCGCGTTCAGCAGGGTCGTCTTTCCGGAGCCGGTACCGCCGCTGACGACGACGCTGCGGCGCTCCGACACCGCGGTCGCCAACGACTCCAGCTGGCCCCCGGTCAGGGTCCCGGACTCGACCAGCTGCCGCGGACCCGGCCGGCGGACGCCGAAGCGACGGATCGAGAGGACCGGCCCGTCGACCGCCAGCGGCGGGATCACGACGTTGACGCGCGAACCGTCGGCGAGCCTGGCGTCGACCATCGGGCTCAGCTCGTCGACCCGTCGCCCGAGCGGAGCGAGGATCCGCTCGATTGCGTTCCGGAGCTGCTCCTCGTCGGCGAAGCGGATCTCGGCGGGCTCGATCCGCCCGCGGCGCTCGACGAAGACGGTCTCGGCGCCGTTGACCATCACCTCCTCGACCGCGGGATCGGAGAGCAGGTCCTCGAGCGGTCCGAGGCCGACGGTGTCGCGGAGGATCCCGGCGACCACCGCGTCGCGATCGGCATCGCCGAGCAGGGCCGCCTCCCGGTCGACCAGGGCGCGGACCTCAGGCTCGAGACCCTCCGAGGGGCCTGCGCCGCGCGCGGCCTCCGCCCGCCGTCGGTCGATCAGCCGCGAGCGCAGCGCGGCCGCGAGCTGCTCACGGTGGCGCTCCCGCGACCTCAACCTCCACCCGCCGGCAGCAGCGTCACTCGTCGGGCAAAGCTCTCGGCGGCGATCAGCCGCAGGGCCTGGGGCCTTGTCAGGCCGAGCGTCGCGGTGGCCGATTCGCCCGGTTCGGAGCCTTCGAGGACGGGGTTGAGGGCAAGAAGCGGCACCCGGCGGGCGGCAACGTAGGTACGCCCGCTCCCGGCGCCGCTCGGTTCGGTGGTGACGATCACGTCCATCTTCGCCCCGGCCGGGCTGGCGCCGCCGAGGAGCAGCGCGTCGGAGCCGCTGACCGCGATCTCGACCGGTCCTCGGCCGTGGCCGAGCGACGGGCCCGCCGAGGAGCCCTCCCCCGGGACGCGGAGCTGGGAGGCCTGCAGGTAGGAGCCCCCCGAAAGCCTGGATGCGGCGACAAGCCCCGCCGCTTCCGCCGGGGCCGCGAGCGCGCCCGGAGGGATGAAGCGTTCCGGCACCCGGCGCACCGTCAGGACCTCCCCGGCCCGCGCGGAGTCCAGACGCGTCCCCGCCGACAGCGACGAATCGAGGACCACGACCGGGCGCAACGGTCCGTAGCCGCCGGTCACCCTCGATCCGTATCCCTCCGCGATCGCCGCCGCCGCGCCGGCCGCCGCGATCGCCAGGAGGAGGAAGACGAGGGCTCGCCCGCGCCTACTCATGCCTCGCTGGCGCCACCGGGAATTCGAGGGTTGCGACCGAGCCGCGCTCCGAGCGGCGCAGATCGAAGCTGCCGTGATGCGAGGCGGCGACCCGCCGGACCACCGAGAGACCGAGGCCGCGGCGCCGGCTGCCGGCCAACCGCGCGAACAGCTTCGCGGGCGACTCAGGCCGCGGGGCATGCCGGCCGGCCCTGCCCGAATCGGTGACCGTGATCGTCAGCCGGCGCCCATTCCTGCGGGCCTCCACCTCGACCATCGGCCCACCGTGCTCGATCGCGTTGACGATCAGGTTGTCGAGCGCCTGCGAGAGGGCGACCGGATCGCCTTCCAGAACCGCGTTCGCCACCTCACCCAGCCTCAGCTCGCCGCCGGCGATCCGCGCCCTTGCCCGCCAGCGCCCGACCGCCGCCTCCAGCATCGGGCGGACCGGGTTCGGCGTCGGCACCCGACCCGGCCCGGGGCCGTTGATCTCCTCGTCGAGCCGGTCGAGGGCGGCGGTGACGAGGAACAGCGAGCTCTCGATGCCGCCCGTCGCAGCCCGGCCGGGCTCGACCGAGAGGGCGAGTGCCTGCAGCGGCCGCCGCAGCTCGTGGAGCGCCTCGTTCAGGGCTGCGCGCCGCGAGACCCCCGGCAGCCTGATCCCGCTACCCATCGACGAGCCTGTATCCGACGCCCCAGCAGTTGACGACGTAGCGGCCATGCTCGGGGTCGAGCTTGCGCCGCAGCCTGCTGGCGTGGGAGTCGAGCGTCCGGGTCCGTGCCGGCGTCCGGTATCCCCAAACCTCGCCTAGCAGGTCGGCCTTGGTGAACACCCGGTGGGGGTCGGCGGCGAGCACCCGGAGCAGCGAGAACTCCTTGTTGGAGAGCGTCACCTCGCGATCGCCGACCCAGGCCTTGCGGCGAGCCGGGTCGACGACAATGTCACCGACCCGGCGCGGGCCGTCGCGGTGACCGGCCTGACGCCGCAGGACGGCCGCGACCCGGGCCCGCAGCTCGGGATAGTGAAAGGGCTTGACGACGTAGTCGTCGGCGCCGATCTCGAACCCCCGGACCCGATCGGCGTCGGCGCTGCGACCGGTGAGGACGATCACCGGGAGCAGGGGGTCAAAGCGCGAGGCGACGCCGTCGGACTCACGGATCTCCCGCAGGACGTCGAGCCCGGAGGCGTCCGGCAGGGCGAGGTCGAGAAGCAGCAGATCGGGTTGCTTGTAGTGGCAGAGCCGCAGCGCGTCGGACGCGCTCGGCGCCGGCATCGCGTCGAAGCGGTCCGCGGTGAGGTGATCGCAGAGCAGCTCGAGGGTCGCCTCGTCGTCCTCACAGACGACCACGGTCGCGATCTCTTCTCGATCGGGAAGCATCGCCGGCTCAAGGCGACGGCCCCGAGACTCTCCCCCCTTTTCGCTCGGCACCTCGAGGGCGTCGACCGCCCGCCGATCCCACACCAGCCTGTTCGGCGGGACCGCCCGATGGACGGAGGTCGGCCGGCCGGCGGCATCGAGAAAGTGGATATCGAGGTCGAACCGCATCCCGAAGGTGTGGACACTGCGGCAGCGCGGGATGAGGAGGCCCGATCCGACGCCCTCACGAGTGAGGAGCGCGAGACCTAGGAGTCGAGTGCGAGGCCCACTCGCCACCGCGACGTCGCGTCCCAGCATTACCTCGCGCGCAAGCCCGGCGAGCCTCCCACAGGGTTCGACAGCCGCCATGGGGTTCCAAGCGCCGGGTTCAGGAGCTTCTCCCCACAGGCTTGCGCCGACTCAAAGGGTTGGGGAAAAAGGCCGATAGCGGACCTGTGGAATCCCTGGTGGAGCGACCCGAGACCGATGTCATCCGTCCCAATGCCTGGCTGCGGCGCTCGGGACGGACCTTCTGGTTCGCCATTGTCGCGCTCGGCATGGCGGCGGCCTTCGTCGCAATGTCCCTCTCGCTGGCGCTCGGCTCCGGCTCGATCCTCGGGGCAGCGATCTTCGGGCTCGTCTTCGCCGGGCCCTGCCTGTTCTTCGCCCGGAGGGTCGGCCGGGCCGGCCTCTGGATGGGCCCCGCGGGACTCGTGGTTCGCGGCCCGCTTAGAACCTGGGAGGTCCCCGGCAATAACGCCGTTTCATTCAGCCCGGGTGTTCAACCGTCGGCCGGCAACGGCACCCCCTGCCCGATCCTGACGCGCTCCGATGGAAGCACGATCGGGGTCTGGGCCCTGGGGCGGGAGGGTCTCGTCTTCAACTTCGACACCCACCTCGAAGAGCTCCGACCGCTCTGCGACGAGCTCAATTCGCTGCTGGAGGAGCTTTACCCCGAGCACCCGCTGCCGCGCCCCGAATGATCGGCCGGTAGCCGCTAATTCCTTTTCCCCCTTACGGCTACTCGGAATTCTGTTCTTTTCGTTGAGATGTGTTTGAGAGGGCCAGTTCAGGTCTATTCGAATTCATTTCGACGCCCGATAGCGTCTTGATGGCGCGCCAAACAGACGCGAACGCGGAGGCAGGCTTCAGCCTCATCGAGCTTCTGGTGACGATGTTGATCATCGGCATCTTGGCGGCGATCGCCCTGCCGCTTTTCATGAACCAAACCGACAAGGCCGGGGACGCGCAGGCGAAGGAGACCGCTCACTCCGCCCTGGTGGCGATGGAGACCTGCGCGATCGACAACGACGGCCGATATGACGAATCCGCCTGCGACCTCGCCGGGATGCACGCGATCGAGCCGAGTCTCCCGGAAGCAGAAGGCGGCCCGCTAAAAGTCACCCCGGAAGGGAACGGTTACAAGATCGACGTGACCTCCAAGGCCACCGAAAATATCTTCTCGATCGAACGGGATCCGAGCGGCCAGGTCACCTACTCATGCACCGTCGTCAGCGGCAACAGGGGCGGCTGCGTCCTCACCGAAGGCGTGGTCGGGACCTGGGGCGGTTGAGCCGGCGGGGTGCAAACCCTCGTTCAGGCGTCGCCCCGCGGAAGCACGCGGTTACGATGACCGCCATGATCCACCACCTGCCTCCGCTGGGCTTGCGGAGGGGGAATGGGCTTCAACTTGAATAGGAAGACAACCCGTAGAGGGAACTACGAGTCGGGATCCGACTACGTGCTCGAGTACGGCGAGCTCCGCTTCGCCTTCAACGAGGGCGACTTCGGCCAGCGCGTCGAGCAGGCGGCGGTCAAACTCGGCTTCGTCTCCCAGGGGCTTTCGGACGAGGAGCTCAATGACCTTCTCGACCTCGCGGTCAACGGCGAGATCGACGAGCCCAGCTCCCGCCTCGGCGAGCACATCAACGAGAACTGGGAAGACCTGGTCGGCCCCGCCAACCGCAGCCTCGTCCACTGGCTCCGCCGTCTCGTCTTCCGCGGCGCCTGGCTCGACCAGCGGGTCAAGGAGGGTGAGCTCGACGTCGTCTTCGACGAGCGCACCCAGACCTTCGGATACGTCCAGCCCGACCGCAGCTCCGAGCTGATCGAGCTCTCCAAAGAGCCCTCCTGGCGCCGCATCGCCTACCGCGGCTGAGCGACGCCTACTCGGAGCGCTCGACCCCGGCGACCACGGTCAGCGAGCCGCTGCCGCCGACGTCCTGGCCGGCGTCGAACAGCTCCTTCGCCTCGTTCGCGGCTTTGAAGGCCTCCCCGAAGCGACTCAGCGAGTCGATCAGGACGATCACATCCTCGCCGGCCTCGGCCCGTCGGGTCGCCTGGGCGATGGCGTCGCCGGCGTGGCGGGCCTGCCCCGCGGCGACGATCTCGACCTGGGGGGCGTCGCGCTTCCACTCCGCGAGCTCGACCGGGGTCGGGTCGACGAGCAGCGCGATCGGATCGGGGCCGCTCGAGGCACCCGAGAGGTCGGCGGCAACTTCGCGGAGCAGCGCGGTGCAGGCCTCGCGGCTCTCGGCGTAGACGATCGCCTTGCCGCCACCGCCCGCGGGCAACAGCAGGTCCTGGACCCTGACGTCCTTGCGTCGCCGTCCCCAGCGCCGGCGACGCCGTTTGCGGCGCGGTTTGTCGGAGGGGACCGCGGCCGACGCGGCATCCGTCTCGCCCTGCGGCTCAGGTGCGGGTTTCGGTTTTGACTCGGGGGCACGTTTTTCGCTCGAGCGCTCGCGACGCTGTCCACCCCGGCCATCGCGCTCGCCGCGCCCGCCGCGGTCCCGCTGTCGCGACTGGCGAGGTTTGCGGTCGCGCTGGCGACGTTGACCACCGCCACCCGAGCCGCCGCCACGTGACTCCGATTTCCGGCCCGAGCCACCGCCCGAATCGGGCCCCGCGAGCTGATCGAGCAGCTCGCCCTTGCTCAACATCCTGTAACCCTCGACGCCCTGCTCCGCGGCCAGCGCATGCAGCTCGGCAAGGGGCTTCGACTCCAGTTCGGCTCTCGTCATCGGCCTGAGGTTAGTTCAGCCGGCCGCAGCGAGGCGCTTGCTGGTCAGCTTGCTCAGCCATTCGCCGAACTCGGGCCGGCTCTCCCAGTCGGCGCGGAACTTCTCTGCTCCGGCGTCGGTGAGCGGGTGGTCGAGCATCTGGCGCAGCACCTTCGCCGGCGTTGTCGCGATCTCGCACCCGATCCTCGCCGCGACGACGATGTGCTCCGGATGCCGGATCGAGGCGGCGATGATCTCCGACGTCATCCCTCCCGCGCGAAGCGTGTCGGCGATCTCCTCGAGGACCGCGCCGGAGTCGATCGAGATGTCGTCGAGCCGGCCCATGAAGCAGGAGACGTATGTCGCCCCCGCGGCCGCGGCGAGCAGCGCCTGGTTGGGTGAGAAGACGAGGGTCATGTTGACCGGGATGCCTTCGTCGGTCAGTGACTTGGTCACCTCGAGGCCCTCGCGATTGAAGGGGACCTTGACGACGATGTGCTCGTGCAGCTCGCGCAGGGCGCGGCCCTCGTCGAGCATGCCCTTGACATCCTGGGAGACGACCTCGGCCGAGGTCGGGCCGCCGACCAGGTCGCAGATCCGTTTGATGCTCTCCCCCGGGTCGCCGTCCTCCTTGGCGAGCAGCGACGGGTTCGTGGTTGCGCCGGAGAGGATGCCCCAGGAGGCGATCTCCTCGACCTCGGCGACGTTTCCTGTGTCGATGAAAAGTCTCATGGCGCCAGACTAGTGGAGTGGATAGATGGCTCGGCGGGTACGGGCTTGGAGATGGACCTGAAGCTCGAGCTGATCCCGGTCCCGGTCACCGACGTAGACCGCGCGAGGGAGTTCTATTCCGAGCGCGCGGGGTTCAAATTCGAACAGGACCACACCGTGAAGGAGGGGCTCCGCTTCGTTCAACTGACCCCGCCCGGATCGAGCTGCTCGATCTCGATCGGGGAAGGCCTGACCGAGATGGAGCCAGGGTCGCTCGAGGGCCTCCAGCTCGTCGTCGACGACATCGTCGAGGCCCGCGACCAACTCGCCGGCGGCGGCGTCGAGGTCTCCGAGATCCAGGACTTCCCCTGGGGGCGGTTCGTCTTCTTCAGCGACCCCGACGGGAACCGCTGGTCGGTCCAGCAGATCCCGGAGCGCTAAGCGGCCTGGTCGATACCGGCCTCGGCGGCTGCGGCGGGCCAGGCCTCGGCCTCGCTCTTCACCTGGCGCCGCGACCAGCCCAGCTCGGCGCCGATCGCGGCGGCGACCGGCCGGACGGCGTCGGCTGTGCGCAGCTGCGGAGCCGCCAGCAGCCCGAGCCGGGTGCGCCGGAGGAGGACATCGGCGACCGAACGGGCCTGCTCGCGCCGGGCGGCGATCACAGCCTCGGCCAGCAGGTCGGGGCGGCCATCGACGATCGGCGCCGCCAGCTTCTGGTCCTTCCATGCGACGTCGAGGACCGCCCGCGCGGCGTGGCCGTAGCGAAAGGCGAGCTGGGCGACGGCCTCCTCCCCGACGCCCTCGGGCGCCTCGAGATCCTCGACCCGCGCCTCCATCCCGAGCGGAATCTCGGCCGTGTGGCAGGGAGCCTCGCGGCCCTCGCGCTCGACGATCCGGTCGACCACCTGCTTTGCCATCCGCCGCCAGGTCGTGAGCTTGCCGCCGGTGATCGTCAGCAGGCCCGAGGAGGTCTCGTAGAGCTCGGCGCGGCGCGAGATGTCGACCGACTTCTTCGGGTCGCCGGATGAGATCAGGGGGCGGACCCCGGCGTAGGCGCCGACCAGGTCGGAGCGGCCGACCTCGGTGCCGAAGAAGGCGTTGGTCGCGTCGAGCAGGTACTCGACGTCGTCGTCTCCGGGCCGGGGATGCCCGATGTCGCCCTCGTAGTCGTTGTCGGTGGTCCCGACCAGTGTTCGTCCGTACCAGGGCAGGGCAAAGATCGCCCGCCCCTCGCCGGCGGGGACGATGCAGGCCGCCGACCCGGTCGAGAGGTCGGCCCGGTCGAGCAGCAGGTGGGTGCCGCGGCTCGGCTTGATCCGAGGAACGTCCTCCTCATCGACCACCTCCTCCGGCCGCAGCATGTCGGCCCAGACCCCGGTCGCGTTGACGACGTTTCCGGCGGCGACCTCGATCCGCTCGCCCGACTCGGCCTCGACGAAGGCGACCCCGCGCGCCTTCCCCTTCTCCCAGGTCAGCTCGGTGACGTCGGCGCCGTTCAGCATCACCGCGCCGAACCGCTCGGCCTCGCCGAGGATCGTCAGGACGAGGCGGACGTCGTCGGTCTGGCAGTCGTAGAAGAGGTAGGCGTCGTTGGGGTCGCGGGGCTCGAGCGCGGGGACCATCTCGAGCAGCTCCTCGCGGTCGATCGTGCGGTGGCGGTCGGGCGACCAGTAGAAGTCCTCGTCCTCCTCCTTGGAGGAGCGGATCTCGCGACGGCTGCGCCCGACCCGCGTCGTCGCCATCACGTCGTACATGTTGAGGCCCAGCCCGATTTTGCGGTCGCGGCGATCCTCGCCGAAGGAGGGCACCAGAAACGGCGTCGGGTAGACGAGGTGGGGCGCGAGCTGGACCATCAGCTGCCGCTCGAGCAGCGCCTCGCGGACCAGGCCGAGGTCGAGGTTCTGGAGGTAGCGGAGGCCGCCGTGGACCATCTTCGAGGAGCGGCTCGAGGTGCCGACCGCATAGTCACCGCGCTCGAGCAGCGCCACCGAGTAGCCGCGGGAGGCGGCGTCGAGGGCGACCCCGGCGCCGGTGATCCCGCCGCCGATCACGACGACCTCGAAGCGCTGCCCGGCGATCGCCTCGATCGCCTCGGCCCGCGAGATCATCCGGCCGCCGGACGGGTCATCCGAATTTCGCGCTTTGCTCGCGGCGCGAAGATCCAGATATGCACCCTTGCTCGCTCCGCGCTCACGGTATGAACTCCGTCACCTGGTCGACGGGCGGGCGCTCCGGAGGTGCTTTCTCCTGGCGCGGCACCCCGAGATGGAGGAGGCCGACGAAGCGCTCGTCGTCGCCGAGGCCTACGGCGCGCCGCCCCGCCTCCCCCCGCAGCACCTCGGGCGTCCGCCAGTAGCCGGCGAGGCCGCGCGCGTGGGCGGCGAGCAGGACGATGTAAGAGGCGACCGCGGTCGCGTGGAGGTCCTCCTCGTCCTGGACCGGGTCGCCCTCGAGCACGGCGGAGACGACGACCAGCGTCGGCGCCCGGTCGAGCTTCGCCGCCCCCTCGGCGCCGGCCGCCTCTTTCAGGGCAGCGAGGGAATGGGGGCCGAGCACGCGAAACCGCCAGGGCGCGGTCAGGTGGTGGTTGGGCGCCCACCGCGCCAGCTCGAGCAGCGCCCCGAGCTCATCGCGGTCGAGCGGCTCCGGCCCGAATGCCTTGTGGGTGCGGCGGGTGCGGATTGCCGTCTCGACATCCATCCGCTCACCGAATCTCGCTCATCACCAGCTGAAGCGCCGACCGAGGAACAGCACGCCGCCGAGGGCGAGGGCGCCGGTGCCGACGCCGACCCCGATCGGGGCCAGCGGATGGGGGCCCGGGGGCGGTTCCTTCGCTTCGAATTTCGACAGCGGCGGGGTTTCCGGCGTCGCGCCCTCGCCCGTGCTCGGCGAGACCGGGATCGGCGGCCCCGGGGTCGCGGCCGGTGGGGTCAGCGGCGCCGACCCGCCGGAGCCCGAGCCTGAGCCGGAGCCCGAGCCGCCGCTGCTCGAGGGCGGGGTCAGCGCTTCGGGAATTGTCGGGGTCAGTGGCGCCGGCGAGCTTTCTTCGGGTTTGACGGGCGCCGGCTTCGGGGTCGGCGCCCGGGGCGGCACCGGCGAGATCGGGAACGAGCTGCCGGTGATCGCCGGCAGGACCTGAGCCGTGACCCAGACCGGGGTCTGGTTGCTCGAGGAGGAGTAGTTGAAGTGGCCGTCGGCGTCCTGGCGCGCCAGCAGGTAACCCCGCGCCGAGTGGCCTCCACTGGAGATCGACGCAGGGTCGGTGCCGATCGCGATCATTCCCTGCGCCGCCCACGCCGTCGATTGCGAGTTCGCCGGGCCGCTGCCCGTGAGGCCGAATCCGCCGCTCGAGAGCTGCACCGATTTGAGGAACGAGAGGCCGCGCTGGGAGAGCTTCGAGCTCCGCAGCGCCTGCATCACGGCGCCGGTGTCGTCGGGGGTGCTCGGCTTGCTCCGTTCGTCGCCCCAGCCGCCGTCGCTGTTCTGGACGTCGCCCAACCACGAGAGCGACTTTTCGAGGTCACCGGTGTCGCCGGCGGCGCGCAGCGCGAGCACCGCGAACGCGGTGGTCCCCGGCCACCCTTCCCAGGAGCCGTTGCTGCCGCGGCGCTTGGCCAGCAAGCTGACCAGGTCGCTCCCGCCGAAGGAGTGGGCGTCGACGCCGGCGCCCTCGAGGGCGAGGATCGTGCGCGCGTAGTCACCGCTGCTTTCGATTTCGCCGATCGCCGATCGCAGATAGTCGACCGGCGTCCCCCCGCCTTTCGAGATGTCGAGCGGATTGCGCCCGGCGGCCTCGAGGCCGAGCATCGACCAGCTCGTGATCGAGGCGCTCGAACTGGAGCCGGGACTGCTGCCCCAGCCGCCATCGCTGTTCTGGACCGAGACCAGCCAGTCGGCCGCCCCGGTCGCGCCGGTGGCGCCGTTCGCCTGCGATGGGATCGCGCTGGCCAGAAGCAGCGCCGCCAGCACGGTTCCAGCCAGCGCCGGTTTGCGGGCCCGCCACTCGAACCGCTCGCGGAACCGGGCCAGCATCCGCAGCATCGCCGGGCCCGCGATCAGCGCAAAGACGATGTTGCCGACCGCGTGGGCGAGGTCGAACGGGATCGCACGCGACTCGAGCGCCGCAAAGCGCTGCACCGAAAGCTCGCCGCCGTAGGTAGCCATCAAAGAGAAGTTTAGGAGTGCCCCGTATGCAACCCCCGCAAGACCGCATGCGGCGGCGAGCGTGAGGCGGCCGATCCGGCGCCTCCAGAGCAAGGCCAGGATCGCCCCGTAGATGCCGCACAGGCCCCAGCCCGCCATCTGCCAGGGCGTCCACGGGCCCTGCCCGAACCAGAGGTTCGAGACCAGCGCGGTGAGGGCGCCGACCGCGAATCCCGGCGCCGGCCCGAGCGCGTAGCCGGCGACGATCACGATGTCGGTTGTCGGCTTGACGTTGGGAAAGGCCGCGAACGCGATCCGGCCGGCAATCGCGAGTGCGGCGAGCGCGGCGACGAGGGCGACGACCTGGGACGGCGGGCGTGAGCGCTCGTACCAGGCGAACCCGGCGAGCAGGACCCCGCCGAGGATCAGGAAGCTGGCGAGCTCCCAGCTCATAGGTGGGTGGCCCCCTGCTCGGGGGTGACAACGCCCGGGAGGTCGAGGATCCGAGCCACCTCGGTCGCGAAGTACCAACCGCCGGAGAGGACCTCGCCGGTTTCCGCATCGGCGATCGGGGCCCCGTCTCCGAGCAGGACGACGCGGTCGGCGAAGCCGGCGGCGAACTCGACGTCATGAGTGGCGACGACCACTCCCGCGCCGGCCTCGGCAAGCCGGGAGATCAGGTCGCCGAGGTCGCCCTTGCGGGCCCGGTCCATGCCCCTGGTCGGCTCGTCGAGGGCGACCAGCCCCGGCAGGCTGCCGCCGCCGATCCCGCCGGCGAGGACGATCGCCAACGCCAGCCGCTGCCGCTCGCCGCCCGAGAGGTCGCGCGGGTCGGCGTCGACGGCATCCTCCAACCCCACGACCCGGAGGGCTTCCAGGCCCTCCTCCCCCGGCAACTCGTCCCCGACCCGCTCGCGGACCAGGAAGTCGCCCGGGTTCTGGGTCAGCAGGGCGACGCCCTCCGGCGCCTCGACCCTCCCCCGCACCGCCTTCTCGAGGCCCGCGACCGTCCGCAGCAGAGTGCTCTTCCCGGCGCCGTTCCGCCCCATCAACGCCACCCGCTCGCCACGCTCCACCCGTAGGTCGACGCCCTTCAGTACATCTCGCTTTGCATCCCCCTCCCCGAGCTCGACCCACAGATCTCGGAGCTCGAGGACCCGGGCGGCTGAGGGTCGGACTTCCTCCTCACTCAACTTTTCCGCGGGCGCAACACGCTCGATCTCGGCGAGATGATTGCGGGCATCGCGGACGCCGACGGGCAGCGGGGTGATGCCCGCAAGCGAGAAGAGGCGGGCGCCGGGGGTCTCGAGGGCGGGGTCCGCTCCCTGGGCCCATGAGAGGAAGCCGCGGGGCTCTCCGTCGAACGCGATCGTGCCGGCGTCCATCGCGACGACGCGGTCGGCGGCGGCGAGGCAGCGCTCGAGGCGGTGCTCGGCGAGGACGATCGTCACCCCCCACTCCTCGTTCAGCCGCCGCAGCAGCCAGATCAGCTCGTCGCCGGCGACGGGGTCGAGCTGTGAGGTCGGCTCGTCGAGCAGGACCAGCGCCGGGCGGGTTACGAGCGCGGCCGCCAGCGCGACCCGCTGCATCTCCCCGCCCGAGAGGGTATCGACGGTCCGGCCGAGCAGCTCGGGGATCGCGAGCGCGAGCACCACCTCCTCGACCGCCCGCGCCCGCGCCGCCGGCGGCACGCCGCGCAACTCCAGCGGGAGCTCGATCTCGGCGGCGACGGTCGTCGAGACGACCTGGGTCTCGGGGTCCTGGGCGACGTAGCCGACGGTCGCAGCCAGCTCTCCCGGCCCGACGGCGATCGCGTCGAGGCCGCAGACCTCGATCCGGCCGGAGATCTCGCCGCCGTGGAAGTGCGGGATGAGACCGCAACCGGCCCGCAGCAGGGTCGACTTCCCGCAGCCAGAGCGCCCGGCGAGAACGACCAGCTCGCCGGCGCCGATCTCCAGTGAGATGTCGACCAGGGCGTCGCGCCCGGCGTTCGGGTAGGCGTAGGAGACGCCATCCAGGGTCAGGGCCTGCTCGGTTCGGGTCGGGATCGCGAGGTCAGCCACGGCGCACCCAGGGAGCCAGCCCCGAGAGGGCGATCGCGACCGCAAGGCCGAGGGTCCTCGTGTCGGTGTCGAGGCCGATCCTCGGATAGGCGTGGAACCCGCCCGCGCCGGCGAGCAGCCCCGTGATCGCAAGCGCGAGGACGGCCGCGGCGACGGCGTAGAAGCGGGCGTCGTGCCGGGAGCGATCGCGCCGGTTGGCGATCCGCCGCGAGCCGAGGCCGTACCCGCGAAGCTCGAGGGTCGCGGCGACGTCGACGGCGCGATCGAGCGAGCCGGCGAGGAGCCGCCGGGCGAGCTGCGCCTTGCCGACCGGGGCGGCGCCGGCGCCGCGGAGCTGCGCCGCGTCGCGGAGTCGCGCCGCGTCGGCGGCGGCCACCGGCACCAGCCGCGAGACCAGGGTCGCGGTCAATGCCGAGCGTCCCGCGATCGGCCGCAGGGCGCGTAGGACCCGGTCTGGATCGACGCAGGCCGAGTAGACGGCGAAGGCGACGAGGACGACGAGTGCGCGCAGGCCGAGGACGACGCCTTCGACGATCGCCTCAGCGGTGACGTCGACCCGGCCGAAGACCGGCCAGTCCCCGAGGCGGGCGATCACCGTCTCACCGCGGCTGACGACGATCGCGTTGACGACAACGATCAGGAGCGCGAGCGTCAACCCCATCCAGAGCGCGGCCCGCACCGCGCGCCTGGCCCCGGCCAGGACTCCGGCGCCGACCGCCGCCATTCCCACCGCGACGAGGACGATCGGGCTCGAGTAGAGGAAGGCGACCGCGACCAGCGAGCCGAGGTAGGCGACCGCGGCTCCCGGAGAGGCTGCCTGCAGCGGCCCCGGCCTCGGCGTGTATGCGAAGGGAGACCTGATCACGATCCCAGCGGCAGCGGCGCCTCCTCACCGCCCTCGGTAGCGACGGCATAGTGGTCACGCAGGGAGGACTCGTCGAGCAGATCGGCGGCCGCGGTCACACCCCTTATGTTGGCCCCGGTGACGATCCAGGTCGGAGGCGACCCGCCGCGGCGGGTCGCGGCGACGAGCCCCGCCGCCGGCCCGAAGCGCCTGCCCTCCTCGCCACTCTGATCGAGGCCGACCAGGGCCTCGCCGTCCCCGCTCGCCTCGTATCGGGCGTAGACACCGCTGCCCTCGGGTCCGGACTCGAGCTGCGAGGCGGCCGAATCCGACTCGATCTGGGCCCAGGGGCCGACCAGGACCCGGATCGGGCTGGCGTCACTCGCGGAGGAGGTCAGCGTCGCGCCGGCGTCCCGAAGCCTCGATTCCGCCGTCGCGCAGGCCGCCCCGCCGCCCCGGCATTCGACGACGGTCGGGTGCTCGTGCCCCTCGTATCCGCCGGCAAACGGCTGCGGCCAGGAGCCGACGACGGCCGGAATCGAGGTCGCCGCCGACCAGTCGTGGTAATCCCACCAGACCGCCTCGCCGCCCCTTGCCTGGACGTCGGCGGCGCCGACGGTGGACTCGACCCCGTTGACGTAGAAGAACCAGTCGAGCGATCTGCCGCCGCCGTAATCGCCCTCGAGGCCGTCGATCGATTGGACGAAGCCGCCGCCGTAGCGAGTGGTGATCTCGGCGTTTCGTTCGAGCACCCGCATCACGGTGTCCGATTCGGTGACGTCGTCGCTGAAGGGAGCGACCACATGCCCGGCCCCGAAGTCGCGGGTCACCGTGATCCCGACCTGGCCGAGGTCGTCTCCCGGACCGAGGCCGCAGCCGGCGACCGCGAGCGCCGCTCCGAGCAGCGCGATCGCGATCGCCTGGCAGCCTTGCGTCACGCCATCAGCCCTTGGGACACACCCCGAGCACGCAGACGGCCGCCCCGTTCGATGGGATTTCCTTGCCGTGGGTCGCGACGAGGATCGTCGGCGCGCTGAGGACAACCGTCGCCTTCCCGTCGGCCGCGGTCGGCGCGGACGCTCCGGAAACCGTCACCCCGGCCGCCGGCTTGCGCTTGCCCTTGTCGTTGAACGAGTAGACCTGGACCTCGAACGGCACCCCCGGTGTCGCTTCGGCGGGGGCTTCCAGCGCCAGCTCGTTCGGATACGGGAACGCGGCGAGAGCCCAGAGGACTTCGTCGCCCTTCCTCAGCTTCACCGATTCGCCGCCGAGTTCGGGGTTCTTGTGGTTGACCTTCAGGTACCAGGACTTCTTCGCCGTGCTTTTGGCGCCGCCGACCCCGCAGATGCCGAGGCCGAATTCATCGAGGAAGGCGTCGGTCACCAGCAGTGGCCGCAGCGATGCCGTCGACTTCGCCCCTTGGGCCAGCAGGCCGAGCGCGGTCGCGCCCCTGATGGTGACCGATTTGCCGCTGCCGCCGGTCCCCTTGCCGAGGCAGGTCGCCTTCGGACTGGTCGGGACCTTGGTGGTGCCGGTCTGCAGCGTCTCTTCGGCGAGCGTCTTGCCGCCGGCCCCGACCACGCGCAGGTCGGCGCTGACTCCCTTCGCCGACGCAACAGTGACGGCGCAGAGCAACACGGTGATGGCGAGCGCGCATGCTGCGGCAAGCCTTGGTAGAGCGATTCTTGGCATTGAAGCCACCCTTTCCACGAGGGTTGTCATGGCTGGCCGTGGACAGGTCTCCTGGCTCCCGGGGCCGGTCTGCCGCACCTTCCCGAGGGACCTGTGTCGCCCTCAGTGGCCGGCGTCTTGCGCCAGCGGCTTTCTTCACCCGGTCACAGTGGCGGGACCGCGCCGGTCTTTCACCGGACTTCCCTTGACCACAGGCCGTATCGCGGCGCAGTCTATCCTCAGATGTGTCCATGAGGAAGGGTTCCTGGCGGCCATCACCGGCTTTTCTCGTCTCCGTGCTGGCGCTCGTCCTCGCCCTCGGCGGAACCGTCTACGCGGCGAAGAAGCTGAACGGCCGCACGATCCTCGTGAAATCGATTCCTGGGAACCGGCTGAAGCTCCATACCGTGCCCGCCAACCGGCTCAAGCCCGGAGTCCTCGGCAGGCAGTTCACCGGGCCGCTGACCGGGGCGGACATCGACGAGTCGAGCCTCGGCCCGGTGCCCAACGCCCTCCACGCCGACACCGCCGACACCGCCCGGAGCGCGATCGACGCCGAGACCTCGCTCAACGCCGTCAACGCGGTCGACTCCCAGACCGTCAACGGGTTCGGCGCCGGCTGCGGGCCCGGCACCCAGGCCTTCGCCGGCGCCTGCTGGGAGGCGTCCGCCAGCACGGCGCTGACGGCGCCCGCCGCCGCGGCCGAATGCGCGTCACGCGGCGGGACGCTGCCCGAGGCCCTGGCGCTCGCCGCCTTCGGACAGGAAGAAGGGGTGACACTAGACGCGAACGATGAGTGGTCGAGCGACATCGCGAGTCGTCAGCGGCCTGGACGCTATACAGCGTCGTCACAGTTTCTACACAAAGGCGAAATCAACTTCGCGCGTCTCGACCTCCACCCGCGCCTACCGCTGCGTGGTCCCGCTCGTCAGCTGATCGAACTATTTCGATCCATCGGGACGTGCCGGGGGTTGGGTACCCATAGTGGCCCCCAACTACCGGCACGTCCGCTGTAGCGCTCGTACTCTCGTCGAGGTCCGGCGGGCCCGGCGTCTATTCTCATTGGCGATGCGACCGGGCTCGCCCAGTGCCAAGTTGCGCGTCACGGGCCCGCTCGTGGCGCTCGCCCTGATCGCGGCGATCGCGCTCGCCGCGCCGTCGCCTGTAGCCGCCTCGCCTTCCCCCTCCCGGGTCCACCCGAAGGGTCCGTCCAAGCCCGGTGAAGTCGAACGTGCCCTCAACTACTGGACCCCGGCCCGGATGCGGGCGACCCCGCCCCTCGACGCGCCGGAATCGCTCGAAAATCGGGCCGAAGCGAGCTTCGCCCCCGTACCCGAACCGAGCGTTGTCCCGTTCACGGTCAACGGCCGGCTCTTCATCCGCCAGGGCAACGAGCAGGGCTTCTGCTCGGCGACGGCGATCAACTCGCCAAGCCGGAAGCTGATCCTCACCGCCGCCCACTGCCTCAACTCCGGCCCGCGCGGCCTGCTCGGCGGCACGACCTGGTCGCGGCTGGTCGTCTTCGTCCCGGCATACACCGACGGCCTGGCCCCGTTCGGGGCCTTCGTCGCCCACCGTAACGCCGTCCACGTCCCGAAACAGTGGATCAAGCTCGGCAATCCCAACTTCGACATCGGCGCCGCCCAGGTCGAGCCCAACGCCGAAGGCGTCAACGTCGCCGATGCGGTCGGCGGCGGCGCCTCGATCGCCCTCGACCTCGGCCGCAAACAGCAGTTCCAGACCTTCGGCTATCCGGGCAAGGTCCGCCGCATGCAGGGGTGCAGCTCCCCCTACGTCGGCGACGACAGCACCACCTACCGGATCCCCGGCCCGCCGACGATCGCGATCCGCTGCCACTGGGCCCCCGGCGCCAGCGGCGGCGGCTGGCTGATCGAAGAAGGCAAAACGATCAATGGCCTGACCAGCTACGCCAAGCGCCGCGACCTCCACCACACCTTCGGGCCCTACTTCAGCCAGCGCAACGTCGGCACCCTCGTCGCCGGCCTCTAGCCGGCGCGGCTAGGCCAGCTGGTCGCGGTAGAAGCGGTAGTCGCCGCGCTCCGGGCGCAGGTTCGACGCCAGCGCCAGGTGATGGCGGGCGCGATCGGTCTGGCCGGTCTTGGCCAGCGACCGGCCGAGGCAGAAGTGGGCGAAGTCGTCGACCTGGTGGGAATCGACGACCGCCTCGAACTCGACCGCGGCGGCGGCGAATCGGCCGAGGCGGAAGTAGGCGCGGCCGAGCGCCTCGCGGATCGATGACTTCTCCGGCGCCCGGCGGGCGGCGGCCTCGAGCGGCACCGCGGCCTGCTCGAAGTCGGCCTCCTCGAGCAGCTCGATTCCACGCCTGTAGAGGGTGAGGACGGAGTCGCGATCGACGTCGTTGGTCATGGATCCAGTGTAGGGAGGCGGTCCAGGGTCCTAGCGAACCAGGCGCCCAACCGCAGCCATCAGCTCCTCCACCCGCTCCTCGGGCTCGGCCGGTACCGAGTCGCCCTTGCCGAGCATGCAGTGGTGGGCGTGGTCGTCGAGCAATCCCAGCGCGACCCGGTCGAGGGCCGCCCGCACAGCGGCGATCTGGGTCAGGACGTCGATGCAGTAGCGGTCCTCCTCGACCATCCCTGTGACCCCCCGGACCTGGCCTTCGAGCCGCGCCAGGCGCCGCAGCAGATCGTCCTTGCTGGCCGTGTAGCCGTGGCTCGGGGCCGGGTTCGCCATCGCCTGGACTATACCCCCTCCGGGTATCGACTCAGGGCGATTGCAGAAGGCGTTTGGAGTAGAAGACCCGTTCGAAGCCGTTGTCGCTGCGGCGATCCACCTCGGTGTAGCCGAGTCGGGTGTAGATCCGCTGGTTTCGCAGCATCACGACGTGGGTGAAGAGCCGCAGCTCCCCGACCCCGCGGGACCGGGCCTCCTCCTCGGCGAAGGCGAGCAGGGCGCGGCCGACCCCATCCCCCTGTCGCCGGGGATCGACCGCGACGTTCTCGACCTCGAGATGGCCGCCATCGATGGCGAGCACGATCAGGCCGGCGATCCCGAACCCGTCCTCGGCGACAAACAGGGTCCGCGCCCTGACCGCCTCGGAGTAGTCGGCGTCCATCGGCGCCGGCCGGCCGCCGACCTCCTCGACGTAGCCCTCGTAGGCGCGCTCGACGATCCCGGCGGCGACGGCGACGTCGGCCTCCTCCCCGGGGCGGATCCGCAGATCACTCATCCGACTTCGGCCAGGCGACGGGTCAGGAAGCGTCGGTCGGGGTCGGACCCGGTCAGCTCGAGTGCGCGCTCGTAGGCTTCGCGGGCTTCGCCGTCGCGCCCGAGACGACGCAGGAAGTCGGCCCTGGTCGCGTGCAGGTGTGGATATGACTCAAGCTCGAGGCCCTCGATAGCCGCCAGGCCCGCCTCGGGACCATCGGACTCGGCGACCGCGACGGCCCGGTTCAGCTCGACGACCGGAGACCCGGTCCGGCGGGCGAGCTCGGCGTAGAGCTCGGCGATCCGCGACCAGTCGCGCTCCACCTCGACGTGGAGGGCCGCGATCGACGCCTGGAGGAAATAGGGGCCCTCGCCATCCAGGGTCGCCGCTCGCTCGAGTTGGGCGCGGCCGGCGGCGATGCGCCCCTCGTCCCAGAGGCCGCGGTCCTGGTCGGCGAGCAGGACGAGCTCGCCGTCACGAAACCGGGCGGCGCTGCGGGCGTCGAGGAGCAGCATCAGCGCCAGCAGGCCCCGGGCCTCGGCCTGCTCAGGCAGCAGCTCGACGAGAACGGCCCCGAGGCGAATCGCCTCGCCGGCCAGCTCCTCTCGCCCACCGTAGCCCTCGTTGAAGATCAGGTAGACGACCGCCAGGACCGCCGCCAGTCTCTCCGGCAGCAGGCCCTCGGACGGCACACGGAACGGGATGCCCGCCGCCGCAATCTTCTTCTTCGCCCGGACCAGGCGCTTGGCCATCGTCTCGCGCGGGACCACGAACGCGCGGGCGATCTCCTCGGTGCTGAGGCCGCCCATCGTCCGCAGCGTCAGCGCCACCTGTGCCTCGATCGCGAGCGAGGGATGGCAGCAGGTGAAGACCAACTCCAGGCGCTCGTCGGGAATCGTCGTCATCTCCCCGACCTCCTCCTCAAGTCCTTCGTGGGGATCGAGCAGGTGCGCCTTCGCCGCCAGGGTCCTGTCGCGCCTGATCCTGTCGATCGCCCGGTTGCGCCCGGTCGCGACCAGCCAGGCGCCCGGGTTCTCGGGGGTTCCTTCGGCCGGCCAGCGCTCGGCGGCGATCGTGAAGGCCTCCTGCGCGGCTTCCTCGGCGAGGTCGATGTCGCCGAGGAAGCCGACCAGCGCAGCGAGGACCCGACCCCATTGGTCGCGGAACGCCCGCTCGGTGCTCGTCTCTACCACTCCACCACCGGGCGGACCTCGACCTTGCCGCCGAGGCGGGCCGCCGGGATCTTTGAGGCGAGGGCGATCGCGGAGTCGAGGTCATCGGCCTCGAACATCAGGTAGCCGCCGATCGCCTCCTTGGTCTCGACGAAGGGGCCGTCGGTGGTGAGCGTCTTTCCTCCCTCGACGCGGACGGTGGTCGCCGTCTCCGGGGGCGAGAGCTGCAGCCCGGACGTGACACCGGCGGTTTCCGACACCGCGCGGTAGTCCTCGGATATCGCCTTCTTCTCATCGGCGGAGAGTTGGTCCCACTCCTCTGAGGGCGGGGTCGGGGCACTGCCGTGGTTGATCATCAGCATGTACTTCATTCGTTCCTCCTTTGAGAGCATTTCTACCCCCAAGACGAACGGGAAGACCGGAAATGGACAGCCTAGGCTGATCCGGACCGCTCGAGGCCGCGCTGCCCCTCCCGGAACGCCGCCCCGAGATCGAGCGAGCCGGCTCTCCACTCGATCGACCGGAGGCTGCCGCGGTCGCGGAACGCCCGCATCGTCTCGAGATGGAATGGAAGCGCGACGAATCTCCGCAGCGCCGCCTCGTCCTCCCAGGCCGAGAGTGACCCGACCCTGCCGCGGAACAGCTGCCAGTAGGTCGTGACCCCGATCGCCCCCTCGAGCTCGGCGATTTCGACCCGCAGCCGCTCGGCGGCGCGATGGATCCGGGGCACGTCGCGCAGGGTCTTCGGGGTGAACTCGGTGTAGCTGACCAGGAACGGGCCGTCGAATTCGGCGGCGGGGCCGCGCTTCCAGTTGGTTCGGACCCGGAGGTCGGAGAGAGAGTCGCCGAGGGCGGCGCTAGGCAGGTAGGGGCACGCTGTGCTCGAGCTCATAGAGCGCCTCCAGCGCCCCTCTCATCGCCGCCACCCGCTCCTCACCGATCCGCTCGGCCCACTCCCGCTCGACTTCGGCGAAGATCTCGAGCGCTGCCGCTTTTGCCTCGGCACCACGGTCGGTGAGGCGGATGATCTTCGCCCGGCCGTCGGCCGGGTCGGGGATCCGCTCGACGTAGCCGCGTGCCTCGAGGTCGCATACGAACTCGCCGACCGCCTGCTTGCTGTGACCGGCAAGCTCCGCCAGCTCGGTCAGCCGCGTCCCGTCGGGATCGACCCAGCGGAAGACGCAACCGTGGGCATGGCGTATGTCCTCGAAGCCACGCTCGGCGAGGCGGTCGTGCAGGTCCTCGTAGCCGATCGCCTTCGCGTTGTCGAGCAGAGCCGGCAGTGGAACCCAGCTATCTGTCTGCTTCTCGGTGCTCATCCGTGATCCCTCTCACGCAGTTTCTGCAAATTTGGTCTGTCAAGCAACCTGATCATCTGATACGGTCGCCTTATCAAGTCACCTTACAAGGCTACCTTACGGATTGTACCCGCCGGTCAGGAGGTTTCAAGTGGAACGCAAGTGGTGGACTCTGATCACGGTCTCGGTCGCGACCTTCATGCTGTTGCTCGACATCACGGTCGTCAACACGGCGCTGCCGGCGATCGAGGATGACCTCAACGCCAGCTTCACCGATCTTCAATGGGTGATCGACGCCTACACCCTCTCGCTCGCCGCCCTGGTCCTGACCGCCGGCTCGCTCGCCGACCGACTCGGGCGCCGCCGCGTCTTCGGCGTCGGTCTCGGGATCTTCACCGTCGCTTCGCTGGCAGCGGGGCTGGCGACCACTCCGACGATGCTGAACATCGACCGCGCGGTGCAGGGGGTCGGCGGCGCGATCATGTTCGCCGTCTCGCTGGCGCTGATCGCGCAGGAGTTCGCCGCCGGCCGCGAGCGGGCGACGGCGATGGCGACCTACGGAGCGACGATCGGCGTCGCGGTCGCGATCGGGCCGCTCGTCGGCGGCGCCCTGACCGACGGCTTCGGCTGGCAGTCGGTGTTCCTGCTCAACGTCCCGATCGGGATCGCCGCCGTTGTGGCGACCTTCACAAAGCTGCGCGAGTCCCGCGACCCGAACGCGACCAGGATCGACTGGGCCGGCCTGCTCACCTTCAGCACGGCGCTGTTCCTGCTGGTGCTGGCGCTGCTGCGCGGTAACCAGGAGGGTTGGAGCAGCGGCCTGATCCTCGGCCTGTTCGGCGGCGCCGCGATCCTGCTGGCGGCATTCGTCGCGATCCAGCGCCGGGTCCGCGAGCCGATGCTGCCGCTTCATTTCTTCCGCCAGCGCGCCTTCACCGGGGTCCAGATCGCGGCTTTCGCGGTCTCGGGCTCGATGTTTGCCCTCTTCCTCTACCTGACGCTCTACCTGCAGAACTACCTCGGCTACTCGCCGCTCGAGGCCGGAGTCAGGTACCTGCCGATCACGGTCGCGGCCTTCTTCGTGGCGCCGATCGCCGGGGTCCTACTTGGCCGCGTCCCGGCCCGTGTGCTGCTCTCCGGAGGCCTCGCCCTCGCCGGCGTCGGCCTGCTGCTGATGTCGGGGATCGAAGCCAACTCGGAGTGGACGACCCTGCTTCTCGGCTTCATCGTCGCCGGCATCGGGGTCGGCCTGCTGAACCCGGTGATCGCCGACGTCGCGCTCAGCGTGGTCCCCAAAGAGCAGAGCGGGATGGCCTCCGGGATCAATGACACCTTCAGGCAGGTCGGCATCTCCGTCGGGATCGCCACCTGGGGCGCCCTGTTCCTCGGCCGCGGGGCCGACAAGGTCTCCGAACTGGCCGCGGGCACGCCCGCGGCCCACGGTGATCGCCCCCGGCAGCTGATCGAAGCGGCGTCGTCGGGCAACCTCAACCATGCACTGGGCTCGGTCCCGGACGGGGCTCGGGCGACCGTCGCCCATGCCGCCCGCGAGGGCTTCCTGGCGGGGATGAACGAGATCCTCCTGCTCGGGGCGCTGCTCTCGATCGCCGGCTCGCTGCTGGCGCTGCTGCTCGTCCGCGAGGGCGAGATCGCACGCGACGAAACGGTTACCGAGGGGGAGCGCGAAGACGGACAGCTGGCCCTCGGAAGCGCCGGAGCGGCTTGACGGTGGCATAGGAGTCCGCCACGATCACTCGATGCGCCGTCCCGGGCTCGGCTGCGCCCTCGTCATGCTGCTCCTTCTGGTGCCGGCTACAGCATCGAGTCTGGAATCCGCAAGCGTCGCCGGCGACACCTCGCTGACCCATTACGTCGGCACCAAGGGCGTCGACGATCTCTTGGTCGGAGTCGAAGGCCCGAAATGGGTCTTCTCAAGGAACGCGGCCACGCAGGAAGCACCGATCGCCGCCGGCGAACACTGCGCCGACACGTCTGGCGGTGAACAGAAAACGGTCGCCTGCGATCTGACCGAATTCACCGAAATCGACCTCGGCGATGGCGCCGACCGTCTGATCGGTGGTGCCAGCGCGAACGAAATGGTCGTGCACGCGGGCCCCGGCCAGGATCTGCTGACGATCAGCAGCGACGAATCCAACGTCATCGACGGCGAAGACGGTGACGACACATTCGAGCTCGGGGGCGCGTCCGGCCAGGACACGATCAACGGCGGCGCGGGCGACGATCTGTTCCGGGAGCCGGTCGGGGCCGACACGATCAACGGAGGCGGCGGCTCGGATACGGTCGCCTATCAGTTGACACCGGCCGAATCCCTCACGGTCACCCTCGACGATCAGCGCAACGACGGGCTCGGCGCCGACCAGAACATCCACTCGGACATCGAGAACCTCACCGGTGGCCAGGAGCGGGACCACTTCGTCGGCTCATCCGCCGCCAACCTGATCAAGGGTGGCCAGGGCAACGACGAAATCGACGGCGGGCCGGGCCGGGACACCCTCGAGGGCGGCGAGGACGAAGACCGGATCCTCGCCCGCGATGGCGAGCCCGACACGGTCGACTGCGGATTCGGTCAGGACACCGCGACGGTCGACACAATCGACACCGTCGTCAAATGCGAGGTCGTCTACTACCCCGACCTCGACTTCGACGGGTCCGACGCCAGTACCGACTGCGACGACCACAACGCCTCGATCCATCCGGGCGCGACCGACGTTCCTGGGGACGGGATCGACCAGGACTGCGTCGGGGGCGACGCGCCGAAGATCCTCCAGGGGGCTCCGCCGGTGACGGCGTCGGGCACCCTGAAGAGCAAGTCAGCAAACCTGCGCAGGGGCGCCGGCTCCGTCTCGTTCCGGTGCCGGGCGCCCGCCGGCGACACCTGCTCCGTCAAGGGCTCCCTCCACCCCAAGGGGAATCACAGGAAGAGCCTGAAGATCGGTTCGATCTCGGGACGCGTCGGCGGCGGCAGGACGGGCGCGCTGAGGATCCACCTAAACGAGACCGGCGAGGGGCTGCTGGAGAACGCCGCCAAGCTGAGCGCAGAGATCAGCGCGACGATCACCAATGAGGCGGGAACGAAATCCCCGTTCAACGCGACGATCCGGCTGAAGCCCGCGCCGCGGTCCTGATCGCCCGCCTGATCCCGGCCGCGGGGGCCGAGCGGATCGCCGCGCGTTGCGAGGTTCGCGAGGGCGGCCTCGGGGCGACCGCGGAGAAGATCCGCGAGCTCGCCCCCGGCGTCGCCGCGATCGTCGCCGACCCGACCGTCGCAGTCGGCCCGGAGCTGCTCGATGCAGCGGGCCCCGGCATCAGGCTGGTCGCCAACTTCGCCGTCGGCTACGACAACATCGACCTCGAGGCCTGCCGCGATCGGGAGGTCCTCGCCACCAACACTCCGGACGTCCTCACCGACGCCACCGCCGAGCTGGCACTGGCGCTGACCCTGGCCGCGGCACGTGGCCTGTCGCCCGCCGAGCGGCGCCTGCGGGCGGGCGAGTGGGCGGGGTTCGACACCACCGGCGACCTCGGGATCGAGCTCAGCGGGGCGACGTTCGGCATCGTCGGAATGGGCAGGATCGGCAGACGCTACGCGGAACTGGTGCGGCCGATGGCGGGGTCGATCCTCTACGCGGCCCGCGACCCCAAGCCCGAGGCCGAGAGCGCGCTCGACGCCGTCCGCGCCGAGCTCGGGGAGCTGTTGGCGCAGTCCGACGTCGTCAGCATCCACGCCGCCGCCAGCGCCGGGACCGCCGGCCTGATCGGCGCCGTCGAGCTCGACCTGATGCGGCCGGGCGCGATCCTCGTCAACACCGCCCGGGGATCGCTGGTCGATTCGGAGGCGCTCGCGGCCGCCCTCGCCGATGGCTCGATCGCCGCCGCCGGCCTCGACGTCTACGAGAAGGAGCCGAAGGTGCCCGCTGCGCTCCTAGCGGCCCCCAACTGCGTCCTCCTCCCCCATGTCGGCTCGGCGACGGTCACCGCCCGCGACGCGATGGCGAACCTGGTCGCCGACTCGGTGCTGGCGGTCATCGACGGCCGCGAGCCGCCGAACAGGATCGCCGCCTAGTTGACGGCGTCGGCCCAGTCGCTGAGGCGATCCGAGAACTGCGGCGTCGCGGCGCTGACCTCGACGACCTCGTCGGCCGGGACGTTGGCCTTGCGAGCGGCGGCCAGGATCGCGTCCGGCGACGGGGCTTCATACAGGCAGTAGGTGCGCCGCCGATCGGCACTCAGGAACGAGAAGAGCCAGCGGACTCCCTCGTCGCTGTTGACCTCCTCGATCAGCCGGACATCGTCGTCCGTGAGGTCGAGCTGATCGGCGAAGCTGCGCTCGATCACATAGAGGGCCACGGGGGTGATCCTAGCGCCGATCTCGACTCACGCCGAGGCGAGCCCGTGCCGGTGGGCGTAGGACGCCGCCTCGGTGCGGTTCGCGGACCCGGTCTTGCGGAGGATGCTGCGGATGTGGTTCGCCGCGGTGTGCTCGCTGATCGAGAGCCGGGCGCCGATCTCGCGATTGCTCAGCCCCTCGGCGACGAGCTCGAGGATCTGCGCCTCGCGCGGAGAGAGCCCGTCGGGCAGCCCGGAGCCGGCGGCGGGCACGCCGAGCGAGCGAATCCTGGCGAGCAGCCCCGCCATCCCGATCCGCTCGGCCAGGGCCGAGGCTTCGCCGAGCAGGGCCGCGGAGCGCTCGCCGGCGTCTCCTCCCCGTCCGCGCAGGAAACGTCCGTACTCGAAGGCGGTATGGGCGACCCAGGTCTCTGCTCCCATCGCCGTGTTCTCCTCCATCGCCCGCTCGAAGTGCAGCTCTGCCCGTTCCGGCTCTCCCAGCGTCCCCGCGAGCATGCCCAGGTACCGATCGGCGTTGCCGTAGCAGGCGACCAGGTGGCCGATCATCACGTTCGTCCCCGCGAACGGCTCCAGCTCCGGGTAGAGGGTCGCCGCCATCGCCTCGTCGCCGAGGGCGACGGAGGCATCGGTCAGGTAGGTGAGCGTCGCCAGCCAGAGAGATGCCCGGAACTCGTCGATGCCCTCAGCGACGAGCTTCGAGAGCTCCCTCCTCGCGTCGTCCTCCATGCCGAGCTCCGCGAGCACGGCGACGAGCCCGGGACGCCACGGCCCCTCGCGGTCGACCTCGCCGGCCAGGATCCTGACCGCCGGCGCCAGCTCCGCCAGTCGTCCCTGCTCGCGGCGAATGCCGAACATCTGGATGCCGTGGCTGCCGGTTGCGTCGCGCCCGGTCAACAGGTCGCCCCACTCGCGCGAGCGTTCGGCCATCACCTCGGCCCCCGCCAGGTCGCCGTCCCCGAGGGCGATCGCCGACCCGTAGTGCTCGGCGATGTGATTCATGAACGGCTGCCCGGTTCGCTCGGCCATCTCCCGCAGGGCCCCGACCTCCGCCCGCGCCGCCACCAGGTCGCCGAGGGAGACGAGGGTCGGCACTCGCCAGGCGATCGCTTCGGTATAGAACTCGGGGTCGTCCAGCTCCTCCGCCAGTTCCATCGCCTCGGTCAGCATCGGCAGGATCTCGGGCAGCGGCGTCGTGCCGCGCGCCCAGTAGGAGCGGACCAGCACCTTCGCGAGTCCGGGGCGGTCGTCGAGGCGCCGCGCCAGCGCGACCGCGTTTTCCCGAACGATCCCTCCGCGCTCGCGCTCGCCCTGGAAGTCGAGCGCCCTGGAGAGCCCGGCGAGCAGGCTGATCCGCAGCTCACCGCTCCCGTCCCCCACCGCCGTCAGCGCCTCTTCCAGCAGCTCGACCGCATCCTGGCTCACCAACCCCGGGCGCCAGCAGGATTCCTCGTAGCCGATCGCCGCCTGTGCCAGCAGCTCGGCACTTCCCAGCCCACGGGCGATCTCCGCCGCCGCCGCGAAGGCCTCGACCGCATCGGTCGCCATGCCGGCGCGGTGGCCGGCCCAGCCGAGCTCGAGAAGAGCGGACGCACGCTGGTGCTCGTCCTCGATCCCGATCTCGATCGCCGTCCGCAGCCTGGTCGCAGCATCGTCGTAGGCGAGCGAGGCGCCGGCTGCCCGCGCGGAGCGGAGGTTGTACTCGATCGCCCGCTCGGCGCCGCCGAACGGGGCCGCTGAGCCGAAATGGTGGGCGAGGTCCGCGAGCCCGCGGTCGGAGGCCGCGTCGGTGGTGCCCTCGAGGGCCTCGCCGACGCTGAGGTGGAGCTCCGCCCGGCGCAACTGCGAGAGCCGGTCGTAGAGGGCCCGCCGCACGATCTCATGGGTGAACCGGCAGGCCATCCGCTGCGAGGGGAGCTCCTCGATCATTCCGCTGCCGATCGCTTCCTCGAGGGCGGCCAGGAGCTCGGGCTCGGTCAGCTTGGCGGCCCGGCCGATCGGCTCGAGCTCGAACTCCGGCCCTGCGACGGCGGCGAGCTCGAGCAGGTCCGAGGTGCTCGGGGCCAGGCGCGAGAGCCGCTGGCTGACCACCTCGCTGACGCTTTCGGGGGTGGCGAGCTCGGCCAGCCGCCGGGTGAGGACGATGCATCCGTCGACGACCTCGACCGTCCCGTTCTCGAGCAGGGCGCGCCAGAGCTCGCAGACCAGGAAGGCGTTGCCGCCGGTGAGGTCGTGGATCGTGCTCGCGAGCTCGGGCAGCTCGGGATCGCCGACGAGGTCACCGGCCGCCCGGCTGACCAGGTCGGAGACCTCGGCCTCCGAGAGGCCCGGGAGGCGCATCCGGAGGACGTCATCGGCGCGCCGGAGGTCGGCCAGCGTCTCCGCCAGGCCTCCCGGCACCTTGTCGGCCTCGGTGTCGCGGAAGGTGACGAGGATCAGGAGCCGGGCGCGCCATGCCGCCCGCGCCAGGAACCGCAGCAGGAGAAGCGTCGGGGCGTCCGCCCAGTGCGCGTCCTCGAGCACCAGCAGCATCGGCCGTTCGCGGCTGACGTTGGCGAGCAGGTCGGCGACCGCGGTGTGGAGGCGGTGGCGCTCGGTGTCGGGATCGGCCTCGACCGGCTCCGGCAGCTCACCGGCGACCGCCGGCAGGTCGGGCAGCAGCCGGGTCAGCTCGGCGGCACCGGAACCGAGCGCGGCGCGCAGCTCCTCCGCATCGGTGACGCCGACCAGGCGATCGAGAGCCTCGACGAAGGGCCCGTAGGGCGTCCTCACGACCGCGTCGCAGGCTCCATAGAGGACCAGTGCCCCGTCGGAGGCGGCGCTGTTGGCGAACTCGCGGGCGAGGCGGCTCTTCCCGGCTCCGGGCTCCCCGGCCAGCAGCGCGACGCGCCGACCCTCCCCCTCCGCCCACGGCATCAGGGTCCGCAGCCTCTCCAGCTCCGCCGCGCGCCCAACGAACGGAGAGGGCGAGATCGGGCGGAGCGAGTCCGGGAGGCCCGGGATCTCGGTGTCCATGGCCAGGACGATAGTCAGATCTGATCATCGGGTCTGAATCGATCGCCCTCCGGCGCGCCCAAATTTGGGTCAGATCAGGTCATGACAGCCCGGATCCCGGGACCTACGCTGGCCCGAGATGAGATCTGTCGACGACTAGGAGGAACGTGTGAGCACCCCCAACGCCCTCAAGCAGAGCGCCAGTAGCGAGATTTCGGACTTCGCCGGTCAGCTGATCGGCCCCGAGGACGCCGGCTACGACGAGGCCCGCGAGGTCTACAACGCGATGATCGACCGCCGCCCCGGACTGATCGCGGGCGCCACCAGCGTCGACGATGTCGCGAAGGTCGTCTCCTTCGCTGCCGATCATGACGTCCTCCTTGCTGTCCGTGGAGGGGCCCACAACGGCGCCGGTCTCGGGACCTGCGACGACGGCGTCGTTCTCGACCTCTCCGGCCTGAAGGACATCGAGGTCGATCCGGGGGCCCGCACGGTCAGGGTCGGCGGCGGCTGCGTCTGGGGAGAAGTGGATGCCGCGACCAACGAGCACGGGATGGCGACCCCGAGCGGGATCATCTCGACCACCGGCGTCGGCGGCCTCACGCTCGGAGGTGGCATCGGCCACCTGACCCGCAAATGCGGCCTGACGATCGACAACCTGATCGAGGCCGAGGTCGTCTTGGCGAGCGGTGAGCGCGTGCGTGCGAGTGCAGACGAGAACCCGGACCTCCACTGGGCGATCCGGGGCGGCGGCGGCAACTTCGGCGTGATCACGTCCTTCCTCTTCAAACTGCACGAGGTCGACACCGTCGTCGGCGGCCCGACCTTCTGGCCGGTCGAGGCGGGCGCCGAGGTGCTGACCGCGTACCGGGACTTCCTTCCGAACGCCCCGCGCGAGCTGAACGGCTTCTTCGCCTTCACCTCGGTCCCGCCGGCGCCACCGTTCCCCGAGGAGCTGCACCTGCGCAAGGTCTGCGGAGTTGTCTGGTGCTACTCGGGCAACCCCGACGACGCTGCCGGGGCGATGGCACCGTTGCTCGACGCCCTTCCGGAGCCGCTGCTCCACGCGCCACAGCCGATGCCCCACCCGGCCCTGCAGGGTGCCTTCGACCCCGTCTACCCGGCGGGGGACCAGTGGTACTGGCGAGCGGACTTCGTCAACGAGATCCCCGACGGCGCCGTCGAGGCCCACGCCAAGTTCGGCGCCGAGATGCCGACCTGGAAATCGACCATGCACCTCTACCCGATCGACGGCGCCGCCCATGACATCGGCGCGTCCGAGACCCCCTGGAGCTATCGCGAAGCCAACTGGGGCTCGGTCTTTGCGGGGGTCGACTCCGACCCCGCTAAGGCGGATGAGATCCGCCAGTGGTGCGTGGACTACTTCGAAGCGCTCCACCCCTTCTCGGCCGGCGGCGCCTACGTGAACATGATGATGGACGAGGGACAGGACCGGGTCCGGGCCAGCTACCGCGACAACTACGACCGCCTGGCCCAGATCAAGGCGACCTACGACCCGGGCAACCTCTTCCGCGTCAACCAGAACATCCAGCCGCAGACCTAGATCCGGCGGGGCCGATTGCCTAGCATGAGGATCATGCTTTTCGGAAAGGAGCATGTCGATCGCTACCGGGCCACCGACGGCAAGGAGGGGCATGACTGGGAGAAGGGGTCCAGCACCCTCCTGCTGACGACCAAGGGCCACAAATCCGGCGAACCGCGGACCACGCCCCTGATCTACGCGCCGTACGGGGACGACGCCTACACGATCGTCGCCTCCAAGGGCGGGTCCGACGAGCCGCCCGCCTGGTACGTCAACCTCAGCGAGGAACCTGAGGTCGAGGTCCAGGTCTGGGGCGACGTCTTCAAGAGCAGGGCCCGGACCGCGACCGCCGAGGAGAAGCCCGAGATGTGGCGGACGATGGTCGCCGAGTGGCCCGACTACGACGCCTACCAGCGCAACACCGACCGCGAGATCCCGGTCGTCGTGTTGGAGCGCACCTAGCCGGAAGCACCGCTACGTCAATTCATCGCAACGTGGAGATCCTGGTGGTCGAGGACGAGGCGGGAATCGCCGACTTCCTCGAGCGTGGGCTCGCCGCCGAGGGGTTTGCGGTGCGGACCGCCGGCGATGGCATCGAGGGCCAGCGGCTCGCCCTCGAGGAGGGGTTTGACCTCGTGGTGCTCGATCGGATGCTCCCGGGCCGTGACGGGCTCGAGGTCCTGGCGGCGATCAGAGGCGCGAAGCCGGCGCTGCCGGTGATCCTCCTGACCGCACTCGATGAGACCACCGAGAAGATCGCGGGCCTCGAGTCCGGCGCGACCGATTACGTGACCAAGCCCTTCTCCTTCGACGAGTTGGTCGCGAGAGTCATGGCCCATCTGCGCCAGGCCGACGCCGAGACGACGACCACGCTCGAGGCCTCGGGGATCCGCCTCGATCTGCTCTCACGCGAAGCGACCCGTGGGGACCAGACGGTGAAGCTACCGGCACGCGAGGCGGACCTGCTCGCGTTTCTGATGCGCCGTCCGGGCCAGGTCTGCTCGCAACAGGAGATCCTCAGAGCGGTCTGGGGCTTCGACCACGACCCGGGCACGAATCTCGTCCCGGTCTACATCGGCTACCTCAGGCGCAAGCTCAACGCGCCGGGCTCTCCGGCGCCGATCGAGACCGTTCGCTCCGCCGGATACCAGCTGGTCGAGCCGTGAGCGGCGGCTGGGCGAGCCTCGGGCTGCGCGGTCGCCTGGCGCTGTCGATCGGCGCGATCGTCCTTGTCGCCTTCGCCGTCGTATTCATCGCGGTTCGCGCCGAGATGAGAACCGAGTCCCAGGTCATCAACCGCCAGGAGGCAACCGAGCCGCCCGAGATCGGTAAGCCGGACTCGCACTCGACGATCGCTCCGATCTCGGACGCACAGGCGGAGGTGGAGCGGACCTTTCTGATCGTCGGCGGGATCACCCTCGTCGCCGCCCTCCTCGCCGGCTACCTCCTGGCCGCGCGCACCGCGGCGCCGCTGCGGCGGATGGCGGCGACCGCCGGTGAGATCGACGCCGGTGACCTCACACCCCGCCTCGACCCCGAGCCCACCGCGGCGGCGGAGCTCCGCACCGTCGTCGAGGCCTTCAACCGGATGCTCGACCGCCTCGATCTGGCGTTCTCACGCCAACGCCAGTTCGTCTCCGATGCATCGCATGAGCTGCGCACCCCGCTCACCGCGATTCGCGGCCAGATCGAAGTCCTCGCCCGGGAAGACAACCCCAGTCCCGAGGACGTGCGCCGCGTCGAGGCGCTGGCGATGACCGAGATGAGCAGGGTCGAAAAGCTGGTCGACGACATGCTCGCCCTCGCCCGCTTCGACGAGGGAGCCGGGCCGGAGATGCGGGAGGTCGAGATCGGCGCCTACCTCCGCGGCCTTGCCGAAGCTGATTCGCACGCGGTCGTTGTCGGCGAGCTCGCCGACGGCACGATCCGCATCGATCCGGACCTGATCGCGCAGGTCGTACGGAACCTCCTGGCGAATGCCCGGCGCCACGCCGGCCCGTCCGCCAGGGTCGAGCTCAGCGCAACCGCGGAGAATGACCACCTGACGATCTCGATCGACGACGACGGCCCGGGAGTGCCCGCAGCGGAGCGTGAGCGTGTATTCGACCGCTTCCACCGAGTCGGGTTGGCCCGCGACCGGGCCTCGGGAGGCAGCGGACTGGGCCTGGGAATCGCCCGTTCGGTGGTTGAGCTGCACGGTGGCCGGATCTGGATCGAGGACTCGCCGCTCGGCGGAGCGCGCGCGGCATTCGAGTTGCCGATGGCGGCAGCCCGATGAGAGTTTTCTCACCGACGGCTTAGGGAGTGGGAAGGGCGCGGGCCGACCATTCGGCCCGTGTACCTCGTACAGGAGAAGAAGGTCCGCAGCGGCGTGGCCGGGAATGCCAGGCTGACCGGGCTGGTCGCTGTCGTCCTGCTTCTGATGCTGGCGGCCGAGGGGGCGACGATCCCATTTATCGGCACCCTGCTGACGCCGCACATCCTGATCGGCATCGCCCTGATTCCTCCCGTGCTGCTCAAGCTGGGCAGCACCGGTTACCGATTCGCCCGCTACTACTCGGGCGCGGAGAGCTACGTCCAACAAGGCCCGCCACTGCTTCCGCTTCGCCTCCTCGCCCCCGGCGTCGTGGTCACCACGGTCGCCCTGTTCGGCACCGGTGTCGCGCTGCTCTTCGCCGGACCGCCGAGCCAGACTCTCGTCTTCTTCCACAAGCTGAGCTTCATCGTCTGGGTCTCGCTGATGACCCTGCACGTGCTCGGGCACCTGCTCGAGGTCCCCCACCTGGCCCTCCCGGATTGGCGGCGAGCGGGACCGCGGGAGGCGCGCCTCGCGGGGGTCGGACTGAGGTTCGTCGCCGTGGGCGGATCGATCGCCGCGGGGACCGCGCTCGCCGTGCTCGCCGCAAACTCGGCCGGAGGGTGGCTCTGATGGCCCTCGACCCGATCGAGAAACGGCAACGGCTCCGCGCCGCGAGGAACCGCCTCTACGCGCAGCGGCGCCGGGCGGGGCAGCTGCGGAGCAGAGTCGTCGCGGCGTCGCTGATCTCATTCGCCCTGCTGTGGGGATTGATCTTCGTCCAGATGGCGACCGGCAACGATCCCGTCCTCGGGCGCAGCGCCGCCAACGTCGCCGGCGCCGTCCAGGAAAGCTCGGGAAGCGTTGAAGACCGACGCCGGGCACGGCTCGAAGCGGACCTTGCGGCCCGGGAAGAGACGATCGCCGAAGGCCCACCGGAAGTCCCCGAAGAAGTGGAACCCGAACCCGAAGAAGTGGCACCCGAACCCGAAGAAGTGGCACCCGAACCCGAAGCAGTGATCACGGGGCAGTCATGAGGGGCGAGGCCCGCCGCACCTTCGAGTGCTTCGGTGGCATCGCCAGCGTCAACGTAGGTGGCCGCGGCCCCGAGATGGGCGCCGAGGAGGCGGCGCTCGGCGCCGAACAGAAGCTCCTGGACGCCCACGAACGCCTGTCCCGATTTCTCCCCGACAGTGAGCTCTCCGCGCTCAACCGGGATCCCCGGCCGACGGTGCCGGCCAGCAGGCTGCTGATCGAGGTGGCCGCCGTCGCGCGCTGGGCCGGCATGCTGAGCGACGGGCTGGTCGACGCGACCCTGGTCGGGGAGATCGAGGACGCCGGCTACCGAGAGTCGCTGGCGGAAAGCCCCCGACCGGTTCACGGCAGAGATGGGCGCCCCTACCAGCGCCAGAGCCCCCGCGTCGGCCGGCGCCGACCCCGGCTGGCGCAAGATCACCGTGGATCGCCGTGCCGGAACGATCACCAGACCGCCCGGGGTCCAGATCGACAGCGGCGGCATTGCCAAGGGCCTTGTCGCCGACCTTGTCGCGACATCCCTCAACCGACACCCCAGCTTCGCGGTCGACTGCTGCGGCGACATCCGGATCGGCGGCACCGGACGAAGGCCGAGGACGGTCCACGTCGCAGATCCACTGGGTGAGGAGCCGATCAGCTGGATGGAGATCGCGCTCGGTGCGGTGGCGACGAGCGGGATCGGCAAGCGCACGTGGGTGAACGACGAGGGAGATCTGGCCCATCACCTGCTCGATCCGGCCACCGGCGCTCCCGCCTACACGGGCGTCATCCAGGCGACCGCGAAGGCGCCGACGGCATTCCTCGCCGAGATATACGCAAAGCACGCGATCCTCAGCGGAACCGAGGAGACGTCCGGGCGCCTCCCGCACGGCGGCGTCATCCTTCTCGAGGACGGTACGGTCGAGGCGATTTCCGGCACGCAGCGGCTCCAGGCGATGGCCGGGTGAACGTCGGCACGCATCTCTTCTGGATCACCAGTCGCTCGGCCGGAGAGATGGCCCTGCTGCTATCGAGCGCCAGTGTCGGCCTCGGCCTGATGATGAGCTCGCCTCGCGGATCTGCCAGCAGGCGCGACCTGCGCTCGGTTCACGAGGCTCTGTCACTGACAGCGCTGGCGATGGTCGCCCTGCACGGAATCGCCCTGCTCGGTGACAGCTACCTCAATCCCGGCATCGCCGGCATAGCCGTCCCGTTCGCCGGGGCGTACAGGCCGCTCTGGACGGGGCTCGGGATCGTCGCCGGATACGGTCTCGCCGTCCTCGCGCTCTCCTATTACGCCCGCACCCGCATCGGGGCGGCGAGATGGAAGCGGTTGCACCGCCTCACCGCGGCCTTCTGGCTGCTCGCGATCGGCCACTCCGCCGGCGCCGGAACCGACTCCACCCAGCTCTGGTTCCTCCTCGCCAGCGGGGCGCTGGTCATACCCGCCGCACTGTTGCTCGGACTGCGCTGGGTCTCGAGGTCGGCGGATGCCCGCGAGGAGCTCCAGTACCGCTACGGGGATTCGAGCCCCGGCTTCGGGGACTAGAGACCCAGGCCCAGGGTGGGCTGGGTGCCGGCGAATGTGAGACGGTCGTCAGATGCCGTGCGCTCCTGAGCTCTTTCCGACGCCGGCGATCGAGCGATTGGCCGCGAGGCGGCGACACGAACGCCTCGTCATGCCCTATTTCGACGGCATCGTGGCACGGCGCGAGCTGGATGCCGCGGGTCGATCCTCTGCAGGCGAGCCCCGGCTCCGCCACCCGGTCCAAGGTGAGATCGGCGGAGTGGAGGCGTTCGAAGATTTCGTAACCGAACATGGGCCGGTGGATTCGATGAGCCGGCGTTTGCCCGCGATCCTCACGTTCGCCATGTTTTTCGCGATCGCGCCACTCGTCTCCGCCGATTCGCATCGACGATCACCTCCGCACGGCCGTCATCGTTCTCGAGAACCGTGAGTTCGATGAAGTCGTCGGCTCGCCGGAAGCCCCCTACTTCAATCACCTGGTCGAACGCGGGGCATTGGCGACGAACTTCTACGGATTGCTGCATCCGTCGATGCCCAACTACCTCGGCCTCCTGGCCGGCTCGACCTTCGGCCTCACCGATGACTGCACGGATTGCCTGGCGAGGGGGGCCAATCTCGCTACTCAGCTCGGCGGCGCCGATGTCTCTTGGCGCGCCTACATGGGAGGAATGCCGACCTCCTGCTACGAGGGGCCAGACGTCGGCGAATACGTCAAACGACACAACCCGTTCATGTATTTCCCGTCGATCACCGAGCGGCATCGGCTCTGCAGCCGGGTCGTTCCGGAACGCTCGCTGCGCCAGGACCTGACCGACAACACACTTCCTGAATTCGTCTGGATCGGCCCGGGCCTCTGCAACGACGGCCACAACTGCTCGACGGGTACCGTCGATGACTATCTGCAACGACGGGTGCCCGCGATCCTGAGGCACCTCGGGCCCGATGGAGATCTCGCGATCACCTTCGACGAGGGCAGCAGCGATGCCGGTTGCTGCGGGGTTGCCGCCGGAGGGCGTATCGCGACTCTGTTGATCGGACCCGGGGTCAAGGCCGGCGTCCGACTGTCCCGGCCCTACACGTCCTATTCCCTGCTGGCGACGATCGAGGACCGCTTCGGCCTACCCAGGCTCGGAATGCGAGAGGACGCCCCAACGCTGCAGGCGGCCCTCAAGCGCAGCAGATAGGTGCGTCGAGGGCAGATGTCAGCGGTTAGGCTTGCGACGGGATTAATGGTTCAGCGGCCGGGAAGCATGACCAGCCATCACTTGCAAAAGGAGCACGCATGGCGACTCTCCACTTCAATGCCAAGACCAGCGCAACACCCGAGCAGTGGGTGGCGGCGCTGACCGACTTCGGGCCAGGCCGCTCGGAGATCTTCGAAAACAGCGCCGACGACGATCTCAAGGTGCACGATCAGGGCCCGACTGAAGCCGACGTCACCGAGGGCTCGAGCGGGATCTGGGAGCGCCTGCATTACGACTGGTCCGATCCCAATCGCATCGTAATGACCACGACCGACTCCAACACCTGGGGAGGGAAATCGAGTCACACCTACACCTTCAGCAGCGAGCCCGATGGGAAGACGGACGTGGAATACGTCGTGGTGCGGGACGGCAAGAACCTCAAAGGGCGGGTGCTCGGGATCGTCCTCGAGACGGTCGGCAAGGGCCGACTGAAGAAGGCGTTCGACGGCGCCGTCAGCGCCATCGAGGCCCGCGCCGCCAGAGAAAACCAGGAGACCGGGCGCTAAGCGACCGCATGGCGAACGCCGCACCTACGCCGAGGGCCGTGGCGCTGGTGTGGTCCCGGCGCTGGTGCTGATGCTTGCGTTTGCGTTCTCCTATGTCGGCGCCTTCCACGACCCGACTCCCCACGCCGTGCCGGTCGCGGTGGTCGGGCCGCCGCCGGTGGCGGAGGAACTCGACAACCTCCCCGGTGACCCACTCGACGCCCAACTGACCTCATCCCGTAGCGATGCGCTGTCGCAAATCGATGACCGCGAGGTCTACGGCGCTTACGACGCCGCGACGAACCGCCTATTCGTCGCCTCGGCCGCCAACGCCGCCACCGCTCTCGCGCTGACCGCGACCTTCGAGCGCGTCGCGGTTGGGCGCAGACGGCCGCCTGTCGACGTCACCGATGTCAAGCCGCTACCGCCCAAGGATCCGAACGGCACCGCGGCGTTCTACGCGATGATCGCCTGGGTGTTCGGCGGCTACATCGCCGCCACGCTGGTCGGGTTGATCGGGCAACCGCGCAGCAGCAGCAGGCAGCGCGCCGCCGCGCGGGTCGCAGCGCTGGCCGGATTTTCGATCCTCGCCGGGGTTCTCAGCGTGGTCATGTTGCGGGTCTGCTTCGGAGTCTTCTCGGGCCACGTGGTGGCGCTGTGCGCGATCGCTGCGCTCACCGTGTTCGCCAGCGCCGCGGCAACGGCGGGCATCCAGGCCGCGGCCGGCGCCGCGGGGACAGGCCTCGTCATTCTCGTCTTCGTCATCCTCGGCAACGCCGCGTCGGGCGGGCCGTTCGCGCGGCCCCTGCTTCCCGGGCTGTGGAGGACCTTCGGCGGCCTGCTTCCGCCCGGCGCGAGCGTCGACCTGTCGCGGTCGGCACTTTTCTTCAACGGCGCGCGGGTCGCCGGCCCGATTCTCGTCCTGGTCGCGTGGGCGGGGGTGGGCACCGCGCTGGCCCTGGCGCTCGGCGGACGCATCGTCGACCCTGTCGACACCGAGGCAGAGGCCGCCGCGGGCGCTGCGGTGTAACCAGTCCCGCCCGACTCAACCTTCAGCGCGGGGGGCGAGACTCCGATCAAGTACCGCTACGGGGTTCGAAAACTGGCGCGGCCCGCTTGCTAGAGCGGATACCGCACTACTAAGCTAAGCGGATTCGATCCCCGCTGTAACACGCTCTAGACCGCTCTGACCGGTACCCGGTTGGCCCGCGGTTGGCCCGCACGCCTTCGCCAGGTAGGGGTCGACGCGCTCCCGCGCCGGCATCGTCGTCTGTGCCTGCAGCCGCCGCCTCGTCGATGACGACGCCGTAATCTCGGCGCTGGATTTCATGCTCCGTCGCTGACCTCGTTCGTCGTCGTCGACCGGAGCTATCTGCCAGCCCTCAGCCCAGACCCTCGCTCCTTCTCCCCCTGGAGTCGGCGACTGTGAACTGCGCGGCGATGACGAGCAGATAGATCGAGGTCGCGGAGAAACCGACGAGCGGCCAGGCAAGCACTCCATCCACGAGTGCGACGACGAGACTGGAACCGCCGATGGCAAGGCCGACCGAGGGAAGGTGAAAGCCGCCCCATAGCCGGACGGTCGGTTCTTCAGGAGTGCGCAAGACTCGGAGTGGCGCTGCCGTGAGCAGCGGCTCCTACGAGCGCGAACCCTGCCACCGCGCCCGCCAGGAAGAGCAGCGCTTCGAGCGCCGTGGGGATGCCCCGAGAATGGGTGGTCACCGCCCCCGAGGTCCAGATTGTCAGCGTGTAGCCGTAGGGAGCCGCGCTGGTCGCGACCGCCGCTTGGAGATGGGCTTGGTAGCGCCTGGACACCTGGCGAAGAATCTCATCGTGTACGGACATGGCCCCGGCGTGGGTGGCCGTCCGAGTTGCCTCAGCTCTCAATCGGCTCGACGGGGCTCGCGAGTCCCTTGTGAGCCCGCTATACCGCTGTGGCGGATTCCGCACTACTAAGCGGATTCGATCCGGACTCAACGCGCCAGGAGGGAACGCAGGGCGGCCATGGCCCCCGCGCTATCAAGCTCCGGATCCAGTCGCGCATGCAGGAACAGGCCGTCGGCTGCGGCGGCGACCAGCGTCGCGACGGCCTGCGGCGAGGCGCCGGCGAAGGAGGTCCCCGCGGCCGTCTCGCGCCTCGCCAGCTCCACTAGGACTGCTCGATAGGAGCGCAGCAGGGCATCGACCCGCTTGCGCAGGACCGGGTCGCGAGAGGACTCCAGGATCGCTTCCACTCCGACCTCGGCGACCAGCAGGTCGCCGCTCTCGGCCTCTCCCATCCATCGCTCCATCAGCGCCAGCGCATCCTCGAGCGAGCCCAGCCCCTCGAGCTCCGCGATCGGGAAGGCCTGCTCGAAGACGAGCACCGCCGCGTCGCTCAGCAGTTCCTGCTTGCCGGAGAAGTGGTAGCTGACGGCGCCGTGGGGCAGCCCCGCCCGCTCGGCCACCGAGCGCGTGGTGACCCGGCCCCAGCCGAATTCGGCGATCAGCTGTCCGGCGGCCTCCAGCAGGCGCTCGCGGGTCGCCGTGGTGGCCCGCCTTTTCGTCGCCTGAGCGGGAGTTTGTTCGTTTGGACTGTCCATATGGACAACTTTCGATAGCCTAGCTCGTCAGCGACCCTTTGCGTTCCCCTCAAGAGGTCAGGGCAACTCGAAAGGACCGACGGATGATGGAGCAGATCGCGGATCTATCGGCGGGTATCGGCGGCTTTCGTGCCTGCGGGCAGCTGGACGAAGCCAGCACCTGGTACTCCGGCTGAACGGCGCGGCGGCCGGATGAATCGAGAAGAGGCATCCACCACCGGCGACACGCCCGCTGTCCGGTGCGAGGGACTGACGAAGGATTTCGGCGAACAGCGGGCCGTAGACCGCATCGACCTGACCGTGCCGCGCGGCTCGGTCTTCGGCTTCCTCGGACCGAACGGCGCCGGTAAGACGACGGCGATTCGCATCCTCGCCACGCTCTCGCGGCCGAGCGGCGGCGAGGCCCAGGTGCTGGGCCACGACGTCGTTTCCGAAGCGGCCGAGGTGCGCCGCAAGATCAGCCTGATCTCGCAGTTCGCCTCCGTCGACCAGGATCTGACCGCGACCGAGAACCTCGTCCTCGCCGCTCGCCTGCTCGGCTACTCCTGGAGCGGGGCGAGGAAGCGCGCAGCGGGGCTGCTCGACGCCTTCAGCCTCAGTGAGGCGGCCGACCGGCAGGCCTCAGCGCTCTCGGGCGGCATGCGACGCCGGCTCGACATCGCCGCCAGCCTGATCGTCACTCCGGAGCTGCTCTTTCTCGACGAGCCGACCACCGGCCTGGACCCGCGCAACAGACTCGAGCTCTGGGACTTGATCCGGGCGGTCGCCGCGGCGGGGACGACGGTGCTGCTGACCACCCAGTACCTGGAGGAGGCCGATCAACTCGCCGACCGGATCGCGGTGATCGACAGCGGCAGGATCATCGCCAACGGCAGCCGCGACGAGCTCAAGGCCTCGATAGGCGAGGGCAGCCTGCGGCTCAACGTTCCCGATGCCGATCAGCGGCGGCAGGCCGCGAGGCTTCTCGAAGACAGGCTTGGCGTAAGCGTCGACGGCGAGGCGGGATCGGCCGAGCTCACCGCGCGTCTCGCGGGCGACGGCGACGAGCTCGGCGGCAGAGCGGCGGCCGTTGTTGCCGAGTTGACCGGCGCGGGGCTCGACGTACGGGACTTCTCATACGGCCAGCCAAGCCTCAACGAGGTCTTCCTGGTACTGACCGGCAAGCCTGCGGAACACGGCAACGAAGGAGGCGAAGGGTGACTGCGACGGTGTCCGAAAGGAGCCAGGAGGCTCTCGCCCAACGGGCGCTGGTCGGCGGCGAGCGCCCGCGCCTGGCCGGCCGTCTCTCGGCCTCTATCACCTACGCCTGGCGGGTGCTGCTGAAGATCAAGCACGTGCCGGAGGAGCTGGGCGACGCCGTCGGCATCCCGCTGCTGTTCACGGTCCTCTTCACCTACCTGTTCGGCGGCGCGCTGGAAGGCTCTACCCATACCTACCTGCAACATCTGCTGCCAGGAACACTCGTCCTCGCCGTCGTCTTCCTCACCGTCTACAGCGGCGTCAACCTCAACCGTGATCTGACGACCGGCGCCTTTGACCGCTTCCGCTCGCTTCCGGTCTGGCGCCCGGCACCGCTGGTCGGCAGCCTGCTCGGCGACGTCGGCCGCTACCTGCTGGCGGTGCTCCTGGTGCTCGTGCTCGGCTTCATCATGGGGTTCGACGCGGGGGGCGGCGTGCTTGGGGTGCTTGCGGGGATCGCGCTCGCAATCGTCTTCGCGCTCAGCCTCTCCTGGGCCTGGCTCGCTCTCGGGCTGGTCTTGCGCAGCCCCAGCGCAGTGATGAGTATCGGCTTCGTGATCCTGATGCCGCTGGCCTTCATGAGCAACATCTTCGTCGACGTCAACACCCTGCCGGGCTGGCTGGAGACGTTCACCGAAATCAATCCGATCACGCACGTGGTGACGGCCGAGCGCGGGCTGATCCACGGCCACGTGCAAGGCGGCCAGCTCGGCTGGGCGCTGCTTGCCACCGCCGCGTTGACGGCGATCTTCATGCCGCTGGCGCTGTACCTGCAGGGCCGACGGGACTGACTGAGCAGGCCGGGTTTGGCGGAGGTTTCGATCTACCCAAGCTCAAACCCTTGCCACCTGGGCGCAAAGGCCGCCCTGCGGGCGGCGATTCAGCTGTGGATCTTTGAGTACCGCTACGGGGATTCGAACCCCGGTTTCCGGACTGAGAATCCGGCGTCCTAGTCCCCTAGACGATAGCGGCGTGGGTCGGCCATTCTAGCGAGGCCGGACAAGGTAGATTGCCTGCTCCGAGCGGCTGTGGCGGAACTGGTAGACGCGCACGGTTCAGGTCCGTGTGGGCGAAAGCTCGTGAAGGTTCGACTCCTTTCAGCCGCATCTAATGCAACGCCGAGGCCGGCTCGGCGTCGGTGCCGCGGGCGACGGTCCCGACGAACTCCTCGACGAACTCGGGCCAGAGCTGGCGCGGCAGATCGTGCCCCATGCCCTTGAACATCCGCAGCCGGGCGTCGGGGATCGCCCTGGCGGTGGCCCGGCCTCCCGCCGGGCGGACCAGCCGGTCGGCGGTGCCGTGGAGCACGGTGGTTGGAAGGTCGAGCTTTCGCAGCGCCGGGGTCCTGTCTCCGGAGGCCGTGACCGCGTACATCTGGCGCAGCACGCCGGCGGGATTGTGGGAGCGGTCCCAGAGGCGTCCCGCCAGATCTCCCAGGCGCTGGGGATCGCGCGGGAACCCGGGCGACCCGATCACCTCGAAGGTGCGGGAGACCTGCCGGATGTAGGCCTCGCGGCTGCGCGGGTAGTCGGCGAACAGGATCGGCAGTGCCCGCCAGTGGGGCCACCCGACCCGGCGGTTACCGGTGGTTGACATCATCGAGACCAGCGAGCTGACCCGCTCGGGATGAGTGATCGCCATCGTCTGAGCGATCATTCCGCCCAGCGAGGCGCCGACCACGTGCGCGGAGTCGATCCCCAGGTGGTCCATCAGGCCGAAGGCGTCGTCGGCCATGTCGGTGAGCAGATACGGCGCACGGTCGCGCCGGCCGCGCATCATGTCGAGGCGGCCGGGCATCCCCGCCGAGTCGATCATCGTCGAATGGCCGATGTCGCGGTTGTCGAACCTGATCACCCTGAGGCCGTGCCCGGCGAGCATCGAACAGAGCTCCTCGTCCCAGGCGAGCATCTGGGTCCCGAGGCCCATGATCAGCAGCATCGGCTCCCCGTCGGGATCGCCGACCTCCTGGTAGGCGAGCTCGATGCCGTTGCTGGGCGCGAGGCGCTCCTCGCTCAGAGCTTCCATCGACGCATGGTAGCCCGCCGCGCTGCCCGGGCCGCAGGCTAAGTTCCCTCGATGCGAACGGCGATCGTCTCCGACCTGCACCTCGGAAGCGCCTTCGGCGAGGACGTCGCCCGCGAGGAGTCGGTCCGGCGCCCGTTGATCGAGGAGGTTGCGGGGGCCGATCGCCTGGTCCTCCTCGGTGACGTCCTCGAGCTGCGCGAAAAACCGCTCGCCGCGACGCTGTCCTCGGCGCGGCCGTTCTTCGAGGAGCTCGGTGCCGCGATGGCCGGCCGCCCGATCGTCCTCGTCCCCGGCAACCACGACCACCGACTGGCCGAACCGCTGCTCGAAGAGCTGGCGCTCGCCGACCGGCCGCTCGGGCTCGAGAATCACGCGGCTCCCGTCGCCGAGGCGGCGACGATGATCGCCGGCTGGCTGGGGGGCGCCGAGCTCGACCTCGCCTACCCCGGGATCTGGCTGCGCGACGACGTCTACGCGACCCACGGCCATTACATGGACTGCCACATGAGCCTGCCCCGCCTCGAGTGCATCGCCGCCGCGACCGTGATGCGGTTCTTCGGGCGTGTGCCGAGCCCGGCAACGCCCTTCGACTACGAGCGGGTCCTCCGCCCCGTCTACGGCTTCTCCTACTCGCTCGCCCAGTCCGAGCTCGCCCAGCGGGCGACGCGGCCCTCGGAGCGGGCATGGAAAACGATCTCCCGCAACAGCCGGGCCAAGGGCCGCGCCCGCCGCACCCTGCTCGGTGTCGCGGTCAGGACCGGTGTCCCGACGGCGATCTGGAGCATCAACCGAGCGCTGCATTCCGAATTCGACGCGGCCCTCTCCCCCGCCGCGATCTCCTCCAGCGGTGTCGAGGCGGCGACCGAGCTCAGCAGGCGGCTCGACCTCGCCGATCGGCACCTGATCACCGGCCACACCCATCGCGGCGGTCCGTATGAGGGAGACGGCGAGTGGCGGCTACCGGGAGGCGGGTCGCTCCACAACACCGGCAGCTGGGTCTTCGCCTCGGCCTTTCACCACCCCGGCACCCCGCCCGGCCCCTACTGGCCCGGGACCGTGACCTGGATCGAGGACGGCGGCCCGCCGCGGCGGGTCCGGCTGCTGACCGAGCGGCCGCGCGAGGATCTGTCCGGAATCGTGCGGGCCCAGGACTCCCGGCGCGGGACCTAGCCGCCCAGCCACTCGGCGACCATCGCGCCGATCTCAGCGCCGGCGTCCTCCTGCAGGTAGTGGCCGGCGTTGCCGATTTTCCGCGGTGCCGGGAAGTTGAGCCGAGTCGAGACCTGTTCGCCGACCGAGAACGGCAGCGCCGGGTCGGAGTCGGCCCAGAGCAGAAGCTTCGGGCGATCGTCGTCTCGGAGCGCTTCGGCGACGCGTTTGCCCTCCGCCGCGCCCGGGGAGTCGGGCTCGGTCGGGAGGATCATCGGGAATGCCCGCGCACCGGCCTTCGACTCCGGGCTCGGATAGGGGGCCTCGTAGGCCGCGATCACGTCGTCCCCAGGGTCCTCCTTACAACCGGCGCGAACCAGGAACCCGACCGGAAGATCCTCGTTGCGAGCGCAGAAGTCGCGGAATTTGAGCCAGTTGTCGCTCATCCGCTGGCGACCGGTGAAGGGGCCGGTGTCCATGACGACCAGCCGCGAGAAGCGCTCCGGGTGCTCGACCGCAAGGCGAAGGCCTATCGGGCCGCCCCAGTCGTGGACGACCGCGGTCGCGTCACGCACGTCGAGCTCCTCGAGCAGCGCCGACATCAGGTCGACGTGGCGGTCGTACGTGTACCAGGAGATATCGGTGGGCTTGTCAGAGCGGCCGAAGCCGGCGTAGTCGGGGGCGATGCACCGGAAACCGCCGTCGCGGACCGGCGGGATCACCTTGCGCCAAAGGTATGACCAGGTCGGCTCTCCGTGGAAGAAGACGATCTGAGGCCCTTCCCCCTCGTCGAGATAGGCGAGACGGATCCCGTCGACCTCGTGATACCGCGGCTCGAACGGGAAGTCAGGAAGACCTTCAAAGGCCTCGTCCGGAGTGCGCACCACATCCTCGCCGCTCATCGCGGCTGAGTCTATTGGGCGCCCGGAAAGCTAATCCCTACTTTTCCGATCAACTTTATGCTACGGTGCCGCGCTCTCTTTGGACTAAGTCAGTCAAGAAAGGTAGGAAATTCGCAGATGGAGATTGCTCGAAGGGTGACCCGGCGACGCACCGGGAAAATCGGCCTCATCACGGCCCTGGTGGCGCTGATCAGCGCGCACGCGGTTGCAGGATGTGGCGGCGGTGCGGACACCACTTCAAGCTCGAGCTCTGGCTCTGGCTCCGGCGGAAGCGTCGACGTCGTCGGCTACTCCACCCCGGAATCCGTCTACCAGGAATCGCTGGAGCCGGCCTTCGGAAAAACTTCTGAGGGCAGCGGCGTCAGCTTCAGCAACTCGTTCGGCGCCTCCGGTGACCAGAGCCGCGCGGTCGCGGCCGGCCAGCCGGCCTCCGTCGTCCACTTCTCCCAGGCCAGCGACATGGAACGACTGGTCGAAGAAGGCGAGGTCGACGCCGGCTGGGAAAAGCAGCCCTACGGCGGGATCGCCCAGGACTCGGTCGTCGTGATCACCGTCCGCAAGGGCAACCCGGACGGCATCAAGACCCTGAATGACGTCCTCACCAAGGACGTCGACGTCGTCACCCCCAACCCGTTCAGCTCCGGCTCCGCGCGCTGGAACATCATGGCCGTCTACGGCACGCTGCTGAACGAAGGGAAATCTCCCGACCAGGCGCTGGAAGGCGTCAAGACGCTGCTCGAAAAAGCTGTCGCTCAGCCCGGCAGCGCCCGTGACGCGCTCGCCGCCTTCACCAGCGGCCAGGGCGATGTACTCCTCGGCTACGAGAACGAGGCGATCAAGGCCGTCAAAGAAGGCGAAGACGTCGAATACGTCGTCCCGCCCTCGACGATCCTGATCGAAACCCCGATCGCCGTCACCAAGGAAGCCTCCGAGCCTGCCTCCGAAGACTTCCTCAAGTTCATCTGGTCGGATGGCGGCCAGGAAATCTGGGCTGAAAACGGCTACCGCCCGGTCAACCCCAAACTCGTCGACCCGAAGAAGTTCCCGACCCCCGCGGATCTTTTCAAGATCAGCCAGTTCGGCGGCTGGGGCAAGGTCAACGACGATTTCTTCGACGAAGAAACGGGCTCGGTCGCGAAGATCGAGGGTGAACTCGGCGTCTCCACCTCAGGCTGATGGAGGCACACCCGGCAACAGCAGCATCCCTTCCGGGACGAGGGGGGCGAGGTCGAGTTCGCCTCCCCGGTCTCGGGGTCAGCATCGGCACCGGCACGGTGGTGCTCTACCTGAGCATCATCGTGCTGCTGCCGCTGGCCGCGGTCACCGGCGAAGCCTTCTCCGGCGGCTTGAGCACCTTCTGGGACCAGGTCACCTCACCTTTGGCGAAAAAGAGCCTGGAGCTGACGGTGATCTGCTCCCTGATCGTCGTCGTCCTCAACGCCATCTTCGGGACGATCCTCGCCTGGATCCTGGTCCGCGATCAGTTCCCGGGCAAGAGGCTGGTCAACGCGGTCATCGACCTCCCGTTCGCACTGCCGACGATCGTCGCCAGCCTCACGCTGGTCGCGCTCTACGGAAACGACAGCCCGATCGGGATCCACCTGTTCGGCACCCGGGCCGCGGTCGTCGTCGCGCTGATGTTCGTCACCCTCCCCTTCGTCGTCCGCGCCGTGCAGCCGCTGCTGCTCGAGATGGACCGCGAGATGGAGGCGGCGGCGGCGTCCCTGGGAGCGGGCAGCTTCACGATCTTCCGCCGCATCATCTTCCCCAACCTCCTCCCCGGCCTGGCGGCCGGCGTCGCGCTCGCGTTCGCGCGGGCGCTGGGCGAGTTCGGGTCGGTGTTGATCTTCGCCGGCGGCCTGCCCGGCACGATGGTCTCCTCGGTCTTCATCCGCCAGCAGATCGAGTCGGGTAATGACGTCGGCGCCTCGGCGGTCTCGGTGGTGCTGCTGACCGCCTCGCTTCTGCTGCTCGGCGCCGTCTCTCTGATTCAGCGCTGGGCCGCCCGTCACGACCGCGGCGACGTCGAGGTCGGCTCGACGATCATGCCCAACGCCGGCGGCGGAGGTGGGGCATGAGCTCCTCCGCGACCAGCCGTTGGGGCCTGCGCATCGCCGGCCTCGGCTACCTGACCCTCCTGCTTCTGATCCCGCTGGGGATGATCTTCTACAAGACGTTCGAAGACGGGATCGGCCCGCCACTCGACGCGATCACCTCGCCCGACGGCCTCCACGCGCTGAAGCTGACCCTCCTGATGGTCGTGATCGCGGTGCCGCTCAACACGATCTTCGGGGTCGCCTGCGCGCTGCTCCTGGTCCGCCACAAGACGAAGGCAAACTGGCTGATCGATTCGGTCATCAATCTGCCGTTCGCGGTCTCCCCGGTCGTGATCGGCCTCTCCCTCTTTCTTCTCTACGGACAGGACGGCTGGCTCGGCCCCTCCCTGGCCGAAGCCGGGATCAAGGTCCTCTTCTCTGTCCCCGGCATGGTCCTCGCCAGCATCTTCGTCTCGGTCCCGTTCGTGGTCCGCGAGACCGTTCCGGTGCTGCAGGAGATCGGCACCGACCAGGAGGCCGCGGCCTCGACCCTCGGCGCCAACTCCTGGCAGACCTTCTGGAGGATCACGCTGCCGTCGATCCGCTGGGGAGTCGCCTACGGGGTCGTCCTCACCACAGCCCGGGTGCTCGGCGAGTTCGGCGCGGTGACGATCGTCTCCGGCTCGATCAGCGGCCAGACCCAGACCCTGCCGCTCTTCGTCGAGAAGCAGTATGCGAACTTCAACCTTCCGGGTGCCTACGGCGCCTCCCTGGTGCTGGCCCTGCTGGCGCTGCTGACGCTGGTCGGAATGAACCTGCTCAAACGAAAGGAGGACGCCTGATGGGGATCTCAGTCGAGGGAGCGAACAAGCGCTTCGGTGACTTTCAGGCGCTCGATGACGTATCCATAAATGTGCCCGACGGGTCGCTGACCGCCCTGCTGGGACCGAGCGGCAGCGGCAAGTCGACGCTGCTGCGGGCGATCGCCGGGCTCGAGGATCTTGACGGCGGCCTGGTCACGATCAACGGCGAGGACGCGACCGGGAAACCCGCCCAGAAGCGCGGCGTCGGCTTCGTCTTCCAACACTACGCCGCGTTCAAGCACATGACCGTGTTCGACAACGTCGCCTTCGGGCTCAAGATCCGGAAGTGGAAGAAGCCCGAGATCTCCAACCGGGTCCACGAGCTCCTGCAGCTGGTCCAGCTCGACGGCCTCGCCGGCCGCACCCCCTCCCAGCTCTCGGGCGGCCAGCGCCAGCGCATGGCTTTGGCCCGGGCGCTCGCCGTGCAGCCGCAGGTGCTGCTCCTCGACGAGCCCTTCGGGGCGCTCGACGCCAGGGTGCGCAAAGACCTGCGCACCTGGCTGCGGCGGCTCCACGATGAGATGCACGTGACGACGATCTTCGTCACCCACGACCAGGAGGAGGCGATGGACGTCGCCGAGCAGCTGGTCGTGATGAACGAGGGCCGCGTCGAGCAGTCGGGCACGGCCGACGACCTCTACGACCACCCGGCCAACGAGTTCGTGATGAGCTTCGTCGGCGAGGTCAACCGGCTCGGCGACCATTTCGTCAGGCCGCACGACATGGAGGTCGTGCTCGAGGCCGACGACCGGACCGAGGAGGCGATGGTGCAGCGGATCGTCGCTCTCGGGTTCGAGATCCGGGTCGAGCTGACGCTCGCCGACGGCTCCGAGGTCTGGGCGCAGCTGACCCGCGCCGAGCTCCAGAAGCTGGAGCTGCGCGAGAAGCAGATCGTCTACCTGCGGCCCGGCCACAAAAAGAACTTCAGCGGTGATTCGCCGTCGCCCGGCGACCCCGGGGCCTCGGCTCCCCGGGATGCAGAGGGTTGCGACGACGCAGAGGTAATTGCAGCCGCCTGAAGAGGCGACGGGGTGGGGCGCCCTTTTTGCCGGGTGGCGCCCCGCCCCATCTCGCCACTCAGGTTATCCGGCGCTCGAACGTCTTTTCCAGCGCGCTCTCATCCTCCTCGCCGGCGATCGTCTTGTCGAGCCGGATCGAGGCGTCACGGCCATCGAGCCGGACCGTCGCGACCTGGTTGTCGAAATAGGGCCCCTCGAGCGTGCTCCACCGTATTCCGGGATCGGGGGCCCGAGCCAGCCGCGCCAGCCCCTGGGTGATCAATCTGAGCCAGCGCGAGAACCCGGCTCGCACGACCCTCCTCTCCCCCCTACCGAGCGGGTTCCGGTAGGGCGAGCAGACCGCCTGGTAGACGCGGCTGCCCACGCTCGCGCCGGTGCCGAACTCGACCTCGCTCAGATAGGCGTGGTGGACGTCGCCGGAGAGGACGACGATCGATGCCGGCGCCTCTCCGCGCCGGCCCGAGCCGACCTCTTCGATCAACTTCCGCAGGCGGCCGAAGGAGTACTGGAACGCCGCCCAGTGGTCGAAGTCGACGGCGCGCCGCAACCGCTCGCTCTGGCGCGCCGCCAGGCGACCCCAGGCGCCGTCGGCGAGCCGCTCGTTCCAGGCCTCGAGGTGATGGAACGCCGGCGAGAGGAGGAACGGGACGGTCGTCGCGATCAGCAGGTGATCGAAGTCGCCCTCGGTGTGCTCGACGACCCAGTCCCAGGTCTCCTCGTCGCACATTGCCCGGCGCTCCGCGGTCAGGACCCGGGCGGCGCGGGAGTCGACGAACAGCGCCCGCACCCCGCCGATGTCGCGGTGAAAGGTCCAACGCTGCCCGGATCCCGTGGTGTCGATCTCGTGCGCCCACTCACGAAGGAAATCGGTCGCGTCGGGGTTGCCCCGCACCCGCGAGTAGAGCTCGCTCTCGCGCAGCTCCCGAGGCGAGAGGTTGCCGATGAACTGGTAGATCCAGTAGCTGACGATCCCGCCCAGCGCCCGCTCATGCCACCAGCCCTTGCGATCCATCTCCTCGCGCCAGGAGCGTGAGATGTTCCAGTCGTCGCTCATGTCGTGGTCGTCCCAGGCCATCGAGGTCGAGACGGTCGAGAACAGCCACCGGATCATCGGGTCCTCCCAGGACTCGCGATAGAGCCACGTGTACTCCTCGAAGTCGATCACCTCCTCGCCCGGGGGCTCGCTGGTGTCGCGTCGCGCATCGATCCGAGCGCGGGTCCGCGGCGAGCCCTCATCGACATAGACCTGGTCGCCGAGGAGAAAGAGCAGCTCCGGCCAGTTTTCGCGATCGTCGCGGGACATCTGCTCGGCAAGGACGTGAAGGGCATCGAGCTCGTGCCCGTTTTCGTCTTCGTCTTTGGTCAGCGTGTAGGGGCGCTGGTGCGGGAAGGCGACCCTGCAGGAGCCGAAGCAGATGTCGAGCGGCTTCCCCGCGTCAAGCGTTCGGATCACGCTCGGCGGCAGGTCGCCATCGCGCGGAGGCCAGCGCCACTGGCCGTCGAGGTTGACGTCGTACTCGTAGAAGCCGCCCGGCTCGAGGCCGTCGATCTGGACCAGCGCGTAGTGATGCCCGGCGACCGTGAACGTCCGCTCACGGCTGCCGAGGATTCTCACCTCGCAGGGGGCGCTGGTCTCGACCCAGACGGTCGCCTCGGTCTCGGAGACATAGCGGAGCAGCGGCCCCAGGACTAGATCTGGCATCCCCGATCACTTCCCGATTCTTGCGATTGCTATTCTTGAGTTAAATGCTCAACAAACTTTGAAAGGAAGCGCCATGGATGACGTGCCAGCCACCACGACGTTCACCTCGCGCGGCCGCCTCGCCGGACTGATCCGGGACGAGGCACCGGCGGGAGCCGGTCAGAACCGCAGCCGCGCCGACCGCCGCGACACGCCCGTCCCCGCTGTCGACGAGGCGCTCTACTACCGCGCCCGTCTGATTCTTGGGGATTTCCTCCCCCGCCTCGGCCGCTGAGTTGTGCGCGGAGCCCGACATTCACGAGTCTCCGACCGAGGAGCTCGGCTGGTTCACGCTTGCAGCCCTCGAAGCGTCGCATCAGCGAGGCCTGGGTCTGGCGCTCAACCCCGCGGTGGACGACCTCTCTCGAGTCGGATCGCTCGGCCCCCGGTACTAGGGAAGGTTCCGGAGGAAGGCCGCGATCGACGGCCCGAAGTAGGGCGAGTAGAGGAAGTCGGGCCGGTTCGGGTACCCGTAGCTGGTCACACCGTTGACGTATGCGTCTTCGAGCAGCCATCCTCCGCCGCTCGAGCCTGCAGCCATGTCGCAGGCGCTGAATATCGTCGGTGGGCCGGTCAGCGGAAAGGTGAGGGGGTCGCTGCCGAGGCCGTGGGCACGGCAGCTGCGCATTTCTTCACCCTTCAGCGCCGCGGCCGGGTAGCCGTAGATCTCGAACCCCGCGGAGCGTGATTTGGAGGTGGCCATGCCCCGGCCCCCGACGACGTCGGTCAGGGCCCCGAGCTCGATTCGGCGCCACCTTCAGCGCGGCGACGTCGAAGTCGGGGTTTTCCCGCGTGGCGCCACTGCGGCGTAACGTAGACGGAGGTCACCTCGAAGGTACCGAACGGTCGCACCCCGTGGTCATAGGCGGGGACGAAGGCGATTCGGCTCGCCGCCTCCCCTTCGAGAACCACGCAGTGGCCGGCGGTGAGGACGATCGAGCGGCTCGGGGTGTTGACCGCGGTGCCCGAGCAGGTGTAATTCCCCTCTTTCGGGTCGACCCCGAAGATTTTCCCGTTCATGCGGGTGGCGGCCTCGCTCGCGTCGAGGACCCGGAGGCTCGACGCGGAGGCGGTCGAACCGGGTCGGGGATAGCGGCCGGGGACGGTCAGAGGCGCCCTCGCGGCGGGCGTCGTGCCGCCGCCCAGCTCGATCACCCGGGTCGCCGAGGCGACGCTCGGAAGCGCAAGTGCCAGCGCTCCGATCAGCATCACCGGCGTCAATCTCCCGATCAGCGGTCCCCTCGTCCAACCCATCGTCGGGGAATACTGCCAAAAGCACAAAAAGGTTCGCTAAAAGCGACTTCACGGCGTCATTGGGAGGAGATACTGATCCGGGCGCGAAACGCCGCAATACGGGCTTTCCAATGCCCCAAATTGCTCACGAAAGGGTTTCGCAATGAACGAAGACAGTGGTCTGATCAGCGGCTGGTGGGTGTTCGCCGGCGTCCTGCTGCTGATCGCCGGCGTCCTCAACATCATCTACGGCATCGCGGCGATCGGTGACTCGAAGTTCTTCACTGAAAACGCCACCTACATTCTCAGCGGCCTCCACACCTGGGGCTGGATCCTCCTGATCATCGGCGTGCTCGAGCTCGTCGCCGCCTTCTCGCTCTTCTCGGGCGGAGAATTCGGCCGCTGGTTCGGGATCTTCATCGCCTCGCTGAATGCGATCGGCGCCCTGCTCTCGATTCCGGGGCGCCCGTTCTGGTCGCTGGCGCTGTTCGCCCTCGCGATCATCATCGTCTACAAGCTGGCCGAGGGCCCCGAAGGGGCGCCCAGCACCTAGTCAGGGACCGGCAACCTGATGTGGCCGAAGGCCCCGGGAATCCGGGGCCTTCGCCGCGTCAGGGGCCTCTCCGGCGTCCGGACTGGTCACATGGAGGCGTGACCAGGGCGCCGCCACGCGCGGCTCGTATATGACGTCGACCCCGGCCATCCTGTCCTGCCAGCCGCGCCTGCGGTCGTTGAAGAGGATCCCGAGGAAGCCGAGGCCGAAGGTGAGGAAGCCGAGGCCGAGGCCGAGCAGCCGCCGGATTGATTGTCGTGGAGGCAGCCCGTGGCCCACGACCGCGAGCCTTATCCCGAGGAAGCGCATGCCGAGGGTCTGGCCGGCCAGCGACCAGAACCCGACCAGATAGATGCCGCCCAGCAGCAGCCAGACGCTGCTCCCGAACACCAGGGCGAGGTCGGAGACACCGTTGCCGCCCGTGAAGGCGGAGACGACCAGGGCCGCGACTGCGGCGATGCCGGAGAAGCCGAGGTTGACGATCAGGATGTCGAGGCCGAGGGCGAGCGCCCGGCTGACTGCGCCGACCCGCTCGGTCGGCTCGGTGCGCTGCTTACGAAAGAAGACCTTCCTCGCGATCCGCTCGACGATCGAGTCGAGGCGCTCGGTCCCGTCGCCGATCGAGTGGCCGATGTCTTCGACGAATCCGACGCTCTGAGCGCTGATCGCGGCCCGGATCTCGGGAGCCTCGGCGATCCGCTCGACCAGTCGCTGCGTCTCATCGCTGGCCAGCAGCCGCAGCCAGACCTCGTCGACGAGCTCGCTGTCGAGCGCCTCGATCAGCGCCCGTTTCACCGCATCGCTCTCGAGTGCCCCATTGACCGCCTCCTCGACGACCGGGCCTTTGAGCACCCTGACCAGGGCCCGTTCGACGGCCTCGCTCTCGACCGCCGCGACCATCGCCTCCTCGGCTGCAGCCTGGACCGCGCGATCGACGCCGGTCGCCTTCCCGACTTCGCGGACGCCGCGGACGCCGGCCCCGAGCAGGCGCACCGAAAGCGGCTGTGGCCTGCTCTCCGAGCCCTCTTCGCGGGAGCCGTTTTCGCTCATCGATCCGAGTATCCCAGGTGCTCGAGCAGGCGGTCGACGAACGCCGTCTGGGCCTCGATCAGCTTTTCGCGGGCCCGATCGGGATCGAGCCACTCGGCGCGATCGACCTCCGGGAACTTCCGCTCGTTCCCGGAGCGCGGCGGCCACTCGATGCTGAACGTTTCGCTGTCGAGCGCGGCCGGGTCGAAATCGCCCTCGACGGCCCAGGCGTGGACGACCTTGCCGCCCTTCTGGCGCACCGACCCGAGCTCGACCATCTCCTCGGGCTTCACCTCGGGTGCGGGCCCGAGCTCCTCCCTCATCTCGCGCAGCGCGCAGACGCGCAGGTCCTCGTCCTCCTCGGCGCCGCCCTTGGGGATCGACCAGGCGCCGAGGTCGCGCTGGGCCCAGAACGGACCGCCGGGATGGACCAGCAGCACTTCGGGACCGTCTGCGACACGGTGGAGGAGGACTCCGGCGCTTACCTTCGGCTTACGGGCGATCCACCCAAGATAGCCACAGGGGGATCAGACCCGGCCGGCGAGCAGCCGCGCCAGGAATCGCCTCGTCTCCTCCCGCTCCGGAGCGGTCAGGACCCGGTCGGGCGGGCCCGACTCGACGATCTGCCCGTCGTGGAGGAACGCAACCTCATCGGCAACCTCGCGGGCGAATCCCATCTCGTGGGTGGCGATCACCATCGTCATCCCCTCCGCCTTGAGATCGCGCACCGCTTCGAGGACCTCGCCGACCAGCTCCGGGTCGAGCGCGCTCGTCACCTCGTCGAGCAGGAGAGCGCGGGGCCGCCCGGCGAACGCTCGGGCGATCGCGACCCGCTGCTGCTGGCCGCCGGAGAGGTCGTCGGGCCGGTCGTTCTCGCGGCCCTCGAGCCCGAACCGACCGAGCAGGGCGCGGCCGTGGTCCTCGGCCTCGCTGCGCGAGGCGCCCATCGCCCTCATCTCGCCCAGCACCACGTTTTGAAGCACGGTCAGATGGGGGAAGAGGTTGAACGCCTGGAACACGAGGCCGAGGCGGCGCCGGACCGGCACCGGTTCGACCGAGGGGTCGGTGACCACCTCGCCGTCGAGGAAGACGTCGCCGTCGTCGATCTCCTCCAGCAGGTCGATGCAGCGCAGGAGGGTCGACTTGCCGGATCCCGAGGCTCCGATCAGCGCAACCGCCTGATGCTCGCTGACGGTGAGATCGACGCCGCGCAGCACCTCGCGATCTCCGAACGCCTTGGTCACACCACGGACCTCGAGCACCGGGGCCCCCGCGCTCATCGAACGCCTCCACTCGGGCCGCCCATGCGATCAACGAGCCGGGCGAGCGGGATCGTGATCAGCAGGAAGAGGCATGCCGCGGCGATCAGCGGCGTGTAGTTGAAGGTCTCTCCCTGGATGATCTGGGCGATCCGGAACGCCTCCTGCGGACCGAGAATCGAGACCAGGACGACGTCCTTCTGGAGGGCGAGGAAGTCGTTGAGGAGCGGCGGCGCGACTCTGCGCACCGCCTGGGGCAGGATCACGTGGCGCAGAGCCTGGGCCTCGGTCAGCCCTACCGCCAGCGCCGCGTCCCGCTGGCCGCGATGGATCGAGCCGATCCCGGCGCGGTAGACCTCGGCGACGTAGGCGCCGTAGGAGAGGCCGAGGGCGATCCCACCGAGGACGACTGGATCTGTCGGCAGGCCGGTCAGCCGCAGGGCCGGGATCCCGAACCCGATCAGGTAGACGAGCAGGAGAGTCGGGACACCGCGGAAGAGGTCGACATAGACCGTCGCCAGGAGCCGGACCGGGAACAGCGCAGCGCCGGCGCTGGTCCGGATCAGCGCGATCACGAGTCCGAAGATGAGGACCGCGATCTCGACGATGACGAAGATCTTCACGTCGAGCCAGAAGCCCTTGAGGACTTCCGGGAATGAGTCCTTGAAGACCGACCACGAGAAGAAGCTTTCCCGCACCACCGGCCAGCCCGGACTGGTCAGGACCCAGATCGCGAGGCCCCCGATGACGACGATGCTGGAGGCGGCCGCGATCGCCTGGCCCCGTCTCTGCCGGCGGCGTTTGGCAGCCTGCCTGGCGAGGCGGCGGTCGCTGATGACGGCAGTCCCGGTCAACCGGCGCCATTGTGAACGCGGCCGGGGACGGCCAGTTCGGGTGGCGTCAGCTCAGTTCAGGCGCGCCGGCGGCCTTGCTCATCCAGCGCTGGGTGATTTCTTCGAGTTCACCTGATTCTTCTAGCTCTTCGACCGCCTGCGAGATGCACGAAGTCAGTTCCGATTCCTTTTCCAACAGGGCGCCCCACTGGTCGCCGCCGGGGACGCTGAACTGACCGACCACCTTCGCGGCCGGAACCTGAGCCGCGGTCAGGTAGAGCGCCGTCGGCAGGTCGACGACGACGGCGTCGATCTGTTCGTTCTTGAGCGCGGTGACGACGTCGTTGGAGCTGTTGAAGACCTGCGGCTTTTCGTCGGGTTCGATCTTTTCTTCGACGCCGTCGAGGCTGGTGGTGCCGATCTGGACGCCGATCTTCGCCGACTTCAGGTCTTCCAGAGAGGTCGCCTTGGCTGCATCGGAGTCCTTGAGCGCGACGACCGCCTGGTTCGCCGTGTAGTAGGGCGCCGAGAAGTCGACCGCCTTTTCGCGGGTCGGGGTGATCGAGATCTGGTTGACGTCGAAATCGAAGTCTTTCGGCCCCGGCGCGTAGGAGGAATTGAACGGGACGACGGTCCAATCCACATTGGCTTTCGAGAAGCCGAGGTTCGCCGCGATCGCGTAGGCGACGGCGCTCTCGAACCCTTCGCCGTTGGTCGGGTCGTCGTCTTCGAAGTAGGGCGGGTAGGCGGGCTTGTCGGTCGCGACCGTGAGCTTCCCTTCCGTCTTCGTCGCGAGTTCGGCGGGTTCGCAGTTCGACGCGGTCGCGCCGGTCGAACCGGTCGAACCGCTGTCGGAACTGCCGCAGCCGGCGACGAGCGCGAGCAGCACCAGGACGAGGGAGGTGACTGAGAGCTTCTTCATCGGAGCACCGAAGTCGAAGATCCTATTCCAAACCGCGACGGCGGACGCTCGCCGCCAGGCGCCGGAGCGGGGCCGCGAACCTCCAGGACCTGGACTCCTCGATGACGCGGACCTTCGCCTCCGCCACGTCGGCTCGGTCCCGCGCGGCCTGCACCTCTTCCCACATCTGCCCGATTTCGGCTTCGAGTCGGTAGGTGCGGATCGCGGAGCGTGCCTCCAGCCGCACCAGCCGGGCCACGGTCTCGAGAACGTCGTCGGATGCGGTCGAGACGCTGGCGCCGTCGAGCAGGTCCACCAGTAGCTCCGCATGCTCGTGGGCAGAGTGATGCTTGCGGACCAGGTCGAAGCCGAAGGCGCCGAGCTCGGGCCCGTAGGCGGAAAAATCGGCACGCATGCGATCGGCGTCGATGATCGGGTCGGTGGCGGCGCCGGCAAAGCCGTCGGCCTCGAGGGTCGGGTAGGTCTCCGGGGTCACCCAGCCGTCGCCCCCGGCGTAGTCCCAGACGTAAGCCGCCCGGCCCAGCGCCATCGCCTCGAGCACCGAGCGCCCGTAGCCGACGACGATGTCCGCATCGGCCATCTCCCCCTGCGGCTCGAGGGTCGGCGTTCCCGAGGCTCCGAGCCTGACCAACTCGAGGCCAAGATCGCCGCACACGTCCTCGAGCATGCGGAGGGGCGCGCCTTTGAGGTAGTTGCTGAGCAGTAGCACCCGGCGCGCTCGGCGCCGGGCCGCCCCACGCGGGCGGAAGCGTTCGATGTCGATCGGCTGCCGCAGCCGTATGACATCGGGACGCGAGCCGAGCGCAGCGATCCTGCGCGCGACTCGATCGTTCAGCACGACGACGGGCGGAGGCGGATCGAGCTGGCCGGGCGGCTGCTCGGAGGCCGCGAAGCCATGGGTCGCAAATACCTGTCGGAGCCCGGGCCGCCGGCCGGCGAGCAGGTACGCGCTCTCTGTGTCCTGAGCAAGGACGGCGTCGACACCGTTCAGCGCCGCGAGTTCCCCGACCTTCAACCGCACCCCGCGCGAGGCCGCCAGATCCTTGCCGTGATCGCTGGCCTCCCCCGCATGGATCGTCACCGTATGCCCGAGGCGCTCCAATTGCTCGGCGACGGTGACCGTGTAGGTCTCGGTCCCGCCGAGCATAAATCGGGAGAGTGTGATCAGAACGTGCATTGCGGAGTGTGGTCCGGCAGTATGTTCATCGGCGTAAGTCTCCCCCACGTATGAACTCCGAGGATCGCGACCGATTGCTGCGACGTGCGTGGGAGTTTCCCCCGTTCGATGACCGGGTCATGGCTCTCTCGGACATCGCCCGGCGGATCGGCCCCTCCGAAGACGTCCCGCCATCGGCGCCGACGGATCTGCCGATGGGAGTGCGGGCCCTCGCCGAGGAGGCCCGCCAGGAGTCCCTCGCGCGCGGTGGCGGCGGGACCCACTCTCCCGGCGAAGTTGTCCTCCGGCATGCGCCCGACGCGCTGCGGGTCCTCTCTCGGCGATTTCCGCAGCCCTGCGTCCTGGTTTCCGCCACCAATGGGAAGACCACCACGGCGTCGATGATCGCCGCCATCCTTCGCGAGGACGGCCGAACGGTGACCCACAACCGAGCCGGGGCGAACATGCCGGCGGGGGTCGTCACGGCCCTCCTCGAGGAGCCGGGGGAGATCGGCGTCTTCGAGGTCGACGAGGCGTGGCTGCCGGTCGCGGCGGCGGAGCTCTCCCCCGGGGCTATCGTGCTCGGGAACCTCTTCCGGGACCGACTCGACGGGTACGGGGAGCTCGATTCTCTGGCCGAATCCTGGAATCGGATGGCGTCCGGCGTGCTCCGGGCCCGACTCGTCCTCAACGCCGACGATGCGGTCATCGCCGGCCTGCGGCGGAACGGCGACGGGAGCGCCTCCCCGCCACCTCTGTTCTTCGGGGTCGAGGATCGCGCTCTGGATCTGCCGGAGACCGAGCACGCGGTCGACTCGATCCGCTGCAGCGGCTGCGAGGAGCCGCTCGAATTCGATATCCGCCTCCTGAGCCACCTGGGGCACCACCGCTGCGAGTCCTGCGGCGCCGGTAGGCCCGAGCCCGATGTCTTCGCCGCTCGCGTCAGCCTCGACGGAATCTCGGCTTCCAGCTTCTCGATCGACGGGATCGCGGGCCGGTTCGAGATCGATCTGGGCCTGCCCGGGCTTTACAACGTCTACAACGCGCTGGCGGCGATCGCCACGGCTCTCGCGCTCGGGGTCGATCCCTCGGCGATCTCGCGTGCCCTGTCGGCGTTCTCCCCCGTCTTCGGCCGCGGCCAGCGCCTTCGAGCCGGCACCACGGACCTGCTGGTTCTGCTGATGAAGAACCCGGCGGGCGCGAACGAGCTGCTGCGGACGTTGGGTAGGGACGCCGCCCCGACCATCGACCTCCTGATCGCGCTCAACGACGGCTGGGCCGACGGGCGCGACGTCTCCTGGATCTGGGACGCCGACTTCGAGGCGCTTCAGCGCCGGGTCGGCCGGGTGGTCTGCACCGGCAACCGGGCCGCCGAGCTGGCGCTGCGACTCAAGTACGCGGGTTGGCCCGTCTCGCAGATCGCCGTCGACACCGGGATCGCAAGCGCGCTCGATCGCGGGATCTCGGAAGCCGGCGAGCGGTTGATCGTCCTTCCCACCTATTCGGCGCTACTCGAGCTTCAGTCCGAGTTCGCGCTCCGGGGCCTCGCCCGCCCCTTCTGGTCCGGCGCTCAGGTCCTCCCGGGCGATCCGCCGTAGCGTCTCGCGATCCTCGGCCTTCACGCCGTGGATCGACTCGATGACGTTGCCCCGGCCCATGACCGCGACCACGTCGCCGGGCCTGGCGGAACGGACCGCGTCCGCGAGCGCCTCCTCGCGGTCGCCGATCACCTCGAGGTCGGCGCCGTCGATCGCATCTCGCGCCCGCGACCAATCCCTCGAGCGGCCCGAGCGGCGGGTTGCGGCGGAAGCTCCCGGCGGTGAGGACCAACCGGTCGGACAGCGACCTCGCGACGCGGCCGAGTGCACGTCGGTGGGCCGGGTCGGGCGCCCCCATGATTCCCAGCACCGCGTGCAGACGGGCCTCTGGATCCATTCCCGCCCGCACCGCGGTGAGGAACTGCTCGACCGCCGCCGGCGAGGACGCGGTATCGAGGATCAGGTCACACTGAAGGCCGCAATCGATGTGCTCGAAGCGAGCCGGTGCGCCGGGGTGCGTGGCGAGCACTTCGCTCAGCACCGATCGTTCGACCTCGAGCGCATCGGCGAGGGCGACGACCGCGGCGACATTGCGGGCGTTGTAGTAGCCCGGCAGTCTCGTCTCCAGCTTGAGCGGGCCGCTCGGTGTCTCGAGCTCGAGCTCGGCGCGCCTCAGGTCCCAGCTCGCGCCCCTGATCCGGTACGCCGCTTCAGGCCCGAGGCCGACCCGGAACACCCTCCCGCCGGCCCGCTCGATTTCGCCGGCGAGCTCCTGCCCGAACTCGTCGATCGTGTCGATGACGGCCAGGGGAACGGCGGCCCCGTTTTTGATGAACAGGCTCCGCTTGACCTCGCCGTAGCGGCGCATCGTCCCGTGCCGCGGGAGATGGTCGTGGCTGAGATTGGTGAAAACCGCGACCTCGGGCATCAGGGCGGGACAGGATTCGAGCTGGAAGCTCGAGATCTCGCAGACGATCAGATCGGGTTCGGCGTCCGGGTTGCCGGTCACGGCCGTTAGCGGCGGGGCGGTGTCGGCGTTGCCGGCCAGCTTCGATTCGAGCCCGGACCTGGCCAGGACCGCGGCCGCGAAGGTCGCCGTGGTCGTCTTGCCGTTGGTCCCGGTCACGGCGACAATCGGCGCCGTCCCCATCCGCCATCCGAGCTCGACCTCGTCGAATACTTCGAGGCCCCTCTCCCTGGCTCGCTGAATCAGCGGAGTGTCGCCGGGCATGCCGGGGCTCTTGATCAACGTGCGTGGCGCCGGCGGCAGGTCGAGCAGCTCGTCCTGGGCTCCGAGGTGGACTCGGATGCCAGCGTCCTCAAGGGCGCGGCGGACCCGTTTGGGAATTCCGGGCGGGTGGTGATCGGAGGCGAGAATCCCCTCGCTTCCCTGGCGGAGGCGCAGCGCCTCGACGGCGGAACAACCGGCCTGGCCCAGCCCCGCGACCAGGTATGGGCCCTCGGGGACCGTCGGGCGCGATTCGCAGCGAAGGCCCATCTACCGACCATACCCGCGTTCTACTGGGTCGCGGCGGCGAGGGCGAACGGGCTCCCCTCGGAGTCCCGGCAGATCGCCCAGCGCTCACCCGGATGGACGATCGATCCGCCGAGCTCGCGGACGCGCTCGAGGGCGGTCGCCATGTCCTCGACGGTGAGATAGGGAAGCGAGCCGGTGTCGCCGGGCCCGGTGCCGCGCCGGTGGACGCCGAGCCGCAGGCCGCCCTCCTCGGCTTCCCAGCCCTCTCCGGCGGCGGCGGCGCGAGGCGCGAGCTCCAAACCCAGCAATCCGCGCCAGAAGCGAAGCGCCCGATCCGGGTCGTCGGCGGGGAACTCGATCAGGGGCGGGCCGGTCATGACTCCACTAACTTGACAGCTATCGGGCGACTGGGCGAAAGTGCATCGCCAGCGACCAATGGAGGGCTGAGATGAGCAGCGCCGACACCAGCAGCGACAGCGCGGCGGGGACCCCGCCGGTGGACCCCGGAGAGATGAAGCTCGAGGTAGTCGTCCTGCCGGTCTCCGACGTCGATCGGGCGAAGGCCTTCTACGAGAAGCTGGGGTGGCGCCAGGATGCTGACCTGACGGTCGAGGACGGCTACAAGGTCGTACAGATGACCCCTCCCGGATCCGGTTGCTCGATCATCTTCGGCGAAGGGGTGACATCGGTTTCCCCGGGCACATGCCAGGGACTGCAGCTCTCGGTCTACGACATCGACGAGGCCCGCGCCGACCTGATCGCCCGCGGGATAGAGGTCAGCGAGGTCTTCCACGACGAGACCGGGATATTCCATCACGCCGGTGAGGAGGGGCGGGTGTACGGCCCCGCCCCGGAGCACGCCGACTACGGGTCGTTCGCCGCCTTCAGCGATCCGGACGGCAACGGCTGGCTGATGCAGGAGATCAGAACTCGGCTGCCGGGTCGCTGATGGCGGACAGCGATTACGACGTCATCGTCCTCGGCGGCGGCTCACCGGGCGAGCACTGCGCGGGCGCCCTGGCGGAGGGTGGCCTGCGCGTCGCCGTCGTCGAGCGCGAGCTCGTCGGCGGGGAGTGCTCCTACTGGGCCTGCATCCCGTCGAAGACGCTCCTGCGCCCCGGCGAGGCGGTCAACGCAGCGCGCAATGCCGCCGCCAGCGCCGAGGTCGATGTCGATGCCGCTCTCGCCTGGCGCGACTTCATGGTCTCCGACCACACCGACGCCGGACAGGAGCGATGGCTGGCCGACAACAAAATTGATCTGATCCGCGGGAGCGGGCGACTCGCCGGGCCCGGGGTGGTCGAGGTCGACGGCGTCCAGCACACGGCCGACCACATCGTCCTCGCCAACGGCGCCGACCCGTTCACGCCGCCGGTACCGGGCCTGCAGGAGCTCGACGGCGTCTGGAGCAATCGCGAGGTGACGGCGATGACGGCGATTCCGCGCCGCCTCCTGATCCTCGGCGGCGGGCCGGTCGGGGTCGAGATGGCCCAGGCGGTTCGCCGCCTCGGGGGCGAGGCCGTGGTCATCGACATGTCCGAGCACGTCCTCGCGCGGGAGCCGGCGCCGCTGGGCGAGGCGCTCGGCGAGGTTCTGCGCCGCGACGATGTCGAGCTCGTCCTCTCCGCAAACGCGAGCTCCGCCCGCCGCGACGGCGACGAGTACGTCCTCGAGCTCGACGACGGCCGAGAACTGCGCGGCGACCGCCTGCTCGTCGCCACCGGCCGCCGGCCGCGGGTGCGCGGTATCGGGCTCGAGAGCGTCGGCATCGAGCCCGACGCCCACGGGGTCCCGGTAGACGCCCACCTGCGGGCGGCGGAGGGGGTGTGGGCGATCGGGGACGTCAACGGCCTCTGGCCGCTGACCCACGTCGGCAAGTACCAGGGCGATGTGGTTGCCGCCAACATCCTCGGCGATCCGCGAAAGGCCAACTACGAGGCGGTTCCTCGGGTCGTCTACACGGACCCCCAGGCCGCCTCGGTCGGCGCCTCGGCCGGCCGCTTCAGCGCCATGGTCCCGGTCACCGAGGTGGCCAAGACCGCCACCTACACCCGCGCCTACGCCGACGAAGTCGGGTTCCTGACACTGCTCAGCGACGGCGAGCGGCTGACCGGCGCCTATGCCCTCGGCCCAGAGGCCGGCGAGTGGCTCCAGCAGGCCACCCTGGCGATCCGCGCCCATGTTCCGCTCGATGTCCTCGGCGACACGATCCAGCCGTTCCCGACTTTCTCCGAGATCTACGTCGCGGCACTGAAAGCGCTCCGCGGCGAGATGGCAAAAGCGACCGGCGCGTCCGCCGGCCAGCCGCCGATGGCCAACTGAACGACCGTCAGGACGGCGGAACGACGACCCCCTTGACGTCCGCCATGTAGCGATTGGCGGCGGTGGAGGCATCGTCCGGGCTGCTTCCGCCCTGGCGCGCGTCCATATAGGCCGCGTACCAGTCCCACCAGTCATGCGGTGGAGCGACGGCCTCGAAGGAGCCATGGCGCTCAGAGGTTTCGTGGAGGAGCTCTGCAGAGGGAGGCGATGTCCATCTTCAGTCCTCCCTTTCTCGCCGAGCCTCTCACTCGGGAAAGTGAGTGTCAACCATCCGTCGAGGATCCTTGACCAAATCGAACGCCTCGACTTAGGTCGGACGCACACGTGGGTTCCTCGCCACCTGGAGGTGCACAAATGACCAGTCGGAAGCGGAGTGCCCTGGGCGCATTCGCGACGATCGCGATCCTCTGCGTGCTGGCGGCGGCACCGACGGTGCGAGCGGCGTCCACAGTCGGAACCGGCACCCATCCCTGGGTGGTGGTGCTGTGCAACTTCTCCGACCAGACCGCGGAACCCCAATCGAAGGCGTACTTCGAAGAACTTTTCTCCGACGCCGGCGCGGGGAAGCTCGGGGAGCTCGATTACTGGCATGACGTCTCGTTCGGCCAGATGAGCATCTCAGGGACGACCGTCACGAATTGGGCCACTGCCAAGGACCCCGAAACCAGCGCACCGCTCACCCGCGGTGAATGGATCAAGCTCGAAAAACCATTTACGAAAGGTGGGTTCGGCCCGGCCTTTCGCAGGGAGGACCAGATTCTGGCGTGCGCCGACGGTGCCAGCGGGATCACCTGGTCCAGCTACTGGGGTGTGGTCGCGATCTTCCCCGAGGCGCGCTCGACCCTGGCCGAAACGATCGGCGCCGGCGCCACCACGGCGAAGCTGTCGACGATGGAAAACTTCCCTGACGGAAGCTCCCCGTTCCTGATGGGGATCGGTGAAGGGGGCAACGCCGAGATCGTCAACGTGACCGCGATCAGCGGCAACGAAGTGACGATCGAAAGGGCTCAGGAAGGAACGACCGCGAAGGAACACACCGCCGGCAGCAACATCGGCGTCCCCGGTGACCTCGGCGGGGTCGGCGCCGGACAGCTCGGGGGCATCCCGATCCAGGGCGGCAGCTACACGATCGCGACGATCATCCTGCCCCATGAGATCGACGTCGAGGGCGCGTCTCACGAGATGGGACACGGCCATGGTTACAACCACAGCCGGCGCCTCTCGCTGTCCACCCAGGACTACAACGACTGCTACGACCTGATGAGTGTGTACACCTGCGACCAGGCGTTCAGCGCCAATCCCTCCAGCGGCAACTTCGCTCCCGGCTCGGGCATGGACTTCGGCGGGACCGGGCTCTACAGCTCGGTCCTCGGAGCGGCGGCGGGGTCGAAGGGACCGGGGCTCGACGCGATCAACCTCGACGCCCAGGGCTGGATCCCTGGCCCACGGCATGACGCCTTCGACAACACGGTCTCCAAACAGGAAACGATTCGACTTCACTCCCTCGGCGACCCCAACGCCCTGACCGCGCCCGGGTCCGAGTTTCTGGAGGCTCGGGTCCCGGCGGCGGTCACGGTCCAGAACGAATCGCCCGGTGGCGTGGCGCCGACCAATCCCCCGACCTGCAGCGGAACCGAATTCAGCTGCACGACGAGCAGGTATTACTCGGTCGAGTACCGCGAAAAGGCGGGCTGGGACCGCGGGTTTGCCAGCAGCGGCGTCTTCCTCCACCTGTTCGGCGAAGACTCGCGTTCCTACTGGGTCGACCAGACCCCGCAGGGCCATGGTGGGCTGCTGACCGCGGGGGACGAGTACGTGGACTCGGGCAACAAGACATATGTCGCGGTGAACGCGATCGACTCCGGTACCCGCACCGCACAGGTGACCCTGGGCTCGCGCAAGATCGAAGCGAGCCTCGGGAACCTGGGCCCGTCCGACGGCGACTTCAACGACCCGGTCTCGTTGGTTGCCGACCTCACGGTCAGCGGCAGCGGCGCGCCCGTCCCGCAACAGCCGGTGCTGCTGTCGATCGGCACCCAGAGCTGCGTCGGCACCACCGACGCGAGCGGGCACGCATCGTGCAGCCTGACCATCGAACAGCATCCCGGCGCCTACACCCTGAGCGCGTCCTTCACCGGAGATACCGCCTACGCCTCGGCCACGGCGAGCACTCCCTTCACGATCGAAAAAGAGGAGAGCCAGGTCGCCTACACCGGGGCCCTGACCAGCGACTACCACGATGAATTCACGGCGTCAGCGAGCCTGTTGGACCCTGACGGAGGTAAACCGATCGCCGGCAAGACGATCAACTTCACCCTCGGGGTCGGCGATACCTGCAGCGCGACCACCGACGCCTTCGGCAACGCATCCTGCCCGATCACCCCCACCCAGGTTCCGGGGCCGTACAAAATCGAGGCATCCTTCGGGCCAGACGTCGACTACATCTCGAGCAATGGCACCCAGCCGTTCGAGATCACCAAGGAGGAGACGACGACGACCTACACGGGCCCGACGGTCATCCTCAGTGGAGGCTCGGGAGTCACCCTCGAAGGGAAGCTGCTTGAGGACGGAGTCGTCCCGATCGAAGGTCGCACCATGACCCTGAGCCTCGGTGCACAGAGCTGCGACGGAACCACCGACGCCGCCGGCGTGGCGAGCTGCACGGTGATCTACAGCGGCCCGCTGGGATCGCAGCCACTGGTCGCGAGCTTTGCCGGAGACGCCTACTACCTGCCCTCGGAAGACAACACCAATACCGCGATCGTTTTCGCCTTCCCGGATCACGGCGCCTTCACACTCGGCGACAACACTGCCGGCACCGCCGGCCCGACTACGCCCACGACCTGGCGGGGACCTGACTGGGCGTCCGACAACAGACTCTCGGGTGGCGGCGCGCCCGCGGCATTCAAGGGCTTCGCGTCAGATGTGACGCTCCCGACGAGCACCCCCCCGGCCGCCTGCGCGGGGCCCTGGTCAACAAGGCCCGGCAACAGCTCCTCGCTACCCTCGACGGTCCCCTCCTTCATGGGTGTCCTCGTCACTAGCTCGGTGCAGAAGTCCGGCAGCACTGTCTCCGGCGACACGACGAGCATCGTGGTGGTCGCGACCGAACCCGGCTACGGCCCGGCACCCGGGCACCGCGGCCGGGGCACGATCGTGACGACATACTGCTGAGCGAGGCGATCATGCAACCCGAGGACATACAGGCCCGGCCCGGCTTCATGCCGTGGCGTCTTGGAGTCCTCGCCGCTGTCTGGATGTTCGCGGTAACGCCGACTCCCGCGCACGCTCAACCCGGGGCCCCGAGCAGCGCGCCCCCTGTGGCGAAGCGCAAGTGCGTCAAGTACGGGGTGGCGCAGACCCCGTCCGGCCCCGTCGCCCGCTGCGTCACCCACCGGACCGAGGTGCTGGGCCGAGGACCCACGGATGGTGAATCCCAGGCGACCGCCGGTACGGCCTCAGGCCCGTCGGGTGGGGCGGCCCCGCAGGGTCAAGCCCGACGCGATCAGCGAGTCGGCGCCGTGGAGCCGATGCCACGGCGGGGAGGGGACATCCGCCCCGATGCAAGCGTCGCCGGTGGCCACCATTCCGACGGCGGCGGACCGGGCGCGGCTCTATTGCTCATCGCCGGGTTCGTGATTGGCGCAGGCATCCTCCTCGGGTTGATGGGCAGGCCGCTGCACCGCTGGGCGAGCGGTTTGCGCGCCTAGAGCCCGGGATCAGCCCGGCGGGTTCTCGGGGAACTGCGGCGCGTCTCCGCCGATCTGGTCCCAGTCGGCTTTGTAGGCGACCTGCATGTGAAAGCTCGGCTCGAGCTTGAGGTCGCGCATCAGCCCGGCGGCGACGAAATATTTCTCGCCGAGGTCGTCGTAGAGGCTGGACCCACAGTTGCTGCAGAAATGGCGGGGGGCCAGCTCACTCTCATAGCGCCCGACCAGGTCCGCGCCTTTGGTGATCTCGAAATTCGTCGGGTCCACGACCACCGCAGCAAGACTCGAGCCCGTCCATCGTTGGCAGCGAGTGCAATGGCATACACCCAGTGACTCGGGATCCTCAACCTCATACTCGACGCCGCCACACAGACAGGCCCCCTTCAGTGCTTCAGCCATCGCAGACCCCCTTGGGGTTGGTTTTGAACGACCTCTGGCTACGCTACCACCGAAGGGATGCGCGTTTCCACGGATGGCTTCGGCCCGGACCTCTGCGGCTTTCACCGGCCGATCCGGTTCCCGCACGAGTGAGAAGACCAACCGCCGATCGCGGCGGCGAGGCGTCCGGGCCGGAGCCCGACTTGGCGGTCGACTGACCGAGATTGCCAAGATTCAGCCATGCAGTTGGCTCAGGATGCGATCGTCGGGTGCTGGGTCGTCTTCGCCCTGTTCTGGGCGCTTCAGGCCCTCGGGACGAAGCGGACCGTCGAGAGGCAGAACATGTCCTCGCGGCTCGAGCACTCGATTCCGATCTTCGCCGGCGCTTGGCTCCTGGTGAAGGGGAGCTCGGGCCCCGGGGCTCTCGGCGACCGGGTCCTTCCACATGACGTGCCGTTCCTGGTCGTCGCCCTCGCGATCACGGCCGGGGGCCTGGCATTGGCTCTGTGGGCCCGGGTCACCCTGGGGCGCAATTGGAGCGGGATCGTGACCTTCAAGGAGAACCATGAGCTGATCCGCCACGGCCCGTACGGCCACGTCCGCCACCCGATCTACAGCGCGATCCTGATGATGGTCCTGGGCTCGGCGATGGCGGTCGGCACCCTCGGAGCTCTGATCGGGCTGCCGCTGATCCTGCTCGGTGTCTGGCTCAAGCTCCGTCAGGAGGAGGCACTGATGACCCAGCACTTCCCGGCCGAGTACACCTCCTACAGGTCTCAGGTCAGCGCGCTGATTCCCGGTCTGCTCTGAGACCCTGAGGGAATGCAGGAGATCGAGCGGAAGTTCCTCGTCGACCGGATCCTCCCGGAGCTCGACGAGGCTCGATCCCGGCGTATCTCGCAGGGCTACCTGGCGGTCGATGAGAGTGTCGAGGTTCGATTGCGCCGAATCGACGACGAGCGTCTGATCACCGCCAAGAGGGGCCGCGGCGAGACGCGCGAGGAGATCGAGGTCCCGCTCGAGTCGGGGGCGTTCGACAGGGTCTGGAAGCTGACCGAGTCGAGGCGAATCGCGAAGCGCCGCTTCCGTGTCCCACTCGAGGACGGGCATTGTGCCGAGGTCGACGTCTACGCCGGTGACCTCGAGGGCCTGGTGGTCGCCGAGGTCGAGTTCTCCTCAGGGGAAGACAGCGACGGCTTCCGGGCGCCGAAGTGGTTCGGGCGTGAGCTGACCGCCGACCATCGCTACGCCAATCGGGAGCTCGCCATGCACGGCCGGCCGAAGGACCGGGCCTATCGGCTGAAGATCGAGGAGAGCCCGCCAGCGGGATGCGGCGGATCGCCACCGGCCGCATCGACAAGGCCCTCGAAAGACTGGCCGAGGCGCAGGAGGCGGAGGACCTCATATCCGGCGTGCACGGCGTCAGGAAGGATCTGAAGAAGCTCCGATCGGAGCTGAGGCTGCTGCGACATGAACTCGGCGGCGATCTCTACCGGGCCGAAAACGGCAACTACCGAGATGCCGGCCGGCTGCTCTCCACCAGCCGCGACGCCGAGGTCAAGGTCGAGACGCTGGAGGACATCTGCGAGCGCTGCGAGGGAGCTCTTCCCCGGGGCGCCGCCGACGAATGGATCGACAGCCTGCGCGAGGAGCGCGACCTAGCGGTGGCGGCAACCCGCGACGGCGCCGGGTCGACCGTCCTCGGCGAAGCGATGGAGCTGATCGAGGCGGGTCGCGCGCGGGTCGGCTCCTGGCCGCTCGAGCGGGAATCCTGGAAGCTCGTCAGGCCCGGAATCGAGCGCGCCTACCGGCGGGGCCGCAAGCAGATGCGGCGCACCGCCGCCGAGCCGAGCCACGCCAACGTCCACGAGTGGCGCAAGCGAGTCAAGGACCTCTGGTACCAGCTGAGGATCCTCGAGGTCGCGACTCCGAAGAAGCTCCGCAACCGCATCGAGGTAGCCGACCGCCTCGCCGACGTGCTCGGCGACCACCACGACCTCGCCGTCCTCCGCGACGATCTCCTCCTCCGCGAGTTGCCGGGGGTGAGCAGGGCGCCGCTGGTCGCGGCGATCGCGCAGCGCCAGCGGGAGCTGGAGGGGGAGGCGTTTGACCTGGGAGACCGCCTCTACGTCGAGAAGCCGAAGCGGTTTCGCAAGAAGATGCGCCGCGCCTGGCGCGACAACCTGCGCGGCGGATAGGGTCTGCCCATGCGGCGTTTCACCTGCGGGGCGATCTGCCTGGCCGGCCTTCTGACGATGGCGCCGAGCGCCAATGCGGCGTCGGTGACGGTAGGCGACCCGCTACTGGGCCTGATCGGAAGCTCGTCCCCTTCCGCGATCTCGGGGACCCTGCTCAACACCACATCGCCGAGCCGGGGGCGCTTGCGACCTCTCCGGTGAATGGCGTCATCGTGCGCTGGCACCTGATCAAATCGACCGGGGGACCGTTCCGCCTGCGGGTCCTCCGCCCCGCCGGCAGCTCCTTCACGGCGGTCGGCACCAGTGCATCCGCCGAAGCGGTCACCCCCGGCCTCGAAACCTTCGCCACAAATCTGCCCATACGCGCCGGCGACACGATCGGGCTCGACGTCGTCAAAGGGTTGATAGTGGGGGCGGTCCCGAACCCCGCCTCCGTGATCGCGGTGATCTCGCCGATCCTGGTCGAAGGCGCCACCGAACCGCTGACCGCGACAGGGACGGGCGCCGAGTTCGCCTTCAACGCCGAAGTGCAACCCGCCCCCACCGTCACCTTGATCGGCCCCAAATCCGGATCGTTCAGGGAGGCACGCCGGTGACGATCTCCGGCACCGATTTCGCCGGGGTCTCGGGGGTCAGCTTCGGAGGTTTGGCGGCGAAGAGCTTCACGGTCAACTCCGAAACCCAGCTCACCGCCGTCGCCCCGGCGGTGGAAAAGCCGGCCACCGTCGACATCACGGTCACCACCATCGCCGGCACCAGCGCCGTCGTCGCCGTCGACCGCTTCGCCTACAAGGCCTGCGTCGTGCCGAAACTCAAATCCAGAAGCCTCAAGGGGGCCAAGAGGAAGCTGAAGAAGGCGGGCTGCAGGGTCGGCAGGGTGACGAAGCGAGGAACCGTCACCCCGAAGACCGGCAGGGTCATCGGTCAGAGCAAGAATGCCGGCAAGAAACTGGCGCCCGGGGCCAAGGTCAACGTGACGCTCGGCTGAGCGCGCAGCGTCAGTACCCGTAGCCCCCGCCGCTGCTTTCAGTGGTTTCCGTTTCGCCGCTCGGCTGGCCCTCCACCATCGCGCCGGATTCATCCAGCGCCTGCCACTCGCCGCCGAACGCATTGGATTCGTTGCCGTTTGCTTCGCCCGGATTCTGGTCGTCGACGAAGGTGTAGAGCGGGTGACCGGAGTAGGTCGCCTGCAGGGTGCCGTCCTTGCGCTTGGTCGTGCCGAGCTGTGAGGACATCGCTCCTTCACCGGCGGTCGGCGTGCCTTCGAGCGATGACCGGCGGCCAACTTTCGGCGCAGGCGCCATTACAGGACGAGACGTCGCCGTTGTCCTTGGCAAAGGCGTAGACGGTGAATCCTTCGGAGTCGACAAGCACCGTGCCGAGGCCTTCGATGCTCGTGCCCGTCACCGTCATTCCGGAGCCGGATGAGCCGCTGGAGGTTTCGCCGCCGGTGCTATTGCCGTTACTCCCGCCACAGCCGGCGATCGCGAGCGCGCCTGCAATGGCGAACAGCATCAACGCATGGGTGGACCTGGTCAATTCGGTGCCTCCTTGGTTGGAACTTGTCCATTGAGGGGACGAGGCAATTGGACTACGGAATGCTCCGCGGCGTGGTTCAGGGAGTCCCCGATTCGGTCACATCTACGCCCCCTATTTCGTCTCATCTTTAGAAGCGGTAATCGACGAAAGGAAGGCAATCATGGCTTCGGAGAAGAAGATCGCCGTAGTCGGCGCGACCGGCCGCCTCGGCCACCACGCCGTCGAGATCCTGCGGGAGCGCGGGCACGAGGTGGTGCCGATCTCGCGCAGCCAGGGGATCGACGTGATCTCCGGCGAGGGCCTCGGCGCGGCGCTCGAGGGAGTCGATCTCATCGTCGACGCCGCGTCCAGCCCCACACCCGAGGGTGCAGCCGAGTTCTTCACGACCTCGGCGCGCAATCTGCAGCAGGCCGGCGCCGAGCGGGGCGTCGAGGGCATCCTCGTCATCTCGATCATCGGCACCGACCACTTCGACAGCGGCTACAACGCCGCCAAGGTGATGCAGGAGCGAGTGCACCTCGACGGCCCCGTCCCCGCCCGCATCCTCCGTGCCGCCCAGTTCCACGAGTTCGTCGCGGAACTGATCGAGTGGACCCGCCAGGGGGACGTCGCCTACGTGCCCGAGATGCGCACCCAGCTCGTCGCCGCCCGGAGCGTCGCCGAGGCCGTCGCCGACATTCTCGACGGTGCGGACACCGCGCCCGTCGGCAACCCGGTCGCCGAAGTCGCCGGCCCCCGCGAGGAGAAGCTGATCGACGCGGCGAGGCTTCTCGCCTCCCAGAACGGCAACGGACTGCGGATCGAGGCCGGGGAGTGGCCCGATGACCCGGAAGGCCTCTACCCCGGTGGCGCCCTCCTCCCCGGCCCGGTCGCCAAGCTCGCCGGCCCCAGCTTCGAGGAGTGGCTCGTCCAGTAGCTCGGCCGAGGTTACGTTTCCAGCGTGGCGGAGCAGTTCTACGAGACGCTCGCGCCGGCGGCGTTCGCCCTTCTCGGGCTGTGGTGGGTGGTGGAGCCGCCTCACTCGCTGGACCCGCGGGAGCCCGACGGCCCTCCAGCCGCCGGGCTTCTTCAGCGGCGCGCGACCTGCGCGAAGCGCCGGAGGGCCGCCTTCGGCTCACCGTCGAGGCCGAGCAGCCCGGCTGAATCGCAGAAGTCGCACGGGGTGCTGGCAGCCGGGATGTCTCGCCAGGTGAACCAGAAGGCGGCCTGCAGATTCCAGCGCCGGCGGTTTGCCAGCAGGATTTCCCAGGCGCTCTTGACGTATCTCGCCTGCGCCTCCGGGCCCCGCTCAAATTTGTCGCCGCCCGCGGCCCGGGTTTGCGAGCCCCAGCCGAACTCGGTGATGAAGAGGCCCCTGCGCCCATCGCCGTGACTCCTCATCACCGCACGCAGCGCCCTGATGTCCATGGCCATCAGACTCGGGTCGGCGGCATAGGGATGAAGGCCCACTCCATCGAAGAGGCTCCTGATCCCCCTCTGTCGGTAGAGGCGACTGAGGAAGATCGTCGCGTCGAGGGACGGCTTCACCCTCGGCGTCGCATAGAGGCCGCCGAGGACGATCCGGGCGTCGGGATCGACCGAGCGGATCGCCGGCGCGGTGCCTCGCAGGAGGGCGGCGTAGCCGCGGACCGAGGCCTCGGCGAAGCGGTGATCGTTCTCCTCGTTCCAGATCTGCCAGGTCCGGATCGGGTCCCTTGGCAGCTCCGGATGGAGCTTCCAGAATGTGCCGGAGGGGCCATAGCGCCCGACGAGGGCCCGCAGGAACGTCGACCAGGCTCGGCGCTGAGCACGGCTGTGGACCGGCATCTGCAGCGCCGAGCAGCGATCGGCCGTGAACTGACATCGGCTCTCGCGGGGCGTTTGCGCCAACCACGCGGGCGAGCCCCAGATGACGGGCAGGCGCTCGAAGCCGTAGCGCGAGGTCGATGTCAGGAAATCGTCTGTGGCCGCCCAGTCGAAGACCCCGGGCGCAGGCTCGGACTGGGACCAGTAGATGAGGAATCGCAGCGAGCCGACCCCCGTCCTCCGCATCAGGCGCAGATCGTGGGGGTGCAGCGGGGCCTGCGGGGAGATCCCGATGAAGGTCGAGGGCCCGCCGGCCCTCGAGGTTGCCTGACTTGGAGCAGACGGCTGCACAGCGCCGAGCAAAAGCGCGCTGAGAGCGATGCCGGCGAGTAGACGACGCTTCCCCATCGACTACATATTTTCAATCAGCTGCTGCAGGGTCCCCCTGGTCCACGTCGTAGCCCTTCAAGGTCACCCGGCTCTGCTGGCCAGCACCCAGAGATAGAGACCCGACTGTTGGGGTGTTTGGTTCCTGCCTAGGAACCGACTCGGACCCGCTTGGACACCGACTGGGCGGTGCTCTTCGCGGCTTCAGCCGCAGCGCCACCGAGATCTCTTGCGGCGCCAACGGCACTTCCGGCGGCCTTCTTCAAATCCGAGCCGCTGCTCTTTGCTTCGTTTCTTCTTCGCGTGGCTGCGGCTTTCTTTGCCGAAGCACTGCGTTCAGCTTTCGTCTGTTTGGTCACGAGCCCCTCGCAGCGCCGCCACCACGGACTCGCTGAAACAGATAGATCGCGAGCAAGACCAAAATGATCACAACAATGATTCCGACGATAGTCACCGGCTTTTCCTCCCGGGATTGGATTACCTGATTTCCCTCTCGCCTGGAACGGGGGTTCCTCTGGCTCCAGGGACGGGTCGGCGGCTAAAGTGTATCATTAATTCATGAAATCTGATTCAAGAGTTGATGCGGAATCGGAAGGGATCAACGGAATGCCTCGCGGGATTGTCCCCGACTGGGACTTCCTCACCAACCACGCCCACGTCCTGCTCTGCATCGCTCAGGATTCCGGTATCCGATTGCGTGACATTGCCGCTGCCATTGGGATCACAGAGCGGACCGCTCACAAGGTTCTCTCCGAGCTGGTCGAGGAGGGCTACGTGCTGCGCGAGCGACATGGTCGTCGCAACCGCTACAAGATCAAGCCCGAGCTGCCCCTTCGCCACCCACTTGTCCGCGAGCGGGAGGTCGGTGAGCTCCTGGACGCCCTCGGAAGGCCTGAGCGAGCCAACCGCTGATCTCAGGAGCCGGAGCCTGGGCGGACATTCCGCAAACTCAGAGAGGAGGAGTACTGTGATTGCAACGGACTTGCGTCAGGCGTCAGGCAACTCAAATCGCAGGCCGATGCATCACTCGCTCGCTGGGTCCCTCCTCTTCCTCCGTGCGGCTCTGCCACGGAGGGGCAAGGAGGAAGGTCGATGACCAGCAGCAGTCCGTCCTGAAGGACTGCACGACCACGGGACAATTTTCGTCGCGCAGATGGGATCGACGACGCGGAACTCCGTCGCCCCGGCGGCGACCCATGAAGCGCGGAAGCGCGCCCACTAAGAGAGGAAGCAAGCAATGCCCACCATCATCGTTATGAGCAGGACAACTCCAGAGGGCAACAGCGCAGTCACCCTCCGGGAGGACGTCCAGCCGGCGCACTTGGAAAGCGAGCATCACGCGGCGCAGCTGATCGAGCGCATCGGCTGGGCGGTTACCGACGCCGAGACCGACGAAGACACGCGATCCTAGGCGGTCATGCTGTGAGAAAAGATGGGCGCGCGACCCAGTCTGATTTGCCGACAGAGAAGCCCGATCGCCTGCTCGCTTTTCCACAGACTGAGCTGGACAGGTTTGAGGTCAGCTTTACCGGCCCACCGATGATCAGGCGAATCCGCGGCGCGCTCTCGGCGGCGGGGATCACCCCCCTGGTCGACAGGCACGCCAACACCGCATCCCTGCGGGACGGTGCGAGCGAGCTGCATGAGTTCGTCGTCTCGGTGCGAGCGCGGGACGCCGATCAAGCCATGAAGCGAACCCAGGTTGCCCTGCCGCCGGGAGGGGCCTATGCCGGATTCTCCGTGAGCCCCGATCGGTAGGCCCGTCAGGCCTGCGCTGTTGGCCGAACGAGGATCTCGTTCAGCGTCATTCGCTGCGGCCGTGAGACGGCGAAGGCGATGACCTCGGCGATGTCCTCAGGCTCGATCGCGATCCCCCCAACCCACTCCTGCACGGCTTTCCGGGTCTCGTCGTGGGTGATGTGCTCGGGCAGCTCGGTGGCAACGGCACCGGGCTCGATCACGATCACACGCACGTCGGGCTGCAGCTCCAGGCGCAACCCCTCCGACCAGCCGCCGATACCCCACTTGGTCGCCGCGTAGACAGCGTTGCCTGCACGAGCCGTGCGGCCGGCGACGGAGGAAATGTTCACCAGGTCTCCGCCCCCGTCCCGCAGCTGGTCCAGAAAGACCTCTGTGGTGGTGATCGCACCCAGCAGGTTCGTCTCGATCATCTGCTCGTAGTCGGCTCGCTGCTCGGAGGAGAACGGGCCAAGCAGCATTACGCCCGCGTTGTTGACGAGGATGTCGGCCCCGCCCAGCTCTGCTTTGACCCGCTCCGCTGCCGCGACGATCGAATCCCGCTCGGTGACGTCAGCCCCAATCGCCAGTGCACCGCCGGGGAGCTCTTCGGCGAGGCTTTCGATCCGATCGACCCGGCGGGCCAGAAGCGCAATCCGGTGACCATCGGCGGCGAGCGCTCGGGCAGTCGCCTCCCCGATGCCCGACGACCCCCCTGTGATGACCGCCACGCGGGGCTCTGCTTCGGCGCTCATTCCCAAGTGGTACCACGAAGGGTTGAGCGCCGGCTTCTCTCAGGCAGAAGTTCGCCTACAAGGCGGCCTTCCGGCTGATCGGGAGACAGAATTGAACCCGGCGCCCGCTCGGCCCCCATGCGGTCGACGTGACTGCTCCATGTGTCCTCACAAGTCGCACACGTCCCTGCGCTCGTGGCGCCGTCGGTTAGCCGGCCGGCTCAGCGAGGAGGGCGACCGCCGCCAGGATCGCGCCCATGACGCCGAAGCCGAGCCGCGGTGCGATGCCGTCCGAGGTGCGGACGGCGACCACGCACTGCAGCGCGTAGTAGGCCGCAAAGGCCCGCGAGGCGACGACGATCAGGGTAAAGATGGGGACCAGCCAGACGAGGAGGATCGCCGCCACGCCGCTGGCCAGGTAGGGGAGCGGCCCTTCCATCGTGCCGGGGAGGTAGCGAGCCAAATTGCCGTGTGCGGCGATCGTGTCGGCGACCGCGGCGCTGAACTGGCTGAGGATCGCCGTCACCACGACTGCGACCGCGAGTACAGGCAGAAGCCGCTCGGCGATGTCGAGCAGCGTCACGTCGGCGCCGTCGCCCGTTCCCAGGCCCATCATCGGCGTCGCCACCGCGACGAACCCGATGTAGACCGAGGAGGAGATGAGCTGCGACAGGCGGCAGGCGAGGATCCGCGTCCGGCGGTCGTACTCCTCGGTCAGGTAGCGGACCGTCTCGAAGCCCTGGACGGTGATCACGATCCCGCCGAGTATCAGCAGCACGTCGGCGAGCTTCCGGTCGGGCACGGGCGGCAGGCTCAGCCCGCCGCCGAGGAGCTCCTGGCCGTCGCTGAGGAAGAGCGCGGCGCCGAGAACCGTGGTCAGCGCCAACACGGCGCCGAGCGCCAATCGCTCGAGCAGGTCGAGGCCGGCAAACCGGCGAAGGACGCCCACCGCCGTGATCGCCAGCACGGCGCCGCAGGCCAGCGCCCGCTCGGCGAGCTCGGAACCGGAAGCGGCAAATTCGAGGACGTACAGCGACATGATTCGCAGATAGAGGGCGACCGAGATCACGTAGGCGACCGCGATCACCAGGTCCGAGGCCCGCTCGAACAACTCGGTGAGGCGGTCGACCCGTCCCTCCTCGACCAGCGGCTCGACGGCGACCACGTTGTGGCGGATCGCAGTGCCGACCAGCCAGGCGAAGCCGCAGACGCCGGCGATCCCGACCACCGATAGCGCGCCAAGGGTACGCTCGAGAACCGGCACGATGATCAGGAAGCCGCTGCCGAAGATCGACGCCAGTGGCGGCACCGTGGCGCGCAGAACGGGTGGCGACAGCAGCTCGCGCACCGCCTTCACCGATGACCCCCAGACCGGCCCGGAGACTCAGTCGCCGGGCAGTGGGGTCTGCTGATGGAAAGCCAGCTTCCATGCTCCGTCCATGTCACGGCGGTACATACTCGCCAGAATCGCCCCATGGCGGCCTCTGCCCCCGTCGCCGATCGGGCGATGCGTTGGGCACCAAAGCGGTACTGAACGCTTGATGGCCTTTGGCGAGGGCCATAGGCTGGGGCCGTTGACTCAGGTCCACCTCTACGACCCCCAGACCCTGTACCGCCACTGGGAGGACGAGCAGTGGTCCCCCTTCGCGATCGATCTCGCCGCGGATCAAGGCCAGTGGAAGGAGTTGGGCGAGGAGGACCGCGGGCTGATCTTCTGGGTGCTGTCCTCGCTGATGGTCGCCGAGGAGCGGATCACCACCAAGTTCTCCGGGCTGGTCGGGGCTTACGGCAGCGAGGAGGAGGCAACGTTCCTGGCGACGCAGCAGGTCGACGAGGCTCGCCATATGCAGTTCTACGCGCGCTATCAGGACGAGGTGGTGGCGGACCCGGCGGCGATCGCCACCCATGTCGAGCGTGCCCGAGTGCAGACCTCACCCGCCTTCCGCCTCATCTTCGACGAGGCACTGGTCGAGGCGCATCAAGAGCTCGTCGCCAACCCAGGGAGCGCTGAGGCCAAGGTCCGCTTCGTCACCCTGTATCACCAGATCCTTGAGGGGGCGCTCGGCCTGACCTCATTCAACTTCGTCACGAGCTACCTCGAACGCGAAAGGCTCTTGCAGGGGTTCGTCGAGGGCTACTCGAAGATCCACCACGACGAGCAGCGCCACATCGGTTACGGCACCTGGTATCTGCGCGAGGCCGTCGCCGCCGAGCCCGCCCTCGCTGAGCCGGTGCGGGCGACGCTGCGCGAGTTGCTGCCAGCGGTGGCCGAGTCCCTGACTCCGCCCGACCGCGAGGGAACCGACTGGAACGCCCTCGGCGCCGGCGCCGAGGAGATCCGCGACTTCGCACTCAGCGGGCTAAGCCGCCGTCTCGACGTGATCGGGGTGCCGCTGTCGACTCTCTGATCTAGCCGCATCTCAGAGCCGGCAACGGGTCCGACGTCGGAAATCCGACAGTTGTCGGTATCCAAGCGTTGAGATGCCGGAATTCTCCTCGCTCCAGATCCGAGCGACAATGGACGCCGGTCGGAACAGGGCGCCGCCGGCGGTGGACCGACGCTGCTCGTGCTACCCAGTGTTTTCGCGTGTACCTGGCAAGAAGCGACCGACGATGTCAACGTCGTACGAACTCGCGCAGTTGTAGGTGCCGCGCATCCACAGCAGCACTCGATTCCGAGCGTTCGACTCGGGCATGATGGGCCGCAGGTTGTCCACGCTCGAACCCTGCGTGATCGCCCGCCAGTGCCACCGGCCCGACTTGAGCCTGCCGCTGTAAATCTCGTGAACGCCCGTATTCTCACCATCGCGCGGGTCGATGGGCGTGGAGATATAGACGAGGTTCGGATTGGTCGGGTCGAGCGCGCCGAGTCCCGTGTAGTCCTGCTCGAGCGGGCACAGGTTAGGGCCAGCCTTCGCGATGTACTGCCACTTCCATCCGCGGCCATCGTTGCGGGCGTAGAAGATGCGCTGGTCGTCCAGCGAGTCGTCCGCTCGCGCCTTGAACAGCGCGGTGATCGTGCCGTCTCCGTACGTCTGAACGTCGGTCGTCCACGCGTGCGTCATCGGCTGGCCCTTGACTACCGTGCCCGCCGCGAACACACGCGTGAACTGTTCGACGCTCGGTGCCCGGCGGTCGAAGATCGAACCGTCCACGACCCTGCCGTTGGTGGCGTGGCTCTTGCCCGCCTTGATGAACCCGTGGTAAATGCTCGTGTTGAAGTCCCGCGGATGGTGCTCGGTCGCGATGAAGTCGATCCGGTCGACGCCGTTGTCGGTGTACTTGAAGTAGCCGTCCACGTAGCCGACCCTGGTTTTTGCCTCCGTGAGCTGGCCGCCGTACCGCCACGTCTCGCCCAGGTCGTTGGATACCATGAAGTTTGGGCTGCGGTCCGCCGAGCGGGCGATGTTGTAGACCCTCCGCTCCGCTGATAGGTAGATGAGGTTCGAGTAGGTGACCGGGAAGTCGCTGCCGCCGGGTGTCTCGGTACTCCAGTCGAAGACGCGCTCAGGGCTCCAGCGCCCGTTCTTGTAGATACGAAAACGGCTGTAGTAATCATTGTTATGTCCGGCGTACATCGCGAGGTACGCCCCGTCAGGCCTGACGAGCAGGGCGGGCGCATTGTGGTCGTCACCCGACTGCGTGAATGTCGTGACGAGGTGGTCCCTCAGCGTGAACGAGCGGGTCGGGCGGCGAGTAGCGATGTCGACGAACGTCACGTCGACATCACCATCCTTGCTGAGGCCTCCCGTACCAAGCCTGTTCGCTGTCGAGCCAATGATGAGCCTTCCCGTGGCGGGATCGACGACCGCGCGCTCGTCCTGAAACCAGCTCCACGCGCCGTTGTCGATGAACTTGATGGGCGCCGCGTGAGCGTCCATCGTGATGAGCAGCGCGAGAGCCGCTGCGAGGAAGATGACGCGCTTCATCGCGTCACCAGGCCCTCGACGCGGGTCTGCGCCCCAGACTGTCCCCGGCGAAGCATCGTCGGTGTGACCATCGGGCGAGCTTTTGTCAGGAGCTCTACCTGAGTGAACGGCACGGCCAACGTGCTCTACGCCCCGCTGCCTTCAGCGGCGAGCGTCTTCAGGTCCTCGCTGACCCAGTTCGGCAAAAACGGATAGACCATCCCGGCCCGCTCGAATCCACGGGGGTCGATCAGGTAGAGCGCGTCGGAGTGTTCGATGTCGCCGGCCGTTCGACGCACTTCGATCCTGAACTTGCGCCACACGGGTTCGAGACGTTTCTTGGAGCCCAGCAACCATCGCCAATCGAAGGACGCCAGGCCGTACCGATCGATCGCACGGTGCGCCGAGGCAGGCGTGTCTTCCCATGGGTTGACGCTGACGACGACGACCAGGGGAAGCTCGGCAGCTGGAACCATCCGCAGGGCCGCGGAAAGCGCCCGTCCCTCGAGCGGGCACTCCTGCCGGCAGCGGGAGTCCATGAACAGAAGTACCACCGACCGACCTCGGGACGAGGCGAGCGAGAAAAGCCCCCCCGACTTGGTCGGGTAGCGAGAAATCGGGCGCCCGCCTCAATCCCGCCGGCCAGATCGCCTGACCGTTGAGGCTGGCATCCGGGCCCCGTTGCTCGCTGCTGCCATGGCCGGCCTGATGCAGGCCGATTCCCAACGCCACTCCAATGAGCGCCGCGATCGTCACCGCGCCCACTGCGAAGCGGCGACTGACCCCTTGCCGCTTCGTCTCCTCGCCGGCAGCTTCGGTCGGTCTGGTCACGGGTGCCGTCTTGCGGCCACCCAGTACCAGCTCAGTACAGCAATCACCACGAGGAGGGGAAACACGGTGGAAAAGACGCCGGAGAAGCTCGTCCAGCCGGCGGTCGCGAACAGCTGTGAATTCAATTGCATCTCATCCAACTCCAGTCGGCACGGGCTTTACGGACCTGCTGCCGCCGCGTGAGCTGCGCGGTTCCAGCATACGGTAGGCGACGAGCACGATGGCGATTGTGTAGGCGAGGGATCCGGGCACCCACATGACCCCGGCGGCCAGCTGCTGGTCGGTCAGCGCCGAGAGGTGCCACGGGCGACTTGCGACGTCGGTGTAGGCGGCATACAGCGGTGAGGTCGCCATCGCCAGCACAATCGCGAGAATCCAGCCGACCAGGAGGGTCGAGGCGAGGTAGGCCAGCTTCCCTGGCTCGCTGAGTGGCGATCGCCAGGGAGGAGAGTCGATCACCCTGGTCCAGAAGAGCAGCGCCGTTGCAAAGAATGTGAGGTGCTGGAGCGCGTGGATCGCTTCCGATTCCAACCCGGCGTCGTAGAGGACGGGCAGATGCCAGGCCACGAACGTAACGTTGAAGAGAAGCCACGAGGGCAGGGGCCTCACGACGACCCGGACAGCCGCGCGCAGAGGTGCCCAGGCACGCCCCTGGACAAGCTCGTGGGCGAGCGGCCTGCGCAGCTCCAGCGGTAGGCCATGCCACATGCGATTCCAGGGACGTGCCAGCGCCAGCAGCGGGGGGGCGACCGTAATCAGGAGGAGGTGCTGGCACATATGGGCCCAGAAGGCGCGATCGGCCAGGCCGTCGAGCGGCGAGTCGACCGCAACCAGAATCGCCAGCAGGCCGCCGAGGAACGCGGCGGTTCGCCACCGATTCCCCGGGCGGGGTGAGGTCCCGCGCCCCCCGAGCCAGTACAGAAGCGCCGCGCAGAGAACCCACGCCAGGGCAGGCCCGCCGGTCCAGTCCAGGGGCGTGATCGCCGCGCCCGCCACCGCCTACACCAGGTAGAGGAGTATCCAGGCCAGTACCGCAATCGCCGCCAGCAGCACCCAGTAGTAGGCGCCAGGCGTGATGTCCGGCGGCGGCTCTGTCGTCTCGGACTCGCGATATCGCAAGCCGGAGGCGAAAATCGTCTCGATGCGATAGAGCGCGATCAGCGCAACCACGGTGAAGAGAGCCGTCCAGCCGTAGAAGACGCTGGCGTAGCCCCCGTCTTCCGGGCCGAAGCCGAGGTGCGCGTACTCGAACCCCTGGATGATGCAACCGACAAGCCCGAGCAATAGGGAAATGCCGGCGATGACCGTCCAGCGGCGGCCGGATCGCGATGCCAGGGCGACGTAAGCGAAGAGGATCGCGCTGAGCACGAAGGCGGCCGCGATCGCCACGCCATAGCCATCGGGCGGATCTATGCCCGCCGGACGCCAGAGGCCGTTGTTGTCGAGCGAACGTAGGTAAAAGTAGGCGAAGACGAAGCCGAAGAAGAATGTGATCGTGGCGCCGGCGGCAAGGCCGAAGCCGACCCGGTCGATGCGGTCGGCCAGCTCGGGCGGCTCGACGTAGGCCTCGGTCTGGTGTCGAAGCGACTCCTGCATGACTATCCGGCTCCCGCCGGCGCCTCCCTGGGTACCGTCGGCGCGGGCGGCACGCCGTATTCATACGGATCGGAGTCGATCACCGGCGGCCGATCGAAGTTGTGTACCGGAACCGGGGTGGGCGTCTGCCACTCCAGCGACTTGGAGTCCCAAGGATTGGCGGGGGCTGGCTCGCGCACGAACACCAACGAATAGACCACGTTGAAGAGGAATACGAGCATCGAGGCTCCGAGCACGAAGGCCGAAACGGACACCCAGTCGTTGAGTGCCTGCAGGTTTGACGGGTAGGTAACAACCCGTCGCGGCATTCCCATCAGACCCAGGGCGAAAAGGGGGAAGAATGTTGAGTTGAAGGCGATGAACATCGCCCAAAAGTGGATTTTGCCAAGAGTTTCGTTCAAGGTCACTCCGAACATCTTCGGCACCCAGTAGTAGATCGCCGCGAAGAACGTGAAGACGAGGCCGCCCATGATCGTGTAGTGGAAATGGGCCATGACGAAGAAGCTGCCGTGCGTGGCGACGTCGCTGGGCACGTCGGAGAGGAAGACCCCCGAGACGCCGCCGACGAAGAAATTGAAGAACCAGGCAAGGCAGAAGAGCATCGGAACCGTGTAGCGGATTCGTGCTCGCCACAGGGTGGCCATACCGCAGAGGAAGACGAGCCCGGTCGGGATCGAGATCAACTCGGTGGAGAACATGTAGAAGGGCCGCAGTGAGGAGTTGAGGCCGCTGACGAACAGGTGGTGCTGCCAGACAAAGAAGCTGAGCAGCATGATTCCGAGCAGGCCGGCGACGGCGACCCTGTACCCCCACAGCGGTTTCCGCGCGAAGACCGGCAGGATCTCGAGCAGAATCCCCATGCCCGGCAGGGCGAGGACGTACACCTCCGGGTGACCGAAGAACCAGAAGAGATTCTCGAACAGGTAGGGGCTGCCGCCGGCGCTGGACAGGAAGAAGGAAGTCTGCAGCCCCCGGTCCAAGGCAACCATCAGCAGGGTGGCGATCAGGACCGGAGCGGCGAGCACCATCAGGATCGAGGTGCTGAGGGCGCCCCAGCAGAAGATCGGCAGGCGGCGCCAGGTCATCCCCGGCGCCCGCATGGTGACGATCGTCGTGATCAGGTTCAGCCCGAGGAGCATCATCGACAGACCAACCAGCGCGAAGAAGAAGATGTAGGAGTCGAAGCCGAAGTTGGCCTGGTCGTTGAGCGGCGCATACCCCGTCCAGCCCGTAGGGAAGCCACCGAAGAAGATCGTCGAGAGCAGGATCACCCCTGCCGCCATCAGCAACCAGAAGGTGAGCGCCTCGACCCTGGGGAAGGCCATCCGCCGCGAGCCGATCATCAGCGGCACGAAGTAATTCCCGAACGGGCCAAGTATCCCCGAGGTCATCATTCCCATCATCATCGTGCCGTGGAGGCCGACCAGTGTCAGGTAGTTACCGGCATTGAAGATCTGTGGCGAGGGGCGCAGCAGCTCGGTCCGGATCAGCATCGCATTGAGGCCGGCGATGAAGAAGAACAGGCCGATTCCGAGCAGGTACTGAACCCCGACCACCTTGTGGTCGGTACAGAGTCCGAAGTAGCGGCCAACCCCGCCTTTCTCGTTTTCGAAGACGGTGCGCTGGCCACCGAGCATCCTTCTCAGCGGGTAGCGGGCGAATCCGAGGCCGATTAGGAAGCCGATCACCGCGAACAGGTAGCCGAGCATCAGCGCGATGTCGTTCTGGTTCGTGTCGTCGATGAAGTCCAGGCTTTCAGCATGAATCTGGTGGCCGAGCCACCAACCGAAGTAGAAGCCGACGACCAACAGGACGATGCCCGAGAGGAGGTTGAAGCCGATCAGACGCCGCCAGAGCGGCCCAGGCGTCGCGGTTTCGCTCATCCGCCTCTCCTTTCAGGTTCGGGGAAGTAATGGGTTTCGTACTTGGGTAGCACCTTGCCCGCCGGTGCGAAGACGCGCTGCTGGTTGTGGATCCAGCGTTCGAAGGCGGCTTCGCTCACTATCTGCCCGGTGTCGAACATGTAGCCGTGCCAGAGGCCGCACAGCTCGCTACAGCGGAGTTCGAAGGTCCGTTCTTGCTCCGGCTCCACGTAGGCGACGTTGTCGACGCCGGGATTGGCGTCGACCTTGACTCCCAATCTCGGCGCCCAGAAGGAATGGATCACGTCGAGCGACGTGACGTGCAGTTCGATCCTCCGACCCACCGGCAGCTCAAGGTGGGCGGTCTCAATCCCGCCGTAGGTCGGATAGCGGTAGGTGAACTCCCACTGCTGGGCGATCACCTGCACCGGTATCTCATCGCCCGAGGGCTTGAAGGCGGGATCCGGCCCCTCCCCGCCGCCGGAGCCGGCGTCGGCGAGCTCGACGGTGCCGAAGGCCGCGAGGAAAAGCACGATGATCGAAGTCACCCCAAGCCACCAGAACTGGACGCGGCTGTCGCCCTGGATCGCGACGCCTTCCTGTGGGCCCTCCTCACGACGGCGGAACACGAACAGGCTGTAAACAAAATAGACGACGATCGTCGCCGCGATCGGGGTGACGATGCCGAACAGCACCGTGTTGTCGAAGACCTGCCCTGAGGCCGCGTCGGTGGCCTTGCCGGGAGGCAGCGTCGGCGCGATCACGGCGACCACTATGGGAGTGGCGATCGCGCTGAGGACGACCGAGGCGATCACGATCCGGCGGAGATGGTTCGGCTCGTTCACGCTTAGGCCCCTTCCTCACACGACCTGGAGGAATCCGTCCATGTACCCGATCGTCTGCATCGGTCCGCCGAAGCCGTAGAGGAAGCCGGCGGCGCACGGCACGAAGCACTGCCAGCGGTAGTGCCCCGGCTTGCCGGTGCGGAATACAAAGGTGATCGTCTCGTGGGCCTGGTGAAGCGAGCAGGGACCTTCTTCGCACGGGTTGGCGGCTTCGTCCGGCACGCCGTAAAGCGGAACGATCAGACCCATCTGCGGGATTGCGAAGGTATGCGACGCTTCTTCGGGGTCGATCGAAGCCACGAGCTTGCCGTTTAGGCGCATCTTGTTGCCGACCGTGCCGTGAACCTGGGAGAGGAACGGGTTGCGGAGCCCGCTGTCACCGTCGAACTGATAGACGGTGACCCGGACAAGCGAATGCGCCGGCACCTTGAAGTTCGTGCTGTGGACCCATTCCCCCTGGGGATTCTTGATCAGGTAGGAGACCCAGCTCTTGTTGCCGCCCTGCGGCCCGACCGCAGCCTCGGTTTTCAGGGTCAACTGGGCAGTCGGCCCGGTTGTGGTGGCGTCGACCGGCGCCGGAGACTCGAGGAGCTTGGCAACGTAAAGGGCGATCAGCGCAGCGACGACCGCGACTGCAACCACGGTGACCACAAGCCTGGACAACGAACCCAACATCTGCCCCTCCGCTTGTTGCCCCCCCAACAGGGCAATTGTGCTGTGCGCGTAACCTACTTCGGCTACCCTCGAGATGCAAGGCCATCCCGCTGCTCTGGGAGGTAGTCGCCGTGAGCCGCCGTCACCTCAGTTACGCGATCGTCGCCATCGCCGTGGTCGCGGCGATCGGGGGGGATGCGCAAGCACTGCTCGGCGGCGGCGGTACCGACGCACAGGGTAAGCCGGCACCCCCGTTGCCGGGCGAGGTGCTGGTGCCGCCGAAGGTGACGATTGACTCGCTACGGGGCCGACCGGCAGCCATCAATTTCTGGGCAAGCTGGTGTCTGCCCTGCCGCCAGGAGGCCCCGGGGCTTGCGCGTCTCTCCCGCAAACTGCGGGGACGGGCGTCTCTGGTCGGCGTGGACTGGGAAGACGAGCAGGACGCGGCCCTCGCCTTCATCGACGAATACGGTTGGACCTTCCCGATCGTCCGGGCATCGGGCGGGGGACTCGCCGGCAGTTACGGAGTCGTCGGCCTCCCAGCAACCATCATCCTCAATCCCGGAGGCCGAATCTCAGAGGTGCTCCAGGGGCCTCAGACGGCAGATGACGTTGAACGGGCCCTGGGGGTTCGCGCCGATCTACAGCAGTCGACGTTTCCCGGAGTCGACCGATGAGGTGGCGGATCGGCCTGATCATCGCCACGATGGCAATCGCGTTGGCGGGGCAGTCGTTGGCGATAATCCTCGTGGCCCCCCACGACGTCCGAAGCCCGCCGCGCGCCGGCGAACGGCCGCAATCCCTTCGACAGCCTCCGATACATCCAGGTGGTCAGCAAGGTCGTCGGCTCGACGGTGCCGACGTTCACTCCGGCAATGAAGGCGCCCAGCAGGCCGGACCTTTTCTAATAGCGGGCGTTTTCTCGCCCGGAGCGAAAGCGGCGGGAATCAGCGCTGCATCGGCGAGGAGCAGTTCGCGGATCTTCTCGGTGTGTCCCTACTCAGGATTCGGCGCGGAAGGTGATGCCGTCCAGGCTTAGGTTGGTCACCGTGGTCGGTGCGACGATCGCTCCATCGAAACCGGGGATGGTGTTGGGGCCCGCTACGACCACGGAGCTAGTGCCTGAGGTGCATGCCCCACCACTGCAACCCACGGCAAACCGCTCGGATCTGCCGGAGGTCGGCCGATACCCTGGGGGAAGCTGGAAGATCGCCGGCGACGTCCCTGGGACCGCGGTGCCCTTCAGGTGCACGACTCCCCCCTGGTCCTTGTAGAACCCGACGACCTCGATGAAACCGGATGCGTTATGCCATTCACCCAGAAATCCCGGCTCCCCGGCCAGCCCGACTCCGTGCCAGCCCTCCGGCGGAACTATGGTGTTGGCCGTCTGCGCCACCGGCACCGTCCCAAGTGTCGCGACGTTGATCTGCTGACCGGTCAGCGTGCCCTTCTTGACTTTGGCAGCAGTAACCGCCTGCCGCTTGATTTTCGCTGTCGTCACCGAGCTCCTCCTGAGTTGCTTGGCGCCGACCGAGTTCTTGCCGAGCGTGAAGGCAACGGCATTCCCCCCAACCGCCAGGACGATGGCGATAAGAGCGAGCACGTGGGCTGACGAGATGCGCTTCGTCATTTGCCCCCCTTTGGGTTGTCACCTTGACCTCGCAACCCGAAGGCCGAGGCCCTGTTCGGGACGGTAGTCCAATCGATGGCCAGCGTCAATTGATGCTGGACGAAGCGTCAGACCGAGATTGGGCCGGCAGACGGCGGTTCGACCTTGAGATTTCGCACTCAATCCTCGAAGCTAGTCCGATGAGCCGCAATTGGCGGCACCGCCTTGTCGGAACGGCCGTTGGTCTGGCTGCCCTGGTAATCCTGTCCACTGGGGATGTGCCGGTCTCGACGGCCGCCATGTTCAAGCTGACCACCAATCCGGCGGCCAGGCTCCCCGATATCGCGGTCGACGACTCAGGTACCTCCCACATCGCCTGGAACCTAAGCGCCGGCGGTGCCGGAAACGACCAACTCGTCTACTGTCGGGTGCCTCGCGGCGCCCACACCTGCGATGTGGTCCGAGTAATCCAGCTCCCCGGCACTGACTTCGACGGGCCGCGGGTCGTCTTGGCTCGCTCAGGGGCCATCATGCTCGTCTCGGGGCGTTGTTGCTTCCCGGCCGCGCCGGTATTCGCGGTCACCTCCAGCGATGGCGGGCAGAGCTTCGGGCCACCGGTCGAAATTGCGCAAGAGTTCGCCGGCGCCAAGGAGTGGGAGGCGGTCCTTGGCCCGGGCGACTTCTCGCTCTCCCTCAGCGGCGGCAATAGCGGGCCGGACTTCGCCTCGATCTGGCGCTCAGCTCCCATCGATGGCTCGAATCTCGGCGGGAAGGCCGATCTGGCCCCGTTCCCCAAGGCTTACTTCACCAGCACCGGGTTCCCGTCCCCGACCGCGCCGATCGCCGCCTACGGGGACCTCCAAGACGTCTATCTGCGCCGCTGGTCGGGCTCAGGCGACTACAACGACCAGGCCAGCTGGCTGCCCGAGGAGTACGTGGTCCACGGAAATGAGCCGAAACTCGCAAGCGGGGTGCGCGGCGTCTTCCTCATCTACCGGGGCGCCAAACCCCCGTATCAGTACTTCGTTCGCAAGTTCGACCCCAATTCTGCGGCCGGCCGGGCCTTCCCGAAGGCGACCCAGACGGTCGTCAGCGACCGGAAGAGTGATCAGTCGGCGATCTTCCGAGATATCTTCGAGGACAGCGGGGGCAACCTCCATGCAGTCTTCCGGCAGGAATCGAAGAAGGGAGTGGAGGGACTGCGTCACCGGGTCTCGGTCGACGGTGGTAAGAGCTGGCGGAAGGTCGAGATCCTGGCCTCCGGACCCGCCGCCGAGGACCTCTTCGATCTGCGGGTGGGGGCTTCCGAGAAGGGCGGCGCCGTGGTCGGCGACCACAATGACGCCGGGCCGGTGTGGGTCGCACCATTCGGCCCGAGCGGTGCTGGCGGCGGGGGTGCCTGCCCCCCGAGCGTCAAGCTGGGCCATGCCGATCGCCTTTGCGACCGAGGGCTGCTTCAAGCGCGAGGGCAAGAAGTTCGTGGCGAGCGGCGCCGTGAAGCTGAACGGAATCGACATCGAGCCCCTCGGCGGAGCGGGCAACGCGAGCGCCTCGGCCGGCTTCAAGGTGACCGCCGTGCCGAGCGAGCGCGAGCTGTCGACCAGCGCGAAGGCCGCCGTGCGAGTGGGTCAGGTCCTTCTCGACAAGGGCCCGATCCTCTGGAAGCTTCCTGCCGGAAACGGCAAGGTGGTCCGGCTCAACTCCCCGGACGGTTCCGTTTTCCGCGACCTCGGCAAGTTCGCAAAGAAGCTCTTCGAGTTTCCCGTCGATGGGGATGCCGAGCTGTTGATCGACGGCAGCGGGACGAGGGTCCCGACCAATCTGCGGATGCCAGGGCTGCTGGGTGGGGTGACCGGCAACACGACATTGAGGACCGACCAGAGCGGCCAGGTCCTGGCCGGGATGAAGATAGAGGTGCCGACCGCCTCGATCGGCCTCCTCCATCTCGCCGCGATCGATGTTGCCTATGACGGCCAAAACAGGTTCACCGGCACCGCAAAGGTTGAGTTGCCGCCCGCCTACTCGGCCGGGATCGGGAAGTCCTCGGTCACCTTTGCTTTCGAGGACGGGCAGCTGAGCGTGCTCAGGGTCGAGCCGCCACCGTTCAAACCCGCTCTTCCCATCGTCGGGTCCCCCCCGTCCCCGATTGTCGGCCTCGACCGAGTCGCCTTCTCCTACGTGCGCACACCGGGATCTCGTCTCTTCCAGGGGGACGTCTTCCTGATCGCGGGGCCGAAGCTGTTCGGCCAGTCGGCCGTTGATGTGCAGGGGGCGATCACGCTCGAGTTCCCCGACTCCAAACCAACGACCCTGAAGGCCAGCGGTGACCTCAGCGTGGTCAGGCTGCCGCTCGGCTCGGCCTACGCGACCTACACCGTCCCGAGCACCTTCAAGTTCGGTGGCAGCTTCAAAGTCCTCGCCATCTCCGGCGCGGTCTCCGGGTTCATCGACCTCGCCCACGGCACCTTCAGTGCCAGCGGGCAGGCCAGCGCCGGGCCCCTCAGCGGCGAAGCGGTGCTATCGAACCACGGCTTCGGGGCGTGCATCGACAATCCGCTCGGCCCAGATCCTGGGGTCAGCTGGGATTGGGGCGACGTGGCCCCGAGCGCGGGCTGCCCGGGTTCCGGGGCTGGCGCATCCGCGAGCGTCGCCGGAACGCTTGCGATGCCGAAGGTCAGTGCCAGCGTGCGCGGCACCGGCCGCAGGCACTCGCTCCAGTTCAAACTGATGCGGGCGGCCGGGCAGCGGGTGACGTTCGCGGAGCAGTCGAATCGTGTCTACCGGCAGATCGGCAGCACCAGCAAGGTCCGCGGCAATCTCCCCTTCCGCTCGGCGCCGGGGCCGGGCGGAAAGCGCGACATCGTCGCGATCCTCGAATCGGGCGGCGTTCCCTTCGCCAAGCTCACCGTCGCCCACTACAGAGTCCCCCCGATCCGGCGCCTCCGCGCCCCGAAGGTCGCCGTCCGACGCCGCGGGGCCCGGCTATCGATCGGATGGAGCCGCGTCAAGGGCGCTCGCGATTACGAGGTGCGGGTCAACCTGCCGCGCGACGGCCGCCGCCTCCTCTTCTTCCCACCCCCTGGGAAGCATCGGCTCAGGGTGAGGGGGCTGGAGAACTCAGATATCGCGAGCGTCACCGTTGCGGCTATCGGGCCCGACCTACGGCCGGGCCCGGATGGCAGGGCCCACCTCAAGCCGCGGAAGCGCCGCCACCGCAGCCGGCGGCGTTGAGCCGCGATCCGCTTGATCGGTGAGAGCCCGCTTCCCGAGCTGGCTTCCTGATGATCGGGGGAGGTCGGATTTGAACCGGCGACCGCTCAACCCCCAGCCGCAGGACACTCGTGCCTTATGCGTCCCACCCCGCCCCTGACATCCCATCTGTCCCGCGCTGTGGAACATCCGGACACATCGGACGATGCGTCCGGTAGCAAGGTGGTATTACGCAAGAGGCACGGGGCAGATCTGGACTCGGCCGCGTGAGCGTCAGAGCGCCGGCGGCGGAGCGCCCATCCCGACGAAGCTGTCCGCGACATCGCCAAAGAGCTGGCGCATCGTTTCGCGAGCCTGGTCGTTGTCGATCGTCGCGTAGGCCCAGCTTGCTCGGGTCCTGCTGGTCGTACCAGACCGGATACCGGTCGCCCTGGCGCGGAATTTCGACCCGAGGGACCGTGGTCGTCTTGCTCGCGTCGAACGCAGGGCTCCCATCCAGCGGCTCGACGCGGAAGGTCATCTTGACGCGGGGGTTGTCGTTGACCGTCATGCCGGTGTCCTTGACCGAGATCAGCGTGCCGGCGCCTTTGGCGCCAGTTTCGAACAGCTCGGCGGCCTTCTTCTTCTTGCTCTTGAAGATCCCCATGAACTCGCTCCTCTCGTTCGGACGCCCGTCCGGGAGCAGCCTAACGCTATCCGGGCGATGGAGCGCGAGTCCTACGAGGAGAGTCTGGCCCGGCGCGGGTCGGGAGGGGGCTGCGAAGAAGAAGCGAGTTGGAAGGGTTGAGCCCGGGACAATCGCACTACCGTCGTTCAGGAGCTGGTAGCTGACTATTCCTGTTTCGGCGACGCTCCTCGCCCACCGGTTGAGCTAGACGGCGGTCTCGCGGTCGGCATCTTCGACTCCGTGCCGGGGGAAGGGCGGTTTGCAGCCGACCGGATAGCGCTGGAGGTAGTCCTGAAGTTCAACCTCCACCTCCCAGAAGCGACCGGCCTCGCTGACCTTGGTCACGGTCTTTCCGAGCCAGTAACCCGAGGCGTCGACGTCGCGGATCGTCTCTTCGGCCACCTGGCGCTGCTCGTCGCTCGTGCAGAAGATCTCCGAGCGGTAGATGGAGCCGATGAGACCTTCATCGAGATCAGGTCGGTGGGCCAGGAAGAAGTACTCGAGCAGGTCCCGGTAGGAGAGCCGCTCCGGGTCGAAGACGACCTCGACCGCCTCGGCATGACCCCTGGGGCTCTGCTCGGTCGGGTTCTCGCCCTCGCCGCCGGTCCATCCCACGCGGGTGGAGACGACCCCGTCCGGGTGGCGCAGCAGTTGCTGCATGATCGCGAAGCAGCCTCCCGCGAGGATTGTGGTCTCGGTGTTGTCGCTCATGCCTTTCTCCTTCCGTGCGAGCTTGCTGAGGCTAATCCCGGAAGACACGGCGATCAACGTACCTTCCGGCCGGAGGGGACGAGGCTTCTTAGCCCTGAATCAGTCGGGGAGACAGGATTTGAACCTGCGACCGCTCGGCCCCCAGCCGCAGGACGCGGCTGCCATATGCGTCCCGGAGCGTCCCATGCGTCCCATCGGTCCCCGGCTCGGGACGCATCGGAAATAAAGCACGATGCGTCCGGTACCAAACTGGTACCACGCCAGCGCTAAAAGAGATCGCCAACCGCGTTGACAGCGGCGCTGCCGAGGATGACCTCCACCACTATTCCCACAACGCCGACCACGATCCCCGCCGCCGCCACGACGGAGTCTTCCAGCAGCACCCCGAGCGATAGAAGCACCACCCCAAGCGCCGGCAGGGTATCCAGTCCCGAGAACGGGGGGGCGAGGAAGGCGCCCAGTGTGCCGGCGATGACGAGCGCTCCGAAGACGATGTTGCTGAGTCGGCGTCCGAACAGGAACCGCAGGCGCGGCCGCGAGACTCGCTCCAACCGGCGCACCAGCCTCAGCAGCGCGCTGAGAAAGCGTTCCTGCTTTGCCCCGCGACCTCGATGCCGCGCCACCGGCGGGGCAGCCAGATGCGCTCGCGGCCCGCGATGAGCTGCAGCGCGACGAGGATCGCCACAACCTCGAGGACGTGCGTGGCGCCGCCGGTCGGCAGCGGCAGGGAGGGGACGCCGAGCAGAAGCACGAATACGATCGCGAAGCCCTTCTTCCCGAACAGGTCGACGAGCCCCGCGAGCGTCTTGTCGGCGTCGCTCTTCAGCCAGCCATCCAGCTCATCACTGAAGCGGGTCGGGTTCGCATCCCAAGCGTCACTCATGCTCAGCACTGCTCCCTCTGGCGCAGAGGAGCGGCTGCGGTCGCACCCACCCGCGCCCAGGTTCTGGAACTGGCGGGTCTGCTTGGCGAAGCAATGCCCTGGGAGGCAAAGAGGTTCATCGCCCTTTTGTCTTGCACCGACCAGCCGGCGGCGCCGAGCGGTTCGCGTCACCCCCGAAATTCATGTCGCCCAGGCTACCTGCGCGCGCTCGACGACCTTAGAAGAAGCAACCAAAATGCAGATCTCAAGATGCGGCTAGCGGGTACCAAGCGTGGTACCAAAAGGATCACAAGACCGAGAGCGGCGGCGATGCCACTATGCCGCCTCTTAGCGGGCTCCCTGTGGATCGGGGAGGCCGGATTTGAAGCGGCGACCGCTCGGCCTGAAAGCCCTCGCTCTAGACGTCGTGTTCGGCGGCTTTCTCGCGAGCCTCGCCCTTCTCCTCGAGTGTCATCGCGCCGGGATGGCCGTCTCCCGGCCAGGGGCTGAGGATCAGTAGCAGGCGGGAGTCGGATCGCGCCGCGACGGTATGGCGCTCGCCCGGCTGGAACTCGAAAAGGTGACCCGGTCCTCCCGACACGCTTTCACCGCTTGGCATGGAGGTGTCGACCTCTCCTTCGATGACGATGACTCGCGCCCGCTCGTGGACCTCGTGCTCCTGCAGTTCCTCCCCGGCTGGGAGGTGCAGCAGGATCATCCGCGCATCCTTGCCCGAGGAAAGGATCTCCGGTTCGTGCGGTTCGACCCCGACCGTTCTCAAGTTCCAACTCTGCATCTCCACGCTCCTTCGTCATGAGCTGACTCTTGCGGGAATTATCCACGCGGGTGGCAGACTGCGAATGGGAGTCCGAGATGGGACGCGACGAGGCCCCCGCCATCCGGGGAAGCCGCAGAAAGATCAGGGTGCGCCGCCGATGACGATGCTCGGGCGAGGACCCGAAAACCCCGCCCCCGAAGCGAGCGAAGGTGCAGGAGCCGGCCGGTTACTCCCAGGGATTTGGGCTAGGCAACTTGCGCACGGTTGCGGGGAAGTCCAGCTCGTCTGTTGGCGTCGCTCGTCCGGGGTCTGAGAGTGACGCGCCCGCCGCGAGCCGGCACGATGAAGACGTTGCGGTGCGCGACCCGCTCCGAGCGTCGCCGAGTTGGTTCGATGCGGGCGTGGCGCAGAATTGTCCTGAGCACGATTCGGGCCTCAGCCATAGCGAAGGCAGCGCCGATACATCGTCTTGGCCCGCCGCCGAAGGGGATCCAGGTATAGGTGCCGGCGCGGGTGTTGAGGAAACGCTCTGGTCGGAAGCTGAGCGGGTCGGGGTAAAGCTCGGGACGACGGTGCACGAGCGTGATGTAAGGAACGACCATGGTGCCGCTCGGGATGGTGAACCCCGGTAGCTCGAACGGCTCGGCTGCGAGCCGTGCAGTTAGCGGGAAGGCCGGGCGCAAACGCATTGCCTCCTTGATGACCGCGTCAAGGTATTCGTCGTCCCCCTCCAACGCGGCGCTTTCAAGGCGCGAGAGCGCCTCAGGGGAGCGACAGACGCGCTCGAGCACCCAGGTCAGGGTGGAGGCGGTGGTGTCGTGGCCACCAAGCAGAAGAGTCCGCATCGCATCGCAGATCTCGTTGTCGCTCATCAGCTGACCTTGCTCGTCGGGTATGCGCAGGAACATTCCGAGGACGTCTTCGCCGTCGAGTTCTTCCTCTCTGCGGCGCTGGGCGACCTCTTCCATCACGATCGCGTCGACCGCGGTGATTGCGCGGCTCATTCGAGGAAAAGGCCTGTCCCATCCGTTCTCGCGGCTGGTCGCGATCATCGTCTGAATGAAGAAGCGCCGCGAGTGGCCCTCGCGCAGCAGCTCAAGCGTCGCTGAGCGCAGCCGCTCAACGCGAGCGGGGTCCGTGACCCCGAACACGGTGGCCATCATCACCTCAAGAGTGATCCCCTCAATATGTGGCTCAGCGGGGGTGGGGCGGCCATGGGGCCAGCGTGCGAGGGCCTCCTCGGCCTTGCGCTCGATGGTCTCCTGATAGCCGGGGAGCGCGCGTCCATGGAACGGCGGGAGCTGCTTTCGCCGCATGCGCATGTGCTCGGGGCCATCGAGGTTCGTAAGTCCTGTCGGGCCGAGGACGAGATGGTGCGCCGAGGCCTTGGCCAGAGCGGCTCCTAGGCGAAGCACGTTGGTGTCGGCGGTGAAGACGCATTTGATGTCCTCGGGGTCGGTCAGGCACAGCCACGGTCCGGTCGCCGCCGGCATCGGGACCAGGAAGCGGTCACCGAGGCGCTGACAACTGCGCGCAAACCGCTCTGGGGCGAGCCAGTACTGAGCGGCGTTCACAACTGCGGGGCGTTGCAATCGGGGCAGATCGACGAGCGAGTTATCCATGGACTCTCTCTTTGTTACTTTGTGAGAATGGAGTATCATAGTATCCGATGCCGCCAATAGCTGAAGCTCTCGCAGCGGCCCCTCCGTTGGGCGAGGACGCGGTCTTCGACCAAGTCGCGGCCGCGGCGCTTGAGGAGTTCGCTGAGCACGGGATTCGCCGCACCTCCATGGAAGACGTCGCGCGCCGCGCCAACGTCTCCCGAATGACCGTCTTTCGGCGCTTTGAGAGCAAGCAGGGCCTCGTCGACGTTGTCATCGCACGCGAGGTGCGCCGCGGCATGGAAGAGCTTGACCTGCTGTGGGAAGGCGCCGAGACGTTGGAGGACCCACTCGTCGAAGGGTTCGCCTTCGCCGGGCGCTACGTGCGCGATCACCCGCTGTTCGACGGAATCTTGCGGCGTGAACCTGAGGTCCTACTGCCACCGCTCACAATCGAGGGCGGGCCCGTGCTCGGTCTTTACCGGTCACTGATCGCGCATCGACTTCAGGCTGAAGTTGATGCGGGTCGCGCTGTGACATCAGACGTAGATGGCGTCGCTGAAGTGGTCGCTCGCCTCGCAATCTCGTGCTGCTAACGCGGGACGGGGATATCACTCTCGACGATTCGGACTCGTAGTCCGGCTGGTCAACCTCGCGCTGCTCCCAATGTTGCAAGTGCAGCACGACGAGCGCGATTCCAGCGTCTCAAAGCAGACCTGAAGTGGAAACCCGCCCTCCAATGGCGGGCCTTCGCTTATCGGGGAGACAGGATTTGAACCTGCGACCGCTCGGCCCCCAGCCCAGTGCGCTACCAGACTGCGCCACTCCCCGTGGCTGGCCACATTCTGACGCATCCGGAATCGAGAGACGGGCCTCCCGCAAAACTGTCTCGCGCGCGGTGGTAGCTCAACGGTAGAGCCTCGCCCTTCCAAGGCGATGATGCGGGTTCGATTCCCGTCCGCCGCTCTCCCTCGCCGGGTCGGCTTTAGAAGGGGGAGCGCGATGCCGATGCGGGTGGAGGTGGGTCGGATGAGGCTGCGAACAGGTCTTTTGCTCGCGTGGCTGGTGCTCGTGCTCGGCCTAGTGGCCGGTTGCGGCTCAGATCAGGAGACCGGCGGGAGCCCGAAGGCTGCGGGCAGCGGCGGGCAGCAGCTGGTCGACTGGCCGACCTTCGGCCGGGTGCCGGAGCGGACCCAGTACCTGCCGACCGACAGGCGCGAGCTCGACCCGCCCCTGCGCGAAGACTGGTCGATCGACACCCATGGCCTGATCGAGTTTCCGCCGGCCGTCGCCGACGGCGTCGCCTACGTCGTCAACAAGTTCGGGAACCTGCACGCGGTCTCCCTCGATGACCACAAGACCCTCTGGAAACGGGAACGCGATCCGAAGAACAAAGGCAAGCCGACCGACGTCACCGCCCCCGCCTACTACAAAGGCCTGCTCTACATCGCCTTCATCGACGGCGAACTGGTCGCCCTCAATGCGAAGACCGGGGCGACCGAATGGAAGCGCAATCTCAACGCCCATCTCGAATCCTCGCCGATGACCACCGACGGGACCCTCTTCATCGGCACCGACACGCACGAGCTCCTGGCGCTGAGCGCCGCCGACGGCAGGACGCGGTGGCGATTCGAAGTGCCGGGGGCGATCAAAGCCAGCCCGAGCCACAACGACGGGCGCGTCTTCGTCGCCGACTACGAGGGCTCGATGTACGCGCTGGACGCCGAGACCGGCAAGCCGATCTGGCGCACGAATACGACGAAGGTCAAGCCCTTCGGCAGGGGCGGTTTCTACTCCTCACCGGCGATCGACTTCGGCCGCGTCTACGCCGCCCGTGACGACGGCACGGTCTATGCCTTCGACGAAAGGACCGGCAAGGTCGAGTGGTACTTCCCGACCCACAACTTCGTCTACGGCTCCCCCGCCGTCGCCAAGGTTCCCGGCACCCCCGCGACCGTCTACATCGGCTCCTATGACGAGCATCTCTACGCCCTCGACGCGCTCAGTGGCAAGCAATTTTGGAAATACGACGTAGGCGGCCCGATTCCAGGAACCTCGACGGTGATCGGGAACACCGTCTACACGACCAGCTTCAAGACCCGCGAAGCGGTCGGCATCGACGTCCACACGCACAAGAAGACCTTCAGCCTCGACCAGGCCGGCTACACGCCGATCGTCTCCGACGGCCAGCACCTGTATCTGATCGGCTACTTCGATCTGATCGGGCTGGAACCGAAGCGGCCGAACTAGTCACCAGGTGTCGATGAAGCGTCCCCTTGGCTCAGCCGGCGGCGCGTGGGCGGCGGCGGCGGCCAGCGTCGCGGCGATCAGCGGGCGGGTCTCGGCCGGGTCGATGACGTCGTCGAGCTCAAAAAGGGTCGCGGCGTTGAGGGCTCGTGCGTTCTGCTCCGCCGCCGCGGTCAGGTCGCGGACCCGCTTCTCGCGCTCCGCCTCGTCGGCAATTGCCTCGAGGTCCTTGCGCATTGCCAGCCGGACCGCCCCTTCGAGGCCCATCGGGCCGAGGTGGGCCGAGGGCCAGGCCACGGTAAGCAGCGGCTCGTGGAGGCTGCCGCCGACCATCGCCTGGGCGCCGAGCCCGTAGCCGCGGCGGAGCACGACCGCGATCAGCGGCACCCGGATCGCCGCGCCCGCGACGAGCAGGCGCGAGGCGTGGCGAACAAGCCCGGTCGCCTCGGCGTCCTCGCCGACCATGAACCCCGGCGTGTCGACGAGCGAGATCACCGGCAGCCCGAAGGCGTCGCAGAGCTGAATCAGGCGCGCCGCCTTGTCGGAGGCGTCGCTGGTGACGGCGCCCGCCATGTGGCGGGTGTCGTTGGCGATTACCCCGACCGGGCGGCCCTCGATCCGCGCCAGCGCGGTCACCATCTCGGGGGCGAAGCGAGGCCGCAGGAACGTCACCGAGCCCTCGTCGGCGAGCGTCTCGATGATCGGCACGACCGGATAGGCGCGCCGCTCGCGCTCGGGGACGAGCTCGCGCAGAACCGATTGGTCCGGCTCGGTTCCCGCCGGCGTCGTGCCCTGGAAGTAGCCGATCAGCGTCTTCGCGACCGCGGTCGCCTCGGCCTCGTCGGCGACCTCGACGTCGACGACGCCATTCGGTCCCTGTATCGAGAGCGGGCCGACATCGTCGGCGGCGACGGTACCCAGCCCCCCGCCCTCGATCATCGCCGGGCCGCCCATTCCGAGCGAGGTGTTCTCGGTGGCGACGATCAGGTCGGCGCAGCCGGCGATCACCGCGTTGCCGGCGAAGCAGCGCCCGGCGACGACGGCGATCCGCGGCACCAGGCCCGAGAGCTTCGCCCAGAGTGCGAACGCCCGCGTGTCGAGGGCCGAGACGACCGGATAGTCGGTGTCCCCCGGCCGCCCTCCCCCACCCTCGGCGAAGAACACCGTCGGCAGCCGCATCCGCTCGATCAGCTCGAACAGCCGGTCCTTCTTGCGGTGCCCGAGGGCGCCCTGGGTTCCGGCCAGCACCGTGTAGTCGTAGGTGAGGACCGCACCGGCGGCGGCATCTCCGAAGAGCTCGCCGTTGATCCGCGCTGTGCCGCCGATCAGGCCGTCGGCGGGGGTCTTTTCGATCAGATCCTGAACCTCGCGGCGGCCACGCTGGGCGGCGATCGCGAAGCGCCCATACTCGACGAAGGAGCCCGGGTCGACGAGGTCCTCGATGTTCTCCCGCGCCGTCCGGCCCCCGGCCCTGTGGCGGCGCTCGACCGCCTCCGGCCGCGCCTCGTCCTCGCTCAGCAGGCGGCGCGCCCGCAGGGCCGCGAGGTCGTCTCGCTCTCCGTCCTCGCTCGTCCGCTCCACGCCACCAGGGAACCTAGCCGCTCCTTGGTGGAAGCAAGGCTAGCGGCGGCGATTCAGTGAGCGGGGGAGCCGGGATTCGAACCCGGATTCACGGTTTTGGAGACCGTGCGCATAGCCGTTAACTCACTCCCCCTGGCCTGCCGGGGGGCCAAACCCTAGTCATCTGTTCCGAAACAGGCGACCGTAGACCCGGCTGACGCTCTCGCGGCCTCTGATCGAATCGTGTTCGTCGAGATATCTGAGGTCGATGCCGCTTCCGCACTCGACGGTGTCGCGTTCTCCGTCGCGGCGTAGGAGCCGCCACGGCCGATGCGAGGATACGGCCGGCATGGCCGTGATCGCCACCGAGGAACTGACGAAGTCATACGGGCCCCACCGGGGCATCGAGGACATCTCACTCGAGGTCGAGGCCGGCGAGGTGTTCGGCTTCCTCGGCCCCAACGGCGCCGGTAAGACGACCGCGATCCGGACGCTGCTCGATTTCCTCCACCCGACGGCCGGCAGCGCCCGCATCTTCGACCTCGACACCCACCGCGACAGCGTTCCGATCCGCCGGCGGATCGGAAACCTCCCCGGCGACTTCGGATACGGCAAGGGAGCCACCGGCCGCGAGGCCCTGGATCTCCTCGCCCGGCTGCGCGGCGTCTCGGAGCTCGGCCGGGCAGAGGAGCTTGCACAACTCTTCCGGGCCGACCTCGACCGGCCCCTGGGCCAGCTCTCGCGCGGCAACCGGCAGAAGGTTGGGCTGATCCTCGCCTTCTTTCATCAACCCGATCTGCTGGTCCTCGACGAGCCGACCGGAGGGCTCGACCCGCTGATGCGGGAGGAGTTCCTCGCCCTGGTCGGCGAGGAACGGGATCGGGGTCGCGCCGTCTTCATCTCCTCGCACGAGCTGAGTGAGGTCGAGCGCGTCTGCGATCGGGTCGGAATCATCCGCGAGGGCAGGCTGATCGCGGTCGAGCGGGTCGCCGACCTGATCGGCAAGACCCGGCGCAAGGTGACGGTCGAGTTCGCGGCGCCGGTGAACCTCGACGAGCTCGAACGCCTGCCGGGCGTCTCCGAAGTCAGCGACGGCGGCGGCCGGGTGACATTCCTGGTCGCCGGCGACCTCAACCCGACACTCCACGCGCTCGCCGAGCACGTCGTCACCGATGTGGAGATCGCTCACCCCTCCCTGGAGGAGGTCTTCCTCGCCTACTACCGCGACGAGGGACAGCAATGACGGCGCTGGCGGCCGCCCAGCTTCGCGACCGCCGTCGCTCAGTGCTCGCCTGGGGATTGCCGATCGGGCTGATGTCTGCCTTCGTCGTCGCGATCTTCCCCTCGGTGTCCGATGCCCTCTCGAAGGTGATCGGCAGCTACCCGTCGGGATTGAAGGAGGCGTTCGGGATCAGCGAGCTCTCCGACGTCGAGCAGTACCTCGACGCCGAGATGCTGAGCCTGATCGTGCCGCTCGCAGCCGGCTATCTCGCCGTGCGTTCAGTCGCCAGCGGCCTCTCGGGCGCCGCCGAAAGCGGCAGGCTCGACGTCATCCTCTCGGCGCCGGTATCGCGCGCCCGTCTCGTCGCGGCCGGCTTCGCGGCAACCGCCGTCGAGTTGGCGGCGGTGCTCGCGGTCAGCCTCGCGCTGACGATGGTCTCGAGCCTTATCGCCGGCTCCGGGCTCTCATTCGGGGCCGCCCTCGCGGGCTTCGCCAACGTCTGGCCGCTGGCGCTGCTCTTTGCCGGGCTCGGTGTGGTGGTGACCGGCTTCTCCCTGCGGACCAACATCGTCACCGGGTCGGTGGCCGGAGTGCTGGTCGCGATGTACGTGCTCGATCTCGTCGGCCGGCTCGACCCCGGCCTCGACGCAATCCGCTACGGCTCGGTCTTCCGTTACTACGGGCAGGCGATCGAGAACGGGATCGAACCACTGGCGTTCCTCGGCATCACCGCTTCAGCGGTAGGGCTCGCGGCGATCGGCGCATGGCTGTTCGAAGGGCGGGACCTCTCCAACTAGGCGGCCCGGCGCGAGATGAGACACTCAGGGGGAGGTGACCATGAAGGCCTACCAGCTGACGGAGTGGCAGCAACCGCCTGAGCTTCGGGACGTCGAGGTGCCCGAGCCCGGCCCGGGAGAGGTGCTGATCAGGGTCGCCGGCGCCGGCGCCTGTCATTCGGATCTTCACCTGATGGAGTGGCCGGAGGGTCAGATGGATTTCGACCTTCCCTTCACCCTCGGACACGAGAACGCCGGTTGGGTCGAGGCGCTCGGCGCCGGAGTCGACGGCTTCGAGCAGGGCGAGCCGGTTGCGGTCTATGGGCCCTGGGGCTGCGGGCGCTGCCGGTCCTGCCGCACCTCGGCGGAGAACTACTGCGAGCGGCAGGCGGAGATCGGCGCCTTCGGCGGCGGGCTCGGCCTCGACGGCGGCATGGCCGAGTTCCTGCTGGTCCCGCACGCCCGCCTGCTGCTTCCTCTCGGCGACCTCGACCCCCGCGACGCTGCGCCCCTCTCCGACGCCGCTCTCACTCCATACCACGCCGTCAAGCGCTCCCTCGGGTTGCTGGTTCCGGGCTCGACGGCGGTGGTCATCGGAGTAGGCGGGCTCGGCCACATGGCCGTGCAGATACTCGACGCTCTCAGCCCGGCGCGTGTGATCGCTATCGACACCTCCACCGACAAGCTGGCCCTTGCACGCGAGGTCGGGGCCGATGAGGCGGTCCCCGCCGGCGAGGATGCGGCAAAGGCGATCGTGGAGCTGACAAGCGGCCGCGGCGCCGAGCTGGTGCTCGACATGGTCGGCGCCGATGACACACTCGCCCTCGCCGCTGAGATCGTGCGCTTCGAGAGCCACCTCACCGTCGTCGGCCTGGCGGGCGGCACCTTCCAGTTCGGTTTTGGAGCGCTGCCGTTCGAGTGCCAGATCAGCCTGCCCTATTGGGGCAGCGGCGTCGAGCTGATGGAGGTCCTCGACCTCGCCCGCGCGGGCAGGATTCGCGCCCACACCAAACGCTTCCCCCTCGATCGGGTGGGCGATGCCTACGCGGCGATGCGCGACGGCAAGCTCACCGGGCGCGCTGTGATCTGCCCCAACGACTGAGCGCCGCCGGCCCGGCGCCGGTGGCGTCGATTCGACCGGCGAGACTATTGCGCCCGTGTCATCCCACCGAGCTCACCGCACCCCCGGACGCCACACTCATTGGAGGCTCGCCAAGCGCCGCCCGCTGCTGCTCCGTGGGGGAGCGGCGGCGGCACTGCTCGCCGTGGTCGGGCCGGGCCTCCTCGCCGGCCTCTCCGACGACGACCCAGCCGGCATCACCACCTACTCGATCCTAGGCGCGAAGTACGGCTACGAGCTGCTCTGGGTCCTGGCGCTCTCGACCGCGGCGCTGATCGTCTTTCACGAGCTCGGCGTCCGGCTCGGCATAGTCACCGGCAAAGGGCCTGCTGACGCTGGTCCGCGAGCGCCACGGCCAGGGGGCCGCCGCGGTCGTCCTGGCCGCTCTCGTGATCGCCAATACCGGCACCCTCTGTGCCGAGTTCGCCGGCGTCGCCGCCGGCATGGACCTTCTTGGCGGCATGAGTCGCTACCTCAGCGTGCCGCTCGCGGCGATCGGTGTCTCGGCCCTCGTCCTGCGCGAGAATTTCCGCCACGTCGAGCACTTCCTGCTCGCGCTGAGCTCGGTCTTCGTCGCCTACATCGTCTCCGGGCTCCTTGCGCATCCCGACTGGGGCGCCGCCGCGAAGGGGCTGGTCGTGCCCAGCCTGCCGCTGACCCGGGAGGCGCTGCTCGTCGCCGTTGCCACGGTCGGCACCACCCTCGCCCCCTGGGGCCTTGCCTTCATCCAGTCCTACGCAGTCGACAAGCAACTGCGTGTCAAGGACCTCCGGTACGAGCGCGTCGATGTGATCGTCGGGGCCCTGCTGACTGGCGTGATCGGGCTGTTCGTGGTCGTGGCCTGCGCCGCGACCCTGCATCCCGCCGGGATCGAGGTCGAAGAGGCGCGAGACGCCGCGCAGGCGCTCGAACCGCTCGCCGGGAGCCTCGCCGCGACGCTTTTCGGGCTGGGCTTTCTCGGCGCGGCGCTGCTCGCCGCTGCGATCGTCCCCCTCTCGACCGCCTACTCCATAACCGAGACGCTCGGCCGCCGCCGTGACCTCAACGACACCTTCGCCGAGGCGCGGGCGTTCTATCTCAGCTTCGGAGCCGTCGTGCTCGTCGCCGCCGCGATCGTGCTGATACCCGGCGCGCCGCTGGTCCAGATCCTCTTCCTGACCCAGGCGCTGAACGCGGTCCTCCTCCTGGTCATCCTTCCCTTCATCCGCTCACTGGCCAAGGACCATCAGCTGATGGGGGATCACGCTCTCGGGCGAGCCGATCGCTGGCTGACTGGCATCACCTTCTGCCTGATCGCGGCCTCGGTCGTGGCGCTGGGCATCCTCGTCGTGGCCTGACCGAGAGGTCAGACCCCGAGGGCGAAGCTCAGCGCGAGCATTACCGCCGCGCCGACGATCACCCCGGTGCTCGGCTGCAAGCGCGCCGAGCCCGAGTAGGCCTTCGGCAGCATCTCGACCGCGATCAGGGCCAGCATCGCCCCCGCCGCGAAGGCGAAGGAGAAGGGCAGCAGGGCTTCGATCTGCTCGACGAGTAGAAAGGCGATAAGGGCGCCGACCGGCTGCGGAGCGCTGGTCGCGACCGCCGCCCAGAACTGGCGTGTCCGGCTGAATCCCTCCGCCGCCATCGGGATCGCGACGCTTGTTCCCTCGGGAACGTTCTGGATCGCGATCGCGAGGATCACGAAAAGGCTCAGGCCGGCGCGATCGGAGGCGAAGGCGGTGCCGATCGCGAGGCCCTCGGGAAGGCTGTGGACGAAGAGCACACCGAAGACGAGGGCCGAGGTGCGGGCGCCCGGGCCGGTGTGTCCCATGAAGCGGGTGTCGGCGTCGAGCCTGCGCCGCGCCACCCCGAGCAGACCGGCACCGGCGAGGAAGCCGAGCACCACCGACGCCGAGGACCCTTCCTCGGCCGCCGGGACCAGCAGGCCGACGATCGAGGCGACGCCCATCACGCCCACGGCCAGTCCAAGCAAGAACGGGGTCAGCTGCGCGGCACGCCCGCCGAGGAAGAACACAGGTATGGCGCCGAGCCCCGTCGCCAGAGCCGTTCCACTGGCGGCGAGCAGAAGGACCACGACGTCGGGCATCGACGAAACCTAGCCGCGGGACCCGAGGGAGAGCTAGCGGCATCGGCCGGTACCAACCTCGGCGCGCCGCTCAGACACCGCCGGTGAAGTCGAGGATCGCGTTCGTAACCGTGGCCGGGTCGTCGCTCATCGGGACGTGGCCGAGCCCCTGGAACTCGATCCAGTCCGCGTCGGGCAGCAGGCGCCTCATCCTCGCGTAGTGGCCGGGCCCGTGGAAGAGCCGGTCCTCGGTGGCGAGCGCAATCCTCACCGGGCAGTCGACCTCGGACAGTTCGATGCCGGCCGCGACCTCGAGGATCCCGGGCACGAAGCGGGCCTCGATCTGGCAGTTCGCCGCCGCTTCCATCGTCGCCAGCGCCAATTCCGGGCCCAACCGGCGCGGGCGGGAAACCGCGTCACGGAAGGCGAGCGCCCGCAGCCGGGGCCGGCGCGCGATCGTCTCGAGCCACGGCCGGGCCAGGCCCAGAGTCACCTCGTTGCGCCGGAAGAGGCGGGCCAGGGCCGGCAGCTCGGTGCTTCCAGCCTCCCAGCCGCCGGCGGGGCAGAGCGCGACGACCGAGAGCGCCCTTCCCCTTATCGCCAGCTCGAGGCTCAGCCAGCCGCCCATCGAGTTGCCGACCAGGTGGGCGCGCTCGATGCCCTCCGCGTCGAGCTGGCGCTCGAGGACGTCCACCATCTCCAGGAAATCGGTCCCCTCTTCGGCCGGGAGCGTGGGACCGCCGTGGTGCCACGCCGCCGTCGGGGCAAAGATCGAGTGGCGCGCCTCCAGCGCTGGCAGAACCGGCGTCCAGGCGCGCCAGCAGTTGCTGAAGCCGTGCAGCAGGACCATCGGCTCACCGCTGCCGCCGCGGTAAGCCGGCCTGAGCGGAGGGGCTATTTCGCTTTTTTCCTCTTTTTCGGCGCCGCGATCCTGAACGAGGTGACCTGGGTGGTCACGTTTCCGGCCACGTCGGTGGCGGTGAGGGTCAGTCGATAGCTGCCGGGCTTCAGTTTCCTCGGGATCGCGACCTGGTGGGCGCCGACCGTGCCGGTGCCGCTGAAGGCGCCGCCGACCGGGGTGAACCGGCTACATGCCTTCTTGCCTTTGTTGCCCCGCCTCTGCTTGACGCATTTCTTTCCGACCTTTCGACCCTTCGACTTCTTCTCGACCCTGAGGCTGACTGTCGCGGCCTCGGCGAGCCTGTAGGAGACCTTCCCGTGGACGACCTTGAGCCCGTTGACCCCGGGTGGCGTGGTGTCGCAGGGGCCCTGGGTCGTCGCCTGGGTCGGGCACTGGTCCTGGGTCTCGTCGCCGAACCCGTCGTTGTCGGCGTCGGGCTCGATCGTCGCCTGGACCTGGAGTTCGTTCTGGACTTCGGTGGAGCCTCGCTGACCGGCTCCTTCGACCAGCGGCGGCGCAAACATGTAGCTGCGCTTATCGCCGTTCGAGTTGTAGATGATGCCGATCGATTTGGTGATGTCGACGGCCAGCTGCTGACCGCTGTTACCGGGACCCGGCCGTTCACCTCGGTGATCGGCGATTCCGGTGCTTCGGTCGGCTGGATCGTGACCGTCGGCCCGGTTCCGGCCGACGGTGGCAAGGGCGTTTTCGAGGTCCATCGGGTTCGGAAGGGTGAGGTTCGCGACCCGGAAGGTGATCTGCCCCGGTGCTTCGACGGCGAACGCGTTGGTCCTGAACTTGGTGATCACGCCGCTGACCGGCGCGCCACCCGAGTAGGGGTCGCCTTCCGGGGGGGCCGAGTGGATCCGGGCGACGATCGTGCAGGTGCCGACTGCGTCGCAGCTGTTTTCCGTCGGTTCGTTTTTCAGCTGGCTGCCGAAGGTCGTCGCCGCCTGACCGGCGGCGGGAAGCAGCAGCAGTGCCGCGGCCACGGCGCTCAGCGCCAATGCCGTCAAACGCCTACTCGACTTGGACATTCGGACTCCTCTCGAGAATCGGATTTGCTCAGCCCGCGACGATCTTGAACGTGGGCCCGTTGCGGGACGCCCTGTTGCCGGCAGCGTCACGGGCACCGACGACGACCCTATAGCCGCCGAGCGACAGTTTGCGTGTCCTGGTCAGGAGACCCTGGAAGCGGACCCTGTTCTGGCCGGCCTTGGCGTCGGCGTTGATGCTGCCGGCGTTGACGTAGCGGGTGCATTTCGGGTGACTCTTGTTGCCGCTCGTCTGTTTGACGCAATTCCTGCCTGACCTTCGCCCGGGTCCCCGTCGCTGGAAGGTGAGCGTCGCCCGCGCCGCCTCGCTGAGGCGGAAGGAGATCGTGGTCCCGACCGGCGCCTTCGAGATCTTCGCCAGGCCGTTGCCGAGGCGCCATTTCTTGGCCGAGACGCTGATTCCCGAGATCGACGGCGGCGTCCTGTCGGCCGCCGCCGATTTCTGGCCGACCTGGATCGTGACGCTCGCCGGCACGGCTTCGGAGGTCCCGTCGGTCCCGGTATAGGTGAACGCGTCGGACCCCTGGAAGTCTTTGTTCGGCGTGTAGATGACCTTGCCGTCATCCGAGAGGCCACCAATCGTCCCGTGCGACGGTCCCGTCACGATTTCGAGCGCGTCCGATTCGAGCGGCGTCGGGGTCGGCGGTTCTTTACCGAAGCCGAAGTCCGGGTCGGTGCAGGAGAGCTTGAGCGTCGTGAACTGGTTGACCCCGATCTGGGCAAGCTTCGGATCGCACTTCGGCGAGAAGTTCGTGGCCCAATCGGCATTGCCGTCGAAGTGTTCCGGCGCTTTCCAGGTGCCGGGGACGCTCTGGATGTTTCCGCTGGTATCGCGCAGGGTGAGGTCGCCCGTCCCGAAGACGCCCTGCGTGTAGAGGATCTGCGATCCGTCCGGCGACCAGACGCAGTTGATGCTCCCGCCCGTGGTGGTGGAGAAGGGCGTCACGAGGCCACCGTTGACGCCGACGAGTTGGATCGTCGCCGTGTTGTCATCGGCCCGCGCAGGAAGCAGAGGGTTTTCCCATCCGGCGAGAGGGAGGGCTGCCAGTCGTCGCTTTCCCCACTCGTGATTTGGACTTCAAGGGAGTCGGCTGCGACAGGGCTGATCTTGTAGAGGTCTCGTTGTTTGTCCCGATTCGCCGCGGTTGTAGTAGAGGGTGTTTCCGTCGGGGCTCCAGACTGGCCGTTCCTCGATCGTCCCCGCGTTGTCGGTCACCCGGACCGGTGCGGTTTCCGGTTCCACGCCCTTCACCCAGAGGTCGCCTTCCGCCCCGTAGGCGATCTTCGTCCCGTCGGGCGACCAGGAGGGGCGATCCAGCCCTGTGGTCGGGGGAACCATTTCGGTCTGGCTGCCCGTCCGCAGGTCCAATATCCAGAGGGCGTAGCTGGTGCCGGACCCCCCCGCGTAGGCGATCCGGGTGTGATCGGGCGACCAGTTCGGCTGACGGTGCCGGACTGTTTCCCCTTCGGGCTTCGTCGTGACCTGAACGGGCGTGCCCCGACGGGAAAATCGGTCACGTAGATTCTTGCCCCGGCGTCCCCGGCATTCATTTCAGAGAGCCCCACGGCCGGCACGCGGCCGCTGGTGAACGCGATCTTCCCCGGGGGCCCAGGGATGAACGTCGCCGAGCTGACGGCGGGAATTGCGGCGAGCGCGAGCGCTGAGATGGCGCCTGTGAGGGCGAGGCGGCGCAGCATCGTCGCCCGACGCTACATCAGATTCGGGTGGGCGCTTTCCAGTTTTGGACTTGAGAACGGGATGCCAGTACCCAAAATCCGAACTGCTTGTCCTCAACCCGCTGCTCGGTCGAAGGCGGCGGCGAGCGCGGCCGCGGTCTCCTCGCCGCCGGCCGGCGCCTCGATCGCGAGCTCCAGCTCGGTCCCCTCGCTCCACCAGATTGATCTTGAGGAACGAGCAGCACTCCCGCTCGGCGCTGACGATCTCTTCCAGCCGGACCCTGGTTTGGGCGTCGACTCGTGAAGCGCAGAATGTGCCGGCCGGCGACCTGCTCGCGGGAAAGGAGGCCGGCGCTCCCCACCTCGGCGGCTTCCGCCAGGCGCGCATTCAGCGCGTTTCGGTCGAGTGAGCAGGCAATCGGCGGTTCGGTCACGGATCGGTACTCGGGGTCGGGTGCGCAGCTAGTGTTGAACCTCAACCCAGGTTCAGGTCAAGGGGGTCTCGGTGGCGGAAGCGGAGCTGAGCATCGGAGAGGTGGCGGAACGGGCAGGCATCAACGTCTCCGCGATCCGCTTCTACGAGCGCGAGGGGCTCCTGCCGGCGGCCGAGCGCGTGGGTGGGCAGCGCCGCTTCACCGAGGAGGCGGTCGGGCGGCTTGGAATCATCGGCGTCGCCAAGCAGGCCGGGTTCTCACTGGAGGAGATCCGGACGCTGCTGAGCGCCACCGATCACGGCTCGCCCGCCCACGAGCAGCTGCGGGCGCTCTCAGCTCAGAAGCTGCCGGAGGTCGAAGCGCTGATCCAGCAGGCGGAGACGATGCGCGGCTGGCTGATCGCCGCGGGGGCATGCGAATGCGAATCGCTCGAGGGCTGCGCCCTGTTCAGGGCTGCTTGAAGGCTTCGAGCGTGAGGCTGGTCGAGCACCCGCTCTGGGTGTGTCCTTCCGCCCCGGTTGCCGAGAGGCTGGCGCCGGCCACTTCGACGATCAGTTGGCCGGTCGTGGCCCCGAGGTGACCGTGAATCGTCTGGGGCAGGAACAGGTGGATCGTGGTGGTGGGGAATTCCTGTTCGAACTCGCGGGTGTAGTGGCCGGAGAAATTGCCACTCGGGTCGAGGCCGGTGTCCTGGCGATAGTCGAACCCCGTCACCCAGAGGTTTTCTTTCGGCGCGCCGTCATAGGTCGTGCATTTCAGAGCCATCTGCGCGTTCGAGCTGAAGTGGCCGATACTGCCGCCTTCGACGTGGAAGTCGGTGAAGAGCGGGCCGACGGCGGCGTGCCAGTCTCCGTCGGCCGCGGTGTAGGACGAAGCCCCGGTTGGCCCGGTACCCGGGGCCGGAGCAGGCGGGGGCGCCGGCGCCGGAGGGCCCGCGACCTTGCCGGAGCCCCTCGGCGGGCTGAGTTTCAGGCTCGCCGCTTTCGAGAACGGCGCCACCGCACCGTTGCCGTCGAAGGAGATCGTGAACGGGACCCTGCTGTTGAACAGCCCGGCCGGCAGCTGACCGTGGACCATGGCCCTACAGAGGGCACCATGCGGTGACAGCGGCCCGGACCAGTGCGGCGCTTTCTGATGCCCTTTGACCGCTTTGGAGACCTCGATCTTGCCCTTGCACGCGCTCGCCGCGGGCGTGTGGGCAGGGGGCGCGAAGGTGACCTCGACGACGAAGTGGACGCTATTCCCCTTGACCTTCGCCGACGTCACCCTGCTGGTGGGATGAACGGTCGGGGGCGAGCCCGCATGCGCGGCTGCGGGCCAGGCCATCACCAGCACCGCGGTGACCCCCAAGACGAGACGGACGGCACGAGTCGACATCGCTCAACAGAACTTAACCGCTCCACCGCTTGCCATGGGGGCGCTGGCCGAATTGACTCCTGAAAATGCGGGCGGAGGGACTTGAACCCCCACGAGCCGAAGCTCACCAGGACCTAAACCTGGCGCGTATGCCAATTCCGCCACGCCCGCGTGCGCGCCTATGCGGCGCTTAACGCGCGGCCAACGCCGCGCTGTCGCTCTCAGATTCTATGATCGTGCCGTGGCGATAGGAGAGGCGAGGCCGGGGTACGAGCTCTGGCACCCAAATCGGGAAAAACCCGATGTCGTGACGACCAAATTCATCGTCGCGTTCCTGATGCTGGCCACAGCCGCCCTCTGCGCCCTGATCGCGATCTCCGGCTGGTCGGTGCTGACCGGCGGCGGGGGGATGGGTGTCGTCTGCCTGATCTACGCCGCGCTCTACCTCCTGTTCGGGATTCGCGCCCTGCAGTGGAGCCGCGGAGTGCTCCCGGTCGGCGCCGCGCTCTCGATGATCCTCGCGATCTTCTGCGCGGTCGGGGCCAACAGCTGGTTCGCCCGCGACAAGGACGGCTTCCAGGACGCCCTCCTCCCGGTCACGCTGATCGGCCTCCTGGTGATCATCCTGCTGCTGATCCAACTCCTCCTGATCGCCGCCTGCGCCTACGGCTTCTCCCAGGACTGGCACGTCGAGGAGGAGCGCCCGATCGGCTCCGGCGAAGACTACGGCGCCGGTGCGCCGCCTGAGAACGGCGGCACCCCGCAGCCCGCCTGAGCTCAAAGCGCACGAGACTGTAAAAGTTCTGCGCAGAACTGTAAGAAGTCGCCGCACAAGGCTTGATTCGGGCCTCTTGCGACCGGGGCGGGTCGTAGCGTCGGGCCTACAATGGCGACAATCCGCGGCGGTGGAGGAACGGCAGACTCGGGATCCTCAAAAGGTCCTGCCCGAAAGGGCGTGTGGGTTCGAATCCCACCCGCCGCATCCAAATTACGGCTGGGTACTCCGTGAGGAGCCCGGATGAAGTGGACACCGTGCTCTCGATGGGCCGTAGGGGATTGAACAACAGCGCCATATCCCGCGCCACCGGAATCCCGCGCTCGACCGTCGCTCAATGGCAGAACGGTCGGACCCCGAAGTTCGGCGCTGAGCGAAACCGCGGCGGCGCATGCGCTCGCTGTGGCCCAATAGGCGATCCGTTCCCATGGCTGGTCGTCTACCAGTACGCGTATTTACTCGGGATGTATCTCGGCGATGGCTGCCTCCTCGCCCATCCTCGAAAAGTCTTCCGCCTCCACATCACGCTCGACGCGGCCCACCCTGTTCTGGCTGCCGAGTGCCTGACCGCGATGGAACTCACAATGCCGTCGAGCAAGGCCTCGATGCGACGAAGTCGACGCGCTCGAATGTTCGACCTCGTCTCCTACTCCCAGCACTGGCCCCACCTGTTCCCACAGCACGGTCCCGGCCCGAAGCATGGGCGGGCGATCAAGCTCGAGCCCTGGCAGCAACGAATCGTTGATCGCTATCCGGGAAGGCTTCTCCGCGGGTTGATCCATTCCGACGGCTGCCGGGTGACGAACAGAATCAGCCATCCGAAGAAGACCTACATGTATCCCCGCTATTTCTTCTCGAATAAATCGTTCGACATACAACGGATCTTCTGCGACGCGTGCGATCAGCTCGCGCTCTCCTGGCGCCAGGACGGGCCCTGGAACATCTCGGTGGCGCGCAGGGAGGCCGTCGAGATTCTGGACCGCCACGTCGGCCCGAAGCGCTGACCGAACTAGACTCGCCCGGGGGATGAGGATCCACCACATCAACTGCGGGACGTCGTGCCCTCGCGGGGCGCGGCTGCTGAACGGCGAGGGGGGTTTCCTCGAGCCCGCGCGGATGGTCTGCCACTGCCTCCTGATCGAGGCCAGCGACGGCCTGGTCCTGGTCGACACCGGCTACGGGATCGACGACGCCCGCAACCCGCGGCAGCTCGGGCCGTCGGCGAAGCTGACCGGGGCCCGGCCGAGCGTCGAGGAAGCGGCTCTGACCCGGGTCGAAGAGCTCGGGTTCGCCGCCGCCGACGTCCGCCACATCGTCATCACCCATCTCGACCCCGACCACTCCGGCGGCCTCCCGGACTTTCCCGAGGCCGAGGTCCACATCTTCGAGCCGGAGCTGCGGGCGGCGATGAGCCCGGGCTTTCGCGAGCGTCCCCGCTACCTGGCCCCGCACTGGCGCCACGGGCCGAACTGGGTCGAGCACACGGTCGACGGCGACGAGTGGAAGGGGTTCGAAAGCGTGCGGGTCCTCCCCCACCTCGATGCCGACGTCCTCCTCGTCCCGCTGCCGGGCCACACCGCCGGCCAGACCGGGGTCGCGATCGAGGAAGCGGACGGCTGGCTCCTGCACTGCGCCGACGCCTACTTCCATCACGGCCAGATCGAGCCAGACCCGACCTGCCCGCCGATGCTTGGCCTGTTCCAGAGGATCACGGCGGTCGATAACGGGCGCCGGGTCGCCAACGGCGAACGACTGCGGGAGCTCGCCGCGTCGCAGGCGGAGAGCGTGCGCCTGATCTGCTCCCACGACCCGCACGAGCTAGATCGTGAACAGGCGCGATGAGCGACGCGGCACCTGAAAGGCTCTGGGACCCACCCCGGGAGCTCCGCGAGCGGGCGCGGATGACCGAATTCATCGCCTGGCTCAGGGCCGAGCGCGGTCTCGAGCTCAACCGCTACGAGGACCTCTGGCAATGGTCGGTCGATGACCTCGACGGGTTCTGGTCGGCGATCTGGGAGTTCTTCGACGTCCAGGCCGACGGCGACCCGGGGCAGGTGCTCGGCAGCCGCGAGATGCCGGGCGCCGAGTGGTTTGCCGACACCCGCCTCAACTACGCCGAGCACGTCTTCGCGGGCAAGGACGACGCCGAGACGGCGATCCTCCACGCCTCCGAGCTGCGCGAGCTCGGCGAGCTGAGCTGGGGCGAGCTCCGCCGGCAGGTGGCGGCGGTCGCCGCCGGCCTGCGCGGGCTCGGGGTCGAGCCGGGCGACCGCGTCGTCGCCTACATGCCGAACATCCCGGAGGCGATCGTCGCCTTCCTCGCCGCCGCGAGCATCGGCGCCACCTGGTCGAGCTGCTCGCCCGACTTCGGCCCGGCGAGCGTGATCGACCGCTTCGCCCAGATCGAGCCGAAAATCCTGTTCGCGGTCGACGGCTACCGCTATGGAGGCCGCGACTTCGATCGCAGCGAGATCCTCGCCGAGCTACAGGAGGCGATGCCGAGCCTGGAGCGGACGATCGTCCTCCCCTACCTCGACTCCGACCCCGACCTCGGCGGCCTCGACCGCGCGATTCGGTGGGACGAGCTAGCCGCCTCCGGCGAGGGCGCCGAGCTCTCCTTCGAGCGGGTCCCCTTCGCCCACCCGCTCTGGGTCCTCTACTCCTCCGGTACCACCGGCCTGCCGAAGGCGATAGTCCAGGGCCAGGGCGGGATCCTCCTCGAGCATCTGAAGAAGCTCCACCTCCACGTCGACGCCCATCCCGGCGACCGCCTCTTCTGGTTCACGACGACCGGCTGGATGATGTGGAACTTCATCGTCTCCGGCCTCCTCACCCGGGCCGCGATCGTCCTCTACGACGGCAACCCCGGCCACCCCGACATGGGCGTCCTCTGGGACCTGGCGGAGCGCGCGGGGATCACTATGTTCGGCACAAGCGCCGCCTACATCGCCGCCTGCATGAAGGACGGCGTCGTCCCCGGTGAGGGCCGGGACCTCCGCCGGCTCAAGGCGGTCGGCTCGACCGGCTCCCCCCTCTCCCCCGAGGGCTTCGACTGGGTCTACGAGCAGCTCGGCGCCGACACCTGGCTGTTCTCGACCAGCGGCGGAACCGACCTCTGCACGGCCTTCGTCGGCGGCGTGCCCCTGCTCCCCGTATACCGCGGCGAGCTCCAGGGACGGGCGTTGGGCGCCGCGGTCGAGGCCTGGGACGAGGACGGCAACTCGGTCATCGGCGAGGTCGGGGAGCTCGTCGTCACCGAGCCGATGCCCTCGATGCCGGTCTTCTTCTGGGGCGATTCCGACGGCAGCCGCTACCGCGCCAGCTACTTCGAGCAGTACCCCGGCTACTGGCGCCACGGCGACTGGATCGAGATCACCCCCCGCGGGACGGCGGTCATCTACGGCCGCTCCGACTCGACGATCAACCGTGGCGGGATCCGGATGGGGACGAGCGAGATCTACCGCGCGGTGCTGGGGCTCGACGCCATCGTCGACGCGCTCGTCGTCGACGTCCCCCGCTCGGGAACCGACGGCTGGATGCCGCTCTTCGTCGTCCTCCGCGAGGGAGCGGAGCTCGACGACGACCTCCGCGCCGAGATCGCCCGCCGGATCCGCGAGAGCTGCTCCCCGCGCCATGTCCCCGACGAGGTCTTCGAGATTCCCGAGGTGCCGCGGACCCTCAGCAACAAGGTGCTCGAGGTGCCGGTGAAACGGATCCTGATGGGCACTCCGGTTGAGAAGGCCGCGAGCCGCGACTCGCTCGCCAATCCGGCGACGCTCGACTGGTTCGTCGACCTCGCGGGACGACTCGACACGCCCGCCTAGCCGCTCACGGCGTACGGCGGCGCAGGGTGGCGGCGCCGAGCGCCAGCAGCAGCCACGTTGCGGCGGCGATCACGACCACGTCGAGGAGGCCGCGTGACCCGAGCGACCCCGTCGTGGTCACCCGGTCGAGCGCATCGAAGGCGTAGGTGAGCGGCATCAGGGCCGATGCGACCTGGAGGATGCCGACCATCGTGTCGCGGGCGACGAACAGCCCGCAGAGCAGCAGCTGGGGAAAGACGATCGCCGGCATGAACTGCACCGCCTGGAACTCGGTCCGCGCAAAGGCGCTGACGAACAGCCCAAGCGACATCCCGAGCAGCGCGTTGCCGACGGCGAGCGCCACCACCAGGGCGGTCGAGCCGGCGACGTCGAGGCCGAGCAGGCCGAAGGCCACCGTGCTGGTGACCAACGCCTGCACGACCCCGATCAGCGCGAATGCGATCGCGTACCCGAACAGCAGGTCGAGCTTGGCCAGCGGCAGCGACATCAGGCGCTCCAGTGTCCCGGTGGTCCGCTCGCGCAACATCGTGATCGAGGTGACCACGAACATCGTCGTGAACGGGAACAGTCCGACCAGCGGCCCGCCGACATGCTGGAAGGCCTCCGGATCCTGGTGGAACGCTCCCTTCAACAGGGTGAGCAGGAATGGCGGCACACCCAGCAGGAGCACGATCGTCCGCGGGTCGCGTCGCAGCTGCGTCAGCACCCGCAGCGCCGTCGCCCAGGTGACGCGGGCGCTCACGCCGGCCCACGCTCCTCGATCAGCGCCAGGAAGGCCTCGTCGAGTTGGCTGCACCCTGTCCGCTCCCGAAGTCGCTGGGGCGATTCGGCGGCGAGAAACTCCCCCTCCCGCATCAGCAGCAGCTGATCGCAATGCTCGGCCTCCTCCATCACGTGACTGGAGACGAGCAGGGTCACGCCCCGCGCGGCGAGCGCGCGGAAGGTCGCCCAGAGATCCCGTCGCAGAACCGGGTCGAGGCCGACGGTCGGCTCGTCGAGGACCAGCACGTCGGGCTCGCCGAGCAGCGCTGTCGCCAGCGAGACCCTGGCGCTCTCCCCACCCGAAAGGCTGGAGACGACCTGTTCGGTCTGGCCGCCGAGCGCGACCGTCTCGATCACCTCGGCGATCCGCTGCTGTGGAGCGCCGATCACCCGCGCGAAGTAGCGAAGGTTCTCCCGCACGCTGAGGTCCCGGTACACCGACGGCGCCTGGGTCACGTAGCCGACCCGCGCCCGCAGCCCGACCGAGCCGGCCGCGGCCCCGAGCACCTCGATCAGGCCCGACTCGACGATCTGCACACCGACGATCGCCCGCATCAGGGTCGTCTTGCCGCAGCCGCTCGGCCCGAGCAGCCCGGTCACCTGGCCCGAGGCGACCGAGAAGGTCAGCCCGTGGAGGACCGGCTTGCCACCCCGGCTGACGCGAAGGCCGTCCACATCGATCGCGGGCGCCGGCTCCACGGACCCTCAGGCCATGCGATCAGGCCGGCGTCACGGGGTTGCGCCGCTCGGCGAAGGACCGGTCCTTGGACGCGGCGGCCTCGAAGCGGCGGATCAGCTCCGCCCGCAGCTCGGTCGGCTCGACCACCGCGTCGACGACCAGCTCCGAGGCGAGGTGGAGGATGTCGATGTCGGCCGCGTACTCCTCCCGTTTGGCGGCGACGAACGCCTCCCGCTCGGCCTCGTCGGAGATCCCCTGGATCTGGTTGTAGAAGACCGCGTTGATCGCCGCCTCCGGGCCCATCACCGCAATCGAGGCGCTCGGCAATGCGATGCAGCAGTCGGGCTCGAACGCCGGCCCGGCCATCGCGTAGAGGCCGGCGCCGTAGGCCTTGCGGACGATCACCGACAGCTTCGGCACCGTCGCTTCGGAGACGGCGCTGATCATCTTCGCCCCGTGGCGGATGATCCCCTGGCGCTCGACAGCGGTCCCGATCATGAACCCGGGGACGTCGGCGAGGAACAGCAGGGGCACGTTGAAGGCATTGCAGGTCTGGATGAAGCGCGCCGCCTTGTCGGCCGAGTCGACGAAGAGCACCCCGCCTTTCTGGCGCGGCTGGTTGGCGACGACGCCGACCACCTTCCCGTCGAGCCGCCCGTAGCCGACGATCAGCTCCTTCGCCCAGCGCCTGTGGACTTCGAGGAAGGAGTCGGCGTCGAGGAGGGCGTCGAGGACCTCCGTCATGTCGAAGGCCTGGTTCTCGTCGGCCGGGAGGATCTCGGCGATCGGGGTCTCCGAGGTGGGCGCGACGGCGGCGATCGCCGGCGGGCGCTCGCGCCAGTTCGCCGGCATGAACGAGAGGTAGCGCTTTGCAACGTCGATCGCCTCCTCGTCGTCGGCGACCAGGAAGTGGCCGCAGCCCGAGACCGAGGTGTGCATCCTCGCCCCGCCCATCTCCTCGAGCGTCACCGTCTCGCCGATCACCATCTCCGCCATCCGCGGCGAGCCGAGGTACATCGAGGCGTTGCCGTCGCGCATGATCACGACGTCGCAGAAGGCCGGGATGTAGGCGCCGCCGGCGGCGCTCGGCCCGAACAGGAGGCAGACCTGCGGGACCTGGCCGGAGAGGCGGACCTCGTTGTGGAAGATGCGGCCGGCGCCGCGCCGCCCGGGGAACATCTGGACCTGGTCGGTGATCCGCGCCCCGGCCGAGTCGACGAGGTAGACCATCGGCACCTGCAGGCTCAGGGCCCGCTCCTGGATACGGAGGATCTTCTCGACCGTCTTCGGCCCCCAGGACCCGGCCTTGACCGTCGGGTCATTCGCCATCAGCGCGACCCTGCGGCCGTCGATCGTCGCCGTGCCGGTGACGACGCCGTCGGCGCCGAGGCCCTCATGGTCCCAGTTCGCGAGCAGCGCCTCCTCGGCGAAGGAGCCCGGGTCGACAAGCCGCTCGACCCTCTCGCGTACCGGCAGCTTGCCCTGCTCCTCGGTCTTCTCGTGATGTCGCTGCGGGCCGCCTGAGAGTGCGGCCTCGAGGGCGGGTCGAATATCGGTCACGCGCGGCCGACCTAGCTGCCGGCGGCGGCGAGACGGCGGCCCATCTCCTCGCCCAGCGCCATCAGGCCGCTGGCCGGGCGGACCATCACCATCATTTCCTTGATCAGCCCGTCCTCGCCGAAGCGCAGGACGTCGACCCCCTGCAGGTCTTTCTCGCCGACCCTGGCCTCGAAGACGAGGACGGCGGTGTCGCCGGTCTCGACCTGGTCGACGTAGCGGAAGTCCTCGAAGACCTCGGCCACGTTGGAGAGGACCATGCCGAGTGCCTCGTGCCCTTCGTAGGGTTTGAAGACCGCGGGACTGCGGAAAACGACGTCGGGCGCGAAGAGCTCGGCTCCGGCGGAGAAGTCCTTCGTCTCGGCGGCACGGCGGAAGGCATCGCTCTTCATCGGCATATGACCCTACTCGCTCCCTGCCCACTCGACCGGCCCGGAGCGTAGGACGTGGCTCCCGAGCGGGCGGCCGAGCGTCTCCTGAGCGGCGCGGGAGGCCTCGATGAGGCGCGGCAGGTCGATCCCGGTCTCGACCCCCATCTCGTCCAGCATCGAGGCCAGGTCCTCGGTCGCGATGTTCCCGGTCGAGCCTGGGGGGACCGGGCAGCCGCCGAGCTCGCCGAAGCTCGACTCGAACGAGCCGACCCCCTCCTCGAGCGCTGCCATCGCATTGGCGAGGCCCTGGCCGCGGGTGTTGTGGAAATGGGCGGTCAGCTCGACCACGCGGAGACGCTCGCGGGCGGCGGCGAAGAACTCGTGCGCCTGGCGCGGGTTGGCCATCCCGGTCGTGTCGCCGAACCCGATCTCCTCGCAGCCGGCTGCTATCAACCGCTCGGCGATCCCGAAGACGCGCTCGGCCGGAACCTCGCCCTCGTACGGGCACCCGAACGAGACCGAGATCACGCCCTCGCACCGAAGACCCGCCTCGGTCGCGGCGGCGAGCGTCTCCTCGAGCCCGACCAGCGACTCCTCGATCGAACGGTTGACGTTCTTGCGGTTGTGGGTCTCCGAGGCGGAGACGAAGACGTTGATCTCATCGAAGCGATCGCGCATCGCCAGCGCCCGCTCGAGGCCGCGCAGGTTCGGGATCAGGACCGAGAACGAGACCCCGTCGCGCCGTTGGACCGCGGCCAGGACCTCCTCCGCGTCGGCAAGCTGTGGGATCACCTCCGGCCGCACGAACGAGGTCACCTCGATCCGCCGCAGCCCCGTCTCCGAGAGCCGGTCGATCAGCCTCACCTTGTCGGCTGTCGGGATCTGCTCGGGCTCGTTCTGGAAACCGTCGCGCGGGCCCACCTCGCGGATCCGCACGCTGCTCGGGAGGCTCACGTCCACAGGGGGATTATGCCCGGGGCCGCGCTTCGATCTCCGCGTCTCGAGCCTGAAGCCGGGAGGTCACCGCCACGAGGGTCTCGCTGACGGAGGCCGACTCAAAGCGCACCTGCGCGTGCGTGAACCGCAACGGGGTCATGCCGGCCGCGATATGCGCCTGGTCGCGGACGAGATCCCGCGCCTGCTGCGCCGGGGTGCGGTGATAGCGAAGGCCGTCGGTCTCGACGACGAGCCCGAGCGACGGCCAATAGAAGTCGACGCGGAACCCGTTCACCCGTTGGCGAGTCATCGGCAACGGGAGCCTGGCACGCGTGACGATCGCGAGGAACCCGACCTCGAGCTCTGAATCGGTGAGCCGAAACGTGTGGCGGTCGAGCAGCGCCCGCAGCTGTCCGACCCCTGCTGGCCCTGGTGGGACCGAGCGCCTGCGCGCAGACCATCCGGATCGACCAGGCCCAGTCGGTCGGCCTCGTTCACCGCCCGCTCGAGCGAGACCGATGCCAACCTGTCCGGCCAGATCGACCAGGGTCCGGATCGGGGTCGTGAGCGGGAATGCCGATCGACGAACGCGAAATCGCCGGGCCCGAGACTGACTGCGACGGTGGAGGCGGATGCCGTCCTTTGGACTTGATGGCCGGTCGCGCGATGAGACTTCGATCACCCCGGACCCCTCGGGCTGCCGGATCTCCCACAGCGCTGCGGCGGCTGCGATGGCTGAGAACGGCGCCCTCGACCGCAAGCAAGGACAGCGGCCATCCACTGCCCTCGCCGGGTCAGACCCGGCCGCCCGACCGCGTAGACCCCGCGCATCACGGGATGAAGGCGACCTCGCGCTACTCGGTGCTGGACCGCCCGTCTGCTGAGCCCCATCCGAGCGAGTTGGCGCGCAGAGACGACGCCATGTTGCCGAGACGCGAGACCCCAGGCCCCGCCGAGGGACGATTGGTCGTTTGAGCACACCCTGGTGTGCTCAAGTCACCAGTCGCGCGGATTCGGCCCCTCAGCCGAGCTGGCCGACGGCGATCACTCGCCGCTCGTGGGTTCCGACGCCGATCGTCCGGTCGCCTTCGGTCACCTCGACGTCGAAGCGGAGCTTGCGCTCTTCGATCACCTCGCGCAGGACCGTGCGTACCTTGCAGGTCGAGCCCTCCGCCGCCGCCGCGACGTGCTTGATGCAGACTTCGAACCCGACCGTCGCCGAGCCCTGGGGAAGGAAGGCGAGCGCCAGCGAGGCGGAGCTGCCCTCCATCATCGCGATCATTCCGGGGGTCGAGAGGACGCTCGACCCGATCGTGCCGCCGACGTCGGTCAGCAGCCGGTCGGCGACCACGAACTCATCGATCCGCTCGGCGCCGGGCTGCAGTTCGGTGCTCACACCATCCCCAGTCCGCCGCTGACGCCGAGCGTCTCGCCGGTCACGTAGGTCGCGTCGTCGGAGGCGAGGAAGGCGACCGCGGCCGCGACCTCCTCGGGCTGGCCGAGCCGCTTCATCTGCGTCAGCTCTTTCATCGTCTCGATGATTTTCTCGCCGATCTCGCCGAACTCCGTCGCCCCCATCAGCAGCGGCGTCTCGATCGGCCCCGGGGCGATCGAGTTGGCGGTGATCCCGTAGCGGGCGTTCTCGCGGCCGATCGTCTTCATGAACCCGATGACGCCGGCCTTCGCCGCCGAGTAGACCGCCGAGCCCTTCGACCCGACCCGGCCCGCCTCCGAGGAGATGCTGACGATCCGGCCGTAGCCGGCCTCCTGCATCGGCCCCAGCGCAGCATGGGTGCAGTTGAGGACCCCGAAGAGGTTGATTCCGATCACCCGCTGCCACTGGTCCGGGGTCGTGTAGGTGAAGAAGCCGAACTCGTCGGTGCCGGCGTTGTTGATCAGGATGTCGGGGGTGCCGACCGCCTCGACCGCGGCCCTGGCCGCCTCGAGCTCGGTGACATCGAGCTCGATCGGATGGCCGCTGATCTCGCCCGCGACCCGCTCCGCGCCCTCGAGGTTGATGTCGCCGACCCAGACCTCCGCCCCCTCGGCTGCGAGCCGCGCGGCGATCGCAGCGCCGATCCCGCTGGCGCCTCCGGTCACCAGTGCCTTCCTCCCCTCGAGCCTCAAGGGCTCACCAATCTCGCGCTTTGCTCCCTCACGAAGGACCAGACTATGACGTTCGGCCGCTCGGCGGTCCCGCAATAAACTCTCCGCTCTGCCCGAGCCAATCCCGATAATCGGCGGCACCGGTGCGCTCGGCGCGGGGATGGCGCTGCGCTGGGCCAGGGCCGGACAGGCGACGGTGATCGGATCGCGCTCAGCCCAGCGCGCCGAGGAGGCGGCGGCGCGGATCCGGGAGCGCGTGCCCGGCGCCGAGGTGGAGGGCCTCGAGAACGCCGAGGCGGCCCGCCGGGGCCAGATCGTCTTCCTCACGGTCCCCTTCCGGGCCCAGTCGGAGAACCTCAACAACCTCCGCGAGGCGATGGAGCCGGGACAGATCCTGGTCGACTGCACTGCCCCGCTCGCGGCTTCCGTCGGCGGAAAGGCGACGCGCTCGCTCGGCGTCTGGCAGGGATCGGCCGCCGAGCAGGCCCAGGAAATGCTTCCCGAGGGAGTGACCGTGGTCTCGGGCCTGCACACGATCTCCGCCCCGTCCCTCGCCGACCTCGACATCGAGCTCGACGAAGACGTCCCGATCTGCGGCGATCGAAAGGCCGACAAGGCGCGCGTCGCCCGCCTCATCGACCAGATACCCGGGCTCCGAGCGGTCAACGCCGGGGCGCTCGAGACGGCGCGGATCGTCGAGCAGCTGACGCCGATGCTGATCTCGATCAACGTCCGCTACAAGATCCACGCCGGGATCCGGATCACCGGCCTCCCCGACGGGGACCATTGGGGGTAGGACGGCGGTGAGGGTCGCCCTGCTCGCCGGCGGGACCGGAGGGGCCAAACTCGGCGCCGGCCTTCAGGAGGAGATCGGCGCCGACCTCTCGGTGATCGCCAATACCGGCGACGACATCGAGACCCTGGGCGTCCACGTCTCCCCCGACCCCGACCTCGTCACCTACTGGTTGAGCGGAGAAATCGACGCCGAGCGCGGCTGGGGGATCCGGGACGACAGCTTCACCGTCTTCGAGCGGCTGGCCCGGCTCGGCGCGCCCGACTGGTTCGGCCTCACCGACCTCGACCTCGCGACCTGCCTCTACCGCCGCCAGTTCCTCGACGAGGGCGGGACCCAGACCGCGGCCCAGGCCCAGATCGCGGCCGCGCTCGGGGTCGCCGCGAGGGTCATGCCGATGAGCGACGCCCCGGTCCGGACCAGGGTGCTGACCGCCGCCGGGCGCTGGGACCTTCAGGAGTACCTGATCATCCACCGCGGCCAGCCCGAGGTGACCGGGGTCGAGCTCGAGGGAATCGCAGAGGCAGAGCCGAGCCCCGAGGCCCTTGCCGCGATCCGCGACGCGGAGGCGATCGTGATCGGCCCCTCGAACCCGGTGATCAGCATCGGCCCGATCCTGGCGGTGCCGGGGATCCGCGAGGCCATCGCCGCATCCGAGGCCCCGGTGGTCGCGGTCAGCCCCTACGTCGCCGGGGAGGTCGTGAAAGGCCCGACCGAGCGCTTCATGGACGCGATCGGCCGGCCCTCGACGGCGAGCGGGGTCGCCTCGCTCTACGCGGGGCTGATCGACGCGATGGTCGTCGACGAGGGCGACCCGGACCCGCCCCCCGATCAGATCCCCACCCAGGCGGCGCCGACGCTGATGGACAACGCCGCCGCAAGGGCCCGCCTCGCCCGCATCGTGCTCGACCTCGCCGCCAGCTTGAGCGAAGGTTGAAGGCGACGGCGGTACTCCCGGTCAAGCGGTTCGCCGAGGCGAAGCAGCGGCTGGCCGCCGGCATCGAGGAGGAGCAGCGCCTGACCCTGGTCGCCGCGATGCTCGCCGACGTCCTCGAGGCGGTCGCGGCGGCGCGGATGATCGAGCGGATGGTCGTCGTCAGCGACGAGCCCGGCGCCGCCGGGCCCGCGGCCGAGGTGGGCGCCGAGCTGATTCCCGACACCCCCGGCGCCGGGCACTCGGAGGCGACCCTGGCCGGCATCGAGCGCGCCGTCGAGGCCGGGGCGGAGTGCGTTGTCCTCCTCCCCGGCGACTGCCCGCTGCTCGACCCTCGCGAGCTGGACCGGCTCCTGACCGGCGTCCCGAGCCGCTACGTGGCGATCGTCCCCGACCGCCACGGAACGGGGACCAACGCTCTCGTTCTCGCGCCGCCGGGGTCGATCCGACCCGCCTTCGGCGAGGGCAGCCGCGAGCGCCACGTCGCCGCCGCCCGCGAGGCCGGCGTCCCGTTTGCGGTCGAGGAGATCCCATCGCTGGGCCTCGACCTCGACACCCCGGCCGACGTCGTCGCCCTCACCCGCGAGCTGGCCTCGCGCCCGGGCCGCGCCCGCCGCACCGCAAAGGCGCTGGGAATATGAGCATCGAGGTCCACCCCGTCGAGGGGCTGCCGGAGTTCGTCGACGGGATGGCCGTCGGCGAGGAGATCGCCGGCCGCGCCGTGCTCGAGGAGGGCGACGTGCTGGTCATCTCGCAGAAGATCGTCTCCAAGGCCGAGGGGCGCGTGCTGCCGCTGTCCTCGGCGATCCCGGGCGGCGAGGCGCGCCGGCTGGCCGCGGTTCTCGGCAAGGACCCGGCCCTGGTCGAGCTGATCCTGACCGAGAGCCGCCGGGTCCTGCGGGCCGAGCGCAGCGTCCTCATCGTCGAGACCCGCCACGGCCTCGTCTGCGCCAACGCCGGGGTCGATACCTCGAACCTCCCCGAGCCGGGGACGGTGGCGCTGCTGCCCGAGGACCCCGACTCCTCGGCGCGCCGGATCCGCTCCGAGATCGAACGATCGAGCGGGCGCCGTGTAGGGGTCGTGATCGCCGACAGCTTCGGCCGCGCCTGGCGGCTCGGCCAATCCGAGGTCGCGATCGGGTGCGCCGGCCTCACTCCCCTCGATGACTGGCGCGGCCGCGAGGACGCAGGCGGACGGGCCCTCGAGGCGACCCAGATCGCGGTCGCCGACGAGGCGGCCGCCGCCGCTGACCTCGTCCGCGACAAGTCCAGCCGGGTCCCGGCGGCGATCATCCGCGGGCTGGGCCGATTCGTCACCGAGGAGGACGGCCCCGGTGCCGTCGCCCTGCGGCGGCCCCCCGAGGAGGACCTCTTCCGTTAGATCGCGAGCACGGCGGAGCCCAGCAGAGCGCCGCTGCGCATCGACTCGAGCGCCTCGTTGGCGCCGCTCAACGGGTGGACCTCGATGTCGGTCTCGATCGGGAACTCCTCGGCGAGCGCGAGGAACTCCTCCCCGTCGCGCCTGGTCAGGTTGGCGACCGAGCCGAGCGAGCGCTCGCCCCAGAGGATCTCGTAGGGGAACGCCGGGATCTCGCTCATGTGGATCCCGGCGCTGATCACCCTCGCCCCCTTGGCGCTGACCCGCAGCGCCGCCGGCATCAGCGGCCCGACCGGGGCGAAGACGATCGCGCCGTCGAGCTCCTCGGGCGGCGCGTCGGTCGAGGACCCCGCCCACTCGGCGCCCAGGCTCCGGGCGAACTCCTGGCCCTGATCGTCGCCCTCCTTGGTGAAGGCGAAGACCCTCCTTCCCTGGTGGGCGGCGACCTGGCAGATGATGTGTGCCGAGGAGCCGAAGCCGTAGAAGCCGACCCGCTCGACGTCGCCGACCATGCGCAGCGCCCGGTACCCGATCAGCCCCGCGCAGAGCAGCGGCGCCACCTTCTCGTCTGTGTAGCCGCTCGGGATCGGCAGGCAGTAGCGCTCGTCGGCAACGGTCAGCTCGGCGTAGCCGCCGTCGATGTCGTAGCCGGTGAAGCGGGCCCGGTCGCAGAGGTTCTCGCGGTCGCTGAGGCAGTAACGGCACTCGTTGTCGGTCCAGCCGAGCCAGGGGACGCCGATCCGCTCGCCGACCGCGAACCGCTCGGCGCCCTCGCCGGTCGCGGCGACCTCGCCGACGATCTGATGTCCCATCACCAGCGGCAGCTTCGGCTCGGTCAGATCGCCGTCGGCGATGTGGAGGTCGGTGCGGCAGACGCCGCAGGCGGAGACCGATATCAGGACCTCACCGGGGCCCGGCTCCGGAGCGGGCAGCTCGGCGGGCCGGAGGGGCTCGCGCTGCCGCTCGAGCACCATCGCCCTCATCGGCTCAGCCTCCGGCCGACTCCAGGCTGGCTGCGTCGAGGCGGATTTCGGAGGTTCCCTGAACCACCGTCGAGTCGCGCAGAAGCCCGACTTCGATCTGGGCGGCGCTGCTGCCGGGCGCGATCAGGCTGATCTCGCCGCGCGCGTCGAGCAGTTGGCCGTCGAGGGAGAGGATGTAGAACCCGTCTCCCTCGCTCGAGGCCCTGAAGCGGATCGTTACGTCGTGCCAGGTTCGCTCGGCCAGCGGCGCCAGGAACCGATCGCCGCCCATCGCGTCGCCGCTCGCCCAGAGGCCCCGGCCGGAGTTCAGCGGATCGGCGATCTCGTCCTGCCACAGCTGTAGGCCGAGGGTGCGGGTGTCGCTGGCATCGCTGATGAACTGGAGAATCGCATTGTCGGCGCCGGGCTCGCCGTAGCTCATCGACTGGATGTAGAAGGAGAAGGCGAAGGTGTATTCGTCGCCCTCGCGGATCTGGACCGCGCCGTCGCTGCCACCTTCGCCGCCGAAGGCGAGCAGCGAGCGCGACTGTTCACCGGTCAGCCGGACCGCGCTGGCGTTGGCGCCATCGCGAACCACGCCGCGGACGATGCGGGGCGGGATGTTCCCCGCCGGGGCGGTGCTCCAGCCGTCAAGGCCGTTCTCGAAGTTCGCGACCAGCCTCGTCTTCGCTACCGGTTCGGCCGCGGGCGCCGGGGTCGCCGGCGGTGCCGAGACCAGCACCGGTTCGGTCGGAGTTTCCGGCGCGGCCGGAGCAGGTGGGGACGGCACCGGCGAGACAGGGCCCGTCAAACCGACCGGGCGGGCCGCCGAGATCCCGATCAAGGGCGTCGAGACGGTTTTCTTGACGACCGGGACCGGCTTGCTTGCCATCACCGCGACGCCGATCGGGGCCGGCACCGCCCGTGCCACGGCCACCTGGTGCCCGGTCCCGACCGGAACCGAGTCGCCGATCGCGGCACCGACATCGGGAGCGAGGGTCAGGTCAGGGGCGACGCTGTCGTTGTCCCAGGGGTGGAGGCTGATCAGCGCCGCCGCCCCCAGGGCAGCGAGCAACGCAAGCAGCGAGACGGCTGCGAGTCCCGGAAAACCTCCCCTAGCTACCGAAGAATGAGTAGCGATCCGCGGACAGTATTGGGTCAGTACGTTTCGATCAAGTCGTAGAGGGTATTTCGCTGCGCCGGCGTCCTTCCGGCGGCGCGGGCGGCGCCGATCAGCTGCTCGGGATCGAGCCTGACGCCGTGCTGGGAACCGGCCATCCTGGAGATGTTCTCCTCCATCAGGGTGCCGCCGAGATCGTTGACTCCCCAGCGCAGCGACTCGGTCGCGGCGTCGATGCCCATCTTCACCCAGCTCGCCTGCAGGTTCGGAATCGTCCTCCCCAGCGCCAGCCGGAACGCCGCCGTGTGCTTCAGGTTCTCGGTCCTCGAGATCTCCTCGATCCCGTGGGTTCGGCCGAGCAGGGTGTTGAACGGGATGAAGCTGAGCGGGACGAACTCGGTGATCCCGCCGGTCCGCTCCTGCAACGCGCGCACCACCCGCATGTGGCGGGCCAACTCGCGCGGCTCCTCGATGTGGCCGAACATCACCGTCGAGGTGGAGCGCAGTCCGGCGCGGTGGGAGGCTTCGATGATCTCGACCCAGCGGTCGACCGGGAGCTTGTTCGGTGAGATCCGCTGGCGGACGCCGTCGTCGAGGACCTCGGCCGCGGTTCCCGGCGTCGAGCCGAGACCGCAATCGAGCAGGTATTCGAAGACCTCGTCCGGTCCCTTGCCTGAGCGCTCGCACATGTAGTGGACCTCCATCGGCGAGTAGGCGTGGAGGTGGAGCTCGGGGGCGACGTCCCTGGCGAGGCGCAGCCATTTCCCGTACTCCTCGAGCGTCAGGTCCGGGTGGATGCCGCCCTGCATGCAGATCTCGGTCGCGCCGTATTCGACCGCCTCGCGAATCCGCGCCGCGAAGTCCTCCTCGGAGACCTCGTACGCATCCGGCGAGCGCCGGCCCTGGCCGAAACCGCAGAAGGCGCAGCCGACGACGCAGATGTTGGTGAAGTTGATGTTGCGGTTGACGACGAACGTCACCCGCTCGCCGGCGACCTCGGCCCGCAGCTCGTCGGCGGCGGCGCGCATCTCCTCGATCACCTCGGGCCGGGTCTCGGCGAACAGCGCGGTCAGCTCGTCCTCGGTCAGCTCCTCGCCCTCCCGCCCCCTGGCGATGGCCCTGCCGGCAAGGGCGGGTTCGATTGTCTCGTCCCGGCGCCGGCCCGAACCCCGCCTCGGGATGAAGCTCCAGTACTTCAGCTTGATCAGGTCGAGGACCCCCTGCTCCATCCACTCCGCATCCATGTACTGCGGGTACACGCACAGGCGCTCGGTCAGCGCATAGCCCTTCGGAGCCAGCTCCTTGCGCACCTGGTGCGGGCTCGGAAACGGCTCCTCGGGAGAGATGTGGTCCCCGTTCGCCGACAGACCACCCAGATCCGTCGCCCCGGCCTCGACCAGCTCGGGCCAAGTCTCGGACAGGTTCGGCGGCACCTGGATCCCCACATCCGGCATCAACCGCCTGCACTCCTGGATCAATCGCTTGATGTCGTCAACCGAAACCGGAGTCGCCCAGCGGGGCTGGTCTGAGCCGTCTCCGCCGCCGGGAGTGGAGGGCAATTGGGATTCCCCTGCCGGGAACTCGCGAAGCGACTCCACCACGGTCCCTGACCCGCTGTTTTGCGGAGCCCCGGCGGGGGGATCCCCATTGGCCTCCCATCGCTGGCGGGAGGCCTCGTCGGCGATATCCGCAACCTCCTGGCCGTAGTACCGCTGGTGCGGGACGAAGTTCTGCAGGATCACCTCCTGGAGGTGGCCGTGGCGGTTGTGGACGTCCGCGAGGGCTTCAAGGGATTCGATGCGCTCGTCCTCCGTCTCGCCGATCCCGACCAGGATGCCGCTCGTGAACGGGATCTTCAGCTCGCCGGCGGTCTCGATCGTCTCCAGGCGGCGGGCGGGATGCTTCGTCGGGGAGCCGGCGTGGACGGTCTCCATCAGCCGCTCGGAGATCGACTCGAGCATCAGCCCCTGCGAGGCCGTGACCTCCCTCAGCCTTGCGAGGTCCTCGCGCCCGAGGACGCCGATGTTCGTGTGGGGCAGGATTCCCCGCTCGATCGCCCGCTCACAGGCCCAGACGACGTAGGAGGTGAAGTCGGGGTGCCCCCAATCGGCGAGGCGCTTCGCCACCTCCGGGTTCACCTCGGGGCGCTCGCCGGTGAGGACCAGCAGCTCTTTCGCGTTGCGCCGCACCGCCTCCTCGAGCCGCCGTTCGACCTCGTCCGGCGGGTGGATGTGGGCTCGCCTCGTCGCGAACGCGCAGTACTTGCAATAGCACTGGCAGGTGCGCGAGAGGGAGAGCGTGTAATTCCGAGAGAAGGTGACCCGGCGCACCCCCCTCACGCTACTGCAAGCCCGCCGGGCCCGAACGGGCCCGGCGGCTATCGCAGGTTCTGCGGGCTCAGTCCGCGGTCGCCGGTTTCGACGACGCGCTCGAGCTCGGGCTCGGTGATTTCTTCACCGGCTCGGGCGACTCGGTCGGCGAGACACCGCCGGCCTCGAGGACGAACTTGAACACGGCGGCCGCCAGCAGCGAGCCGACGATCGGGCCGACGAGGTAGGGCCACACTCCGCCCCACTCGTTGGCGACCAGCGCCGGGCCGAACCAACGGGCCGGGTTGAAGGAGCCTCCGGTCAAGGGGCCGCCGACCATGACGATGAAGCCAAGCGTGGTGCCGATCGCAAGCGGCGCCCACTCCTTGAAGCTCTTTTTCGAATAGACGGCGGCGAGGATCACGAGGACCAGGCAGAAGGTGCCCATCGCCTCGACGATCATTCCCTCGAAGTTGCCCCCGAGCAGGCTGCTGACCTGGACGGCGCCGTAATGCGTCGCCCTCCCCTCGTCGATCAGCAATCGCTTGGCCAGGAGCGCCCCGAGCACACCGCCGGAGAGCTGGGCCAGGATGTAGATCAGCGCGTCGATCGGGTTGATCCGTTTGATCGCCGCCGCAGCCAACGTCACGGCCGGGTTGAAATGGCCGCCGCTGACGACGCCGAACATGACGATCAGCCCAAACAGAAGAAACGAATGGACGAGACCTACGACAGCGAAGTCCGATCCGAACTGCGCCTGGCTTCCGGTGGCAACGAACAGCACGACAACGCTGACGATGAAGAACACCAGAAGGAAAGTGCCGATCAACTCGGCGAGATATGCCGCAAGTCCTCGTTCCTGCACTCTGTGACCCCTCCTCTATCCCTTGATACCAAGTGGGTTTGCGGGCGGCAGTCTAACCGGAATCGAGAAACGACTAGGTTTCCCCGCGAAATGAGACTGGCTGTCGCGCTGCTGGCGGCCGTCCTCGTACTCGCCGGCGGCGCCGGTTGCGGGGCCGGCGCTGAACCGGGCGCGCCGAGTGGCGCGACGCTTTTGCTCGATTTCACGCCCAACGCAGTCCACTCCGGGATCTACGCGGCGGAGCGCCGCGGCTTCTACGACGACGCCGGTGTCGACCTCCAGGTTCGCGAGCCCGGCGACCCCGGTTCGGTGCCGAAACTCCTCGCCGCCGGCCGCACTGACTTTGCGATCGTCGACATCCACGACCTCGGCATCGCCCGCGAGCAGGGCCTCGACATCGTCGGCACGATGGCGATCGTCCAGCGCCCGCTGGCGGCGGTGATCGCGCCGACCGCCGGCCCGGTCGACCGGCCCCGCGAGCTCGTGGGCCGCACCGTCGGCGTCACCGGGCTGCCCTCCGACGAAGCCGTCGTCGACTCCGAGGTACGCGGCGACGGCGGCGACCCCGAGAAGGTCCACCGGGTCACGATCGGGTTCAACGCCGTCTCGGCGCTCGCCGCCGGCAGGGTCGATGCGGCGACAGGGTTCTGGAACGCGGAGTCCGTCGCGCTCGCCAGACGCGGGGTCCCGAACTACGCCTTCAGGGTCAACCGCTACGGGGCTCCTCCCTATCCGGAGCTGATCCTGGCCGCCTCCCAGAAGACGATCGACATGGACCCGGACCTCGTCGGCGCGATGGTCGAAGCGACCACCCGCGGCTACCGGTTCGCGTACGAACACCCCGCCGATGCCCTCGATGACCTCCTGGCATCGGTCCCGTCCCTCGACCGCGGCGACCAGGCGGCCCAGATGCGGCTCCTGCGGCCCGACCTCGAGCCCGCCCCGCTGGACCAGGACGTGCTGGATGAATGGGCCGCCTGGGACCTCGAGCACGGCCTGCTCGAACGCCCGCTCGACGTCGCAGCGGCGTTCAGGCTTCCGGGCTGAGGACCGACGCGGCCAGCTCCGGCAGCTCGCGGACCATCCGCGAGCGGGGGACGATGACCAGCACCCCGGCCGCCTCGGCCGCGCGCCGGGTCTCGACCTCGACGTGCGAGTAGTAGCCGATCACCGGCACACCGGTCGCGACCAGCGCCTCGGCGTCCTCGGTGTCGAGGTCGGCGACCACCAGGTCCGCCTCCTCGGCATGGGCCTCGGCCAGCGACCAGGACAGGGTCACGTCGTGGCCGGCGGCGCTCAGCATCGCCTCGACCTTGCTGCCGAGCAGCAGATCCGACGCGACCGCGACGACCTTCGCCATCAGCGAGTGGCCACTAGATCGCGCGGCGGTGGCGGAACTCCTCGCGCACGCTTTCCGGCCGTCCCCACATCTGGACGATCTCGGAGCGACCCTCGCGGACCTCGCGGACGGCGAGCTCCCCGGCGACCCCCGCCGCGTCGAGCCGGGCAAGGACGCCGAGAACCGACTCGGCGGCAGCGGCGTGGCCGAAGTCCTTCGCGACCAGCAGGCTCCAGTCCCAGTCCGATTCCGAATAGGGCTGCGCGTTGACCTGGCTGAGGGCGACCGCGGTGTCGACGTAGGCGCTCTCGTCCCCGATCCGGAGATCGAGCTCGAGGTCCGTCCAGTCGGATGGAAGCCCGTCGAGCACCTGTTGGAAATCCGCAGCCAATCCCACGCGAAGAGCGTAGATGATCAGAGGGCGAGATCGACGAGCAGGAAGACGTTGAAGGCGATGATCACCGCGGCGAACAGGGCGCAGACCGCGCTCAGCCACGGAGGGCTCGCCAGCGACCCCATCATCTCGGGGTCGCGGGCGATCAGCAGCAGCGGAATCAGTGCGAAGGGGATGCCGAAGGAGAGCACCACCTGGCTGAGCACCAGGGCGTCGGTCGGGTTGAAGCCGATTGCCAGGACCAGCAGCGCCGGCGCGAGGGTCATCGCGCGGCGGATGAAGATCGGGATCCGGCGGCGGATGAAGCCCTGCATGACGACCTGGCCGGCCATCGTCCCGACCGAGGAGGAGGCGAACCCTGAGGCCACCAGCGCGACCCCGAAGATCGTCGCGGCCCGGTTCGAGACGAGGTCCTGGAACCCTTCGTAGGCCCCTTCGATCGAGTCGATCCCGGTCAGGCCGCCCCCGTGAAAGAGGGCGGCCGCGACGATCATCATCGAGAGGTTGACCACCCCGGCGATCGAGAGGGCGATCACGACGTCGACCTTCTCGAAGCGCAGGATCTTCCGTTTCTCATCCTCGTTGCGGCCGACGATCCGCCGTTGGGTCAGCGCCGAGTGAAGGTAGATGACGTGGGGCATCACGGTCGCGCCGACGATCCCGGTCGCCAGCAGCAGGCTTTCGGTGCCCGAGAGGCCCGGAAGGACCAGGTGCTTCGCGACCTCCCCCCCGTCGGGATTGGCGTTGAAGAGCTCGATGACGAAGGAGGCGACGACGACGCCGACCAGCGCGGTGATCCCGGCCTCGAGCCGGCGCAGCCCCAGCCGCTGCAGGGCGAGGATCGCGAACGCCCCGGCCCCGGCGAGCACGCCGGCCGGGAAGAGCGGGATCCCGAAGATCAGATTGAGGCCGAGGGCAGCGCCGACGACCTCGGCGATGTCGCACGCCATCGCGACTATCTCGGCCTGGATCCAGAGCCCGATCGAGGTCCGCCGCGAGTAGCGCTCGCGGCAGAGCTCGGCGAGGTTCTTCCCTGTCGCGATCCCGAGCTTCGCCGACTGGGTCTGGACCAGCATCGCGACCAGGTTCGCCGCCAGCACCACCCAGAGCAGCAGGTAGCCGAACTTGGCGCCGCCGGCGATGTTCGTCGCGAAGTTCCCGGGGTCGATGTAGGCGACCGCCGCGATGAACGCCGGGCCGAGAAATGGCCAGATCCTGCCCAGCCCCTTGGTCTCACCGGAAAGCGTCCGGCGGGCTGCCGTGGCGACGGCCGCCTCACCCGGCAGCACGTCCTCGACTGTCGGCTCGACCACCGGGGGCGGCGGCGACTTCATTGTTCCCGCGCCTCCCCTGGCGGCGGCAGCAGGTCGGGCCCGGGTATCGGTGTGCCGTGGGGGTCGTGACTCGGCTCGCCGAGCTTCTCCGCGATCAGGAGCTCGAGCTCCTCGGAGATGTAGTGCTCGAGGACCTCGGCCTCCTCGTGGACCCTGTCGTCGGGCATCCCCAGGGCCTCCGAGAGGTAGGCCTCGATCAGGCGGTGGTGGCGGATCACCTCGAGCGCCACCTTTTCCCCCGCCTCGGTGAGGACAACTCCCTTGTAGAGGGTGTGCTCGACCAGGCTCATCTCGTCGAGCCGCTTCAGCATCGCGGTCGCGGTCGCGGGGGTGACGCCGATGCGGTCGGCGAGCTCACCGGTCAGCACCGGCCCCTCGCGTTCCCGCGAGAGCGAGTAGATGGCCTTCGCGTAGTCCTCGATCGCCTCGGTGTTGGGGGATCGCCTCGAGCGTGGGCCGGCTTCAGGTTTTTGATTCATCGAAAACAAGTTTTGATGAGTCTAAACAACCCCGTGAAGTCGCATTCGTAGAATCGAAGGAGATGACCGAAGCGCCGACAGTCGAGCTCGACGCCCAGTACCGCCAGCTGCGCGAGGAATGCGGGCTGCTCGACCGCTCCGGGCGCGGCAAGATCCTCGTCAGCGGCCCTGACGCCGCCGAGTACCTGCAGGGCCAGCTCACCAACGACATCGAGGCGCTCGCTGCGGACCAGGGCTGCTACGCGGCGCTCCTTGACCGCAAGGGACATCTGAAGTCCGATATGCGCGTCCTCAGGCTCGCGAACGGCGACATCTGGCTCGACCTCGAGCCCGACCCGACACCCACCGTCCTCTCCCACCTGCGGACCTACAGCATCGGTCGCGAGGTCGAGATCGAGGACGTCGGCGAGGAGTGGGCGATCCTCTCGCTGATCGGCCCGCGCTCCGCCGAGCTCGCTGGCTTCGAGGGCCTCGGGCCCGCGCACGCTCAGCGCTTCCGACAGTGGGAGGGAATCGACGTCCTCGGCGTCGCCACCAAGGTCGGCGTCGACCTTCTCGCCCGCACCGGGGACGCGGCCGCCGCCCGCGAGCTCGCCCTCTCCGCCGGTGCCGTCGAGGTCGGCGAGGACGCCGCCGAGATCGTCCGGATCGAGTCCGGCACCCCACGGTTCGGCGCCGAGATGAGCGCCGAGACGATGCCGGCCGAGGCCGGGATCGTCGATGCCGTGATCAGCTTCACCAAGGGCTGCTACATCGGCCAGGAGCCGGTCGCCCGCCTCCACTACAAGGGCCGGCCGAACCGGCACCTGCGGGGGCTCGAGTTGAGCGCCCCGGCCGAGCCCGGCGCCGAGCTCCGATTGGGCGAGAAGACGGTCGGGACCATCGGCAGCTCCTGCCTCTCCCCCGCCCGCGGCCCGATCGCGCTTGCGATCCTCCGCCGCGAGGCCGAGCCTGGGGTCGAGGTCGCGGTAGGTGAAGATGGCGTTACGGCGCGCGTTGTCGACTTGCCGTTCGGCTAGATTCCGCCGCGATGGGTGGTTGGAGAGGCAGAGGGACGCTTGGGTTTGTCCTGCTCGCGATCGTCGCGCTGGGCGCCGCCGGCTGCGGCGTGGAAGAACACGCCAACGAGCCGCGGCCGACGCCCTCGGCCCGGGTCAGCGTCGTCCTCACCGACACCAGCGTCTCGGTCCAGCCGAAGGAGGTCGGCGCCGGTCCCGAACCCGCGAGCCAGATTCCGCAGAACCGCAACGCCAGCCAGCCCCGGGTCCACTCGAGCCGGCCCCTCAACGTGATCATGGTCGCCGCCAACCTCACCGACAACGACGCCAAGCTCGTGATCAGAGGCCCCGGAACCCGGGTCGTCTCCGGCCCGATGATCGCCAACGGCAACGGGTCGGTCGAGGCGGCGCTCAAGGCCGGCACCTACACGATCCAGGCCGCAGGCATCCCCGGCGCCAAGCCCACCCGCCTCATCGTCGGCGATTACCGCACGTCGTCCTCGAACGACGTGCTGCTGCCCTAGCGGGGTCACCGCGGGTAATCCGCGCTCCGTTAAGGGCTCTATAGGCGCCTAACGGAGGGCAGGTCGTTCAGCCGTCAGCGGCCTCGCGCCACCGGTCGGCAATCTCGCCGGCGTCGTCGCGGGGAGGATTGATGCTCCGGACCTCCCCCTCGAGCTTCGGCCGGCGGCGCGCAAACTCAAGGACCGTCGACGCCCGCCTCCAGAGCTTGCTTCGGCCGCTCGTCATCGAGAGCAGCCCGTCGTAGCTCTTGAAGGCCGTCTGGAGGTGCTTCCCGTGCTGGTCGAGACCGTCGAACAGGTCGGCGACCTGCTCGGCCACGTCGATCAGCGCGTCGGCGACATCTCCGACCTGCTCCTCGTACCTCGCTTTGTGGGTCACCTCGGCGATCAGACCAAGCGCGAGGCCGAGCTGCGACGGAGTCACGACGTAGACACGATGCTTCTGCGCGAACTTCTCGATCGAGAAATCCGGCAGAGACTTGAGGGCCTCATAAGCGCCTTCAACCGGCACGTAGAGCAGTACCACGGAGGACCCCCGTCCAGCCACCTTGGTGTAGTCGCGTTTCGAGAGGTCTTCGGCGCGTGCCTTGAGTTTTCTCCCGAATCCGACCAGGCGATCGGGGTCGCTCTCACGAATCGCGTCCTCCATGTCCGCCGCGTCCTCGTCAAGGACGAACTTGGCGTCGATGATCACGCTGCCCTCGCGAGTCCGGACGATGTAGTCGGCTCGCTTGCGGCCATCCTCTCCGGGCACCTGGCTGAAGTAGTCGCGACCCAGCTCCAGCCCAAGGTTCCGGAGCTGGTTCTCGACAGCCAACTCCCCGAATGCCCCCCGCGCCTGCGGATTGGCGATGGTCCTCATCCACCCCGTCATCCGGTCCTCGACTCGCTCGGCCCCGCTGGCCGCCTTTGAGCTGTGGTCCAGCAACTGGGGAAGCTTCTGTTGCTTGATCTCATCGAGATCACGACGAAGGTCCCCGACGTGTTTGTGCGTCTGAGACAGCTTGTCCTCGTCCTCCCCCAGGAGCCTGTCGCGCTCAGCCTCGATCGCCTCCAGTCGGGCGCTCGCGGCCGCCAGCCTCTGCTCGACATCCGGGAGCAGCGCGGCGCGTGTGGCCTGTTCGTCGCGCTCGACCAGCGCCGAATCGCGCTCCGCTCGCATGCGATCCGCATCTGCGCCAAGCCGAGACGCTCTTACGGCCAGATATGCGGCGGTGGCGGCCACCGCCAGCAGCAGGATCAAGAGCGTGACTGTCATGGCATTCCCCTCATGGTCGAATCTTTGAAGGTAGTCGCGCTTCCGGACAAGAACCTGACGCTGTGGGTTGATCTAGGATTGCCGCCGGTCCGCAACTTCAACCTCGGAGGAGCCGGTTTGGCAGTCGACACCAGCGCAGTCGCGAATTTGGACGTGGAGCCCGGGACTCTCCCGGAGACGATGGCGGCGTGGGTGATCCGACAGGAGCGCGAGGGCGAGCCGACCGACGCCTTCCAGCTCGAGCAGATCGAGGTCCCGGAGCCCGGCCCGTTCGAGGTCGTCGTCCGGGTCATGGCCGCCGGGGTCAACTTCAACAACGTCTGGGCGGCGCTCGGCAAACCGGTCTCGGTCTTCGGCTACGGCGACCACCCTGAGTACGGCCACCACATCGGCGGCTCCGACGCCTCCGGGATCGTCTGGAAGGTCGGCGAGGGGGTGACCCGCTGGAAGCCCGGCGACGAGGTCGTGATCCACTGCAACCAGGCCTCCTACGAGGACGTCGAGGTCCACGGCCTCGACCCGCTCGCCGCGCCGAGCCAGAGGATCTGGGGATACGAGACGACCTGGGGCTCCTTCGCCCAGTTCACCAAGGTCCAGGCCCAGCAGCTGCTGCCGCGCCCGCAGAACCTCTCCTGGGTCGATTCCTCGGCCTACGGCCTCACCTACTTCACCGCCTACCGGATGCTGATCGACCAGTGCAAGCTGCAGCCCGGCCACAACGTCCTGATCTGGGGCGCAGCCGGCGGCCTCGGCGTCTTCGCGACCCAGCTCTGCAAGGCCGCCGGCGCCAACGCGGTCGGGGTCGTGTCCTCGGCGGAGAAGGGTGAGCTCGTCAAGCAGCTCGGCGCCGTCGACTACATCGACCGCAACGAGTTCGGCGAGATGATGCGGACCGACGAGAACCTCGCCGACCCCGCCGCCGACAAGGAGCGCTTCAAGGCGTCGCGCGGGTTTGCGAAGCGGGTCAAGGAGATCCTCGGCGACGCCCCCGACATCGTCTTCGAGCACGTCGGCCGCGCCACCTTCCCGACCTCGGTGTTCGTCGTCAAGCCGTTCGGCAAAGTCGTCATCTGCGGCGCCACCTCGGGGTTCCAGCTCGACTTCGACGTCCGCTATCTCTGGATGCGCCAGAAGCAGATCATCGGCTCCCATTTCGCCAACGCCTACGAGTGCATGCGCGCCAACCAGCTGATGGCCGAGGGCAAGGTCCGGCCGGTGATCTGGAAAACGATGGACTTCGACGGGGTCGCCGAGGCCCACCAGCTTCTGCACGAAAACAAGCACCTCGGAAAGATCTCGATCCTGGTCGGCGCCCAGTCCGACGAGGACGGCAGAAACGTCGACGGCCCGGGTGCGATCCGGGCGGAGGTCGGAGCATGAGGATGAAGGAGGATTGCTGATGGGCGAGGTCTGCACACTCGAGTGGCACATAGCCCCGTTCCGGGCCGACCGCTGGCTCGACCTCTGGGAGCCGGCGGCGGCGAAGATGCCCGCCTACGGCGCCAGCAGCTGGTCGCTGACCCGCTCGATCGACGACCCGCTCTCGTTCCGGCAGGAGTCGGTCTGGGAGAGCCGGGTCGACTTCGAACGCTACTGGTTCTCGGAGGAGATCGAGGCGGCTCGCGCCAGCATCATCGACATGCACGACCTGCCGATCCTCCCCGCCTGGAGCACCGTCGTAATCAGCGAGTAGCCAGTCGCCACCTCCAGGCCGCCCCCGGGCTCGGGAGCGACCGCCAGTCCATCTCTGTTTCCTCTGGCGCGAGCGGAGCAGAGGAGGCGGCCTTTTATGATCGCTCGAGCGGGGCCATCGTCAGGCCCGCCGAGTCGAGCAGCTGCCAGTAGTGCTCGGCGGTCTCCCGCGGGCCTGTCCAGACGATCGCCTGCCCGGAGTTGTGGATCTGTTCGGCGATCGCGTGGCCCTGATCCAAGGTCGTGCCGGGGAGGACGCTGGCGAGGGTCCGGGCGACGTGGTCGAAGGTGTTGTGGTTGTCGTTGCGGACGATCACCCGCCACTCGCCGCCCAGCCCCTCCCCCGGGCCGGCCTGACGCGGACGCTCGATGGTCTCCGTCGACACCGACCGAATTATGGCGTGACTATTCGAACGGGTTCGGAACCCGGATGACGAGGTCGTCGAAGCTCCCGACCAGGCCCTTGGCCGACTTCGAGGCCCCGAGCCCGACCGCGGAGGCGCGCCCCTGCAGTTCGCCGGCCGCATCGTCGGTCACGTCGGCGACGAGTTCGCGGCCGACGAAGGCGAGCAGACGGCATGAGCCCTTGTCCGGGCCGCTGGTGACGTTGAAGGCGCGCAGCCGCAGTTCGTTCGGTTCGTTGACTCCCTTGATCGCGGCGACGCCCTTGGCGATCTTCAGGTATTCGACACTGCCGCCGGGGAGGCTGGCGCGGAGCTGGGCCTTGCGCTGCAGTGGGTAGACCGCGAGCTGATAGTGGGCGCCGTCTTCACCGGCCCGCAGGTCGAGCGCGAGGAAGGCCTGCTTGCGCAGGGCCTTCGGCGTCCCGCTCAGGAGCCGGGCGGTGGCCCCGATTTCGAGATCGCGGCCGACCACCGGCGTTCGGTATGAGCATTCGCTGGTCCGCTTGCCGAGGGTGATCCGCAGGGCGTCTTCGGAGCCGCCGCGATTGCAGCTGTCCCCATCCAGCTTGCGGAGCGCTTCGCGCTGTGCGTCGTTGCTCATCGGGTTCTGGTAGACGCCGACCGGGGCCGCCAGCGCGGCGCTCGCGGCGCCGAGCGCGCACGCGAACACTGCCAAAACCGCTGCTTTCCCGAGAAAACTCATCGTCGGAGCCTAAACACCGCCCCTGGGAAAAGATGCGCGGCGTGACCGATGAACGCAGTTTTTCTGCGGCGCGCAAATATCATTGGGAACGATGTCCGAGCACCGCCTGCCAGAGCCCGATCGCCCGTGGGTCATGCGCACCTACGCAGGGCATTCCGACGCCCGGCGCTCGAACGAGCTCTATCGCAGCAACCTGGAAAAGGGCCAGACCGGCCTCTCGGTCGCGTTCGACCTGCCGACCCAGACCGGCTACGACCCCGACCACATCCTCGCCCGCGGCGAGGTCGGCAAGGTCGGGGTCTCGATCGTGAACAAGGGCGACATGCATGACCTGTTCGACGGCATCCCGCTCGACGAGATGAACACCTCGATGACGATCAACGCGACCGCCGCCTGGCTCCTCGGCCTCTACATAACGGTCGCCGAGGAAAACGGGGTCGACCGCTCCGAGCTCAAGGGCACGACCCAGAACGACATCATCAAGGAGTACCTCTCGCGCGGCACCTACGCCTTCCCCCCCGAGCCCTCGATGCGGCTGATCGCCGACATGGTCGCCTTCACCGTCAACGAGGTCCCGAGCTGGAACCCGACCAACATCTGCAGCTACCACCTGCAGGAGGCCGGGGCGACGCCGGTCCAGGAGATCGCCTACGCGATCTCGACCGGGATCGCCGTCCTCGACGAGGTCAAGGCCCGGGGCCAGGTCGCCGACGCCGACTTCCCGAAGGTCTTCGGCCGGATCTCGTTCTTCGTCAACGCCGGGATCAGGCTGATCGAGGAGATCGCCAAGCTCCGCGCGATGGGCCGGATCTGGAACGAGATTGGCCGCGAGCGATACGGCGTCAGCGACGAGAAGATGCTGCGGTTCCGCTACGGGGTCCAGGTCAACAGCCTCGGCCTGACAGAGGCCCAGCCGGAGAACAACGTTCAGCGGATCGTCCTCGAGGCCCTTGCCGTGACGCTCAGCCGCGACGCCCGCGCCCGCGCGATCCAGCTCCCGGCCTGGAACGAGGCGATGGGGCTCCCCCGCCCGTGGGACCAGCAGTGGAGCCTGCGGATCCAGCAGGTGCTGGCGAACGAGACCGACCTGCTCGAGTACCCCGACATCTTCGAGGGCTCGAAGGTGATGGACGGCCTTGTCGAGGAGCTGATCGATGGCGCCCGGGCCGAGATGGCGGTCGTCGAGGAGCACGGCGGCGCGGTCGCCGCCGTCCCCTACATGAAGGCCCGCTTGGTTGAGTCCCACCGCGAGCGGGTCGGCCGGATCGAGTCCGGCGAGCTGAAAGTGATCGGGCAGAACAGCTTCACTGAGACCGAGGACTCGCCTCTGACCGCAGGCACCGACGGAGGCATCCTCACCCCGGACCCCGAGGTCGAGCGCGAGCGTGTCAAAGCGCTCAACGTTTGGAGGGCGACTCGCGACGAGAAGGCCGTGCGGCGGGCGCTCGAAGAGCTGGCCCGTGTCGCCGCCACCGAGGACGAGAACGTGATGCCGGCGACGATCGAGGCGGCCAGGGCCGGCGCCACCACCGGCGAGTGGGCGGCCGCCCTGCGCGAGACCTTCGGCGCCTACCGCGGCCCGACCGGCGTCGACGGTGCCGCGCCGCCGGCCGACCGCGACCAACTTGCCGAGATCCGCAGCCGGGTCGACGAGGTCTCAGCCGAGCTCGGCCACCGGGTCAAGATCCTCGTCGGCAAGCCGGGGCTCGACGGCCACTCCAACGGCTCCGAGCAGATCGCGCTCCGCGCCCGCGACAGCGGCATGGAGGTCGTCTACCAGGGGATCCGCCTGACCCCGGGGGAGATCGCCGAGTCGGCCCTGCAGGAGGACGTCGACGTCGTCGGCCTCTCGATCCTCTCCGGCTCGCACCTCGAGCTGATCCCAGAGGTGGTCCGCATGCTCCGCGACGAGGGCAGCGACGTCCCGGTCGTCGTCGGCGGGATCATCCCGCCGGCCGACGCCGAGCGACTGCGCGAGGCCGGGGTCGACGGTGTCTACACGCCGAAGGACTTCGATATCAACCGGATCATGGGCGAGATCGTCGAGATCGTCCACCGCCGCGCCGCCGCCGGCGCCGCCGCCTGACGACGATCGAGCCGAAGCGGGGAATGCAGGGCCGCCCGACTTCTGTTGGAGAGCCGCGTTCGACATAGCGTTGCAAGTCTTGGCGCAGGTTCTCCGGCATCGGGCCAAAGGCTCCATCGGCATCTGGGGCGCGACGACAGGGCCTATGCGCGAGAATGCCTGGAATGGGCGAGCTCAACGGGGACCGCTCGGCCTGGCTGCGCTGCTACCGCTGCTGGTCCCAGAACCTCGAGATCCAGATCCACTATGACGCGATCCGTCGCGTCGACCCCGAGTCGGGGATCCCGGCCGAGGGCATCGACGAGGTCCAGGAAGCCGTCGTCCAGTGCCTCGACTGCATGCACGACCAACCGCACCTGACGCTGCAGGACGATCGCGTCGTCCCGATCGAGGATCGCTGGGAGCGGATGGTCGCCGGGACCCCGTGGGTCGCTTCTTGCACGGTCACCGTCGACCAGGAGCGGGTCGAGAGCTGCGCGGGGCCCGAGGCGGCCGAATTCCTCACCTACGGCGCCTTCGGCGAGGCCGGGGTCCGCGAGTTCTTCGCCCACGTCCGCTTCCACAAGCACGACGAGGAGCGGATCGTCGTCCACATGCTGGTCGAGCTCTACGCGCGCTCGGCAGAGGAGGCGACCGAGGTACTCGAATCCGCGGCCCACGGGCCGCTCGAGATCACCTCGCTGGCGGAGGAGTCGCGCCCTCCGGCCCACGCCTCCGACGAAGCGCACTGAGCCCACCGCTCAACGTTTTGCGTCGGACATCCGTCCGCGCCGATCCGCATCACGAAGCTGGCAGGGCGCCAATGCAAAACATTTCCTGCGCAACCTTGTAACCGTCCCGTTTCTAGGTATGGAGTTTTCACCGATCTGTGTCTATGTTCTAAGGCGGTGTTCGCCGGTGGTGCCGGTGCCCGCGGAAAGCCCCCCATTGTGTGCTGAATGGCACGGTTGGGAAAGAGGGTTTCGAAGACGATGGGCATGGGTTACCACAGATTCGCACCGCGGATTCACGCGGATTGCCGATATAGACAACGCGTGGCCAAATTGAGAAACCAGATGGAGAGCTCGACCTCCACATACCAGGGTCCCACGGCCGTCCACGGCGAGCCCGACGACGTCCCCGAGCACGGCGCGGCCAGCCGCGCCAAACAGCGCGGCGCGGTCCTCGCCAAGATGCTTTTCATGGGCGACTCGTTCGCGGCGTTCTGCGCCGCCGGGGTCGCCGTCATCGCGCTCGGCCTCCAGTCCTGGGAAGGGCTCGTCTTCGTCCTCGCCGCCACGGCCCTCTGGCCTCTGGCCGCGTTCAGCATCGGCCTCTACCGCAGTGACCAACTCTCGACCTGGGCCTCGGCGGTCACCGAGATCCCCCGCGGCGTCGTCGCCGTCCTCCTCATCACCTGGCCGCTGTTCGGCGTCGCCGACGCCCTCGGGGTCAGCAGCGAGGTGATGCTCACGTTCCTGACAGTCGCCGGTATCGGCGGCTTCACCGGCATCGCCCGCGCCGTCGTCCGCGCCGGCCTGCACCGGGCCCCGGACCTGCGCCAGCGCACCCTGATCATCGGCTCCGGCGTGGTCGCCGGGCAGGTCGTGACGAAACTCAACAACAACCTCCAGTACGGCCTCGTCCCGGTCGGCATGATCGACGACGATGTCCATCACGTCGGCAGCCCCGACCTGCCGTGGCTGGGTCGGTTCGACGTTCTCTCCGACGTGATCCGCGACCAGCAGATCGACCGGGTCATCATTGCCTTCTCGCGCGCCAGCCATGAACAGCTGCTCGAGGCGATCCGCGCCTGCCGCGACGCCGGCGTCGCCGTCGACGTCGTGCCCCGCCTCTTCGAGTTCCTCGACGGCGTCCGCGCGCTCGACCAGGTCGGCGGCCTTCCGCTGCTCTCGATCGGGGCGCCGGTCCTCACCTCGGCCTCGATGGCAGCCAAGCGTGTCTTCGACGTCGTCGGCACCGGCCTGCTGATAACGATCTTCTCGCCGCTGATGCTGGCGATCGCGATCGCGATCAAGCTCGAGTCCCGCGGGCCCGTGTTCTTCCGCCAGCCCCGCGCCGGCCGCGGCAACACCAGCTTCCAGGTGATCAAGTTCCGCTCGATGTACACGGATGCCGAGGCGCGCAAGCAGGAGGTGTCCGCGCTCAACGAAGCCACCGATGGCGTCATGTTCAAGATCCGCCGCGACCCGCGCATCACCCGCGTCGGGCGTTTCATCCGGCGCTCCTCACTGGACGAGCTGCCGCAGCTCTTCAACGTCCTCCGCGGCGAGATGAGCCTGGTCGGCCCGCGGCCGCTGATCTTCCCCGAGACGGCCGCCCTCGACGAGAACTGGCACCTTCGCCGGCTCGAGCTGCGGCCCGGGCCTGACCGGTCCCTGGCAGGTCTACGGGCGCTCCCAGAACCCGTTCCAGGAGATGGTTCGGTTCGATTACCAGTACGTCGCGGGCTGGTCTCTCGCCCGCGACATCGAGATCCTGCTGGCAACTCTGCCTGCCGTGATCTCGGGCCGCGGCGCCTACTGATCAGCGCCCGCAGCTGACCTCCAGCACCTGTCCGGTCACCGGTACCGGACATACGCCATACGTCCACTCGATTGGACGCCGCTACCCGACGGGGCGGCATTGGACGAAACGGATTGCCCATGCGATCCCCAATCGACACACCTTCAAGTCCGGCCCGTTGGCTCACCGCGCTCGCCGCCTCCCTGATCCTCCTGGCACTGATCCTCGTCGGAGGCACCAGCGCCAAGGCGTTCTGGTCCCCCGCTTCCGGCGCCCAGGCCGCGAGCGTCAGCCGCGGCGGGCACCAGTTTCTAATGAGGCTCTCGCACCACGCGGTGATCGACCGTCGCCGCGGCCACTACCGGCCGCGCCCGAAGCCGCAGCCGAAGCCGGCCCCGACCCCGAAGCCCACTCCGACCCCGGCTCCGGGCCCCACCCCGCCTCCGGTCAAGCAGGAAAACCCGACTCCTCCGACGGCGCCGGCTCCCGAAACACCGGCCCCTGAAACTCCCACCCCGCCGGCACCTGAAACCCCGACGCCGCCGGCACCTGAAACCCCGACGCCGCCGGCACCCGAAACCCCGACGCCGCCGGCACCCGAAACTCCGACGCCCCCGGCCCTCACTCCCCCGACGCCGCCGATCCTTGACGCCGGGTTCGAGAACGGCCTCCAGGGCTGGAACACCTCCGGTGCCACCGAGAAGGACGGCGCACAGCTACCGACCGTCGTGTCCGGGGACGCTCGCGTCGGCACCCACTACGCCCGAGTGGTCCTCGAAGGCGGGCAGCAGCGGTCCGAGCTAACCCTCGGCGGCGCGGGCAACAATGAATTTGGCGGCACGATCAAGGTGTCGCCCGCTGACACCTACTATTACGCCTTCTCCCTGCGCCTGCCAAGCCAGATGCAATGGGGAGGACCGGGCAAGCACAACACCGTCTTCCAGCTCCACGGCTATGACGACAACGAAGCCCTCCTCCAGCTCCAGCTCTGGAACGCATCCGAGGGCGCCGGAAAGACTGGCAAGGGCCTTTGGGTCAGCGGTCCCTACCCCAATTCCCGCAACTATGACGATCGCTTCGTCTCGGCCGCGGTGCTTGACGGGAAGTGGCACGACATCGTCGTCGGCTGGGCCGCCGACTGGTACACCATTTGGCTGGACGGAAAGGAGGTCTACGACCAGCACGGCCGTGACGTGTTCGACGGGAACCACTCCGCCTACGTCAAGAACGGCCTCTACCGCGGCAACCTCAGCGGCACATCCGAGGTCGACTTGGACGCCGCCCGCATCGGCACGTCGACGGCCAGCGTTCTGCCTGGTTGAGAGCTCCCAGAATGCAGTACCCCCGCTAGGACAAACGTCCAGTCAGTCCCTGGACGGCTGTACCCAGGAGGGAGATCGGGCCGAGCGGGTACCCATGGCCCACTCCCTCAAAGCTCTCACCGTCCTTATCCTCTCCGCTCTGGTTGTAGCCATCGGCCCGGCCGCCGCCTCGGCGGCCGTCGGCCAGGGCGACCAGGCGAGGGCCGCCGCCGCCTTCTCTGCCTCACACAAGAAGAAGGCTCGGGAGCGTCGGGCCGCCCGCGCCCGTCGCCGCGCCCACCGTCGCCAGATGGCGCAGCGCAGGAGGCTCCAGAGGATCAACCGCAGGTCCGGGGTCGCCGACAACGTCTCCGTCTCTCGGAAAAAAGGTCAGGTCTCAGCCAACGGCGTCATCGACGCGGGCTTCGAGGAAGGGTTGATGAACTGGAACACGGCCGGAGTCGGCGATGTCGTCCCGACCGTCGTCAGCGACACCGCCCGGACCGGGACGCACTCGGCACGGGTCGCCCTCGCCGGGAACCAGGAACGCTCGGAGCTGATCCTGGGCGGCAACGGGGGCGCCAGCGCCGACAACATGATCCAGTTCGGGGAGGGCGCCGAAGGCTGGTACGCCTTCTCCTTCTACATCGACACGATGGTCTACGGCCACCCCGGCGGCCACAACCTGATCTTCCAGTTCAAGGGCGCCCCCGACAACGGCAGTCCGAACTTCGGCCTCCAACTCTGGGACTACGAAGGCGACGACGGTGTCAGCGGCGGACGCGGCCTCTGGACCCACGGCGAAGCCGCCGGTGGCGACCGCTTCCTCGGCCCCGTGGCCGAACACCAATGGCACGATGTCCAGATCCACTTCAGGGCCTCGAAGGTCGGCGCCGGCTTCTACGAAACGTTCCTCGACGGCCGGCTGGTCGACCAGCGAAGCGGGATCAGCATCATCGGGGAGGGCGCAGAAACCGTCTACATCAAGGACGGGATCTACCGCAACGGGGACACTGTGTCCGGCACCTCGGAAATCCGCCTCGACGCATCGAAGCTCGGCCCGACCTACGACTCGGTCGTCCCCGGCTGAGCGCACTCCGCAGATCCGCCCGGTGAGCGATCATCCGGGTCACCGGATGGCCGACCCCCTTCGAAACCGCTCGCGCGGATCAGCCTTCCTCTGCTACCACTCGATCCACGACGAAGGGCCGGAGTGGCTATCGGTAGCTCCTTCGACCTTCGCCCACCAGCTCGAGGCTCTGAGCGCGCGAGGCTGGGGCTCCGGCACCGAGGCCGACCTGCGGGCGGCGGGCGGCGGCGGCACGGCACCTGAGCGCCCGCTCGCCTACCTCACCTTCGACGACGGCTACATCGACAACCACGCCTCCGCCTTCCCGCTGCTGCGCGATTTCGGGATGACGGGGATCTTCTTCATCCTCCCCGGCCACCTCGACGGAGGCCAGGCGCTGGACTGGCCGGAGGTCGCCGAGGAGCACGAGGAGCACCCCGAGGTCATGCGCTCGATGACCTGGGACCAGGCCGAGGAGATGGCGGCCGGCGGGATGGAGTTCGGCAGCCACGGCCTCGACCACAGCCACCTCCCGAGCCTCGGCGACGAGGAGCTCCGCCAGGAGCTGCTCGACTCCCGGCGACAGATCGAGCGGCGGCTCGGCAGCTGCTCGATGCTCGCCTATCCGTTCGGTGACTGGGACGAGCGGGTGGCCGACGCGGCCCGGGACGCCGGCTACGCGTTCGCCTTCACCCTGCCGCGCGCCCACCAGGGCGAGGTCGGGCCCCACTCGATCCCCCGCATCTCGATCGACCACCGCGACGACGGGCGGCGCTTCGCGATGAAGCTCCGCCCACTCGGCCGCCGCCTCTACCTCTCCCGACTGAAACCCATCCTGAGGCGCGGTTCAGATTGAGCCGGATCGCGCTCGCCCACGTGGGGGATACACGTGAGCCCTCCACCTGGTCGGGAATCCCCCGCAACCTCGCCGACTCCTTCGAGGGCCTCGGGATCGCGGTCGCGCACGCCAACGCCGAGCCGGGGCGGATCGCGCGGCGCCTGCGCCGGCTCACCCATCGGGACAAGGACCCGGTCGAGGCCGCCGACGCGACCCTCGCGCGGCGGCTGCGGATGATCGGCGAGGTCGACGCCGTGCTCCAGCTCGGGAGCGAGTTCAACGTGCCCGCCGAGTACCGGGTCGCCACCTACGACGACATGACGGTCGTGCAGGCGAGGCGGCTCGACCACCCGCTCCTGGCCCCGCTCGAGGACGCGGAGGTCGACGCCTGGGCCGAGCGCCAGCGGGGTATCTTCGAGCGCGCGGTGGCCTGCTTCGTCAGCACCAACTGGGCCGCGAAATCGGTGATCGACGACTACGGGATCCCCGCCGATCGGGTCCACGTCGTCGGGATCGGCCGCAACCTCGACCCCGAGCCGGTGACCCGCGAGTGGTCGCCGCCCCGCTACCTGTTCATCGGCCAGGACTGGCGTCGGAAGGGCGGCGAGACGTTGGTGGAGGCGTTCCGCGAGGTCCGCCGGCGCCTCCCCGAGGCGACCCTGACGATCGTCGGCAACCACTCCGGGCTCGAGGACGAGCCGGGGGTGATCGCGACCGGCGGCCTCTACCTCAATCGCCCCGACCAGCGGGCGCGGATGATCCGGGCCTTCGAGGAGGCGACCTGCCTGGTGCTGCCGTCGGTGATCGAGCCCTCGGCGATCGTCCACCTCGAGGCCGCCGCGGCAGCCGTGCCCAGCATCGGGACGACGGTCGGCGGCGTCGGGGACCTGATCGGGGATTCCGGCCGGCTCGTCGATCCCGGCGACGTCGACGCTCTGGTCGCCGCGATGGTCGAGCTCGCCGACCCCGAGCTGGCCTCGGGGCTGGGCGCCGCAGCACGCCTGCGGGGCGAGTGGTTCACCTGGCCTGAAATCGCGAAGCGGATCGCTACGGTGCTGAGCCTATGAGCATCGACCGCCGCCAGGTCAGACGCGCGATTCCGCGGCCGCTGCGCCACTTCCTCTACGACCACAGCCCGTCCCGCAGCCGCCGCTGGCGCGAGAACCCGGGGCTGGAACGGGTCGCGGAGGGCGCCGTCGCGCTCACCTTCGACGACGGGCCCGACGCGGACGGGACCCCGGCGGTCCTCGACGCCCTCGACGCCCTCGACGCCAGGGCGACCTTTTTCGTCGTCGGCGAGCAGCTGCGCAGGAGCCCGGACCTCGCCCGCAGGATGCGCGACGACGGCCATGAGATGGCGCTCCACGGGATGACCCACCGCCGCCACGACGGCCTCTCCCTCGAGGAGGCCAGGGCCGAGCTCGGGGCCGGGATCGAGGAGTTCGAGGGCGTCCTCGGATTGCGCCCGCGCTGGTACCGGCCCCCCTACGGGGGATCCTCTCCAGACCTCGTCACCGTCTGCGGCGAGCTCGACCTCGAGCTCGCCTACTGGAGCAACTGGGGATTCGACTGGGAGCCGCTGCCGGCGGCCGCGATCGCTCGCATCGTCCTCCGCGATCTCGACGGCGGCGCGATCGTCCTCCTCCACGACTCCACCCGCTACGCCGAACGCGAGGATGCGAAACCGACCGCGGATGCGCTGGCGGAGATCGCCGCTGCCGCCCGCCAGCAGGGGTTGGAGCCGGGGCCGCTGAGCGCGACCGTGCCCAAAGCCGATGGCTGAGCGGCGCAAACCCAAGGTCCTGCTGGTCTGCTCCCCCGGGGGCCACCTGGCCCAGATGCTCTGCCTCGAGGAAGCCTGGCGGAACCTCGACCGCGCCTGGGTGACGCTCGAGTCGCTCGACTCCGATCACCTCCTCGAGCACGAGCGGGTCGTCATCGCCAGCGGCCCGACCAACCGCAGCGTGCGCGCGCTGCTGGCGAACCTCCGCCTCGCCTGGCAGGTGGTCCGCCGCGAGCGCCCCGACGCGATCCTCTCGACCGGCGCCGCGCTCGCGGTCCCGTTCTTCCTCGTCGGCAGGCTCTACGGGGCGAAGCTCGTCTTCGTCGAGAGCCTGACGAGGACGAAGAAGCTCTCGCTGACCGGCAGGCTCGTCTACCCGCTGGCGGACGTCTGCTTCGTCCAGTGGCCGGACGCCGCTCGACGAGCCAAGACCCGATTCGCGGGGAACCTGCTGTGATCTTTGCGACCGTCGGCAGCCACCCGACCTTCAAGTTCGACCGCTTCCTGAAAGCGCTCGAGTCGGTCGACGTGAGCGACCTCGTCGTCCAGTACGGGCCCGGGACGCCACCGGCCAACGCCGACGTCGCGGTCGCCTGGATGCCGTTCGGCGACTATCTCGACCACGTCTACCAGGCCGAGAAGGTGATCAGCCACGCCGGGATCGGGACGATCCTGAACGCGACCAGGGCCGGCCAGACGCCGATCGTGGTTCCCCGGCTGCGCCGCTATAAGGAGACCGTCGACGACCACCAGCTCGAGCTCGCGCTCTCAATCGCCGAGACCGGCCGGGTCGTCGTCGTCGAGGACCTGAGCACGCTGGCACGGGAAGTCGAGGCGGCGCCGAAGCGCCAGGACGTGCGGCCGACCGCGGACAGCCGGCTCGCCGAGGCGGTCCGCCGGGAGCTGCTCGGCGAGCCCTCCTAGACGAGCGACTCGTAGACCGCTTCGAGCTTGGCGTAGACGTCGTCGTCGGCAAGGCGGCGGGCGCTCTCGGCTGCCGCCTCCCCCAACTCCCTGCGGCGGGCAGGGTCCCCGAGGACCGCGGCCAGGGTGCTCGCCAGCGCCTCCGGGTCCCGCGGTTCGATCAGGACCGCGTCGGTATCGGCGGTGAGGATCTCGGGGATCCCGCCGACCGAGGTCGAGACGATCGCCAGCCCGTGGGACATCGCCTCGAGCAGGGTGACGGGCAGTCCCTCCGAGATCGAGGGCATCGCGAAGACGTCGGCGCCGGCGAAGGCCGCCGCCTTCGCCTCTTCGTCGAGCCACCCGATCCATCGGGCCCGATCGGGGAGGTCGCCGTCGAGCTCGCCCGGGCCGGCGAGCGTCACCCGCGCCGTCGGCGCCCGCTCGAGCAGCTCGGGCAGCGCCTCGAGCAGGACCGCTCCCCCCTTCGCCGGGTCGGCGAAGCCGCCGAGGTAGAGGACCTCGGGCTCGGCCGAGTCGCCGTCGGAGCGGGCCGCGCCGACCGGCGGCGGCGCGTTGCGGACGACCTCGACTTCGACGTCGGCGAGCCTGGCCCGGAGGACATCGGCGGCGCTCGCCGAGACGCTCAGCACCCGATCGGCTCGCCTGAACGCCTGCGCGAAGGCCCACCTGCGGATCGGGCCCAGCCGGTCGAAGAAGTCCCCGAGGTCTCCCGGCCCGGCGTGGAGCTGGAGGACGACCGGTCGCCGCATCGCCTTCGCGACGATGACGACGACGGTCTTGCGATAGAAGCTGCCGCGGACGGCGATGTGGACGTGGACGATCCGCCTCCCGGACCCCGCGCACCAGCGCACGAGGGCGCCGAGCGAGCGCCCGAAGACGAGCAGCCTGTCGAGCGCGCCGGTGTCGCGCCAGGAGGGGATCGCCTCCATCCGGTAGCGCTCGGCCAGCGGCGAGCGCAGCAGCCCGGCGACCACGGCCGGCATTCCGCCCGCCGCGGCGGGGTCCGGGCCGACGTGTGCGACGCGGACGCGGGTGTCTGGATCGGCGGACAGGCTCACTAGTGTCCTGAATCGTCAGTCGTGTGTCGCATCCGGCGAGTGGATCGTGGTTTGTGGCAAGGACGCAGGATGAAGGCTTTGCCGGTTGGCAAAGACAAGTCCGAGGACGCCGCCACGGACGACGAGACGCCGCCGGGGTGATGCAGGACTTACGACTCAGGACACTAAATTAGGCGCGGCATGTGTGGAATCGCCGCGATCATGGCCCCGCGAGAACCGCTTCCCGCCGCGAGCGCGGCGGAGATCGCGGCCGCCCTCCACCACCGCGGCCCGGACGGAGAGGCGATCGAGCGGGTCGGCCCGGTCACCCTGATCCACACCCGGCTGGCGATCATCGACGTCGCCGGCGGCGACCAGCCGCTGCGATCGGAGGACGGCCGGGTCCGCGTCATCGTCAACGGCGAGATCTACAACCACCTCGAGCTGCGGCGCGAGCTCGAGGCCGCCGGCCACCGCTTCGCCACCCACTCCGACTGCGAGGTCGTCGTCCACGGCTACGAGGAGTGGGGCCGGGACCTCGTCCGCCGCCTGAACGGGATGTTCGCCTTCGCGCTCTGGGACGAGAGAACGAAGACGATGGTCGCGGCCCGCGACCCGTTCGGGGTCAAGCCGCTCTACTGGACGCGGAGCGGCGACCGGGTCGCGGTCTGCTCGGAGATCAAACCGCTGATCGGCGCCGGCCTGGTCACGCCGGCGGTCGACCGCGTCGCCCTCGAGCATTACCTGGCCTGGCGCTTCACCCCCGCCCCCCGGACGCTGTTCGAGGGGGTCTCGAAGCTGGCGCCGGCATCGATGCTCCTCGCCGGCGAGAGCGGCGTCGAGGTCTCCTCCTACCGGGAGGCGCCCGGCGATCCCCTCGCGGAGGGCGCCGACCAGCTCGCGCCCGAGCTCGGCCGGCGCTTCGGCGAGGCGGTCGAGCGCCAGATGATGTCGGACGTCCCCTACGGCGCCTTCCTCAGCGGCGGCGTCGACTCCGCTGCGATCGCCGCCGCGATGCGCCGTGCCAACGACCAGCCGCCGCTCACCTTCACGATCGGGTTCCCCGGCCACGGCGACGAGCTCGACGAGCGCGATGCGGCCGCCGCGACCGCGGCCGCGATCGGCACCAGCCACCACGCGACGGCGATGGAGGAGCTCGACTTCCCGGGCGAGCTCGCGACCTGCGTTCGCAGCCTCGAGGAGCCGATCGGCTCGGCATCGGCCCCGGCCGCGCTCCAGCTCAGCCGCTTCGCCGCCCGGACGGTCAAGGTGGTGCTCTCGGGCCAGGGCGCCGACGAGCCGCTCGGCGGATACGAGCGCCACCAGGCCGCCGCGGCGCTTCGCCTCACCGCCGCCGTCCCGGGCCCGCTGAACAGGCCGGTCCTCGCCCTCGCGGAGGCGCTGCCGCGCAACGAGCGGGCCAAGCGCGCCGCCCGGCTGCTCGGCGCGCCGGCGGGGATCGACCGCCTGCTGCGGATCTTCGAGATCTCCGAGGCCGCGACCCGGACCAGCCTCACCGGCGGACCCCAGGCCGAGGCCGAGGCCGAGCGCCGCGAGCTCGCCGCCGGCCTGCTTGGGGACCTCGGCGGGCGGCGGGACGCGCTCGAGCAGGCCCTCTACCTCGACACCCGGATGTTCCTCCCCGACTGCCTCCTCCTCTACGGCGACAAGACCTCGATGGCGTCTAGCCTCGAGCAGCGGGTCCCGTTCCTCGACGTCGAGCTGATGCGGTTCGTCGAGCGAGTCCCGGCCCGGATGCGCCTGCGCGGCCTCAGGCGCAAGTGGCTCTACCGCCGCGCCCTCCGCGGACTGGTCCCGCAGGAGGCCCTGGAACGCCGCAAGCACCCGTTTGCGACGCCCTACGACGACTGGCTGCGGACCTCGCTCGGAGGCGAAGTCGAGCGCCTCTACGCGCCCGGCTCGGCCCTCTCGGACCTGATCTCCCCCGGCACCGTCACCGAGCTCGTCGGCGAGCACCGCCGCGGCCGCGCCGACCACAAGCGGATCCTCTACTGCCTGCTCGAGCTCGGGCACTGGCACCGGCTCTTCATCGAGGGCGATGGCTGAGCTCGACGGCGTCCGCGCGGTCGTCCTCACCCACGGCACCAGCGGCCGCTTCGGGCCGCTGCTCGAGTCGCTGCAGGGCGAAGGCCTGCCCCTCGAGCGGGTGGTCATCGTCCACAACCCATCGGCGCCCGGCGAGCGGCCGCCGCCGGTCCCGGACGGATGTGAGCTGATCGCCGCGCCCCGTAACCTCGGCTACACCGGCGGAATGAACCTCGGGATCGATCATCAGCTCGGGCTCGACGGTGACCTGGTCCTGGTCCTCACCCACGATGCCCGCTTCCACCCGGGCGGCCTGCGGGCCCTGGTCGAGGCGGCGCGGCGCGACCCCTCCTACGGCGTCCTCGGCCCCGCCCTGGTCCTCGAGGACACCGGGGCCCCGTTCTCCTTCGGCGGCCTGACCCGCGCCAACGGCGAGCGCGCCCATGTCCGCGACCGCCCCGAGGCTCCGGGCGGGATCGCTCCCTGCGACTGGATCGACGGCGGCACGATGCTGTTCCGCGCCGACCTCCTGCGGGAGATCGGCGGCTTCGACGAGCGCTTCTTCATCTACTGCGAGGACGCCGACATCTGCTGGCGGGCCGGCGAGGCGGGCGCCGGGGTCGGCGTCGTCCCCGACTCCGTCGCCGACCAGTCGCCAGGGGGAGCGGGCAGGATCGGCCCCTGGTCCTACCTGATGACCCGCAACGGGGCCGCCTTCGCGCGGCGGGCCCGGGGCCGGCGCGCGCTGGCCGACTCGGTCGGCCGGGCGGCGAAGATCGCGGGCTTCAACTTCCTCCGCGTCCTCGCCCGCGGCCTTCACCTCCGCAGCGGGTCGCCGGCCGAACCGTGGGCGCTGAGCGTCGGCACCGCGCGCGGGGCGATCGACGCCCTCCGCGGCCGCTGGGGCCCGCCGCCGCGCCTGCCCGGCGCCGGCGACGTCACCAACGTCGGCTAGCCGCCCCCGGACGCGGGAGGGCGGGCGCCTGCTGTCACTCCGATTCCCGCCAGCTCGGCGGCAGGTTCTTCTCGATCTCGATCCCGGTGAACGTCGGCGTCGATCGGGGGCCGTGCTCCTTCGCCCACCCACACATCCTGCCCACGCCCTCCGCGAGCGGGACCGGGTCGCCGCCGCCGAACACCCGGCGGGCCTTGGAGTGGTCGGAGAAGGCGTGCAGGACCTCTTTGCGGGCCTCGTGGTGGATCACCGGGTGCTCCGGCACCCCCATCTCCTCGCAGACGGCCTTGGCGAGGTCGTTGACCGAGACCGGCTGGTCGGCGCCGACGTTGAAGATCTCCCCCCGCGCGCCCTCGGTGTCGGGGGCGGCGGCGATCGGCCCGGCGACGTCGGAGATGTAGCTGAAGGCCCGCGTCTGGGTGCCGTCGCCGAAGATCGAGAGCGGCTCCTCGCGCATGATCTGGTTGATGAAGATCCCGAGCACGTTGCGGTAGCGGTCGCCGATGTTCTGCAGCTCGCCGTAGACGTTGTGGGGGCGGAAGGTGACGAAATCGAGATCGAACATCTCCTTCGAGGCCTCCAGCTCGAGCTCGACCGAGCGCTTGGCGATCCCGTAGGAGTCCTCGGGCTGGGGCGTCATCTCCTCGGTCATCGGAGTCTGCTCGGAGCCGTAGACGGCGATCGAGGAGGTGAAGACGAAGCACTCGACGCCGTGGTTGACCGAGGCGTTGATCAGGTTGACCGAGCCGATCACGTTGTTGGTGTAGTTGAAGCGCTTGATGAAGTGGCTCAGGCCCTCCGCCGCGTAGGCGGCGAGGTGGTAGACGCGCTCGAAGCCCTCCTGGGCGAAGAGCCGGTCGATCGCATCGAAGTCGGTGACCGAGGCCTCGACGAAGCTCGCGTCGGGCGGGACGTTGGACTCGAAGCCGCCGCTGAGGTCGTCGAGGACGACGACCTCGTCGCCGCGCTCGAGCAGTTCGCGCGCGACGTGAGCGCCCATGAATCCCGCCCCACCGGTGACCAGGCTCTTCGACATGGCCGGGATGCTAGATGGTCGATGGCAGGGTCGCGATCCCTGAAAGTTGACGTTCAGCCACTACTGAGTCTGCGATCTCCCCCGCTATGCGGCGGAGATCGCAGACTCGGCAGCGGGACCCAGGAGCTTCCGCGTCCGATGCAACGGCGCCCGAATCAGCTCAGGAGCCGCGACGCATGCGGTGGAGCTTGCGCGCGACCGATCGGGGGCCCGCCGGGAGCCGGCGGCCGAGCTCCTTGGCTCGCAGGCCGAGCAGGGCCGAGCGGGCCGCGGCGCTGCCCGGGCGCCCGATCAGGTGGGTCGACGCCTCGCGCCTGCCGGTCTCGAGCCGGCGCTTGTACTGCTCGTCGCCGCGCATCAGGTCGTAGACGACCGCTCCCTCCTCGGCGGCGGCGCGGATCGTCGCCGACATCAGACCGCTTCCCACCCCCTTGTTGCGGTAGGCGGGGTCGAAGCCGGAGATATAGAGCATGTAGCGCCCGCCGAGCTTCCAGGCGTAGGTCGCCGCGACATCCCTGCCCTCGAGCTCCATCACCGATAGCCGCAGCCAGCCGTTGCGGAGCGCCGCCTCGGCGAAGGCCCGGTGCAGCCGCGGCAGGGCCGCGCCCATCGCTTCGGTCTCCGCCCCCCAGCGGGCGTCGTGTAGCCCCTCGAGAGCGGCAAAGTTCCGGGTCAGCTCGGCGGCGTCGCCGGTTGTGCGGACCACCGCCCCCGCCCGCTCGAGCCGCCGCGAGCGCTTGCCGAGATCCTCGCGCACGCTGCGGCTCCTTCCCTTCAGCCAGCCGTCGATTCCGTCCCCGCCGAACTCGAGGTAGGGATAGACCTCGACCCGGCTCTCGCGCAGCGCCCGCGGGCGCCGGCGGCCCGGCCAGGACTCGGTCAGCGCCGCCAGGAAGCCCTCACCGCCGACGAAACGGTCGAGTTCCAGCAAATCCCAATCCCCCTGCTCGGCGAGCACGCTCGCGGTCGCGGCGCCGAACTGATCCTCGTCCTCGAGAGCGCAGGCCGGCTCGAACAGGTCTCCGGCACCCGCGCCGGGAAAACGGAGCGCCCGGGCCCGGCCACGCGACCCTGCCACCAACGGCAGGACCCCGCGGACTTCTCCTCCCTGGCGCCAGGCGATCACCCTCGGGGCCTCCTCCAACGCCTCGACGCTCGCCTCGAGCCAGTCCGGGGTGAGGAACGGGTTCTCGCGCTTGACCGCGAGCCGCCGCCACGGCTCGGTCAGGTCGCTCGGCGGCGGCCAGGCGACGATCTCGGCCTCGTTCGCGCCGCTCACGTCTGCTCCGTTCCCTGCGGCCGCAGCATCCTCCAGATCCCCCGGATCGTGAGGCGCTCGGGCAGGAACCCGAGGCGTCCCGCGAACACCCAGTAGGGAACGCTGAAGATCGCCCCGGCGATCACCGCGGCGGCCAGGGCCGGCAGCCTCGTGTCGGGAATGTTGCCGTCAAGCAAGAACCAGGCTGCGATCGGAGCGGCGCAGGCGACGCAGAGGCCGGTCACCGGCAGCACCGCCTCGAGATAGTCGCCCCAGGCGAGCTCGTTGTCGCGGTTGTAGGCACGGACGAAGAGGAGGCTGCCGATCACCCAGGCGGACGCGGTCGCGATCAGCACCCCCCAGAGGTCGAATAGCGGCGTCAGCGCGACGGTGAGGACGAGGTTGATCCCGGCCGTCATGGCCGAGTAGGCGGCGACCTGCCCCGGCTTGCCCTCGGCCATCGCCAGCGAGCTGCCGACACCGGTGCTGACATTGAAGGCGTAGCCGACCAGCAGAAGCACCGCGATGACGTCCGCCTGCCCGGGGATTTCCCCGAGCCAGGCGACGAGGACGAACGGGACCGTCGCGGCCCCGAGCGCGAAGATCCCGAAGCTGATCCCCACGGTCAGTTTCAGATAGCGGCGATAGAAGCGGGCGATCACCTCGCGGCCGTGCTCGACGATTTCGGCCGTCGCGGTCGGGATCATCGCCGAGAGGGTCAGGATCCCGAACCCCCGCAGCGAGGTCGCGACCCGGGCGCCGATCTCGTAGGCGCCGGCGGTCTTGACCCCCAGCAGGGTCGCGATCACCACCTTGTCGGTCTCGAGGTTGATGAGGTCGGCGATCCAGACGACCTGACCCTTGATCCCGTACCCGAGCACCTCGCGCACCCGGCTTTTGGTCGGAATCGCCAGGTAGGAGCCATCCCAGACCCGAGCGCAGACGACGAGGAACGGCACCATGCCGACGATCCCGGCGGCAGCGTTGGCGATCGCGTAGGTCGTCAGCTTGGTGCTGAGGCCGAGCGCGACCAGGCTGAACGCGAGGTTGGTCAGGGTCAGGATCACGTTGGCGACGTTGGCCGGCACCATCTCCCTCATCCCGATCGGCAGTGCCGTGAAGACCTGGGAGAAGGCATAGGTCATCCCGAGCAGGACCGAGGAGACGAGGACGACCCTCATTTCGCTCGCGGTCAGCGCGTCGAGGACGTCTGAGACCCAGGGGGCGAGGAGCGCGGCGGCGATGACGCCGACGAGGGAGAGAAGCGTGACCGCGATCAACCCCAGTCCCATGCATTCCCGGACCCCGCGTGGGTCATCGCCGGCGTGGTAGAGGGCGACGAAGCGGGCAAGCGAGCGTCCGACCCCGAAGTCGAGCGTGCGGGCGTAGGTGACGAAGGCCCCGGTCACCGCCCAGATCCCGAACGCCTCGAGGCCGAGGCGGGAGAGCATCACCGGCGCCAGGATGAGGCTGGCGAGGTAGGAGGCGAAGACGCCGCCCGACTGGGCCAGCGTGTTCTTGAACAGCATCGCTAACCCGACCCGAGCCGGGCCCGAAGCGAACGCGCCGAGGACTCGGCCGCAAGCGCCGCCCGCCCGATCGCCCCGGCCCCGACCGCGAGCGTGGTCACCGTCCGCCGGCCCGTCTCATAGCGGGACTTGTAGGCCTCGTCCCCCCAGAGCATGTCGTAGATTTCCGCGCCCTCCTCGGCCGCCCGCTCGATCGTGTGCGCGAGCAGCAGCGTCCCGATCGCGAGCTCGCCCCACCTCGGGTCGAATCCCGACATCCCGTAGAAGTAGCGACGACCGACCCGCCAGCCGTACCAGGCCGCGGCCGGAGTGCCATCGATTTCCACCATGTGCATCCGCAGCCAGCCCCGCTCGAGCGAGGCGGCGGCGAAGCGCCGGTAGGCCTCCTTGGCGGCGCTCGAGAGCCTGCCGTCGCCGCCGGCGTCGAGGCGGCGTTGGTCGTGGAGGTCGAACAGCGTCGTCATCGTCTCGGCCAGCTCGCCGGGGCCCGGCGTGCCCTCGTAGCCGAGCTCGTGGTCGCGCTCGGCCTTCCGCCGCCGCCGCCCGAGCTGGCTGCGGAAGTTGCGGCTCCGCGACGAAAGCCAGCCCTCGTAGCCACCCTCGCCCAGCTCGATGAACGGGAGGACGTCGTCGGCGCGCGGGACCCGGGGCCCACGCTCACCCCAGAGCGCGGCGATCCCCTCCCGCCAGGCACCCGGGCTCTCGACTCGATCGAGCCGCAGGACGTCCCAGGACCGCTCTCCCTCGCGGAGCGCCCGCAGCCAGGCGGCGATCGCATCGGCCTCGTCCTCGGGGGCGCAGGCGGCGCCGAACCAGTCGCCGTTGTCGGCTCCGGGGAAGCGCAGCATCCGCAGCGGCCCCCGCCGGCCGACGACGAGGGGCAGGACGCCGCCGACCGGGCCGTCGGCACTGCGCCGCCAGACGAGCAGGTGCGGCTGCTCCCCGGCCCCCTCCTCCCAGGCGTCGAGCCACTCCGGAGTCAGGAACGGGTTTTCGCGGGCGATCGCCAGGTCCCGCCAGGGCGCCCGGATCTCCTCCCCCGCCTTTCCGGAGCTCAGGACCTCGACGAATCCGGCGTCTGAATGATTATTCTCGGGCCCCATCTTGGATTCGGCGTCAAGCGTAGTCATGGGCGTCGGACAGCGCCCATCGTGAACGAGCCGAAGCCAAAGCCCCGGATCCTGATGGCTGTCCACAACCTCCGTCCCGGGGGCGCGGAGCGGCAGCTGATCGACCTCGCGCGCGGTCTTGCCAGGCGCGGGATGGGAATCCGGATCGTCTGCATCGGCGAGCCCGACATCGACACCGGCCCGCTCACCGCCGACGGGGTCGAGGTGATCGCCCTTGGCGCGCACCGCCGTCGCGACCGGCCCGGCGCCGTGCTGAGGATGGCCCGCCTCGCCCGCGAGGCCGACCTCGTCCACTGCACGATGTGGGACGCGACGCTCTGGGCGCGCCTGGCGGCGATCTTCGCCCGCCGCCCGGTGATCGTCGCCGACCACGCGACCGACCGCGACGTCCAGGTCTCCAGCAGCGGCAGGCGCCGTGACCGGGCGATCGCCGTCCACAACCGCCTGCTCGAGCCCTTCACGGCGGCGACGGTCGCCTGCGCCCACTCCCAGATCCCGGTCCTGCGCAGCGAGGGCGTCGCGGCGGAGAAGATCACCTACATTCCGAACGGGGTGCCGACCGCCGAACTGCGAGCCGAGGCGGTGCCGCCGCCCGACCGCGCCGTGCTCGGGATCCCGGCCGATGCCAAGGTCGTCATCCACATCGCCCAGTTCCGGCCGGAGAAGAACCAGGCCGCGACCTTCGAGGCGGTCGGACGGCTGCGCGAGAAGCTCGGCGACGTCCACGCCGTCTTCGTCGGCGTCGGCCGCGCGATCAAGGACCCGATGGAACAGCGCGCCCGCGAGCAGGGTGCGACCTGGGCCCACTTCCTCGGGATGCGCTCCGACGTCCCCGCCCTTCTCGCCCTCTCCGACATCGCCGTGCTTCCCTCGACCTCGGACACGATGCCGCTCTCGATTCTCGAGGCGATGGCGCTCGGCGTCCCGGTCGTCGCCTCCGACGTCGGCGACATCCGCGGCCTGATCGACGACCACCGGGCGGGGATCGTCGTCCCCGCCGGCGACGTCGACGCCTTCACCGAGGCCTGCCGCAGCATCCTCGCCGGCCCCGAGCTCCACGACGAGCTCTCCGCCGGCGCCCTGGAGGCCTCGCGGAGCTTCGACTCCGAGGCGATGGTCGAGAGCTACGTCGAGCTCATCGACCGCACCCTGGCGCACCGCGGACGCCGTTAGAGGATGTGCTCCCGGTAGGCGTCGATCGTGCGCCGGGCGACGACCTCCCAGCCCGCCTGCTCTTCGACCGACTTCGCCCCCGCTCTACCGAGCCGCTCGGCCAGATTCGGGTCGCCGGCGACCTCGAGCAGCGCGGCAGCGAGCTCGGTGGCGTCGCCGGGAGCAACGATCCGACCCGCATCGCCGACCAGGTCGGGCAGGCCGCCGAGGTCGGTCGCGACGATCGGCCTTCCGTAGCGCTTGGCAAGCGAGCCGACGCCGCTCTGGCTCGCCTCCCGGTAGGGGAGGACGACGCAGGTGGAGGCGGCAAACATCGGGCCGACGTCGTCCTCGTGGATGTGGTGGTTGCGAACCTCGACCCGGGCGTCGTCGAGCAGCGGGTGGTTGGGCAGCGGCCCCTGCCCGGCGATCGTCAGCTCGACCTCCGGACGCTCCTCCCAGATCAGGCCCATCGCATCGAGGAGGATGTCGACGCCCTTGTAGCCGTGCATCCGGCCAAACATCAGGACCCGCGGCCTGTCCGGGATCGGCGAGACGTCGGGGGGGTCGATCCCGTGCGGGACGACGACGACCGGTGCCTTCAATCCGGTCGACTCGATCAGCTGCTCGCGCAGGACCTCGGCGTGGACGAAGACCAGGCGGGCGCGCTTGAGCAGGAATTCCCGGCTCCGGCGGTCGCCGACGCTGTTTTCGTCGTCTTCCTCGCGGGCGACGGGGTCGTGGACGGTGACGGCGAGCTTCTTCCAGCTGTGGACCGCGGCGGCGACCAGCCCCGGGTCGTTGACGACAACGTCCTGGAGGTGGACGACGTCGGCCCCGAAGCGTCCGGTCCGCCGTCGCAGCGCCAGCGCCTCGCGCCAGTGCCGCGGCTCGCGGACCCGGCCGCTGAGGACGAGGTGCTCTCCCCGGCCCGCGAGCGAGGCCTCGACGCTCCTCGTCATCGCGCCCGGCTCCTTGCCGAACTCGAGGTCGTGGTCCCGGGTCAGGATCTGGAGGTCGGCCCCCACGTTGAGGAGCCCGCGCGCAAGTCCAAGTGTGTACTTGAGAAGGAAATCCGTGCCCAGAATGACCCGGATTTCGGTCATCGACCACTCTCGGGGCCGGACCGCTCGGCGAGGGCGGTGCGGCGGGTCGAGTAGATCGCGCCCGACAGCAGCGCGATCGCGAAGATCATTTCGGGCGCGCTGAAGTAGATCGCGACGATCGCGCTCAGCATGATCGAGAGCAGGCCCACTCCCCAAGCGCTCTGCTCGGGGCTTCGGGTTCGGAAGGAGAACGCTTCTCGCAGCCCCGTGAATAGGTAGGCGAGGAACGCGAGCACCCCGGGGATGCCGGTGATCAGCAGCAGGTAGAGGTACTGGTTGTGGAGGAAGTACTGGGGCACCTTCACCCACACCCCCTGGGCGGTGGCTTCGAAGAACGAGACGCCGAATTCGACCCCCGGCCCGATCCCGATCAGCAGGTTCCCTTTGGCTACGTTCCAGGCAACTTCGGTCTCGTCCTCGCGAGATTTCAGCGAGGCTTCGGCCAACAGGCTTTCCCGGTTCGTCAGTGACGTCCCCCTCGCGATCAGAGGCTGCAGCTTCGATTCCGGCCCCGGCTGGGCCCCGATCAGGACGATTCCAAGCGCGATCACCCCCAGCACCACCGCCAGGCGCCGCCTGATGATCGGGCCGCTGAGGACCAGCATCGCCAGCAGGCCGATCAGTATGCCGATCCACATGTTGCGGTTGAAGCTGATCGCGATGTTGGCCCCCATCCCGACGATCGCCAGGGTCCACAGCCACCGTTCCCGGCCCTGGGTCTGTATCGCCCGCACCACCGCGTACCAGAACAGCGAGTAGGCGAGCGCCAGCCCCGGCAGCCGGACGCGTTGGATCAGCCCGAGTCCCTCTTCGGATTTTATGAACTGCTGCGAGGGGTCCTGGAAGAACGATTCAGGGCCCGAGAAGATCGAGAGGTAGATCGCGAGGAACCCGGTCGCGGCCGAGATCAGGACCGCCCAGAACAGCAGCCGGCGCAGGCTCTCGTCGTCGGAGAAGAGCCTGACCACGATGTAGAAGAAGGCGAAGGTCAGGAACGACCGGCTCCAGGAGAACGCGTTGAGGAAATCGGCTCCGCCTTCGTTCACGGCGACCAGGGTCGAGATCCCGACGATGACCAGGAACAGCGCCAGGCTCGCCCCGGCGAAGCCCCCCCACACCTTCCGTTTCGGCCTGGTCAGGGCGACGACGAAGAGGGCGCCGAGCAGAAGTTCGGCGCCATTGGCGTTGAGCGGCCCGATCGCGACCGAGAACAGGTCGACATGAAATACCGAGTCGCCGAGGATCAGCATCAGGACCGCGGTCCCCATCGGGAACCTGAACGCGACCGCGAGGCAGCCCAGCGCGACGAAGGCCCAGAGCGCGATCGAGACCCTGCCCGAGGCGAGGATCGTCGCCAGGACGACCTCGGTCAACACCACACCCGCGATCAGCGAGAGGCGCCGGGCGGAGTCCCCCGTCAGCCGCTCAGGAAGTCTGATCCGAGGATGAGGATGAGCCGTAGTAGTAGCGGTAGCCACGCTCTGATGGGGTGAAGTTGGCAACCACGCCCAACGCATTTCCACGGGCGAGGATCAACTGTTTTCTGAGGTCGTGGGCGGCGTCACGGGTCGTGTGTCCGAGAGCGCCGACCACAAGGACACCGGAGACCTTGGGAACCATCGCGAGGGCGTCGCTGACCGCCGAGAGCGCCGGGCTGTCGACCAGGACCATGTCGTAGCGGCCCCGCAGCTCGGCCAGCACCTCTTCCATCCGCTGGCTCTCGAGAAGCTCGAACGGGTTCGGCGGCGCCGGGCCGGCGGGCAGCATGTGGAGGTTCCGGGACTGACCGCGTTCGGAGACGCCGAGGTCGACCTCGACGATCGCGCTGTCGAGGCTGGCACCGGCCAGAACCGAGGAGAGGCCCGTGTTGCCTTCCCCTTTGTGGAGGTCGGTCTCGACCAGGATCACGTTGTCGCCCATCGAGGCCATCGTCATCGCCAGGAAGTCGGCGACCGTCGACTTGCCGTCGCCGGCGAGCGGGCTGACGATCAGGATCGACTCGAGGCGGCCGTCGACGTTGAAATAGCGCAGGTTTGCGCGCAGGGTCCGGAAAGCCTCGACCTCGCCGAATTTCCCGACCAGGTCGGTCAGTTTGTGGGAGGAGCCGGCGAGCGCTTTGCTGCGCGGGATCCGCGCCAGCAGCGGCAGGTTGTAGATCTCTTCCAACTCGGAGGCGTCGCGCACCGCCCGGTCGATCCGCTCGAGCAGCGCCGCGAGGCCGACCGCGACCGCGATCGCCAGGATCAGGCCGAGGAAGAGGTTTTTTTTCACCTTCGGCGAGGAGGCTTCGCTCGGCGGGTTCGCGCGCTGGACGAGCTCGGCGTTACCGGTCAGGGTCGCCTGCTGAATCTTGAACCGGTCGAGCTGGTCGCGGAGCTCGACCCCGCGGGGGCCGACGAGGTCGACCGGTCCGAGGGCTTCGATGCTCTGTTCGACCTTCGCGATCGCGGTGTTCAGCTGCCTCTGGGTCGAGGAGCGGCGGAACTGGATATACGATTCCGCGTAGGCGTTCGCGGTGCGGGAGGCTTCGACCGGGTCGACGGCGGTTGCTTCGATGTCGGCGATGTCCGAGGTTGCGCTGGGCTTGACTTCGACCTGTTCCTGGACGACGCCGGCCGGGACATTCAGTTTCTCGGCGGCATCTTCGGCGATCACCGGCAGCGAGGCGAGGGCGGTGTTGGTGGCGGCGGCTCTGTCCGGGTCGATGAAGCCGGTTTCCCCTTCTTCGCCGACGCCGAGGGTCGGGCCCTCGAACAGGATCGTCGCCTTGGCCGTGTACTTCTTCTCCTGGGTCAGGGTGATCCCGAAGACGACCAGCGGGATGATGATCAGCGCCTGCAGCACCACCCATTTGCGGCGCAGGAATATCCCCCACCATTTCTCGAGCGGCCCCTGGTCTCCCTCCGGGCGGTCGGCACCGGGATCGCCGTGCCACCCGGTTGAACGGGGCGTCGCATCGGACTCGGGGTGGCTGATCGCCGAGGAGGGGAATTTCGGTCGCTGAGGGCTCATGTATCGGAGGAGGAGGCTGCGTTCTCGCCACTTTCGGACGGGCCTGCCAGGGTACTTGGATTCCTCGGTTTGGAGGCCCCTCTGGGCGTCGCGGGCGTCACCGACCGAACCTCCCCCGAGTGCTCCGGGCCCAGTCGCGGCCGCGCTTCAGCGCCGGCCTGAGCCGGCGCCGCCAGACGTAGGTCGGGACGGTCCCGGCTCCGCGGAAGGCGTGGATCGTCCTCCGCCCTCGCATCTGGTCCGCCCAGCGCAGCTTGTACTCGTCGGGGCCGCCGAGGAAGTCGTAGCTGCCGAGCCCCTCCTCGATCGAGGCGCCCAGCACCTCGGCGCGGAGGACGAGCCCGGGGGCAAAGCGACCCAGGTCCTCGTCGAACGCCGTCTTGATCAGGTAGCCGCAACCGTTGAACACGCATCCATAGTCGGCAGCAATCAACTTTCCGTTGAGTTCGAGCATGTAGAGGCGCAACCAACCCTGCGCCGACGCCGCCTCGGCAAAGGCCCGGTAGTGCTCGATCAGGGTCGGGTCGGCGGCGATCGCGGTACCGGCCGTCCCCTTCCATCCCGAGGCCTCGAGAGCGAAGAAGGCATCGAGGTCCGCGCCCAGGCCGGCGCCGCCGGTGACCGCGCGCAGCTGCATCTCCCCCTCCTTCTCCAGCCTCCGGGTCCGGCGCCCTACCTGGGAGCGGAGGTTGCGGCTGCGCGACGCGAGCAGGACCTCCATCGATCCCGGCAGCTCGAGCCAGGGGCTCGGCTCGCGCGATTCCTCGACGAGCCGGTAGCCGCCGCCCCGGAGTGCTTCGCGCGGAGCCGAGGCCCCGGCGTCCTCCTCGAGCAGCGGCTCGAGCACGATCCTCGTGTCGCCGAGCTCGGCCACCTCCGACCAGAAGCGCGACCGGGCGTCATCGTCGGCTGCGACCGCGCCCCAGTCGTTGGTGTGGGTGTTGATCGCCGGATGCAGGGTGCGCCCGGACTCGACGACGAGCGCCCCCGCCTCGAGCGCCCCGTCCTCCCCGTGCAGTAGGAGCGCGGTCGCCCCCTCGGGCGCGAAGGCCCGCCACCAGCTCCCGACCCAGGCGGCGGTCAGGAACGGGCTGGCGCCGCCCGAGGCCAGCCGATCCCAATCCGATTCGATTTTCGCGAACCCGGCGAGGTCGCAGCGCGACAGACCCACGCTCACCTCCGCCGCATCGCGAGGATCCGCTCGATTGTCCGCGAGAGGACTCCCGACTCCGACAGCTGGGAGTAGCGCCAGGCGCGCATCGCGAGGCGCCGCGTCGTCGTTTTGTTGAAGACGCCGATACGAGGCCAGGCGAGCGGCCGAGGCGCGGTCGGCCCCCGCGGCAGCGAGACCGCGATCGTGTAGCCGGCGGCCGCCGCGGCGTCCCTGACCCGCTTGTCGTGGAGGCCGTAGGGATAGGCGAGGCTCGGCGCCTCGACTCCCAGCATCTCTGTGCAGCGAGCGCGGGACCCCGCCAGCTCGTCGGCGAGCCGCGCGTCGTCGGTGAGCTCGGTCAGCTTCGGGTGAGTGCGGGTGTGGGAGCCGATCTCCCACCCGCGGTCCCGAAGGCCGCCGAGCTGGTCCCACGACATCGGCGCCAGCTCCTGCTCGTACTCGGTGCCGAGCCAGATGTCGTAGCCGTCCCACCCCATCAGGTCGCCGCTGTCGACGAAATCGGTCGGCGCATAGACGGTGGCGATGAAGCCGTGGTTGCTCAGCAGCGGCTCGGCCTTCTCGAGGACGGAGAGGTGCGCGTCGTCGAAGGTGATCGCGAGGGTGCGCTCGGAGGGAGGGTCGGTCAGCGCCCCGGTCAGCGTCGTCGCCTTGTAGCCGCGCCTCGTGAACCACTCGAGCTGGCGCTCGAGCGCCTCCGGGGTGACAGTGGTCTCGGCCGGCCAGGCCTCGCTGATGCCGTGGTAGCAGACGACCGTGATCTCCATCAGAGCCTCTTCACGATCGCGTCGGCCATCCCGGCGGTGTCGGTCGCCTTGCTTTTCTTGACGGCGAGGTCGGGCGTCACGGCCCCGGCAGCCACCGCGGAATCGACCGCGGCCTCGAGCCGCCCGGCGGCGTCGGCCTCCCCAACGTGGCGCAACAGCATCGCGCCGCTGAGGATAAGGGCGGCTGGGTTGGCGATTCCCTTGCCGGCGTGGCGCGGGGCGGAGCCGTGCACGGCCTCGAAGACGGCGCAGTTGTCCCCGAGGTTGGCTCCCGAAGCGACGCCGAGGCCGCCGCACAGGCCGCCGGCGAGGTCGGAGACGATGTCCCCGTAGAGCATCGGGGCGAAGAGGACATCGAAGCGCCCGGGGGCGCGGGCGAGGTCGGCGCAGACCCGGTCGACGAGAAGATCGTCGACCTCGAGCTCGGGAAAGTCAGCGGCGGCGACCCTGGCGGCCTCGAGGAAAACCCCGTCGCTGCCGCGGATCACGTTCGCCTTGTGGACGATCGTCATCCGCCGTCTTCCGCCCTGAAGCGACCAGCGGATCGCGGCCCGGGCGGCGCGCTCGGCCGCGTGGCGGGAGATCGCCTTGACCGAGATCCCGGAGTCCGCCTCCGGCGTCGCGCCACCGGCCACGCCGACCGCGTCGCGGATCGCGGTCGCGACGGGATCGTCGGGCCCATACTCGAGCCCGGCGTAGAGATCGCCGGCGGTCATCCGCATGACAACGAGGTTGACGTCGGAGAACGGGGCCCGGATGCCCTTGATCGACCGGCTGGGCCGAACGCCCAGGTAGAGATCGAGCCGCTCGCGAAGCATCACGTTGACAGAACGGTACGGGTCCTCGGCCCTGGTCGCGACCGGTCCCTTCAGCGCCAGCCCGCACTCGCGGATCGCCTCGACCACGCGCTCGGGCAGGGCATCGCCGCCATTGCCGTAGGCGGCCTCCCCGACCTCGAGCTCCACCCACTCGATCTCGACGCCGGTTGCGTCGAGCGCGCGGCGAGCCGCGCCCACCACCTCAGGCCCGATCCCGTCGCCTGGGATCAGGCAGACACGCAGTGCCACGTCTCTGTCGTCAGCGACATTGGGTTCACCGTAGATGAGATCGGAGCTAGAGTCCCCCAGACTTGACTGACGAAACCCAGATACCAGCCGACGAGGGCGGCATCGGGGCCGCGAAACCGAAAACGGCCGAGATGCACCCCGGCCCCGGCTTCCGCCTGATCGAAAGCTTCGAGAGGCCGGATCCCGAGCTCGTCAAGGGCCTGAGCGGGTTCGAGACGCCGCTGATCTCGGACCTGATGAACCGCCTCTACGCGATGTCGCCGGAACTGCGGCCGCTGACCGACCCCGAGCTATCGCTCGCCGGCCCCGCCTGCACGGTCAAGTGCTACCCGGGCGACAACCTGATGGTCCACAAGAGCCTCGACCTCGCCCAGCCGGGCGATGTCGTCGTCGTCGACACCAGCGAATCGGCGCTGACCGCGGTCCTCGGCGACCTCGTCTGCACCAAGGCGCGGCATCGCGGCATCGCCGGCTTCATCGTCGACGGCCTGATCCGGGACGTGCCGGCGATCCGCGCGCTCGGCGACTTCCCGGTCTACGCCAGGGGGATCACCCCGAAAGGCCCCCTCCACCGCGGCCCCGGTGAGATCAACCACCCGATCTCCTGTGGCGGGATCGTCGTCAACCCCGGCGACGTCGTCGTCGCCGACCTCAACGGTGTCGTCGTCATCCCCTCGGGGATCGCAGCCGACCTGCTCGGCCGGCTGCGCGAGCGGGCATCGGTCGAAGCCGACTATACGGCCGCCGTCGCCCGCGGCGAGTTCTCGAACGATTGGGTCGACGCCGCCCTCGACAGCGGCGGCGCCGTGCGTGAGTGATCGCCCGCCGGCGATCCTGCTCGGCGGCGGGGTCGTCGCGCTCTCGGTCGCCCGCGGTCTGAGTCGAATCGGGGTCCCGGTCGTCGGCCTCGGCCACGGCGAAGACCCGCTCCGCCAATCCCGCTGCCGCGAGGAGTTCGTCGACACCGGCAGCGGCGAGGGGGTCCAGGGCCGCTGGCTCGATTGGCTGCGCGCGCACCCGGTCGGCGGCGCGGTGATCCCCTGCAGCGACGACGCCCTGGAAATGATCGCCGCCGGCCGGGCGGAGCTGGTCGAGCTCGGCCACGCCCCCGCCGAGGCCGACGACGAGGTGGTGACGGCGATGCTCGACAAGGCGCGGACGGCGGAGCTCGCCGAGGCCGCGGGAGTCGACATCCCCCGGACGGTGATCGTCGAACGCGGGGCGCCCCTCGGAGACCTTCTCGACGGCTTCTCGTTTCCGTGCGCGCTGAAGCCGCGCCAGTCGCATCACTTCACCCGCCATTTCGGGATGCGCAGCAAACTGATCGTCGTCTCCTCGGCGGGTCAGCTCGAGGACGAGCTATCGGGCCTGCCGGCCGGGCTGGAGATGATCGCGACCGAGATCGTCCCCGGCCCCGAGCTGTTCAGCTCCTACTACAGCTACATCGACCGCGACGGCGAGCCGCTCTTCCACTACACGAAGCAGAAGCTGCGCCAGTTCCCGATCCATTTCGGCCTCGGCACCTACCACCGGTCGACCCGGGACCCCGAGGTCGCCGAGGAGGGCCTGCGGTTCTTCCGGTCGATCGGGCTGCGCGGCCTCGGCTGCGTCGAGTTCAAGCGCGACGAGCGCGACGGCCGCCTGAAGCTGATCGAGTGCAACCACAGGATCACCGCCGCTGACGCCCTGCAGCGGGCCTGCGGCCTCGAGCTCGGCCGGATCGTCTACGAGCGCGCCCTCGGCCTGCCCCCGACCCCGGTCCCAAGCGAGTTCCGCCGCGGCATCGGCCTCTGGTTCCCGGCCGAGGATACCCGCGCTTTCCTCGGCTACCGCCGCGCCGGAGAGCTCTCCCTCGCGGCCTGGCTGCGGAGCCTCGCGGCGCCGGTCCGCTTCCCGATCGCGAGCCTCGCCGACCCGCTCCCAAGCCTCGTCGGGGCGCTCCGCCGCCTCGGCCGCGCCCTGCGCCGCGTCCTCCCCGGCTAGGCGCGCTCGGATATCGAGTGGTCAGTTATGCACACCCTGGTGTGCACAAGGCACCAATCGATCTCGTTGGGCCCAGCCTGAGCGGGCTAGAGGCGCTCCGCCAGCAGCTTGCGCAGGATCGGGACCGCGACCCGGTCTGCCCGCTCGGGGTCGCGGACGAGGTAGTGGTAGTGCAGGCCGGGGGTGCCGTTGACCTCGATCACCGCGCCCCCGGCGGCGGCCAGCGAGCTGCCGATGTCGGGGGTGATCAGGTCGACCCCGGCGAGCCGGAGCCCAAGTGCGTTCGCCGCGGCGGCGGCCTCCGCGATCAGCTCCGGCGCCAGCTCGGCGGTCGGGACCGTCTCGGTGTCGCGGGCTCCGCCCTGGCTGCGCGAGCCCTTCACCGCGACCTCGACGCCCACGGATGGGACCGACCCCGGGCGCAGCCCCTGGTGCTGGAGGGCGAGCAGGGCGTCGAGGTCGATCGAGACCACCCGCAGCCCGGCCTCGCCCTCGGCCGCAAGCCGGCGGTCGTTCTCGGCGCCGACGAGCCCGGTGATCGTGCTCGTGCCGTCGCCGCTGACCGTCGGGGCGAGCCGGCGCACCGTGCCGATCAGCTCGCTGTCGAGGAACAGCAGTCGGTACTCCTCCCCCTCCGCCCGACGCTCGAGCAGGAGCCTGGCGCCACTGCGGGCGGCGCGCACCGCCGCCCGGGTCAGGTCGTCCCCGTCCCGCACCCCGGTCGTCGCGCCCTGGCCGCTGCTGGTCCCGGCCGGCTTCACAACCCAGGAGCCGCCGGCCTCGAGCGCGCGGCGGGCCGGCGCCAGGTCGGCGAGCTCGAACGGGATCTGCTCGGGGATCGGCACCCCGGCCTCGGCGACCAGGCGCTGGCCGGCGGCCTTGTCGAGCGCCAGCAGCAGCGTCTCCTCGGAGTCGAGCGAGGTGATGTGGATGTAGGTGCGGACCGGGTCCTCGCCGCCTCCGATCTCGAAGTGCCCGTAGACGGGCTCCTCGCTCGGGACGCCGACCTCCGCCGCCGCCTCGTGCCAGATCCGGGAGTTGACCGCCCGCGCCGGCCACATTCGGCCCAGCGCCCGCTCCTGGCGGCGGCGATCGAGCATGTAGCGGGGCCCGGTCGCCGTCAGCAGGTCGAGCGCGATCGCTATCTCGCGTCCCACGCTGCCGCCGCGGCGGGCCAGCGCGTATGTGGCGGCCGCCCTCAGAGCAGGTCGATGACGCCGCGTCGGGCGAGGCGGACCAGTGTCTCGGTGCCGCCGCCTTTGGATGCCGCGCTGAGGACCTCGCTCGCGCTGCGCCGGCCGTCGACCGCTTCGAGAAGCGCCAGATCGGTCCCTGACAGCGCCACCGGCGCCTCCTCCCGCATGTCGGGCTGACCGGCGTCCTCCCAGTCCCGCGTGTAGCGGCGGCTGATGCAGTCGAGCCTGTGGCCGAGAATCGGGACGGTGCCGTCGACATTGAAATCGTTGAGCTTGAGGTAGAGGTTGGTCGCGCCGGCGGCCTTGCGGCGGGCGTGCCAGGTGGCGTTGCCGGCGAACATCATCACGTCGCCCGGCGAGTCGTACAGTTCGACCGGGTCGATCCCCTCTGCGCCTCCTCGGGGACGACGATCGAGAGCCCGATCGAGACCTGCGAGGGGTAGCGGTCCTTGCGCGGGATCGGCTCCGGCGGCGCGACGGAGTCGTAGGCCTTGATGTTGCGCTCCGACAGCGTCATCGTCGGCCGGTGCAGGTTGCAGGGGTCGGCGACGACGTCGAACAGCTCACCCGGGAAGTCGACCCCGTCGGGGGCCTCGTAGAGCGCCTGTTTCATGCGCCCGGCGATCGCCTTCCCTCGACCTTGTGGGCGCCGAAGCGCTCGCCGGCGAAGTTGGTGAGCGCCTCGAGGAACTCGGAGGAGATGCCGCCCTGCTCGGCAGGGTCGAAATCGAAGATCTTCATCGGCGGAAATCCTAACGTTTGGCTTGTCTACGGGATCGGGGTGACCAGGTCGCCCGAGGCGTAGCGGAGTGCGAGTTTCGGATCCGGGCTGTAGATCTCGACCTGCTCGTCCGAGTTCGGGAAGGCCATATGGACATTTTCGGCACGTTTGGTTTCGAGTAAAACGACGGCACCGTTCTTGCTCATCGCCAGCTCCTTGCCTTCCTTGGCGTTTGCCGCGTCGCGGAGGACGCCGGCGGCGTCCTTGACAGGGTAGGTGCCGATCGTGACGATCCCCGGCGAGGGGTCACCCGCCTTCGAGCCCTCGGGCAAATAGCGCACATAGACGCGCCCGGAGGCCGTTTCGGTCAGCTCATAGACGACGTTCTCGACTTCACCGACCCAGTAGACGGTGCGGTCGGTGCTGTCGACGAAGCTTTCGAGGTCGGAGACGGACGCGATCACCGGTTCCCCCGTCGTCGGCCGGAATTCGTCGTTGCCGCCGGTCACGAGCAGGACCACGAGCCAGGCGCTGAGGCCGACCGCGAGGACGATCAAAACGGGTCTCAACCAGGGGCTGGACATGATTCCGGGGGACTCTATGGCTAGGCTTCCGCCGATGCAGGATGGGCAAGCATCCGAAGACCGGCCCCGCGCCGACGCCTCGCGCCGCCGGCGCCGGCTGCTGATCGTGCTCGGGATCGTCGTCCTGATCGCGATCGGGATCTGGCTGATCACCAAGGGTGGCGGCGACTCCGGCTCATCGTCCTCGAGCGGAGTCCGATCACCGGAAGCCGTCACCCCGGCCGAACTGAGCGAAGTGGCCGGAGAAAGCAAGACGCCGATCTACTGGGCCGGAGACCAGCCGGAAAGCACCATCGAGCTCAGCGAAACCGAAGGCAGGACCTACGTCCGCTATCTGACCGAAGGCGCCGAACCGGGCGACGCGCGGCCCAACTTCCTCACCGTCGGCAGCTACCAGTTCGCCGACCCGGTCGCAGCGCTCGAAAAGCTCGCCGAAAACCCGGGCGGGGTCAAGCGCACCGTGCCCGGCGGCGGCGTCGCCTTCTTCAACCACGAACGGCCGCAGAACGTTTACCTCGCCTACCCGGACGAGGAAGTCCAGATCGAGGTCTACGACCCCGATCCGAAGGTGGCGAAGAAGATCGTCACCAGCGGACAGATCGTCCCCGTCGGCTAGCCGACTTTTCCGCAGACGGCGAAGCCCTGAAGGGCCCAGCTGGCGCCGGTTTCATCGACGGCTTTGACCCGCCAGGTGTTCGAGTCGAACGCTTTGTTCTGGGTGATCCTGACCGCCCGTTCCGCGCCTTCCCCCCCAGACAGGCTGTAGCCGCCGTTGATCACGACCTTGCCCGAGGGGCAGTCGACGTCGATCGTCTTCGGTTCGCTGTTGGAGGGCGTGCCCTGTTCTTCGTACTGGACCTGACTGAATCCCGTCCCACCGGGGGTCCCGATGAGGCCGGTCGCGCCTTTTTCCCCGGTCGTGCCTTTGGCCCCAGTCGTGCCCGTCGCCCCCGTTTTGCCCGTCGCCCCGGTAGGGCCTTTGGGCCCGGTCGGACCCGGCAGGTAGACGGTCGGCGATTTGTCGAGGTAGAAGGTCCCGGGTTCGTTTTCGCCTCCCCCCATCCGGAAGTAGGCACGCAGGCCGTGGCCTTCGGAGCTCCAGGTGTAGGTGTATTCGATCGGCTGCCAACTGCCGGTCCCGATCGTCGCGTTGGGCTGCTCGTGGAATCCGGTCGGGAGCTGGACGCCGTCGGCACCGCGCTCGCTGAGCGCCATCCAGAATTCCCGCCCGGCCGGCAGTTTGATCATCATCCGCACGGTGTAGGTGCCGTTCGGCGCGACCGGGGTCGTCGGGCTGTGGACCCCGTTGATCCCACCGACACCGTTGACGTCGACTTTGAGGATCCATTTGCCGTCGGGCGCTTCGGAGCTTTCGATCCGGTGGAACTGGGTTCCGACGTCGAAGTCGCCGGTCCAGATCCAGCCGGGAGGCTTCGGCTGCAGTTCGGGTTCGAGGGTGATCGGTTCGAACTCGAACGATTCGTCATACAGCGGCGTTGTTTCCAGGATCGGACCACCTTTCGCCCCTGTCGCCCCGGTGGCGCCTTGCGCCCCGGTCGCCCCGGTCGACCCGGTCGGGCTGGCCCCGGTCGCTCCGGTGGCGCCGGTCGGGCCGGTCGGGCCTTTGGTCCCCGGGACCCCCTGGGCTCCGGTGGCGCCCGTGGCTCCGGTGGCTCCGATCGCGCCGGTAGCGCCCTTACCGCCGGTCGCTCCGGCGTCGCCGGTCGCGCCGATAGCCCCGGTCGCGCCGTTGACGGTTCCGCCGGTCGCGCCGGCGTCGCCGGTCGCGCCCTTGGCGCCGCTCGCTCCGCTCGCCCCCGTGGGCCCGATCGCGCCGGTCGCGCCCGTGGCGCCATTGCCGCCGCCTGCGCCGGTGGCTCCGGTTGGTCCCGCCGGGCCCTGGATGCCGGCCGGGCCCTGGTCACCCTGGGCTCCGGTCGCCCCCGTGGCTCCCGTGGCGCCTTTACCGCCGGCGGCACCCGTTGCGCCCTGGGCGCCGGCGGCGCCCGTTGCTCCGCTTGGGCCCGTCGCTCCGGTCGGGCCCAGGGACCCGGGCGGGCCCTGGGTCCCGGTTGACCCCGTGGCCCCGATTGCGCCAGTGTTGCCGGTCGGCCCGGTCGCGCCTTTGCCGCCGGTCGCGCCCGTTGCTCCTGGAGCTCCGGCGGCGCCTGTTGCACCGGTCGCGCCGCTCGAACCCTGGGCGCCTTCGGGGCCGATCAGGCCCGGGGGGCCGGCCGCCCCGGTCGCACCGCTCGCTCCCGTCGCGCCGGTCGGCCCGCTGGCACCGGTTGCTCCGGTTCCCCCTTTTGCCCCCGTCGCCCCGGTTGCACCGGTCGGCCCGCTGGGCCCGCTCGCTCCGGTGGCCCCGGTCGCTCCGGTCGCGCCGCTCGCTCCGGTGGCCCCGGTCGCGCCCGTCGCTCCCTTCGGTCCGCTGCCGCCCGCGGCTCCCGGTGCGCCCGTGGCTCCCTGCGCTCCGGAAGCGCCCTGCGGCCCGGCTGCGCCGGTGGGGCCGCTCGGGCCTTCAGCACCGGGCAGCCCGGGGCCACCGGGCGCTCCGGCAGCGCCCTGCGGTCCCTGAGGGCCCTGAGGCCCGGCAGGGCCGGTGGGACCGGTCGGGCCGGGGACGGTTCCGGGAGCGCCCTGAGCGCCGCCGGGGCCGGTCTGACCCTGTGGGCCCTGCGGCCCGGTCGGTCCGGTCGCGCCGGGGCTCCCCGGCGCGCCGGGCTGACCCGGGTCGCCCTGGGCGCCCTTCGGCCCAACAGGCCCGAGCGGTCCGATCGGCCCGACGGGCCCCCCGGCCGCGATGTTTTCGACGTCCTGGTCGCTGTCGGCGGCAAGGACGATCACCCGCCGCTCCCCCTTGCTGCATGACTTGCTGCGGCCGACGAATCGGATCCTTCCCGCTTCGGAACCGCTCTTCTTGACACAGAGATTCGTCGCCCCGAGCGCGCTCGTCCGCGCCGCCTGCGCCCCTGGCGCGAGGACCACGGCCACGGCGACGCCGACGGCCAGCGCAGCCGCGAAGAAACGACCCGGTCGCAGCGAGCCTACGGGCTCACCACGCCGCAGATTGCGAATGCCTGGAGTTCCCATTCTGAGGCGATGTCGGTGTCCTCGACCGCCCGCACGATCCAGGTATCGGCATCAAGAGCCTGGTTTCTGACGATCTGGACCTCGCGCTGCTGGCCTTCGTTGCCGCCCACGTTGTAGCCGCCGTTGATCAGGGCCTTGCCGCCGGGGCAGTCGACCGTCGCGGTCTTCGATTCTGCGTTTTTCACAATCGTCCCCGGGATCCTTTCGACCCCACTGATTCCGACCGGTCCGGTCGAGCCGGTCGGGCCGGTCGGGCCGGTCGGGCCGGTCGGACCACCGGGTCCGGTGATCCCCTGGTTGCCCAGGGGGCCCTGAGGCCCGGCCGGACCGGTCGGGCCCGTTGGGCCTGGGACCGAGATCGGCTGCGCCTTGTCGAGCCAGAAGCTGCCGGTGCCGGTGCCGCCCAGGTTGAGGAAGAGGCGGAGTTTCGTCCCTTCCGGCCCGAAGTTGGTTTCGAGTTTCAGTTCTTCCCATTCCCCCGAACCGGCGAACGCTTCGAGTTCGTGGTAGGCGACGAATCCGTCTTCCGAGTTGCGCTCGACGATCGCCGGGAAGATCAGGCGGTTGTTCGGCGATTTGATCATCATCCGCACCCGCTCGAGCTGGTTCGGGGTGACGTCGGCGGAAATGCTTCTCACACCGCCGAAGCTTTCCGTCCCGTCGGTGGTGACTTTGAGCACCCAGGGCGGACTCGGCGCGGTGCCGTCTTCAAGCCTTTCCAGGGTGGTCACCTGTGACCCGTCTTCGGGTTCCGGAAGGGGGATCCAACCCAGCGGTTCGGCGATGTCGAACGACTGGTTGTATAGGGCGACTTCGGGAAGAAACCCGCCCGCTGCGCCGGTCGCGCCCGTGGTGCCGGCGGTGCCGGTCGCGCCTTTGTCGCCGACCAACCCGGTCGCCCCCGTCGCGCCGGTGCCACCGGTCGCGCCGGTGATCCCTTTCGTGCCGGTGACCCCCTGAATGCCGGTCGCTCCTGTCGCCCCGATCGCACCGGTGTTTCCGGTCGGGCCTTTGGTCCCGGGAGCTCCGGTCGCTCCGGTGGGTCCCTGCGGGCTCGCCCCCGCAGCTCCGGTGGCCCCCGTGTTGCCGGTGTTTCCGGTCGAGCCCTTGACGCCGGTGGCACCAGTGGTGCCGCCGGTGCCGGACACCCCGGACGCACCGGTCGCTCCGGTTTTGCCCGTCGCACCGGTTGCCCCGGTGTCACCGGTCGGGCCCTGGAGGCCGGGGACACCCTGGCCGCCCTGCGCCCCGGTGGCACCCATTGCCCCGATCGATCCGGTCGCGCCTTTGGCGCCGGTCGCCCCAGCCGCCCCGGCCGCCCCGGCCGTTCCAGTTGCTCCGACCGCCCCGGCCGCGCCGGCATCGCCGGTCGCGCCTTTGGCGCCGGTCGCCCCAGCAGCCCCCGTCGCGCCGGCCGGACTCGGCCCGGTCGCACCGGTTGCGCCGGTGGCACCTACCGCGCCGCTCGCCCCGGTGGCGCCGGTAGCGCCCGTGGCGCCTGTGTTTCCAATGACTCCTGTCACCCCGGTAATGCCGGTGGCGCCCGTGGCTCCGGTCGGGCCCTGAGTCCCCGCCGGCCCCTGTGCGCCCTGGGCGCCGGCCGCGCCCGTGGCACCCGTGACTCCGGTCGCGCCGGTCGCCCCAGTCGGCCCAGAAGGTCCGCTCGCGCCGGCGGCTCCCGTGGAGCCGGTGGCACCCATGGCTCCGGTGTCGCCTTTGGCGCCCGTCGGGCCGGTCGGTCCTGCTTCGGTACCTGCCGCCCCCGTGGCGCCGGTCGCCCCCTGGGTGCCCTGCGCTCCCTGGGCGCCCTGCGCTCCGGTCGGGCCGGTCGGCCCTTCCCCTCCGGCACCGCCACCTCCGCCGGGTTGTCCGGCGGCGCCCTGCGGGCCCTGGGGACCTTGCGGGCCGGCGGGGCCGGTCGCGCCGGTCGGGCCCGTCGTCGAGTTCGTCGCGCCCGGTGTGCCGCTGGGCCCCGTCTGGCCCTGATGTCCCTGCGCGCCGGTCGGGCCGATGCCGCCGGGTCCACCGGCGTTCCCCGGGCCACCCTGCGCGCCCGCCGACCCCTTCGGACCGACGGGACCCTGGGGACCAACGGGCCCGGCCGGGCCACCGGCGGCGATGCTCTGGACGTCCCCGTCATTGGCGGCGGCGACCATGACGACCTTCTTCTCGCCCTTCTTGCAGTTCTTCTTGGCGCCGATGAAGCGGATCGCGCCCTTTTCGGGGTTGCTCTTCTTGACGCAGATGTTCGTCCCGGTGAGGGCGCTGGTCCGTGCGGCCTGCGAGGCGGGGGCCAGGATCATCGCGATCGCCAGCGCGGCGGCAAGCGCCGCCACGGCGGGCCTCACCCTGACTGCGGTGGATGGCACGCCGCTCACACTCCAGCTCCCGGGAGCCGGCCCATCATTACGGTGTCGTGGTGACGCAGATGACGGAGGCCGTGAGAGACCAAAGGTTGACTTCGGGTGTCTCAACCGCCCGCACCGTCCAGATGTTCGTGGCGCTGGCGCGGCTTTCGACGACGGTCAGTTTCCCGAGGTCGGATTCCGGTGTGGCTGTGAGGACGTCCGAACCTCCGATCGCGGTCTTGCCCGCCGGGCATTCGGCGGTCGCCGTCTTCACCGAGTTGGTGTTCTCGCCGACTTTGGTCCCGGTCACCGTCACCAGGCCGCTGGCCCCGGCGGCGCCGGTCGGGCCGGTGGTTCCGGTCGGGCCGGTGGTTCCGGTCGGGCCGGTCGGGCCCTGAAGGCCGGTCGGGCCGGTGATCCCGGTCGGGCCGGTCGGGCCGGTCGGGCCGGGAACGCCGTCGGCGCCTTTCGCCCCGGTGGCTCCGGTCGCACCCGTCGCACCCGTCGCGCCCGTCGCGCCTTTGACGCCGCTCGCGCCGGTCGCGCCCTGAAGTCCCTGTTCGCCCTGCGGGCCCTGGATCCCGGCCGGGCCCTGGCTCCCGGTCGCGCCGGTGGCACCGGTCGCGCCGGTATCGCCTTTGGCGCCGGTCGCTCCGGTCGCTCCGGTTGCACCCGTGGCTCCGGTTGCACCCGTGGCGCCGGTCGCTCCGGTCGCGCCAGCCGCGCCGGTGTCGCCTTTGGCGCCGGTCGCTCCGGTCGCGCCGGTGGCCCCGGTGGTACCTGTTGCTCCTGTCGTCCCGGTCGCGCCGGTCGCGCCGGTGGCCCCGGTCGCTCCGACCGCACCCTGGTTACCCTGCGGGCCCTGGATGCCGGCCGGGCCGGTGGCGCCGGTCGCGCCCGTTGCTCCGGTGTGCCTTTGGCTCCCGTGGCGCCGATGGCACCAGTGGCACCCGTCGCTCCGGTGGCTCCCGTCGCTCCGGTGGCTCCGGCTGCTCCGGTGTCGCCTTTGGCGCCGGTGGGACCAGTTGCCCCGGTCGCGCCGGTCGCGCCTGTGGCTCCGGCAGCGCCGGTGGCGCCGGTGGCGCCGGTCGCGCCTGTGGGGCCGGTCGCTCCGGTCGCGCCGGTGGCGCCGGTGGCGCCGGTCGGGCCCTGGGTCCCGGCCGGGCCCTGTGTGCCCTGGGCGCCGGTCGCGCCGATGGCCCCGGTTGCGCCGGTGGCCCCGGTTGCTCCGGTCGGGCCGGTGGCTCCAGTTGCTCCAGTTGCTCCAGTGGCACCGGTCGCGCCCACCGCACTGCTACCGGTCGCGCCAGTCGCGCCGGTGGCTCCAGTTGGTCCGGTATCGCCTTTGGCGCCGGTCGCTCCGGTCGGACCGGCGGCGCCGGTCGCTCCGGTCGCGCCGGTGGCTCCAGTTACTCCGGTTGCGCCGGTCGGGCCGGTCGGGCCGGCCGTCCCCGCCGGGCCTGTCGCTCCAGTTGCTCCGGTTGCACCGGTCGCTCCGGTGGCGCCGGTCACCCCGGTCGCTCCGGTCGGGCCGGGGTCGCCGGTCGCGCCCGCCGGGCCTGCCGGGCCGGTCGCACCGGCGGGGCCGGTCGCGCCGGTCGCGCCGGTAGTTCCCACTGCGCCGGTAGGGCCCTGGTTGCCCTGTGCGCCCTGGCTGCCCTGCGCGCCCGGATCACCCTGCGGGCCGACGGGCCCGACCGGGCCGATCGAGCCCTGCGGGCCGGGCGCGCCGACCGCGGTCGCATCCTGTTCGGTCGGGGCGCTGACCAGAATCAGAAGTCTCTCCTTGCCCTTGCACTTCTTGCCGGAAGCCATCCGCATCGCGCCCTTGTTCGGGTTGCCCTTCTTGACGCAGACCCGGAACGAGCTGACGGCGGCGTGGGCCGGACTGGAGATCACGAGCAGCCCGAGCACGACGATGGCGGCCCCGAGTGTGTATGGGAGCCAACGGCGGACGGGCAGCAAAGCGGTCATCGGGAGCGGTCTCCTTGCAGTCTCGGGCACATGACGGTCAGGCGCGAATCAGGCAGCGAAGCCAGGCAAGCTACCGAAGCCGGAGGCGGTTGGCCATCCCTGCCAGTACAACATCTGGCCATCCTACGAAGTTTCGGTCAATCGAGCCTCCAAAAAGTGCAAACAACCGCCCTCAGGCGGCATCTCCCGGTTCCTTCCGGGGCACGAGCACCAGCCGCTTGAACTCGGCGACGAGGACCCCGTCCTGGTTGAGGACACGGGTGTGGACCCTGACGACGCCCCGGTCGGGCTTCGAGCTCGAGGGCTTGACCTCGAGGACCTCGGTCTCGCAGAACAGCGTGTCGCCGTGGAAAACCGGGTTCGGATGGCTCAGCTCTTCCGTCGCCAGGTTGGCGATCGCCTTCCCCGAGACGTCGGAGACCGACATCCCCAACGCCAGCGAGTAGACCAGCGGCCCGACGACGACATTGCGGCCCTGCTGGGAGTTCTTCGCATAGACGTCGTTCAGATGGAGGGGGTGATGGTTCATCGTGATCAGGCAGAAGAGGTGGTCGTCGGCCTCGGTCACGGTCTTCGCCGGCCAGTGCTTGTAGACGGCGCCGACCTCGAACTCCTCGAGGTAGCGGCCGTAGGGATGCGCGCCTGATGCCTCGCGCTCGGCCTGGTCGGTGCTCAGCTCGTACTTCTCGTCAGTCATCTCGTTTCGCGGTCTCTCTGGATTTGGACGGCCGCGCACTTTATCCGCGTCCGCCCCGGTTAGGCTTTGGCGCCTGATGGACCGCAAGAAGATCATCCGCTACAGCTTCTGGGCGGTGTTCGCCGTCCTTGGGCGTGATCCTCATCATCGCGCTTGCTCGACAACGGCAACGGAGCTCCTCCAGCTCGGACAGCCGACGTCGAAGGCTCGAGCGACCGCCGCCGTCATCGTCAGCGCAGACGAACTTCGCGAAAAGGCCGCCGAACACGATGGCCCCGTCTACTGGGCTGGTGAACAGGAAGGCGCGGAAATCGAGTACAGCGAACCCGAACCCGGCCGCATCTACGTCCGCTACCTCACCGGCGGCGCCGAAGCCGGCGACCCAAACACCAACTTCCTCACGATCGGGACCTACGAATTCAAGGACGCCGCCCAGGCCCTGAAGAAGCAGTCCAAGGAATCGAACGGGGTCCTCGCCTCCGCTCCCGGTGGCGGCGTCGTCTACTTCGACACCACCCACCCCCAGAGCGTCTACCTCGCCTACCCCGGAGAGGAAGCTCAGGTCGAGGTCTTCGACCCGAATCCAAAACGCTCGCTGGGCCTCGTCTCCTCAGGCCTGATCGTCCCCGTCGGCTAGCTCGACATCCTCGACGTGGTGGAGGGTGGCCTCCGCCGATTCCAACTCTCCTCGATCGGGGTAGGCGTGTCCCGCCAGAATCGCCACCGCGCCGGGAAGGCTCGCGGCGACCAAGGCAACCACGCTCATTAGAGACAGCAACGTCGCTTCGGTGGTCGAGTAGTCGGCGGTTGCCAGGAAGACGACCATCCCGCCCTCGCGGAGACCGAAGCCGGCGATCGAGATCGGGATCAGGGTGACGACGAGCACCAACGGCGTCACCACCGCGAGGAGCGTGATCGGCGCGTCGATGTCGATCGCCTTCGCCACAAGCCAGAGTGAGGTCACCGTCAGCCCCTGGAAGATGAGGCCGAGCCCGAACCCGATCACCAGAGTGCGGGGACGTCGGCGATAGAGGTGGAGCGTCGCCCGGGTCTCCCTCGCCCACTCGACGACCCGCTCGGGAAGCCGCCTCGCGAGAGAGCTTCCACCCCGCATGCCAAGCAGGATCAGGAGCGCCGAGGCGAGGAGCCCGGCGGCGGTCACCGCCAGCAACGTCAGCGCCAGCGATGTCGGAATCGTCCCGGGCCGGATCGCCAAAGAGAGCCAGGCAATGACGATCAGGCACCAGAGCGCCAGAAAGCGGTCAACAACTACGGACAGCAGCGCCCGGACCAACGGCGGGCCCGGTTTCGCCAGGAGCAGAGCGCGAGCCAGGTCGCCGCCGAACGCGGTCGGCAGGAAGCTATTGGCGAAAGCGCCCATCAGGTAGGCACGGATCACCGCCGGCAGCGGGCGCGGCAGGCCGGCACCCTCCAGCAGGTAGTACCAGCGCCAGGCTCCGACCAGCTGCGAGCAGAAGAGGACACCGATGGCGGCCAGGAATAGCGGCCACGAGCCATCCTGGAGCTGGTCGACGGCCGCCCCCCAGTCGACAAGGGTCGCGATCAGGGCCAGCAGGAGAACGGTGAAAAACGCCCGGACCCAAACCGAGCCCGCCGCCCATTGCAGGACCCGTCCGATGCGTGCGAGCGCGCCTCGGTCCTCGGCGTCCGGTCCGTTGCTGGTCACGGGGTGCACCGTCGCAGGAACTATCATTGCGCGCCGCCAGGAGGTGGAGGCGGGCCTGCATGACCACCCCATGAACGACGATGCGACGAATATCTCGGAGCGCCCGCCGAAGGAGGGGCTGCGTCAGCTGCTGACCATCGAGGCGCTCCGCACGCTGATCCGCAACCCCCGGGTCTTCATCGCAAACATCCGCCAGGGACCGGAGTTCATCCGCGACCAGCGCCGCCGGCACGACCTCGCCGGCCTCGAGGAGTTCATCGAACCCGAGGCGAGCGCTGTGGCCGCCGTGTTGGAGATCGAGCCCTCCGCGTACGAGGCAGCGGCGAAGCAGACTTGGCTTCCGACCGCGGACCCCAAGGACCCGCTCACCGTCTGGAACGCGCGTGCCGAGCTGCTCCGCATAGTCGGGACGATCACGACCCTGATGAAGCCGGAGGTACTGGTCGAGACCGGCGTCGCGCTCGGCTTCACCACGGCGACGATCCTCAGGGCGATGAAGGAGAGTGGGGTCGGCCATGTCTACTCGGTTGATCTCCCGGCCCTGCAGTACAACCCCGACGACCCCGTCGGCCGCGCGATACCGGAGGAGCTCAAAGACCGCTGGACGCTGAGGCTCGGAGACTCGAGGAAGCTTCTGGAGCCGCTCTGCTCCGAGGTCGGCCCACTCGACGTCTTCATCCACGACGCGCTCCACACCTACTCCTCACAGATGCGGGAATACAAGACTGCCTGGCCGCACATCCGCCCGGGAGGTCTGCTGGTCTCCGACGATGTCAACAATCCCGCGTTCATCGAGTTCGCCGAGTCGGTCGGCGCTCGGCCCCACCTCGTTGCCGGGCCCAGTCGCAGCGACGCGATCGGTCTCCTCCGCAAACCCTGACCGTGCGAATCCTCCTTGTCTCCGCCTACGGCCTCCCGCACATGGGCGGTATCGAGGTGGCGGTCGACACCCTCGCGGCCGAACTGGCCGCCCGCGGCCACACCGTCACCCATGTCACCTCGAGCGCGGGAAGCTCGGGACCGGGCGCTCCGAAGCCCGGCTACACCCAGATCAGGGTGCCCTCGATCAATCCGCTGGAGGCTGGAGTGGGCGTGCCCTATCCCCTGTTCGGGCCCCGGCTGCTCACCACGATGAGGCGGGAGATCGCCCTGGCCGACGTCGCCCACTCCCATGGCTACATCTACCCAGGGTCGATCACGGCCGCCGCCCTCTGCCACCGCAGCACCCCTCGAACGCCCTTCGTCCTCACCGAGCACGTCGGCCACGTCCCCTACGACTCGGCCGTCCTCGATCGCGTTGAGGCCTTGGCGATTAGAGGCCTCGGCCTCCGCGTCCTGAGGCGCGCCGACGCGGTCGTCTCCTACAACGACCGGGTCACCGAGCAGCTCACCGCACTGGAACCCTCGATCACCCAGAGGACGATCCTGAACGGCGTCGATACCGATCTCCTTCGGCCCCCCGAAGACGGTGAGCGAGCGCGCATCCGGACCGAGCTCGGCTGGGACGACGGCCCCAGGGTCCTCTTCGTCGGCCGCCCGGTCGCCAAGAAGGGGTTCCCGGACGCGGTCGACGCGGTCGAGAAGGCCGACCTACCGAATGTCAGGCTCGTCCTGGTCGGATCGGACAAACTCCCGGCCGGGACGTCGGAGCGGGTGACGGCCCTCGGGGCCATTCCCCGAGAGCGGCTGGCCGAGGTCTACCGCGCCTGCGACGCGATGATCATGCCCGCCCGCGGCGAGGGGTTCCCGCTCTCCGCCCAGGAAGCACTGGCCAGCGGGCTGCCTCTGATTGCGGCGGACGACCCCGGCTACGCCCCGAACCTGCGCGGTGCAGGACCAGCGGCGCGGCTGGTTGACGATCCCGCCGGGTTCCCGGTGGCCGTCACCGAGCTCCTCGGCGACGCGGCGGCGCTGGCGGCTGCTCGCGAGGCCGCCGTCGCACATGCGAGGAAAGCCTTCTCCTGGGACCGGGCCACCTCAGAGCATGAGGCGCTCTACGAAGAGCTTCAGGGGCCGTAGGCCTCGATCCAGTCCCAGCGGGTCCCGCAGAGCTTCCGGTAGGACGCCGGATCGACCGAGATCAGCCCGAGGTCCCCGTGCTGCGGGGCCCGCAGCTCGAGCGGCCCGATTTCATATGGATCGAGGGCGCTGCCGGGCCAGAGGCCGGCGCCGTGGTACTCGATTTCGATCTCGTGTTCGCCGCCGTCGAGGCTGATCGTCGCCAACTGCTCGAGCCCGCCGTAGTTGTTCAGCACCCCGCGCTCGGAGGCGACCTCCTCGCCGTCGATCCTGATTTCGAGGCCGCCGAAGACGACCCCGCCCAGCCAGAGCTCGTATTCGCCCCCCGGGACCGTCGTCGGCGTCGTCAGGGTGCCGCTCCCATCGGGGGCGAACGTGTAGGTGGTGGGGATCTTCCAGCCACTCGGATGGGTTGAGTCTTCGAGCCCGATCGCGATCGGGGTGCCGACCCGGGCCGCGACCAACGAGCCGCCGTCGCCGGCTTCCTCAGCCAGTTCCCGGACCTCACCGCAGGCCGGAATTGCGCCAGCGTCCAGTTCGGTCCCGAGCGGCAGGTGGTGGATCAGGGAGCCCGGCTGCTCGCGGCGCTTCCAGACTTCGTAGTGCTCGCCGCTGTAGGCGAGCCCGAATTCCGCGCCCGGCCGGCTGACCGACGGCCCGCGTCTTATGACGAGCAGGTTGTATGGGTCTAGCTGATCCGATCGGATCCTGTCCAGATCGAGATATTCGGCGTCTTCGGGCACGCTCCCGTCGACGAGCAGGACCGATCGACGGCGGCGATCGGTCGCCCCCTCCGGATCGAGGTCGCGGAGGAAGTACCGCGGCCCGTAGCCCGAGACCTCGGTGCTCAGCGTCGGCCCGCCGCCGCTGAACTCTTCGTCGATCTTGGTCAGCTCGGTGTAGTGGTCTCTGGGGGCGAGCCAGACCCCCTGGTAGGCGCGGAAGGCGCCCCAGGCGACGACAAGGACGAGGATCGCGGCGGCGACGCCGGTCTCGAGGCGCAGATTCCGTTCGTTCCCCGAGCAGGAAGAGGCCGATCGAGCCCCGCCGCGAGGATGCCGGGCGAGAGGGTCGTCAGCACTTTCGCGTCGACCCACGTCGATCCGAAGTGGATGATGATCAGGGCGCCGACGACGCCACCGGCGATATAGCCGACGAGGGGGATGCCGATCCTGTTCGGCAGGCGCAGCGCGCGGCAATGACTGCCCACGCGGCGAGAAGCAGGCACGATCACCGCGATCGCCTTCGTCAGCCCCGCGAGCTCGGGCCCGGTGCGGAAATCGATCGAGGGCCAGATCCCCGAGACCTGGAGCAGGCTGAGCGGGTGCAGGAGGTTGCCGATCTCGGCTTCGCCGGTGACGCCTTCGGTCAGGGGGTCGAAGGTGCCCGTCGGGCGTGAAGATCACCGGGATCAGCAGAAGGAGCCCGAGGATCGCGATCGGGGCGACGATCCGGGCCGATTTCGATACCCCGTAACGCTGGAGGACGATGACCAGCGCCGGGATCAGCGGCGGAACCGCCCAGAGCGCCCCGCCCGGCCCGAGCACGGCGATGATCGCGGCGATCGTCAGGGCGATGCTGACAAAGGCTCCCCGTGGCCACTCCTCGTCGTCAGCGCGGGCTGCCAGCAGCGGCCCGAGCGGGAGCAGCGCCGCCATCACCATCTCCTTCACCCCGCCCCAGAGGTAGTAGCCGAGGAGCAGCGCCGAGAGCGGCGCCGTGACCGCGATCACGACGGGGCCGGCGACACCCCGAAGGATTCGGCGCGACAGCTCGAACAGAACCAGCGAGAGGATCATCGCCGCCGTTGCCATCGAGGACTGGATCGTGAAGGCGAGGTCGACGCCGGTGATCTCGGTCATCACCGCCATCGGGACGAAGCCTCCGATCGGGTAGCTGCCGCCGAGGTAGTCCTGAAGCACCTGCTGATGCGTTCCCGGAGGGAGATCGCCGACCCCGCGGCCGTGCTCGAAAACGTGGTTGGTGATCGCCAACCAGGTGGCGTTGTCATCGAGCTTGATGTAGCCGGCCCAGGTCGCTTCGCCGCTGACCAGGAAGGGCGAGGCAAAGAGCAGCAGAAGAAGGACCACGATCCCGATTTCGAGACGGCCCGGCCAGGGCTTCGCCAGCCGCCTGCCCACCACCAGGCCGACGACGGCCAGGACCAGGATCGCCGGCAGGGTCAGCTTCGCCGTCGTTTCGAAGGCGGTGCCGAACTGGGCGACCACGATCATCGTCGCCAGGCCAAGGGCTGGACGAATGGTCCAGGGGAGGCTGAACCCACTGATCCTCTCGACCAGTAGCGAGAGTCCCGCCGCCGTGACGAGCAGCGCCACGGGGGCCACAAACCAGCAGAGAATCAGATCCACGGCCGCCGCATCTTACGTGCCGGGAAGTTGGCTAGGCTCAAACCGATGGCGGGAGAGGCAGAAGCGTTGACGGTTTCGGTGGTGATCCCCTGCCTCAACGAGGAGCAGAGCATCGAGTCCTGCGTGAGGACGGCGCGCAGCGTGCTCGATGAGCACGGGATCCGCGGTGAGGTGATCGTCGCCGACAACGACTCCGAAGACGACAGCGCCGCCCTCGCGGCGGCGGCCGGGGCACGGGTGGTCCACGAGGAGAGGCGCGGATACGGGAGCGCCTACCTGGCCGGATTCGCCGCCGCGCGGGGCACCTACATCATCACCGCCGACGCCGACCAGACCTACGACTTCAACGAGATCCCGCGCTTCGTCGCCTCGCTCGAAGGCGGGGCCGACATGGTGATCGGCAACCGGATGAACAACATCGTCCCAGGCGCGATGCCCTGGCTTCACCGCTACATCGGCAACCCGATCCTCAGCGGCTTCCTCAACCTCCTCTACCGCTCCGGCATCCACGATGCCCACTGCGGGATGCGGGCGCTGCGCCGCGACACGCTGCCGCGCCTACAGCTGCGGAGCACCGGGATGGAGTTCGCCTCGGAGATGGTCGTGCGGGCGGTCAAGGAGGACCTCGAGATCGCCGAGTTCGACATCGAATACCACCCGCGCGAGGGCGAGTCGAAGCTCTCCTCCTTCCGCGATGGCTGGCGGCATCTCAAATTCCTCCTCGTAAACAGCCCGACCGCGCTGTTCATGGTGCCCGGCCTTGTGCTCTTGGTACTCGGCCTGCTCGGGATCATTCTCTCCGTCACCGACTTCTCCCTTTTCGGCCGCAAGTGGAACATCCACGCGACGATCGCCTCCGCCCTGCTGACGATCGTCGGCGCCCAGATCGTCTCCCTGGCGCTCAGCGCCCGCACCTTCGCCGTCTACGTCCTCAACGAGAAACCCGACCGCCTGCTCGAGTGGGGACGCAACCACTTCAGCCTCGAGAGCGGGCTGGTGATCGGCGGGCTGACCTTTCTCACTGGATTCGTTATCGACGCCGTGATCGTCGGCATCTGGATCAACCGCGGCTTCGGGGAGCTGAGCGAGGAGCGCCTGCTGGTCCTCGGATCGGTCCTGATCATCCTCGGGCTGCAGGCGTTCTTCTCCTCGTTCTTCCTCAGCATCATCGGCCTGGCCAGGGACCGCTCGCCGAACTGGCCGACGACGGACTGACCGACCCGAGGCCCCGTCTCGCTAGTTGAGCGGGATGACCGAGATCGTCCGCTGCGAGAATGCGGATCGGCGCGGCGGGAACGGGGCTGTCATCGGGCTGAGGTCTGTCCTTGGATGGGGTGGTTCAGTGCCGAAGCTGGCGTTCGGGCGATTCGCCGCGCCTGCCCCATCTCCTGGCCGACCGGGTATCGACAAAGGACCTCAGGCCATTAATCCTCCAATGGGCCGTTCAATCGAGCAGTCCAAAAAGCAAACCGGCCGCTCGAGGCGGCCGGTTTGAAAATCGAATCGGGCCCGAGACGGACCCTGGCGCTACAGGGTCGGGCCGTTGCGCTCATATGCCCCAGACACGGTCGCGCTCCGCGCGGTTGGTGTACTGCCGCCGGTGCCCGGCACCGATCTCACATTCACGGTGTCCCCGGGGGCCAACGTCGTCGGCGGCGTCGTGTCGGTGCACGTGCTGCTCCCACCGGTGACCTGGCAAGAGAGGCTGGTCGCACTGCCATTCACCATGAGAGTGAAGACGTAGTTGTCGCCTCCGCTACCAGCGCCGCCGCTTAGGTTGATCGTGAAACTGGAAACGATTCCTCCGCAGACGACCGTGGTGTTGCCGTTCGTCGTCGTCGTATTGGGACTCGTCTGCCCGACAAACGAGAAGTAGTTTGTCGAGCTGGTGCTTAGGTTCGACCCGTTGGAGCCACCGCTGGCCGTGAGGGTCCCACCACAACCGTTGGCTCCGGTCGGACCCGCAGGTCCGGTCAGACCAATCGGACCTGTATCCCCGGTTTTCCCGGTCGTTCCCGTGGTTCCAGTCGCGCCGGTTTTTCCGGTCGGGCCTTCGATGCCGATCGGGCCCTGGATGCCGGTCGCGCCGGTGGCTCCCGTCGCTCCGGTGGCACCGGTCGGGCCGCTCGGGCCCTGGTTGCCCTGCGGTCCCTGAGTACCGGTGTCGCCGGTCGGGCCGGTCGGGCCCTGCGGGCCGGTGTTGCCGGTCAGACCCTGCGGGCCCTGGGAGCCGGTGTCGCCGGTCAGACCCTGCGGGCCGGCGTCGCCGGTCAATCCGGTGTCGCCTTTCGGACCCTGGTTGCCCTGCGGGCCCTGGGTGCCGGTGTCGCCGGTCGGACCCGGATTGCCGGTGTCCCCTTTGGGGCCGATGTCGCCGGTCAGGCCCTGGGGGCCGGTGTCTCCGGTGTCGCCCTTCGGGCCGGTGTCTCCGGTGTCACCCGTCGGTCCCTGAGGTCCGGTGTTGCCCTGGTTGCCCTGCGGGCCCTGGGAACCGGTGTCGCCAGTCGGACCCGGATTGCCGGTGTCCCCTTTGGGGCCGGTGTCGCCGGTCAGGCCCTGGGGGCCGGTGTCGCCGGTGTCACCCGTCGGTCCCTGAGGTCCGGTGTTGCCCTGGTTGCCCTGCGGGCCCTGGGTGCCGGTGTCGCCGGTCGGACCCGGATTGCCGGTGTCCCCTTTGGGGCCGGTGTCGCCGGTCAGGCCCTGGGGGCCGGTGTCGCCGGTGTCGCCCTTGATGCCCTGCGGACCGGTGTCGCCGGTGTCACCCTGGGGGCCGGTGTCGCCTTTGAAGCCCTGGTTGCCCTGGTTGCCCTGCGGGCCGGTGTCGCCGGTGTCGCCCTGGGGGCCCTGGGGACCCTGGTCGCCGGTCAATCCGGTGTCGCCCTGCGGGCCGGTGTCGCCGGTGTCGCCCTGCGGGCCCTGGGGACCCTGGTCGCCGGTCAATCCGGTGTCGCCCTGGGGGCCGGTGTCGCCGGTGTCACCCTGAAGTCCCTGCGGCCCGGTGTCGCCGGTCGCGCCGGTGTCTCCGGTGGGGCCCTGTGGGCCGGTGTCGCCGCTGCCTGCCGGGCCGGTGTCGCCGGTGTCGCCCTTCGGGCCGGTGTCTCCGGTGGGGCCCTGTGGGCCGGTGTCGCCGCTGCCTGCCGGGCCGGTGTCGCCGGTGTCGCCCTGCGGGCCGGTGTCGCCGGTGGGGCCGGTCGGGCCGGTGTCGCCGCCGCCGGGGCCGGTCGGGCCCACGGCTCCCGTGTCGCCCTTCGGGCCAGAAGCGCCGGTGTTGCCCTGCGGGCCCTGGTTGCCGGTGTTGCCCTGCGGGCCCTGGTTGCCGGTGTCGCCCTTCGGTCCCTGGGCGCCGTCGGCGCCATTGGTGCCGTTGCTGCCGTTGGTGCCGTTGGTGCCGGGAGCACCCGGGGTCCCGGCGGCGGAGCTGCTTTCTTCGATCCCCTTGACGCCCTGGGCGCTCTGCGTCGTGACGACGTAGACCTTCTTCTCGCCCTTGACGCACTTCTTCTTGGGCTGGACGAATCGGATTTTGCCCTTTTCAGGGTTCTTCTTCTTGATGCAGAGAGTCATCGACCCGAGTCCGCGGACCGCAGCCTGAGAGCTCGTCGTGACGACGAGGAAGGACAGGAGTGCGAGAGCTGCGAGGACGGCGAGTGCCGGTCGACGCAGTGCAGATGAGGCGGTCATCGGGATGAGATCTCCTTGATCGTGGGACTCGAGTCGAGTTACTTCGCAGCCGCTGCAGACGGCGTAAGGACCGCGACAAGGTAGCTCACTTCGCGGACACGTGCCGGACAGGCCGGGTCGAACAGCTGTCCAACCTACGAGGTATCGCTAAAGGGTCAGCCCCAAAAATAGGACTCCCGGGCCTCTCGGGCTTAGTGCACTTTTTTCAAGCGGGCGCGCTGCTCCTGGCGCTCGATCACCTGGGCGATCAGCTTTTTGACGTTGGCGTCGCCGACGACCTTGATGTGGCCGGTGTCCCAGGCCTTGCGGTAGCTCTTGACCGTGCCCGACTCGACGAGCTCGTTGAACTGCGGGCGGTCGATCTCGACCAGGACCCGCTCGTCCTGAGCGAGGTCCTTGGTGATCTTCGGACCGGGCACCTCAACCCGGTAGAGCTGGATGTCGCCGCGGCCCTTCAGTTCCAGCCCGAAGACCAGTTTCAGTTTCTGCAGCGCCGGGACCTCCTCCAGGAACCGCTCGACCCCGGTGCGAATCTGATCGGTCGTCGACGCCATCGGCCGCCGATGCTATCCGAGAACTCGTGCCCGCGGCAAGGATTCTTAGCCTCCCGGCGTGCCTGAGCCGACGATTAACCACTCCTATGTGACTTGTTATCGCCCTTAGGAAGTCGTATGTGAGTGGTTAATGCATAGGATCCGCCGGATGCCACGCCTGGGAGCAGAGCGCAAACCCACCCCTCGGGCGGTGAGACAGGCGGGCCGGCGGGTCGCCGAGGACCTGCGGGCATGGCGCAAACTGCGCGGCCTGACCCAGGCCCAGCTGGCCGATCGCTCCGGGGTCAGCCTGGCCACGGTCTCCCGGCTCGAAAGCGGCGACGGCAACATCACGCTCGAGAGCCTGCTCCGGATCCTCCGCGCCCTCGGAATCCTCGACAACCTGACCAAGGCCGTCGACCCATACGAATCCGACGTCGGGCGGATGCGGTCCGAGGAGGGGCTGCCGCAGCGGGTCAGACCCGCGCGCTTGACCAGGTCCGCCGATGGCTGACCGACCGGTCGACGTCCACGTCCAGATCGTCGGCCACGACTTTCTGGCGGGCACCCTCTGGCCCCACCGGCGGCGCGGGGTCGAGTCGGCGACGTTCAGATACGCCCCCTCCTACCTGGCGGCGCAGGGGGCCTACCCGCTCGACCCCTCCCTCCCCCTCGCCTCGGGGCCGCTGCAGACCCCGCTCGGTCAGAGCCTCTTCGGCGCCTTCTCCGATTCTGCCCCCGATGGCTGGGGACGGAACTTGGTCGAACGCCTCCCGGGCAACCGCTCGCTCGCCGAGGTCGACCACCTGCTCGGTGCCCGGGACGATCTGCGCCAGGGCTCGCTGCGATTCCAGGATCCCGAGACCGGGGCGTTCCTCGCCGAGGGGACCCAGCGCGTCCCCCACCTCCCCGACCTCCCGCGGCTGATCGACCTCGCGGCCCGGGCCGAGCGCGACGCCGCGACCGAGGCCGAGCTCGAGGAGCTCGTCAGTGCCGGAGGCTCGCTCGGGGGATCGCGGCCGAAGGCCCACGTCGCCGACCCCGGCGCGGGGATCGCGATCGCGAAGTTCCCGAGCGCCGCGGACGAGTGGGACGTCGAGGCCTGGGAGGCGGTCGCGCTCGAGCTGGCGCGACGGGCGGGGCTGGACGTCGCCGACAGCACCCTGCAGTCGATCGAGGGTCACTCGGTGCTGATCGTCGACCGCTTCGACCGCGCCGGCCGGGAACGGGTCGGCTACCTCAGCGCGGCGTCGCTCCTGGAGACGGGCGAGGCGGACCGGTGGTCCTACCTCGACCTGGCGGAGGCAATCGAAGAGCAGTCCGATCGGGCGACCGCCGACCTGCGGGAGCTGTGGCGGCGGATCGCGTTCTCGATCCTGGTCAGCAACACCGACGACCACCTGCGAAACCACGGCTTCCTGCGGCGCTCGAGCGGAGGCTGGAGCCTATCCCCCGCCTTCGACATCAACCCCGATCCCTCGCAGGCGATCAAACGACTTCGGACCTCGATCGACGGCCGCTCCTTCGACGCCAGCCTCGAGTCGCTCTTCGGGGTCGCCGAGCACTTCCGCGTCGGCGATGCCGAACTGCGCGAGGCGATCGCGACGATGAGCGCGGTGACCGGCCGCTGGCGGCAGGCCGCCGCCGAACTCGGGCTGGGTCAGGCCGAGACCATCGCGATGGCGCCGGCCTTCGAGCACGAGTCGGCCGAGCTCGCCCGACAGCTCGCCCGGGTCGCCTCCGTATAACCGCGTCGCTCTAGATCTTGTGGCGCTGCAGCAGCTTGCGGCCGATCACCATGCGCTGGATCTCCGAGGTCCCCTCGCCGATCAGCAGCAGTGGCGCGTCTCTATATAGGCGCTCGATCTCGTACTCCTTCGAGTAGCCGTAGCCGCCGTGGATGCGGAAGCTTTCCTCGACGCAGAACTTGCCGGTCTCCGAGGCGAGGAGCTTGGCCATCCCGGCCTCGAGATCGGAGCGCTCGCCGGCGTCCTTCATCATCGCGGCCTTCCGGGTCAGGAGGCGGGCGGCCTCGATCTGGGTCCCCATGTCGGCGAGCTTGAACTGGATCGCCTGGTGCTGGGCGATCGGCTTGCCGAAGGTCTTCCGTTCCTGGCTGTAGCGGAGGGCGAGCTCGAGCGCCCGCTGGGCGATCCCGACGCCGCGGGCGGCGACATTGACCCGGCCGACCTCGAGCGCGTCCATCATCTGGATGAATCCCTGGCCGACGCCGTCCTCCTCGCCGCCGAGCACCCGCTCGGGCGGGCAGCGGTAGCCGTCATAGACGAGCTCGGTCGACTCGACGCCCTTGTAACCCATCTTCCTGATTTTCGGGGGGACGCTGAGCCCGGCGAAGTCGCCCTCGTTGACTTCCTTCCAGGGCTCCTTCTCGGTGATGAAGCAGGTCATCCCCTTATATGGGGGGTCGGCCTTGGTGTCGGTCTTCATCAGGACGAAGACGAGGCCCGAGCCGAGCCCGTTCGTCACCCACATCTTCTGGCCGTTCAGCTCCCAGTTGCCGTCCTCGCCCTTCTTCGCCGTCGCCTTGATGCCCTGGACGTCGGAGCCGACCTCGGGCTCCGAGAGCGAGAAGGCGGCGCGGATCTCACCGGTCGCCATCTTCGGCAGGAAGTGGCTTTTCTGCTCCTCGGTGCCGAACTTCATCAGCAGGTAGGAGCCGATGAAGTGGGTGTTGACGACACCGGAGATCGAGATCCAGCCTCGGGAGAGCTCCTCGACGATCATCGCGTAGGTCGTCAGGTCGAGCCCCATGCCCCCGTACTCCTCGGGGATCGTCACCCCGAACAGGCCGAGCTCCTTCATCTGCTCGACGATCGGCTCCGGGAAGGTGTCCTCGTGGTCGTAGTGCTCGGCGTTGGGGAGGATCTGCTCGTCGACGAACTGGTGCACCATCTCGGTGATGTCGCGCTGGATGTCGGTCTGCTCGGCGTACGCGGCGGTCTCTACGGTCATTGGCTCCTGCTCGGTTCGGGGGTGGAGGATCCGTCAGTCAGCCTGATTTTAGGCAGTTTGCGGGTTTGAGCCTCGTTTTGTCCAAATCGTCGTACGTACGTTGGCATTGCTTGCCATTTTGGAGCATTCCGGCTCCAGGCGTACGACGCAATAGGTATGGGCAGCAGGTTCTCCACCATTCCTTCAGTCGCAGCGACGCTGGTGATCTTGATCACCGGAATCTGGGCCACCGGCGCCGGCGCTCACGCCCTACAGCAGACGAGATCGACGGGCGCGCCGATCCAGATCGGAGGCCGCTTGATCGCACCTGTGGCTACCTGCCCGCAGGCGGACCGCACCGACCTGACGGCCGCCGCGCAGGAGCAGTCGATGCTCTGCATGACCGATTTCGCCCGGCTCGAAGCCGGCCTCCCAGGTCTCACCCCGAGCCCGGCGCTCGAACTCTCCGCATCGCTGAAGACCCGCGACATCCTCGCCTGCGACGACTTCAGCCATTTCGCCTGCGGTCGTGAATTCACCTACTGGATCCGCAGCGGTGGCTACATGTCGGTCCCCTGCTGGCACGTCGGCGAGAACATCGCCTGGGGACGGGCCGGCGATGGGTCGACGCGATCGATCTTCGTCGCCTTCATGCGCTCCGAACTGCATCGCCACAACATCCTCGGCGACTACACCGCGATCGGCGTTTCCACTCGGGTCGGAAGCCTCGGCTGGCAGGGGAAGGTCCAGGTCTGGACCGAGCATTTCGGCAGCCATTGCTAGGCGGGATCGCCGGGCAGCACCGGGTCCGGCGTGGGGCCGCCCCAGACGGGCGGGATCTCCGGGGTCTTCTGCAGTTGCTTCAGCCGCTCGGCCAATCGGTCGGCGCGGGCGCTGAAATCGCGCAGCCTTGTGTCGTCGGGCTGCGGCGCCTTCGGCATCGAGATCGGTTCCGGGGCCCGGTCGGCCCGCTCGAGCAGGGCCGCGCTGGCCCGCTCGGCGAGCTCAGCGGCCTTGCGCGCCTGCTCGGCCGCCTCGATCGCGGCCTCCCCGACCGTCATCACCGCCGCCTCGGAGGCACGGGCGGTCGCCAGCGCCTCGTCGATCCGCGCCACCAGCTCGCCCAGCAGCGGCGGCCTCGCGGCCTCGGGCAACTCCCAGTCCCGCGTGCTATCGCGCTCCGGCACCTGCATCGCCTCTCAATCTAGGGAGCGGCAAGGCGGGAAAGCGAGCACTGGGTGAAACCGGGGTCCTACCATTGGTCCAATAGATTCCCCGGTCGCAAATCCAGAAACCGAGGAGCCCCTTGAGACACCCCAGAGACTTCTTCCACCCGCAGGCGATCGGCGCCCCCGAGCCTCTCCGCGAGATCCCGGTCAAGCCGTCGCGGATGATCCACTTCCTCGACTTCTCGAACGAGAAGATGGTCGCCAAGGCGTCCGACATCGCCGCCCAGACCGACATCCTGCTCGGCAACCTCGAGGACGCGATCCCGGTCGACCGCAAGGAGGCCGCCCGCCAGGGCCTGATCAAGGCGGCGAAGGAGTCCGACTTCGGCCAGACCGCCCTCTGGACCCGGGTCAACTCGCTGGAGAGCCCATGGGCCCTAGATGACCTGACCACCCTCGTCACCGAGATCGGCGACCAGCTCGAGGTCGTGATGGTCCCGAAGGTCGAGGGCGCCCGGGACATCGCCTACGTCGACCGCCTCCTCGCCCAGCTCGAGGCGAAGGCGAAGCTCGACCGGCCGATCCTGATCCACGCGATCCTCGAGACCGCGCAGGGCGTCGTCAACGTCGAGGAGATCGCCTTCGCCAGCCCCCGGATGCAGGGGATGAGCTTCGGGCCGGCCGACCTCGCCGCCTCGCGGCGGATGAAGACGACCCGGGTCGGCGGCGGCCACCCCGGCTACCGCTCGATGGAGGACCCGAAGGATCCCGAGAACCCCGAGGACGACCGGATCAGCGCCCAGCAGGACCCGTGGCACTACTCGATCGCGCGCATGGTCGACGCCTGCGCCTCGGCCGGGATCCTTCCCTTCTACGGGCCGTTCGGCGACATCAAGGACACGGCCGGCTGCGAGACCCAGTTCCGCGCCGCCTTCCTCCTCGGCTGCGTCGGCGCCTGGTCGCTGCACCCGGTCCAGATCGGGATCGCGAAGAAGGTCTTCAGCCCGCCGGCCGACGAGGTCAGGTTCGCGAAGAAGGTGCTGGAGGCGATCCCCGACGGCGCCGGCGTCCACATGATCGACGGCAAGATGCAGGACGACGCTACCTGGAAGCAGTGCAAGGTGATGGTCGACCTGGCGACGCTGCTTGCCGAGAAGGACCCGGAGTTGGCGGAGGCCTACGAGCTCTGAGCTTGTCTTCTGCGGCCCAGGTGCCGATAATCGCTCCGATGCGTCGCACGTTGGCAGGGATCGGAACCCTCATCGTCGCGCTGCTGCTCCCGGCTGCGGCGGGGGCGGCCGTGCGCAAGGTCGAACTCTTCGGGGCCGACTCCGGCAACTGCACCGTCAGCGCCTGCAGGACGATCCAGTACGCGGCGAACCAGGGTGAAGCCGGCGACACGGTCGAAATCGCGCAGGGCTTCTACATCGAAACGGTGGAGACAACCACCAACCTCGACTTCGTCGGTGCCGGAGATGGGTCCGGAGGCGGGAGCGCCACCGTCATCCTCGGACTCGACGGCTCCGGCGCGGAAGGCCATCCGGCATTCATCCTCCCCAACGGAGGGTCGCTCAAGTCACTGGCGGCCAAGGGCGGCGAAGGCGCCGGCGGCCTGACCGGTTACGCAGGCGCCTACGCGATCGAATTCAAACCGAACGGACTCGACCGTGACGATCTCGACCTCGAAGCTGTCTCCGCGGCGGGGGGCATCGGCGGTGCCGGGACCCCGTTCGGCGCCGCAGGCGGCGGGGCCATTCTCGCGTTGGCGACGGAAGGCGAAAAGAAGGTCACCGCGGTCGATTCGAGCCTTGCCTCCGGCGAAGGCGGGGGCTTCACCACCAAGACTGCGGTGGAAATCTACGGAGATGCGATGAGGGGAGAATTCGTCACCTCCGAGCTCGAGGCCAACGGTGGACTCATCGCCACAGGGCTTGACGTCCGTGAAGGGGCAACCGCCTCAATCGAGAAATCAGCCGTCGAAGGGTTCTACGGAGCGGGCGCCGAGGGCGGCTTCCTGACCGTCAGGCACAGCCACATTCAGGGCGCGCAGTGGGGTTTGGTGGTCGACCCGGGATCTTCGGCGCCCGGGGGCGAAGCAACCGTGATCGACAGCGTCGTCGAATCCAATTCGACCGCCGCCTTCGTGTCGTCAGGAGTGGGCAGCCGAATCTCCAAGCTGACGGCTCTCGGTTCGGACTTCATCTCCGCCCCCGGACCGGAACCGGCAATCGAAGCGGCGGCCAGCACGCCAGAACAGCCCGTGAGGGTCTCTCTGAAGAACTCGATCGTCCACGACGTGACCGAAGGCGCCGAACAGCAGAAGGACCTGGTCGCCGACAGCGCGACGATCGAAGCCGACCACTCGAGCTTCACGACGTCCTTCGCCTCCGGCGGTGGCACCGCCCCCTCCCCCGGCAGTGGGACGAACGTCGCCGGAGACCCCGGCTTCGCCGGTCCCGAAACGTTGGCGCTCGCCCCCTCCTCAGCGCTGATCGACCGCGGCGACCCCGCGATCGTCGAATCGGGAGAGACCGACTTCGAAGGGACGCCACGGTCGCTCGATGGCAATCACGACTGCATCGCGACGCCCGACATCGGCGCCCTCGAGCTGAGCGGCCAGAGCTCTCCTCCCTGTCCCCTGCCTCTGAAGGCGGCGACCGCGATTCCGATCGTCTCCGGATTCGGGATCACGAACAGGAGGTTCGCCCCGAAGGGCAAGAAGCCGGCGAAGGCGAGCCGGGTGAAGCGGGGGACGAAGTTCACCTACTCGCTCTCCGAGCCCGCCCAGGTCGCGATCAAGATCGAGCGCCGTAAGCCCGGCAAGGGCCGGCCGAAATACGCGAAGGTGACCTCGATCGGCGGCCAGCAGCGCTCGGGCAAGGACGCCACGCCCTTCTCGGGCAAGGTCAGGGGCAAGCCGCTGAAACCCGGGAGGTACCGGGCGACGATCGTCGCCACCGACGCCGCCGGGCAGGCCTCCACCCCGCATCAGCTGAACTTCAAGATCATCCGCGGGTAGTGGGTCCGCGAAGTCCCGGTCGTCTACAACAAGTCCTTCGATCCGGATGGGCGGCGGAGTGGGTGAAACGGGCAGCTTCCATCTCGACGCGATTCCGAGCCGGAAATCCCCGTCAGCGGGCAGCCACTCAGGGGTGTGTGAGTTTGACCTCCATATAGAGCGGCAACCTCACACACCCCCCATCCCGCAAAGACCCCCGGCGGTAGCTGACTGGCTCAGCCGAGGCGGTCTTCGAGCGCGGTGAGCTGGCGGACGATCCCGTCCGGGAGGCTGTCGCCGAACCGGGCCAGGTGCTCCTTGACCTGCGGCAGCTGTTGCTTGAACAGCTCAGGGTCGACCGAGAGCAGGTCAGCGATTTCCTCTTCGGAGATGTCGAGGCCGTCGGTGTTGAGCTCGCCGGCGGCGGGCAGCAGCCCGATCGGCGACTCGACCGTCTCGCCCTCGCCGTCGCAACGGCGGAAGACCCACTCGAGGACGCGGCTGTTCTCGCCGAAGCCCGGCCAGATGTACTTGCCGTCGGCGTCCTTGCGGAACCAGTTGACGAGGAAGACCTTCGGCAGCGTCGCCCCCTCGCGCTCGCCGAGCTCCAGCCAGTGGCCGAAGTACTCGGCCATGTTGTAGCCGCAGAACGGCAGCATCGCCATCGGGTCGAAGCGCAGCTTGCCGACCTCGCCGACGGCGGCGGCGGTCGTCTCGACCGACATCGTCGCGCCGAGGAAGGTGCCGTGCTCCCAGTCGAAGGCCTCGGCGACCAGCGGCACCGCGGTCGCGCGGCGGCCGCCGAAGAGGAAGGCGTCGATCGGGACGCCGGCCGGGTCCTCCCACTCGGGAGCGATGCAGGGGCACTGCGACGCGGGGGTGGTGAAGCGGGAGTTCGGGTGGGCCGCCGGGTGATCGGACTCCGGGGTCCACTCCTCGCCGAGCCAATCGGTGACCTTGTCCGGCGGTTCGCCGGTCATCCCCTCCCACCAGATGTCGCCATCCTCGGTCTTCGCGCAGTTGGTGAAGATCGTGTTCCGCTCGATCGTCCCCATCGCGTTCGGGTTGGTCTTGTGGCTGGTGTTGGGGGCGACTCCGAAGAAGCCGGCCTCGGGGTTGACCGCGTGGAGGCGGCCGTCCTCGCCGAACTTCATCCAGGCGATGTCGTCGCCGACGGTCTCCGCCGTCCAACCCTCGAGGGTCGGGATCAGCATCGCCAGGTTGGTCTTGCCCGACGCCGACGGGAAGGCGCCGGTCACGTATTTGACCTCGCCCTCGGGTGAGGTGAGTTTGAGGATCAGCATGTGCTCGGCCATCCAGCCCTCGTCCCGGGCCATCGCCGAGGCGATCCGAAGCGCGAAGCACTTCTTGCCGAGCAGCGCGTTGCCGCCGTAGCCCGACCCGAACGACCAGATCTGACGCGACTCCGGGAAATGGACGATGTACTTGTTGGCGGCGTTGCAGGGCCACGGAACGTCCTCCTGGCCCTCCGCCAGCGGCATCCCGACCGAGTGCACGCAGGGGACGAACTCACCCTCCTCGCCGAGCACCTCGAGCGCGGGCTTGCCCATCCGGGTCATGATCCGCATCGAGGTCGCGACGTAGGCCGAGTCGGTCAGCTGGACGCCGATGTGGGCGATCGGCGAGCCGAGCGGGCCCATCGAGAACGGCACCACGTACATCGTCCGGCCCTTCATGCAGCCCGCGAAGAGGTCCTCCAGCGTCTCCCGCATCTCGGCCGGGTCGCGCCAGTTGTTGGTCGGGCCGGCGCCGTCCTCGGTCTCCGAGCAGATGAAGGTGCGGTCCTCGACCCGGGCGACGTCGTCGGGGTCGGAGAGGGAGAGATAGGAGTTCGGGCGCTTGGCGTCGGAGAGACGCTCGAAGGTCCCGGCATCGACCAGGCCCTGCGCGAGGGAGTCGTACTCCTCGGCCGATCCGTCACACCAATGGATCGCGTCGGGCTTGGTCAGATCTGCGATCTCCCCGACCCAGTCGAGGAGTTTTGCGTGGGTGGTCGGCGCTGTGGCCGCGATGGTTTGGCTCATTTCGCGCACTCTATCCACCGAGGCTGAGGTCAACGCCGCCCGACTTGATTTCGACGACTTCGATGTCGGCGTCTTCGTTTTTGATTCGCAGCACCGCCGTTTCCTTCTTGCCCTTCGCGGGGATGATCGTGCATTCGAACTCGGCCTTGGCCTTGACCTCGACGTTGGTCGGGCAGTCGACGGACTTCACCTTCTCCCCGCGCGAGGATTCGACGTTGTCCTTCAGCGTTTCCTCGAGCTTGACGTCGTCGACCACGGTCTTGCCGCAGCCTCCGACGCCGATGCCGGCAACGGCTGCCACGGCCAGCGCCATGGCCAGGACTGCGAAACGGGTCGTGCTCATCCCGCGGGGAGTATCCCAGGGCCCCCTAAACCCCGCCGACGACTACTGGTCGAAAATGGGGGATTCGGGGTTGAGCGAGCGTGCCTTCTTGTAGGCGAACACCGCCTGCGCCGCCTCGCCGCGCTGGGCTTCGATGCGGGAGAGGATCAACCAGGTGCGCCAGTTGGTCTCGCCGTGTTCGGTCGCGCCGCGGGCCGCTTCGGAGGCCTGATCGAGATCGCCGAGTTCCTCCAGGATCAGCGCCTGCTGGAGCCGCGGCGTCGCCGCTCCGGGCTCGACGTTCTGGGCGCTCCGGGCGGCTTCGAGCGCGCCCTTCTGATCGCCGGCGCGGACGTCGGATTCGCTTTCGCGCAGGAGGGTGGTCGAGGCGAGCGGGATCGCGATGACGATGATCGCGACCAACGCGACCGCCGCGGCGCCGGCCCGCGCCGGCCATCCGAAGGGGGCCGGCTCTTCGCGCGGCGGCGGCGAGACGGCGGTGACGAGGATCGCCGACAGCAGGAGCATCGACGAGGCCAGCACCGGTATCTGCCACATCCAGTCGAAGGTCGCGGTCAGAAGGAAGGCGACGACACCGGCCATCGACGCCGCCAGCAGCGGCCGCCGGGTGTTGGCGCGGACGATTTCGCGGCCGCCGCCGACGAGGACCACCCCGAGGAAGGCGAGGAGCAGCGCGAAGCCGACTATCCCGACCTCGCCGAGGGTCTGGAACCAGAGCGAGTGGGTGTCGCGGACGGCGTCGGCCGTGTCGCGATTGCGCGCCCACCAGAACTCGAAGGTGCCCGAGCCGGTGCCGGTCAGCGGCTTGGTCGCGTTCTCGTCCAGCGCCGAGACCCAGTAGGCGTAACGGTTCTGGCCGGCGACGCTGACCAGCCGCCCACTGCCCTGGCCGGGGCTTTCCTGTTGCTTGAATTCGTCCCAGCCGTCGGAGATCCGACCGGGCGCGTTGAGGGCGACGAAGCCGACCAGGACGCAGACCCCGACGATCACCCAGGCCGTCACCGACTGGGTGCGGGTGACGGCGAACCACTCCGGCCGCCGGTCCTCGTCCATCGCGGCCGTGATCCCGACCTGGATCGCGCCGACGATGACGCAGATCAACACGGTGAACAGGAGTACCTGGTCGCCCTGCGATTCGGAGGTCGAGTTGATCAGCCCGTCGGCGAGGCTGCCTCGACTGTTGGCGAGAAGGCACAGCAGCCCTCCTCCTGCCCCCGCGACGAGCAGGGTCAGGAGTTTCGGCAGCCGGTCGGTGCTGAGGACGACGAACAGCGCCAGCGAGATGATTCCGGCGGCGATCCCAGCCCGCGAGAAGGTGAAGAACGAGGTCAGGATCATCGCCGGCAGCGCCGCCGCCGCCAAGGCCCGGACCGCGAACCCCCTCGCCCCGGTGGCGAAGTGGAGCACCAGCGGGTACCCGATCGCGACCAGTGCCGCGAGGCCGTTCCAGTAGTTGAGGGGGTAGGAGAGCCGTTCGCGGTTGCCGGTCAGGAATTCGCCGGTCTGGGCGGCGTCGGGGAACCAGGCGGGGTGCAGCCGCGAGAGGAGCCCGATCAGGGCGACGAGGACGATTCCGGCCGCGACCGCCGAGGCGAGCCTGCGGGCGCCGTCGATGCCCCGGATCAGGATGGCGAAGCCGAAGATGCCGACATAGCCGCCGATCCGGGCGACGTCGGCCAGCGTTTTCTCGCTGCTCTCGGTCCAGGTCAGGCTGAGCGCGGTCCAGAGCTCGAAGGCGCCGAGCGCGGCAAGCGCGCTCCAGGCGAGGATGCTGAGCCTGCGCCGGGGCATCGCGCCGACGACCACGCCGGCGAGCAGCAGCCACCAGACCCCGATCCCGACCTGGTGGTGGACGATCGGGTCGTAGCCGCCCCCGTCGAGGCCCAGGTAGGCAATCAGGCTGAAACCGAACAACCAGGTCGCTACGCCCCCCCAGTCGATCTGATCCAGCCAGGCGGCGCTTGACCGCATCGATGTCGACTCCATCCGGTTTAATGCTATGAGCTCGGGCCGACGTCAGCCCATGCCTCCTCCCTGGACGATGAAAGCGCTCAAGACCGCAGCTGGCCTAGTTTCTGCGACCGCGATCTCGCTGTTCGCGGTCGCCCCTGCGATGGCGCTTGAAGAACAGGTTCCGGTGCCGCCGGAAAACTCCGCGGTCAACCAGTACACCGAGGCCTTCCCGACCGCCGGCGGCGACAGGGAAGCCCACAACCACCAGGGCCGCAACGTCTCCCCCGGCAAGGTGATCGGCGCCAAGAACGCGAAGAAGCTCGACCAGCGCGGCGCCGCCGGCCGGGCGACCGCGAAATTCGCAGCCGACACCGCCCCGCACCCGACCCCTGGCCAGGGCACCGCGGTCGTCGTCATCACCAAGGACAACCAGGGCCCGGGGCAGAGCACGAACTCGGGCGGCAACTCCGGAGGCGGAGGCGGCCAGCCGACTGACCAGAGTGGGAACAACACCTCCGAACAGGGAGCCGGTAGCGCCCGCGTCGTGACGACGCCCGCCGCGCACGCCGAGGGCAGCTCCGGCCTCTCCGAGGTCCTCTCGAGCGCGACCGGGGGCTCCGGCGACGGGATGGGCCTCTTCCTGCCGCTCCTGATCATCGCCGCGATCGCATGGGCGATCGCCTACACCGTCCGTCAGAGGCGCCCGGTCAGCTAGCCGCCGTGACCCTCACCGCCCCCACGCGATCCAGCAGGGGTGCCCGTTGGGCACTCACACTGCTCGGCGCCCTGCTCGCCGCAGCCCTCCTGCTCGGAGCCGGCGCCGCCCCCAGCCAGGCGAAGAAGGCCAGGCAGCCGGCCCTCCGTCCCTTCCACACCGGCGTCTCCTACCTCTACCGCGAGGACGGCGAACCGATCGCCTTTCAGCGGGTCAAGGAAGGCGGCGGCTCCTACGTCCTGACCCCGCTCGAATGGGGCCGGGTCGTGCCCGAAGAGCGCCCCGCCAACTGGGACCCGACCAACCCGACCGACCCCAACTACGAATGGGGCCCGTACGACAAATGGGTGATCAACGCGGTCGCCTCGGGCCTGACCCCGATCCTCCAGGTCAGGGGGGCGCCGAAATGGGCGCAGCGCTGCGGGCCTTTCGGCATCGACAGCCCCTGCGACATCGATCCCCAGGACCTGATCGCGTTCGCCACCGCGGCGGCGCGCCGCTACAGCGGCCAGATCCCGGGTATCCCGAAGGTCAGCTACTGGCAGGGCCTGAACGAGCCCAACCTCAGCCTCTTCTTCAACCCGCAGTTCGTCAACGGCCAGCCGGCCTCGGCCAACCTCTACCGGGTGCTGATCAACTCCTTCTACGGCGCGGTGAAAGCGGTCGACCCGTCGAACATCGTGATGCTCGCCGGCCTCGGGCCGATCGCGGTCAAAAACTTCACGATCGGGCCGATGCAGTTCGCCCGGGAACTGCTCTGCATGAAGGGCCGCTACAAGTTCAAGCCGCTGCCCGGCGACTGCTTCGGAGGCGTCTACTTCGACATCTTCGACATGCACCCATACACGACCGGCGCCCCGACCCACAAAAGCGCCAAGGACGACGTCCAGATCAGCGGCCTGCAGAAGCTGCACGAACTGATCGAAGCCGCCGACAAGGCCCACCGGATCCACAGCATCTATAAGAAGACGCCGCTCTGGGTCAGCGAGTTCTCCTGGGACTCCAACCCGCCCGATCCCGGCGGCCTCGACAACACGACGATGATGCGCTGGACCTCGGAAGCGATGTACGAGGCCTGGAAGGCGGGCGTCAGCGACTTCCTCTGGTTCAGCCTGCGCGACGTCGAAAGGCAGCCCGGCAACCCGTTTCCCCTGACCCTCGAGTCGGGCCTCTTCTACCGCGGCGCGAACCTCGCCCTCGACCAGCCGAAGCCGGTCTACTTCGCCTTCCGCTTCCCGTTCGTCGCCTTCCCCGAAAAGGAAGGGCTCCACTTCTGGGGACGCACGCCGACGAGCAAACGGGGCAAGGTCCGGATCCAGATTCTCAAAGGGGGCGCCTGGAAGACGGCCTTCGTCGCCCGCGCCAACAAGGCCGGGATGTTCGAAGGCTTCGCCGACACCGGCTACGGCCGCAACCAGAACGGTTGGGCCCGCGCCAACTATGGGAAAGGCGGCACCTCGGTGCCATTCGCAATGAAGCCGATCCCGGACCATTACCAGCCGCCCTTCGGCTGACCGCCCGCCCACCGGTGCGGGTC
>CAWDUJ010000003.1:0-298624 GCA_963805455.1 uncultured Solirubrobacterales bacterium
GCGGGTCCGCCGCCGCCAGCTTCACCTTCTCGGGCACCGACACCGGCGGCTCGGGCGTCGCCTCCTTCCAGTGCCGGATCGACTCCAGCCAGGCGGCGGACTGGGGGAGCTGTAGCTCGCCGAAGAGCTATTCGGCTCTGGCCGACGGCAGCCACAAATTCGAAGTCCGCGCGATCGACCAGGCCGCGAACACCGACGCCACCCCGGCGAGCTTCACCTGGAGTATCGACACCACCGCGCCGACGACCGCGATCGAATCGAGCCCCCCGGCCCTAAGCGGGTCCGCCGCCGCCAGCTTCACCTTCTCGGGCACCGACACCGGCGGCTCGGGCGTCGCCTCCTTCCAGTGCCGGATCGACTCCAGCCAGGCGGCGGACTGGGGGAGCTGTAGCTCGCCGAAGAGCTATTCGGCTCTGGCCGACGGCAGCCACAAATTCGAAGTCCGCGCGATCGACCAGGCCGCGAACACCGACGCCACCCCGGCGAGCTTCACCTGGAGTATCGACACCACCGCGCCGACGACCGCGATCGAATCGAGCCCCCCGGCCCTAAGCGGGTCCGCCGCCGCCAGCTTCACCTTCTCGGGCACCGACACCGGCGGCTCGGGCGTCGCCTCCTTCCAGTGCCGGATCGACTCCAGCCAGGCGGCGGACTGGGGGAGCTGTAGCTCGCCGAAGAGCTATTCGGCTCTGGCCGACGGCAGCCACAAATTCGAAGTCCGCGCGATCGACCAGGCCGCGAACACCGACGCCACCCCGGCGAGCTTCACCTGGAGTATCGACACCACCGCGCCGACGACCGCGATCGAATCGAGCCCCCCGGCCCTAAGCGGGTCCGCCGCCGCCAGCTTCACCTTCTCGGGCACCGACACCGGCGGCTCGGGCGTCGCCTCCTTCCAGTGCCGGATCGACTCCAGCCAGGCGGCGGACTGGGGGAGCTGTAGCTCGCCGAAGAGCTATTCGGCTCTGGCCGACGGCAGCCACAAATTCGAAGTCCGCGCGATCGACCAGGCCGCGAACACCGACGCCACCCCGGCGAGCTTCACCTGGAGTATCGACACCACCGCGCCGACGACCGCGATCGAATCGAGCCCCCCGGCCCTAAGCGGGTCCGCCGCCGCCAGCTTCACCTTCTCGGGCACCGACACCGGCGGCTCGGGCGTCGCCTCCTTCCAGTGCCGGATCGACTCCAGCCAGGCGGCGGACTGGGGGAGCTGTAGCTCGCCGAAGAGCTATTCGGCTCTGGCCGACGGCAGCCACAAATTCGAAGTCCGCGCGATCGACCAGGCCGCGAACACCGACGCCACCCCGGCGAGCTTCACCTGGAGTATCGACACCACCGCGCCGACGACCGCGATCGAATCGAGCCCCCCGGCCCTAAGCGGGTCCGCCGCCGCCAGCTTCACCTTCTCGGGCACCGACACCGGCGGCTCGGGCGTCGCCTCCTTCCAGTGCCGGATCGACTCCAGCCAGGCGGCGGACTGGGGGAGCTGTAGCTCGCCGAAGAGCTATTCGGCTCTGGCCGACGGCAGCCACAAATTCGAAGTCCGCGCGATCGACCAGGCCGCGAACACCGACGCCACCCCGGCGAGCTTCACCTGGAGTATCGACACCACCGCGCCGACGACCGCGATCGAATCGAGCCCCCCGGCCCTAAGCGGTCCGCCGCCGCCAGCTTCACCTTCTCGGGCACCGACACCGGCGGCTCGGGCGTCGCCTCCTTCCAGTGCCGGATCGACTCCAGCCAGGCGGCGGACTGGGGGAGCTGTAGCTCGCCGAAGAGCTATTCGGCTCTGGCCGACGGCAGCCACAAATTCGAAGTCCGCGCGATCGACCAGGCCGCGAACACCGACGCCACCCCGGCGAGCTTCACCTGGAGTATCGACACCACCGCGCCGGTCGTGACGATCGACTCCGGCCCCTCGGGCCTCACTAATGATTCGACCCCGACCTTCACCTTCAGCTCTGAGGCCGGGGCGGGCTTCGAATGCTCGATCGACACCGGGACCCCCGCCTTCGGGACCTGCTCGGGCGCCAACTCCCACACGCCCTCCTCGCCGCTGACCGATGGCCCCTACACCTTCCGTGTGCGGGCAAGGGACGCCGTGCTGAACGAGTCTGTCGCAACAGGGACCTTCGTCATCGACGCCACCGCTCCCGACGTGCCGAGTTTGACTGCAACCGAGCCCGACTCACCCGCGAACGAGAACAATCCGGTGGTGATCGGCTCGGGCCCCGCCGGCACCACCATCCACCTCTACACGGGAGCGGACTGCGACGGCGTCCCAGTCGCGACCGGTACTGCGGCCGAACTTGAAGCCGGAATTGCGATCCATGTCAACGATGACACGGCGACGAATTTCCAGCGTCCGCCACCTCCTTGTCCGGCACTGTCTCGGACTGTTCGGAAGCTCTCACCTACCTTGAGGACTCGACCTCTCCGACGACCGAGATAGTCGATGCTCCGCCGAGCCTGACTGGCACCGCAACCGCGGAATTCACCTTCTCCGGGACCGACACCGGAGGTTCGGGCGTCGCCTCGTTCCAGTGCAGGCTCGACTCGACCGAGGCCGCGGACTGGGCGTCCTGCTCATCGCCAAAGAACTACTCCTCGCTCGCCGACGGAAGCCACAGCTTCGAAGTGCATACGACCGATCTGGCTGGGAATGTCGACGCAGCGCCGGCGAGCTTCACCTGGACGATCGACACGAGCGCACCGGTCGTAACCATCGACTCCGGACCGACCGGGCTGACCAACGATGCGACGCCCACATTCACCTTCAGCTCCGAGCCCGGCGCCAGCTTCGAATGCTCGATCGACACGGGCACTCCCAGCTTCGGCCCCTGTTCAGGCATCGGAACCCACACCCCGGCGACACCGCTGTCGGACGGCTCGAAGACGTTCCGCGTGAAGGTACGGGACGGAGCCCAGAACGAAGCCGTAGCGACGCAGGCGTTCCAGGTAGACACGGCAAGCCCTGCGGCACCCCACCTGGACGCCACAGTCCCTGCGTCGCCTGCCAACGCCAACTCGCCGAAGATCCTTGGATCAGCGCCAGCCGGGAGCACGGTCCATCTCTACGGCAACAGCGGTTGCAACGGCACTCAATTGGCAGCCTTCTCGGCTGCCGAACTGGCAGCCGGGGTCATGGTGAGCGTTGCCGATGACTCATTCAGCACCTTCAGCGCAGTAGCCACCTCTCCAGCTGCCGTCACTTCACCCTGCTCAATTCCCTGAATTACACCGAGGACTCAACCGCACCCGAGACCCAGATCACCGCTAAGCCAGCGGTGCAGTCCGATTCCAACATCGCAAGATTCAGCTTCACCGGCACCGACACGGGTGGCACCGGCATCTCCTCCTTCGAATGTAGTCTCGATTCGGCCCCATGGACAGTGTGCAGCTCGCCGGTCGACTACACCGGTCTTGTCGACGGAAAACACACCTTCGATGTCCGCGCCAAAGACGCCGCGGACAACCCGGACACCACACCGGCCCATCATGACTGGGAAGTGGACACCAGCGGCCCACCAATCAAACCCAGTCCGCCCACGCCCCCAACACAGCCCACTCCACCGGCGACAGGCCAGGCGCAGTTCGTGCGAGTGGTCTCCAATACGAAGACAGGCAACACCTTCTTGCTCTTTGAGGTCACAGGGGCCGGTCGGTTCTCGACCCGAGCGGCGACGGTGACGGAAATCACCCGCGGCAGCCACAAGAGCGAGGCTCACGCAGCGGCTCGAATCCGCGAGCTGAGACTTCGCCAGAAGGGCATCAGACCTGCGAGCACGAGCGTGGCCGAAGCAGGCGACGTGAAAGTTCCGCTCAAGCTGACTGCGACCGGAAAGAGACTCCTTCGTAACGACCATGAGTTGAAGGTCCGGATACACGTCAGCTTCGTCTCGTTGAACGGGTCGACGACGATCTGGAAGGTGAATGTGACGCTCAAAAAGCGCACGGCAAACACCGGCAAACCCCCCAAATTTGGCCCTAGGCGCGGAAGATGATGGACTCGACATTCGTTCTATCCATATGAAAGCCGAGACCGAACGGCCGTTCGAGCTATCGATCTTGCCCGCGAGCCTATTGGCCGTGGTGGTTTGCGCTCCGGACGTCGACTCCCACAGCCGAATCGCGCATTCCCTCGCTGAGCAGAAATTGCCGATCCGCGACAGCGTCAACGAGTCGGCCGATATCACTGCTCTCGAATTCGATACGGCGACGATCATCGTCCTCGTCTGCGACGTCGACAAACCACGCGAGATGGCGGCGCTCCGTCGTCTCCGCCGAGACGCGCCCGACCCTGCGATCGTCGTGATCTCACCACCGACCACCGGGACAGGCGTACGCCGTGTCCTCGATGCCGGCGCCGTTGCCCTCGTTTTCGAGCCAGAGTTGGAGCGCACACTGGCCACGACGGTGCGAGCGGTCTCGATCGGCCAGTCCGCAGTTCCTCGCGAGTTTCTCGCAAGCGTCGAGCGTCCAGTCCTATCGCACCGCGAGAACGAGGTACTGGCTCTGGTCCGTAAAGGGCTCACGAACGGTGAGATCGCCAAGCAGCTGTTTCTCGCCGAGAGCACTGTCAAGAGTCACCTCTCCTCCATCTTCACGAAGTTCGGGGTCCGCTCTCGCAAGGAGGTCGCTGCGGCCTTCGCCGACGGTGATCCCGGCCTTGGGGAGGCGGTGGCGTTCGCCACAAACGGTGAGCCACCGGAACGGGCGACGGCATGAGCGGAGGCACGCAGGGAGCTGTCATGGCGCAAAGCGCCAACGGCCATGCGGTCGCCGCCGTGCCGTTCACCCGTCTCGACAATGCCGACCCGGAGCTCCATGCCGAGTTGCTTGAGGTGGTCGCGGACGTGAGCGCTCGTGCCGCCTTCACTCTAGGTTCGGAGGTGGAAGAGTTCGAGCGAGCCTTCGCTGAGTGGTGCGGTTCCGACCAAGCGGTCGGTGTTTCTTCCGGCACCGCTGCATTGGAGCTGGCGCTGCGCGGGCTCGGCGTTGGTCGGGGCGATGAGGTGATCGTGCCGACGAACAGTTTCATCGCCACCGCCGAGGCCGTAAGCGCCGTCGGAGCAACTCCATGCTTGGTGGACGTGGACGAGGAGACGGCTTTGCTCACATCTGAGATCGTCGAAGCCGCAGTGACCCCCCGAACCCGCTGTGTGATCCCTGTCCACCTCTACGGCCGCACGGTCACCATGGATCCCCTCTTGAAGTTCTGCCGAGACCGGGGAATCCTCGTCGTCGAGGATGCCTGCCAGGCGCACGGCTCACTGTCCAGGGGGCGGCCGGCCGGCTCGCGCGGGGACGCGGGCTGCTTCAGCTTCTACCCGACCAAGAACCTCGGGGCCTGGGGAGACGGTGGAGCAGTGGTGACAGCCGACCCGAAGCTCGCCGACAGGGTGCGCAAACTACGTTCCCACGGAGAGTTGACCCGCCACTATCACGAGATGCCGGCGACGACTGATCGCCTCGATGCTTTGCAGGCAGCCATCCTCAGGGTCAAGCTGGGCCGCCTAGACGGGGCAAATCGTGCCCGACGCAGAGCAGGTGCAGCACTTTGCGACGCCCTGGTCGACACGGCCGTCACCCCCCCGGCGCCAACAGCTCGGGACGGCGACCACGTGTTCCACCTCTTCGTCGTCCGCACACCCGTCCGGCACGCCCTCCGCGACCATCTCAAGGATTCTGGGATCGCCCACGCGATCCATTACCCGCGACCGATCCACCTCCAGCCCGCTTACGCGAGCCTGGGTCTTGGCGCAGGGAGCCTGCCAGTGGCCGAACGGCTCGCGGGGGAAAGCTGCTCGCTGCCGATGTTCCCGACAATCAGCGAGCAGGAGATCGATCGAATCGCGACCGTGGTCGCAGAGTTCGATGCCGACGGCGACTGAGACGCCGGCCAACGAGGCCCCGCACAGGCTGATCGACGAGGTCGAGTTCGGCGATGACGTCATCGTCCACTCGTTCACCAACCTCTACGGATGCCGGATCGGAGACCGGTCCCGGATCGGGACCTTCGTCGAGGTCCAGCGCGGTGTCGAGATCGGCGAAGCCTGCAAGATCCAGAGTCACACCTTCATCTGCGACGGGGTCACGATCGGGGACGAGGTTTTCATCGGCCACGGCGTCATGTTTGTCAACGACAAACGACCCGAGCCACCGCCGACAGCGGTGAGCTTCAGACCGAGGCCGACTGGGAGATGCTCCGGACCGTCGTCGAGGATCGTGCCTCGATCGGCACCGGGGCGACGATCCTCGGCGGGGTCAAGATCGGGCGCGGCGCCACGGTCGGCGCCGGTTCCGTCGTCACCAAAGATGTGGCAGCGGGAGAGACCGTCGTCGGCAATCCGGCTACGCGACTACCCGCCGAAAACCTGACCGTCAGGCAACCACGGTGAGGGCGCCCGGGTCGATCGCCAGTGAGACCTCGGCACGCTCGCCGATGTAGTCGCCGTCGACCTGGACCGGGAACGGGCGGACGCTGCCGTCCCTGAGGATCGAGGTCGAGCGCACCACGGCCTCGGTGACGTCTTCGAAGTGGACGATCTGCCGGTGGCGGGCGCCCGGGCGCTTCTCGCTGAACAGCCGCGGGATCAGGGTCGGCATGTCGCGCTGGGCGGCCCGCTTCAGAACTCCCAGCGAGAGGGTGCCGTCGTCGATCTCGACCCCCTCGCAGACCCGAATCGGCCTGCTCGCGAAGTAGGTGAACGGGTCGGAGTTCTGGGCGAGGGCGGTGACCCCCTCGATCGTCTGCCCCGCGACCTCGACCTCGACGTGGACCGGGTTGAGGAGAAAGCCGCGGTAGAAGGCCGAGAGCGCGGCCCAGGTGTAGTAGTAGGGCCCGGCCCGCGACTTCATCTTCGGATGGGCGTCGACGCGCTTGACGACGGTGGCGTCGATTCCCACCCCGCAGGCGAAGACGAAGTGGCGATCGTCGACGACGCCGAGGTCGATCTTGCGCGGCGCCCACTCGTCGGCCAGCGCGAGCAGGTGCTCGGTCGCGTCGACGACGTCGTTGGGGATCCCGAGCGTGCGACAGACGACGTTGGTCGAGCCGCCCGGGCAGGACCGAGACCGGGATGTCGGTGCCGGCGAGGCCGTTGGCGACCTCGTTCAGGGTCCCGTCGCCGCCGAAGGCGACGACGATGTCGTAGCCGTGGTCGCGGACCTCGCGCCCGATCTCGGTCGCGTGGTTCTGCGCCTCGGTCGCGACGGTCTCGACCTCGTACCTCCCCTGGAGCGCGTAGACGACGAGGTTCTTGAGCCGGTTGGAGACCGTCGTCGCGTACGGGTTGACGATGATCAGCATCCGCTTCTTCGCCGAGCGCCTACCCGGTCGCCTCATACCTGATCACCTCTCCGTCGTCGTCTTCGCGGACCCGGCCTTCGTTGACGAGGATGTCGGCGTGGCCGATCACCTCGGAGAGTGTGAGGAAGGCCTGGGTGACGGCGACGTTGCCCCAGATCGCCTGCGCGATCTCGTAGCCGCTGCGCGGGCGCTCGACGATCAGCCCGTGGATCTTCTCCTTGCGGCGATCGTGTTTGGCGAGGCGCTCGTCGATCAGGGCGACGTGGTCGGTGATCGGCTCGCCGTGCCCGGAGAGGACGAAGTCGGCCGGCATCTCCCGCGTCTTCTTCAACGACTCGATGTAGGTGACGAGGGCCTGCACGCGACGGTCGGAGCCGTCGAGGGGGCGGGCGATGAGGGGGTTGGAGGAGATGTGGCCGATCAGGTGGTCGGCGGCGATCAGGATTCGGCGCTCCTCGTCCCAGAAGACGGTGTCGGATGGGCTGTGACCAGGCCGGTGCAGCACCTCGAGCCTGCGGTCGCGGAACTCGATCACCCCGCCGTCGTCGAGGGGGCGGGTCACCTCGGCGTGCGCCCCCCAGCCGCGGAAGCTGCGGGAGACGCTCTGCAGGGCGTGGGCCACCTCGACCGGGATGCCGTTGCGGAGCATCAGGTCGACCGCGAACTGGTCCTCGAGTTCGGCGTCCTCGTCGAAGTTCGCGAGCCGCTCGGCGGCGAGGCCGATCGCCGCGACCTCGGCGCCCGAGTGCTCGACGATGATCTCGACCAGCCCGAGGTGGTCGATGTGCTGGTGCGTGAGGATCACCAGCTCGAGTTCGTCGATCGAGTGGTCGCGGTCGGCGAGCTGACGCTGGAGCTCGTCGAGCGCCTTGCCCGAGTTGGGGCCGGTGTCGACGAGGGTCAGCGGCCCGTCCTCGAGCAGATAGCAGTTGACGCGGCCGACCGCGAATGGGGTCGGGATCGGGAGGCGGTGGATTCCGGCAAGAGCCGCCTGCTCGAGCGCCTCCTGCGGTGTCTCGGTCATGACCAGGTTTCGCGCTTCGCTCGCGGCGCACAGAACCAGATATGCATGCTTGCTCGCTCCGCGCTCATGCCCGGATCAGGCCGAGGAGCTCGTCGCGCTTGGCCTCCATGTCCTCCGGCGAGACCAACGACTCGACCGTGAGGCGGAGGAGGGGCTCGGTGTTCGAGGGGCGGACGTTGAAGTGCCAGTCGGGGTAGTCGATCGAGATCCCGTCGAGGCGGCTCTGCTCGCCGTCGGCGTAGCGCTCCGCGATCTCCTCCATCTTCGCGTCCTGGTCTGAGACCTCGGAGTTGATCTCGCCGGAGATGAAATAGCGCGCGCGGAAGTCGGCCATCAGCTCGGCAAGGGTGCGACCGTCGACCGAGATCAGCTCCAGCATCAGGAGGGCCGGAATCGTCCCCGAGTCCGCGCACCAGAAGTCGTGGAAGTAGTAGTGCCCGGACACCTCGCCGCCGAAGACTGCGTCCTCGTCGCGCATCTTGCGCTTGAAGAAGGCGTGGCCGACGCGGGAGAGGTCCGAGCGGCCGCCGTCGGCGGCGACGAGGTCGCGGACCGCCCGGCTCGAGCGCGGGTCGTAGAGGATCAGGGCGCCGGGGTGTGTCTTGAGGATGGAGCGGGCGAGCAGCGCGCAGACGAAGTCGCCGTCGCAGAAGTTGCCGTCGGCGTCGATGAAGAAGCAGCGATCGGCATCGCCGTCCCAGGCGATGCCGAGGTCGGCGCCGCTCTCCTGCACCTGGGCGACGATCTGGCGCCGGTTCACCTCGAGGAGCGGGTTCGGCCCCTCGTCGGGGAACTCGCCGTCGGGCTCGAAGTGCATCACCTCGAGGTCGAGGCCCGTCTGCTCGAGGATCGGCCTGACCATCGGTCCCGCCATCCCGTTGCTGCCATCGACGACGACCTTCATCGGCTTCACCCGCTCGAGGTCGACGAAGGAGACGGCCTTGGCGCGGTAGTCGTCCCAGATGTCGACCTCCTCGAACGACCCGCCGCCCAGACCGTGCCCGAGCCCCGCCTCGATCTCACGCCGGACCTCGTCGATCCCGGCTTCACCGGAGAGCGCCAGGGCACCCTCGCGCAACAGCTTGACGCCGGTGTAGCCCTTCGGGTTGTGCGACGGCGTGACCATCGCCCCGCCGTCGAGCTCCCGCGACCCGACCAGGTGGTAGAGCATCTCGGTCGCGACCATCCCGGCGTCGAGGACGGTCGCCCCCTCGATGATCATCCCGTCGCGAACCTCGGCCGCCATCGACTGCGCATTCGGTCGCATGTCGCGACCGAGCCCGACGCGCAGCTCGGAGGCCGGCTTTTCCCGGAGGCGGGATAGGACGCGGATGAAGGCGCGCCCGATCGCGAGCGCGGTCGTCTCGTCCATCTCGGTCCCGTAGACGCCGCGGATGTCGTAGGCCTTGAATATCTGTGGCGGCGCCAGGGTCAAAACGCACCCGCCAGCGCGTCGTAGCTCTGCTCGAGCGTCTGCGGCATCACTTTGGTGTCGGCGATCACCGGCATGAAGTTGGTGTCGCCGCCCCAGCGGGGGACGACGTGGAGGTGGATGTGGTGCTCGACCCCGGCGCCGGCGACCCGCCCCTGATTGATGCCGACGTTGTAGCCATGGGGGTCGTAGACCTCCTCGAGCCTGGCCATCGCCCGCTGGGCCAGCGCCATCATCTCGGCGATCGTCTCCGGCGACAGCTCCTGGAAGCTGGCGATGTGCTCGTAGGGGGCGACCATCAGGTGACCGTTCGTGTACGGGAAGAGGTTGAGGATCACGAAGCTGTGCTCGCCGCGGTGGACGATCAGGTTCTCCCTGTCGTCATCCGCCTGCGGCTTGACACAGAAGATGCACTCCTCCTCGGTGTCCTTCGACGCGTCCTTCACGTAGGCGAGGCGCCAGGGCGCCCAGATCCGAAAATTGGCCACACCGAGGCATCCTAAGAGAGACAACCCGATCGACCAGACCTGACCGGCGCGGGGGGTGTGTGAAGTTGACCCTGCATGGCAGCGTCAATCTCACAGAGGGTCGGTAGAGACACTCAAGCCATGCCCGGATGCGGGAGGGCGGACGCGAGATCTCCGGTCATCATGGGCGCGTCCGCCCGGGAGCGGAGGACATGGCGCGTAGGTCAGAGCCAGCCCCGGCGTTTGAAGTAGACGACCATGCTGACGAACAGCGCCACCATGAAGCCGAGAATCACCCAGAAGCTGGTGTGCGTCCCGTGGGCCTGGTCGCCGCCGGGGAGCCAGACGTTCATGCCGAAGAAGCTGGCGATCAGGGTCAACGGGAGGACGATGACGCTGATCGAGGTGAGGACGCGGAGGATGTCGTTGACGCGATGGGAGATGACCGACTCATTGGTCTCTCCGAGCGCCTCGATCACCTCCTTGTAGTTCTCGAGGATGTCCCAGATCCGCTCGTGGGCGTCGACGATGTCGTCGAAGTAGATCTCGAGGTCGAGGTCGGGGGCGAGGTAGCGCTGCTTGACCCGCTCGAGGTCGCGGAGGACGGGACGCTGCGGCCGGATGACTTTGCGGAAGTTGATGATCTCCTGTTTGACGTTGGAGATGTCGCGTACGACCTCGTCGGCGCGGCCCTCGAAGATGTCGTCCTCGAGGGCGTCGAGCTTGTTGCCGATCTTTCGGAGCATCGGGAAGCAGTAATCGAAGCTGTCATCGACGAGGCGGTAGAGGAGGTAGCCGGACCCGCGCGAGAAGAGCTGCTCGCGCACCTCCTCCTTGACCCGGCAGGTCTCGAACAGGTACTCGACCGGCTGCAGCGGCTGGTTCGGAATCGTGACCAGGTAGCCCGGGCCGACGAAGAGGTCGAGCTCGCCGGTGCCGAGGCGGCGCGCGGCGGGGTCGAAGATCGGGAAGTGGAGGACGATGAAGAGGTAGTCGTCGTAGACGTCGATCTTCGGCCGCTGGTTGCGGGATAGGACGTCCTCGAGGTCGAGGGCGTGGAAGTCGAAGTTTTCCTCCAGCCAGGTGCGCTCGAGCGCCCCGGGACGCTCGATGTTGACCCAGCGCAGATCGGACGTGTCGATCTGCTCGACGCTGGGTGTCTGGGGCTCAGCCGGTGCCTGGTCGAGCGGATTCCGCCGCGCAGAACGACGCAGCCTTGGTTTTGGAAGGTTCGGCATCGTTCTGGCTCATCGTGTCGGCGGTCTCGTGCGGCATCTGGACAAGAGTAAACGCCACGCCTAATTTGGACCGGGCGAAATTTCCCCTGGTACCCTTCGGCCTGCACATACGCCACATCTAGAGGGGTGGAGGGACTGGCCCATTGAAGCCCCGGCAACCACCTCGGACCACTGGTCCGAGGGGAGGTGCCAAGTCCAGCAGGCCGATGGCCTGGAAGATGTGGGGAAACGTCCGATCAGGACCTCTGCCCCACAGGTAGGCGGAGGTTTTTTTTGTTCACGACGAACAGAGGGACGATCGGATGTCAATCGAGAGCTTGAGATGCAAGGAGTGCGGGGCCGAGTACGAGCTCGTCGCTCATTTCGCGTGTTCGAACTGCTTCGGGCCGCTCGAGGTGTCCTATGACCACTCGGCGCTCGACGCCGGCGGCGCGAAACGGCGGATCCAGGCCGGGTCGCAGGGAATCTGGCGCTATGCAGACTTCCTCCCGTTCGCCGGCCGCCCGGGTGACCCACTGGAGCCCGGTCTGACGCCGCTGGTGCGGGCCGACCGCCTAGCCGAGCGGCTCGAGCTCGACGCCGAGCTCTGGATCAAGAACGACGCCGCCAACCCGACCCACTCATTCAAGGACCGGGTCGTCGCGGTCGCCGTCGCCAAGGCCCGCGAGCTGGGCTTCGAGACCGTCGCCTGCGCCTCGACCGGCAACCTCGCCAACGCCGTCGCCGCCCACGCGGCCGCCGCCGGGCTCGAGTCCTACGTCTTCGTCCCCGCCAACCTCGAGGAGCAGAAGCTGCTCGCGACCGGCGTCTATGGGACCAACCTGGTCGGGGTCCGCGGCAACTACGACGACGTCAACCGGCTCTGCACCCAGCTCGCCGAAACCCGGCCCTGGGCCTTCGTCAACGTCAACCTCCGGCCCTACTACTCGGAGGGCTCGAAGACGCTCGCCTACGAGACCGTCGAGCAGCTCGGCTGGGAGCTGCCCGACCGGGTCGTCGTCCCGATCGCCTCGGGGTCGCTGTTCACCAAGCTCGGGCGGGGCTTCGAGGAGTGGCTCGAGCTCGGCCTGGTCGAGGGCTCGCAGCCGGTCTTCAACGGTGCCCAGGCGCAGGGCTGCAGCCCAGTCGCGACCGCGTTCGCCGAAGGCTGGGATGTCTGCAAGCCGCAGCGGCCGGAGACGATCGCCAAGAGCCTTGCGATCGGAGACCCGGCCGACGGGCCCTACGCCCTCGAACAGGCCCGCCGGACGAAGGGCACGATCGACGCCGTCGACGACGATGAGATCCGGGCCGCGATCCGGCTGCTGGCCGAGACGACGGGAATCTTCACCGAGACCGCGGGGGGCGTGACCATCGGAGCCCTGGCGAAGCTCGCCGAGCGCGGCGAGATCGGTTCCGGCGAGCGGGTCGTCGTCTACATCACCGGCGAGGGGCTGAAGACGCTCGACGCGACTCGCGATAGGTTCCAGATGCACGAGATCGACCCCGACCTCGAGAGCTTCGAGTCCGAGTTCGAGCAGCAGGAGGTAACAGTCTGATGTCCGTCACAGTGAAGATCCCGACCCAGCTCCGGGCCGCGACCGGCGGGGAGGCCGAGCTCGAGGTCTCGGGCTCGACCGTCGGCGAGGTGCTCGACGCCGTCTTCGACGCCCACGGCGACCTGCGCGAGCGGATCACCCAGGACGGCGACCTGCGCCGCTTCGTCAACGTCTTCGTCAGCGGCGAGGACATCCGCTTCCAGGATGGGCTGCAGACCGCGATCAGCGAGGGCGACGAGGTCACCATCCTTCCCGCAGTCGCCGGCGGCTGCTGAAGCCGCCCGTCGTCATCCTCTGCGGCGGCCGCGGGACCCGACTCCGCGAGCGGACCGAGTCGGTGCCGAAGGCGCTGGTCGAGATCGGCGGCCGCCCGATCGTCTGGCACGTGATCGGCATCTACGCGGCCCAGGGCTTCGAGCGCTTCCTACTCGCCACCGGTTATCTCGGGGAGTCGATCGAGGAGTTCGTCGCGGCGCAGGACTGGCCGCGGGACGTCTCCGTCGAGTGCGTCGAGACCGGTGTCGACACGCCGACCGGGGGGCGGGTCGCGCGGCTCGCCGAGCGGCTCGACGAGGGCACGTTCTGCCTCACCTACGCCGATGGGGTCGCCGACGTCGACCTCGACGCCGAGCTCTCGTTCCACCGCGCCCATCGCGGACATGCGACGGTGACGGTGGTGCGCCCGCACCTGCAGTGGGGGGTGGCCGAGCTCGACGGCGCGGGCAGGGTCGAGGGTTTCGTCGAGAAGCCCCGCAGCGAGCACTGGATCAACGGGGGTTTCCTCTGCCTCGAGCCGGCGGCGCTTGCATTACTCGACGAGGACAGCGTGCTCGAGCGCGAGCCGCTCGAGCGGCTCGCCGGCGACGGGGAGCTGCACGCCTTCCGGCACGAGGGCTTCTGGGACTGCATGGACACCTACAAGGACGCGGTCGTACTCAACGACCTCTGGGCCTCGGGCGAGCCGCCGTGGAGGACCTGGGAGGGACGGAGGTGACGGGGTGAGCCTGGCGCTGGTCACCGGCGGCCACGGCTTCGTCGGCTCACACCTCGCCCGGTCCCTGCTCGAGCGTGGGGAGGACGTCCGGGTGCTCGACCGGCCCGGCCCGCGGACCGCCGACGTCGGCGGCGTCCGCGCCTCGGGCCTCGACCTGCTCGGGATCCGCGGGGAGGTCGAGCTGGTCGAGGCCGATCTCCGCGACTCCGAGGGGGTGGGGGAGGCGGTCGCCGGGGCCGACTCGGTCTACCATCTCGCGGCGCAGACGATCGTCGGCGTCGCCCGCGAATCGCCACTGGAGACGTTCGAGGTGAACGTCAGGGGGGCCTGGAACGTGTTCGAGGCCTGCCGGGCGCGGGGCGTCGGGCGGGTCCTCTTCGCATCCTCGGACAAGGCCTACGGCTCGAGCCCCGACCTGCCCTACCTCGAGGACTTCCCGCTGCGGGCGTCGTTCCCTTACGACGCCAGCAAGGCGGCGGCCGACATCGTCGCCCGGAGCTACGCGAAGGCCTACGGCCTGCCGCTTGCCGTGACCAGGTTCGCGAACGTGTACGGGGGAGGTGATCTCAACTTCACGCGGCTCGTCCCGGAGACGGTTGTGGCGGTCCTCGACGGCCGGCGCCCGGTGATCCGCTCCGACGGCAGCCCGGAGCGCGACTTCCTCCACGTCGACGATGCGGTTTCCGCCTACCTGGCGATCGCCGAGGCGCTGGGTGAGGACGGGGCGGAGGGTCAGGCGTTCAACGCCGGGGGCGACAGGCCCCACTCGGTGCGCGAGGTCGTAGAGCTGGTCGCTGCGGCCGGCGGGGGGAAGGTCGAGCCTGATTACCGGGGCCAGGGCAATCCCGACGGCGAGATCGACCGCCAGTTCGTCGACTCGACCAAGCTCCGCGGGCTGACCGGATGGAGCCCCGAGGTCGGCCTGTCCGAGGGCCTTCACCGCACCCTCGATTGGTACCGCGAGAACCCCAAGGCCAGACCCGTCTGAGAACCACCGCCCGGGTTTTGTCATGGCGATGGCATTTGTCCTAACCTCGACCCCATTCGATGAAGCCCCTCGCGTATGCGATAGCGCTGACCTTGGCTCTCGCCGTCGCGGTCGGCTGCGGGAGCTCGAAGACGTCGGCCGGCCCGCCACAGGGCCGTTCTGACGGCACCTCGACGCAGGAGAACCCTCCGGCTGCCCTCGCTCCAGGAACCAAGGACCCCGAGCGCGGGTCCTCGGGGAGCCAGGATCACCGCGGGACCTCCGCCGCGGCGCCGCTCCCACGCGGCGTCCCAATGGGAGCGAAGGACCCCCGGGTCCAGCGCGCGATCGCCGATCTGCTCAACCCCAAGAGAACCAACGGGAGGCAGCGGGGGTCTCCTGACGACAAGGGGTCAAACCATCACAAGGGGGACAGGCATCGAGGCGGAGTCCTCGCACAGATCATCGGAGACCTGAGGAGGAACGCCACGCAGCTGCAGCCGGGTGAGAATCGTCCGAACCAGCATCAGAACGGTCTCAAGACGATCCTCGAACTGCTGAAGTAAAGGTATGTGCGGGCGATTCACTGTCACGACGAAGGACACGAGGTCGGTCGCCGATCGATTTCAGGTCGAGCTCGAACGCTCGCTGGAGCGGAACTCGGCCGGCGAGGCGCCGCCGCCGAGCAAGGAGCGGGCGAAACACGCGGCGCGCGGGCTCGAGCGCTTCAACGTCGCCCCGACCCAGGAGGTGCTGACCGTTCGCTCCTCACCCGATCCCGAGGAGGCGACGGAGGGTCTGCGCGAGGCGCGGATGATGCGCTGGGGCCTGGTCCCCCGATGGGCCAAGGACCTAAAGGTCGGGTACCGGATGATCAACGCGAAAACCGAGAACCTGACCAAGAGCCGGGCCTACTCGCCGCTGGTCGGGAAGTTCCGCCACCGCTGCCTGATCGTCGCCGACGGCTTCTACGAGTGGATGAAGGCCGAGGACCCGAAGCAGCCGCGACAGCCCTGGCGCTTCACCGTCGACGGCGGCGAGCCGTTCGCCTTCGCCGGCCTCTGCACCCGCAAGGAGTGGGAGGACGATGAGGAGCGGGGGGCGGAGGACGGCTGGCTCTACAGCTGCACGATCATCACGACGACGCCGAACGACGTCGTCGCCAAGGTCCACGATCGGATGCCGGTGATCCTGCCCTCACCCGAGGCCGAGGGGGCGTGGCTCAATCCCGAGCTCGAGGCAGAGGACGCGATCGCGATGTGCGGCCCGCTGGCGGCGGCGCGGATGGAGGGGGCGCCCGCGAACCCGAAGCTGAACAAGGTCGGGAAAGGGACCGAAGGGCCGGAGCTGCTGGTCGCCCCCGCCTAGGCGGGCCCTGCTTCGAGCTGCCCGCCGGTGCGGGCGGTCGCTTTGCCGGCCCCGGTCTCGGTCGTGCAGGAGATGCTCACGGTGGGCGCCGTCGTCGTCCGCCACAACGAGGCGAAGCCGAGTTCCAGCGTCCCGTCCGGACGGCCGTCGGGCAGGCCCCATTGCCATTCCTGCAGCGCCTGTCTGTAGGGGGGCCAGCTGACGACGACCCCGGGTTGGTTGACGAAGCGGGAGAGGGCGTCGTCGAATTCGAGCGAGACGGCGTCGGTCCCGTGGGAGTTGAACTCGACGACGATTTCGTCCGGGAAGTCCTGCTTGAGGAGGTCTTCGCCGCTGCTCGAGCGGGGGTAGGAGGCGCGGCTGCCGGGAGTCTTGGCGGGGATGGTCCGCCTCGGGACGTCGGTGACACAGTTGACTCGACCCTGGCCGACCGCGCTGCCGGCATCGATCGAGAGCACGGCCGAGACCCTGAAGATTTTGTAGCCGGAGATGTTTTCTTCGGTGACGCTGAGCTGGGAATGTCCGATCCGCATCGCGCCGCCGCCGGGGATCTCGACATCCCGCGAGGACGGGATCGGGACCGTCTCTTCCCATTCGAGCGCGACGACGCCGATGATCTTGGTCGTGCTGAGCAGAGCCGCGGCGACCGTCGCGAGCAGGCCGACGGCGATGACCGCGAGCGCGCCGCGGGGCGGGCGGGTGTCACGGCCGGAACCAAAAAGGGAGCTCACAAGCGGCCACCCTACATACGCGCCCGACAGGATTCGAACCTGTGGCCTTCGCCTCCGGAGGGCGACGCTCTATCCAGCTGAGCTACGGGCGCGGGATGGTCAGTCTAGCTTCGCGTAGGCTCGCCGCATGGATCTCTCGGTCGGCTTTCTCGGCACCGGCGGGGCCGTGCCGTCGGCGCGGCGCTCGACCGCGAGCGTGCTCATCTCAAGGGGAGGAGAACGGCTCCTGTTCGACTGCGGCGAGGGGACCCAGCGCCAGATGCAACGCTCGCTCGGCCTCGTCCAACTCGACGAGATCTACCTGACCCACTTCCACGCCGATCATTTTCTCGGCCTTCCGGGCCTGCTCAAAACCTACGACCTGACCGACCGCGACCAGCCGCTGACGATCTACGGCCCGGTCGGCCTGGAGGACCTCTTCAGGACCCTTGGCAGGCTCGTCGGCCGCCTCGGCTTCCCGCTCGACCTGGTCGAGATCGAGCCGGGGGACAGGATCGACATCGAGGGCGGCGAGATCCAGCCTTTTCCGGTCGAGCACAGCGTTCGCGCCTGCGGCTACGCGCTGGTCGAGTTCGAGCGGCCCGGCCGTTTCGACCCCGAGGAGGCGAAGCGGCTCGGGGTCGCCGAAGGCCCCGACTTCGCCGCCCTCCAGGGTGGCGAGACCGTCACCGGCGCCGACGGGCCGGTCGGCCCGGCAGATGTGATGGGCGAGCCCCGGCCCGGACGAACGGTCGTCATCACCGGCGACACCGGCCCCTGCACCACCACGGTCGAGGCCGCGCGCGGCGCCGAGCTCCTCGTCCACGACGCGAGCTTCTCCGAGGAGGAGTCCCAGCGGGCCGCCGACACCGGCCACTCGACCGTCGGCCAGGCGGCGACCATCGCCCGCGAGGCGGAGGTGAAGATGCTGGCCCTGGTCCACATCTCATCCCGCTACCACGTCGGCAAGGTGCTGGAGGAGGCCCGTGAGGTCTACGGGCCGACGGTGGCGCCACGCGATTTCGACCTGATCGACATCCCATTCCCGGAGAGGGGAGGTCCGGCCCTTGTCCCGAACGGCGCCCGGGAGCGAGATCGGCCCGAGGATGCGGAGGAGGAGTCAGGCGACTAGCCCGGCGATCGCCTCGGCGATCGCAACCGGCTGGTCTTCCTGGAGGAAATGCCTGGCAGGGAGGATCGTCGCCTCCCCGACCTCGAGAGCCCGCATCGCCGCCAGCCGCCGGCTCTCTCCGAGCATCCTGTCCTCGCTGCCCCAGATGACCTGGGCCGGATAGGCCCGGCCACGGAGCCCTTCGAAGTAGAAGCGCTCCTTCTCCTCGGACAGCTCGAATCCCCGCATGATCTTGAGGAAGGCGCGACCGCCGTCGACACTCCGCAGCATCTCGAAATGGGCGGCGACCTCGGCCCGCGGGACGGCGGAACGATCGGCGATCCCGGTCAGGTAGTAGATCTGGTGAAAGACGGGTTTCGGCCCCCGCAGCCAGAGCTCGCCGATGCCGCGGATCGAGAACGGATGCATCGGCCACGGCCGGTGAAAGCTCGCGACGTCGACCAGGGTGTCGAGCGCGGTCAGCGAAAGCACCCGGCCGGGGTTGCGGACCGCCCACTCCAAGCCGACCGGGCCGCCGATGTCGTGGACGACGAGGTGGCAGCGCTCGATCCCGAGGGCGTCTATGGCGGCTCCGGCCCAGCGCCCCAGACCGCTCCAGGTGTAGTCAAACCGCTCAGGCCTTTGAGCCAGGCCGAGCCCGGGAAGGTCGAATGCGACGCCCCGAAGCCCGCGGCCAGCCAGCTCGGGAGCGAGCCGGCGGTAGAGATAGCTCGAGACCGGGACGCCATGCATCAGCACCACGGGGTCGCCCTTTCCCACTTCGAGCACGAAACTCTCGACACCCGCCGCCGTGAATCGCCTGCCGGCGGCTTCGTGACGGGATATCGCCTCCGCAACGTCCGCCTTCATCTTCGGGAGACTCGCAGGAATCGTCGCGACTCGATGCTAGGCTGAGGCCGTCCTTTAACCCAGGTCCGGAGAGGCCGGGAAGGAGCACCCAGTGAGCGAGAAGGTCGTGCTGGAGCGCGACGACCTGAGGCGGACGCTGCAGCGGATCGCCCATGAGATCGCCGAGAAGAACCCGGAAGCTGACGGCTTGGCGGTCGTCGGAATCCACACCCGCGGCGCCCTCCTGGCCCGCCGCCTCCACGCCCTGCTCGGCGAGCTGACCGCCGCCGCGGTGCCGATCGGCGACATCGACATCTCCTTCTACCGCGACGACGTCGGCTCGAACCAGCGCTCCTCCCAGCCCGTCGTCCACGCCTCCCACATCGAGTTCGACCTCTCGGGCCGGACCGTCATCCTCGTCGACGACGTCCTCTTTACCGGACGCACGGTCCGGGCCGCGATCGACGCACTCTTCGACTACGGACGCCCCGAGCGGGTGCAGCTCGCCGTCCTCTGCGATCGCGGCCACCGCGAGCTGCCGTTCCGACCCGACTACGTCGGCAAGAACCTGCCGACCGCACGCGGCGAGCGCGTCAACGTGCGCCTCGAGGAGGTCGACGAGGTCGACGAGGTGACCATCTCCGAGCCCCTACCGGCGGAGGCATTGACATGAAGCATCTGCTCTCGATCGAGGAACTGTCACGCGAGGAGATCGAGGCGATCCTCAATCGCGCCGAGAGCTTCGCCGAGGTCGGCCGGCGCGACATCAAGAAGGTCCCGACTCTGCGCGGACGCACCGTCGTCAGCCTCTTCTACGAGTCCAGTACCCGAACCAGCAGCTCCTTCGAGCTCGCCGCCAAGCGGCTCTCTGCCGACCTCGTCTCGGTCAAGGCCGCGGGCTCCTCGGTAGACAAGGGCGAGTCGCTGAAGGACACGATCGCGACCCTCTCCGCCTACGACCCGGCGGCGATCGTCATCCGCCATCCCCAGGCGGGGGCCGCCCAACTGGTGTCCCGCTGGTCGAGCGCCGCCGTGATCAACGCCGGCGACGGCAAGCACGAGCACCCGAGCCAGGCCCTCCTCGACACCTTCACCCTCCGCCGCCGGCTCGGATCCCTGGAGGGCAAGCGGATCTGGATCGTCGGCGACGTCCTCCACAGCCGCGTCGCCCGTTCCAACCTGATCGCCTTCCAACGGATGGGAGCGGAGGTAACGCTCTGCGGCCCGCCGACCCTGATCCCGCGTGGGATCGAGGAGCTCGGGTGCGACGTGAGCCTCTCTCTCGACCGACTCGAGGAGGCCGACGTCGTCTACGCCCTGCGGATGCAGCAGGAGCGGATGAGCGAGAGCTTCGTCCCCTCGCTGCGCGAGTACGCCGCCAACTTCCAGATCGACTCCCGCCGCCTCAGCCCGCGCCAGCTCCTGATGCACCCGGGGCCGGTCAACCGCGGCGTCGAGCTCTCCGGCGAGGCGCTCGACTCGCCGCAGTCGCTGGTCGCCGAGCAGGTGGCCGCCGGCCTCGTGGTCCGGATGGCGATCCTCTTCGAGCTCCTCGCCGGCCCCGACCGCAGCGAGACCGCGCCGAAGACCGAGGGCGAGGGCTCCGACCGACCGACCCCGATCGGGCATCCAGCATGAGCGCGGAGCGAGCCAAATGAGGCATATCTGGTCATACGCGCCGCGAGCGAAGCGGGAACAGGTGTGACGAGCCTCGCCGAGACCCTCGAGATCCGGCCCGGAGACCGGCCCGAGCTCGTCCTCCGGAACGCCACCGTCCTCGACCCCGCCTCCGGGATCGGGGGCGTCCACGACGTCGTCATCCGCGACGGCCACGTCGCCGAGCTGACCGATCCCGGCTCCTCGAGCGCCGGCGACGCCGAGGTCGTCGAGGCCGAGGGCCTGCACGCGTTCCCCGGCTTCTTCGACCCCCACGTCCACCTCCGCACCCCCGGCCACGAGCACAAGGAGGACGTCGAAACCGGGACCCGTGCCGCGGCGGCGGGAGGCTACTGCGGGATCCTCGCGATGGCCAACACCGAGCCCCCGGTCTCGACCCCGGCCGACGTCTCCGCCCTCCGCGAGCAGGCGGCGGCCGACGCCTCGGTCCAGGTCGGGTTCCTGGCCACGGTCACGGTCGGGATGAGGGGCGAGGAGCTGACCGAGATGGTCGCCCTGCGGGAAGCCGGCGCAATCGGCTTCACCGACGACGGGCTGCCGATCAGGAGCGCCAGGATCATGCGCCGCGCACTCCAGTACCAGCACCTCTGCGGCGGCACGATCGCCCTCCACGAGGAGGACCCCGAGCTCTCCGGCGACGGCGTCATGCACGAGGGCCCCGTCTCCGCGGCGCTCGGCCTGGCCGGGATCCCGTCGGTCTCGGAGACGACGATGATCGCCCGCGACGCAGCCCTCGCCGCCTACGAGGATGCCCGGATCCACGTCCAGCACCTCTCCGCGGCCGAGTCGGTCGACGTCGTTCGCGGCGCCAAGGCCGCCGGGGTGTCGATCAGCGCCGAGGCCAGCCCTCACCACCTCTGCCTGACCGACGATGAGATCCGCAGCCTCGACCCCAACCGCTTCAAGATGAACCCGCCGTTGCGCGCCGGGAGCGACCGACAGGCGCTGATCGAGGGCCTTCGCGACGGCACGATCGAGTGCATCGCGACCGACCACGCCCCCCACCAGCCGGAGGAAAAGGAGGTCCCGTTCGAGCAGGCGGCGATGGGCGTCACCGGCCTCGAGACCGCGTTCGCCGCGATCCACACCGACCTGATCCGGCCCGGCGTCCTCGACCTGGGCCTCGTCGTCGAGCGGATGTCCGGCGGCGCCGAGCCGTTCGCCCTCGATCGTCCCTCGCTGGCTCCCGGGTCGGAGGCGAACATCGCGCTCTGCGACCTCGAGGCCGAGTGGACGGTGGGGGAGGAGGGGTTCGAGAGCCGCTCCCACAACTCCTGGTGCGACGGCCGCACCCTCACCGGCCGGATCCTGATGACGATCGCCGGCGGCCAGGTCGCCTACCGCCTACGCTCATTCTCGCTCGGGGTCGCCCAGTGAGCGGAGAGGGGCGAGCATCGCAATCTGATTCTCTGGGAGCCCCTCGCAGCGAACGCTTTATTCCGGGCTACGTGCTCCTCGAGGACGGGACCCGGTTCGACGGCGAGCTCTGTGCCGACCCCGAGGCGGTCACCGGCGAGGTTGTCTTCAACACCTCGATGACCGGCTACCAGGAGTCGGTCACCGACCCCTCCTACGCGGGCCAGATCATCGTCTTCACCTACCCGCTGATCGGCAACTACGGCGTCTCGGCCGAGGCGATGGAGTCCGACCGCGTCCACGCCCGCGGCGTCGTCATGCGCGACGCCAAGAACGGCGAGGACGTCGCCAGCGCAGAGGGCGGCTGGATCGACTGGCTGAGCGACTGCGGCATCCCTGGGATCAGCGGCGTCGACACCAGGGCGCTGGTCCGCCACATCCGCGACAGCGGCGCGATGCGCGGCGGCATCTTCGGTGCCGAGCTGGCGGATGCCGAGGCGCGCGAGCAGATCGCGGCCGAGCCCTCGATGGACGGCGCCGACCTCGCCCGCACCGTGACCCCGCCGGAGCCGATCCGCTTCGAGGGGGACGGGCCCCACGTGGTCGGGATCGACACCGGCGTCAAGCTCAACATCGTCCGCCAGCTGCGCGAGCACGGCTGCCGCCTCACCCTGCTGCCGTGCACCCACTCGGCCGAGCAGGTCCTGGCCGAGGAGCCCGACATCGTCTTCCTCGCCAACGGCCCAGGCGACCCCGCCGCCCTCGACCACGTCGTCGACACCGTCCGCGACCTGGTCGGCGTCCGGCCGGTGTTCGGGATCTGCCTCGGACACCAGCTCCTCTGCCGCGCGATCGGCCTTGACACCTTCAAGCTCCCGTTCGGCCACCGCGGCGCCAACCACCCGGTCAAGGACCTTGCGACAGGACGGATCGACATCACCTCCCAGAACCACGGCTTCGCGGTCCGGGGGCCCGGCGGCGAGGCGAGGATCGAGGCCGACGAGCCGGTCCGCTGGGAGACCGACTTCGGCGCCGCCGAGCTCTCCCACCTCAATCTCTACGACCGCACCGTCGAGGGCCTGGTGCTGAAGGATGTCCCCGGGGCCACCGTCCAGTACCACCCAGAGGCGGGCCCCGGACCGCACGACGCCCGCCATCTCTTCGAGGAGTTTTTGGAGTTGGCAAACCGATGAGCGACGACGCAGCCGCCTGCGGCGGACGCGGGAGCGAGCGAGCAAGGCTCCCGGTGGTCAGGAGTGCGAGCGAGCGAGAGCAGAGCACGCGGGCGGAATATGCCTAGGCGGGACGACATCCAAAAGATCCTCCTGATCGGCTCGGGGCCGATCGTGATCGGCCAGGCTGCCGAGTTCGACTACTCAGGCGTCCAGGCCTGCAAGGTCCTGCTCGAGGAGGGCTACGAGGTCGTCCTCGTCAACTCCAACCCGGCGACGATCATGACCGACCCCGAGTTCGCGACCGCGACCTACGTCGAGCCGCTGCTGCCCGGTCCGGTGGCGAAGATCATCGAGAAGGAGCGCCCCGACGCACTGCTCCCGACCCTCGGCGGCCAGACCGCGCTCAACCTGGCGATGGCGCTGCACGAAGACGGAACGCTGGAGAAATTCGGCGTCGAGCTGATCGGCGCCGACCAGAACGCGATCCGCCGGGCCGAGGACCGCGAGGAGTTTCGCCAGACGATGAACGAGGCCGGCCTGCGGATCCCATGGTCGATGACCGTCGGCAACCTCGGCGAGGTCGAGGCCGCGATGGCCGACGGCAGGATCACGCTGCCGGCGATCGTCCGTCCCGCCTTCACGCTCGGCGGCCAGGGCGGGGGGGTGGGGGAGACCGAGACCGAGCTGCGCCAGGTCGTCAGCGAGGGCCTGGCCGCGAGCCCGATCAACCAGGTCCTGGTCGAGGAGTCGGTGCTCGGCTGGGGCGAGTTCGAGCTCGAGGTGATGCGCGACCGCAACGACAACGTCGTCATCATCTGCTCGATCGAGAACGTCGACCCGATGGGCGTCCACACCGGCGACTCGGTGACCGTGGCGCCGGCGCAGACCCTGAGCGACCGCCTCTACCAGGAGCTTCGCGACCAGGCGATCCGGGTCATCCGCGCGGTCGGCGTCGAGACCGGCGGCTCCAACATCCAGTTCGGCGTCCACCCGGAGACCGGCGAGATCGTCGTCATCGAGATGAACCCAAGGGTCTCGCGCTCCTCGGCGCTGGCGTCGAAGGCGACCGGTTTCCCAATCGCCAAGATGGCGGCCAAGCTCGCCGTCGGATACGCGCTCGAGGAGATCCCAAATGACATCACCCGGGCCACGCCGGCCTCCTTCGAGCCGACGATCGACTACGTGGTGACCAAGGTGCCGCGATTCGCCTTCGAGAAGTTCCCCGGCACCGAGGGGCGCCTTTCCACCCACATGCAGAGCGTCGGCGAGGCGATGGCGATCGGCCGCACCTTCGGCGAGTCGTTCGCGAAGGCGATGCGATCGCGGGAGCTCGACTCCCCGGCAGAACCGCCCGACGGGGAGGAGGAGCTGCTCGAGGCGATCGCGATGCCCTCGGCCGAACGCTTCGACCTCATCCTCGAGGCCTTCCGGCGCGACCTCTCGCTCGAGGCCGTCCACGAGCGCTGCTTGGTCGACCGCTGGTTCCTGCGTGAGCTCGAGACCCTCGCCAAGGAGGGCGACGGGACCGAGGGCCTGCAGCGCACCTACAAGGCGGTCGACACCTGCGCCGCCGAGTTCGAGGCCGCGACCCCCTACTACTACTCGGGCCACGAGCGCCCGAGGCCGGGCGGAGGGGTCCCCTCCGAGGTCCGCCGCGGCGACCGCGCCTCGGTCGTGATCCTCGGCGCCGGGCCGAACCGGATAGGCCAGGGGATCGAGTTCGACTACTGCTGCGTCCACGCCGCGATGACGGCGCGCGAGTCCGGGCGCGACGCGGTGATGATCAACTGCAACCCGGAGACGGTCTCGACCGACTACGACACCTCCGACCGCCTCTACTTCGAGCCGCTCACGACCGAGGACGTGCTGGCCGTCTGCGAACAGGAGCGCCCCGAGGGCGTGATCGTCCAGTTCGGCGGCCAGACTCCGCTGAAGCTGGCCCGAGCCCTCGAGGAGGCCGGCGTTTCCCTCCTCGGCACCCCGGTCGACGCGATCGACCTCGCCGAGGACCGCGGCCGCTTCGGCGCCCTCCTGCGCCGGCTCGACGTCAAACACCCTCCCTACGGAACCGCGCTCTCCGCCGACGAGGCGACGGTGATCGCCGAACAGGTCGGCTTCCCGCTGCTGGTTCGGCCCTCATACGTGCTCGGCGGCAGGGCGATGGAGATCTGTTACTCGACCGAGAACCTGGCCGCCTACCTCGAGGCCCACGTCAAGGCCGACCAGGAGCACCCGCTGCTGCTCGACCGCTTCCTCGAGAACGCGATCGAGGTCGACGTCGACGCCCTCGCCGACGGGACCGCCGTCCACGTCGCCGGGATCATGCAGCACGTCGAGGAGGCCGGGGTCCACTCCGGCGACTCGGCCTGCGTGCTGCCGCCGATGAGCCTCGGCGAGGAGATGCTGGACGAGATCCGCGAGACGACCACCCGGATCGCGCTCGAGCTCGGGGTGATCGGCCTGATCAACATCCAATACGGGGTCGCCGGCGGCGAGCTGTATGTGATCGAGGCCAATCCGCGCGCCTCCCGCACCGTCCCCTTCGTCTCGAAGGCGACCGGGACGCCGCTGGCGAAAGTGGCCGCGAGGCTGATGCTGGGGGAGAAGCTGGCCGACCTGCAGCTGCCCGATCCCCCCTCCGACTTCGTCAGCGTCAAGGAGGCGGTCCTGCCCTTCGCCAGGTTCGCCGGCGCCGACTCGGTGCTCGGGCCGGAGATGAAGAGCACCGGCGAGGTGATGGGCATCGCCACCGACTTCCCGACCGCGTTCGGGAAGGCGCAGGAGGCGGCCGGTGTCTCGCTGCCCTCGGAGGGGGCCGTCTTCATCACCGTCACCGACACCGACAAGCCGGCGGCGACCCAGCTCGCGACCCGGTTCCACGACATGGGCTTCGAGGTGATCGCCACCGGCGGGACGGCGCAGTCGATCACCTCGATGGGCGTGCCGGTGACCCGGATCAACAAGCTGAGCGAGGGCAGCCCGAACGCGATCGACCTGCTCCGCGAACGGCGCTGCGACCTTGTCATCAACACCCCGACCGGCTCCGGCGCCCGCGCCGACGGGCACGCGATCCGAACCGCGGCCGTCCGCCACGGCATCCCCTGCGTGACGACGATGACCGGGGCCTCGGCGGCCGTGAGGGCGATCGCTGCCCGGATGGAGGAGGACGCCGAGGTGCTCTCGCTCCAGGAGATACACAGATCTTCCGCGGCCTCCTCTGCTCCCGCGGATGCCTGAAGAAACAGATATGGACAGGCATCCGCTCCCGCGTCCGGGGGCCGCGGCTGTGGAGACGCCACGATCATTCCCTCCCTTCGGGCGGAGGTTGTGTCAGGTAAGCGAGGCGCACGACTCGGGCGGCTATCGCGTCTTCTCGCTGCGCGACGACGAGGGGCCGCCCCCGCTCGCCGGCCAGTTCTACATGCTCGCCGCGGGGCGCCACTGGGAGCAGGACGGCCGCCGTCCGTACCTGCCGCGGGCGCTCTCGGTTGCCGACTCGGTCGCAGAGGACGGCTCCCAGCGCCTCGACTTCCTGATCGAGGGGATCGGGCCCGGGACCGACCGCCTCTGCGAGCTCGAGGCCGGCGACACGGTCTGGGTCAACGGCCCACTCGGCAACAGCTTCTCGGAGCCGCGCCGGATCGCCTCGGAGGCGGTCGGAGCGATCCTTGTCGGCGGCGGCATCGGCATCGCACCGCTGGCGCTCCTGCGGCGGGCCTTCTCCCACCGCGCGGTCCCGACCCGCGTCCTGCTCGGCTTCCGCGACCGCGAGCACTCCGGTGGCCTCGACGACCTCTTTGCCTGCTGCGAGGTCCGCCTCGCCAGCGAGGACGGGCACGCCGGCCATGCCGGCTACGTCACCGACCTGCTGGCGACGATGCTCGAGGGCGACGACGCGAGGAGCGCCGTCGTCTACGCCTGCGGCCCGCCCCCGATGCTCGATGCGGTCCACGACCTCTGCGCCGACCGGGATGTCCCCGCCCAACTTGCCCACGAGGCTCCGATGGCCTGCGGCTTCGGCGCCTGCTACGGATGCGCCGTTCCCGACCCGACTGGCGACGGGTACCTGCGTCTCTGCGTCGACGGCCCGGTGCTGAGGGCCCGGGGGGCGGGACCGGGATCCCCTGAGCGGGAACTTGTGAGCCAGCGCGGCAAGGACCCTGGGCCAGCCACCATTGCGGGTTCCAGCTCGGGGGATCCCGGTGCTGTACCGGGCGCCCCAGAGCCGGTCGAGTTTTGCGGGATCGAGCTCGAGCACCCGGTGATCAATGCGTCGGGGACGTTCGACGCGATTGCCGCGAGGCGGGTCTATGGCGATGCGCTGCTCGAGGACTTCCCGTTCTCGGCGTTCGTCTCGAAGACGATCACGTTGGAGCCCCGGGTCGGGAACGAGCCTCAGCGGATATGGGAGACGCCGGCGGGGATGATCAACTCGATCGGGCTGCCGAACCGGGGGCTCGAGGGATTTCTGGAGGTGGATCTGCCGCAGTTGGCGGAGCTGCCGGTGCCCCTGATCGTCTCGGTGATGGCGACCAGCCGCGAGGACTTCGGCCGCCTCGTCGAGGGGGTCGCCGGCCGCGAGGAGGTCGCCGCGATCGAGCTCAACGTCTCCTGCCCAAACGTCCACTCGGGGCTGATCGTCGGCGAGCAGCCGGAGGAGACCGAGGCGCTGCTGGAGGTGCTTCGCCCGTTCACCGAGAAGCCGCTGATCGTGAAGCTGACGCCGAACGTCGCCGACCCGGCCGCGGTCGCGGTCGCCGCCGAGGAGGGTGGAGCGGACGCGGTTTCGCTGATCAACACGATCAAGGCGAGCGCGATCGATCCGGCGACCGGCCGGCCCGGCATAGCGGCCGGCCACGGCGGCCTTTCCGGCGCCGCCGTGAGGCCGATCGCGGTCGCCCAGATCCGCACCGTCGCCGCCGCGATCGGGCTGCCGATCATCGGCATGGGGGGGGTCGCGAGCGGCGCCGACGCCCACGAGTTGGTCGCCGCCGGCGCCTCTCTGGTGGCGGTGGGGACCGAGAGCTTCCGCGACCCGAAGGCCGGCAATCGGGTCGCCGCCGAGCTCTCCATCCTCAATTTCGAGCACCACCACCTAGACCTCAGGTCCAGGTCCAGGTGAATTTCACCGAAAATGGCAAACACACCCTTGCGCGCCCGTGACCCGCGGCTATACTCGCCGCCCACATGCCTGCCCCAGTAAAGACGTCATCCGCGGCTCCCGAGAGGTCGCTCGACCAGCGGATGGACGCCCTTCGGCGGGCCAACGACATCCGGACCGCCCGGGCCAAGCTGAAGAAGGACCTGAAGGCGAACAAGGCGAGCATCCACGCCCTGCTCCTCGACCCGCCCGAGTACGTCCAGACCGCCAAGGTCTTCGACATGCTCCTCGCGGTCCCGAAGTACGGCAGGGTGAAGACGAACCGGATTCTCAACCAGTGCCGGATCTCGCCATCGAAGACGATCGGCGGGCTCTCCGAACGGCAGCGCGCAGAGCTCGTCTCCCAGCTCCGCCGCTAACGGCCGCGCACACCGGCGCATCTTTGACGTCCTCGGTCGCTCGCGTGCAGAGAACCCCGCGCTCCCTGCGTCCGGTCAATCTGCTTGGTTTGCACGGCCGTTCATGTCCAAGGTCTTCGTAATCACTGGTCCGTCGGGGGTCGGCAAGGGGACGCTGATCGCGAAGCTGCTGGACCGCATCCCCGGCCTCGAGCTCTCCGTCTCGGCGACGACGCGCGAGCCCCGCGCAGGTGAGATCGACGGCCGCGACTATCACTTCCTCAGCCGCGAGCAGTTCGACGAGCGGGTCGACGCCGACGACTTCCTCGAGTTCGCGACCTACAGCGGCAACCGCTACGGAACCCTCCGCTCCGAGGTCCGGCGGCGGCTCGACGAGGGCGCCTCGGTGCTGCTCGAGATCGAGGTCCAGGGAGCGCGCCAGGTCCGGGCCGCGATGCGCGAGTCGATCCAGGTCTTCATCGGGCCCCCGGACCCGGCCGAGCTCCGGCGCCGGCTCGAAAGCCGCGGCGCCGACTCCGAGGAGGCCATCGACTCCCGGCTCGAGGTCGCCGAGCAGGAGCTGGCGGCATCCGACGAGTTCGCCTACCGGATCGTCAACGACGATCTCGAGCAGGCGGCGGCCGATCTGGAGGGGATCGTGCGCGCCGAGCTCGGCATACCTCTAGACTCCCCCGCCGAATGATCAAACCACGCGTAGACAAGCTTCTGGAGCACGCCGACTCGCATTACGCCGCGGTCGTCGTCTCGGCGAAGCGCGCCCGTCAGATAAACAGCTACTTCCACAGCCTCGGCGAAGGCAGCTTCGGCGAGTACCCACCGCCGATGGTCGAGACCGGCGGCGAGACGAACTACCTATCGATGGCTCTCGAAGAGCTCGCCGAGGGCAAGCTCAAATACGAGTACCGCGCCTAGGCGCAACGCTTCCCCAGGAGGTCGCAGATGGCCCGAATCCTGCTCGGCGTAAGTGGCGGGATCGCCGCCTACAAGTCGCTGGAGCTCGCCCGGCTGGCCACGCTTGCCGGCCACGGGGTGCGCGTGGTGATGACCAAGGCGGCCGGCCGCTTCGTCGGCGCCGCCTCCTTCGAGGGGATCACCGGCGCCCCGGCCCTCACCTCTGAGTTCGAGCGCGATCCGCTGCGCGGCGCCTTCCCGGGCGATCCGGCGCCCGACCACGACCCGATCGGGCACCTCGAGCTCGCCGCCAACTGCGACGCCTATCTCGTCGCGCCGGCCTCGGCCAACACCGTCGCCAAGCTCGCGGCCGGGATGGCCGACTCGATGCTGACCACCTCGTTTCTCGCCTGCACCGCGCCACGCCTGGTCGCGCCGGCGATGAACGACCGCATGTACGCGAATCCCGCGACCCAGTCGAACCTCGCCACCCTGCGCGACCGCGACATCGCCGTGATCGAGCCCGACGAGGGCCTCCTCGCCTCGCGCGGCGAGCAGGGCCGTGGCCGGCTACCCGACCCGGCTCGCCTGCTCGAGAGGATCGAGGCCATGCTCCCAGGCGGCGACCGACCGTGGGACGGCCTCCGGGTGCTGGTCACCGCCGGCGGCACCCGCGAGCCCCTCGACCCGGTCCGCTTCATCGGCAACCGATCGAGCGGCCGGATGGGCATGGCCCTCGCCGCCGCCGCCGCGCGGCGCGGCGCCGAGGTCACCCTGATCGCCGCCAACGTCTCCCTGCCCGAGCCGGCCGGCGTAAGGCGCATCGACGTCGAGACCGCAGCCGAGCTCGCCGAGGCCGCGCGGGCCGAGTTCCCCGGCTGCCACGTCCTCCTGATGGCTGCCGCTCCGGCCGACTTCAGGCCGCCCACGGTCAAGCCCGGAAAGCTCAAGCGCGACGACGGCCTCGAGCTCCGGCTCGAGCCGACCGAGGACATCCTCGCCGGCCTCGCAGCCACCCGCGCGTCGGGCCAGACGATCGTCGGCTTCGCCGCCGAAACGGGCGAGGACGCGAGGGAACGCGCCCGCGAGAAGCGGAGCCGAAAGGGTGTCGACCTGATCGTTCTCAACGACGTCTCCAACCCGGAGATCGGGTTCGAGAGCGAGAGCAATGCGGTGACCCTGATCGACGCCGAGGCCGAGGCCGATGTGCCGATCTCCTCCAAGGAGGAGATCGCCGGGACGATCCTCGACCGGGTCGACTCGCTGCGTCGGCCGGGCGCAAAGAGCGGGCTATACTGAATTTGAGCTTTTTTGTGCCTAGTAGTCCTGGGAAGTGGGCCTGGCCCACTTTTTTTTCGCCCCAAATCAAATGGAAGACCTCAAGAACGACATCCAGCAACAGCTATCCGAGCTCGATCAGGGGATCGAGCTGGTCGCCGTGGAGCGACCCGGGACCGAAGCGCTCCGCCTCTTCGTAGACCACCCCGACGGGGTGGACCTGGGGCTGTGCGAACGCGTGAGCAAGCACCTCAACCACCTGCTGGCCGAGTACTCGCTCGAGGTCTCCTCACCCGGCCCGAAGTACCGCCGCCCCAGTCCAGATTCCGATTCTTCGCAGAGCATCAGCGAGGGTGAGCCCGAGGAGGTTCAGTGAGTAAAGAGATCGTCGACGCAATCAAGGCTCTCGAGCAGGAGAAGGGGATCTCGTCCGACACCCTGATGGACGCCCTCGCGGACGCCCTTCTGTCGGCCTACAAGAAGACGCCCGGCGCCGCCAAATACGCCCGCGTCGACCTCGACCACGAGACCGGCGACTTCCGGGTCTTCGAGCTGATCCTTCCTCCCGAGCTTGAGGAGAAGCTGCTGGCCGAGGCGGCCGAAGCCCAGGAAGAGGAGGAGCGCGAGATCGACCCCGAGACGGGCGAGCTCCGCGAGCTCGAGGACCCCGAGCTCGACCCGGAGATGATCGCCCCCTACGAGGACCAAATCACGACCCGCGACGTCACCCCCGACGACTTCGGCCGGATCGCCGCCCAGACCGCGAAGCAGGTGATCCTGCAGCGGATCCGCGAGGCCGAACGGATGATGATGTTCGAGGAGTACCAGGACCGCGTCGGTGAGCTGATCACCGGAATCATCCAACAGTCCGACAAGCGCTACACGCTGGTCCAGCTGCGCGAGCGGGTCGAGGCGCTGCTGCCGAAGTCCGAGCAGGTCTACAACGAGCGCTACGACCACGGTATGCGGGTCAAGGCCGTGATCACCGACGTCTCCGACTCGACCAAAGGGCCCGCGATCGTCGTCTCCCGCCGCAGCCCCGAGCTGATCAAGAGCCTGTTCGAGATGGAGGTCCCGGAGATCGCCGACAAGCTGGTCGAGATCGTCGGCGTCGCCCGCGAGCCCGGCTACCGCTCGAAGATCGCGGTGATCTCCCACGCCGACGGCGTCGACCCGGTCGGCGCCTGCGTCGGCCCCCGCGGCTCACGGGTGCGGATGGTCGTATCCGAGCTCCGCGGCGAGAAGATCGACATCATTCCTCACAACGACGAGCCCGCCCGCTTCGTCGCCAAGGCGCTCTCGCCGGCGCGGGTGCGCGAGGTGATCGTCGACGACGACGAGCGTCAGGCGACCGTGATCGTCCCCGACGACCAGCTCTCGCTGGCGATCGGCCGTGACGGCCAGAACGCCCGCCTCGCCGCCCGCCTAACCGGCTGGCGGGTCGATATCAAGTCGGAGACCGAGTTCGCCCAGGACGACGAGGAGATCGAGTACGAGGGCGAGGAGCAGTCCGACGGGCACTGCCTGGCGGTGCTGACCAACGGCCGCCGCTGCCCGAACGCCGCGATCGCCGGCTCCGCCTACTGCGGCCTTCCCACGCATCAGGCGCTGAACCGCTTCGAGACCAACCAGATCGCCGTCCTCTCACCGCTTGCGGAGAGCGAGGTCGAGATCCTCGCCGACCCCGACGGCGACGAGGGCCAGGTCGCCGAGATCGTCGCCCGAGCCGAGGCCGAGTTCGTCGAGGAGGTCGAGGAGGAGGCCGGCGAGGAGGAGGTCCTCGCCGAGGTCTCCGAGGAGGTCTCCGAGGCGGCAGGGGAGGCCGAGCCTGCCGCAGCTGGAGACACGAGCGAGGAGCCGTCGCAATCTGACTCTTCGGCTCCGAGCGAGGAGGCACCGGAGGCTGAGCAGGACGAGCCCGACCCGTCGGCCCCCGGAAGCGAAGCTGAGGAGGCCGGCGGAACTGGCTGAGGCCGAGGGCCCTGCCGATGACGCCGAGGACCCCGCCCCCGGAAGCGAAGCTGAGGAGCCCGACGGAACTGGTGAGGCCGAGGGCCCTGCCGATGACGCCGAGGACCCCGCCCCCGGAAGCGAAGCTGAGGAGCCCGAGGCGCCCGTCGCCGAAGACACGAGCGAGGAGCCGTCGCAATCTGACTCTTCGGCTCCGAGCGAGGAGGAGCCGGAGGCTGAGCAGGCCGAGCCCGACCCGTCGGCCCCCGGAAGCGAAGCTGAGGAGGCCGACGGAATTGATTCCGACGGGGTTGTTCAGGAGGCGGAGCAGGCTTAGTGGCAAAGAAACGCGTCCACGAGATCGCCAAAGCCCAGGGTGTGACCAGCAAAGAGCTGCTGACCGCCCTCAAAGCGGCAGGGATCGAAGCCAAAGCCGCAGCGTCGAGCGTCGAGGAGAACGACGCGCTGCAGGCGCTCACGGGCCCCAAGGGGAACGGCGGCGCGGCCGCGACCGCGACCAAAGCCAAACCGAAACCGGCCGAGAAAGCCGCCGAGACCGCGAAGCCGAAAGCCAAACCGGCTGAGAAAAAAGCCGGCGCCGGCGCATCGAGCAAAAAACGCCGGGTGGTCATCGACTCACAGGCCGCGCGCCGCGACCAGATGGGCGGCCCGCCGCCTCAGCGCCCGCCGCGCCGTCGCGGTGGGCGCCGCCGTCGCCCGCTGCTCGAGGAGCCACCGCTCAAAACGGAGGAGCCGGCCGAGCCGGAGGCGACCAAGGTCCCATCCGGGGCGACCGTGCGCGAGGTCGCCGAGCTGCTCGGCCTCGGCAGCGCCGAGGTGATCAAGAAGCTGATGACGATGGGGGAGATGGCGACCCTGACCCAGACCCTCACCGACGAGTCGATCAGGGCGATCGCGGACGAGTACGACCGCAAGCTCGAGATCGTCACCACCGCCGACGAGGAGCCGGCGGAGCCCGAATACGAGGACTCCGAGGAGAGCCTGATGCCGCGGCCCCCGGTCGTGACCATCATGGGTCACGTCGACCACGGCAAGACCTCGCTCCTCGACGCGATCCGCGAGACCGAGGTGGCCGCCGGCGAGGCGGGGGGGATCACCCAGCACATCGGCGCCTACCAGGTCCACCACGACAAACGGACGATCACCTTCCTCGACACGCCCGGCCACGCCGCGTTCACCGCGATGCGCGCCCGCGGCGCAAAGGTGACCGACGTCGCGGTGATCGTCGTCGCCGCCGACGACGGCGTCATGCCGCAGACCAAAGAGGCGATCGATCACTCGCGCGCCGCCGACGTCCCGATCCTGATCGCGGTCAACAAGATCGACAAAGAGGGGGCACAGCCGGAGCGGGTGCGAACCGAGCTCGCCTCAGACGGGCTGAACCCCGAGGAGTGGGGTGGCGAAACGGTCTACGTCGACGTCTCTGCCAAGACCCACGAAGGCCTCGACAACCTGCTCGACATGATTCTTCTGGTCTCGGAGCTGGAGGAGCTCGGGGCGAATCCGGATGCCCCCGCATCGGGGACCGTGATCGAGTCCCAGCTCGACCCGGGTCGCGGCCCCGTAGTCAGCATCCTCGTCCAGCGCGGCACGCTCAATGTCGGAGATTCCCTCGTCGCCGGCCCGCAATGGGGACGGGTCCGGGCGATGCACGACTTCACCGGCGACCGGGTCGAGAGTGCCGGGCCCGGTATGCCGGTCGAGGTGCTCGGCTTCGACGGCGTCTGCGAGGCCGGCGAGATCGTCCACACCGTCGAGAACGACCGCCGCGCCCGCCAGCTCGCCCAGGAGCGCGGCAACCGGCTCAAGACCGAGGCCCTCGCCCGCCGCCAGGCGCGAAAGGTCAGTCTCGAGGAGGTCTTCTCCCGGGCCCAGGCCGGCGACATCAAGGAGCTCGACATCGTCCTCAAGGCCGACGTCGCCGGCTCGCTCGAGGCTCTCCAGGACGAGATCGCCAAAGTCCCCCAGGAGCAGGTCGGGATCAACATCATCCACTCGCAGACCGGCGGCATCAACGAGTCCGACGTGATGCTGGCCTCGGCTTCCAACGCGATCATCATCGGGTTCAACGTGCGGCCCCTCGCCGACGCCAGGCGCGCCGGCGAGCGCGAGGGCGTCGACATCCGCACCTACTCGATCATCTACAAAATCACCGAGGACCTCCGCAACGCGATGGAGGGCATGCTCGAGGCGATCGAGGTCGAGGAGACACTCGGCGAAGCCGAGATCAAACAGACCTTCAAAGCCTCGAAAGTCGGTCGGATCGCCGGCTGTCTCGTCACCCAGGGCAAAGTCGTCCGCACCGCGAACGTCCGCCTGGTCCGCGAAGGCACGGTCATCTGGGACGGCAAACTCGGCTCCCTGCGGCGATTCAAAGACAACGTCCAGGAGGTCGAGGAGGGTCAGGAGTGCGGCGTCGTGCTCGAGGGCTACGCTGACGTCAAGGAGGGGGACGTGCTCGAGTTCTTCGAAACCAAACAGGTCGAGCAGACGCTGGAGTAGGATGGGCGCTCCTCGCATGCGCCGCGTGAATGAGGTGCTTCGCGAGGTGATCGGCGCGGCGATCACCACCGACCTCAGTGACCCTCGCATCGGCTTCGTGACCGTGACCTCCGTCGAGACCAGCCCTGACCTCCGCACCGCCAAGGTGCACGTCAGCGTCCTCGGCGACGAGGACCAGCGCGAGGCGACCCTCGAGGCCCTGCGCTCCTCACACGGGGTGCTGCAGTCGAAGATCGCTGCCGAGACCAGGATGAAGAGAACACCGACACTGACCTTCCACTTCGACCCCACGGTCGAGCAGGGGATGCGGATCTCGCAGCTGCTGGAGGACGACAATGGGTAGCGCCGGCGTCAGCATCGCGACGATCGAGCGGGTCGCCGACGAGCTCCGCAGCCGCGACAAATTCCTCCTCACGGCGCATGAGGGCCCCGACGGAGACGCCCTCGGATCGCTGCTCGGGATGCACCACCTGCTGACCGCGCTCGGCAAGGACTCGGTGATGTTCCTGACCGCGAAGGAGTTCCCGCTGCCGATCGAGTACCGCTTCCTGCCGCTGGAGGAGGTTTTCCACGAGGCGCCGGCCGACATGGCCGACCGCACGGCGATCTTCCTCGACTGCGGGAACATCGACCGGATGCCGGTCGATTTCCTCAACGAAGGCGCACACGAGATCATCAACATCGACCACCACCACGACAACACCCATTTCGGCGACCTCAACCTGGTCGACGTCGATGCCTCCTGCACCGCCGAGATCGTCTACGAGCTGGCGCTGCTGCTCGGGGTGCGGATCAGCCCCGAGATGGCCTCGGCGCTCTATGTCGGACTGATCACGGACACCGGCAAGTTCATGTACGACAGCACCAACGCCCGCACCCACAGGATCGCCGCCGACCTGATCGATGCGGGCGTCGCCGTCGACGACACCTATCGCCGCCTCTACGAGCACGTCCCGATCGAGAAGATCAGGCTCGTCGCCCGTGCCCTCAACAGCATCCAGCGCCACTGCGACCAGCGCCTCGTCCTCGCCTACATCACCGCCGAGGACTACGAGGCGACCGGGGCGGGGGAGGAGATGACCGAGGGCATCATCGACCACCTGCGGTCGGTCGAGGGAGCCCAGATCGCCGCCCTGATCCGCGACCTCGGTGACCGCGGCCGGGCCGCCCGTAAGGTCAGCTTGCGCTCGAGCAGCGGCGAGGTCGACGTCTCCGCGATCGCCCGTAAGAAGGGCGGCGGCGGCCACAAACGCGCCGCCGGCTTCTCGACCGACCTCGAGCTCGACCAGCTCGTGACTTTTCTCTGCGGCGAGGTCGGCGACCAGCTCGATTGAGCGCTATTCAGATGAGCCGGAAAACAGAGGGCGCCGTTCTGCTCTGTGACAAGCCGGCCGGGATAACCTCGCACGACATGGTCGTCCGCCTGAGACGGGAGCGGGGCTGCAAGGCGGGTCACGCCGGAACCCTTGATCCCTTCGCCACCGGCCTGCTGCTCGTCCTCCTCGATGGCGCAACCAAGCTGCAGCGCTTCCTCACCGGGCTGCCGAAGACGTACCTGGCGACCGCCCGGCTCGGCTGGCGCTCGAGCACCGGCGACCCCGACGGCGAGCTGACCGAGACGGGGGACATCCCCGAGTCCCTCTCACTGCCGACAGGCACGGTGCGCCAGCGTCTGCCGATGACCTCGGCGGTACGGGTCGGAGGAGAGCGGCTCTATCGCAAGGCCCATCGCGGCGAGGAGGTCGAAACCCCGCAGCGCGACGTCGAGATCTACCGGGCCGAGCTGCTCGGCCGTGAGGGGGACACCGCCCGCTACGAGATCGAGTGCTCGGCGGGAACCTACGTCCGGACCCTGGTCGAGACACTCGGGGACGCCTATTGCGCCGAGCTCCGCCGGACCGCGATCGGGCCCTTCAGCATCGAGGATGTGGGGATGGAGATCAGCGTCGAGCAGGTCGCAGGGATGGTCCCGGCCGTCGGAGAGGCGCTGCGCTGATGCCGATCGTGGTCACCTCGCTGCCCGACGCCAAACCGCGGCCGAGGGATGTCGCGATCGGGACCTTCGACGGCGTCCACCGCGGCCACCAGGCTGTGATCAAGGGCTCCGACACGGTGCTCACCTTCGACCCCCACCCGCTCGAAATCCTCCATCCCGCGGCGCTGCCGAAGCTGATCATGCCGTTCACGGTCAAGCGCGATGTGATCGAAGGCCTCGGGGTCGGGGAGCTGGTCGTGATCCCGTTCGACCGCGAGTTTGCCTCACGGCCGGCCGAGCAGTTCATCGAGGACGTCCTGATCGCGCGGCTCGGCGCCGAGCGGGTCTCGGTCGGGGAGAACTTCCGCTTCGGCGCCAAAGCCAGGGGCGACCCGGAGATGCTGGCGGCGCGCCCCGAGTTCGAGACCCGGGTCGTGCCGCTGGTCGAGGTCGACGGCGAGACCGTCTCCTCGACCCGGATCCGGGCCCTGATCGCGGCCGGGGACATGCAGGGGGCGCGGCGCTGCCTCGGGGCGCCGTTCATGGTCGAGGGAGAGGTCGTCCACGGCGATCAGCGCGGCCGGGAGCTTGGGTTCCCGACTGCGAACATCGTCCCCGACGACCGCCTCGCGATCCCCGGGCACGGTGTCTACGCTGCCTTCGCCAACGGCGTCCCGGCGGCGGTCAACGTCGGCGTCCGCCCGACCTTCGACACCGGCCGTGGAGTGCTGATCGAGACCTACCTGATCGATCACGAGGAGGACCTCTACGGGACGATGCTGAGGGTCGCGTTCGTCGAGCGACTGCGCGGAGAGAAGCGGTTCGCGGGGGTCGAGGAGCTGATCGCGCAGATGCGAATCGATGTCGAGGACGCGAAGCAGGTCTGTGCTAGCTTCACCCCGCGATGACACTGACGAAAGAGCAGAAGAGCCAGTTGATCGGCAAATACGGCCGCGCCGACAAAGACACCGGCTCGGCCGAGGTCCAGGTCGCGCTGATGACCGAGCGGATCAACGAACTCACCAAACACCTGCGCACGCACGCCAAGGACCACCACTCGCGCCGCGGCCTGCTGATGCTGGTCGGCAAGCGCCGCCGCATGCTGCGCTACCTCGAGCAGTCCGACCTCGAGCGCTACCGCGCGCTCGTCGCCGACCTCGGCCTGCGCCGATGAGCGCGGCGCGAGCAAGCGTCGATATCTGTCGCTTCGCGCAGCGAGCAAAGCGCGAGCAGTTGTCATGATCGACGCCGGGCAACCGGCACTGCGACAGCGAAAAACCGACCGCGGCGACGCCGCCGAGCAACGAGTTCTCCGTTCTCGGCCTGAGGGGAACGACGCTCTCGATCGACGTTAGATCGGCCGGCATCGTCGGGCATCGCCGACGGCAACCCGCCGGCGAAGGGCAGGAAGAAGAGGGCAGCGGACCGCCGCCGCGAAGCGGAAGCTGAACAGAAACGGCAAGGTCAAGGTCAGGGCCCTGATCACCTTCACCCCCAACGGTGGAACCGCCGCCACTCAGATTGCGAAGCTGACGATCTGGAAGAAAAAGCGCGGAAATAACGGGGGGCCAAACGCCGCCTGCAGTGGGCCTGTACCCTCTCTCGCGAAAGAGAACGAGAGTTCTGAAAGCAAGATGGCTGCAAACCGTGCGGCCGGAGGTAAAAAATTAAATGAGCATGTTTGACGTTAGTCGCGTCTCGGTGGATGTCGGCGATGGCCAGATTTCCTTCGAGACCGGCAAGCTCGCTCGCCAGGCAAGCGGCGCCGTCGTGGTCCAGTCCGGAGACACGATCGTCCTCTGCACAGCGACGATGGGCAATTTCAGGGATGTCGACTTCCTTCCCCTCACCGTCGACGTCGAGGAGCGGATGTATGCCGCGGGCAAGATCCCGGGCTCGTTCTTCCGTCGCGAGGGCCGTTCGGGCGAGAAGGCGACGCTGACCGCGCGCATGATCGACCGTCCGATCCGACCCCTGTTCCCGAAGGGCTGGCACTTCGAGACCCAGCTCGTGGCGACCCCGCTCTCGGTCGATCACGTCCACACCTACGACATCCTCGCGATGAACGGCGCCTCGGCGGCGCTCGCGATCTCGCCGGTCCCCGTTGCCGCCCACGTTGGCGCGGTGCGGGTCGGCAAACTTGACGGCGACTTCGTCGTCAACCCCCCCGAGGAGAGCCTCGAGGAGCTCGAACTGGACCTGATCGTCGCCGGCACCGACGAGGCGATCCTGATGGTCGAGGCCGGCGCCGACGGCGTCACCGAGGCCGAGATCCTCGACGCCCTCGACATCGCCCATTCCGAGATCAAGAAGCTCTGCGGGTCTATGCAGGAGCTGGCCGACAAGGCCGGTAAGGAGAAGCTCGAGGTCGAGGCCCCCTCGATCGACGAGGGCCTCCTCGATCAGATCCGCTCCTCGCACGGCCAGGCTCTGGTCGACGCGATCGCGACCGAGGGCAAGCTCGAGCGCTACGAGGCGATCGACAAGGTCAAGGACGAGGTCGTCGAGAAGTACGCGCCGGCCGGCGATGACGGCGAGGTCGATGCCGACCGCAAGTCCGAGGTCGGCGCTGCCTTCGACGCGATCGAGAAGGATACGATCCGAAAGGCGATCGCGGTCGACAAGAAGCGCCCCGACGGGCGTGCCCAGGATGAGATCCGGCCGATCGAGACCGAGGTCGACATCTCACCGCGCGTGCACGGCTCGGCGCTCTTCACCCGCGGCGAGACCCAGATCCTCTCCAACGTCGCGCTCGGCACGACGCGGATGGACATGCGGCTCGACACCCTCGGGCTGCAGACCACGAAACGGTTCTGGCACCACTACAACTTCCCGCCGTTCTCGGTCGGGGAGGCCGGCTTCATGCGCGGCCCCAAGCGCCGCGACATCGGTCACGGCGCTCTCGCCGAGCGGGCATTGGCACCCACGATCCCAGGGGAAGAGGACTTTCCCTACGTGATCAGGATCGTCTCCGAGACGCTCGAGTCCAACGGCTCCTCGTCGATGGGCTCGGTCTGCGCTTCCTCGATGGCCCTGCAGGCCGCGGGTGTGCCGGTGAGCGCTCCGGTCGCCGGAGTCGCGATGGGGCTGATCAAGGAGGGCGACGACTACATCGTCCTCACCGACATCGCCGGCGTCGAGGACCACCTCGGCGACATGGACTTCAAGGTCGCCGGCACCAAGGACGGGATCACCGCCCTGCAGATGGACATCAAGATCACCGGCGTCACGTTCGACATATTGCGAGATGCGCTGTCACAGGCCAACGACGGCCGCCAGTTCATCCTCGGCAAGATGGCCGAATCGATCGACGGCCCGCGGGAGATCCTCTCCCAGCACGCGCCGCGGATCGAAGCGATCAAGATCGATCAGGAGAAGATCGGTGCCGTCATCGGCAAAGGCGGCGAAACGATCCGCGCTCTCTGCGAGGAGTTCGAAGCGGAGATCGACGTCGAGGACGACGGCACGATCCGGATCTACGCCCCGACCGGTGACCTGGTCGAAGCCTGCGTCGCCCGAATCGAGTCGATGACGAAGGAGGCTGAGATCGGTGACCGCTACAACGGCGCCAAAGTCGTCAAGACGACCACCTTCGGCGCCTTCGTCGAGCTGGTCAAGGGCACCGACGGCCTGCTCCACATCTCCAACGTGAAACCGGGGGAGAGGGTGGACTCGGTCGACGACGTGCTCACCGCCGGCGACGAGATCGACGTCACCGTGGTCGAGGTCGACCGCGAGCGGGGCCGGATCGGCCTCCGCCTCTCGGACGACCCCTCGGTCGCGGGCAAAACCGCGGAGGAACTCGCGTCGGTCGGCACCGGAGACGGTGGCGGGCGCCGCAACGGCGGCGACCGCGAGCGGCGGGGCGGCCGGCGGCGGGAGCGCGAGCGCCGACCTTGAGCGCGGAGCGAGCCAAATGAGCCATATCTGATCACCGCGCAGCGAGCGAAGCGCGGACATTGGTGATGTCGATGGAGCAAGCACAGGCCTCGGTCCTCGATTCCGGCGTCCGGGTCGCGACCGAGGCCGTTCCCTCGGTGCGCTCGGTCGCACTCGGGCTCTGGGTCCGGACCGGGTCCAGGAACGAGACCCCCGCTGAGGCGGGGGTCTCGCATTTCCTCGAGCACCTGCTGTTCAAGGGGACCGAGCGGTTCTCGGCGATCGAGATATCCGAGCGCTTCGACAGCCTCGGGGCCTCGGTCAACGCGGCGACCGGCAAGGAGACGACCCACCTCCACGCACGCTTCCTCGACGAGCACACCGACGAGGTCTTCGAGCTGCTTTCGGAAATGCTGCTCGCCCCGACCTATCCCGAAATCGACTCCGAGCGCGACGTCGTGCTGGAGGAGATCGCGATGTACGAGGACGAGCCCCAGGACCGCGTCCACGACATCCTCGCCGACGCCGTCTTCGGAGGCCACCCGCTGGGCCGCCGAGTCCTCGGTGAGGCCGAGGTGATCGCCTCGATCCCGGTCCCCGACATTTCCGCCTACCACCACCAGCGCTACACGGGGGCCAACCTCGTCGTCGGGGCCGCCGGCCACATCGAGCACGATCGGATCGTCGAGCTCGCCGAGCGGCTCGTCTCGCCTGCCGAGGCCCAGAGTGCCGCCGACACGAACGGAAGCGGGCTGGAGGAGGAGGCGCGGTTCCGCTTCTACCCGAAGGACACCGAACAGTTCCACATCTGCTTCGGCGCGCCGGGGATCGTCCGCGAGGACGAGCGTCGCTACGCCCTCGCGGTCCTCGACTCGATCTTCGGCGGCTCCACCTCGTCGCGGCTGTTCCGCGAGATCCGTGAGAAGCGGGGCCTCGCCTACGCGGTCGGCTCCTACAACGAGCAGTACACGGACACCGGCCTTGTCGCCACCTACGTGGGCACGCGCGCCGACAACGTCGAGGAGGCCTGCTCGGTGATCGGCGCCGAGCTTGCGAGGCTCCGCTCGGAGCCGGTCTCGGCAGAGGAGCTCGCGCGCGGCAAGGAGAGCGTCAAGGGCCGCCTCGTCCTCTCCTCGGAGTCGACCGCGGCGCGGATGACGCGGATCTCGCGCGCCACCCTCTTCGGGCTGCCGATCGACACCCTCGACGAGATGCTGTCCAAGGTCGATGCGGTCAGCGTCGACGACCTAACCTCCCTCGCCGCAGAGCTCTACGGCGCCGAGCGCCTCTCGGCTGCCTGCATCGGGTCCGACGAGGACTGCTTCCGCAAGGCGCTCGCCCCGGTCAGCGAGTTGCTGAGCACCGCATGATCAAGGTCGCTGTCTCCGGAGCGGCGGGGCGGATGGGTGAGGCCGTCTGCGGCGCCGTCGAGGGCGCCGAGGACATGGAGCTCGCCGGGCGGGCCGATCCCAGCCTCGGGATCGAGCTCGAGGAGATCCTCGATGCTGCCGAGGTCATCGTCGACTTCAGCACCCCGGACACGGCCCTGGAGAACGCGAAGGCGTGCCTGGCGGCCGGCGTCCACGTCGTCGTCGGGACGACCGGCTTCGACCTCGACGAGCTGCGAGCTGCAGCCGAGGCGGGTGACCCGAACTGCTTCGTCGCGCCGAACTTCGCAATCGGCGCCGTCCTCCTGATGGAGGCATCGCAGCTGATCGCCAAGCACATGCCGGAGTGCGAGATAGTCGAGCTCCATCACGACCGCAAGGTCGACGCCCCCTCGGGGACCGCGAAGCGCACCGCCGAGCTGATCGACGACGCCGGCGGCAACGTCCACCAGCCGATCCACTCGGTGCGCCTACCGGGCCTCGTCGCCCACCAGGAGGTCATCTTCGGCGGCGAGGGCCAGACGCTCTCGCTCCGCCACGACTCGATCGACCGGAGCTCGTTCATGCCCGGAGTACTGCTGGCCGTCCGCAAAGTCGGCGGGCTCCCGGACCGCTTCACGGTCGGCCTCGAGAACCTGCTCTGAGTTGGATGATCTAGGCTGACTTCGATGAGTGCGGAGCGAGCAAACGTGCATATCTGGTTCTTCGTGCTGCGAGCGAAGCACGAGGGGTTGTAGTGGCACGATTGGAAGGTGTGCTCACCGCGATCGCCACTCCCTTCGAGGAGGGCGGCGCGGTCGATGAGGCCGCGGCTCGAAGCCTTGCGGTCGACGTCATCGAGCACGGATCGCACGGAATCGTCGTCGCCGGCTCGACCGGGGAGGCGGCGACCCTCGACGACGCCGAGCACATCGGGCTGCTGCGGACGATCGTCGACGAGGTCGGCGATCGGGCCACGATTGTCTGTGGGACCGGAACCAACGACACCCGCCACTCGATCGAGCTGACCAAGGCCGCCGCCGATGCCGGCGCCGAAGCGGCGCTGATCGTCACGCCCTACTACAACAAGCCGAATCCGGCCGGGATCGTCGCCCACTTCGAAGCAATCGCGGCCGCGGTCCCGCAGCTGCCGCTGATCGCCTACAACATCCCCTCCCGGGTGGTCGTCAACGTGCCGCCCGCCGACCTCAGCAGGCTGGCCGAGATCGACACCGTGGTCGCCGTGAAGCAGGCCAACGATGACGATCTCGGGCCGATCGACGGCCTCGCGGTGCTGGCCGGAAACGACGACGTCTTCCTGCGGACCCTCGAGTTCGGCGGCGCGGGCGGGATCCTCGTCGCCTCCCAGGTCGTCGGGCCGCAGATGCGCGAGATCTGGGATGCCGCCAAGTCCGGCGACCTCGACCGCGCCCGTGAGATCGACACCGGCCTGCGCCCCCTCTACGAGGCCCTCGCCGTGACCACCAACCCGATCCCGGTCAAGGCTGCGCTGGCGATGGTCGGCCTGATCCCGACCGACGCGCTCCGGCTGCCGCTCGTGCCCGCCGACGAGGGCCAACGCGATGTCATCAGGGCCGCGCTCGACTCGGTAGGCCTACCGGTTCCCTCCTAGACAATGGCGAAGACTCTCCGCGTACTGCCGCTAGGGGGACTGGGCGAGATCGGCAAGAACATGACCGTCGTCGAATACGACGGCCGGATCGTCGTCGTCGACACCGGGCTGATGTTCCCGACCGCGGAGATGCTCGGCATCGACCTAGTCCTGCCCGACTTCTCCTACCTCCGCGACCGGGTCGACGACATCGAGGCGATCGTCCTCACCCATGGCCACGAGGATCACGTCGGCGCCCTGCCCTATGTGCTGCGCGAGATCGGAGATCCCCCGGTCGTCTACGGCGGGATGCTGACGATCGCGATGGTCCGCTCCAAGCTCGACGAGCACAAGCTCTCCGACGCGACGCTGAAGGACCTGCCGGCGGGCCAGGTGGTCAGGCTCGGGCCGTTCGAGATGGAGATGGTCCACCTCTCGCACTCGATTCCCGACGCCCGTGGAGTCGTCCTCACGACCGACCTCGGGTCGGTCCTCCTCACCGGCGACTACAAGTTCGACCAGACCCCGGTCGACGGTCGCCCCGCCGACATCTCCCGCCTGGCGGAGCTCGGGCGCGATGGCCTGCTGCTGCTCTGCGGCGACTCGACCAACGCCGACCGCCCCGGGATCGCGCCGTCGGAGTCGAGCGTCGGGCCGGCCCTGCTCGAGACCTTCGGAAAGTGCGACGGGAGGATCATCGTCACCTCCTTCGCCTCCAACATCCACCGCGTCCAGCAGGCGATCGACGCCGCGATCAAACTCGACCGCCGCGTCGCTCTGGTCGGGCGCTCGATGCGCAAGAACTTCAATATCGCCTCCAACCTCGGGATCGCCGAGGCCCCCCAGGGGCTGTTCATCCAACCGCGGGAGATCGAAGACTTCCCCGACGAGAAAGTGGTCGTGATCTCAACCGGCAGCCAGGGGGAGCCGCTCTCGGCGCTGCGCCGAATGGCCAACAACGACCACCGCGACGTCGAGCTGCGCCGCGGCGACACCGTCGTCTTCTCGGCGACGCCGGTCCCGGGCAACGAGCGCGCGGTCAACGAAACGATCGACCGCATCCACGAGATCGGCGCCTCGGTGGTGACCGCCAAAGACGCGCCGATCCACGCCTCCGGTCACGGCTGGCAGGAGGAGCTGAAGCTGATGCTGAACCTGACCAAGCCCCGCTACGTGCTGCCGATCCACGGCGACCACCAGCGGTTGCAACTCCACGCCGGCCTCGCCGAAGCGGTCGGAATCGACCCCGACAACATCTTCCAGGGCCGAAACGGGCTGCCCCTCGAGATCGACGAGAAGGGAGCCCGCTTCGGCGAGGACATTCACGCCGGCGTCGTCTACGTGGATGGCGTCAACGTCGGCGAGCCCGACGATGTCGCCCTCAGGGACCGCCGCGAGATCTCCGACGACGGAATCTTCATCGTCGTCGCGACGATCTCCGCCGACGACGGCACCGTCGTCGCCGACCCGGAGGTGATCCTGCGCGGGGTCGCCTTCCTCGAGGACGAGGACGCCCTCGTCGAGCAGCTGAAGGACGTCGTCGAGGACTCGATCGAGGACGCGTCCTCGTCGGGGAACCGGGAGGTGCACCTGATCCAGGAGGACCTCCACGACTCGATCGCAAAGCTCGTTTACGAGAAGCTGCGGGTCCGGCCGATGATCCTGCCGGTCATCGTCGAGGTCTAGTCCCCCGACGCCGACGCCCCTGTCCATATCTGATTCTTCAGGGTTCGCGAGGGCGGAAGAGGCGTCGATTGAAACGGCCCGAAACGGAAATTAAAACGGGCCCGCCGGGACGTTGGGGAGGCCAGGCGGGCCCGTGTGTGTCTCGTCCGGTTGAGAACCTAAGTCGCCTCGCTAAAGCCGGCCTAAAGGAGCGGTAATTCCCTGCTCAGTCTTGCTGAGCGGGATCCGGACCACGAACCTGGCGCCGCCCAGATCGGACTCGGTGACCTCGGCGCTGCCGCCGTGGGAGGCGGCGACGGCGCGAACGATCGCCAGGCCCAGGCCGCTGCCCGATGCGCGGATCGTGTCGGCCGGCCCCTCGCCGCGGACGAAGCGGTCGAATATCTCCTCGCGCAGCTCGGGGGGGATGCCGGGCCCGTCGTCCTCGACTTCGACGACGGCGTCGCGGCCGGCGGCGCGCAGACGCAGTTCGATCCTCGAGCCCGACGGTGTGTAGCGGGCGCCGTTGTCGAGCAGGTTTACGAACAGCCGGTGGAGCTCGTCGGGGTTGCCCTCGATCCGCAGCGGCCGGTCGTTCTCGATCCGCAGCTCGCGTTCGCCGATGGTCGGCGCCACCTCCGCCGCGGCGGAACCCGCCACCTCGGCCAGGTCGCACTCGGTGCGGGCGCCGGGCCGGCCGGCGTCGGCGCGGGCCAGGAGGAGGAGGTCGGCGACGAGGCGGCTCATCCGGTTCGAGGAGCGCAGCGCCGAGTCGACCACTGCGCGATCCTCCTCACGGGTGGGGTCCTCGAGCGAGGCCTGAAGCAGCTCGAGGTTGGCGACGATGCTGGTCAGCGGCGTGCGGAGCTCGTGGGAGGCGTCGGCGACGAACTCGCGCTGCTTTCGCATCGCGGCTTCGCGCTCGGAGCGGGCGGCGTCGAGCGATCGGAGCATCTCCTCCAGGGTTTCGGCGAGCTCACCGACCTCGTCGTCGGTCCTCGGCACCGGCATGTTGCGGGAGGGATCGCCGGTGTCGCTGATTTCGCGCGCGGTCGCGGTCAGCGAGGAGATCGGGCGCATCGCGCGACCTGCGATCGCCAGCCCGGCGAGGGCGGCGAGAAGGGTCGCGCCGAGGACGCCGGCGGCGATGAAGAGCCAGAGGTGGTCGATCGTCGAGTCGATGTGGTGTTCGTCGCGCCCGTACTGGACGTAGCCGGCGACGCGGCCGGTCTGGCCGCTGCGGAGGGTGACGGTGACGACCCGCATGTCGCCGACGTGGTGGACACCGAGAACCGGGGCGCCGAGTTCGACGGCGCCGGGGCTGGCTTCGAGCAGGGTGCCGTGGGAGTCGAAGATCCGCGCCGTCGCGTCGTTCGGGCTGACGAAGTCGCCCAGGTCCGGTTGGCGGGCGATCAGCGTGTTGGTGATCGTGTCGATGATCTGGATCTGGGAGGAGAGGGTCGCTACCGCCTGCTGCATCTCGCGATTGAAGTCGTCGCGGATCCTCTGCGCGGCGAGGTTGCCGATGATCGCCCCGAACAGGACCAGGATCGCCAGGGTCAGGCCTGCCGAGGTGCCGGCAAGCCTCCATCGGACCGGCCAGTTGCGCGGGCGGAGCCGAGAGACGCGGGTGCTCACGCTAATCCTTCAGGACGTAGCCGGCACCGCGTTTGGTGTGGAGGAGGCGGGGCTCGCCCCCCTCCTCGAGCTTGCGCCGCAGGTTGGAGATGAAGACGTCGATCGTGTTGGTCGCGGCGGTGGGGTCATAGCCCCAGACCTCGTCGAGGAGGCGCTCGCGCGAGACGACCAGCCGCTCGTTTCGCATCAGGTGCTCGAGCAGCTCGAACTCGCGGTTGGTGAGCTCGATCTCGCGCTCACCGCGCCGGACCTCGCGGGTGTCGGGATTGAGGGCGAGGTCGGAGACCGCAAGCGAGGCCGAGCCCCGCGGCGGCCGGCGGCGCAGCAGCGCCCGGATCCGGGCCAGCAACTCCTTGCGCTCGAACGGCTTCACCAGGTAGTCGTCGGCGCCGCTGTCGAGGCCGCCGACCCGATCCTCGGTCTCGGTGCGGGCGGTGAGCATCAGGATCGGCACGTCGCTGTCGGCCCGCAGGCGGCGGCAGACCTCGACCCCGTCGAGACGCGGCAGGCCGAGGTCGAGGACTACGAGATCGGGGATGAAGCCGGCGGCGACGTCGAGCGCGTCGATGCCGTCGGCCGAGGTGCGGACGTCGTATCCCTCGTTGCGCAGCGAACGACGGAGGACATCGGCGATGTCCTCATCGTCCTCGACCACGAGCACGCGGCCGCCGGTCTCGGCGCCTTCCGTGAGCATCAAAGACGATGTTAGACCCGCGAATGCCGATTTCCGGCTTGTTTTACTGCGAATTTAGGGCGGCGCAGGGGAGGGGGTGCCGGCGTCGAAGCGTCTTCCCATGTTCGTGCGGCAGAAGCGCGGGGCCAGGAAACGCCCGAAAGCGAGAGCAAAATCGAAGGCCAAGGCCGGGACGAGGATCCCCAGGCCGCACCTCCCGCAGGCCCTCGAGCAGCGCCATCTCGATCTGATCGGCCTCTTCCTGATCGCCGCCGGCGTGTATCTCTCTTTCGTGCTCTTCTTCGGCTGGGAGGGCGGCAAGGTCGGCTACGGAGTCGAAACCGGGCTCACCTACCTGGTGGGCGATGTCGGCGCCCGGATCTTCACCGTCCTGATGCTCGTGATCGGCGTCGTCCTCGTCACCGGAACCTCGATCGGATCGATTCTCCGGGGTTTCGGCCGCGGGACGCGCCGGGTGGTTGTCGGCAGCCGGGGGATGGCGGAGACCGTCGTCAGGACCCGCGAAGACCGCGCCCGCGCCACTGAGCCCGAGACCCGCGCCGGACCGACCGACGTGATGAGCACCTACCCCGAGGAGGAGGACGACTTCGAGCCGACCGTCGCGATCGGCAGCTTCGACGACGACGTCGCCGAAGCGGAGGAAGGGACGCAGGACCTCGCGGTCATCGAGGGCGATCAGCCCGCAACCGACCCGCATATGCCCGCAGCCGAAGGCGAGGGCATGGGCGGAATTGATCCGCCTCCGGCCGACGACGATCGCAATGTGACTCCTTCGGAGGAGGCCGGAGGCCTTACGCCGATGGGGAAACAGCGCGGCGTCACCACTTCGGATGAGATCAACTACCGGCCGCCGGCGGCGAGCGCGCTCGAGAAGGGACGGGCAGCCGACAAAGGCCCCGACCCGCGTGACCAGGACGTGATCGGGCGGAAGTTGGTCGAGACACTGGGCCACTTCGGCGTCGAGGCCAAGATCGTCGGCATCGTCAGCGGCCCCCACGTCTCCCGCTACGAGCTGCGGCTCGCGCCCGGGACCAAGGTCAAGAAAGTCACCGAGCTTGCAAACGACCTCGCCTACGCACTGGCCTCGACCGACATCCGGATTCTGGCGCCGATCCCCGGCAAGCAGGCGGTCGGCGTCGAGGTCCCGAACGCGCGGCGCCGGATGGTCCGCCTCGGCGACATCTACGCCGGGCGGCCCGAGAAGACCTCGCCCCTCGTCGCCTGGCTCGGCAAGGGAATCGACGGCAATCCGGTCTGGACCGACCTGGCGAAGATGCCACACGTGCTGGTCGCCGGCACCACCGGCTCGGGCAAGTCGGGCTGCGTCAACGCGATCCTCTCCTCGATCCTGATGCAGGCTTCGCCGAACGACGTCCGCCTCGTCCTCGTCGACCCAAAGCAGGTCGAGCTCAACCACTACGAGCACGTCCCGCATCTGCTGACCCCGGTGGTCACCTCGCCGCGCCTCGCGGCAAACGTCCTCACCAACCTGATCGGCGAGATGGAGAGCCGATACGGGATCATGGGCGAGGCCCGCTGCCGCAACCTCGGCGAGCTCAACCGGGCCCGGGCGCGGAAGGGCGAAGCGCCGCTGCCGCACATCCTCTGCGTCATCGACGAGCTTGCGGACCTGATGATGGTCGCCCCGGCCGAAGTCGAGGACTCGATCATCAGGCTGGCGCAGAAGTCGAGGGCGACCGGCATCCACCTCGTCCTCGCCACCCAGCGCCCATCGACCGACATCATCACCGGCACGATCAAGGTCAACATCCCGGCCCGGATAGCGTTCGCAGTCTCCTCGCAAACCGACTCGCGGGTGATCCTCGACCAGGGTGGCGCCGAGGCCCTCCTCGGCCAGGGCGACATGCTTTTCCGCGGCGCCGGCACCTCGAAGCTGCAGCGGATCCAGGGGGCGTTCGTCTCCGAGGACGAGATCGCCCGGATCACCGGCCACTGGGCCAAACAGGGAGAGCCTGAGTTCGAGGCCGAGCTGCTCGAGGCCCATGAGGAGAAGCCCGAGGAGGGGGCCGAGGGTGAGTTCGACCCCGACAGCGACGACCTGCTCGACGAGGCGATCCGGCTCGTCGTCCAGACCGAGACAGCATCGGTCTCGATGGTTCAGCGCCGCCTGCGGGTCGGCTACACGAGGGCCGGCCGGCTGATCGACATGCTCGAGCGACGCGGTGTGATCTCCGGCTACGAGGGCTCGAAACCGCGCCAGGTGCTGATCACGGAGGGGGACCTTCCCCGCTTCCTGAGCGGGGAGAAGACGGGCGAGCCGCTGCCGGTCGACGTCGAGTAGCGCCCTTTCCCCCGCGAGGGGCCACAATGTCGGGGTGGAGTCGGAAATTGGAAACACCCTTCGCGACGCCCGAAATCGGCGCAAAATCGACCTTTCCGAGGTCGAGGCGACGACGAAGATCCGGGCCCGCTTCCTGCGGGCGATGGAGAACGAGGAGTGGGACGTCCTTCCGGGCGACATCTACACCCGCGCCTTCATCAAGACCTATGCCTCCTATCTTGGGCTCGACGGCGAGCGACTGGCCGAGAGCTTCCGCAGCAAGGGCGGCGCTCCCGATCGGGCGCCGTCCCGGGTCGAGCCCGCGCTCAGCGCCCGTCACCAGCCGACCCGATCGCGGGCGGGAAGTCGGATCCTCGCGGTCGTCGTCGTCGCGGCGCTGATCGGCGCCGTGCTCGCGATCGCGCTCGCCAGCGACGGCGGCGGCGGCAGCAGCAGCCCTCCCACCAAGAGCCCGGGCTCCGACGCCCAGGGAAAGAGCAACGCCAAGGCGACCCGTCCGGCGAAGGCCCCGGCGTCCGGCGTCGTGATCAGCCTCGAAGCCACCGATGAAGTCTGGGTCTGCCTCCTCGATGCCGCCAAGAAGCCCGTGATCAAGGGCCAGATCCTGGCGGCGGGAGAAACAGAGGGGCCGTTCCACTCGGATGAATTCTCGGTCGCCTTCGGCAACGGCTCGGTCGCGATGGAGATCGACGGCAGCCCCGCGGACCTGCCCGAATCCTCGGGCCCGATCGGATTCGCGGTCGACGGCAGGGGCAGGCTGACGGAACTTCAGGAAGGCGAAAGGCCGGACTGCGCGTGACAAATAGCGCCGCCTCCTCTGCTCTCGAGAATGCCTGAGAAATCAGATATGGACAGGCATTCTCTTCCGCGTCCGCGGGCGGCGGCGGTGCGTGCCGGCATTGTCGTGACCGGCACCGAGGTCCTGACCGGGACGATCTCGGACGCGAACGGGCCCTGGTTGTCCGAGCAGCTCGCCGAGCTCGGGATCGACGTCGCCCACATCCTGATCGTCGGCGACCGGCCCGACGACCTCGAGGCGGCGCTCCGCTTCATGTCGGCCGAGGGGATGGATCTCATCGTCACCTCAGGCGGGCTGGGACCGACCGCCGATGACCTCACCGGGGAGGTGGTCGCCCGCTTCTCGGGCCGCGACCTGATCCTCGACGAGGAGGTCGAGGAGAAGATCGCCGAGATTCTGCGAGGGTTCGCGCGCCGCTTCAAATTCGACGAAGAGGCCGTCCGCGAGGCGAACCGCAAGCAGGCGCTGGTGCCGGAGGGGGCGACGGCCCTCGACCCGGTCGGGACCGCGCCCGGGCTCGTCGTACCGGCCGAGGGCACGGTCGTCGTCGTCCTCCCGGGCCCGCCGCGGGAGCTGCAGCCGATGTGGCCCACCGCGCTCGCCACCGAGGCGGTCCGCGAGGTGGTCGCGGGGGCGACCCCGCTGCGCCGCTACACGCTGCGGATGTTCGGGATCCCGGAGTCCGAAATTGCGAAGAGCCTGCGGGAGATCGAGGGCGACGGCGTCGTTCTCGACGAGGTCGAGATCACAACCTGCCTGCGGCGGGGCGAGATCGAGGTCGACGTCCGCTACCGCGACGAGGCCGCGGCGACCGCCGACGCGGTGCGAGAGGGCCTGCGCCAGCGCCATGAGCAGCATCTCTTCAGCCTCGACGGCGAGACGATCGACGCCCAGGTCGCGACCCTGCTGGGCGGCCGCCGCGTCGGCCTCGCCGAGTCCTGCAGCGGCGGCCTGATGGCGGCGCGGATCTCCAGGGTCCCCGGCGCCTCCGCCTACTTCGCCGGCAGCGCGGTCGTCTACTCGAACGAGGCCAAGGTGGAGCTGCTCGGGGTCGACCCGGCGCTCATCGAGGCCCACGGGGCGGTCTCGCCGCAGGTCGCCGAGGCGATGTCGCGGGGCGCGATCGAGCGCTTCGGGGCCGACGTCGCCGTCGCGATCACCGGCATCGCCGGCCCCGACGGCGGCACCGAGGAGAAGCCGGTCGGCTACGTCTGCTTCGACGCCCGCCTCGCCGAGGGTCCCGCGATCGCCCGTGAACCGGTCATCCCCGGCGGCCGCGAGGACATCCGCGAACGCTCGGCCCTGGTCGGGATGCACCTGCTGCGGATCCTGCTGACCGGCGAGACGCCACCGCTCTGAGCCAGAATCGGCACCAATTGCTTGCATTGCCGCGTTGTGCCGCGCGCGACGGCGGCATAGCGTCACCGGTGTGGCAAAGGAACGCCTGAAGAGCCCACGGGCGCGACTGTTCCTCGCGCTCGACCTCCCGGACCGTGTCCGCGGAGGGATCGCTGCCTGGGGCGGGCGAGAGCTCGTGGACCCGGCGCTGCGGCCGGTCGCCGAGGAGAGCCTGCACATCACGCTCGCTTTCCTCGGCTACCTGCCGGAGAAGCGGATTCCGCAGTTGGCGGAGGTTGCCGCCGCCGGGGCCGGGCCGGCGGCTCGGATCGAACTCGGGAGCCCGGTCCCGCGGCCGCCGCGTGGCAGACCCCGCCTGTTTGCGCTTCCGGGCGAGTCCCCGGACGCGGTCGCCCTCCAGGCCGGCCTGCAGGAGAGGCTGGTCGAGGGCGGGCTGTATGAGCCCGAGAAGCGCCCGTTCTGGCCCCATGTGACCGTCGCCCGGGTCCGCCGGGAGGAGCCGGGCTCCAACCGCCCGGCGCGCGTAACCAGGGTTCCCGGACCGCTGCCGAAGGATTTGCTGCAGCCCTTCGATGGCGTCCGAATCACGCTCTACCGTTCGCAACTCCAGCCACAGGGTGCGCAGTACATCCCGTTGGCGCAAGTCGAGCTGCCCGCGAGAGGGCGGCAGTGAGGTGGAATAGATGGCAGACAAGAAAACTTTGAAGGAAGCTTCGCCGAAGGACGCCAAGGCAAAAGACGCGGCCCTGGCGGCGGCGGTGACGCAGATCGAGCGCGACTTCGGTCAGGGCGCATTGATGCGCCTCGGCGCCGACAGCACCGTCAATATCGAGGCGATCCCGACCGGCGCCCTCGCACTCGACTTGGCGCTGGGGATCGGCGGCGTCCCGCGCGGCCGGATCGTCGAGATCTTCGGCCCGGAGTCCTCGGGCAAGACGACGCTGATCTACCACATCATCGCCGAGGCCCAGGCCCGCGGCGGGATCTGCGCCTTCATCGATACCGAGCACGCGATCGACCCGTCCTACGCCCGGGAGATCGGCGTCGACACCGACGAGCTGCTGGTCTCCCAGCCGGACTACGGCGAGCAGGCCCTGCAGATCGCCGACCGCCTGATCGCCTCGGCGGCGATCGATGTCGTCGCGATCGACTCGGTCGCGGCGCTGACCCCGAAAGCGGAGCTCGACGGCCAGATCGGCGACCAGACCGTCGGTCTCCAGGCCCGCCTGATGTCACAGGCGATGCGCAAACTGGCCGGCAACCTCAACCGGACCAACACCGTCTGCCTGTTCACCAACCAGATCCGGGAAAAGGTCGGGGTCCAGTTCGGCTCGCCCGAGACCCAGCCGGGCGGGCGGGCGCTGAAGTTCTACTCGTCGCAGCGGCTCGACATCCGCCGGATCGAGACCCTCAAGGAGGGAACCGAGGCGGTCGGCAACAGGGTCAGGGTCAAGGTCGTCAAGAACAAGGTGGCCTCGCCCTTCCGCCAGGCCGAGTTCGACATCGAGTACGGCCAGGGAATCTCGCGCGAGGGCGGTCTGCTCGACTTCGGCATCGAGCACGACCTGGTCCAGAAGTCGGGCGCCTTCTTCTCCTACGGCAAAACACGGCTCGGGCAGGGGCGGAACAACGCCAAACAGTTCCTCGCCGACAACCCCGAGATCGCGGCCGAGATCGATGCCAAGATCCGGACCGCGCTTGGCCTCGGCACCGACAACGCGGCTCCCGTCGAGGCGCCGATGGAGCCGGTCGCACCCGTCGAGGAGGCCAAAGCGGCCTGAGTTCGGAGAGCTATAGGATTCCGCGCGCAGTATGGACAACGGAACCCTCTTCTACATATTCGGCGGAGCGCTCGCCGCGTCGGCCGTGATCGTCACCTTTCTCGGGCTGAAAATCGAGAAATTCCCCGGGCGGGTGGCGCCGATAGTCGCGCTCTGGTTCATCGCCCTGATCGGCTGCGCGACCACGTTCGCGGTCCTTCACTCCCAGGACGAGGAGCACCACCGGGCCGCGGAACTCCAGAAGGGCAATGAAGAAGTCGAAAGACAGGAGGAACAGGGCCTCGAGGCCCAGTAGTTACGCTGGGTCGATGCCCAGCTATCACGTCACCACGTTCGGCTGTCAGATGAACGTGCACGACTCCGAGCGGATGCAGGGGATGCTCGACTCGCTCGGATATCGAGAGGCGCCGTCCCGCGAGGACGCCGACGTGATCCTCTTCAACACCTGCTCGATCCGCGAGTCGGCGGACAACCGCTTCGTCGCCCATCTCGGCGAGGCCAAGCGCCTGAAGTCCGAATTCCCGGACCGGGTCGTCGGAGTCGGTGGCTGCTGGGCCCAGTCCGTCAAGGACGAGGTGTTCCGCCGCTTCCCGTTCGTCGACGTCGCCTTCGGGCCCGGCCAGATCCACAAGCTCGCCGAGTTCCTCACCGCGGACTCGCTCACCGCCCAGGGCTACTTCGAGTTCGAGGACTTCTCGGGGCACCTCCCGGCGCACCGCGAGCGCGAGTTCCAGGGCTGGCTGCAGATCTCCCAGGGTTGCAACTGCCGCTGCTCGTACTGCATCGTCCCCTCGACCAGAGGCCGCGAGGTCAGCCGCGACCCCGACGAGCTCGTCGCCGAGGCGAGGAGCCTCGCCGCCGACGGCGTGCTCGAGGTGACGCTGCTCGGCCAGAACGTCAACAGCTATGGCCGCGATCTCCCGAGCGAGTCACGGATCGGCTTCTCCGAGCTCCTCGCCCGGATCGACGCGGTCGAGGGAATCGAGCGGATTCGCTACACCAGCCCGCACCCGAAGGACATGCGCGAGGACGTGATCCGCGCCCACGCCGAGCTCAACTCGCTCTGCGAGCACATCCACCTTCCGCTGCAGTCGGGCTCGAACTCGATCCTGAAACGGATGCGCCGCACCTACGACCGCGACCGCTACATGGACCGGGTCTCGCTGATCCGCGAGCGGGTCCCCGACTGCGCGATCACGACCGACATCATCGTCGGGTTCCCGGGCGAGACCGAGGACGACTTCGTGCAGACCCTCGAGGTCGTCGACGAGGTCGGCTACGACAGCGCCTTCACCTTCGTCTTCTCGCCGCGGCGCGAGACCGAGGCAGCGACGATGGAGGGTCAGGTTCCGCATCCGGTCAAGCGGGAGCGGATGGAACGCCTGGTCGAGCTCGTCCAGCGCCGCGCGACCGAGTGCTCACAGCGGTTCATCGGCCGAGAGGTCGAGGTCCTGGTCGAAGGGCCGAGCCGGACCGACCCGTCCCGGCTGCGCGGCCGCTCCAGGCACAACAAGGCGGTCAATTTCGAGGGGTTGGCCCGGCCTGGCGAGCTTCACAACGTCCAGATCGACGCGGCAACCTCAACGACATTGAGCGGGGTGTCGGCAAAGCCCTTCGCTCAACTCTCTCGGTGATTCGTCCCTGGCCAACCACAAGCCAGAGGACGAACAAGTACAAGCCGCTCAGGGCATCGCCGACACCCAGATGAGCGTCATCGCCATATTCGGGCCGACGGGGGTCGGGAAGACGGGGGTGGCAATCGCCCTTGCCGACCTGCTCCGAGAGCTGGGGGAGGATCCGGTGGCGATCTCCTGCGACGCGCTGCAGGTCTACGAGGGGCTCGAGACCCTGACCGGCGCGGCGAGCGCCGAGCAGCGCACGAGGCTCGAGCACAGGCTGGTCGGGATCGTGCCGGTGACCGAGCCGTTCTCGGTCGGCGACTACATGCGGCTCGCCCACCGGGAGGTCGACTCGGCGCTGGCCGCCGGGCGCCGGCCGCTGATCGTAGGCGGCACCGGCCTCTACCTGCGGGCGGCGATCGCCGAGCTCTCGCTGGTCAAGGCGCCGCCCGAAACCGAGGACTCGGAGCTGTGGTCGGCCGACACCCGGCACCCGACCCGGGTCTTCGGCATCGACATCGACCGGGCGGTCCTCTACCAGCGGATCGATGCCCGTACCGAGGCGATCGTCGCCGCCGGCGCCGCCGAGGAGGTGCGCCGGGCCGAGGAAGCCGGGCCGTCGCGCACGGCGCGCAAGGCCCTCGGCTTCGACGAGCTGATCGGTGGCGACGTCGAGCGGATGAAGAAGCGATCGCGGAACTACGCGCGGCGCCAGCTCACGTGGATGCGGAAGATCCCGAACCTGACCTGGATCGACCGAGCCGACGACGATGACGCTGCTGTGGCGGCGGCGATTGCGCGGTCGCTAGTGGAAGAGGACCGCCCGGGTCTTTCGAGTACCGGGGATCGCGACCAGTAGCTGCGCTCGCAGGTGTCCACGGCGGGCCAGCAAGGGTCGCCCGCGGGCGTCGAGGACAACGGTGAAGGTGTGGGTGCTGCCGCCCCGCAGCCTGAAGGTCCGCGCCGCCACCGCGATTCTCTGCCGCCCCGAGGAAAGCGGCCGCCCCCGCGACCCGCGGGTCGTGCGCACGTTGGTGCGGAGCCGAATCTGGCCGGGGCAGACGAGGTCCGGCGTCCAGCCGCAGCGGACCCTGACCCGGAGCGTCCGCCCCGATGCCGAGACGCGCGAGATCGTCAACGGCGGCAGCTGCCGCTTGGTCGGGATCGTCGTTCCGACCGTCATCGCGTCGACGTAATTGCTGTCGATGTTGATCCGGACGCCACCCCAGACCTCATCGTGGCCGCCGCGGTACTGGTGGATCCGCTGGTGGTTCGGCCAGTCCTCGCTGCTGAGGTTGGGGTCGTCGGTGTCGGCTTGCCCGTTCCAGTTCGCGCTCCAGATGTCGTCCGGGCTGGTGAAGCTCGTCCCCCAGCGGTGGGCCAGATCGGCGATCCCCGACGCGCTCGAGCTGTAGACGCCGGATGCGTAGCCGAGCTCGTGCAGGCGCTGGGTCCAGGCGGCGAGAAAGGTCATCGTCGACCCGGTGGCGGTGGCGGTCCTCGTGTAGCTCTCCATGTCGTGGTAGATCGGGCTCCCGGGCCCGATCCCGATCGCCTGCGCGTCGGAGACGGCGTCCTCTGCCTCAGCTTCGCCCTGAACCGCGGCAAAGCTCGAGTTGAGCGTGGCGCACGACGTGCAGCTCGAGGTCGTCGCCTGGAGGCCGACGTAGAGCGGAATCAGGTGCCACCCGTTGGCGACCTGTTCGCCCACCCAGGTCGCGGTCAGGTTCGGCTGGGTGCAGCCACGATTGCGACCGCCGATGTAGACGCCGACGGCTTCGAAGGGGGACGATTCCCGCCAGGCGCGCATCGAGCGGGACGAGGGAGCTGTGCAGGCGTCAAACCCAGAGCCGGTGAAGATCGACGGGCCCGCCATGACAGCGCCTTCCGGGGCGGGCGGCGCCAACGCCGACCTCGTCGCGCCCTCGCCCCCGACCGTGAGCGCAGGGCGCCCGATCGTGCCGGCCGGGCAGCTGTCGACGCCGCTGGCGCTGCAGGCGCCGCCGGTCGCAGCCTCGGCAGCTGCCGCGGGCAGGACGCCCGCGAGGACGGCCAGCACCGCGACGGTCATGCGTGTCAGGCGAGACCCCATTGGTCCTCCAACCGTTCCACCTCGACAACGTTTCGCCTTCTCCTCGTCCATTTTGCCCAGCTAGGCTGCGCCGGTGCGATTCGAGAAGTGGCAGGCGCTCGGCAACGACTACCTCATCATCGAGGAGACGTCGCTCCCCTGGGAGCTGAGCGCCGCCCGGGTGGCACGGCTCTGCGATCCGCATTTCGGGGTCGGGTCCGACGGGGTGCTGCTGCTCACGCGCACCGAGGATCCCGAGTTCGTCGCCGACCTGCGGATCTTCAACCCGGACGGCTCCGAGGCGGAGCTCTCGGGCAACGGGGCGCGGGAGGCGATCCTCTACCTCCGGCGCAACGGGTGGACCGACGCCGAGACCTTCTCGATCCGTACAGCCGCCGGGCCGATCACCCCGACGATCACCTCCGATCGGACCTGCAGTGTCGAGATGGGCCGCGCGTCGACGGCCTCGAAGGACTTCCCGTCCGGCGCCGCCGACGGCGCCGGGACCGTCGAGTCGGGTGGGCGCGAGTGGCGCTTCCAGCACGTCTCGATCGGCAACCCGCAGTGCGCGATCGTCGTCGACGCCGCCGAGCTGGAGGCGCTCGACCTCAGCGAGATCGGCCCGGGGATCGAAGGCAGTGAGCTCTTCCCGAACCGGACCAACGTCTCCTTCCTCGCGATCGACAGCGACCGGGTCACGGCGCGGATCTTCGAGCGCGGGGTGGGGGAGACGCTCTCCTCCGGAACCGGGGCAAGCGGCGCCGCGGTGACCGCCGTGCTGCTCGGATCCCCGAGCCCGGTCACCGTCGGGCTCGACGGCGGCGAGCTCCTGGTCGAGGTCTCCCGCGACCTCGACGTGACCCTGACGGGGTGGGCGGAGCAGGTCTGCGCGGGGGAGCTCTCACCCGAGCTGCTCGACGCCCTCGCCGCGCTTTAGACGGCTAGGGTTCCAGCGATGGCAAGCACCGAGTCCAAGCCCGGCGTCGCCGCGCCCTCGAAGCGCCTCGAGGCGATGCCCCCCTACATGTTCGCCGAGCTCGAGAAACGGGTGGCCGACAAGCGCGCCGCCGGAATCGACGTGATCAGCCTCGGGATCGGAGACCCGGACGAGCCGACCTACCCCCACATCGTCAAGGCGATGCAGGAGGCGGTCGCCGACCCCGCCAACCAGCAGTACCCGAGCAACCGCGGCCGCGACGAGTTCCGCGAGGCGTTCGCGGACTTCTACGACGATCGCTTCGGGGTCGAGATCGACCCCGAGGGCGAGGTGATCCCTGCGATCGGCGCCAAGGAGTGCATCTACAACCTCTGCTTCGCGTTCCTCGATGCCGGCGGGGTCGCCCTCGCGTCCGACCCCGGTTACCCGGTCTACACCGGCGGCCCGATTCTCGCCGGCGCGACACCTGAGCTGCTGCCGCTGGTGCCGGAGCTGGGCTTCGCCCCCGACCTCAGCGCGATCCCGGCCGAGACCGCCGCGAAGGCCCGCCTGATGTTTCTCAACTACCCGAACAACCCGAGCGGGGCGGTGGTCCCCGAGGGCTTCTTCGAGCTGGTCGTCTCCTTCGCCCGCGAGCACGAGATCCTCGTCGTCCACGACAACGCCTACTCGGAGACGACCTATGACGGCTACGTCGCACCGAGCTTTCTCGCTACCCCGGGCGCGAAGGAGGTCGGGGTCGAGGTCTTCTCGCTCTCCAAGGGCTACAACATGACGGGCTGGCGCTGCGCGGCGATCCTCGGCAACCCGGAAGCGATCGAGACCTACTGGCGGCTGAAGACCAACATCGACTCGGGCCTATTCGAGGCGGTCCAGCTGGCCGGTGTCGCCGCCCTGCGGGGGCCGTCCGGGCCGCTGGAGCGGATGAACGAGACCTACGCCCGGCGCCGCGACCTCGTCGTCAACGCCCTGCGCGAGATCGGCGTCGACGTCCAGGCCCCGAAGGGCACGATCTACATCTGGGCGCCCGTCCCCGAGGGCCACACCTCGACATCTTTCGCCGAGCTCGTCCTCGAGGAGGCCGCGGTCGTCGTCTCGCCCGGGTCGATGTACGGGCCGAGCGGCGAGGGCTTTTTCCGGATCTCCCTGACGACGCCGGACGACCGCATCTCCGAGGCGGTCGAGCGCCTCCGCGAGCACCTCTCCTAGCCGGCCGGCTGACGCTTGCTCCAGTAGCGGTCCAGGCCCCGCCACTGGTACTCGGGAGGAACCGCCTGCAGGAGGACGGCCGCGGTATCTGGGTCCCGAACGTGGTCGGCCACCAGTTGACGGTGACGTTCCTCGTAGGCGGTCTCATCGAGCTCGCGGGCAGACTCGGACTCCTCAAGGAGCCGTTCCCGCACCGCGGCAAGGTGGGGCTCCGGGTCCTCGATCGGCCCCCAGTGGGTGAGTCCGAGGCGCTCGGGCCGCCAGGCCTCGACGATCCCGATCGAGTCGAGCCAGGTCTCGATGTCGATGTCGGGCGGCGGGGTCGGTGGGACGATCAGATCGGTGCCCGGGATCAGGACGGCGGCGACGTCGCCGACGAACGCGGTCCCGGTCTCCTCGTGCAGGTAACAAACGTGGTGGGAGGCATGGCCGGGTGTGTAGGCGACACGCATCCCGTGCACCGTCTCGCCGCCGCTGAGGATGGTCACGTTGGCCTCGGGGACGGGGACGATCTCACCCCAGAGCCGCCGCATCTGTTCGCCGTAGAGGCGCTCGGCGCTGGCCAGCAGCCGCGAGGGGTCGATCAGGTGTGGGGCGCCGCGCTCGTGGACGTAGACATCGATCCCCGGCCAGCGCCGCACCAGCGCCCCGGTGGCGGCGGCGTGGTCGAGGTGGATGTGGGTGAGCAGGATCGCCCGCGGCTCCTCACCGTCGAGCGCGGCGACCAGGTTCTCCTGCGATGACTCAGGGCCGGGGTCGACGAGGACCCCGTCGACCTCCCAGCAGCAGATCACGTGCGGGCGCCCGAGGTGGAGGACGTCGATCGGTCGCATCGGGTTTGGCCGGGTCAGGCGGCGGCGGGGATTTTGCCCTCTGCTTCGAGGGTCTGCCGCAGGCCCTCCTGGAGGCCCCGCGGGTCGTAGCCGAGCTCACGGCCCGCCTTCTCGTAGCTGGCCCAGAAGGTGACCCCGTCGGCCGAGGTGATCAGCTCCCGGAGGTTCGGCGGCTGGTTCATCACCTTCCCGACCAGCGGCCCGATCGGTGTCATCGCCTTCAGCAGCGGTATCGGGACCGCGTGCTTGGGAGGCTTGCGCCCCGCCAGCCGGGCGACGGTCTCGATCGCCTCGCGCATCGTCGTCGCCGGCCCGCTGATCACGTAGGTCTCGCCGAGGGTTCCCTTGTCGAGGGCCAGCAGGATGCCGCCGGCGATGTCCTCGACATGGCTCATACAGACACCGAGGTCCGGAAACGGGATCAGCGGCAGCTTTCCGGCCAGCAGCTGGTCGACGAGGTCGGCGACCTGCGAGGTGTCGCCGGGGCCGTAGACGCCGCCCGGCTGGACGATGACGCAGGGCAGGCCATCCTCGGCGATCATTCGCCTTGCGATCTTGTGCGATTCCAGCTTCGTCTCCTCGTAGTAGGACGTGAACTCATCGCCGGGGTGTTCGTAGGACTCGTCGACGACCTCGCCGTGGGTGTTGCCGAAGATTCCGCAGGTCGAGACGTGGACTATCCGCGGCGTCTTCGCGGCGAGCGCAGCCTCGAGGACGCGTTCGGTCCCGGTGACGTTGGCGTCGAACATCGCCTGGTGCTGGGAGTCCGGGATCCCGACCTCATACATCGCGGCGGAGTGGATCAGGGCATCGCAGCCCTCGAGCCCGCCTCGGATCGCGTCGCCATCGCCGAGGTCGCCGGCGACGAGCTCGCAGCCCATCTCGGTCAGCCTCCCGGCCTTCTCCGGGCTGCGCACCAGGCAGACGACCTCGTCGCCGCGATCGCGGAGCTGCCGGACCACCTCGCCGCCGATGAAGCCCGTTGCGCCGGTAACGAAGACCTTCAAAGCAAATCCTCGGGCTTCGCTCGCTGCGCAAGGAAACAGAGATGGATGCTTGCTCGCTCCGCGCTCACAGCATGGAAGCCTATCCTGGGACCAATGGAACAGAGCCAGAACGGCGCCGGGCTGACCAACCCGAGGGCGCGCCAGCGCGCGCTTGCGATTGGGATCGTCGACGGCGAGGAGGGCGACAGCCTCGCCGAGCTTAAGGAGCTGCTGCGGACCGCGGGCGTGGCGACGGCCGGAGAGATGGTCCAGCGCCGCGCCAAGCCCGATCCCGACCGCTACTTAGGCAAGGGGAAGATGACCGAGCTGAAGGCCGCGATCGCCGCGACCGGGGCCAACGTCGTCGCCTGCGATGACGAGCTGGCGCCGCGCCAGGAGCGGAGCCTCGAGGCGACGCTCGACGTGCCGGTGATCGACCGCACCGCGGTGATCCTCGACATCTTCGCCGACCACGCCCACTCGGCCGAGGGCAAGCTCCAGGTCGAGCTCGCGCAGCTGGAGTACAACATGGCGCGCATGCGGGGGCTGTGGACGCACCTCGACCGCCTTGACGGCGGAATCGGCACCCGCGCCCCGACGCGAGGCCCCGGCGAGACCCAGATCGAGACCGACCGCCGCCTCGCCCGCAACCGGATCGCGGCGCTGAAGCGCCGCCTGACCCAGCTCGAGCGCAACCGCGGAGTGATGCGCGCCCGGCGCGAGCGGTCCTCGCTGCCGAGGGTCGCTCTCGCCGGCTACACCAATGCCGGCAAGTCGACCCTGCTGAACGCGCTGACCGGCGCCGAGGTCGGGGTGGGGGACCGCCTCTTCCACACCCTCGACCCGACGACCCGGAGCTTCGAGCTCTCGGGCCGCGACTTCCTGCTGACCGACACAGTCGGCTTCATCGAAAAGCTCCCCCACCAACTGGTCGAGGCCTTCAAGGCGACGCTCGAGGAGACCGTCCTCGCCGACCTGATCCTCCACGTGGTCGACGCCGCGGCGCCGGAGGAGCGCCGGGTCGCCGACATGCAGGCGGTCGATGAGGTCCTCGAGGAGATCGGAGCAGGCGCCAAGCCGCGCCTCCTCGTCCTCAACAAGGCCGACCTCCTCGACGAGGAGGAGCGGGGCGAGGCGTCGATGGAGCACCCCGACGCGGTCCTCGTCTCGGCCCTCGACGGCACCGGGCTGGACGACCTGCGCGACGCGATCGAGGTCGCATTCGAGGACACACTGACCGAGGTCGAGCTCCTGATCCCCTACGAGGAAGGGTCGCGGCTACACGAGCTGCACGAGCTGGCCGGCGACCTCGAGCGCACCGAGCGCGACGACGGTGTCCTCGTCCACGCCAGGGTGCCCGTCGCCGAGCTTCACCGCTTCGACGATCTCGCCGTCCTCTAGATTCCCCGACCATGGAGCTGCGAGTGAAGAGAATGGTCGAGGGGGCGGTCCTGCCCTCACGAGCCCACGGGGGCGACGCCGGCCTCGACCTCTGCGCCTGCGAGGCCGCCCACCTCGGGCCGGGAGAGAGGTGGAGCGTCGGGACCGGGATCGCGGTCGAGGTCCCCGACGGGCACGCCGGGCTGGTCCTGCCGCGCTCGGGCCTGGCCCGAGACCACGGAATCGCGCTCGTCAACGGCCCCGGCCTGATCGACTCCGGCTACCGCGGGGAAGTCCGGGTCCTGCTTCTGAACACCGATCCGGCGGAGACATTCCGGATCGAGGCCGGGGATCGGATCGCGCAGCTCCTGATCGCCCCGATCGCACCGGCCGAGCCGGTCGAGGTCGAAAGCCTGAGCGAGACCGCCCGCGGCGACGGCGGCTTCGGCTCCAGCGGCCGTTAGCGGCGGCGGACCCGGACCCTGAAGACGGCCGGGCTCGGATCGGAGTTGCCGGCGGCATCGGTGGCGGTGACGCGGAAGACGTGGGCGCCGACTCCGACCCTGTAGGCGCGGGGGGAGGTGCAGCGGGTCGGCTTGCGGCGATCGAGTCTGCAGACGAACGTCGCCCGCTCATCGGCGTTGAACCGGAAGACGACCCTCCGCCTCCCGCCCCTCCCGAGGGCGAGGAGGTGGCGGCGGCCGGCGACGATCTTGGTCTGCGGCGGGTTCCGATCGACCCGGGGCCGTGGCGTTGGAGGCGGAGGCAATGGCGGTTCCACCGTCGGTTCTTCGGGCCCCGGGCCCGAAGGGGTGTCTGGAGGCCGGAAGCTGTTGGGATCGCGTTCTTCGACGGCCTCGCAGTCCGTCGGTGCGGGGTCGGGCCCGTTCGGGGGGCGGTCGATCTGGGCGGTGTCGAAGCCGTCGCCGCAGTCGATCACCGCGTCGGGGTCGGGACCGGGGGTGCCGGAGTTGGCGAGGATCGAGTCGTTGCCGCCGCCGGCGTGGTAGGTGTCGGCGCCGAGGCGCCCGAGGAGCTGGTTGTCGAACTGATCGCCGACCATCGTGTCGGCCAGGCTCGTGCCCTCGATGTCCTCCAGCCCTGTCAGCGAAGTGAGGGTGCCGCCGGAGCAGATCGGCTGGCCGCCCCCGCCGACCAGTCCGGCCTCTTCTGCCGCCATGTCGATCGAGATCGCCGACCCGAAGTTCGCCCAGTTTGCGTTGTCACGACCGGGCCCGCCGTCGAGCTGATCACCGTCGCAGACTGCGTTGTCGACGAAGAGGTCGTCGCCGTCGCCGGCATTGAGGTCGTCGGAGCCGTTGTTGTTGGGAACCGCGTCGTCGCCGCCGCCGGCGACGACGACGTCGTTGCCGGCGCCGTCGATCACTGCGTCTTCGGTGGCGCCGCTGGTGAGGTGGTCGTCTTCCTCGCCGCCGAGCAGCACAACTGAGGTCGTCTCGGGAAAGTTGGTGGCGGTGAGCGTGTCGTCGCCGGCGAGCCCGGCGACGACGACCGAGTCGGGGGCTTCGGATAGCGGGAAGGTCCCCGCGGGATTGCCACCGACGGTGAAGGTGACCTGCCCCCCCGAGTAGGCGGTGGTGACATTGTCGTTCCCGTCGGTCCCGGACAGGAAGAGGGCCGGTGCCGTGCCGGTCTGAGGCGCCATCACTCCGGATGAAGTCGTGCCGGGGTCCCGTGGGTCGATGCTCTGGCTCGAGGACTCGCATTCGTGGACCGTGTCGACGTCGACGCAGCCGTCGCCCTCGGCGCCGCCCCAGGCGACGTCGTTCCCGCCGCCGCCTTCGATCAGGTCGGCGCCGCCGCCGCCGTAGAAGGTCTCGTCGTGCGAGGTACCGACGATGTAGTCGTCGAACGGGGTCCCGATCACGACCTCGAAGCTCGAGAAATCGCTCGCCGGTTCGAGCGGTCTGTCGACGCCGCCCCCGGACGGCGCCAGCCCGTCGTTGGCGAAGTTGTCGCCGAGGTCGATGTAGACGCCGCGGCCGACATCGGGTGGAAAGCCGGCGTTTTCGAAGAACGGGCCCTGGTTGGGGAAGCCGGGGGTGGCCCCGGTCGCAAAGCTGAGCGTGTCGGTCCCGCCACCGGAGTCGCCGATACTGTCGACCGTCGCGTCACCGCGGTCGAGGTCATCGCCTCCTTCGCCGTCGAGCGAGTCGGCGCCGAACCCACCGGAGAGGCGGTCGTTGCCTGGCCCGCCGCGGAGACGGTCGTCGCCGACGCCCCCGTAGAGGCGGTCGTTCCCTTCGCCGCCGAAGAGGCTGTCGTTCCCGCGCTGCCCATAGAGGGTGTCGTTGCCGTCTTCGCCGCGGACGATGGTGATGTTGCGCGGCATCCGGATCACGTCGTCGCAGGGGGTGCCGATGATTTCGCTGCCGACCGTTTCCGGGCCTTCGGCGCAGGTCGGCGCGGCGCCGGCCGATGGGGCGGCGGTGAGCAGGACGAGAAGGAATCCGAGGAGGGCCCCGGCGGTCGCTTGGATTCGCATCGTTGGTCTAACTACCCGAACCGGCCCACGCGCACTCAGTTGCGCATCGCGGCCGCGCGGGCCGAGCTGGCCGCGGCGAGCTCGAGGTCGTCGTCGAGCGGCTCGAGCTGAGGGCGGTTGCCGTAGCGCCGCTCCAGTGCCAGCGCGATCAGGTGGTCTGCCAGCCAGGCGTTCTTCGGCAGCAGCGGGCCGTGCAGGTAGGTTCCGATCAGGTTGGCGCGGCGGACGCCCTCGAGACCGTCGTCGCCGTTGTTGCCGAATCCCTCGACGACCCGGCCGAGCGGGGTCGCGGTCTCGCCGAGGTATGTCCTGCCGCCGTGGTTCTCGAAGCCCGCGATCAGCCGCGGCCCCTCGCCGAGGTCGGCCTCGATCGCGACATTGCCGATCAGCCGCGGCCCGGGCGCGCGAACGGTGGTGAGGTCGGCCAGCCCGATCCCCGGCAGCCGCTCCTCGCCGAGCTGGTAGCTGTGGCCGAGCAGCTGGTAACCGCCGCAGACGGCGAGCATCACGGCGTTGTCGTCGACCGCCGCGGCGAGCGACTCGCCCTTGGTCTCGACCATGTCGGCTGCCACCGCACGCTGGTCGCGGTCCTGGCCACCGCCGAGGTAGACCAGGTCGTGGGCGCCGGGGTCGAATTTCTCACCGGGCCCGGCGGCGGCGTAATCGAAGTCGATCCCTCGCCACTCGCACCTTTTCCGCAGGAAGAGGATGTTTCCGCGGTCGGCGTAGATGTTCATCTGGTCCGGGTACAGCGCCAGCAACCGCAACTCCATCACGACACCTCCTCGAACAGGATGACGGTTGAGCCGATGTGGTCGTCGCTGGCCGCGACCTCCTCGCGCCCGACCGGGTCGAGGCCCGCGGCCCGGGCCTCCTCTTCGAGCTGGGACGCCGAGAGCGACCAGAGCGCCACCTCGTCGAGGTCCTCGCTGAGCTCCCCATCGGGGGAGACCGTCTGCCGCAGCCGGCGGGCGACGATCAGATCGCCGTCGAACCCGGTCACGAGCGGCAGGCTCGAGTAGACCCAGCCGTCGACCTCACGGGCGTCGGGAAGCGGCGGCGGGCCCTCGTCAGGAGCCGGGACGAGGCCCTCGACGATCGCAAAGGCAGCGAGGCCGCCGGGCGCCAGGTGACGGGCGACGCAGCCCAGGCACCTGATCCGCTCCTCCGGGCCGCCGAGCAGCTGCACGATCTGCATCGGCGCCAGGACCAGGCCGAACCGCTGGTCGAGCTCGAACTCGCGCGCGTCGGCGGCGACGGCCTCGGCGGGCAGGCCGGCGGCGCGCCCGTTGAAGGCGGCGACGAAATCCGGGTCGCGATCGAGTCCGACGACAATGTGGCCGCATCGGGCCAGGTGCAATGCGACCCGGCCGGTGCCGCAGCCGAGGTCGAGGATCGGGCCCTCAGCGGCCTCGGCGTGCCGACCCCAGGTCGCGAGGTCCGCCTCGTAGGGGCCGCACTCGAGGTCATGCCAAATGATCAATTCCGCCCGTCTGCTCCGCTCTCGCTCGCCCGCGCTCATCATGACCGGAAGCCTCGCGGGCTCGCTTCCGCGTCCGCGACGGGCGGGGTCGTGTCCGGGACGGGCGGGGTCGCGTCCGCGACGGGCGGGTGTTCGTAGTTCATCGCCAGAACTCCTCGGTCAGGCCGCGGGATGAGAGCAGGCGGTGCAGCTCGAGGAGGGCGGTGTATGTGGGCAGGGCGAAGAGCTGCTCGGGGGCGGCGGCGACCGCCGCGTCGAGGGAGCGCTCGATGTCGGGCTCGATCAGGATCGAGTCCTGCGGCCATCCCGCGTACTTCAGGCGCAGCGCCATCTCCGGCGCCCGGGTCCCGGCGCAGGTCACCCGCCGGATGCTGCCCCCGAGCAGCTCGAAGTCCGCGTCCCAGATCCAGGAGACGTCGCGGCCGTCGGCAATCCGGTCGTTGAGCCCGATCCAGAGGTCGAGCCCGCCGTCGCCCTCGAGCCTCAAAGTCCTCAGCACCTCGTTTGCGCCGGCCGGGTTCTTGACCAGCAGGATCGAGGTCCACTTGCCGTCGATCTCGATCGTCTCGACCCGCCCGAAGGCCGATCGGGCGGTGGCCAGCGCCTCCGGAATCCGCTCCTCGGTCGCGCCGAGCTCGAGGCCCGCCGCGACCGCGGCGAGAGCGTTGTAGACGTTGTAGAGGCCGGGGAGGGGGAGGTGGAGGGCGACCTCGCCGGCCGGGGTCCGGATCGTCACGCTCGAGCCCTTCATCCCGTGCAGCTCGATCGCCGTCGCCGCGACGTCGGGCGCGGGCCGCTCGGCGCCGCAGTTTGGGCAGGAGTAATGCCCGAGGTGGCCGACGAACGCCCGCTCGTAGTCGTAGGGGTGGCCGCAGCGGCGGCAGTGCTTGGCGTCGAATGCATGCTGGAGCTCGGGCAGCGCCTGCGAGGCGTCCTCGATCCCGAAGTAGACCACGCCCTCGCGGCGGCGCTCATCCGTGTCGCGGCCGAGATCGGCGATCAGCGGGTCGTCGGCGTTGAGGACGAAACGGGTCCGGCCGACCCGCTCGGCGACGGTCTTCGCCCACTCGTCGGCCAGGGTCTCGATCTCGCCGTAGCGGTCGAGCTGGTCGCGGAAGAGGTTGCCGAGCACGATCAGGGTCGGGTCGAGCTGCGCCGCGACCTTCGGCAGCCACGCCTCGTCGACCTCGAACAGCCCCTCGCTTCCCTCCTGCTCGAGCAGCGCAGTCGCGATCCCCCAGGTCATGTTCGAGCCGGCCCGGTTGTGGACCGGGGGGCGCCCCTCGGCCTCGAGCACGGCGGCGATCATCCCGGCGGTGGTCGTCTTGCCGTTGGTGGCGCTGACCAGGGTGACGCCGCGGCCGAGCCCGGAGCCGAGGCGGGAGATCGCGTCGGGGGCGAGGCGCAGCAGGACCCGTCCCGGCAGCGTCGTTCCGCCGCCGCGACCGCTCGCCCGGCTGGCGGCGCCGACCGCGCGCGCCGCCGCCCGCTTGGCGCCGAAGACGGCGCCCACCTCAGTCCCCGGGATGGGGCCGGGGCACGATCACGCTGAGGGCGCGCGGCAGGACGCGGAGCGCCGCCGGAAGGTCGGTGAGGTGCTCGCCGTCGGCGTAGACGGGGATCGGGCGGCTGGCGCTCAGTTCCAGGTGCGGCGCCCGAAACACGGTGATCTCGTCGAGCTCGACATGGGTTCCCTTGAACACCTTCGGCAGGTTACCCACGAAGCGAAGCTTGCCACCCTCGCCGACCATGATCACGTCGAACAGCCCGTCGTCGAGCTCGGCGTCCGGGGCGACGTACATCCCACCGCCGAAGGCGCGGCTGTTGGCGACCGAGACCGAGTACCCGGTGAAGCGGGTCCGCTCGTCGTCGACCCGGACGGTGAACCTGGCCGGCTTCCAGCCCACAAGTGTCCGCAGCGCCGCGTAGGCGTATACGAGGCCGCCGCGGAAGAGCTTTGTTTCGTTGGCGAGGCGGTTCGCTTCGGAGTCGAAGCCGACGCTGACGATGCCGAGGAAGCGCCTGCCGTTGGCCTCGCCGACGTCGATCCGCCGCGAGTGGCCGGCGGCGAGAACCTCGACCGCCCCCTCCGGGTCCTCGGGGATATCGAGGACCCGCGCGAGGTCGTTGCCGCGTCCGCCGGGAATGATCCCGAGCGCGGTCTCGGCGCCGGCCATCGCGCCGCCGATCGCGCCGATCAGACCGTCGCCACTGACGACCACAGGCAGCTCACTCGCTTCGACCGCCCGCAGGGCCGCGTCGACGCCGTGCTGGAGGTCCCTGGTCCGGAGGACCCGGAACCCGACCCGGCGCTCGTCGAGCGCGGCCTCGATCCGCGGCAGCAGCTTCAACGTCCTGCCGCCGGCGGCGGAGGGATTGACCAGCAAAACAAGCGGCAAGCCCAAGCTCTCCATCGCGACGGAGCCTATTCGCGCCGCTCCCGGCTCAGGGCGCGGCGAGGCGGCCGACATAGAACGTCCCGGCGCCCGCCTCGCCGATCTCGACCGGGTCGACTCCGCGCTGGAGGAACTTCCAGCGCAGGAGCGAGGGCCGGGTGTGGAACGCGGTTTCCGGCCCCGCGCTCGAGGCGACGATCACCTGGCCGCCAGGCCGGAGGACCCGCTCCACCTCGGCGATGAACGGGGGCACGTTGAGCATCGTGACGAGGTCGTAGGAGTCCTCGGGGTAGGGGAGGGAGAAGGCGTCGCCGACCCTGAACGCGACCCGGCCCTCGGGGTCGAGCCCGACCTTTGCGACCGCGGCGTGGATCATCTCCTCGGAGAGGTCGACGCCCCGGACCCGTGCCTGGGGGAACTCACGGGCGAGAAAGAGCGTTCCCTCGCCGGTCCCGCAACCGATGTCGAGGATCCGTTCCGGAGCGGGAGAAACGTGAAGGACCGCGGCGGCGAGCGGCTCGAGGTGGGCGACGGAGCCGGCCCCGGTCCGCTGATCCCAGATCGACGCGCGCTCCCCGAAGAACCGCCGCACGGGCCCCCGCATGATCGGCCACAGCCAAGGCGCCCGGACAACCGCCCCGTTGATCGCCCGGCCGATCACGAGGATCCGGCGTGAGCTTCCCGCTTGCGCGTCCGACGACACCCTCCGATCATTCCAATTAGGCTTCCGCGTCGATGAGCGCGGCAGCGACCGAGTGTCCATATCTGATTCTTCGCGAGGGAGCGAAGCGCGAGAATTTGCGATGAGTGAGGAGGGGACAGAGGGGCGGAAGGTCGACCAGCGGCTGATCATCCTCGGCGTCTTCGCGGTGGTCGCGATCGGGATCGTCGCGGCGATCCTGATCGGGCGCAGCGGCGGAGACAGCGGCGGCGGCGGCTCGGCCGGCGCCGAGGGCTGCGAAGAAGTCGAAGCGCCCGGACCGAAGAACGTCAGCTTCAAGGCCCCGAAGCAGACCGTGAAGAAGGGCGAAGCCCTGACTGCGGTCGTCGAAACCAGCTGCGGGACATTCGATATCGCCCTCGACTCCAGCCGCGCGCCGAAGACCGTCAACTCCTTCGTCTTCCTCTCCGAAGAAGGTTTCTACGACGAACTCACCTTCCACCGGGTGGTCCCCGAATTCGTGATCCAGGGGGGCGACCCGAAAGGCGACGGCACCGGCGGGCCCGGCTACAGCGTCGACGAGAAGCCGCCGGCGAACCTCTCCTACACCAAGGGGGTCGTCGCGATGGCAAAGAGCGGCGCCGAGCCGCCCGGACGCTCCGGCAGCCAGTTCTTCGTCGTCGTCGGCGCCGACGCGGGCCTGCCGCCCGAATACGCCCTCGTCGGCAGTGTCAGCGCGGGCATGGACGTCGTCGAACGGATCGCCGAACTCGGGACCCCGGAAGAAAAACCGAAACAGACGGTCCTGATCGACAAGATCGAAATCGAACGTGGCTGAGCCGCGGGTCTAGGCTTTCCCCATGGCGAAGGTCGACGTCGGGGACCAGGCACCGGAGTTCGAGCTCCACGGAACGGGAGGCAGGACCTACCGGCTCGCCGACTACCGCGGCGGCAACCTCGTGATCGCCTTCTACCCGGGCGACGCGACAAGGGTCTGCACGGCTCAGTTCTGCTCCTACCGCGACAACGCGGATCGGCTCGACCAGCTCGACGCCGAGGTGATCGGGATCTCGCCCCAGTCGGTCGAGTCGCACGAGCGCTGGACCCAGGAGAAGGAACTGAACGTGCCGCTGCTGGCCGACGAGGACCTGACGGTCTCGAAGCGCTACGGGACCGTCGGCTGGGCCTCGCCGCTGGCCCGGGTGGTCGGGCTCTCGGTCAAGCCGGGCGGCTCCTACGTGATGCGCTCGATCTTCATCGTCGACGGCGAGGGGACGATCCGCTACCGGCACACCTCGCGGAGCGGCGCCAGCTACCAGTCGGTCGGAGACATCGAGCGGGCGCTCGCCACGGTCGGCTGATGGCATCCGAGCCGGTCCAGTTCGAGGCCGGCGACGGGCTGAAGATTCGCGGCGAGCACACCGGGGAGGGGCCGGCGGTCGTCCTCTGTCACGGCATCACCGCAACCCGTCGTTACGTGGTCCACGGCTCGCGGGCGCTCGAGCGCGCCGGCCGCACCGTCATCACCTACGACGCTCGCGGGCACGGCGAGTCCGACCCCGCCCCCGCCGGGCGGGGTTATGGATACCCGGAGCTGGTCGGCGATCTCGAGTCGGTGGTGGCGGCGACGGCGGGCGACGGGCCCTTCGTGCTCGGCGGCCACTCGATGGGGGCCCACACCGCCGTCGCCTACGCGCTCCGCCATCCCGAGCGTCTCACCGGGCTGGTGGTGATCGGGCCCGTCCACGCGGGCGAGGTCCCGCCGGAGCGCCTCGAGTACTGGGACGGCCTGGCCGACTCGCTCCGCGACGGGGGCGTCGAGGGCTTCGTCACCTACGTCGGCGAGCACCAGGAGACCAAGCCCGATTGGCACGAGACGATCGTCCGGATCACCCGAGAACGGATGCTGCTCCACCGCCACCCCGAGGCCCTGGTCGACGCGATCCGCGACGTCTCCCGCTCGCGGCCGTTCCCGTCGCTCTCCGACCTCGACGCACTCGAGGTCCCGGCACTCGTCGTCGCCAGCCATGACGGCGCCGACCCCGGGCATCCCCGAGCCGTCGCCGAGGCCTACGCCGAGCACCTTCCGCAGGCGCGGCTGATCGTCGAGGAGGAGGGGGACTCGCCGCTGGCCTGGCAGGGCGGGAAGCTCTCGCGCGAGATCGCGGATTTCATTCACTAGGCTTCCGCCGATGGACGAGGGCAACCCGATCCACTACATGGCGGTGCCGCGCGGCACATCCGTCTACGGGTCCGACGGAGTCGAGGTCGGCCGCGTCGTCGAGATGCTCGACAACAGCCGCGAGAACATCTTCGACGGGGTCGTCTTCAAGGGCATCGATGGCAGGCCCCGGTTCGCCGACGCGCCCGAGGTCGCGAGGACGGCAGAGCGCGCGGTCACCCTGACGATCAACTCCCAGGAAGCCGCCGAGCTCGGCCCACCTGAGAATCCGAGCCTCCCCGGCAAGAAGAAGGGCCGCCTCGGCCGCCTGTTCAGACCCCGCTAAGAGAGAGCGCATAGGCTCGCGTCGATGTCCGCACCGAGCGAGGGAACCCTGCGTGCAGTGAGCACGTTCGTCGCCGCGTTCGGGATCGGCGTCGCCACATACATCGCGATCGCCGAGTCCGGCGGCGGCGCCCCGGCATGCATCGCCGGCGGCGGCGGCTGCGAGACGGTCGCCGAAAGCGCCTACGCGCACCTGGCGGGCATCAACGTCGCCGTGCTCGGGGTCGTCGGCTACGTCGGGCTGCTGGCGACATCGGTCCTTCGCGGCGACCTCGCCCGAATCGGGGGGTTCGCGCTCTCGCTGACCGGATTCGGGTACAGCGTCTACCTGACCTACCTCGAGCTTTTCGTGATCGACGCGATCTGCCAGTGGTGCGTGATCAGCGCGATCCTGATGACGATCCTGTTCGGGCTCAACACGGTCCGGATGCTCAGCTACACAGGGAGGCAGCCATGAGCGCGGCAGCGACCGAACATGCATATCTGATTCTTTGTGAGGGAGCGAAGCGGGAGGATTTGCCATGAGTGCCAAGAAGGACCGCGAGAAGCGGCGTGAGGAGCGCATTCAACGCCAGGACGAGGCCGCCGTGGCGGAGCGCCGCCAGCGGCTGATCAAGCTCGGCAGCGCCGCCGCCTTCCTAGCGATCGTCGTCGTCGCGGTGCTCGTCGTCGTCAGCCAGAATCAGACGAGCGGTGGCGACACCTCGCTCGAGAACGTCGCCGAAGTCGAACGCAACCTCGTCAACATTCCGCAGGACGGCCTCACGCTCGGCGACTCGAGCGCGAAGGTGACCCTTGTTGAGTTTGGCGATCTTCAATGCCCTGTTTGCCGGGACTTTGCGGTCAAGGTGCTGCCCGAACTGATCGCCTCGGAGGTTCGCACCGGCGAAGCGAAGATCGAGTACCGGAGCTTCCCGATCCTCGGGGAAGAATCGGAAACCGCAGCCACGGCGGCGGTCGCGGCCGGCGAACAGGACCGCGGCTGGGAGTTCATCGAGCTCTTCTACAAGAACCAGGGGGTCGAGAACAGCGGCTACGTCACCGAAGACTTCCTGAAAGCCATCGCCAAGGGCGCGAAGGTCGCCGACATCCCGCGCTGGGACCAGGATCGCGAATCCGGGCGGGTCGGCGCCGTGGTCCAGGGGACGGCCGCCGAAGCCCAACGCCTCGGGTTCGGGGGCACGCCGTCGTTTGCGGTCGAAGGGCCGGGGACGAAGGGCCTGGAACCGCTCGGAACCCTGGGAAGCCTGGGGGAATTCGAAGAAGCGATCGAAGCCGCGGCCTGACCCCAGGTTCACATAACCGTCATTATCGTGCGTTGGATCAGGCGCGAAGGGTGGCGCTGCCCAGCACGGCGGGCCTGATCAGCGGTGGGGCCTGCGGCAGCTCGGCCTCCGAGGCGCCCTCGAGGGTGAACCCCGCGGCCTCGATCGCGGAGACGGTGTCGCGGTTGCAGTGGCAGCCGTCGGCGAAGAACCGCCAGGGGCCCTCCAGCCGGTCCTGCCAGCGCGCGGCGCCTGGGTCCTTGGAGCGGACGTGCTCGACGAACAGGAGCTTTCCACCCGGTTTCAGGATCCGTGCCGTCTCGGCGAGGGCCGCGGCCGCATCGGGGACCGTGCAGAGGACGAGGGTGTAGACGGCGGTGTCGAAGCTCGAGTCCTCGAACGGCAGCGCCTCGGCCGGCGCCTGGATGACCTCCGCGTCGAGACCGGCTCCGCGGACCTTCGGCCGCAGCCTCTTGATCATGTGCGGGTCCGGCTCGGCGAAGACGAGCTCGGTGACCGAGTCCGGGTAGAGCCCGAGGTTGCCACCCGTCCCACTGCCGATGTCGACGGTGCGGCCGCTTGCGGGAGCGAGCGCCTGACGCCGCATGTCCCGAAAGCCCGCCTCCTCGGTCCGCTTCATCAGCCTGTCATAGAGGGCCGAGAAGCCCCTCCCCCAGGTGGCGTTGTAGATGCGGCCCATGGTTTGGAGCCGAGCCTATGCGCTGTGCCTAGGCCGCGTCGCGCTGAGCGGCCGCGGTCTCGGCCTCCGCCTCGGTGGCGGCGGCGTCACCGGCAGCGGAGCGACTCGCCGCGGCGCGCTCCTCGTAGGCGCGACGATCCCCGGTGGAATCGGTCATCACCTTGTCGACGCCCATGAAGCGGGCGACCGCCTCGCGGACCCGCCGCGGCAGCAGGTGGCCACCGACGATCGTCGCCTGCAGTTTGCGCGGAACGTAGACGTCGAAGCGACGCAGCTCGAGCGCGTCGACGATCTCCTTCGCGACGTCCTCCGGCTCGACTTCCTCGACTCCGGCCCGGGAGGAGATCCCTTCGGTCAGCGCAGTGTTGACGAGCACCGGCATCACGACCGAGACCTCGACCCCGGAGCCGCGAAGTTCATGGCGCATCGCCTCGCAGAGGCCGACGACGGCGTGCTTGGTCGCCGAGTAGGTGGCGATCCCCGGGACGCCGACCTTGCCGGCGGAGGAGGCGACGTTGACGATCTGGCCGGTTCCCCGCGGCCGCATCCGCTCGATCGCGAGCTGGGACCCGACGATGACGCCGTAGAGGTTGATGTCGAGCTGGCGGCGGATCGAGTCGTCGGCCTCATCGACGAGCGGGGTCACGGGCATGATCCCGGCGTTGTTGACCAGGACGTCGATCGGGCCCAGCTGCCGTTCGGCCTCGTCGACGAAGGCGGTGAACGAAGCGCGGTCGGTGACGTCGAGCGGCAGCGCGACGACGCCCCCGCCGAGCGAGGCGGCGGCCTCCTCCGCCAATCCGAGGTCGAGGTCGCCGATCGCGACCCGGCACCCTTTGCGGACGAGTGCCTGGGCGGTCGACCTGCCGATACCACGCGCACCGCCGGTGATCGCCACGACCTTCCCGCTGAGTGACCGACGCTCCTTAGCCATCAACTACCTCCTCGATCCGGCGCCCTCAGGCAGCCGGCTTGTAGACGGTGACCACGGCGGCGCCGCCGAGGCCGATGTTGTGTTGAAGGGCCACCTTGGCCCCGTCGACCTGACGCTTGTCGGCTTCGCCGCGCAGCTGCCAGGTCAACTCCGAGCACTGTGCGAGACCGGTCGCCCCGAGCGGATGGCCCTTGGAGATCAGCCCGCCGGAGGGGTTGACGACGACGTCGCCGCCGTAGGTGGTCGCTTCGGACTCGACCAGCCTGTGTCCCTCGCCCTCCGCCGCAAATCCGAGCGCTTCATAGGTGATGAGCTCGTTGGCGCTGAAGCAGTCGTGAAGCTCGCAGACGTCGATCTCCTCAGGGCTCACACCGGCCTCGGCATAAGCCTGCTCCGCCGCGGTCTTCGACATGTCGGAGCCGACGATCTTCATGCAGTCGGTGTCCTCGGCAAAGGTCGAGGAGAGGTCGGTGATCATCGACTGGCCGGCGATCTCGATCGCCTGGCCCCAGAGGTCGTGCGAGTCGACATAACTCTCGGAGGCGACGATCGCGCAGGCCGACCCATCCGAGGTCGGCGAGCACTGGAGCTTGGTCAGCGGGTCGTGGATCATCTTCGCCGCCTTGATGTCCTCGATCGTGTACTCGTCCTGGAACTGGGCGTAGGGGTTGTTGACCGAGTGCTTGTGGTTCTTCCACCCGATCCAGGCGAAGTGGTCGGCGTTGGACCCGTACTTGTCCATGTGGTCGCGGCCCGCGTTGCCGAACATCTGCGGCGCCGGCGGCGACTGCTCGGGATCGCGGATCTCGAACATCCGCATCGCGTGCTTGTCGAGTGCGTTGGTGCGGTCGGTGTACTTGACGCCCAGGCTGCCCGGCTCCATCTTCTCGAAGCCGACCGCGAGCGCGCAATCGGCGAGGCCGCCCTTGACCGCCTGACGGGCGAGAAAGAGCGCCGAGGACCCGGTCGAGCAGTTGTTGTTGACGTTGACGACGGGAATCCCGGTCAGCCCCAGCTGGTAAAGCGCCCGCTGGCCGTAGGTTGAGTCGCCGTAGCAATAGCCCGCGAAGGCCTGCTCGACGTCCTCATATGGGATCCCGGCGTCGGCGAGCGCCTTCTCCCCCGCCTCCTTGGCCCAATCCGGGTAGTCGCCCTCCTTGGTGCCGGGCTTCTCGAACTTCGTCATCCCGACCCCGATTACGAACGTGCGGTTGCTCAAAGTCACTCCTAAAGCTGATTGGCTGGTCAGCCAGGCAATTTACAGACTTATTCGGACTAGCCTTGTCAAGGGATGAGACCGAGTAGCTCGATCTGGGTTGGGGTGGCGACGATGGCCGTCTCGATCGCGGCTATCACCGGCGTGATCTTCGCCGTTCGCGGCCACGTCCCGGTCGTCTCGACCGGTGTCCTCTACCTGCTGGCGGTGCTGCTGGTCTCGAGCTACTGGGGGTTCTGGATGGGGGCCCTGACCTCGGTCCTGAGCGCGGCCGCGTTCAACTGGTTCCACCTCCCCCCCACCGGCCAGTTCACGATCGCCGATAGTCAGAACTGGCTGGCGGTCGGCGTCTACGTGGTGACGGCACTGGTCGCCTCCTCGCTGGCCGACGCAGCCCGCCATCGGGCCGCCGAGGCCGAAACCGAGCGCGAGGCAGCCGACCGCGCCCGGGCCGAGCTCGAACAGCTATCCCTCGAGCGCGAGCGGATGCAGGCCGAGGTGATCGAAGCAGAGGCGCTGCGCCGCAGCGACGAGCTGAAGACGGCGCTCCTGCGCTCCGTCTCGCACGACCTGCGAACCCCGCTCACCTCGGTGATCGCGGCGGGCGCCGCGCTCGACTCGCCGAACCTGACCGACGTGGAGCGCACCGAGCTGAGCGAGGCCGTCGTCGGCGAGGGTCAGCGCCTCTCGCGCCTTGTCGAGAACCTGCTCGACGTCTCGCGACTCGAGACGGGCAAGGCCGAGCCTCACCGCGAGCAGGTCGACCTCGCCGAGGTGCTCGAGGCGGCGCGGGAATCGCTCAAGCTCGGCAACGATGACTTCCGGATCGCCGGCGCGACCGACCTGCCGGCCCTGCGCGCCGATCCGGCCCAGCTCGAGCGGGCGTTCGCCAACCTGATCGAGAACGGAGTCCGCCACAGCGGCGGTGGACCCGTCCTCGCCGAGTGCCGGTTGGTCGAGGGCAGGGTCATCGTCAGGATTGTCGACCAGGGCCCGGGAATCCCCGAATCCGAGTGGGAGCGTATTTTCGAACCCTTCTATCGAGCCAACGGCGGCGGCGGCGGGTCCGGCCTCGGCCTCCCGATCGCAAGGGGGTTCGTCGAGGCAAACGGCGGAGCGATCGCGATCGAGTCCCTCCCCGGCCAGGGCTCGGCCTTCGTCGTCTCCTTCGACCCGGTCACGGGGGACGGGCCTTGAACGATGCCCCACGGGTCCTCGTCTGCGACGACGAGCCACAGATCCTCCGTGCGCTGCGGGTGATTCTCCGGGACGCCGGCTACGAGGCGGTGATGACGAGCAGCGGCGAGGAGGCACTCGACGCGGCGGCGGTCGGCCCGCCGGCGGCGGCGATCGTCGATCTGATGCTTCCTGACATCGACGGCGTCGAGGTGACCGAGCGCCTGCGCGAGTGGAGCGAGATCCCGATCATCGTCCTCTCCGCGGTCGGCGAGGAGGACGAAAAGGTGAGGGCTCTCGCCGCCGGCGCCGACGACTACGTAACGAAGCCGTTCGGGCCGCCGGAGCTGATCGCCCGGCTCGAGGCCGCGCTGCGCCGGGCCACACCCGAGGCGAGCGAGCCGTTGATCAGCGCCGACGGAATCGAGATCGACCTTGCCGCGCGCAGCGTCCGCCGTGATGGCGAGGAGGTCCACCTGACGCCGACCGAGTTCGAGCTGCTGCGCACGCTGGCGGTGAACAGGGGCCGGCTGATGACCCACCGCAACCTGTTGGTCGAGGTTTGGGGCGTCCAGTACGAAGACGACCTCCAGGTGCTGCGCGCCCACATCGCCAACCTCCGCCGCAAGATCGAGCCCGAGGACGGGCCCCGTTACATCCGCACCGACCCGGGAGTCGGCTACCGCTTCGCCGCCTAGAGCGGTCTTCACGAAATCTGTATGCGGGCCGGCCGCGAAGTTCATGCGGCCTTGACGGGGTCCGGTCGCAGAATCGACCCATGGATCTCGTCTCGATCGCATTGGCGCTGATCGCCTTCGCACTTCTGTATGCGGTGATCGGAGCGCTGGAGAGGGTATGAGCGCGGCGGAGCTGTTCGGGCTGATCGTCTCGGCCCTGGTATTCGCCTACCTCTGCTACGCGCTGCTTCGCGGGGAGAGCCTCTGATGACCCAGGGCTGGGTTCAGATCATCGTCTTCCTGATCGTCCTCACGGCGCTGGTGCCGTTGCTCGGCGCCTACATCGCCCGGGTCTTCCAGGGCGAACGGGTTTTCCTGTCCCCGGTGTTCGGGCCAATCGAGCGCTTCACCTACAGGGTGCTGCGTGTGCGGCCCGACACCGAGCAGGACTGGAAGGCATACGCCCGCTCGACCATCGTCTTCAGCCTGCTGTCGTGGCTGATGCTGTACCTGATCCTTCGCACCCAGAGCATCCAGCCGTTCAATCCCGAGGGTTTCGACTCCGGGCCCTGGAACCTCAGCTTCAGCACGACCTCGTCGTTCGTCACCAACACCAACTGGCAGTACTACGGCGGCGAAACGACACTCACCTATTTCTCCCAGATGGCCGGGCTCGCGGTGCAGAACTTCGTCTCCGCCGCGGTCGGGATAGCGGTATTGGCGGCTGTGATCCGCGGCATTCGCCGCGCGCAGCGTGACGGCCCTCGGCAACTTCTGGGCCGACCTGGTCCGGATCTCGCTCTTCATCCTGCTGCCGATCTCCTTCGTCGCGGCCCTGGTCCTCGTCTCCCAGGGCGTGATCCAGACCCTCGACGGCTCACAGGTCATCCACACGATCGCCGGCGGCACCCAGACGATGGCGCTGGGGCCCGTCGCCTCCCAGGAGGCGATCAAGGAGCTCGGCACAAACGGCGGCGGCTTCTTCAACGTCAACAGCTCCTACCCGTTCGAGAACGCGAACGGGTTGACCAACCTCCTCGAGCTGCTGCTGATCCTGATGATCCCCGCCGCTCTCACCTACACGTTCGGGACAAATGGTCGGCAACCGGCGCCAGGGCTGGGCCCTGTACATCGCGATGATGCTGATGTTCATCGTCGCCGTCAGCGTCGTCTATGTCGCCGAGCAGCACGGCTCACCGGCGCAGCACCACGCCGGAGTCCTCACCCACGCATTCGACGGCTCCACAGGTGGCAACATGGAGGGCAAGGACCAGCGCTTCGGGATCGCCGACTCGTCGCTGTGGACCGCGGTCACGACCGTCACCTCCTGCGGCGCCGTCAACGCCGCCTTCGACTCGCTGACCGGGATCGGCGGCCTGGTCCCGACCGCGAACCTCTCGACCGGCGAGGTGATCTTCGGCGGGGTCGGGTCGGGCCTCTACTACATGCTCCTGCTCGTCCTCCTGACCGTCTTCATCGCCGGCCTGATGGTCGGCCGCACTCCCGAGTTCATCGGCAAGAAGATCGAGTCGAGGGAGGTGAAGCTGGTCCTCGTCGGAGTCCTGGTGACTCCGCTGCTGGTGCTGATCGGCACCGCCCTCGCGGTGGCCAGCCCGGACGGGACCCAATCGATCTACAACGCCGGGCCGCAGGGATTCTCAGAATCGCTCTACGCCTACATGTCGCAGGCCAACAACAACGGCTCGGCCTTCGCCGGCTACACCGGCTTCATCCAGCCTCACCCGCCCGGCAACGGCGGCTCGGAAGCGTTCAGCTTCGCCACCCTGCTCGGCGGGCTGATCATGATCCTCGCCCGCTTCCTGCCGATGATCGCGGCGCTCGGCGTCGCCGGATCGCTCGCCGGCAAGAAGATCGCACCCGCCGGTGCCGGCACGTTCCGCTCGGACTCCCCCACCTTCGTCGTGCTCCTGATCGGCGTCGTCGTCGTCGTCGCCGCCCTGACCTTCTTCCCCGCATTCCTGCTCGGGCCCGTCGTCAACGGCCTGACCGACCAACTGTTCTGAACCCATGCGAAGCGAACGTCCATATCTGATTTTCCGTGAGCGGAGCGTGGGTGAAAGAGGTTCTCGATGACCGGACTTCGCAAAGACCTGATCACAGCCACGATCGCGATCGTGTTCCTGACCCTGACGCTGGGCGTCGCCTACCCGCTCATCACCACCGGCGTCGCCCAGGTCCTCTTTCCGAGCGCCTCGAACGGGAGCAAGATCGAGGTCAACGGCAAGGTCGTCGGATCGAAGCTGATCGGCCAGGACTTCAGCCGGCCGGTGATCGGTGCGAACGGCATGCCGAAGCTCGACGAAGAAGGCGAACCTGAACTTGAACCCGATCCTGCCTTCTTCCAGGGCCGCCCGTCGGTGACCGGCTACAGCGCCGACGTCACCTACTTCAACAACCTCGGCCCCAACAGCAAGGAACTGTCCGAATTCATGGAAGAAACGCTGAACGCCTACCTGAAGCTCGAGGGGCCGTACAACCCCGGCCTGACCGCCGCCGACGTCCCCGTCGACGCCGTCAGCACCTCCGCCTCCGGGGTCGACCCTCACATCTCCGAGGCCAACGCGCGCATCCAGGCCCACCGCGTCGCCGCGGTGCGCCACATCCCGCTGCAGCGCGTCATGGACCTCATCTCCGAGAACACCGACGGTCGCTTCCTCGGCCTCTTCGGCGAGTCGGGCGTCAACGTCGTGAAGCTGAACATCGCGGTTGAGGAAGAGAAGGCACGACATGACCGATCAGAACCTTCGCAACGAGCCCCGCTCGCTCTTTGACCGGTCGATCATGGTGCGGGCCACGCTCGACTCGCTGCGCAAGCTCGACCCGCGCCATCAGGTCCGGAACCCGGTGATGTTCGTGGTCGAGATCGGCGCCCTGATCACGACCGGCGGCTGGCTGATCCAGCTCTTCGGCGGGCCGCCGCTCGGCGGCGGCGACGACCCGGCCTGGTTCGCGTTCTCGATCTCGGTCTGGCTCTGGCTGACCGTGATCTTCGCCAACTTCGCCGAGGCCCTTGCCGAGGGCCGCGGCAAGGCGCAGGCCGACGCCCTGCGCTCGATGCGGACCGAGACCGTCGCCCATCTCCGCGACGGCGGCGACAAGGCAGCCTCCGAGCTCCGGCGCGGGGACGTCGTGGTCGTCGAGGCTGGCGAGTCGATTCCCGGTGACGGGACCGTGATCGAAGGCATCGCCTCGGTCGACGAGTCGGCGATAACCGGCGAGTCGGCCCCGGTCGTGCGCGAGTCGGGTGGCGACCGCAGTGCCGTCACCGGCGGCACCCGGGTCCTCTCGGACCGGATCGTCGTCGAGATCACACAGGACCCCGGTCAGAGCTTCCTCGACAAGATGATCGCCCTGGTCGAGGGCGCCGAGCGGCGCAAGACGCCGAACGAGATCGCGCTCAACATTCTCCTTGCCGGGCTCACCCTGATCTTCCTGATGGTCGTCGTGACGCTGCGCCCATTCGCCGAGTTCTCGAACACCGACGCCTCGGTCGTCACCCTGATCGCGCTTCTGGTCGCCCTGATCCCGACCACGATCGGCGCCCTGCTCTCGGCGATCGGGATCGCCGGCATGGACCGCCTCGTCCGCCACAACGTCCTCGCTCTCTCCGGCCGCTCCGTCGAGGCCTCGGGCGACGTCGACGTCCTCCTCCTCGACAAGACCGGGACGATCACCCTCGGCAACCGCGAGGCGACCCAGTTCATCCCGATGCCGGGGATCGAGGAATCCGAGCTCGCCGAAGCGGCCCAGCTCTCCTCGCTCGCCGACGAGACCCCGGAGGGCCGCTCGATCGTCGTCCTCGCCAAGACCGAGTACGGGATTCGCGAGCGCGAGCTGAAATCGCACGAGGCGCACTTCGTCCCGTTCTCGGCCGAAACCCGGATGAGCGGGGTCGACGTCAACGGCAACGAATACCGAAAGGGCGCGGGTGACGCGATCATCCGGTTCGTTGAAGGCCAGGGTGGGCGGCCTCCGGCCGCGCTGCAGGAACAGCTCGACCTGATCGGCCGCGAGGGAGGAACGCCGCTGGCGGTCTGCCGCGACAATCACGTCCTCGGCGTCGTCTACCTCAAGGACATCGTCAAGGAGGGGATGAGCGCCCGCTTCGACGAGCTGAGGCGGATGGGGATCAGCACCGTGATGGTGACCGGCGACAACCGCCTCACCGCGGCGAAGATCGCCGAGGAGTCGGGCGTCGACGACTTCCTGCCGGAAGCGACTCCGGAGCAGAAGCTGGAGCTGATCCGCACCCACCAGGGCGAAGGTCGGATGGTGGCGATGGCCGGCGATGGGACCAACGACGCCCCCGCCCTCGCCCAGTCCGACGTCGGGGTCGCGATGAACACCGGCACCCAGGCGGCGCGCGAGGCCGGGAACATGGTCGACCTCGACTCCAATCCAACGAAGCTGATCGAGATCGTCGAGATCGGCAAGCAGCTGCTGATCACCCGCGGGGCACTCACCACGTTCTCGATCGCCAACGACGTCGCCAAGTACTTCGCGATCCTGCCGGCGATATTCGCCTTCACCTACGCCGCGCATCCCGGGGAAAGGGGCCCGCTCGACGCTCTGAACATCATGAACCTCGGCACGCCGCTGTCGGCGATCCTCTCGGCGATCGTCTTCAACGCCCTGGTCATCCCGTTGCTGGTGCCACTCGCCCTGCGAGGGGTCCGCTACCGCCCGATCGGCGCCACGGCGCTGCTGCGGCGCAACATGCTGATCTACGGACTCGGAGGCCTGATCGCGCCCTTCATCGGAATCAAACTCATCGACCTCGTCATCCACAATCTGCTGGGGGCTTGACCGGCTCGAGCGGACACCACAAGGTCTTCATCGGAATGGCCGCCGGTGTTGGAAAGACGTACCGGATGTTGCAGGAAGGCCACACCGAACAGGACGCTGGCCGCGACGTCGCGATCGGGTACATGGAGCCCCACCGCCGGGCCGAGACCTCGGCGCTTGCCGAGGGCCTGGAGTCGATTTCCCGGCGCCAGGTTTCCTACCGCGGCGCCGAGCTCGAGGAGATGGACCTGCCGGCGCTGCTGCGGCGTAATCCCGATCTGGCGCTGATCGACGAGCTCGCGCACACCAACGCCCCCGGCGTCGAGCACGAGAAGCGCTTCGAGGACGTTCGCGACGTGCTGGCGGCGGGGATCGACGTCTTCTCGACCGTCAACGTCCAGCACCTCGAGTCGCTGAACGACCAGGTCACCGAGCTGACCGGCACCCGCGTCCGCGAGACGATCCCCGACGCCGTGCTCGGCGAGGCCGACGAGGTGGTGCTGATCGACCTCACCCCCGAGGCGCTGATCGAGCGCCTCCGCGCCGGCAAGATCTACCCGGGCGAGAACATCGAGGCGGCGCTGAACAACTTCTTCACCGTCGAAAACCTGCTCTCGCTGCGGGAGGTCGCGCTGCGTCAGGTCGCCCAGCGAGGTCGAGGCCAAGCGCCTGGTGGTCGAGGAGCCGGTGGGGACCCGGCGCGAGCGCTTCTCCTCCGAGACCCCGCAGGCGATCGGCGAGCGCGTGCTCGCCCTTGTTCGCCCTCAGCCCTCCTCGCAGCGCCTCGCACGCCGCGCCTGGCGCTCTGCGCAACGGCTCGGTACCGGGCTCGATCTTCTCTGGGTGAAGCCGCCCGGCGTCGCGATCGAGGGCGAGGTCGGGCGCCAGGTGACAGCGCTGCGCCAGCTCGCCTCGGTGCTCGGCGCCAACTTCCTGATCGAGGAGAGCGACGACCTGGTGCGCGGCGCCGCGGAGACGATCCGCGAGCGCGGGATCACCTATGTGATGGTCGGCGAGTCAGAGCCACAGCGCGGGCTCGGGCGGCTGCGGGAGCCACTGCCACAGCGTCTGATGCGGGCCACCCCGCCCGGCGTCGACGTCCGGATCGTCGCCAGCCGCGGCCGCAAGGACGGTCGAGAATGCCCATTGAGCGGCCACTGATCGGTGTCGCGCTGGTGCTTGGCCTCGTCGGCGGTTACCTGATCGCCCGCTCGCGCCGCCAGGGGCGGCCCTCGGAGCGCCCGGATCAGGTCCACCAGATCCTCCTCCCGTTCACCGGCACGGCGATCTCGCGCCGCGCGGTCGACGCCGCGCTCCGCCTCGCCCGAGCCGAGGGCGCGGTCCTGATGCCCGCCTACCTGGCGGAGGTCCCGAAGCAGCTCCCGCTTGATTGCTCGATCCCGGCTGAGGCAGCGAAGGCGATGCCGATGCTGGAGGCGATCGAGCAGCGGGCGACGTCGCAGGACGTCGCCGTCGACTCCAGGGTCGAGCGCGGCCGCTCCTACCGCCACGCCCTCAAGCGGCTGCTCGATGAAGAGGAGTTCGATCGCGTCGTCGTCCCCGCGACCGCGGCCCAGGGCGGCGGCCTCTCCGGCGACGACCTGGTCTGGCTGCTGGAAAAGGCCCCGACCGAGGTCCTGATCCTGCGTCCGGGGCCCGAGGACACCCGTTTCGTCACGCCGAATGGGAACGGCGCGCGCGGGTCCAGGTGACGAACTTCTGCCGGCCGGAGCCCTCGCCCTCCGGGGTCGGCCAGAGCAGGAAGAGGGCGAGGGTGATCGTGATTCCGACCAGGGTCGCGACACCGCGCTTCGCGGCATCTTCGACGGCGGGGCCGCCGAGGGTGTCGGCGAGCAGCACCGCATAGGTCGTGATCGCCGTCGTGAACAGCGCGTACTGGACGGTGAGCATCCCGTAGGCGAGCCCGGTCGCCACCATCAACACGACCGCGATCGCAACCCCATCGCCTGCCAGCCACTCCGAGAGCGCCGTCGCCAGCACCAGGCCGACGACCGTGCCGGTCCCCCGCAGGACCAGCCGGTCGAAGGTCGTCCCGTACTCGGGCCGCAGGACGAAGAGGATGGTGAGCGGAATCCAGAAGCCGTGTTCGGAAAAGTCCAGCATCCAGTAGGCGGCGACGCCGGTCCCGAGCGCGATTCCGAGTCGAAGACCATGCTGGAGGCTCGGCGAGCGCGGGGTCAGGTTGGCGCGAAGCGCCTCCCTCGCCGTCGCCTCGTTCCAGCGGTTCTCGCCCTCGTCGCGACGCCGTTCCCCAGCGAGAAAGACGATCAGGCTGAAGGCGGACTGGGCCAGCCCACCCAGCGTTCCCAGGAGGAGCGCCGCGCCCGCGTCGCCGGCGTCGACCGGCAGCCCCTGGGTGATCAGGAGCGAGAGAGCGACGTTGAGCCCCGCGATCCCGAACCGGGGCGAGACCGAGGTGCAGTATCCGGCGAGGACCCCGACGATCGTCAGCGAGGCGACCGCGAGCACGGCCGAGTTTGCGGTCAGCGTGCCCAGGGCCGCCGCGGCCCCGACCAGCGGCGCCAGCGCCAGCTGCCACCCGGAGCGGGCGAGCGCCGGCGTGTCGAGTCCCGACGAAGCCGACGAGCAGCGCCCCGGTCGCGATTGCGCCCTTCGAGTCGGCTTCCAGCCCCAGCTCGAGCAGGAGCAGGACGCCCACCGGCACCGCCAGCAGCAGCCCGCGCCGAATCGCCGGCCCGGGCTGGGCGGGCCCGATCCCGAACAGCGGTGCTGTCGCTGCCTCGGCCATCAGCGGGGCCAGTCTAAGTACCCTAAGGGGTTGTGACGATCGCCGAGATAAGCAGCGATCCCGCCGCCGGGGTGGGTGTTTTCGCGGCCCTCGCCGCCGGGGTGGTCTCGTTCCTCTCCCCCTGCGTGCTACCCCTCGTCCCCGGCTATCTCTCGGCGGTCACCGGCGTCTCGGCCGGCGAGCTCGAGAGCGCCAACTGGCGCCGGGTCCTCGGGCCGAGCCTTCTCTTCGTCGCCAGCTTCTCGGCGATCTTCATCGCCCTCGGGCTGACCGCGACCGGGCTCGGCTCGACCCTCCAGGACCACGAAGTGCTACTGACCAAGATCGCTGCGGCGATGATCATCGCCCTCGGTGTCCTCTTCATCGCCGCCCTGTTCGTCCCGCGCCTGAACCGCGAGTGGCACGTCGACGGCCTCCTCGAGCGCGCCGGCAAGGGGCGGCCCGGTCGTCGCCGGCGCCGCCTTCGCGATCGCCTGGACGCCCTGCATCGGCCCCACCCTCGGCGCGATCCTGACCGCCGCCTCGATCTCGGGGTCGGCCGGTCACGGCGCGCTCCTGCTCGCGGTCTACTCGGCCGGGCTTGCGATCCCGTTCCTTCTGACCGCCCTCGCCTTCTCTCGGATGACCACCGCCTTCGCCGTCGTCAAACGCCACTACAGCGTGATCGTCGCCGCCGGCGGGGCGATCCTGATCGCGATGGGCGTCCTGATTTGGACCGGTGAACTGACCCAGCTGAACGCCGAAGCCCAACGCTGGCTCTCGGAACTGGGCCTCGACTTCTGGAACCAGGTCTGAGCAGCCAGGCTCGTCGATCTCAACGTCGTCGGTCGGCGGTCTGCAGGTCACGCGCGATCGCGCGCTCTCTCTGACCTCCTCCCTGCGTCCTCGACCTGCTCGATCCTCGCTGCTCTCGACCCTGTCGTTCTCAGTTGTTGGAGGGCATGACGGTCTCGAGCTCCTGGCCGACCGCCTCGACCTCCTCGAGCCCCTCGCCGTCGATATCGCGTGAGCAGACGATCCGGAACCGGCCGGTCCCGATCTCCGGGTCGGGCACGATCGGCAGCCCCCTGATCTCCTCCCACCCGAGGCGTTCGACCTCGAACGGGTTCATCCGCACCTCAGCCGCCGGGTAGGGGCAGCCGGCGTTGTGCTGGTCGATCGCCTTCGCGATCGCCTCGAGGTTCTTGGCCTCGGCCGACGCCACGGACGCAGTCTAGGAGCCGCTCGGCGCCGGCGCGCCAAGCTCGGCCTCGGGCCAGGCTCCGAGGAGGTCGGCGCCGTCCACCCCGCCGAGCGCGATCAGTAGCTCCTCGGCCAGGTGCGGGGCGAGCGGGGCGAGGACCCGGGCCAGCAGGCGGAGCGCCTCGAGCAGGGTCTCGAAGTCCTCCCTGGAGAGCTGCTCGCGCCGCTGGACGATCCGCTTCTCGTAGTCCTGGATCCGCTCGAACAGCCGCCCCACGTCGCGGACCGCCTTGTGCATCTGCAGGTCCTCGTAGTCGGCGGTGATCCGGGCGACGCCGTTGTCGCACCATTTCCCCAGCCGGTCGCGGATGAAGGCGGTGTCGGCGGCGGCCTCGGGGTCATCGGCGGCCTCGGCGGCGGCGGCGATGCGGCTGTGGGTGTAGTCCCAGATGCCGTTCAGGAAGCGGTAGGCGTAGCGGATCGCGCCGTCGGTCCAGTTCAGCGCCTTCGCCGGCCCCGCCGCGTAGAGGATCGCGACGCGGACGGTGTCGGCGCCGTGCTCGGCGACGAGCGCGTCGGGGTCGACGACGTTGCCGAGGTGCTTGCTCATCTTGCGGCCGTCGGCGACGACCATCTCGTGGAAGAGGCAGCCGGCGAACGGCTCGCCGTCGGTCATGAACGCGAACGGGCCGAGGTCGCGCAGCGCCTTGGTCACGACCCGCTGATCGAAGACGAACCCGCCGCTGTCGTTGCCGGCGACCAGCCGCTCCGAGGGCAGCCAGCGCTGCAGGTCGGGGTGGCTGAACATCTCCTCGTCCCGAGCCTCGGGCGGGACCGCCGCCGGGACCCAGAGCCAGAGGGCGTCGAAATGGCAGTCGAGGGTGTCGGTCTCACGCCGGGCCGGGCCGCCGCACGTCGCGCACTCGACGTCGACGAAGTCCGGGCGCTCGGCCAGCGGGTTGCCCTCCCCCGTCGGCTCGACGTCGCGCGGCAGCACGACCGGGAGGTCCTCGACCGGTACCCCGACGACGCCGCATTTCTCGCAGTGCATGACAGGGATCGGGGTGCCCCAGTAGCGCTGGCGGGAGATCGAGAAGTCCGAGGCGCGGTAGCGACTGGCAGGACGCTCCCCCGGCGCCTCCCCCTCCCCACCGTCGTCGCCGACCCTCGGCACACGCTCGGCAAGGGAGGCGTCGGCCTCATCCAGCGACGGGATCCCGAGCACGGCGGTGAGGCCGTAGCGGGCATCGACCAGCGGCGAGACGAGTACCGGCAGGTCGGCGCCGGCCGGGCCCTGGATCGAGGCGCCGGTATCGATCACCGGGACCGCAGAGGCGTCGCGGGCGCTGCGCTCCCAGCCACCCGAGCGGAGCTCGTCGAGCTGGTCGGAGACGCCCTCTCCGCCGGTCCATCGCTCGACGTCGGGGTGGCGCGGCGAGAGGATCACGAAGGTCGCCGCCGCGGCCGATCCGGCGTGCGGGGTGAATACGGTGAGGCCGCCGTCGTCGGGGTCGCCGAGGTCGAGCTCGACGCCGTCGGTGCGCCCGAGGATGTAGCGCTGGGTCTTGAGCGAGAGCTCGTCCCAGTTCTCGAGCTTCTCGAGGTTGGCGTCGTTCTCGACGACGAACGGGCTGATCCGCAGAAACCAGGTCGGCCGCCGGATCAGCCGAACCTTGTTGTGGCAGCGCCAGCAGCGCCCGTCCTCGACCTGGAGAGCTGCGAGCGTCGTCTGGCAGGTGTCGCACCAGTCGACGGTGGCGTCGTCGCGGTAGATCAGGCCCGCCTCGAACAGGGTCAGGAACAGCCACTGCGACCACCGGTACTGGCCGACGTCGGAGCTGTAGAAGGCCCGGTCGAGGTCGAAGGAGAAGCCGAGGCGGCGGATCTGCCCGAGCATCCGCTCGCCGCAGGCCTCGACCCAGTCGGCCGGCCGCACCCCGCGCTCGATCGCCGCCATCTCGGCCGGCAGCCCGAAGGCGTCGAAGCCGAAACCGAACAGGACCGAGTCGCCGCGGGCGCGACGGAACCTGGCATAGGCGTCGCCGATCGAGTAGTCGCGGACGTGGCCCATGTGGAGATTGCCCGAGGTGAAAGGGCTCGAGGGCTTGATGTAGACCCCTGCCTCCCCCTCGGCGGGCGTCGCCGTCCGGAAGGCGTGACGCCTCTCCCAGGCGGCCTGACGGGCGACCTCGAGGGCCGTCGGGGTCATACTTGGGCGCGCTGGTTCGCTCATACCCTGAGTCTGCCATGCCGGCCACACCAATCCGTCCGGCCGGCCGGCAGGCGTTGTCCGCTTCGTACTTGACCTCACCGCCCGTTTGCGGCGAGACTCGGGATGAACCCAGCCACCTCCGAGGGGAAGACCGATGACGCTCCACCGCCTCGTCCCGATTGCGATTGTCGCCACCGCCGCCCTGTTTGCGGCCGGCTGTGGCGGAAACGATTCCGAAACGACGACGATCAAACTGATCGAGCACGCCGAAACCGACACGGTCCGTCACATCGGCCCCGCCAACGAGGAAGACTCCGCGGGGGACGTCCTGGCCTTCGCCAACCCGGTCTTCGACTCCACCAACAAGGAAGAAGTGGGGACTGACAACGGTGCCTGCATCCGCACCGCTCCCGGGGAAGCATGGGAGTGCTTCTGGACCGTCTCGCTCTCCGGCGGGCAGATCACCGTCGACGGGCCCTTCTACGACGGGAAGGACTCGACGCTCGCGATCACCGGCGGAACCGAGGAATACTCCGGCGCCGGCGGCCAGATGCAGCTTCACGCGCGCAATCCCGAAGAAACCGAGTACGACTTCACCTACGAAATCGAACAGTAGGCCTCCGCGCTCAGTCGGCGAACGTCCAGAGCTTGTTACCGATGAAGTTGAACGGCATCGCGACCGCGACCGCGATCGCCTGAGCGGTGATGTCGGGGACCAGGCGCCGGAGATCAGCGCCTCGAGGACCACGAGGTTGATCAGCAGCGCTGCGATGCTGATCGTGAAGAAGCGAGCGGCCTGGAACCCCGGGTGCCCGTGACCGGCTTCGAAGGTCCAGTGCCGGTTCCAGAGGAAGTTGTTGGTGATGGCGACGCAGAAGGCGGCGACCGCGGCGGCCGTGTAGTGGACGCCGAGCCCGCGCGCCAGCAGCGCGAAGACGACGAGATTGATCAGGTAGCCCATTCCGCCGACGAGCCCGAATTTGAGCAGCTGCATCCAGCTCGCCGGGCGCCGCACGGCGGCCCCGACCCGGTAGGCGAACTCGGCCGACTGTCCCATCGGCTGAGAAGACTACGTATCTCCGAGGCGTTAAGTTCTGCGCCGGATGCGGGGCAGAATCACGATCTTCGTGGCCATCGCTGCTGCCGCAGTCGGCTGCGGCGTCGCCGGCGCGCTCGCCGGCGACGATCCGCCCGCCCCGGCACCGGTCCCTACCAGCCGACGGTCGAAATCATCTCGCCCCGTAACGGCGCCGTGCAGACCAGCCTGGCGGTGGTCGTCAAGGCCAAGGTGACCAACTTCCGGCTCGCCCCGCGCCATTTCGGCAAGGACCCCGAACTCGGCATGGGCAACCTGAGGTTCAGCCTCAACCGCGTTCCCGACTGCGTCGACCCGGAAAAACTGAGGATCGCCGAGGAAAGCCCGATCGGCCGTGGCCGCCTGGTCGGGGCCTCGTTCGACTTCCCGAACTACTCCGGCCCGAACGGGCTGCTCGCGGAGCGGGTCGGCTCAACCGGCCTCTACTCCCCCGGGACCCGGCCCGAGATCTATTACCACAACCTCCGACCTGGTCTGTACAGGCTGGTGATCACCCTCGCCCAGAACAACGGCGAGACGACGCCCTTCCATGACGTCACGAACTTCCAGATCCTGCCGCGGCCGGGCAGTCCCGGGCCCAAACCGTGCAGGAACGGGAAAATCTCCAGCGCCAAGGCCGAAGGCCTCGAGTAGCGCTCCCGGTTTCGACCTTTACTTCACTTTGTATAGTGGATCGGTGCAGACTTATCGTCGTTTGATGGGCTTTTTGCGCCCGTATCGCCGCGAACTCTGGGGTTCGCTGGCTTTTGCGTGGGCGGCGATGGGGATGACGGTCCTGATCCCGTACCTGATCGGGAGTGCGATCAATGCGATCGAGGACGGCAACAAGCCCGACCTCCTCCCGCTCGCGATCGTTATCACCGTCGCCGGCATCCTCCGGATCGGCCTGACACTGGTCCGGAGGGTCGTCGCCGGGCGGGTCTCGCTCGCGGTCGAGTTCGACCTCCGACAGCTCTTCTACGCCCATCTGCAGCGGCTCGAGCTCGGCTTCTTCGACTCCCAGCAGACCGGGCAGCTGATGTCGCGGGCGACGGTCGACCTCCAGGCGATCCGCTTCTTCCTCGGCTACGGGCTGATCTTCATCACCCAGAACATCCTCACGATCATCCTCGCCAGCGCGGTGATGTTCTACATCGACCCCTGGCTGGCGCTGATCGCGCTCGCCCCGGCCCCGCTGGTCGTCTACACCGCCTCCCGCTACAACCGGGTCTCGCGCCCGGCGGTGCAGGAGGTCCAGCAGCGGATCGCAGAACTGACCGCCGAGGCCGAGGAGAACGTCTCCGGGATCCGGATCGTGAAGGCCTTCGCCCGCGAGGAGCACCAGCTGAACCGGTTCCGGCGCGCCGTCTCCCGGGTCTTCGACCAGAGCATCTACTCGACCCGGCTGCAGGCCTTCTTCTCGCCGCTCCTCGGCCTCCTCCCCCAGCTCGGGATCGCGCTGGTGCTGCTGATCGGCGGCCGTCAGGTGATCTCGGGCAGCCTCAGCCTCGGCGACTTCACCGCCTTCTACACCTACCTGGCGATGCTCGCCGGGCCGATGCGGATGCTGGGGATGGCGATGGGAATGGCACAGCGGGCGATCGCCTCCGGCAACCGCCTGTTCGAAATCCTCGACCGCGAACCGCGGATCGAAAGCCCACCCGGCGCGCCGCCGCTCCCGGCCGGCGACGGCGGCGTCGAGCTGCACGACGTGAGCCTGCGCTACGGGTCCGAGACGCCTCAAGACGGCCAGCCCGCCGCCCTCTCCGAGATCGAGCTCGAGGTTCCCGCCGGCCGCACGATTGCGCTGGTCGGGCCGTCGGGCTCGGGAAAGTCGAGCCTGGTCGCGCTGATCGCCCGCCTCTACGATCCCAGCGAGGGCGCGGTCCTGGTCGACGGCGTCGACGTCCGCGGAATCGAGCTCGGCTCGCTGCGCTCCGAGGTCGCGTTCGTCGGCGACGAGAGCTTCCTGTTCTCGGCGAGCCTCGCCGAGAACATCGCCTACGCCCGCCCTGAGGCCGGCCCCGAGGAGATCGAGGCCGCCGCGCGGCGTGCCCAGGCCGACGACTTCATCCGCGACCTGCCCGAGGGCTACGAGACGATCGTCGGCGAGCGGGGCATGACCCTCTCCGGTGGCCAGCGCCAGCGGGTCGCAATTGCCCGCGCCCTGCTCGCCGACCCGCGAATCCTGATCCTCGACGACGCCACCTCATCGGTCGACGCAACGACCGAGGCGGCGCTGCGGGAGGGGCTGGCAGAGGTGATGGCCGGGCGCACGACCTTCGTCATCGCCCACCGCCTCTCGACCGTCTCGCTGGCCGACGAGGTGATCGTGATGGACGAGGGCCGGATCGTCGATCGCGGGACCCACGAGGAACTGCTCGAGGGATGCGGCTTCTATCGTGAGATCGCCGAGCACGGGCTCGCCGACTCGGTCTTCCTCCAGCGCGACCTCGAGCAGCGCGAGGAGCTGGCGAAGCTATGAGCGCGGAGCGTGCCAAATGAGCCATATCTGGTTCATCGCGCCGCGAGCGAAGCGCGAGGGATTGCTTTGAGCAGGTTCTGGCGGACGATCCGGGGCGAGGACCAGCGCGGCCGCAAGCTGCGCTGGATGATGGGCCTGCTGCGCCCCTACCGCGGCCGGGTGGCGCTGACCGGGGTCGCGATCGTCGCCTCGACCGCCGCCGGGCTCGCGCCCCCCTATCTCGCCGGACAGGCGATCGACGCCGCGATCGTCACCGGCGACACCGGCACCCTGACCCTGATCGTCATCGCCTTCCTCGGCGTCGCCGCCGTCTACGCGGTCGCGACCTACGCCCAGACCTACCTCGTCGGCTGGGTCGGGACCCGCGCCCTGCAGGATCTCCGAGAGCGGGTCTTCGCCCACCTGCAGTCGATGTCGATCGGGTTCTTCACCAGGCGCAGCCCGGGCGTCCTGATCAGCCGCATGACGAATGACATCGAGGCGCTGAACCAGCTCGTCACCACCGGCGTCGTGACCCTGATCTCGAGCGTGATGACCCTGGTCGGCGTCGTCGTCATTCTGCTCCTGCTCGACCTCCGACTGGCCCTGGTCACGTTCCTGACCTTCCCGCTCCTGCTCGTCGCCAGCCTGATCTTCCGCATCGCGTCGCACGGCGCCTACCGGATCACCAGGGAGCGGATCGCCGCCGTCACCGCCTACCTGCAGGAGACGCTGAGCGGGGTCCGGGTTGTCCGCAGCTTCGGCCAGGAGCCGCGGCACGCGGCCGAGATGGACGCCCTCAACGAGGCCAACCGCGACGCGAACATGCGGACCGTCTACCTCAACGCCACCTACTTCCCGGCGGTTGAGCTCCTCTCCGCGGTCGCCACCGCCGCGATCATCCTCTACGGCGGCACGCAGGCGATCGACAACGCAATCCAGATCGGCGTCATCGTCGCCTTCATCGGTTATCTGCAGGTCTTCTTCGAACCGATCCAGCAGCTCTCCCAGCTCTACACCACCTACCAGCAGGGGATGGCTGCCCTCGACAAGGTCTTCGAGCTGCTCGACACCAAGCCCGACATGGTCGACGCCCCCGACGCGATCGACCCCGGCCCGCTGCGCGGCGAGATCGAGATGGACGACGTCTGGTTCTCCTACAGCGACGACGGCGAGTGGGCGGCGGAAGGGATCGACCTCCATGTGCCGCCGGGGCAGACGCTGGCGCTGGTCGGCGCGACCGGCGCCGGCAAGTCGACCCTGGCGAAGCTCGTCGCCCGCTTCTACGATCCCCAGCGCGGCCGCGTCCTCGTCGATGGGCATGACCTCCGCACCCTGCGCCAGCAGGCACTCAGGCGCCAGCTCGGGATCGTCCCCCAGGAGGGCTACCTGTTCTCGGGCAGCGTCCGCGACAACATCGCCTTCGGCCGCCCCGACGCGAGCATCGAGGAGATTGAGCAGGCCGCGGCCGGGGTCGGCGCGACCGGATTTATCGCGGCGCTGCCGGACGGGATCGATACCGAGGTCGGCGAGCGCGGTGTTCATCTCTCGGCCGGGCAGCGCCAGCTCGTGGCCTTCGCGCGGGCGCTGCTCGCCGAGCCGCGGATCCTGATCCTCGACGAGGCGACCTCGAACGTCGACGTCCGCACCGAGAAGACGATCGAGCGCGGGCTCGAGCGCCTCCTCGCCGGCCGCACCGCGATCGTGATCGCCCACCGGCTCTCGACCATCCGCCGCGCCGGCAAGATCGTCGTCCTTGAAGGCGGCAGGATCGCCGAGGCCGGCACCCACGACGAGCTGATCGCGGCGAATGGCGCCTACGCCCGCCTCTACGGGGCCTGGGAACAGTCCTCAGCGGCCTAGCCGCCCCAATCACGCACTGAGCGGGGTCAGAAGCAAGCAGATTGGCGGACGCAGGGAAGGATGGTGAGGGGAGCGCACTTCGGTGCGTGACCCGAGCCAGCCGACCGAGGACTCCGAGATGCGCCGCTTCTGACCCCGCTCAGCCGGGGCCGATGCCGCCGGAGGAAGAGCCTCCGGATTCTTCGGTGCCGCCGCCGGTCCCGCCGCCGGCTTCGGTGCTCCCGGCGCCGCCGGTTTCGGTTTCGGGAGCCGGTTCTTCGACCCCTTCGGGTGCCGCTTCTTCTTCGACCCCTTCTTCGACCCCGCCGGTTTCAGATTCGGCTTCTCCGGGCGCGCCCGCCGTCCCCGAGGGGACCGGGGCGCTGGGAGCTTCAGCGCAGTCTTCGAAGCCGTATTCGCCGGCAGCGGTCTGGAACGAGGAGAGCGCCGCCGACGCTTCGGTCTGAGCCGTCGCCAGGCTTTCGGGTTCGCCCCTCTCGGCGGCGAGCGCGGCGTTGCTCTGGGTCTGGGCCAGTTCGGCACCGGCGGCGATGAATTCTTCGTAGCCTTCGGGTTCTTCCGGCGTACCGAGCCCTTTCAGCCGTTCGACCATGCCGCCGTAGAGGTCGGCTTCCTGGGCGGCCCGGCTGGCCCCCTCCGAGGCCGTCGACGACAGCGACCCGACGGCGGCGTTGACCTCGGCGCAGATCGCGTCGCCCTGGGTGATCAGGTCGGCCTTGCTCAGGGTTGCCGGGGCCGCCACGGTGGCGGCGGCCGTCGTGTCGGTCGTTTCGCCGCCGCCACCGCCACAACCGGCGATCACGAGCGCCGCGGGCAGGGCTGCTGCAAGAAGTAAACGCCGCCTCATCGAGGGCTCGACGGTAGCAGAGGCCCCAGATACGGCCTGTGCAGGGGATTCTCGGAGACAATTGCTTGGCCGTCGGGGCGGTTGGTGGCAAAACTGACCCCATAGGCGACGCCGGGCAATTTCGGGAACGATCGGGGTCCGCTCTCGAAGCCGGTCCGGCCAGCGGATACCGGTGGACGAGGCGCACCTGCCTGCAGGGCGAGGGGGCGGCTCCCCCGGGAGCGACGCACAGCACCAGGCAGGCAACCGGGTTGGAGAAGGTCAGCCGCGGCGGGATGCGCTTCACGGAGGAGCTGCGGCCCAGGGACTCGAACCCCGACTACCTCGTCCAGAGCGAGGCGTGCTGCCATTACACCAGGCCGCAGGGAGGACCCGGGAGGATACCCGCCGCACAACGGATGCGGGTCAGGCGCCGATCATCGACAGATCGGAGTCTGGGTCTGCGATCGCCTCGATCGAGCCCGAAACGTCGACGCCGTCGGCGAGCATCCGGCGCGCCTCGGCGAGGTCTTCGGGGCGCTCGACGCTGAGCGCGCCGGCGACCTTGCCGTCCCTCAGGTACCAGACCGAGAACTCGCCCGCGTCGCGGTCCCCGCGCCAGATCTCGGCATCCCATTCGTAGGCGGGGCCGACGTACTCGAGGCTCGCCCAGTCGGCGAGGTCGCTGAAGAAATAGGGGACGACGTCGTAGTCGGCGTCCTCGCCGAGCATGTTCCTGGCCGCGTGCATCCCCTGCTGCATCGCGACGTCCCAGTGCTCGACACGGATCCGAGCGTCGTGGACGACGCTGTTGTAGGAGCAGCAGTCGCCTGCCGCGTATACGCCCTCGAGCGAGGTCTGGAGCTTGGAGTCGCACCTGATGCCGTTCTCGACGTCGAGGCCGGCCCGCTGCGCCAGCATCGCGTCGGGACGGACCCCGGCGCCGACCACCACCGTGTCGCACTCGATCGCGCGGCCGCTCTTCGTAACCACCGCCCGCACCCGGCCGTCGCCCTCGAAGGCCTCGAGCTCCTCGCCCCCGTGAATCGTGACCCCGTGGCTTTCAATCGTCTCCTGGAACCAGCGTCCGGCGTCCTCGCCAAAGGTCCGCGAGAGGACGATGTCCTCGATCATCAGGATCGTGCACCTGACGCCCTTGGCGGTCAGCGAGGCCGCCACCTCGGACCCGATGTAGCTGCCGCCGATCAGGACGACGTGCTCGGCCGCCTCGGCGTCGGCGCGGATCGCGTCGGAGTTGCCGAACGCCCGCAGATAGTGGATCCCCTCGTTCTCGGCGCCCTCGACGCGGAGGATGTTGACCATCGAGCCCGTCCCGATCAGCGCCTTGCCGAAGCTGACCTCCTCCCCGCCCTGGAGCTTCGCCGTCCTCGCGTCGGGCTCGATCGACATCACGTTGACCCCGCTCAGCAGCTCGACGTCGTTCTCCTCGTACCAGGAGACGGGATTGACGTAGGCGTCCTCGCGGGAGGCCTCGCCGCGCATGTACTCCTTCGAGAGCGGCGGGCGTTCGTAGGGCGGCTCGGGCTCGCGGCCGGCCAGCAGGATCGAGCCGTCGGCGCCGCGCTTGCGCAGCTCCGAGGCGCAGTTCGCCGACGCCAGCCCTCCCCCGATCAACAGGAAGTCGGCGGAGCGGCCGCTCACTCTCCGGACCCGTTCTCCCCAGGGCCGAACAGGTCCTTCAGCTCGTCCTCGCGCCCGGGGTCGAGGACTGCCAGGACCTCGTCTCCGGCCTCCAGCACGGTGTCGGGGCCGGGGACGAACCCCTTGCCGTCGCGGAGGATCGAGATCAGCAGGCTGCCATCCGGCATCGAGAGATCGCCGACCCGGCGGCCGGTCACCCGCGAGTCCTTGCCGAGCAGCATCTCGATGATCTCGAGCTGCTCCTCCTGAAGGTCGAGCAGGTGCACCAGGCCGTACTCGGGCACCTCGTGCTCGAGCAGTCGCAGGATCAGGTCGGTCGCCGATATCGACGGTTTCACCCCGAGCAGGTCGAAGTGCTGTCGGTTGCGGGGGTTATTCACGCGGGCGATGATCTGGCCGACCTCGTACTTCTCCCGCGCGACCTGGCAGATCAGCATGTTGTCCTCGTCGTCGCCGGTGACCGCGATCACCATGTCAGCGCGCTGGACCCCCGCCCGCTCCAGCACCCAGAGCTCCGAGGCGTCGCCGTAGAGAACGTTGTGCTCGAGCTCCTGCTCGACGGTCAGGTAACGGCGGCGGTTGCTCTCGATCACCGTCACCTCGTGCTCCTTTTCGAGCAGCTCGCGGGCCAGGTTCCAGCCGACCTTTCCGGCTCCGACGACGATGATGTACATCAGGACCCGTCCTTTGAGCCGCCGGCGGGCCGGTCGAGGACCGCCGTTTCGAGCATCTCGATCGCGACCCGGGTCGGGCAGATCGTGTTCAGGCCCTGCCGCTGGTACCACTCGGCCCGGAGCGGGTCGAGGATGCGGGCGATCACCGTCGGTACCTCGTAGCGGCGCTGCGCGATCTGCGAGATCACGATGTTGGTGTTGTCGCCGTCGGTCGAGGCGATGAAGGCGTCGGCGCGCTCGATGCCGGCCGCGACCAGGGCGTCGATCTCGAGCCCGGCGCCGACCGTGAACATCCCGCCGAGATCCTCCCAGCCCTTCTCGAGGCCGACCTCGAGCCGGGTATGGGACTCCGGGTCCTCGTCGAGACAGGACACTTCGTGACCTTCGCGCAACATCGAACGGGCGACGGTCGAGCCGACCCTCCCGCAGCCCACAATCAGGATGAACATGAGATCACTGATCGCGCTCCGCTCGCTCGCAAGGAGCCAGATATGGATGCTTCGCTCGCTCCACGCTCAGGCGGATACTACGGGTCAGTCGACGATTTCGGGCGGCGCGGTGAGGAGGACGCGGCAGGGGGCCTTCTTCAGGACATACTGGGTCGCCGAACCGATCTCGGCCGGCCTCGCGGCCCCGATGCCGCCGTAGACCGCGCCTCCCCGGACCTTGGTCGGGGGCTCGCCGCCGACGACGATCGCCTCGGCGTTGCTGCGGCGAGCCTCCTCGACGATGCCCTTGCCGACGTCCCTGGCCCGGAGCAGCTCCGCCGAGACCCTGACGTTCTCGTACTCCTCGCCGATGTCGCGGGCCCGATCGAGAGCGCGGCGGGCCTCCTCCTCGCGCTCTTGCGGCAGCTCGGAGTCGATCGAATCGGTCAGCGGCACCTCGACCACGTAGACGACCTCGAGCCTGCTCTGCTCGTCGTGGCCGTCGGCCTCCTCGGCGGTGGCCGCGGCAAGGCGGCCCGCGGTCGAGACGATGTCGTCGTCGAGCTCGGTCCCGAAGACCGGGACGAGGATGTTGCGGTAGGAGATCTCGAGCGTCTTCTTGGTCAGCGCCCGCTCGCTGACCGAGACCCGCTGGGTCAGGGTCGTGCCCTCGACCACCTTGCGATAGACGACGTAGCAGAACAGCCCGAACGCCATCCAGCCCAGGCCGACCCAGCGCGCTGTGTCGTGAAAGGCGAGCACGCTGAGGAACGCGAGGCCGGTCAGGACCGCCGCGATCACGACCGGGATCGGGATGCTCGACCCGTTCCAATCGACGTTCCACGGCACCCGGAACGGGCGTTCGCGATCGGGTTCGGTCACCCGCAGCCGCAGGATCGATAGATGGGCGATCGTGATCGCCAGAGTCGCGCCGAAGGCGTAGATGCTGGCCAGCAGCTTGACGTTGGTCGGGATCACCAGCCCGATGGCGATCAGCCCCGAGATCGCGATCGCGATGTGCGGGGTCGCGTGGCGGGCGTTGAGCTTGCCGAGCCAGCTCGGGATCTGGCGGTTGATCGCCAGCGTGTAGATGTGGCGGGAGACGCCGAGCATCGCCGTCGCCACCGCCCAGAACAGGACGGGCGTGGCGACGATCGCGACGATCCAGCGCATCGAGTCGGCGACCCAGGTCGGTTCGAAGGCCGAGACCACCCCCAGGATCGGCTCCTCGACGAACTCGTTTCCGAGCGCGGTCCGGGGGCCTTCGGCGGTGGAGACGACCGGGACCGCCATCAGCGCGATCGCCGCCATTCCAGCGTAGATCAAGGGCACCGCGAACGCCCCGACCGAGACGATCCGCTTCAGGTCGGCCGGCCTCACGTCGATGTCGGGCGCCAGGTCGGAGGCGGCCTCGATGCCGGCGTAGGCGAGCATCGCCACCACCGCGGCGTAGACGACGTCCTCGAGGCTCGGGTTGGTGAAGAGGTCGAGCTGGTCGGTGAGGCGGTCGGGGTGGAAGACGGCAAGGACGCCGACGCCGATCACCGCCAGCTGCAGGGCGAGATCGGAGAGGGCGAGGACGACGAGCCAGCGTTCGCGGATGCCGCGGCCGGTGATGTTGAGAACACTGAGCAGGCAGGCGACGACGATCGCCGCGGCGGCGATCCCGATCTCCCAGCCGGACTCGGCGAAGCCGGAGTCCACCGGCGTCAGGTAGTGCGGGATCGAGATCGCCGCCAGCGCGGCGACGATCAGGTAGTCGATCAGGATCGCCCAGCCGGCGATGAACGCGACCAGCTCGTTGAAGCCATGGCGGGCGAAGCTCGACGAGCCCCCGCGTTCGCGGATCATCGCCCCGCCCTCGACGTAGCTGAGGGTCGCGAGGACGAACAGCAGGCCGGCGCCGAGGAAGATGAGCGGCGTCAGGCCGAGCCCGCGATCGGCGACGACCCCGAGCGAGAAGTAGATCGAGAATCCGATCGCCGAGTAGACGGCGACGAACAGCCCCGGGACGCCCAGCCCCCGGTGGAACAGGGGCTCGAGCCGCGAGCCCGCCTTCTGCTCCGGCTCGCTCACCGGCTGCCCATCCGGGTGGTGACCCACATCCGTCCGGCGCCGACCCCGATGAAGGCGACCCCGAGCAGCACACCGACCGAGAGCGGCCCGCCGCCGTTGATGAGGGTGGCGACGAGGATCACCAGGCCGAGCGCAACAAGGACAAGAGAGAAGGCACGGACAGAGCCACGGTAGATCCGCTCGGGGGAGGCCATCGACTCGATTCTAGGCCGGGGCCGGCTGGGTATCGGCGTCCTGCTGGACGCCGTGGTCCGATACGACGATCACCCGGCACGGGCGCTCGGCGAGCACCGTTTCCAGCGTCTTGTCGTACAGCGGGGTGCCGTTGCGGAAACGCAGGGGGACGACGACCGCCGCGGCGCTGATCAGTTTCGCCTCGTCGGCGATCGAGTATCCGGCCTGGCCGGGCCGCACGCGCTCGACGTGGCCCGTCACCCGCTGGCCCCCCATCAGCTTCGCCTGCTCGACCTTGCCCTGAGCGGCGGCTTCGGCGTCACGCATCTTCGCGTCGAGCGGGAGGTTGGTCGGGACGGTCAGCATCGAGTGGACGTGGATTCCGCGCAGCCGTTTCGAGGCGAGCTTGACCGCGGTGCCGACCATCTCCTCCGAGAACGGGTCGTCGTCCTCGAAGGCGACGAGGACGCTGCGGTACTCGATCTCCTCGACCCCGAGCGGCTCGGGCGTGACGACCTTGACCGTTTTCGTCAGCGGCAGCTTCTGGGTGCGGCGGTAGATCATGTAGATCGCCAGGCCGAGGACCATCCAGCCGAGGCCGACGATCAGCGTCCGTGGATAGAGCGCCATCACGACGATCCAGGCGGCGAAGGTCCCGAGCCCGCCCAGGACCGCGGTCAGCGGCAGCTCGACGCCGTACGCGTGGAAGTTCAGAGGCGGCTTCCAGGGCCGCTCGTCCTGGGATTTTCGCCGTCGCAGCTGGATCACCGAGATGTGGGCGATCGTGAACGAGAGCATCGCCCCGAATGAGTAGAGCGTCGCCAGGAAGTCGGTCTTTCCCGGGAGCAGGGTCACGGTCGCGATCGCGGCGAAGATCATGATCGCGATGTAGGGGGTGCGGTAGCGGGGGTGGACCTGGCGGAGCTTCTCGGGGAGCTGGCGGTGCTGCCCCATCGAGTAGGTGAGCCGGGAGACCCCGATCAGGCCGGCATTGGTCGCGATCAGGAGGATCACCGCGGCCAGGATCCCGACGTAGAAACGGAGGATTTCGGTCATCCCGGCGCCGAGGCCGAGGTTCTCGACGATGCCGAGGATCGGGTCGTTGGCGAACTCGGTTCCGAGCGTCGTCGAGTAGTGGCCAGCGGCGTCCTGGGTGACCGGCATCGCCGAGAGCGCGACCAACGGGATGAAGAGATAGAGACCGAGCACGGCGGCGACCGTGATCCCGACGCTGCGGGGGATCGATTTCGGCGCGTCGATCGCCTCCTCGGCCATGTTCGAGATCGTCTCGATCCCGGTGTAGGCGATCATCCCGACCGCGATCCCGAGCGCGAAGTCGCTCCAGCTCGGGGCAACCCCGAGGTGGACGTTGTCGACGAGGACCTGGGGGCTGAAGACGAGGAAGAGGCCGATCCCGACCAGGACCACCTGGGTCGCGAGGTCGGCGATGGCGAGGATCAGGTTCAGTTTCGCCGACTCCTGCGAGCCACGGATGTTGAGCAGCGCCAGGGCGGCGATCAGGATCGCGCCCGCGATGATGTCGCCGGGGCCGTGGCCGAGGGGCTCCCAGAAGACGGCCAGGTAGTGCGGCACGAAGTAGGCCGAGATCGCGACCGTGATCGTGTAGTTGAGCATCTGGCCCCAGGCGGCGATGAAGCTGACCAGCTCGTTGAAGGCGTGGCGGGCGAAGCTCGAGGACCCCCCTGCCTCGGGGTACATCACGGTCGCCTCGGCGTAGGTGGCGGCGGTCGCGGCGAAGATCAGGCCGGAGATGACGAACGCGATCGGGGTCAGGCCGAGGGCGAAGGCGGCGGTGACGCCGAGGGCGTAATAGATCGACGAGCCGACGTTCCCATAGGCCGCCGAGAACAGCGCACCGACGCCGTGGACACGGCTGAGCGATTCGTCTCTTGGGATCCGGCGGGCCAACTACGTGCCGATTGGTCTGAGCATTCAGACCGAATATAAGGCCGCGGCCGGTGCGCGCTGCACGTGGGATGGGCCCAACTCGGCCGGCGTCCGGCAGCCGCAGAGGGCGAGTGTCAGCTCGAGCTCGGCGCGGAGCAGCTCGAGAACCCGCAGCGCCCCGGCCTCCCCCCCGGCCGCGAGCCCCCAGAGAGCGGGCCTCCCGACCAAAACGGCGTCGGCGCCGAGGGCCAGCGCTATCGCGACGTCCACTCCTCGCCGGATCCCACCGTCGACGAGGACCGCCGCCCTACCGGCGACGGCGTCGACCACCTCGGTCAGGGCGTCGGCGGTCGCGAGGCAGCGGTCGAGCTGGCGCCCGCCGTGATTGGAGACGACGACCCCGGCGGCACCGTGCTCGACTGCGAGAGCCCCGTCCTCGCCGGTCAGGACGCCCTTGACCAGGACCGGAACGCCGGCCTCGGCGGCGAGCTCCTCGAGTTGGGACCAATTCAGCGCCGGCTCCATCAGGTCGAAGGTCTCGGTGATCGTCAGCGCCCTGCTTGCGCCGATTGCCGCGTCGGCGCTGGGGACCCCGAGACCCTCGGGGATCGCGAAGCCGGTGCGGATGTCGCGCTCCCGATTCCCCCCTCGAGGGGCGTCGACGGTGAGGACGATTGCCTCATAGCCGGTTGCGACAGCCTCGGCGACGATGGCGCTCGTGATCCCGGAGTCCCGGAAGCGATAGAGCTGAAACCAGCGCCGCCCGCCGGGGGCCGCCTCGGCGACCTGCCGGGGCCCCATCGTCGCCAGCGTCGAGAGGCACATCACGGTCCCGGCAGCCGCCGCGGCCCTCGCCATCGCCGCCTCGCCCTCGGGGTCGACCAGGCCCTGGTAGGCGACGGGCGCGACGAGTATCGGCGCCGAGACCGGGGCGCCGAGAACCTCGGCCGACGTCTCCCACTCTCCGAGCCCGGCCAGCATCCGCGGACGCAGGCGCCACCCGGTCCAGGCGGCGACGTTCTCCCGCAGGGTCAGCTCGTCGCCGGCGCCTCCGGCGAAGTAACCGAGAACGCCGGGGTCGAGCCGCTCAGCCGCGGCGCGCTCGAAGTCGGCGACATTGACCATCGGCCCGGTCACAGAGGCGCGACCCTAACCGAACGTTGCCGGTGATCAGTGTCGACAGGCCGGGATCGGGGTAGGTTCGAGCCATGCCAAAACTCAAAGTTGGTCGTGTCCTGTCCCCGATCGTCGTCCTCGTCATCGCATTCGGAATTGCATCCTGCGGTGGCGGCGGTGACTCGACTTCCACCGAAACAGGTGCGACAAGCGCCGAAACCGAAACGGAAACGGGGAGCGAAAACGAAGCAGAAGGCAGCACTCCCGCCCCCAGCGGCGACGCCCAGAGGTCCGAAAAGGTCGAAATCGTCGACTTCGCCTACAACCCCGATCCGGTCACGATCGAGGAAGGCGGCAAGGTGATCTGGGTCAACGAGGACCCCGAAGCGCACACCGCCACCGCCGACGACGGCAGCTTCGACACCGGCGACCTCGAGGAAGGCAAGCTCAAGTCCGAGACCTTCAAGGAACCCGGCGAATTCACCTACCACTGCGAAATCCACCCGACGATGCACGGCACCGTCAAGGTGGTTCCCGCAGCGTAGGAGCGGCGTTTCCTAGAAGTGGACGATCGGGATGATCAGGATCGCGACGATGTTCGCGACCTTGATCATCGGGTTGATCGCGGGCCCGGCGGTGTCCTTGTAGGGGTCCCCGACCGTGTCCCCGGTCACCGAGGCTTCATGGGCAACTGAGCCCTTGCCGCCGTGGGCGCCGTCCTCGATCAGCTTCTTCGCGTTGTCCCAGGCGCCGCCGCCGGCGGTCATCGAGATCGCCGCGAACAGGCCGACCACGATCACCCCGATCAGCAGGCCGCCCAGCGCGTCGACGCTCAGCAGGCCGACGATCACCGGGATCACGATCGGGATCAACGATGGCAGGATCATCTCTTTCTGGGCCGCGGCGGTGACGATCGCAACCGTTTTCCCGTACTCGGGTTTCTCGGTCCCCTCCATGATCCCGGGGTGCTCGCGGAATTGTTTGCGCACCTCTTCGACCACCTGTCCGCCGGCGCGGCCTACGGCCTCGATCGCGAGCGCCGCGAACAGATAGACCATCATCCCGCCGATGATCAGCCCGATCAGGACGTCGGGCGAGGAGAGGTTGAAGAGGCTGTTGAGATCGAAGTTGGCCGGGGCTTCCTCCGCGAGTTCGCTCTTGAAGGCGGCGAACAGCACCAGCGCTGCCAGCGCGGCGGAGCCGATCGCGTAGCCCTTGGTGACCGCCTTGGTCGTGTTCCCGACCGCGTCGAGCGGGTCGGTGACGTTGCGGACGTCCTCCGGCAGCTCCGCCATCTCGGCGATGCCTCCGGCGTTGTCGGTGATCGGCCCGAAGGCGTCGAGGGCGACGATCAGGCCGCAGAGCGAGAGCTGGGCCATGACGGCGACGCCGATGCCGTAGATGCCGGCGAGCTCGTTGGCCCCGAGGATCGCCAGAGCGAGCACGATCGCCGGCGCAGCGGTCGATTGATAGCCCTGGGCGAGCCCCTGGATGATGTTCGTCGCGTGCCCGGTCTCCGATGCCTGGGCGATCGTCTTCACCGGCCGGAACCGGGTCGAGGTATAAAATTCGGTGATCGCGAAGAGCAGTGCCGTGACCGCAATTCCGATCACGGCGCAGAGCCAGAGATCGGTCACGCTGATCGCGTCGGCGCCGGCGCTGAGGCCGAGGCGGACGGGATCGCTCATCAGCCAGTCGGTGATCGGGTAGAAGGCGGCGATCGAGAGAATCCCGGAGATGACCAGCCCCTGGTAGAGGGCCCCCTCGACACGGTCTGATTTGGTCCGGACGCAGAGCGCGCCGATGATCGAGGCGATGATCGCGACGCCGCCGATCACCAGCGGGTAGATCGCGACCTCGCGGGCGAATTCGCCGCCGGCGCCGGTGAAGGTGAGGACGCCAAGCAGCATCACGGCGACCGAGGTGACGGCGTAGGTCTCGAACAGGTCCGCGGCCATCCCGGCGCAGTCGCCGACGTTGTCGCCGACGTTGTCGGCGATCACGGCCGGGTTGCGGGGGTCGTCCTCGGGGATCCCGGCCTCGACCTTGCCGACGAGGTCGGCGCCGACGTCGGCGGCCTTGGTGAAGATGCCGCCGCCGAGCCGGGCGAAGACCGAGATCAGCGAGCCGCCGAAGCCGAGGCCGACGAGGGCATCGACGGCATCCTTGTCGGTGTTGACGGCGCCCGTCAGGACGAGGAAGCCGAAGTAGCCGGCGACGCCGAACAGCGCCAGGCCGACGACCAGGAGGCCGGTGACCGAGCCGCCCTTGAAGGCGACGTCGAGCGCCGGCGGGACCCCGCCGCGGGCCGCCTCGGCGACGCGGGAGTTGGCGCGAACCGAGAGGTTCATGCCGATGAACCCGGCAGCGCCGGAGAGGGTGCCGCCGATCACGAAGCCGAGCGCGGTCTCCCAGTTCTGCAGCACGAGCAGCAGGATCGCGATCGGAACCGCGACCGCGGCGATGATCGTGTACTGGCGGTTCAGGTAGGCGGTGGCGCCCTCCTGGACGGCGCCAGAGATCTCCTGCATGAGCTCGTTGCCCGGCGATTTGCGGAGCAGGCGCTGGGTGATGAGAAGTCCGTAGATGACGGCCGCCCCCGCGCAGACAAGCGCGACGACAACTCCGTATTCGGTCAGAAAGTCGGTCAAGTTTCTAGTCCTCCGGCTGGGTTTGGCGGCGCGGGAGTCTATATGGGGAACGGGCGAAACGGCCCCCAGCCAGCCCTGAAAGGGCGCTATGCCGCCTGTTTTGCCCCCGTATAGGTGCGTCGGGTCTCGGCGACGGAGTCCCGGTAGATGTCCTCGATCGAGGCGCCGGCGTCGAACGCGTCGCGGGCGCGCTGGGCTCCGTTTCGCTCCGGAAGGTCGATCTCGAGGCCGAGCCGGGAGCGCGCGGGCTCGGTGCGAGCGAGCATCGCCTCGAGCGCGGAACGCGCCTCGACCTCGGCGCCGGCGCGGAAATCGATCATCCGCCCGCTCATCCCGTGGCGGATCGCCCGCCAAAGGTTCTCCTCGATCTCACGGTCGAAGAGCAGAGGCTCGACGCCGCCGGGCCCGTGCTCGTCGTACTCGATCGCGGCCTGAGCGACGCAGGCGGCAATCAGGGCAGCGAGCGAGAACGACTCATCGCCGCGGGTCTGGGCGTCGCAGATCCTCACCTCGACCGTCCCGAACGAGTGGTGGGGCCTGACGCTCCACCAGAGCTGGGTCGACTCAACCACCGTCCCGGTCCGGACCAGCATCTCGACGAACTCGGCGTAGCTGCGCCAGTCGACGAACGGGCTCGGCACCCCGCAGCGGGGGAAGGTCCGGGTGAAGATCTCGGTCCGCACCGTGTGCAGGCCGCTGTCGCGGTTGTCGAGGAAGGGCGAGTTGGCGGAGACCGCCAGCAGCAGCGGCAGCTGCTCGCGCAGCCTGTCGCAGACGGCGATCGCCCGGTCCGCCCCCCGCACTCCCATGTGCAGGTGCGTGCTCCAGCTGTTGTTGCGCTGGGCGACCCAGCCGAGTTCCTGGCGGAGGCGGTTGTAGTGCGGCGTGTCGATGATCCGCTGGTCGCGGTAGTCGGCCCAGGGATGGGTGCCGGTGGCGCCGAGCGCGAGGCCCATCCGATCGACCAGGGCGAACAGCCGGTCGCGACGCTCGGTCTGCATCGCGACCGCCTCGGGGAAGCTCTCGGCCCGCCCGGAGCGGATCTCGATCTCAGAGTCGATCAGCTCGCCGGCCGCGGACTCGGCCAGCACCTCATCCTCGAGACAGGCTGCGTGGAGGTCCTCGAAGCGGTGCTCGAGCTCCAGCGTCTCGGGATTGAGGATCGCGAACTCCTCCTCGAGGCCGATCGTGAAATCGACCGAGGACTCGAATCTCTCCCTGGCGAGGTCGAGGTCCATTGGATCAGCCGGGTCAGGTCAGATAGAAGTAGAGCGCGTAGAGGAGGTCGACTGCGGGGCTTGACGTGTGGACGGTGACCTCGGGCGGGACCTGGAGCAGCTGCTCGGAGTAGTTGAAGATGATTTTGACCCCCGCCTCGACGAGCCGGTCGGCCACCGCCTGCGCCGCCGCAGCGGGAACCGCGAGCACGCCGACGACCACGTCCTGGTCGGAGACGACGGCCTCCAGCTCGCCGAAGTCGCGGACCGGAAGGCCGCCGACCTGATTGCCGACCAGCTCCGGATCGACGTCGAACATCGCGACGATCCGGAACCCGTGGTCGGCGAAGATGTCGGAGCTGGCGATCGCCTGACCGAGGTTGCCGGCGCCGAAGAGGGCGATGTTGTGCTGGCCCGCGGTCCGCAGGATCTTCCGGATCTGGGCGACCAGCGAGTCGACGTTGTAGCCGACACCGCGCTTGCCGAACTTGCCGAAGCCGGAGAGGTCGCGGCGGATCTGGGTCGGGTTGATGTGGGTGTAGTCGGAGAGTTCCTGCGAGGAGATCGTCTCCCGGCCCATCTTCCGGGCCTGAGTCAGGACCTGCAGGTAGCGCGACAGGCGCGCCGCCACACCCAGCGAAAGGCGCTCGCCGTCGACCATCAGGTCGTCGGACACTTCCACCTCCTCTACCCCCGGCTCCATTCACCCACAGTATCGAGCCGGGCGCGAAGTGCGTCCGCGTCGAGGCGGAGCTCGGAGACCACATCGCCGTCGACCTCGACAACCGGGATCCGCTCGAGCAGACGCCGAAGCAGCCCCTCCTCGCTCTCGATGTCGATCTCCCGCAGCTCGAACTCGCGGCCCTCGGCGCGGATCGCGCCGATCTCCGCGATCGCCTCCTCGCAGAGATGACAGCCCGGCCGCGAGTAGACGAGAACCTCGGTCAACTCGTCGGGAACGCGTCGTAGTCGAGGTAATCGGGGTGCGGGATCGGCGCCGCGAAACGGGCGGCGGAGCCGATCATCGCGGCGTTGTCGGTGCAGAGCTCGCGTGGCACCAGCTTGAGGCGGACGCCGTGCTCCTCGCAGAGCGCCGCCGTCGCCTCGCGGAGAGCGCCGTTGGCGGCGACCCCCCCGCCCAGCGCGACCGCCGACCACTCCCCGTCCTTCAGCGCCCGCCCGAGCTTCGCGGTCAGCTGGCCGACCGCCGCCGCCTGGAAACTCGCTGCGAGGTCGGCACGCCGTTCCTCGACCCCCTGCTCTCCGAGGTCGCGGCAGAGGTAGGCGAGCGCGGTCTTGAGGCCACTGAAGCTGAAGTCGAGGCCTGGGTCGCGGCTCATCGCGACCGGGAGGTCGAAGGCCTCGGGGTCGCCGTCGGCGGCGAGCCGCTCGAGCGCCGGCCCTCCGGGATAGCCGAGGCCGAGCATCCGCGCGACCTTGTCGAAGGCCTCTCCGGCGGCGTCGTCGAGGGTCTGCCCGAGCACCTCGTGGCCGTGGTGGTCGGTCACCGCCGCCAGCAGGGTGTGGCCGCCGCTCGCGACGAGGCAGAGGAACGGCGGCTCGAGCGGGTCCGGCTGGAGAAAGTTGGCGGCGACGTGGCCCTGGAGGTGGTCGACCGCGATCAGCGGCAGCCCGCGCGCCGCGGCGATTGCCTTCGCGGTGCTGACGCCGACCAGGAGGGCGCCGATCAGGCCCGGCCCGACCGTGACCGCGACGGCGTCGATCTCGTCGAGGGTGGCGCCGGCTTCGTCGAGCGAGGCCTCGACCACCGGAACGGCAAGGTCGAGGTGATGCCGTGAGGCCACCTCAGGGACGACCCCCCCGAAGCGGGCATGCGCCTCCGCCTGCGAGGAGATCGTGTTGGAGAGGATCCGAGGCCCCTCCAGCACCGCCGCGCAGGTGTCATCGCACGACGTCTCTATGGCCAGGATCAAGGTTCAGCCGCCCCTAGACCACGACCGAGGTTCACCCGTCCCAGAACCGCGATCGAGGTTCAGCCGTCCCAAGGTCAACCCGCCAATGGCGGACGCGGGAGCGAGCTTGCGAGCACTCCGGTGATCATCAGCGCAAGCGAGCGGGAGCGGAGCACATTGGCGGAATGATTCTTCAATCCAGCCACATGATCAGCGCGTCCTCGCCGTTGTCCTGGTAGTAGCGGGGACGCACGCCGGCGGAGCGGAAGCCGAGGCCCTCGTACATCGCGATCGCCTCGCGATTGGAGACCCGCACCTCGAGGGTCGTCGGCAGTTCGCTGCCGGAGGTCTCGAAAAGCTGGTTGATGAGCCGGGTCGCGACACCGCCGCGGCGCCTGTCGGGGGCGACGGCGACGTTCATCAGGTGCCATACCCGGTCGTACCGGGAGCAGACCAGGTAGCCGAAGAGCTCCTCGCCGTCGGTCGCCGCGAGGCAGATGCCGGATGGCTTCGAGAGCTCGAGGACGAACATCGCCAGCGACCACGGCGAGGGGAACGAGCGCCGCTCGATCGAGATCACGGCCGGCAAATCGCTGTAGGCGAGGCGGCGCACCACCAGTTCGCCACCGGCGCTATTCGGGTGTCTGGGTAGTGTCTCGCTCACGCCACCGTTCCGCATCGGGAGGCCTCAGATAGTTGGGTGCGGCGGGCTCGGCCTCTGCTCCAGCCCCGGGCGCCGCCAGGGCGCAGATGTGCCGGGCGGCGATCCGGTGGGCGGGATCGTCGTCCTCTGGAATCTCGACGTCGGGGCCCGCCAGCTCCTCGCGAAATCGTACCGCGCCCGATCCGGCGCAAAGCACGGGCCCGCGGATCGCCGCGATTCGCCCGGCTAGCTCCTGCGGCTCGCAGACGAACGGGTCCCAGATCCGCTCGCTCGCAGGAGCGTAAGAGGCGGCGAAGACCTCGCCGCGCCGGGCGTCGAGGACGGCGAGGCGAATCCCGTCGCCACGACCGTCGAGCCCGCGCCCGAGCGCATCGAGGGAGCCGACGCCGCGGACCCCTGTGCCGCGGCTCAACCCGAGCGCCCTCGCCGTGGCGATCCCGACCCGCAGGCCGGTGAACGACCCGGGACCGACGCCGACCGCGATCGCCTCGATCTCGTCCCAGCCGCCGGCGGCCTCGACCGCGCGCTCGACCTCTCCCAGCAGTGCTGTCGTGTGCATCGGGCTGCCCTTCTCGTTGAGGCCGAGCAGCGACTCGTAGCGGACCTCATTCCCCCGCACGGCGGCGACGGCTGTGTCCTCCGTCGCCGTGTCGAATCCGAGGATCGCCAGCGGGCCGGCTACCCCTTCACGTTGAAGGCGAACAGACCGACCCGCTTGCCTTCGACGAACCAGGTGACCTTGTGCTGGCCGGGGATGTTCGAGGTGATCTTGTTGACGTAGAGGGTTCCCGCCTTCGCTTCCTGTTTCGGCGCGCAGAGCCGGCGTTTGGTCGGGAATTTCACGCAGACGGTGTAGAAGACGTCGTTGGTCGTGCTGCGGAAGAAAGCGCCCTTGTCGCGGCCCTTCTGACAGACGTGGGCCGGTTTGGCGTTCTCCGAGAGGCCGCAGGCCACGTAGTGGCGGTAGGCGGCCGATTGGGCCATCGCAGGCGCAAGGCTCGCCAACAGCGCAACTCCCATCAATATCGCTGCCAGCGTCTTGACTCGCTTCATCAGGCGCCTTCCTCCTCCTCGATCCGGTTTGTGGTCGCCGATGCTACACGCCCGGCACCCTCCCGAAACACGGCTATTTGCGGGTGGATGCGCTCGCCACCTCGATCGAGCGCCGATCTCCGCCCAGATGGGCCAGACGGATCTCGAGTTTGGTGCCCGCGAGGAGGCGGGGCTCGGCCACCGCGGGCCACTCGACGAAGGTGACGGTCTCGGGGTCGAGGTAGTCCTCGAGCAGCGCCGGTTCTTCCCCCTCGAGGTCGGCGAGTCGGTAGAGGTCAAGGTGGGCGATCGGAACCCTGCCCGTGTAGCGGCGGCCGATCGTGAAGGTCGGGGAGACGACCGGGCCCCCGACCCCGAGCGCCCGGCAGGCGCCTCGGATCAGGGTCGTCTTCCCGGTCCCGACCTCACCGATGACAAGGACGATGTCCCCGGGTGCGAGGGTCGCCGCGAGCTCGGCGCCGATCGCTTCGCTCTGCTCGGCGGAGGCGCTGGTCAAGGGCTCAGCCAAAAAGGTCCATCTGGTCGGCGGGAGGCTGCGGCGGCCCCGGGACGGGCGCCTCCTCGATCTCCTCCTCGGGATCGGGCGCGCCGGGATCGGGCCCGGCGAGAAGCTTCGGGAGCGTCTCGAAGTCGCCGCGGAGCGTCTCCTTCACCGCCGGCGTGCGGAGCCCGGCCGCCGGGTGGAAGAGCGGCAGCAGGAAGACGGCGCGGCCGCCCAGCGAGTGCACCTGGGGTGTCCCCCGCACCCGCGTGATCCCGGCCGGGTTTCCGCTCAACAGCTTCGTCGCGAAGTTGCCGAGGGTGCAGACGACCTTGGGCTCGATCAGCCTCACCTGGTCGAAGAGGTAGGGCCGGCAGGCCTCGATCTCCTCCGGCTGCGGGTCCCTGTTCCCCGGCGGCCGGCTCTTGAGGACGTTGGCGATGAAGACGTCATCGCGTGACATCCCGATCCCTTCCAGCAGCTCGTTGAGAAGCTGGCCGGCCCGGCCGACGAAGGGGAGGCCCTGGCGGTCCTCTTCTGCCCCGGGCGCCTCGCCGACGAACATCACGTCGGCGTCGGCGTCACCGGCCCCGAAGACGGCCTTGGCGCGGGTCTCGTGCAGCGGACACTTGGCGCAGCCCTCGACCTCGTGGAAGAGGTTGACCAGCTCGGCCCGGCGCGCCTCGGCGGTGACGCCGCTCACCCCGGCCCCGGCTTCCTCTTCGCCGGGGTCGGCGTTTCCCCGCGGCCCTCTTCTTCTTGTCGGCGGCCAGCCGCTCCCGGTGCCCGGCTTCACGCTCCTGACGCCGCGATTCGTCCGACCTGACGGCCGCCCCGCGCGGCTGGCGCCCGGGCGGCGAAACGGCCGACATCAGGCGCAGAACCCGAGCCGACCCGCAGCTCGGACAGGCGACCTCGGTCGCTTCACCAGGCACGAGCTCCTCGAACCTGCTCCCGCACTCCTCGCACTCGAACTCGAAGATGGGCATGGTGAGCTCCGCCCGTCGGAACCTAGGGCTTGAGGGTGACCGCCACGGTCGAGCCTGCTGTCAGGGACTTCCCCGCTTTCGGGCTCTGCTTCCGGACCTTGCCGGTTTTTCCCGTCGCCCCTCCCCTCTTGGTCACTTTGCCGAGTTTGCAGTTGGCCCTGCCCAGCGCCTTCTTGACCGCTTTCAGCTTCTTGCCGGTGAGGCTCGGGACGACGCATTGGGGAGCCGGCGGCCCCGCGGGCGGCGGCGCGACAACGGGATCCGCGTATTCAACGTCGGCGTTGAACCCCATTTCGTATCCGGCTTGCCGGCCGCCGAGCACTCGAGCCGGTTCGCCCGGAAAGACTGGTGGATTGAAGATCCCGAATTCGGAACCGGGAGCGCCGCTCGCGACCCCGACCACGCTGCTTTCGGTGTTCGTGCTCAGGCCAATCGTGTCCCCGGCCTGGATTGGAAGTGAGGTGGTGAACGTCACGGTCCCGGAGCCCGGAACCGGAGTTACGGGATTGCTCGCCAGGACCGCTTCGTATTTTGCGGCCGCGACGGGCTTGAGGACGACGAGTCGGAATGGGCCTCCCGAGTAGGGGCCGGCCATCCGCCAACGGACGACGGTCCCATCCTTCGGCGAGGTCGCGTCAGCGCCCGAGTCGTCGAGGGTCAGATTCACCACCGTCTGTTCGCCCGTGGCGGTGCCGTCGAATTTGAGCGACAGCGGACTTCCGACGGTGACCGTGGCCGCCTGGGCGCCACCACAGAGGGTGAGTGACGTAACCACCACCGCGAGCAGGACCGAGACTCTCAAGGCCGACAATCCTATATCGCTCTAGGAGAGCGGCTCCCAGTCCCAGCTCCCCGGCGCCGCCAGGCTCTCGCTGTCGAGGTAGTCCCTGAAGGCCGAGAGCTCGGCCGGGTCGATTCCATAGACGTGGTCAGCTTCGGGGAAGCTGCCGCCGCGGACCTCGGCCGTGTAGCGGCCGACGCCCTCGACCATCTCGTCGTGGACCTCGGAGTAGCGCTTGACGAATTTCGGCGTCCTGCCGGTTGTGATCCCGAGCAGGTCGTGGAAGACGAGCACCTGGCCCGCGGTGGAGGGTCCGGCGCCGATTCCGATCACCGGCACCTCGAGGCGATCGACGATCGCCTCGGTGATCGCCGCCGGGACCGCCTCGAAGACGATCGAGAAGCAGCCGACCGATTGCAGCGCGAGGGCGTCCTCGCAGAGCTTCATCGCGCTGCGCAGGTCCTTGCCCTGGGTCTTGTAGCCGCCGAGCGCGGTGGCAGTCTGAGGGGTCAAGCCGACGTGGCCCATTACCGGGATGCCTGCGCGGATGATCGCCCGCGCCCGCTCGACCGAGGTCCCCCCCGCCTCGAGCTTGATCACCTGGCAGCCCGTCTCCTTGACCAGGCGCTGGGCGCTCTGGACCGCGAGCTCGTTGCTCGACTCGTAGCTGCCCATCGGCATGTCGCCGACCATCAGCGGCGTTCTGAGCCCGCGGCGGACCGCTTTGCCGAGCATCACCATCTCGTCCATCGAGACCGGCTCGGTGCCCGGGTAGCCGAGAACGACCATCGCCGCGGTGTCGCCGACGAGGACGATGTCGACCCCCGCCTCCTCGGCGACGCGCGCAGAGGGGTAATCGTAGGCGGTGACCATCACGATCGGTTCGCCGGCGGCCTTCATCTCGGCCAGCCGCGGCACCGTCACCGGCGCCCGATCGGGGCCATCCTCCCTGCCCACTTCGACCTTGAAATCCTTCATGACAATCCCTCCCGCTTCGCTCGCTGCGCACAGAGCCAGATATGGATGCTTGCTTGCTCCGCGCTCATGACAAAAGCACCTCCGGGTTGCTGTCGACGGCGACCGCGCGGTTGGCGTCGTCGACGTGGACGACGACCGGCGAGTAGGTCTCGAGGTCGGCCTCCTCGTAGGCGGCGAAGGAGGCGACGATCACCCTGTGGCCGGGCTTCGTCAGGTGGGCGGCAGCGCCGTTGACCTGGATCGTCCCGGAGCCGGGCTCCCCGTCGATGACGTAGGTGACGAACCGGGCGCCGTTGTCGATGTCCCAGACGTGAACCTGCTCGTTCGTCAGCAGGTCGGCGCTGGCCATCAGCTCGGTGTCGACCGTGATGCTGCCGACGTAATCGACGTCGCAGCCGGTCACCGTCGCCCGGTGGATCTTGGACTTGAGCATCTGCCTCTGCATCGTTCTCCTATCCGATCAGGACGTTGTCGATCAGCCGCGCGCCGCCCACCCGGGCGGCGACCGCGACAAGCACCTTCCGGCCGTCGATCTTCTCGACCGGCTCGAGGGTCTCCGCGTCGCGGGCCTCGAGATACTCGGGGACGATCCCCGCAAGCTCCAGCTCCCTCATCCCGGCATCGATTGCGTCGGGAAGCGGTTGATCCCGAGCCTCGCGCTCGACCGCGCCGAGTGCCCGCCAGAGCGCCGCCGCCCGCTCGCGATCGGCCGGCTCGAGGTAGGCGTTGCGCGAGCTCAGCGCGAGGCCGTCGGACTCTCGTACGGTCGGCAGCGCCTCGATCCGGACCGGAAAGTCGAGATCGCGCGCCATCCGGCGGATCACCGCCACCTGCTGGGCGTCCTTCTGGCCGAAGTAGGCGACGTCGGGGGCGACGGCGTTGAAGAGCTTGGCAACGACGGTGGTGACGCCGCGGAAGTGGCCGGGCCCGCGCCGGGACGGATCGCCGCAGAGGACCTCGGTCAGCCCCTCGACCTCGACCTGGGTCGCGAAGCCCTCGGGATAGACCTCCTCGACCGCCGGCGCGTAGGCAACGTCGACACCGGCCTCGCCGGCGAGCGCCAGATCGCGAGCCTCGTCGCGAGGGTAGCGGTCGAGGTCCTCGCCGGGCCCGAACTGGGTCGGGTTGACGAACAGGCTCATGACGACGACGTCACACTCGGCGCGGGCGGCGCGCAGAAGTGAAAGGTGGCCGTCGTGCAGGTAGCCCATCGTCGGCACCAGGCCGATCGAGCGGCCCGCGGCGCGGGCGTCGGCCAGCGCATCGCGGAGCGCGCCCTTGCTGCGGGCGACGGCGACGCCGGTGTCTGCGCTTGCGGGAGTGCTGATCGTGAGGTTCATCGGGTCCATGCCCTTCGGGGTCACGGCCTGCTCCGGGAATTATAGGCAGCGACCGTGTCGAGCTTCCGTGCCGGGGCGCCGGCCGCGATCGTCCCCGGCGGCAGATCGGTGGTGACCACCGAGTTGGCGCCGATCACGCATCGCTCGCCGATCGTCACCCCGCTTGTGACCACGCAGTTGACGCCGAACCAGGTGTTGGCTCCGATCCTGACCGGGCCCTTGCTGGTGAAGCCCTGCCACGGCACCGGGATCTCGGGGTCATCGAAACGATGGGCGGCATCGCCGATGAAGCAGCCGTTGGCGAACATCACGTGATCGCCGACCTCGATCAGCTCGAGCGCGGCGAACATCGTGTTGCGGTTGAGGAAACAGCCGGCGCCGATCTCGATCCGTGCCTCGGGAGCGAGCGTCAGCCAGCAGCCGGGCTCGAGAAGAGTCCCCTCGCCGATCGTCAGCCGGCCCTCGTCGAGGGCCTCGAGGAGCTCGCCCTCGACCGGCATCCGGACGAAGAAACCGCCCCGCGCCGCGTGTCGATTAATCCGGAGCCGCCTCGACGGGCGCCGGTTGCGCTCATACCAGCGCCGCTTGGCCCACCACAGGCGCCACCCACGTTGCTCGCTCATGGCTACAAGCTTTCCAGACCGGCATGCATAGACTCTGCGCGTGGCGACACTGCGCGGCGGCATAGACCTCGGCGGGACGAAGATTCAGACCGCGATCGTCGATCGCGCTGGAAAGGTGCTCGGCGAGGCCCGCCAGCAGACCCCGACCGCGGGCGGCCCCGCCGACGTCGCCAAGGCGATGGAGACAGCAATGCGTGAAGCCGCAGCGGCGGCCGAGGTCGACCCGGCAAGCCTCTCCGGGGTCGGAGTCGGCTCCCCGGGCGACGCCGACGAGAAGACCGGGGTCGTCTCGGGCGCCCGCAACCTCCCCGGCTGGAACGGGAGCTTTCCACTCGGCGAAACCCTCTCTGAGGCGCTCGGGACCCCGGTAAAGGTCGGCAACGACGTCCAGGTCGCGACCGAAGCCGAGTTTCAGCTCGGCGCCGCCCGTGAGTTCTCGAGCCTGCTCGGCGTCTTCTGGGGAACCGGCGTCGGCGGCGGCCTGATCCTCGATGCCAAGCCCTGGCTGGGCCGCGGTGCCGCCGGCGAGATTGGTCACATGGTCGTCAAGCGCGGCGGCGCCAAGTGCCCCTGCGGCCGCAAGGGCTGTATGGAGGCCTACGCCGGCCGCCTGGCGATGGAAACCGAGGCGAAACGCCAGCACTCCGAGGGCGTCAAGACCGACCTCTTCAAGCTGATGGAGAAACACGAAAAAGAGCGGCTGACCAGCGGGGTCTGGGAGCGCGCTCTCGATCACGGCGACGACCTCGCCGAAAAGCTGATCGAACGCGCGATCGAGGCGCTCGGAACCGGAATCGCATCGGCCGTCAACCTGATCGACCCCGAGGCGGTTGTCCTCGGCGGCGGCCTCGGAGTCCGTTTCGGGGCGCGGCTGATGGACCCGTTGACGAAGGAGATGGGGAAGCACCTGTTCGTCGACGAGCGCCCTCCGGCGGTCCGCGTCGCCTCGCTGGGCGACCTCGGCGGGGCGATCGGCGCCTCGCTGCTGATCTCTCGTTAGCCACCCCCGGAGGCGGGAGCGAGGGCCCAGTCCCATCTCCGTTTCGCCCGGCCCGAGCGGGAGCAGAGGAGGCGGCGACTGATTCAGATTCGGCCGGCGGCCTGGCGCTGCTGGCGGGCGATCGCGTCGACGATCACGGCCAGCAGGAGGACGCCGCCGGTGACCATGAACTTGACCGCCGAGGAGAGCGCCAGCAGGTCCATCCCGTTGGAGATCGAGCCGATGACGAGCGCGCCGACAAGTGCCGTCCAGACGGCGCCCCGCCCACCGAAGAGGCTGGTCCCGGCGATGACCGGGCCCGCGATCGCCAGCAGCAGCAGTTCGCTCCCGCCGGAGGACTGATTGACGGCGAGGAGCCGCGAGGCGGCCATGATGCCGCCGATCGCCGCCATCGTCCCCGACATCGCGAAGACGATGATTCGAATCTTTTCGATCCCGATGCCGGCTCGCCTCGCCGCCTCGACGTTGCCACCGACGGCGAAGACATGGCGCCCGAATCGGGTCTGCTTGGCGAGGTATTCCATCCCGACCACGAAGCCGACCAGGATCAGCAGCGCGAGCGGCACGCCGCGGTCGGAGTTGAGGACGGCGACGACGATGATTGTCGCTGCGGCCACCAGGCCGAAGCGGAGTGCGAGCGTGAGGATGCCCTCGCTTTCCAGATTGGCGGCCAGCCGCCGCCGGTGTCTCAAGAGCGTCAACGCGCCGTAGCCGACGATCACGATCGCCGCCATGACCCAGCCGGCCGCGTCCGAGTAGAAGGTGTTGGCAAGGCCGGTGATCTTGGGATCGGTCAGGTTGATCGACCCCGTCGACCCGAGCACCTGTAACAGCGCACCCTGCCAGGCCAATAACCCGGCCAGGGTGACGACGAACGATGGGACCCCGAAACGACTGAAGAGGAAGCCCTGGAGGGCGCCGATCCCCATGCCCACGAAGATGCCCGCGGCGATCGCAAGGTAGGGGTTCCAGCCGTGCTGGGCGTTCAGGACCGCCATGCAGGCCGCGGCCAGGCCGCTGACCGCCCCGACCGAGAGGTCGATCTCGCCGAGCAGCAGCACGAAGACGATTCCGATCGAGATCAGTCCGACGGCCGTGATCTGGAGCATCAGGTTGGTCAGGTTCTCGGCCGAGAGGAAGCGATCGTTCTGGGACTGGAAGATGATCCAGATCACCGCCAGGCCGATCACGACCCGCAGCGAGGCGAGGTCGCCCTGGATGAAGCGCCGGAGCGTCTCCTGGGTCGTCGCTTTGACCGCGCCGGCATCTCGCTCGGAACTCGGTGCCCCGCCTGCTGCTGCGCTCACCCTTCTCCCTCCTCCTCGATCTGCTCGACCCGCTCCTCGGCATCGACGGCCGCCTCGTCACCGTTGCCACCCAGGCCCGTGATCGCCGAGACGACATGCTCCTCGGTGGTGTGCTCGGCTGCGAAGTTGCCCGCGATCCTGCCGAGGCGGAGCACAACGATCCGGTCGGCGATGTCGAAGACGTTGGCGAGGTTGTGGCTGATCACGACAACTCCCAGGTCCCGCTCCCGCAGTTTCCGGATCAGGTCCAGGACCTGTTTCGTCTGCGGCACGCCGAGCGCGGCCGTCGGCTCGTCGAGCAGCACCACCTTGGGCTCACCGAGCAGCGAGCGAGCCACCGCCACCTGCTGGCGCTGGCCTCCGGAGAGGGTCCCGACCTCGCTGCGGAGGCTCGGAATCGTCACCGCCAGCCCCGAGAACAGCTCCCCGGCGCGGTGCTCCATGGTCGCCTCGTCCAACTGGAACGTCACATGGCCGAGGCCGGAGGAGATCGTCTCCCTCCCGAGGAAGAGGTTCGCGACCACGTCGAGGTTGTCGCACAGCGCCAGGTCCTGGTAGACGGTGGCGATGCCGAGCGCGGTCGCGTCCTGGGGCCGGTGGATCGAGACCGGTTTCCCGTCGAACCGAATCTCCCCCGAATCGATCGAGTGGATCCCCGCTATCGACTTGACGAGGGTCGACTTGCCTGCGCCGTTATCACCGACGAGGCCGATCACCTCTCCCGCGTGGACCTCGAAGTCGACCCGGTCCAGAGCCTGGACCGGGCCGAAGCGCTTGCTTGCACCATCTAATTCGAGCAGAGCGCCGTTCGAGGTCATCTACGTCGCTTGACGGCTACGAGATCCCCAGTTCTTTGCAGTCCGAGGCGTATGGCCCGGTGCAGAGTTCACCCGGGGTGATGAATTCGTCTTTGATCACCGTGTCCTTGACGTTGTCCTTGGTCACCGCGACCGGTTCGAGCAGCACCGACGGAACTTCGGTTTTGCCGTTGTCGATTTCTTCGGTGACTTCGACCGTCGGTTCTTCGCCTTCCGCCAACGCCACGGCGATTTCCGCGGCGGCCTGGGTCTCGAGGGCCGTCGCCTTGTAGACGGTCATGTACTGCTGGCCGGCGATGATCCGCTGCACGCCCGGGACCGTCGCGTCCTGACCGGTGCTGGGCTTTTCGGCAGGGTTGATCCCGGCACTCTTCATCGCCGCGATCGAGCCTGCTGCCATTTCGTCGTTGGCCCCGTAGACGCCTTCGAAACCGTTCTTCCCGAGAGCGGTGATCGCCTGCTGCATCTCGTTCTGAGCGTTCGTCGCCGACCATTCGGGCGTGTCGTACTCCTTGGCGATCTGCACGCCGGCTTTGTCGAATCCGGTGTGCGCGCCCGCTTTGAACAGAGCAGCGTTGCTGTCCGCGGGGTCACCGTTGATCATCACGATCGGCCCCGTCGGCGCGCCGTCTTCTTTCAGTTTTTCCGAAAGCGATTCGGCCTGCAGTTCGCCGACGTGTTCATTGTCGAAGGAGACGTACCAATCCACTTCGGAGTTTTCGATCAGTCGATCGTAGGAGAGCACCGGAACTTCCTGTGCATTTGCCTTTTCGACGATCGCGGCCGCCGATTTGGCGTCGACCGGGTCGAGGACCAGAACTTCGGCGCCCTGGGTCAGGGCCGCTTCCGCCTGGCTCTGCTGTTTGGAGGCGTCCTCATTCGCGTTGTTGTAGAGGACTTCGCAGTCTTCACATTCTTCTTCGACCTTTTCTTCGAATTCGGGGCGGTCATGCGCTTCGTATCGCGGCGTTTCGTTCTCGGGTAGGAGGAGCGCGATCTTCGCACCGCCACCACCGCTGCTGCTTCCGCATCCAGCCACGACGAGTCCTGCGAGTAACAAGAGCCCGGCAAGCAATAGAGAGATACGCCTCAACCCGAGAGTGAACATCTATGGATCTCCTTTCGAAAGTTCCTGCCCCTGCGCCCACCGTACCCCGCGCGGAGACTTTTATGCAACCCGCGCAGACAACTATGCAGCGACCGGCTCCCGGCGTTTGCGGGAAGCCCCGCTCGGTGGGGCCGGCTCGACCAACTCGGCGAGAAAGGCCCCGGTGTAGGAGGACTCGGCCGCGGCGACCTCCTCCGGGGTTCCGGTGGCGACCACCTCTCCCCCCCTCTCGCCGCCCTCGGGTCCGAGGTCGATGAGGCGGTCGGCGGTTTTGATGACGTCGAGGTTGTGCTCGATCACCACCACCGTGTTGCCGGCGTCGACCAATCGCCCGAGCACGTCGAGCAGGCGCTGGACGTCGGCGAAATGCAGGCCCGTGGTCGGCTCGTCGAGGATGTAGAGGGTGTCTCCGGTAGCGACTTTCGAGAGCTCGGTCGCCAGCTTCACCCGCTGCGCCTCGCCCCCTGAGAGTGTCGTCGCCGGCTGCCCGAGTCGGATGTAGTCGAGCCCGACGTCGTGCAGGGTCCGAAGCCGGCGGGCGATCTTCGGGACGTTCTCGAAAAACTCGACCGCGTCCTCGACCGACATCTCGAGGACGTCGGAGATGCTCTTGCCCTTGAACCGCACCTCGAGCGTCTCGCGGTTGTAGCGCTTGCCGTGGCACTGCTCGCAGGGCACGTAGACGTCGGGCAGGAAGTGCATCTCGATCTTGATCTGGCCGTCGCCGCGGCAGACCTCGCAGCGGCCGCCCTTGACGTTGAAGCTGAACCGGCCCGGTTTGTAGCCGCGCGCCCGCGCCTCCTGGGTCTTGGCGAAGAGCTGGCGGATGTGATCGAAAACGCCGCTGTAGGTGGCCGGGTTGGAGCGAGGCGTACGCCCGATCGGCGATTGGTCGATGCTGATGATCTTGTCGATCTGGCTGAGGCCGTCGACGCCGTCGTGAGCTCCGGGGCGGAGTTTGGCCTGGTGGAGACGGTTCGCGACCGAGTGGTGCAGGGTCTCGTTGACGAGGGTCGACTTGCCCGACCCGGAGACGCCGGTCACGCAGCAGAAGACCCCGAGCGGGATCGCGACGTCGATCCCCTTCAGGTTGTGTTCGCGGGCGTTGCGGACGAGCAGCGCCCCGCGCGGCTCACGCCGCTCCTCCGGCACCTCGATCCGTCGCTTTCCGGAGAGGTACTGGCCGGTCAGCGAGGAGGCCGTCCGGGAGACCTCGTCCGGCGTGCCCTCGGCGATCACGTGGCCGCCGTGTTCGCCGGCGCCCGGCCCGAGGTCGACGAGGTGGTCGGCGGCGAGCATCGTTCCCTCGTCGTGCTCGACGACGATCACGGTGTTGCCGAGGTCGCGGAGCCGGTCGAGGGTCGCGATCAGCTTCGCGTTGTCGCGCTGATGGAGCCCGATCGAGGGCTCGTCGAGGACGTACATCACGCCGACCAGGCTCGACCCGATCTGGGTCGCGAGCCGGATCCGCTGGGCCTCGCCCCCGGACAGCGTCCGGGCCGACCGTGAGAGCGAGAGGTAGCCGATCCCGACGTTCTCGAGGAACGCCAGCCGTTCGGAGATCTCGCGCACGATGAGGCGCGCAATCGCGCGCTCGGTCTCGGTCAGCTCCAGCGCCCTGATCCACTCCCCGGCCGCAGACGCGGACAGCGCGCTGTACTCGGCGATGCTGAGGCCGCCGACCTTGACCGCGAGGCTCTCCGGCCGCAGCCGGGCGCCGCCACAGTCCGGACATGGCTGCTCCGCCATGTAGCTCTCGATCCGCTCGCGGTTTTTCTCCGAGTCGGTCTCCTCGTAGCGGCGCTGAAGCTGGTTGACGATCCCTTCGAAGCGCACCTTGTAGGAGCGGCGGCGACCGAAGCGATTCGTGTACGTGACCTGGTGGCGCTCCTCCCCGGTCCCATTGAGGAATATCTCCCGTTCGGCTTTCTTCAGCTTCGACCAGGGCTTGGTGATGTCGACCCCGTACTCACCGGCTACGGCGGCGATCAACCGCCGCCAGTAGGCGGTGACGCCGCGATTCCAGGGCTGAAGGGCGCCCTCCCCGAGCGAGAGCGTCGGGTCGGGGACGACCAGCTCGGGGTCGATCACCCGTTGGAAGCCGAGCCCGTGGCAGCGCTCGCAGGCGCCGTGCGGCGAGTTGAAGGAGAAGATCCGCGGCTCCAACTCGGGGATCGAGGTGCCGCAGCTGAGGCAGGCGAACTGCTCGGAGAAGATCAGGTTCGCGCCCTCCTCGTCGATCAGATCGACTTCGACGAGACCGGCGGCGAGCCGTGCCGCCGCCTCGACCGACTCCGAGAGCCGCCGGCGCAGATCCGGCTTCTTCACCAGCCGGTCGACGACGACCGAGATGTCGTGTTTGAACTTCTTGTCGAGGACGATCTCCTCGTCGAGGCGGAGAAGCTCGCCGTCGACCATCGCCCGCGAGTAGCCCTCGAGGCGGAGCTGGTCGAGCAATTTGCCGTACTCGCCTTTGCGCCCCCGCACCACCGGCGCCAGGACCATGAATTTCTTCCCTTCCTCGAGGGTCATCAGCCGGTCGACGATCTGCTCCTGGGTCTGACCGGTGATCTCGGCTCCGCACTCGGGGCAGTGCGGAATCCCGATCCGGGCCCAGAGCAGCCGCAGGTAGTCGTGGACCTCGGTCACCGTGCCGACGGTCGAGCGGGGATTCCGGGAGGTCGTCTTCTGGTCGATCGAGATCGCCGGCGAGAGCCCTTCGATCGAGTCGACGTCGGGCTTCTCCATCAGGCCCAGGAACTGCCGCGCATAGGAAGACAGGGACTCGACGTAGCGCCGCTGGCCCTCGGCGTAGATCGTGTCGAAGGCGAGACTCGACTTGCCCGACCCGGAGAGGCCGGTGATCACGATCAGCGCGTCGCGCGGCAGCTCAACGTCGATGTCCTTGAGGTTGTGCTCTCGGGCACCGGAAATCGAAATTCGCTCTGAGGCGGGCACTGGGACGATTCTACGCAGGCGAACAGATGTTCCCGTGAGCCTTCCGCTCCAGTCCTCAGTGGGGCGAATCCTGACGCGAACGCACTTTGTCCCGCTATGCGGGAAGAAATGCGTTCGCACTCCGAGATCGCGCGCCTTGCTCGCAGCCAGCACGGAGTTGTCTCCCGTCGTCAGCTGCTGGCCCTCGGATACTCGGGGAGCGCGATCGGCCGTATGACCGGCGCCCGCGTTCTCCATCCCCTCCACCGCGGCGCCTACGCCGTCGGCCACACGCGGCTCTCGGACCACGGTCGCTGCCTCGCCGCGGTACTCGCCTGCGGTTCCGGGGCTCTGCTCAGCCATCTCGGGGCGGCATGGCTTTGGGGCCTCTGGCGCTCGGCTCCGCGACGGTTCGACATCACTGTTCCGACGCGCGGCCACGGACGAAAGTCAATCCGGGTCCATCACGCCCCGGCCATCGAGGGCGAGGACCGCAGAATCAAGGACGGCATACCCGTCACCGCACTCCCGCGGACCCTGATCGACCTTGCCCAGGCGGCGCCCCGCCGCCTACCGCGGGCGATCGAACGCGCGGAGCAGCTGGAGATGTTCGACCTGACCGAGGTCGAACGGATGCTGAGGCGCTGCGGTGGCCACCATGGACGCGGGGCACTCGTCGCGGCGATCGCCGAATATCGCAAGCCGGCCTTCACGCGCTCAGGGCTCGAGCGCCGATTCCTCGCACTTGTGCACGAAGCGGGCCTTCCGCGACCGTCGGCGAACACCTTCGTCGCCGGTTTCGAGATTGATGCGTACTGGGAGGCCGAGCGATTCGGGGTCGAACTCGACACCTATGACTTCCACGGCGGCCGGGTCGCCTTCGAGAGCGACAGGCTGCGCCAGGAGGACCTGAAGTTGGCCGGGATCGAGATCGTCCGGATCACCGGGCGGCGGCTGGACCTGGAACCGCAGGTGGTTATCGATCGACTGGGACAGCTCCTCGCCAACAGGGGTCGCGAGCGTGGCGACCCTCAGTAGAGTGCGGTCGCCAGGCGGCGCCGGTACTCGCGCGCCGTGGGATCGGCCTGGTCGCCTTCGCTGAGGATTCCGACCACGGCGCGGCGGAGGTCCTCGCGGGTCTCGCCGTCTGCTTCGCCGATCGCCTCCAGGAGGCCCTCGAGGGCGACGTCGCGCTCACCCCGGTCGAGGGCCTCGAACGCCTCGCCGGCGACGCCCGCGCCTGCCAGGCGGATCCTCGCCGTGATCCCGTCGGCGGCGAAGTCCCCTTCGTGGGGCTCGACCGCGGCCAGGGCCTCTTCCTCGGCGCCGCGCTCGAGCCGCGCCCGCGCCAGCGCGACGGCGATGTCGGCCCGCCGCGGCTCGAGCTCGGAGGCCTCGCGCAGGGACAGCTCGTCGCCCGCAGCGAGGAGCTCGTCGGCCCGCGACGGAACCAGCGAGTCGAAGAACTCTTCGACTCGCGCCTTCGGCACGGCGCCGACGAATTCGGAGGCGATCTCTCCGTCGCGAAAGGCCTTCACCGCGGGTATGCCCTGGACCCGGTAGCGGGCGGAGATCGACTGATTCGAGTCGACGTCAACCTTGGCGAGGACGATCTGGCCGCCGCGTGAGGCCTCGGCGGCCTCGAGCGCCGGGGTCAGGGTCCGGCACGGCCCGCACCACTCGGCCCAGAAGTCGACGACCACGGGGACCGTCCTCGAGCGCTCGATCACGTCGCGCTCGAAGGTCGCTTCGGTTACGTCAATCGCCATCGCCTCAGATTAAAAGACGAGCGCCGCGGCCCTGGGCCGCGGCGCTCGTCGATCGGGTGTGCGGGCGCCTGCTTACGCCCGCGCGGGGTCAACCTCCGGCTCGGTGCCGCCGAACCTCGGCAGCCAACCCAGCGAGGAGGGCAGGTACCAGTTGCGCTCGCCGAGCAGTGTCATCGCCGCCGGCAGCAGGATTGCCCGGACGATCGTGGCGTCGATCAGGACCGCGACTGCGAGGCCGATCCCCATCTCCTTCATGTCGATCAGGGTCAGCGTGGCAAAGATCGAGAAGACCGCGACCATCACCAGGGCCGCGCTCGTCACCGTCCCCGCTGTGCTCGAGATTCCCTCACGCACCGCGTCGTCACTGCTCATCCCCCTCTCAATTCCCTCGCGGACCCGGCTCAGTATCAGCACGTGGTAGTCCATCGAGAGGCCGAACAGGATCACGAACAGGAACATCGGTACCCAGGAGCTGACGCCCCCGTTTGAGTGGAAGCCGAGCAGGCTCTCACCCAGCCCATCCTGGAAAACGAGCACCAGGACCCCGTAGGCGGCGCCGACGGAGAGCAGGTTGAGGATGATCGCCTTGATCGGGACCACCAGCGACCGGAAGGTCACCAGCAGCAGGAGGAAGGCAAATCCGAGGACGAAGGCGATCACGAGCGGCAGCCGCTGGGCCAGCTGCTCGTTGAAATCCTTCGATTCGGCCGCTTGCCCGGTCACATTCACATCGGCGCCAGGGACGCCCGAGAACGCGCCCGGGACGATCTCGTTGCGGATCCGCTCCATCGCCGCCGTCGCGGTGCTGTCGCTCGAACTGCCGACGGTCGGCACTTCGATCGAGGCGACGGTGCCGTTGGCGCTGGTCCGCTCGGTCACCGGGCCGTTGACGACCCTGACCTCGCGGGCGTTCTGCTTGAGATCGCCGATCGCCGCCGCCACCGGGCCGGTGGTGACGTCGTCTGCCTTGACGACGACAGTCGAGCCCGCCGCTTCGCCCGGAAATGCTTCGGTGATCCGGTCGTATGTCCTGACGATCGGGATCGTCCGCGGCATGTCGTCGGGGCCGGTGACGACCGTCTGCAGGCCGAACGCCGGCACCGAGAGGGCGACGAGGACACCGCCCGCGGCAACCAGTGAGACCACCGGGTGCCGCATGACGCCATCGACGACGCGGGTCCAGCCCGAGCGGCCGCCACGGCGGCCGACGATCCTGTGCAGGAACGGGATCCGCCCCTTCTCGACGCGGTCGCCCAGCGCCGAGAGGACTGCCGGCAGGACCGTGATCGAAGCGAACAGCGCGACCCCGACCACCGTCATCGTCGCAACTGCGAACGAGATGAAGGTCGAGTTGCCGCTCAGCAGCATCCCGGCCATCGCCGTGATCACCGTCACCCCGGAGACGAGGACAGCCCGCCCCGAGGTCGCCGCTGCGGCGGCCAGGGCCGCCTCTGCCGAGCGCCCGGCCCGGCGCTCGGCGCGCTCGCGACGCAGATAGAACAACGAGTAGTCGACGCCCACCGCCAGTCCGACGAGGACGACGACTGCGGAGACATTGGGATCCATCGGGACGACCTGGCTCGGCAATGCGAGCAAGCCCATCGTGGCGAGCACCGCCGAGAACGCCAGCAGCAGCGGCACCAGGGCCGCCACCAGGGCGCCGAAGGCGAGCACGAGGATGATCAGCGTGACCGGCAGCGAGGTCGTCTCGGCCTTGCTGAGGTCGTCGCTGAAGACAGCTTCCAGGGCTTTGCTGGCGCTGGCGTCACCCATCTCCTCGATCCGCATCCCCGGGTGACGGCGCTGGGCGGCGGCAACAGCGGCAAGGCTGCCGTCGACCTTTTCTTCCGCCGCTTCGTCGTCTCTGGGAAGTTGGAATTCGACCAGGGCCGAGTGCCCGTCGGAGGACACCTGGCCACCGCCGGAGACGGGCGAGCTGACCCGGCTCACCGCCGGCACCGCGGCGACGCTTCGGGTGACGTCGGCGATCGCGGATCGGAAGCCTCGGATCGTCGACGCTTTCACCGGTGCTCTGGACGAGGACGTTCTCGCTGTTGGCGGTCAGCTTCGCCTGTTCGAGCGCGACCTCGGCCCGACCGGACTCGCCCGACAAGGATTCGGCGTCGGTCAGCTGACGCTGGCCGACGGCGCCGCCGATCGCGAGCGAGACGACGACAAAGGCGAGCCACCCGAATATGGCCGCCTTGCGATGTCTCGCGCTCCATTCGGCGGCGCGGGCTGCGATGTTCATCCTGGCTTTCATTGGGTTCCTTTCGGAGAGGTGGACTTGACGCAGCCAGGCTCCCAGCGCCAGGGGCCCGCTCCAATGCGGCTGCCAGGTGTCTCGGCGTACGGGCGGCCGACCCCGATGGTGTGGTTACCCGTACCCCTGAAGGCCCGGGGATGCAGGACAATCGGCCGGTGCCCACCTCCGTCCTGATAGTCGACGACCACCCCAGCTTCAGGCTCAGCGCCCGCCGGATGCTCACCGAGGAGGATCGCTTCGAGGTCGTCGGAGAGGCCGAGGACGGCGCCGCGGCGATCGTCGCGGCGCGCGACCTCGACCCCGACCTGATCCTGCTCGACGTCCAGCTCCCGGACCTCGACGGGTTCGAGGTCGCGGAGCGGCTGCGCGGAGCGGGCGCCCGCGGAACAATCGTCCTGACCTCGACCCGCGAGAGCTCGGACTTCGGCGACGAGATCGCCGCCAGCCCGGTCCAGGGGTTCGTCACCAAGGGGGAGCTGAGCGGCGCCAGTCTCGCCGCGCTGATCGTATGACCGGACTGCGACGCGCGCTCATCGCCCTCGCGATCCTGGCCTTCGTGATCGGGATCGCCTCGGTCGCACTGATCCTGACCAGCGACCACGCGAGTCCCCGCGCCCTCGCGGCCTCGCTGATCCTGGTCGCCGGTTGGGGCTTCGCCGGCACCGGTCTCTACGCCTGGGACAGGAGACCCGACAGCCGGGTCGGACCGCTGATGACCGCGATCGGCTTCACCTGGTTCTTCCAGGCCATGGAGGCGTCGGACATCAGCGCCATCTTCGTCATCGGGGCCTTCGGCCTCACGCTCCCCTACGCGATCCTCATCCACCTACTGATCAGTTTCCCGTCAGGCAGGCTCCGGGACCGCCTGCAGCGGGCCCTCGTGGCGGTCGCCTATTTCATCACCGTCGTCATGCAGGCGGCGTGGATTCTCGTTGCCGACCCGGCGCGGGAAGGCTGCGAAGGATGCCCGGCGCAACCCGCCCCGATCGCCGGCCACGCGGCGCTGGGGGAAGCGATCAGCACCGCGCAGGGCTTGATCGCGATCCCGCTGGTGGTGCTGACGGTTGCCCTCGTCTTTCAGCGCTGGCGGCGGAGCGATCCCGGAGAGCGCCGGGTCCTGACGCCGGTTCTCGCAACCGGCAGCCTGGCGTTCCTGTTCCTCCTCCTGCAGTTGGTCGCCGGCCAACTCGGGCTCGCCGAACAGATCGAAAAGACCGCGTTCATCGCCGCGATCGTCGCCTTCGCCTGCCTACCCTTCTCCTTCCTGATCGGGTTGCTGAGATCGCGGATCGGCCGCGCCGAGGAAGACCGGACGGCGCTGACCGCCGAGAACCAGGAACTGAACGCGGAGCTCGAGGCCAAGGTGACGGAGCTCCGAGCCTCCCGCACGCGCATCGTCGAGGCCGGCTACGCGGAGCGGCGCCGGGTCGAGCGCGACCTTCACGACGGCGCCCAGCAGCGGCTGGTCGCGCTGACGATGAGCCTGAGACTGGTCCGCGGAAAGATGGAGACCGAACCCGATGAGGCCGGCGAGCTCCTCGACGAGGCGATGGAGGAGTTGGGCGAGGCGACCCGCGAGCTGCGCGAGCTCGCCCGCGGGATCCACCCGGCGGTGCTCAGCGACCGCGGCCTCGAGGCAGCCGTCAGCGGGCTCGCCGATCGCTCCCCGGTGCCGGTCGAGATTCTCGAGACCCCGTCCCAGCGGCTGCCCGCCCCGGTCGAGTCCGCAACCTACTTCGTGATCGCCGAGGCGCTGACGAACGTCGCCCGCTACGCCGATGCCGAGGCCGCCACCGTGCGGGTGAGGCGCGACAACGGCGCGATCGAGGTCGAGGTGCGCGACGACGGGGTCGGCGGCGCCGACCCCGCGAACGGCACCGGCCTGCGCGGCCTCGAGGACCGGGTCTCCGCGCTCGAGGGCCGGCTCCTCGTCACCAGCCCCGACGGCGTCGGGACCACCGTGGTCGCGAGGATCCCTTGCGCGTAGTCGTCGCCGACGACTCGACCCTGTTGCGCGAGGGGGTCGTGCGGCTGTTGCAGGAGGCCGGGCTCGAGGTCGTCGGACAGGCTGCCGACGGCGAGGACCTGCTGCGGAAGGTCCGCGCACACAGGCCCGACGTCGCGGTCGTCGATGTGCGGATGCCGCCGACCCACACCGACGAGGGGCTGAGGGCGGCGCGCGAAATCCGCGACGAGCTGCCCGACGTCGGCGTCCTCGTCCTCTCCCAGTACGTCGAGGTGGCCTACGCCCGGGAGCTGCTGGCCGAGAGCGCCGAGGGGCTCGGCTACCTGCTGAAGGACCGGGTCGGCGATGTCGACAGCCTTGCCGACGCGGTGCGCCGGGTCGGCAGCGGCGGCTCCGCCCTCGACCCCGAGGTCGTCTCGAGCATGCTCGGCCGGGCCCGCCGCGACGACCCGCTCGAGGACCTGACTCCACGCGAGCGCGAGGTTCTGGCGCTGATGGCCGAGGGACGCTCGAACGGGGCGATCGCGACGGAGCTCGTCGTCACCGAACGCGCAGTCGAGAAGCACGTCACCGGGATCTTCTCAAAGCTCGACCTACCCTCCGGTGGCGCCGATCACCGCAGGGTCCTCGCCGTTCTCCGGTTCATCGATCAGCCGCCCAGCTGAGGGGGGAGGTTGCGGGCGGAACCCGGGGGGGCATACGGTCGCACTGGGCAGGGAGCCCGACAAAGGAGAAGAGATGTCGAACGTCGATACGACGAAGTCCGACTATGAGGCCTTCGGCCGCGGTGACCTCGCAACCCTCGGTGAGTCGTTCGCCGATGACGCGGTCTGGCTGACCTCAGACGAGCTGCCGCTCGGTGGGGAGACCCGGGGGCGCGACGCGATCCTCGAGAACTTCGCGCAGATCCCCAGCATCTGGAGCAGTTTCAGCCTCAACCCCGAAGAGTTCATCGACGGCGGCGACTACGTCGTCGTCCGCGGAACCCAGAGCGCCGGAAACGACAAGGGCAGCTTCGAGGCTCCGTTCGTGCACCTGCTCCAGTTCCGCGACGGGAAGGTGATCCGGGGCGAGTTCTACACCGACAGCGCCAAGGCAATGAAGCTGCTGGGCTAGGTCCCGGCCCGCATCCCGTCGAGGTCGCGGCGGAGCTCCCTCAGCTCGTCGCGGATCCGCGCTGCCTCCTCGAAGCGGAGGTCGTCGGCTGCAGCCAGCATCTCCTCCTCGAGGGCGACGATCGTCCGCTCGAGCTCCTCGGGGTCCTTGAACTCCCCCGAGCGCCTGCCGCGGCGTTTGCGAGGAGCGCGGTCCTCCATCGCCAGGAACTCGGCCATCTCGGAGATCCCTTTGCGGACGGTCTCCGGTGTGATGCCGTGCTCCTCGTTGTAGGCGAGCTGGATCGCGCGGCGGCGGTCGGTCTCGCTGATTGCCGCCGCCATCGCGTCGGTCTCGCGGTCGGCGTACATCAGCACCGTCCCGTTGACGTTGCGGGCGGCGCGGCCGATCGTCTGCACGAGGCTCGTCTCGCCGCGGAGGAAGCCCTCCTTGTCGGCGTCGAGGATCGCGACCAGGGAGACCTCGGGGAGGTCGAGGCCCTCGCGCAGGAGGTTGACCCCGACGAGGACGTCGTACTCGCCGAGCCGCAGGTCGCGGATGATCTGGATCCGCTCCAGGGTGTCGATTTCGGAGTGCAGATAGCGAACCCGGATCCCGTACTCGAGCAGATAGGCGGTCAGGTCCTCGGCCATCTTCTTGGTCAGGGTCGTCACCAGGACGCGGTCGCCGGCATCGGCCCTGACTTTGATCTCGTTCATCAGGTCGTCGATCTGGTTCTTCGTCTCACGGACCTCGATATCGGGGTCGATGATTCCGGTCGGACGGACGATCTGCTCGACGACCCGGCTCGACTCGGCTTTCTCGAACGGGCCGGGGGTCGCCGAGACCATCACCAGCTGGTCGACGCGTTCGAGGAACTCGTCGAATTTGAGCGGCCTGTTGTCGATCGCCGACGGCAGCCGGAACCCGTAGTCGATCAGCGTCTGCTTGCGGGAGCGGTCCCCCTCGTACATCCCTCCGAGCTGGGGAATCGTCTGGTGGGACTCGTCGACGAAGACGACGAAGTCGTCGGGGAAGTAGTCGATGAGGGTGTGCGGCGGGCTGCCCTCGGGCCGTCCGTCGAGGATCCGTGAGTAGTTCTCGATCCCCGAGGTGAACCCGAGCTCCTTCAGCATCTCGATGTCGTAGGCGGTCCGCTGCCGCAGCCGGTGCGCCTCGAGCTGCTTGCCCTCAGCCTCGAGTTCGGTGGTGCGGGCGACGAGTTCGGCGCGGATCTCCTCGACGGCGCGCTCGAGGGTCTCATCCCTGGTCACGTAGTGCGACGCCGGCCAGACCGAGACGTGGTCGATCTCGTCGAGGATCTCGCCGGTCAGCGGGTCGAAGTGCTGGACGCCCTCGATCTCGTCGCCGAAGAGGGCGATCCGGTAGGCCGACTCGGCGTAGGAGGGCATGATCTCCAGCACCTCGCCGCGGACCCTGAACGTCCCGCGGCCGAGGGCCGAGTCGTTGCGCTGGTACTGCATCTTCACCAGCTTCCGCAGCACCTCGTCGCGGTCGAGAGTTGCGCCGACTTTGAACAGCTGCATTTTTTCGTTGTACACCTGCGGTGAGCCGATCCCATAGATGCACGAGACCGAGGCGACGATGATCACGTCGCGGCGGGCGAAAAGCGCCGCGGTGGCGGCGTGGCGGAGGCGGTCGATCTCGTCGTTGATCGAGGAGTCCTTCTCGATGTAGAGGTCCTGAGCCGGGACGTAGGCCTCGGGCTGGTAGTAGTCGTAGTAGGAGACGAAGTACTCGACCGCGTTGTCGGGGAAGAACTCGCGGAACTCGTTGCAGAGCTGGGCGGCGAGCGTCTTGTTGTGGGCGATCACCAGCGAGGGCCGCTGCACCGCCTCGATCGTCGCCGCCATCGTGAAGGTCTTTCCGGTCCCGGTCGCCCCGAGCAGGGTCTGGAATCGGTCGCCGGAGCCGAGGCCCTCGGCGAGGCCGGCGATCGCCGTCGGTTGGTCGGCGGTCGGCGTGTAGGCGGGGTTGAGCTTGAAATCCGGCATTACAACTGATCGCACTTCGGTCGCTGCGCAGGGCACCAGATTGCGACGCTTGCTCGCTCCGCGCTCACGCCCTGACCATAGCGAGCGCCCCTGGCGTCCTTTGAGAGACTGGCGATCGATGACGCTCTCCCAGAAGGCGCTGGCGGGTTTCTTCGCGTTCGCGGGGACGATGCACTTCGTGATCCCGCGCAGCTACAGGGCGATGATGCCCCCCTCGCTTCCGCTCCACCACGAGGCGGTCGTCGTCAGCGGCCTGGCCGAGATCGCCGGCGGCGCAGCCGTCGTGCCGCGCCGGACCCGCCGCTTCGCCCGCTGGTGGCTGTTGGCGCTGCTGGCCGCGGTCTTCCCGGCCAATATCCACATGGCGCTCAACCCGGAGCAGGTCCGCGGCCTCGACCTCGACAAAGTCCCGCGCTGGGCCCTCTGGGCCCGCCTCCCCCTCCAGCCCCTCTGCATGCTCTGGGTCTGGCGGGCAACGCGCAGCTGACGTGCTTTCCGTCCGCGGGGCGCCTAGGGACTGGCCCCCACTCCGCGTCCGGGGGCGGCTAAGGAAGGAATTCTTCGAGCAGGTGCTGGGCGGGGCCGAGGAGGCCTTCGGCGCCGTTGAGGAGGCTGCCGGCGTTATTGATCAGTTCGATCGCCTGATCGAGGGGGATGCTGCGGACGGTCGCCCGGATCGGGCGGCCGATCAGCGGGCTGATCGCACCCGCTTCTTCGGCGTCGTCGACGGCGCGCAGCAGCCCGGCCCGGATCGCCCTCGCGAGTTCGGCGTCGGAGATCCCATGGCTCTCGGTGAACTGTTCGCGGGCTTCATCCGTCGCCAGCGCCTGCGCCAGTTCCTCGCGGCTCACTCCCAGCTGACAGGCGGCGCCGTCGAGGGCCGAGAGGGTGAACTGCTCGGTTATCTGTTCGAGGCCTTCCGGTTCGCGCCAGGGCCGGTGCTTGCAGGGGTCCTGGGTCTTCGCCGGCGCGTAGGAGGCGCCGCCGGCGGCGAGGTAGACGCCGACAAGGACCAGCGAGATCGCGAGTGCGACTCCGACCATCATCTGACCGCGTTTCTCCGCACTCATCACAGTTCCACTCTACGAGCGAAGGCGATCGGGATCAGGGCCAGCAGGCCGAGAAGGGCCGCGATCCCGAACGAGGGACTGAACGCATGGGTGGCGCCGCGGTCGAGCTGGTCCTGAAGTTCGCTCTTCAACTGCAGGACCGCGAGCCGCTCTTCGGGGTCTTCCGGCAGTGGTTCGAAGGCGGGGCCGATCGTCGGCACTTTGCCCTTCTCCCCTTCTAGCTGGTCCTCGATCCGCTGTGCGAGGTCGAGCTTTTCCAGCGGATCCACCTTGGAGTCGAGGACGACGGCGGTGCCGGCGTCGATCGCGTCCTGGCGCTGGGCGGCGATGTCGGAGGTGAAGACCGGCGTAAGGATCACCAGGCCGATCGCGACCCCGGCGTGGCGGGCGGAGATCGTCCAACCGCCGTGGATCGCCTGCGGTGAGCGTCCCTGCAGCGCCGTCTGGGTCAGGGCCGAGAGGACCAGGGCGAGGCCGACGCCGACCAGAATCTGGGGCGGGACCGTCAGTGCCACCTCCGCCTTCGGCAGCAGCGCCAGTCCGCCGAGCCCGCCGGTGACGAGGATCGCCCCCGCCGCGGCGCGGGCTCGCGAGCTCGGAACCGACGTCTCGAGGCGGGAGCCGAAGAGGGCTGCGAGCGGCATCACCGAGACGACGATCGCGGCCCCGATCGGCGTCAGCCTCCAGCCCTCGATCAGGAGCAGGACCAGCAGGAACAGCGCGGCGGCGATCGCTGCCGAGATCATCGCCAGGGCGATGTTGGCGAGGACGTGCGGGCGGCCGGGCTGGCGGAGCTCTGACTCGATCACCCCGGTCGCCGCCTCGTGCCGGGCCACGGCGAGGATCGGGATCCCGGCGACCAGCGCGATCGGCACCTGGAGGAGGAAGATCGACTGCCAGGAGACGAGCTCGGTCAGGAGGCCACCGACCGCCGGCCCCAGCGCCGCTCCGGTCGCCCCGGCGATCGCCCAGATCGAGACCGCCCGCTTCTCCGACCCCACCGTCCCCGGCAGAAGCTCCAACACGGCCGTCACCGCGAGCGCGCCGCCGAGGGCCTGCACACAGCGGGCCGCGATCAGCGTGCTCAGCTCCGAGGAGGCGCCGCAGGCAAGGCAGGCGCCGGCGAATATCGCCAGGCCGATCGCGGCCGCCCTCCCGGGCCCCATGCGCCGGGCGAGGTGGGCCGCGGGCACTGCTGCGACCGCCATCACCAGGTTGAAGGAGACCAGCACCCAGGTGACGCCGGCGACGCTCGTGTCGATTTCACGGTAGATCTCCGGCAGGGCCAGAACGACCACCGAGGAGTCGGCCAGCACAAGGCCGACCGCGACGGCGAGAGCCGCCACGCCAGGGCGTCGCGCCTCACTCAACGCAAATCCTCGCGCTTCGCCCGCTGCGCAAAGAGCCAGATTTCGATGCTTGCTCGCTCCGCGCTCAATATCCCAGCTCCTGACCGTATTCCCGTCGGTAGTCCTGCCTCTTGTCTAGGACCTCTTCGACGTAGTCGCGGGTTTCTTCGAAGGGAATGTCATCGATCGTCAACGAGCTTCCCCCCCATTCGTCGACCGCGGACGGCCCCGCGTGGTAGGCGGCCAGCGCCGCGACCTCGCTGCCATCGAATCTTTCGAGCAGATAGGACAGATAGAAGGTCCCGTAGCGGATGTTGATTTCGGGATCGGAGAGATCGTTCAGTTTGAAGGTCGTGCCACCGCTGAGGCGCTCGATTTCGTGGGCGGTGGTGGGCGTGATCTGCATCAGTCCCCGTGCCCCTGCACGGGACGTCTGGTCGCGGAAGCGGGACTCAGCGTAGATGACCCCGGCGATCAGCGAGGCGTCGACGTCCTTGTCGTTGGCCTGCTGGCGGATGATGTCCTCGTGGCGGAGCGGGAGGGTCAGCTCCTTGATGACATGGTTGAACACGCCGGAGATCCCGAGCACGACAACCACCACCGCTACGACGCCGACGCCGCCCGCGACGAGCAGGCGTCGCCGCCGCCTCGCCCTGCGCTTCATTCCCGAAGCTTGGCGACCAGAGAGGACAGCTTGGTCTCGAGGTCGTCGATCGAGCCGTCGTTTTCGATCACATGCTCGGCGCGAGCCGCCTTCTCCTCCTGATCGAGCTGGCGCGCCTCGCGCTCGCCGACGAGCGCATGGCCGCGGGCCTCGGCGCGAGCGCGGCGAACCGGGTCGGCGGCGACGACGGCGACGGTGGTGTCGAAGACTCCGTCCATCCCGGACTCGAAAAGGAGCGGGACCTCGACGACGGCGATCTCGACCTTGGATGGAAGCGAGGCGAGCCAGCCGCCGATTCGTTCTCCCACCATTGGGTGGATCTGCGACTCCATCCAGGAGAGCTCCTCGGGCTGGGCGAAGACGATCTCCCCCACCCGGGCGCGATCGACGACGCCGTCTGGAGCTACATCCTCGCCCCAGCGCTCGGTCAGCCGGTTCTGCAGCCGCTCGGAGTCGAGCAGCTCGTGGACGACAGCATCGCTGGAGATGGTCGCGGCGCCGAGGCGCTCGAACGCGGCCAGTGCCTCCGACTTGCCGGCAGCGATGCCACCGGTGAGGCCGATCTTCAGCGGCCCCGCCACCGCTGCAACTCAGTCCTGCTCGGAGTCGCCCTCGGGCTCGGGTCACCCTGGTCGAATCGGGAGTCTCAGGCGACTCTCCGCCCTCGCTCGTCGCCGAAAGATCAGATTGCGACGCCTCCTCGCTCGGGCTATCGGCTTCGCCATCAACCGCCGACTCCTCCGCTTCGCGTCCGGGGTCGGCGGGGGTCTCGTCCTCTATGACCGCGGCGGCCTCTTCCTCGGCCACGGCTGCTCAGCGGGCTCGCCTCGGTCCGGCTGATCAGCCTCCGTCCTCGGCGACGGGCTCCTCGGCGGGCTCCTCAGCCACCTCTTCCGCGGCCGGGGCGTCTGCGTCGGACTCCGCCGAAGCCGCCGCGGCATCCTGAAGCTGTGCGCCGAGGTCGCCCATCGGCATGTTCTCGCCCTCGACCCTCTTGATGCTGAGCGAGAGGCGGCGGCGGTCTTCGTCGATCTCGAGGATCTTGACGTTGAGCACGGTCCCGGGCTCGACCACCTCGCTCGGGCTCTCGACGTGGTGGTCGGCGAGCTCGGAGATGTGGACGAGCCCCTCGACGCCCGGGAGGATCTCGACGAAGGCGCCGAAGGCGACGACCTTGGTAACGGTCCCCTCGAGGACGTCACCTGAGCGGTGGGTGCTGATCACCCGCTGCCAGGGGTCCTCCTGGGTCTGCTTGAGGCCAAGAGAGATCCGCTGGCGATCGCGGTCGATGTCGAGGACTTTGATCCTCACCGTGTCGCCGATCGCGACCACCTCGGACGGATGGTTCACGTGGCTCCAGGAAAGCTCGGAGATGTGGATCAGGCCGTCGATGCCGTCAAGGTCGACGAAGGCGCCGAAGTCGACGATGTTGGAGATCTTGCCCTCGACCACCTGGCCGGGCTGGAGCCGCCCGAGGATCTGCTCGCGGACCTCCTTGCGCTCTTCCTCAAGGACCGCGCGCCGTGAGAGCACGACGTTGTTGCGGCTCCGGTTCAGCTCGATCACTTTGCACTCGAGTTTCTGGCCGAGGAACTCGTCGAGGTTGTGGACGCGGCGGATATCGACCAGCGAGGCGGGCAGGAAGCCGCGGACCCCGAGGTCGAGGATCAGGCCGCCCTTGACGACCTCGATGACGCTTCCCTCGACCGGCTCACCGGACTCGGCGGCGGCCTCGATCCGGCGCCATGCCTTCTCGAAGCGGGCGCGCTTCTTGGAGAGAACGAGGCGGCCCTCGGCGTCCTCCTTGGTGAGGACCAGGGCGTCGACCTCTTCGCCCAGCTCGACCTCGCCCGCCGGATCGACCGACTTCCGGATCGAGAGCTCGGTCGACGGGATGACGCCCTCGGCCTTGTATCCGATGTCGACCAGGACCTCGTCCTTGTCGATCCGGACGACCTTGCCCTTGACGACGTCGCCCTCGTCGAAGGCGACCATCGTCGCCGCGTAATTGGGGACGATTTTGCCGTCGATTTCGAGCAGCAGGCCGTTTGAGCCCTCGACGGGCGTCCCGGTGGGCGCAGGCGGAGCCAATGTGTCTGTGGCGGACACGGGCCAGCATGATGGCAGAAACATTCCGGCCACCTACTCCGCTCGGGGCCGGGGGTGCCGGGCTAGATACGCTCCGAGCATGCCAGTGCGCGCGACAAAGCGCGGGGAGCAGCGGACCCCGGTCGACGGAGCCCACGACGTCCTGATCTGTGGAGCCAGCTTTGCCGGCCTGGCGCTGGCCCGGGAGCTGGCCGGATCCGGCGCCTCGGTGATGCTGATCGACCGCTACGAGATCGGCGAGCGCCAGACCTCGGCCTGCGGGATCCCGACCGACTGGCTGCGCACCACGGGCCTGCTCGATGCCGAGCTCCAGCGCTTCGACTCGCTGCTGATCCACACCGCCCACGGGTCGCGGAACTACCGCCTGCCGTGGAGCTTTTCGACCTTCGACTACCGCCATCTCTGCCGGCTGCTCTGGGACGGCTGTGACGCCCGCTTCGAGACCGCCAAGGTCAACGGCCGGGCGCGTCCCACCGGCTCAGATGGTGAAATCGCCGTCGAGACCGACCGAGGCGTCCTCACCTCCCGTCTTGTCGTCGACGCACTCGGGTGGCGGCGCGTCCTCGCCAACGGCGATGGCTACCAGCCGCCAGACGCACCTCTCTCCAGAGGGCTTGAGGTCCACCCCGGCGGCAGCGGCGAGGAGATGGAGATCTGGATCGATCGCCGCTACGTCCCCGCCGGCTACGGCTGGTCCTTCCCGGCGAGCGACGAGCTGCGGATCGGGATTGGCTCGTTCGACCCCCGCTTTCACGTCAAGGACACGACAGTCCTCCTCACCGAGGACCTCGGCAAGGAGCCGAACGAGTACCAGGGGAACTGGATCCCCCACAAGCTGCGGCCGGCGACCGAGGGCGGAGTCTTCTTCGTCGGCGACTCGGCCGGCCACTGCCTGCCGCTGACCGCGGAGGGGATCAGGACCGCGTTCTACTTCGCGATCGCCCTCGGGAGCCGAGCTGCGCGGGGTGCTCGACAGGCAACAGAGCCGCGAGCAGGCGGCCGAACGCTACGCCGCCTTCAACGACTCCCACGAGTCGAGGTTCCGCTGGATGCTGCGCGTCCAGCAACTCGTCCCCCGGGTCCCGCCGCGGCTGCTGGGGCCGATCATCAGGCTGATGGGCTCGCGGCGGTTCGTCGAGTGGTCCTTCAACCACTACCTGAACGTCGCCCCGCCGGGGTTCGCGGCGAGCTCAGCGCACGATCAGAAGCGTCCCGGCGATCAGCAGGGCGACTCCGATCAGGCGCTCGGGGGAGAGCGCGACCTCGTCGAGGCCAAATAGCCCGAGCCGGTCGATCGCGACCGAGGCGGTGAGCTGCCCCGCGACGGTCGCGGCGGCGACGCCCCCGGCGCCGATCGCCGTCACCGCGATCAGGGCGTTGGCGACGTAGACGGCGCCGAGCAGCCCGCCGAGCAGGTAGTACCAACTGACGTCCCCGACCGAGGTCAGGCCGCCGGCCTTGCCGCTGAGGACGACGATCGCCGCGAGGGCGATCGTGCCGACGCCGAACGAGACGAGCGCCGCGGGCAGACTGCCCGTCTCCTTGCCGAGGCCGGCGTTGATCGGCGCCTGCATGGCGATCAGGCCCCCGGCGCCGGCGGTGAGCAGGACCGCGACGCCCCTATCCACGGCGATTGAACCTTTTCGTGCTCAGCTCCGTGATCCTCTGTGAGTTCCCGTGTTTCATCGCCAGGCTTTCAGTTCAGCTTGTCTGAATGCCGATCAACCTAGTTGATGCCACCGCCGCCGACAGAAGTCTTCTCCTCCCGCCTCTTTCTGGGCCGGCTGACGCTACTTGGCGTCGAGCCAGTCCGGGCCGACGCCGATATCGACCTCGAGCGACGGGTCGAGCTGGTACGCGGAGCACATCTCGCGCCGCACCAGCTCGGCCGCGTCGTCCATCTCCCCCGGTGGGCCCTCGAACAGGAGCTCGTCGTGGATCTGGAGGACGAGGCGGGTTTTCCCGCCTCGCTCCCTCAGGGCTCGCTGACAGCGGACCATCGCGACCTTGATGATGTCGGCGGCGGTTCCCTGGATCACGGTGTTGACCGCCAGTCGCTCACCCAGCCTGCGGGTGTTGGGATTGGACGAGCGGAGCTCGGGGATCGGGCGGCGGCGGCCCATCAGGGTGCGGACGTAGCCCTCGTCCTGGGCGCGCTCGACAACCTCCTCGCGGAACGCCCGCACCGCCGGGAACCGCTCGAGGTAGCGGGCGACGAACTCCTCCCCCTCGTTGCGGGGGATGTTGAGGCGATCGGCGAGGCCGAAGCCGGTCAGGCCATAGACGATCCCGAAGTTGACCATCTTCGCCTTCGAGCGCTGGCCGACGTCGACATCGTCGCGGTCGATCCCGAAGACCTCGGCAGCGGTCGCCGCGTGGACGTCTTCGCCCGCCGCGAAGATCTCTTTCAGGACCCCCTCGTCGGCGACATGGGCGAGGACCCGCAACTCGACCTGGCTGTAGTCGGCAGAGAGCAGGCGGGCGCCGCGCTCGGCGACGAAGCAGGCGCGGACCGGGCGGCCGATCTCGGTCCGGATCGGGATGTTCTGGAGGTTGGGGTTGGTGCTCGAGAGGCGGCCGGTCGTCGTCGAGGCCTGATTGAACGTGGTGTGGACGCGTCCGGTGTCGGGATCGATCAGTTCCGGCAGGGTGTCGAGGTAGGTGCTCTTCAGCTTGCTGAGCTCGCGCCAGCTCTCGATCTTCTCGACGATCGGGTGCTCGTCGCGGATCTGGGCGAGCACGCGGGCGTCGGTCGAAAACCCGGTTTTCCCGCGGCGTTTGCGGGTCAGCCCGAGCTTCTCGAAGAGGATCTGGCCGACCTGCTGCGGCGAGCCGATCGTGAACTCCTCCTCGGCGAGCTCGAAGATCTCGGATTCCAGCGTCTCGATCCGCTCCCCGAAGCCCGCCCCGACCTCGGCCAGCCGCTCGGCGTCGAGCTTCAGGCCCTCCCTCTCCATCGCCGCGAGGACGTGAACGAGCGGCAGCTCGACGTCATCCAGCAGCGGCGTCAGTTCGAGCTCCTCGATGCGGGGGCGCTGGGCGTCGGCAAGGGCCGCGACCAATCGCGCCTCCTCAGCCGGGTCGAGGCCAGCCTCCGGATCCTCGCCGAGGGCGAGCTGGCCGTCGTCGGACTCGCCTCCGTCGGAGGCGCCGCCCCCCTCGGCGAGGCCGATGCCGGCGTCGGCGGCGAGCTCGGCCAGCTCGTATGTGCGCCGCTGCGGCTCGAGCAGGTAGGCGGCAATCATCGTGTCGTGGTCGAGCTCGAGCTCGACCCCCTCTCGCGCGGCGGCGGCGAGCAGCCCGTGGCGGCCGCCCCCGAGAGACTTCAGGTCGTGGCCGGTGAGCGGGTGGCCGCCCAGCGCGACCGCGAGCTCGTCGAGGCTCGAGGAGCCGCCGACGATCCGGTCCCCCTGCGCTGCGGCCCAGCTGTCGCCGTCAATCGCCATCGCCGCGCCCCCCTCGCGCAGGTCCTCGGGTGATGCCCTCGACCATCTCGACCTCGAGCTCGGTCTCGACACTGCGGCCGGGGACCGCGTCCTCGTCGGGCAGGCCCTCCTCGAGCCTTTCCATCACCGCCCGCAGCTCGAACTCGCGCATGAACTCACGCAGCGTGCTGCGATCCGGCCTGACCCCCATCACCTCGTCGAAGTCGATGCCGGTCTCGACGTCGAACTGGAGCGTCGCCAGCTGCTTTGAGACGCGCGCGTCATCGGCGTGCTCGACCAGGTTCTGTTTCCGTTTCGCGCCGGAGATCTTCTCGACGCTGGCGAGGACCTCCTCGAGCGAGCCGAACTCCTGCAGCAGCGCGGCGCCGGTCTTCTCACCGATGCCGGGAACGCCGGGGATGTTGTCGGAGGTGTCGCCTTTGAGGCCGATCAGGTCGGTGACCAGCTCGGGCGGCACGCCGTAGCGCTCGACCACCCCGTCGCGGTCATAGATTTTGGTCTCGGTGACGCCGCGCGAGGTCGTCATCACCCGGATCCCGTCGCCGACCAGCTGGTAGACGTCGCGATCGCCGGAGACGACCATCACCCTGATTCCCGCCTCATGGGCCTCCCTCGCGAGGGTGCCAATCACGTCGTCGGCCTCGTAGCCCTCGACCCTGACGTTGGTGTATCCGAACGCTTCGACCAGCGGCATCAGATGCGGCCACTGCTCGCGCAGCAGGTCGGGCCGCGGCGGGCGCTGGGCCTTGTAGAGGTCATACGTCTTCTCGCGCCCCGACATGCCGGCGTCCCAGGCGGCGATCAGGCCCGCCGGTTTGTGCTCGACGACGATTTTCCCGAGCATCGATGCAAGCCCGTAGATCGCGTTGGTCGGCCGCCCGTCCGCGGTCGCGATCGACTCCGGCAGCGCGAAGAACGCCCGGTAGGCGAGCGAGTTGCCGTCGAGGAGAAAGAGCTCGTCGCCCGGTTTCGATGCGTCGTCGGCCATCGCGGCAACTCTAAGGCGCGCCGCCGGTTGGCTTTTCCTACTTCGGCGGCAGCGACGACGCGAAGTCCGCGCCTGCGTCGACCCAGGGGCCGAGGTCCTCGTCGGTGGCGGTGCCGTTCGGGTCGACGTAGACCATTCCCCTGCTCGGCGTCCCGGTGAAGTCCATCGGCCGCGTGTGGGGCTCGGCAAGGGCCCGCTCGGCGTCGGCGGGGTCGAGTCGGACCATCAGGTCGTCCTTGATCACGCCGACCGCCATGTTGCCGGCGACCATGAACGCGATGCCACCGAACATCCTCCGCTCGGAGACGTCGGCCCGGGCCCCGAGTAGATCGCGGACCCGGTCTGCGAGAGCCTCGTCGAACGCCATTGCCGACAGGCTCGCAGAAGCAGAGCGATCGAATCTGATTCGATAGACGACCATGGCCGTAAGCGCCCAGTACAGCGTCACGATCCGGGTCGAGCTCGACGCGCGGCAGGAGCCACTCGGGAAATTGACCGCTGCGATCGCCGAGGCCGGCGGCCAGCTGCAGGGCGTCGACCTCGTGCCCGGCGCCGGCGGCGAGGGCAAAAGGGTGCGCGAATTCACGATCGACGCCCGCGACCGCGAGCACTGGGAGCGGATCCTGCGCGGGATCGGGTCGACCCGAGGCGCCAAGGTCCTCGACTACATCGACCGCACGATGCAGATGCACCGCGGCGGCAAGATCTCGGTCGAGAACAAGTACCCGCTGAAGACGCGCGACGACCTCTCGATGGCCTACACCCCGGGCGTCGCCCGGGTCTGCGAGGACATCCACGCCGATCGCTCGAAGGCTTTCGAGTACACGATCAAGAAAAACACCGTCGCGATCGTCTCCGACGGCAGCGCGGTTCTCGGCCTTGGCAACATCGGGCCCGAGGCGGCGATGCCGGTGATGGAGGGCAAGGCGATGCTGTTCAAGGAGTTCGCCGGCGTCGACGCCTTCCCGATCTGCCTCGACACCCAGGACGCCGGAGAGATCATCAAGGCGGTCGAGCTGATCGCGCCGACCTTCGGCGGCATCAACCTCGAGGACATCTCCGCTCCTCGCTGCTTCGAGATCGAGGATCACCTGAAGGAGTCCATAGACATTCCCGTGTTTCATGACGACCAGCACGGCACCGCGGTGGTGACGATGGCGGCCCTGTTCAACGCGCTGAAGATCACCGGCAAGCCGATCGACGAGCTCCGGGTGCTGGTGGTTGGCCTCGGCGCCGCCGGGGTAGCGGTGACGAAGATGATGCTCGCCTCGGGGGTGACCCACATAGTCGGCTGCGACCGCCAGGGCGCGCTCTCGACCTCTCGCGAGGACTACGAGTCGGGCGAGATGACCGATATCAAGCGCTGGTACTCGGAGAACTCGAACCCCGACCAGATCAGCGGCCAGCCCGACGACGTGATCGAGGGCATGGACCTTTTCGTCGGCCTCTCCGGGCCGGGGATCATCAAACCTGAGTCGCTGGTGAAGATGAACAAGGACGCGATCGTCTTCGCGATGGCCAACCCGAACCCCGAGGTGATGCCGGAGGAGGCCGCGCCGTACACGCGAATCATGGCCACCGGCCGCTCCGACTACCCGAACCAGATCAACAACGTGCTCGCCTTCCCCGGGATCTTCCGCGGCGCCCTCGACGCCGGCGCCCCGCGGATCACCGAGGAGATGAAGCTCGCCGCCGCCCAGGGAATCGCGATGGCGGTGACCGAGGAAGACCTCTCCGAGGACTACATCATCCCCAGTGTCTTCAACCGCGACGTCGCCCCGCAGGTCGCGAAGGCGGTTGTCGAGGAGGCCAAGCGCGAGGGGATCGCGCGCTTCAGCGAGGAAACCGGGACCTTCTCGACGATCGACACGACGGCACACGCGTGAGCGCGGAGCGAGCGAGCGTCACGATCTGGTTATTCGCGCTGCGAGCGAAGCGCGAGGGGGTGCGATGAAGGTCCTCGTCACCGGAGCCAGCGGCTTCATCGGGTCGGCGCTGTGCGACTCGCTGCTGGCACGGGGCGATTCAGTGGTCGGGCTGACCCGCGACCCGAGCCGGGCCCGCAGCACCAACCCGACCGTCATCTGGCACAAGTGGGAGCCGATGCTCGAACGCCCGGCGGCGGATGCCTTCGACGGGGTCGCCGCGGTCGTCAACCTGATCGGCGAGAAGATCAACCAGCGCTGGACCGACGAGTCCAAACAGCGGATCATGGAGAGCCGCCGGACCGGAACCCACAACCTGGTGGGGACGATCTCCGGCCTCGAGCAGAAGCCGAAGGTCCTCGTCAACCAGGCCGCGATCGGGTTCTACGGTGACCGCGGCGATGCGATCGTCGACGAGTCCTCGGAGCCGGGTGAGGGCTACGACTCCGAGGTCGTGCAGGAGTGGGAAAAGGCCGCCCGTGAGATCGAGCCCACCGGGGTCCGCCTCGTCATCGTCCGCACCGGGCACGTGCTCGACGACAGGGATGGGCTGCTCGCGGAGCTCCTCACACCGTTCAGGCTCGGGGTCGGCGGCCCGCTGGCCGGCGGCCACCAGTACATGTCGTGGATTCACATCGCCGACGAGGTTGGGATCCTCACCTGGGCGATCGACAACCCGGAGGTCAGCGGTGTGATCAACTCGACCGCGCCCAACCCGGTGACGAATCGCGAGCTCTCGCACGCGATCGGCCGCGCGATCAACCGCCCGGCCGTGATGCCGGTCCCCGGTCTTGTCCTCGACCTCAAATTCGGCCGCGAGTTCGGCCACGTCCTCCGCGGCGGGCAGCGCGTCTTCCCCCGCCGCGCCCTCGATCTCGGCTACGAGTTCCGCTTCACCGAGATCGACGCCGCTCTCGCGGACCTGGTCTAGGGCCCCGCCCCGATTTCTTCGAAGACCACTTCGCGCAGGTTCCCGGCGTCGCCGGCCGCTTCGATCGCGCCGAAGACCTTCGCCAGCGCCGCCCGGCCCGACACCCCGGAGACCTGGGCGATCCCGGCGGCATCGAGGATCGTGTGCGAGAACCTGGTCGCCTGCGGCGTCGTCTCGCCGATGTAGGCGACAGTGGTCGAGTCCTCGGTCGCCATGCGGGCATTGGCGCCTATCCCCGCAAGGTCAACGCCCCCTTTTTCGTCGGTGGCGGGCAGACAGGAGACACGAACCGTCACCGATTCCGTCTTCTGACCCTGCCGGACCAACTCGCGCTTCGCTTCCGAGCACAGAGGCGCCGCCGCATAAACGCTGACGACCGCCCCTTCCCCCACCCCTTCCCCCGCCCCACACCCCGCGACTGCGACCAGGGACATCGCCGCTGCCAGCAGGGCCATCTTGGGCCGGAGCCGTGTGGGTCGGGAGTCCCCCTGCGGGAACTTGTGAGCCACGAAGGCAAGGACCCTTCCCAACGGACCGACGCAGGTTCCAGCGGGGGGACTCCCGCCCCACCGCCTCCTACCCAAAGAAAACCTCAGCCTCTTCGTAGAGAGGTTTGGGAACGGTCTTGAGCTCGGCCGTCGCCTCCGCGAGCGGGACCAGGCCGATGTCGGTGCCATGCAGGGCGGTCATCATTCCCCAGTCTCCGTTGTTCGCGGCGTCGATCGCGTGGAGGCCGAAGCGGGTCGCCAGCACCCGGTCGAACCCTGTCGGGGTGCCGCCGCGCTGGACGTGGCCTAGGACGGTCGCGCGGGTCTCCTTGCCGGTGCGATTCTCGATCTCGGCCTCGAGCCAATGGGCGATCCCGCCGAGCCGGACGTGGCCGAAGGCGTCGAGCTTGTCCCCATCGGCTTCGGGCATGCCGCCGATCGGCACCGCGCCCTCGGAGACGACGACGATCGGGGCGAACCGAGCCTCGAGGCGGCGTCCGACCAACTCACAGACCTTCTCGAGGTCGAAGGGCTGCTCCGGGATCAGGATTATGTTGGCGCCGCCGGCGAGCCCGGCGTGGAAGGCGATCCAGCCGGCGTGGCGGCCCATCACCTCGACGATCAGGACCCGGTGGTGGCTGTCGGCCGTGGTGTGGAGGCGGTCGATCGCCTCCATCGCGATGTTGACCGCGGTGTCGAAGCCGAAGGTGTAGTCGGTCGCGCCGAGGTCGTTGTCGATCGTCTTCGGGACGCCGACGATCGGGACGCCGTGCTCGGTGTGAAGGCGCGAAGCGGCCCCCAGGGTGTCCTCCCCCCCGATCGCGATCAGGCCCTCGACGCCGTCGCGCGCGAGGTTCTCGACGACGCGCTCGGCATCGCCCTCCTCCTTGAACGGGTTGGTGCGGGAGGAGCCGAGGATCGTCCCGCCGCGCGGCAGGATCCCGCGCACCTCGGGCACCCCGAGCGGGCCGCTGTCGGCGTCAAGCGGGCCGTGCCAGCCGTCGCGGTAGCCGACGAACTCGTGGCCCTGGAATTCGACCCCCTTGCGGACGATCGCCCGGATCACGGCATTCAGGCCGGGGCAGTCGCCACCGCCGGTGAGCACGCCGATCCGCATGCTCGGAGGTTATCGGCGCGCTACTCGGGCTTCGGCGCAGCGATACTGATCACCGCGCCGATCAGGAGGATCGTGAAGAAGACCAGGCCGGCAACCGGGCCTCCCTGGCCGATCGAGTAGAAGCACGTCGCCCCCGCGAGCGCCAGAAAGACTGTGACGACCATTCCCATCGCCGCGGAACTCTACCCCGCGAGGGCGACGCGCGTCCCGCGCAGGAACTCGCCCACGGCCTCGGCGGCCTCGGCTGCGGACCCGGCCTCGGCGGCAGCCCGGACGAGGCGGCTGCCGATGATCACGCCGTCGGCCTGCTCGCCGACCTTCGCGGCCTGGTCCGGGGTGCCGATCCCGAAACCGACCGCGATCGGAACCTCGGAATCGTCCTTCGCCGCCGCGATCAGCTCGGTGAGGTGAGCCGGCAGCTCCGCCCGCTCGCCGGTCGTCCCGACGGTCGAGACGACGTAGACGAAACCCCTCGCCGCGGCGCAGATCTGCGCCCGCCGCTCGGCCGAGGTGGTCGGAGCCAGGAGCGGGACCAGGTCGAGGCCGGCGCCCTCAAGGGCCTCGCGGACGCGATCCCCCTCGCCGAGTGGCAGATCGGGGACGATCGCCCCGGCGGCGCCCGCGCCCGCCGCCCGGCGCGCGAACTCCTCGGGCCCGTCCTTGGCCAGAATCATGTTCGAGTAGACCATCAGCACCACCGGGACCCGGCCGGCGACCGACTCGCAGACCTCCAGCGCCGACTCCATGGTCGCCCCGGCGGCGAGGGCGGCGGTCGCCGCGGCGTGGATCGTCGGCCCGTCGGCGAGCGGGTCCGAGAAGGGGATGCCGAGCTCGATCAGGTCGGCGCCGTTGTCGACGTAGGAGGCCGCGATCGCGAGCGAGGACTCGAGATCGGGGAAGCCGGCCATCATGTAGGGCATGAGGGCGGCGCGTCCCTCTCCTTTGGCCGCTGCGAAGGCATCGGCGATCCCCATAATTCCGCCGCCTCCTCTGCTCTCGCTCGGGCCAGAGGAAACAGATATGGACTGGCCCTCGCTTCCGCGTCCGGGGGCGGCGGGCGAACCTTCAGCCACTTGTCAGCGCCACCACCTCGGCGAGGTCCTTGTCGCCTCTGCCGGAGAGGCAGAGGACGTCGTAGCCATCGCCGCCGCCGTTCTCGATCAGCCAGGCGATCGCGTGGGCGGACTCGAGCGCCGGGATGATCCCCTCGAGCCGCGCCAGCTCGCCGAATGCCGCCAGCGCCGCCTCGTCGGTCACGGCCTCGTAGGTGGCGCGGCCGGTGTCGCGCAGGTGCGCGTGCTCAGGGCCGACGCCCGGGTAGTCGAGCCCGGCCGAGACAGAGTGCGCCTCGAGTATCTGGCCCTCCTCGTCGGCGATCACCGAGGAGTAGGTGCCGTGCAGGACCCCCGCGCGTCCGGCTCCCAGCGAGGCGCCATGGCGCCCGCTCTCGATGCCCTCCCCCGCCGCCTCGACCCCGACGAGGCCGACCTCGGCATCGCCGATGAACGGGGTGAAGATCCCGATCGAGTTCGAGCCGCCGCCGACACAGGCGATCACCCGCGCCGGCAGATCGCCCTCGGCGGTCAGGGCCTGGGCCCGCGCCTCGTCGCCGATCACCCGTTGCAGGTCGCGGACCAGGGCCGGAAACGGCGCCGGGCCGACCGCCGAGCCGATCACGTAGTGGGTCGTCTCGACGTTTGCGACCCAGTCACGGATCGCGGCCGAAACGGCCTCCTTCAGGGTGCGGGCCCCGGCCTCGACCGGAGTGACCTCGGCCCCCAGCAGCTTCATCCGCTCGACGTTCGGCGCCTGGCGCCGGATGTCCTCGGTTCCCATGTAGACGACGCATTCGAGGCCGAGCAGAGCGCAGGCGGTGGCGGTGGCGACACCGTGCTGGCCGGCGCCGGTCTCGGCGATGATCCGTGGCTTGCCCATCCGCTGGGCGAGCAGGACCTGGCCGACCGCGTTGTTGATCTTGTGCGCACCGGTGTGGGCGAGGTCCTCGCGCTTCAGGTAGACCCGGCCCCCGACCAGCTCGGAGAGCCTTTCGGCGCGATAGAGGGGCGTCGGGCGGCCGATGAAGTCGCGGTGCAGGCCGCGCAGGCGGGCCTGGAAGTCCTCGTCATCGCGGGCCTCCGCCCAGGCGGTGCTGAGCTCGTCGAGTGCCGCGATCAGGGTCTCAGGGACGTACCGGCCCCCGTAGGCGCCGAATCTCTCCTCGACCCGGGTCATGAGCTGGGAACGCTAGCCGCTTGCGCCGCCTCGAAGAAGGCGGTCATCGCGGCATGGTCCTTGCGGCCGGGCTCGATCTCGACTCCGCTGGCGACGTCGACCGCGTAGGGATGGGTGACGTCGATCGCATCGGCGACGTTCTCGGGGCGGAGGCCGCCGGCGACGATCGCCGGCACCTCGGAGCGGTGCTCCCGCAGGAGGCCCCAGTCGAAGCTCTCGCCGCTGCCCCCCCAGAGGCCGCCGCTGCGGCGATCGAAGAGGTGGAAGTCGGCGCGGATCGCCTCGGCGGCGTGGATGTCGGCGGCGCTGGCGACGTGGATCGCCTTGATCACCTTGACCCCCGTCCGCCGGGCCGTCTCGGCGCAGAATGAGGGGCCCTCTTCGCCGTTCAGCTGGACCATCGTCAGTCCGGCGTCCTCGACGGCGGCCGCGACCTCGTCGAGCTCGGGGTTGACGAAAACGCCAACGACCTCACACTTGCGCCTGAAAGCAGCGGAGATCGCGACCGCTTCGGCCGGCTCGCAGAAGCGCGGGCTCTCGCGGTAGTGGATCAGCCCGATCGCCCACGCGCCGAGCATGACCCCCTCGGCCGCATCGTCGAGATTGGTGATGCCGCAGAACTTGACTCTCACAAACCCAGGGTACGCACTCGGATTGTCCGTACGCACTTTGTCGTCACGGGGCGCGACAAAGTGCGTTCGGGCGCGGGGCTCAGGCGTTGAGCTCGAGTGCCTAGTGGGCGGGTGATTCTTCGGCGGCTTCGACCGAGGAGGGCCTGACGCCGAGCGTCACCGTGACCGTCTTGGTCGAGTCGCCGCGGGCGACCTTGACGTCGACCGTATCGCCGGGCTTGGCCGAGTTGACGATGTTGACGACGTCTTCCATTCCGGAGACCTTCTTGCCGTCGATTTCGGTGATGATGTCGCCGCCCAGCCGCAGTTCGGCGCCTTCGATCGTCGCCGAGGTGTCGCCGCCGCGGATCCCGGCCTCGTCGGCGGGGCCGCCGCTGACGACTTCGGAGACGAGGACGCCCTGGTCGACCGGCAGCTTCAGGGCGCTGACCAGCTCCGGGGTGAGGCTGCCGCCGCTGATCCCGAGATAGGCGTGCTTGACTTCGCCGTGCTGCTCGAGCTGGCGGACGACTTCGCGGGCGGTGTTGATCGGCACCGCGAACCCGATCCCGACGTTGCCGTCGTTGCCGGTGTTCTGGATCTGGGAGTTGATCCCGATCACCTGGCCTTCCTCGTCGATCAGCGGGCCGCCGGAGTTGCCGGGGTTGATCGCGGCGTCGGTCTGGATCACGTGCGAGATCGAGAAGCCGTTCGGGGCCTGAATCTGGCGTTGCAGGGCGGAGACGATGCCGCTGGTGACGGTGCGATCGAGCCCGAACGGGTTTCCGATCGCGACCACCGGGTCGCCGACTTCGACCTTCGAGGAGTCACCGAGCGCGAGCGGGTGCAGTTCTTCTTCGGGCGCGTCGACCTTGATCAGGGCGACGTCGGTGGCGGGATCGGTCCCGACGACTTCGGCCCTGTACTCCTTGTCGGAGGCGCCGAGTTTGACTTCGATCTTGTCGGCTCCTTCGACGACGTGGGCGTTGGTGACGATGTGGCCCTCGGTGTCGATCAGGAAGCCGGAACCGGTGGCCGTGCCTCCCCCCTGTTCTTCAGGGACGCCGAATGGGCTGATTTCCTGCGTCGGCTTCAGCTGGGAACTGATGAAGGCGACGCCCTCCCCATCGCTGCGGTAGATCTGGTTGATCCGATTGCCGTCGCCTTCTTCGGAGCCGCGATCGGCGATCGGGGCGGCGAGGGCGGCGACTTCGCTGTCAGGCGTCGAGCTGTCGCCGTTGACCCAGCCGGCCGCGATCGCGAGCCAGAAGAAGAGGGCGACGACGACGCCGCCGAGAAGGGCTGAGCCGAAGGGGGAGCGGGCGAATCCTCTTGCGTTTCTCATCGTCGAGGAATCGTGAGGCCCCCCGCTGAGACAAGTCTTAATGCGCCCGAAAAATCTCCTAAAGATGCATGGCCGGCTACGGCAGGAGGTGCTCGCGCGTGCCTTCGTCGAGCCCGCTGAGCTCGCGCGCCAGCGCTTCCGGGTCCGGCGCGCGCATCAGGGCCTCGCCGATCAGGACGGCGTCGACCCCGATCCGCTCGAGCTCCTCGAGCTCATCCCGCCCGGTGATTCCGCTCTCGGCGACCACCGTCTTCCCCGCCGGGACGTCGGGCATCAGCTCGTAGGTGGTCCGGGTGTCGACGACGCCGGAGTCGAGGTCGCGGTTGTTGATCCCGATCGCGTCGGGGTCGAGGTGCAGGGCCCGCTCGAGCTCGGCGGCGTCGTGAACCTCGACCAGGCAGTCGAGGTCGAGCTCGCGCGCCTCGGCCTGGATCGAGCGCAGCTGCTCGTCGTCGAGCGCGCGGACGATCAGCAGCACCGCGTCGGCGCCGTAGACAGCCGCCTCATAGAGCTGGTATGGGTCGACGAGGAAGTCCTTGCGGAGGATCGGGAGCTCGCAGGCCTCACGGGCGGCGCGGAGGTCCTCGAGCGACCCGCCGAAGCTCCCCTCCTCGGTCAGGATCGAGAGCGCGGCGGCGCCGCCGCGCTCGTAGGCCCCGACCTGCTTGGCAAGGTCGGCCGATGCGGCGATTGCGCCGGCGCTCGGCGAGCGCCGCTTGAACTCGGCGATCAGGGAGAGGCCGGGCCGGACCAGGGCCTCGCTGAAGGGGCGGTCGCGGCCGCGGTGAGGCAGCCTCGACTCGAGGTCGGCCTGGGGGGTCTCCCGGCGGCGCTCGTCAACCCCGTCGCGTGCCGCCGAGATGAGCTGCTCGATCATTCCCACTTGAAGGCCGACAGCCTAGTTGGTCGACTGGGCGAGATCGGCGGATGTGGCGATCAGCCGCCTGAGCAGCTCCGCCGCCTGGCCGTCGTCGATCGCCGTCGCGGCCTTCTCGACCCCCTGTCCGAGGCTCGATGCGAGGCCGCCGGCGTAGATCGCGGCGCCCGCGTTGAGAACGACCAGGTCGCGGCGGGGCCCGAGCTCGCCGTCGAGCACGGCCCGGGTCGCGGCGGCGTTCTCCTCCGGGGTTCCGCCGGCGATGTCGTCGAGATCGGCGGTGGCGAGGCCGAACTCGCCGGGCTCCACGAACCACTCCTCGGTGCGGCCGTCGCTGACCCCGATCACCCTCGTCCTGGAGGTGATCGAGAGCTCATCGACGCCGTCCTCGGCGGCGACGACCAGCGCCCGCTCGCTGCCGAGGCCGACCAGCGCCTCCGCGATCGTCTCCTGGTAGTGGCGGTCGGAGACGCCGAGCAGCTGGCGTGTGGCCCCGGCCGGGTTGGTCAGCGGCCCGAGGAAGTTGAAGATCGTCCGCACCCCGAGCGCTTTGCGGGCCGGGATGACGTGGGCCATCGCCAGGTGATGGCGGGGGGCGAACATGAACCCGAATCCGACCTCGTCGATGCAGCGCCCGACCTGCTCGGGGGTGAGCTCGATCTCGACGCCGAGCGCTTCCAGGAGGTCGGCGGAGCCGCAGCGGCTCGTGTTTGAGCGGTTGCCGTGCTTGGCGACCGCGCAGCCGGCGCCGGCGGCGACCAGGGCCGCGGTGGTCGAGACGTTGAATGTCGAGGGGCCGCCGCCGGTACCGGCGGTGTCGACGAGGTCCTCGCGCGAGGTCGAGACCGGCGTCGCGAGAGAGCGCATCGTTCGCGCCAGGCCGACCAGCTCGGGCACGGTCTCGCCCTTTGCCCGGAGCGCGATCAGGAAGGCCGCGGTCTGGACCTCGCTGCTGCGCCCCTCCATGATCTCGGCGAGGACGGCGGCGGCGTGGTCGGCGGTCAGGTGGTCACCGGCGCAGACGGCGTCGATCGCCCTGGTCAGGACCTCGTTGACGCTCACTCCGCCTCCCCGTCGGGCCGCAGGAAGTTCTCCAGCAGCAGCTTGCCCTGCGGGGTCAGGACCGACTCGGGGTGGAACTGGACCCCCTCGGCCGGCAGCTCCCGGTGCCTTGCACCCATCACTACGTCGCCGAGGCTGGCGCTTAGCTCGAGGTCCTCGGGCAGGTCCGGGTCGGCGACGAGCGAGTGGTAGCGACCGGCGACGAGCGGGCTCGGCACGCCCTCGTAGATCGCCCGCCCGTCGTGCTCGATCTCGGCGTCCTTGCCGTGGACCGGCTCACCCTGGACGGTGCGGCCGCCGAAGGCCTCGACCAGCGACTGGTGGCCGAGGCAGACGCCGAGGACGGGCGTCCCGGCCTCGGCGAAGACTCGGATCGCCTCGACCGAGATCCCGGCCTCGGCCGGCGTGCAGGGGCCCGGAGAGACGACGAGACGATCGGGACCTCGCTCCAGCAGCTCCCCCACCTCGGCGCGGTCGTTGCGGACGACCTCGACCTCGGCGCCGAGCTCGCCCAGGTACTGGACGAGGTTGTAGGTGAAGCTGTCGTAGTTGTCGATTACCAGGACGTTCATAAATTCCGCCCGCGTGCTCTGCTCCCGCTCGCTCGCACTATTCATCCCCGGAGATCTTGCTCGCTGGCTCCCGCGTCCGCCGCGGGCGGGTGCACCTTGAGGCCATCTTCCTACTTCCAATCCGGTTGTCGACAGGCGAGCTCGACGGCGCGGAAGACCGCTTTCGCCTTGTTGACCGACTCGATGTACTCATAGGACGGCTTCGCGTCGGCGACGGTCCCGCCGCCGGCCTGGACGTGGATCTGCCCGTCCTTGGCGACGACGGTGCGGATGTGGATCGCGGTGTCGAGGTCGCCGTTCCAGGACAGGTAGCCGATCGCGCCGCCGTAGCCGCAGCGCTTGACCGGCTCGAGCTCGTCGATGATCTGCATCGCGCGGACCTTCGGCGCGCCCGAGAGCGTCCCCGCCGGCAGCGCCGACCGCAGGACGTCCATCGCGTCGATCCCCTCGCGGAGAGTCCCCGAGACCTGGCTGACGATGTGGAGGACGTGGGAATAGGTCTCGACGATCATCAGCTCGTCGACGCTGACCGAGCCGTACTCGCAGACCCGGCCGAGGTCGTTGCGGCCGAGGTCGACCAGCATCACGTGCTCGGCCCGCTCCTTGGGGTCGTTGACCAGCCGCTCGGCGAGCCGGCGGTCCTCCTCCTCGTCGCCGCCGCGCGGGTAGGTGCCGGCGATCGGCCGGGTCTCGACCCGGCGGCCGTTGACCTTGACCAGCGGCTCCGGCGATGCGCCGGCGATCTGGAAGTCGCCGAACTCGAGGAAGTACATGTAGGGGGACGGGTTGACCGCCCGCAGCCCGCGATAGACCGAGAAGGCTTCAATCGGGGAGGTCGCCGAAAAACGCTGCGAGGGGACGACCTGGAAGGCGTCGCCGGCATGGACGTACTCGACGATCCGCTCGACCGCTGCTTCGAACTCCTCGCGCTCCATGTTCGATGTGAAGCGCGGCGGCTCAGCGATGCTCGGGCGCTCGGGGACGGGCGTCGCGCCGCGCAGCCGCTGCCGTGCCTCGGCGATCGCCGCCGCGGCGCGCTCGTAGGCGCCGTCGACCCCACCGTCCTCGTCGACGAAGGCGCAGGCCATGATCGTCAGCTCGTGGCGGAGGTGGTCGAAGACGACCAGCAGGTCGGTGATCATCAGTGCCATGTCGGGCAACCCGAGCGGGTCGGGGTTCGGCTCGGCCAGCGGCTCGACGGTGCGGACCAGGTCGTAGCCGAAGAAGCCGACCGCGCCGCCCGCAAACGGCGGCAGGCCCTCTACCGGGGCGGGCCGGTAGCGGGCGAGCTGCTCGGCCGCCGCCGCGTAGGGATCGGGCGCATCCTGCTTCCCGCCCTCGCCGTCATAGAGGACGCCGTCGGCCCAGCGCAGCACCGAGCGCGGCCCGATCCCGACGAACGAGTAGCGGCCGACCTGTCCCTGCTCGGCCGACTCGAGCAGGAAGCAGGGCGCCCCCTCGGGCTCGCCGGCGCGGAGCTTGAGGAAGGCCGATACCGGGGTCTCGCAGTCGTCGACGAAAGTCGCCCGCACGGGGATCACGTTGCCCTCCGAGGCGAGCTCCCGCGCCTGCTCGAGGCCGGGCTCGAGCTGCAGGTCCGAGTCAGCCACGACGGCCATTCAGGACCTCCATCACCGCTCGCTGCGGGACATCGCGTGAGGCCAGCAGGACGCTCAGGTGGTAGAGCAGGTCGGCCGCCTCCTCGGCAACTCGCTGATCCGACTCCTCGCGCGCTGCGCGGACGACCTCCTCGGCCTCCTCCTCGACCTTTTCGCCGACCAGCTTCGGGTCGTCGAGCAGCTTCACCGTGTAGCTGCCCTCCGGGCGCTCGGCCGCGCGGCTGCGCAGCGTCCGCTCGAGCGCCGCCAGCGCCTCGCTCGGGGCGAGCTCGGGCTCGCCCCCGATCGCGCGATGGAAGCAGCTGCGCTCGCCGGTGTGGCAGGCGGGACCGGTCGGCTCGACCAGGGCGACGATCGCGTCGCCGTCGCAGTCGTAGCGAAGCTGGTGCAGGCGCAGCACGTTTCCCGAGGTTTCCCCCTTGCGCCAGATCTCCTCGCGCGACCGGCTGTAGAAGTGGAGCTCACCGGTCTCGACGGTCAGCCGCAGGGACTCCTCGTTCGCGTAGGCCAGGGTCAGCACCTCGCCACTGGCGAAGTCCTGTGCCACGCACGGCACCAGGCCTTTCTCGTCGAATTTCAACTGCTCGAGCACCAGGCAATCGTAGAGACACCACAAACACAGGACGCCGGAAGTCGATCAGCCGCCCCCGGATCCCACTGCTTGAGCGGCTGGGCACCGCCGACGGGCGATGGGGGCGCCTCGAACGGGCGGATACTCAAATCGCCGGTCTCATCAGACCGGCGATTGTCCGGGCGAGGCGTCCCCATCGCCTCATTCGATGCCCAACCGATCCAGGAGATCCTCATCCCGGCGCCAGCGGCGGCGGAGGCTGACCCGGAGGTCGAGGTGGACCCTGGCGTCGAGCTCGGCCTCGAGCGAGCGGCGCGCGGCGGCGCCGATCTCCCCAACCTTCGAGCCGTCCCTCCCGATCAGGATGCCCTTCTGGGACTCGGTCTCGACCCAGATCTCGGCCCTGACCGTGATCAGGCCGTCATCGCGCTCGGTGACCTCGCCGACCGAGACCTCGACCGAGTGCGGGATCTCCTCGCGGGTCCGGTTCAGGACCTGCTCGCGGATCAGCTCGGCGAGGAGCAGCTCACTCGACTGGTCGCTGTGGTCCTGCGGCGGGTACATGTAGGGGCCCTCCGGGACCAGCTCGCCGAGCCGCTCGATGAGCACGTCGAGGCCCTCGCCGCTGCGGGCGCTGACCGGGAACACCTCGTCGACCCCCTCGAGCTCGGCCGCCTCGGCCAGCACCGGGACGAGCTGGTTCGGCCCGGTCCGGTCGGCCTTGTTGACGGCACAGATCGTGTGGGTGTCGGTGCCCGCACCGAGCAGCGACCGGGCGATGAAACGGTCACCCGGACCGACCCCCTCCTCGCCGTTGATGACCAGGAGGGCGACGTCGGACTCGGCCAGCTCGCGCTCGACCCGGTGCTGCATTCGCTCGGTGAGGACATCACGGGGCCGCTGCACCCCCGGCAGGTCGACGAGGACCAGCTGCGTTTCGGCCTCGGTGTCGGTGGCGATGCCGCGGATCGCCCGCCGCGTCGTCTGCGGCCGGACCGAGACGATCACGACATGGCTGCCGACGATCGCATTGACCAGGGTCGACTTGCCGACGTTGGGCCGGCCGGCGAGCCCGATGAACCCGGAGCGTGTCAACGGAGGCCCGCCATCACCCGGTCCTGCAGGGCCAGCATCTCGCCCTCGTCAACCTCGTGGTCGAAGCCGCTGAGGTGAAGGACGCCGTGCACGGCGGCCTCGACGAGGTCGGAGCATTGCTCGGGGCAGATCGCGACGTCACCGAGCTCACGCGGGCCCGCGACCGGGCCCGGCCCGTCGAGCGGAAAGGCGAGGACGTCGGTCGGGGCATCCCTGCCGCGGTGCTCGCGGTTGAGCGCCCGGATCCGGTCGGAGTCGACGATCTCGATCGCGAGGTGGCCGTCGACGACCCCGGCCGCGTCGAGGGCGGCGCCGACCGGGTCGCGCAATTCGGCCGGGACGTCGCTCAGGTCAACCGTCATCCGCGCGCTGCGTGTGCTGCTCGTAGGCGGCGACGATTCGCTGGACGAGTTTGTGGCGGACGACGTCCTCGCCCCCGAAGCGGACGAATGAGATGTCCTGGACCTCGTTGAGGATGTCGCGCACGACGACCAGGCCCGAGCGCTGGTCGCTCGGCAGGTCGATCTGGGTGACGTCTCCGGTGACGACCATCCGCGAGTTGAAGCCGAGCCGGGTGAGGAACATCTTCATCTGCTCCGGGCTCGTGTTCTGCGCCTCGTCGAGGATCACGAACGAGTCGTTGAGGGTGTTATGGGTCAGTAGGAAGTCATCTGTGACATAGAGGGAATCGGCCGCTGCGACCTGGATGCAGACGGTCTCCGTTTCGCCGGCCGGCTCGATCGCGTGCACGAAGCGCATCTGCCGACCGCCCCCATGCTCACGGTACCGATCGCGCTTTCGCCGCAGACGGAACGGTTCGATCCCGGCCGGGAGGCGAATGTCCATCACAAACGCATCGGCGCGGTGGTGAACGGGGCGCCCAGCCGCGATGCCGGGCGGCCGCCCGGCTGCCTGCCGCCGTCGCGAATAGGCGACACCTCCCAATGACCGAACTAGAAAGGTGACATGGTCGTGCAGGTGTTCCGAGCAGGTCACATACTGGATTCGGCATGTCCTACCTCTCTGGAGCACCGGCCCGCCGTCGCTGTCCAACAGGCCTTGGAGCAGGGCGATCCTGGTCGATGAGTCGTTGTTGAGGTAGACGTCGGGAACGAACTTCGTCCGCGAGCACGTACCGTCGAGGCCGAGCTCCCTGAGTACGGCGGTGACCGGATTCGCGACGATGACGCCCCCTCTGCCTCCGCCTTCGTTACGCAGGACGTAGTCGATCCCCGCCTTGGGACGTACTTCGATCCCATCGAGGGCCGTCTCGAGAGCCACAACCAGCTCCCGGTCCGCCGTCGAGAAGCTCGGGGTCGTTTCGCACGTGAGGCATCCGTCGCCGAGGAGGAGACCAAGTGCATACGGGTCCATCGGAACCTCGCGCCGGGGAAACTCAGCCGGCGCACTAAGCACCGGCAGCTCGAATCGGTGCTGATGTGCAGTCCGCAGCCGACCTGCCATCTCCTGGGTCTGCAGGACCCGCCCGGGCTTTCCGCGACGGCGGTCGGATGCCGTGAAGACGTGCCAGAGGTGCTCGGCACAGCAGAGGGTCTCGCAGCCGTCCTGCGACCGCACGCGATAGACCTCTTTGCGTCCCTGAGGGTAGACGCCGAGGACCGGCGTTGGATGGCCGTTCGAGCCGATCACGAGATCGCCAACACGCAGATCGCCGATCGGCCGGAATCCGGCCGGTGTTGCAACCTCGCTGAACAGCGGCTGTGCACGGCCCCGCATGAACGCGAGCGGCGCGACCTCGATCACGCCGCGCTCGAAGTAGCCGTTGACGCGATCGGGGTCGAGCATGTCGTACAGCGCGTCGAACAGCGGCCGCAGGTAGGGGTCGACCTTGGCCTGGATGTCGCCGGGGAGGAAGCCGAGCCTCTCCCCCGCCTCAACCGCCGGGCGGCAGAGGATGATCCGCTGGACCTCGCGTTCGGCGAGCGCGGCCGCTGCCATCGCGACCGCGAGGAAGGTCTTGCCGGTGCCGGCCGGGCCGATCCCGAAGGTGATCGTGTGGCGCCGGATCGAGTCGACGTAGCGTTTCTGGTTCAGCGTCTTCGGCGCGACCCGGGTGTTGCGGTGACGCCAGACGACGTCCTCGAGGATCTGCGCCGGGCTCTCGTCGGCGTCGAGGGCGCCGGTGACGGCTTCGATCGTCCCGGGGGCGACCTCGTGGCCCTGCTCGATCAGCTCGACCAGCTCGTCGACCACCGTCGCCGCGGTCTGGACGTCGGCGGAGTCGCCGTCGAGGGTGAGGATGTTGCCGCGCAGGTGGAGGTCGACGTCGCCGAGATGCCCGCGCAGCGCCCGCAGAACGCTGTCCTCGGAGCCGGCGAGCTCGGCGGCGACGGTGTTGTCGAGGGTCAGCTGTTTACGCGCCAAGGTGTTCAGGCACCCAGTTTTTCCTGTACCGCGGAGCTGATGCGCTTGCCGTCGGCGCGACCCCCGACCTTCGGCATCAGGGCCCCCATCACCTGGCCCATCTGGCGGCGCTCGGTCGCTCCGGTCTCGGCGATCGCCGCCTCGACCAGCTCGGCCAGCTCATCGTCAGAGAGTTGGTCGGGCAGGTAGGCCTCGATCAGCTCCGCCTCGAAGCCCTCGGCGTCGGCCTGCTCGTCGCGGCCCGCGTCGCGGAATGCCTGCTCAGCCTCGAGCCGCTTCTTCCGCTCCCGCTGCAGCACCGCCACCTCGTCGCCCTTGCCCAGCTTCGCGTCCTGCTGGAGCGAGTCGACGATCATCCGCAGGGCGGCGGCTCGCTCACGCTCGCCGGCTTTCATCGCCGTGCGAACGTCCGCCTGGGCCTGCTCGAGAGCGCTCATTGCAATCCCTCGCGCTTCGCTCGCTGCGCGATGAAACAGATATGGACGCTTGCTCTCTCCGCGCTCATTGCAATCCCTCGCGCTTCGCTCGCTGCGCGATGAAACAGATATGGACGCTTGCTCTCTCCGCGCTCATTGCTCCCCAAAGGTTAGTCGGCGGCGGGAACGTCGATTCTCTCGACGTCGCCGAGCGGCATCTGCAGGAACCGGGTCCCCAGCTCGCGGAACGACTCCACGTCGCCGCTGCAGAGGAACCTGTAGGTGCCCTCGCCGTCGCGCTCACGGGCGATGCCGGCCGACTCGAGCGCGCGCTGGACGGCGGCCGCGACCGCGTGGCCGCCGCTCACAAGGCGGACGTCACGGCCGAGGATCCGCTGCAGCATTGGGGCCACGAGCGGGTAGTGGGTGCAGCCGAGGATCAGGGTGTCGACGTTGGCGCGGTGCAGGGGCGCGCAGTAGGCGCGCGCCATCTCCATCACCGCCTGGTCGAACGGCGAGCCGTCCTGGATGAAGGGCGCGAGGTCGGGAGCCTCGACCTCGGTCACCTCCAGCGCCCGTCCCTGGGCCTCCAGAGCCCGCCGGTAGGCGCCGCTCTCGACCGTGTTCGGGGTCGCCAGCACCCCGACCCTGCCATTGGCGGTGATCGCCGCCGCGATCTCGGCCTGCGGCTCGACGACCGGGACGACCTCCACCCCGCGCTCGGCGCCGACCCCGCGGGCGACGTCCTCGCCGATCGCGGTCGCCGTGTTGCAGGCGATCACGAGCAGCTTCGCGCCATCGTCGAGGAGCATCTCGGCGATCCGGCGGATCCGTTCGCGCAGCATCTCGGTGTCACGGCTGCCGTAGGGGAACATCGCGGTATCCCCGAGGTAGACGAAGTCCTCTTCCGGCAGCGAGACAAGGCACTCGTGGAGGACGGTCAACCCCCCGACCCCGGAGTCGAACATAGCGACCGGTAGCGAGGCGGCTTGGCTCAGAGGAATGGCTTGTACGTCATGAAGAACACGGTGACCACCACGATCACGCCTGCCAGCGTCCCTACTTTGCCGATCCGGCCACTGACTGCCATGAACTCGTCGCTGAGCTCGTCACCCGATTTCAGGTCGCGCTCGGCGAGCTCCTTCGCGCGGCGGACCTGCGGCTGGAAGAAACCGTGCTGGAGCCCGAAGAGGGCGATTATCGCGACGAACCCGACCGCGATGAATGCCTTCCCGGCGTCCCAATCGCCCGCCGACAGGAGATAGAGCCCGGCAAGCAATAGGACGACCATCCCCGGGTTGACCAGGTAACGGTCGCATTTCTGGACCCCGGCCAGGATCGCCGGGGTCGCCCGCGGGTACTGCGGCACGACCGAGAAGAAGAGCGCGTAACCGAAGGTCGGACCGAATGCCAGCACGACCGCGAGGATGTGCAGGAAGAGGCCGATCTTGTAGCCGGTGTCTCCTTGCGCCGCCAGGACCATCGCCCGGAACATACCCGCTAGCGGTGACGGAGCAGAAGGGCGGCCCAATCGCCGTCGAGGCGGCGGTCGGCCTCGACCAGGTCGACACCGTCAAACGCATCGGCGATCTCGTCCAGCTCCGTGGGCAGGAGGCCTGAGCAGACCAGCGTGTCGGGAACCGGGGAAGGACTCGGCGGAGCAACAGCGGGGACGCTCCGGCGAGCCCTTCCCCGGTCCCCAGCAAGCCGGGCGGCAATGTCCCTGAGCACGGAGGCGGTGAGGTTGGCGACGGTGGTCGGGGCGAGCGGCGGCAGGCTCTCGCGGAGGTTGCGGCGCTCGAGGGCGATCTCGACCCCGTTGGCCGCGGCGTTTGTCGTGGCCGCCTCGATCGAGGGTGGCTCGTGGTCGTATCCGGAGACGGGGTTCCAGCCGAGCTTGGCGGCGGCGATCGCGAGTAGGCCTGAGCCGGTCCCAAGGTCGGTCAGGGGGCCCTCGGCCTCGCCGTCTGCGGCGAGCTCCAGCAACAGCTCGAGGCAGAGGCGGGTCGTCGGGTGGGCGCCGGTTCCGAAGGCGCGGCCGGGATCGACGACGACGTCGATCGTACCCTCGCGCGCCTGCTCCCAGGAGGGGCGCAGCCAGAGGCGCTCCCCGACCAGGATCGGGCGGTGGAAGTCCTGCCAGCGATCCGCCCAGTCGTCGGGCACCTCGGTCGAGACGACCTCGACCAGTCCCTCCCCGGCCGCCGCCTCGATCTCGCCCAGCTCCGGCAGCTCCCCCTCGCCGCCGTAGATCGCATACTCGACATAGCCGGGGCCCTGCTCCTCCTCGACCCCGTTCGGCGCCAGCACCATCAGCTCGGCGAGAACTACCTCAGCCTGCTCCGGCGCACACCTGACGGCGAGCCTGATCAAAGCGGCGTCTATTGGAAGGCTCGGCGGACGCGCGAGAAGAAGCTCTCGCCCTCGCCCGAGCCGAGGTTCTGCGGCCCGATCGTCTCGTCGAGTTTCTCGGCCAATTCGCGCTGCTCATCGCTGAGATCGGTCGGGACGATCACCTGCACCGCGATGATCAGGTCGCCGGGCGGACCGCCTCCGGAGCCAGGCAGGCCGTTGCCACGGAGCGCGAACTGGGTCCCAGCCTGGATACCGGGCGGCAGCTCGATCTCCCGGTCTCCCTCGTGGCTCGGGATCGTCACCGCCGTGCCCAGCATCGCTTCGACGGCGGTGATCTCGATCCGGTGGACCAGGTCCTGGCCGCGCATCGGGCCGGTCCGTACCTCGAATCCGAAGCCACGACCGAAGAACGCCTGGAAGATGTCCTCGACCGAAGAGAACCCGGCGCCCGGTGGGAACCCGCCCGAGCGCAGGCCCTCGTGGCCGTAGGTGTCATAGACCTGGCGCTGCTCAGGGTCGGAGAGGACCTCATAGGCCTCGGCGGCGGCCTTGAACTTCTCCTCGGCCTCGGGGTCGTGGTCGTTGACGTCGGGGTGGAGCTCGCGGGCAAGGCCGCGGAAGGCCCGCTTGACCTCGGCCCCATCGGCGTCGCGGCCGACCCCGAGCACGTCGTAGTAGTCGTGAGCCATTCCGTTTCGCCTAGTTGTCGAAGACCGTCTCGCAGTAGCGCGAGAGCTCGCGGGCCGCGCTGCGGACAGAGGAGATCGCAGTCGCGTAGTCCATCCGCAGTGGCCCGACCACCCCGACCGAGCCGAGGTTGCGATGGGCGAGGCCGTAGTTGGCCCCGACGACGCTGACGCTGCGGAGCTCCGGCTGGGGGTTCTCGTCGCCGATGAAGAGGAAGACCGAGCGCTCCTCGAGCGCCGAGTGCAGCATCCCGAGCATGTTGGCGCGCCGCTCGAGCGCGGTCATCAACTCGTCTGCCCGCGGCAGGTCGTCGAGGTGAGCCTCGGAGAGAAGCCGGGAGGCCCCGTCGACATAGAGGGTGTCGACGTCCTCGGACTCGAGACCGGTGAAGGCACCGCTGAGCGTGCCGACGAAGTCCGCCTCGAGCGGGTCGAGCTCATCGCGGGCGAGCCGGTCGGCGATCATCCGCGACCCGACGCCCATTCCCGAGAGGACCTCATTCAGGTAGCTCGAGGCCCACTCGACCAGGCCCGGGTCGACGGACTCATCGAAGTCGAAGACGCGCTTGGCCACGGCTCCGGTCGAGGCGATCGCGATCGCCACCACCCGGTTCGGCTGCAGGCGCAGGACCTCGACCCGGTGGATCGTGGCGGCGTGGCTGGGCGGCGGCGCCGTGACCAGCGCCATCAGATCGGTGACGTCGGCCAGCGCGGCCGTCGTCTCCCGCAGTGCCTGGTCGATCTCCCTCCGCAGCCGCGACAACCGAAGCTCTCCCCCGGCCCCGGCCGATGGCGCGTCCGCTTTCATCAGCGAGTCGACGTAGTGGCGGTAGCCGGAGTCGGTCGGGACCCGCCCGGCCGAGGTGTGTGGATGGGTCAGAAACCCCGCCGCCTCGAGCGCGGCGAGCTCGGCTCGAACAGTCGACGGGCCCCACTCGATCTGATCGAGCTCGGCGATCGGCTTCGAAGCGACCGGCCGCCCGGACACCAGATAGGCGTCAACGACCAGCCCGAGGATCATCGCCTGGCGATGGGAAAGCATCACTACATCTTAGGAACCGCCACAGCGCCGCCGAGAAAGGGGGCCGCCGGAAGCCGCTAGAGCTGAATTTCCGCCTCAGCGTTGCGGATGGTCTGGTTCTCTCCCTGGGCGGCGACGGTGTCGATCACGACCCTGTCGCCGTCGACCGATTTGACGGTCCCGGTGACGACGATCTCGGTCTCCGGCGCACCCATCCCGCGGAACTGGACCGAGAGCCGTTTCAGCGCGCGCGGGTTGCCGCCGGCGGCGGCGGCGTTGGCCCGGGCGACGAGCCCCATCATGTAGAGGCCGTGGAGGATCGTGTCGGGGAGGCCGACGGCCTTGGCGAACTCGGGGTCGATATGGATCGGGTTGAAGTCACCGGAGGCACCCGCGTAGCGGTGGGGCAGGTACTTGTCCGGGGTGACCCGCAGCTCCGGGATCTGGTCACCGACCTTCAGCTCGGCCATGACAAATCCTCCCGCTTCGCTCGCTGCGCCAAGAGACAGATTGCGACGCTTGCTCGCTCCGCGCTCATCTCATACCCCCCTGACGATGTTGGTCCAGGTTCCGCGAACGACCTGGTCGCCGTTCTGGTTGACCGAGTTGGTCTCGAATATGTAGAAACCCTTGCCGTCTTTCTCGAAGATCTCGAGGTTCTTGGCGGTGGTGGTGATCTCGTCGCCGACGACGGCGGGCTCGTCCCACTCGAACTCCTGGCTGCCGTGGACCATCGCCGCGAAGTTCATCCCGACCTCGGGGTCGAACATCGCCGGACCGAGCGCCGGTGCCGCGTAGACGACGACGAACATCGGCGGCGCGACGACGTCGCGGAAGCCGGCGGCCCTGGCGGCCTCGCGGTCGAAGTGGACCGGGTTCTCGATCCCGATCACCCGCGCGTACTCGCCGATCTTCTCCTTGCCCACCTCATGGGTGGTGGCGGGCCATTCCTTCCCCACCGCGTCAGTCTTGATCGCCATCGCGGCGGGATCCTACTCATCGATCTCGAGGACGGCGAGGAACGCCTCCTGCGGGACCTCGACGCGACCGACCTGCTTCATCCGTTTCTTGCCCGCTTTCTGCTTCTTCAGCAGCTTCTGCTTGCGGGTCACGTCGCCGCCGTAGAGCTTTGCGGTGACGTCCTTGCGCAGCGCCTTGACCGTCTCGCGGGCGAGGATCCGAGACCCGACGGCGGCCTGGACGGGGATGTCGAAGAGCTGGCGCGGAATCGTCTTCCGCAGCCGCTCGACCAGCTTCTTGCCCTGCTCGTAGGCGAAGTCTCGGTGGACGATGATCGAGAGCGCATCGACCTTGTCGCCGGCGAGCAGGATGTCGACTTTGACCAGGTCCGACGCCTGGTTGCCGATCGGCTCGTAGTCGAGCGAGGCGTAGCCGCGGGTCGATGACTTCAGGAGGTCGAAGAAGTCGAGGACGATCTCGGCCAGAGGCAGGTCGTAGCGGATCTGGACCCGCTGGGGGCTCAGGTAGTGCAGGTCGACGTGGGTGCCGCGGCGCGCCTGGCAGAGGTCCATCACCGCCCCCACGTACTCGGTCGGGGAGATGATCGTAGCCCGGATGTAGGGCTCGTCTATTTCCTCGATCGATCCGGGGTCGGGGAGCTGGGTCGGGCTGTTGACCTCGACTATCTCGCCGCCGATCATGTGGACCTCGTAGCGGACGTTGGGGGTCGTCGCGAGGAGGTCGAGGTCGTACTCGCGCTCGAGCCGCTCGCGGACGATCTCCATGTGGAGGAGGCCCAGGAAGCCGCAGCGGAACCCGAACCCGAGCGCGTCGGAGGTCTCCGGCTCGTACGAAAGGGCAGCGTCGTTGAGGGCGAGCTTGTCGAGCGCGTCACGGAGGTCTTCGTAGCGATCGGTGTCGATCGGGAACAGGCCGCAGAAGACCATGGGCCGGACCTCCCGGTAGCCCTCGAGCGGCCCCGCCGCCTGGCGTTCGCGGGCGGTCAGGGTGTCGCCGACCCGGAGCTTGGCGACGTCCTTGATCCCGGTGATCAGGTAGCCGACGTCGCCGGCCTCCATCCCCCCCACCCCGGTCATCGCCGGCCGGAAGAAGCCGAGGTCGTCGATGTCGGCCTCTGTCCCGTTCTGCATCGCGAGGATCCGCTCGTTCTTGCGGAACGACCCGTCGACCATCCGCACGTAGGCGACGACCCCGCGGTACTGGTCGAACTCGGAGTCGAAGATCAGCGCCCTCGGCGGTGCCTCGAGATCGCCGCGGGGGGGCGGGATCCTGGCGACGATCGCCTCGAGCACATCGGCGACCCCCTCTCCTGTCTTTGCCGAAATCGGGATCGCGTCGCCGACGTCGCCGCCGAGCAAATCAGCGATTTCTTCCGCGACCCGCTCCGGCTCGGCGCCGGGCAGGTCGACCTTGTTGATCACCGGGATCAGCTCGAGCCCGTTCTCGATCGCGAGGTAGGTGTTGGCGACCGTCTGCGCCTCGACCCCCTGGGCCGCATCGACGACCAGGAGCGCCCCCTCGCAGGCGGCGAGCGAGCGAGATACCTCGTAGGAGAAGTCGACGTGGCCGGGGGTGTCGATCAGGTGCAGGTGGTAGGCCTGCCCGTCGGAGGCCAGGTACTCGACCCGCACCGCCTGGGCCTTGATCGTGATCCCGCGCTCGCGCTCGAGGTCCATCGAGTCGAGGACCTGGGCGCGCATTTTCTTCGGGTCGACGGCGCCGGTGATCTCGAGGATCCGGTCGGCAAGCGTCGACTTGCCATGGTCGATGTGGGCGATGATCGAGAAATTGCGGATCTGGTCCATCGGCGGGCCAGTATGGCGAAGACGACTCCGCCGCCTGCTCCGCTTCAGCAGGTCGATGGATCGAGCGGGCCGCTGAGCCTGAAGACCTTGGTCGGGGGGACGGCGAGGAGCAGGCGTGCGGTCGGGCCTTCGGTCCAGCGGGCCGAGGCGGGATAGGGCGGGCGGCCCGGTTCGATCCGGTCGCGGCTGGCGATGACGTATTCGTATTCGCCCTCGTCGATCAGGCGGCGCCACTCCACACAGCTCGTCGGCGCGACGAACCCGCCGTGGGGCTCGTGACGGCCGACGAACTCGACCCGGTTCGAGAGATCGGTGCCGAACAGCGGGTACTGGCGGGTGCTGGTGGTCGCAATCCGCTCGCCGGAGGTCGACCTAGCCGCCGCGAACACCGCGTTCAGGCCTGGCGCTGCGAAGGTCGGGTCCTTGTATCGGTTCTCCAGGTAGTGGCGTTGGACGGGATACCCGATTGCGACCGTGATCACCGCAAGGAGAGCCAGAGCCACCGTAGGGCCATGGGGCACCCCCCGCCCGGACAAGTGCCGGCCTAATGAGGTCGGCACTTTGAGTATCCGCCCGTCCGAAGGATGCCCCATGACCCCCCGACCGCGCATGTCTCTCACTGCTGGCGGAAGGAGCGCCATGCCGAGAATCAGCGCCGGCGCCAGATAGCGGAGGCCGGATTCGAAGCCCCGCGGCATTCCGTCCGGCCCCGAAGCTGAGGTTGGCGCCACCAGCCAAGCTGCTGCCGCTGCGAGGCCGACGGCGCCGGCCACGCGCAGGTATGGGTTGGAGCGCGGGCCGAGCGCCAGCAGGAGGCCGGCGAGGGCTGCCGCTCCCAGCAGCGGCCAGAGAATCGTCAGGCCGTGATGGATGCCCGGCAGCAGCCAGTCCGACCAGACCGAGCCGTCGGTCAGGTAGCCAAGGACGCTGTGGCCTTCGCGGCCGCCGAGGGTCTGGTCGGGGCCAGGGAGCGAGATCGGGCCGAAATCGGTGAACCATGGAAGCGGGTTGCCGGTATGGGCGAGGTTCCGCAGGTACCAGTAGCCACCTCCGGCGAGCGCGGCGAGGCCACCGAGCCCCAGAGACCGCCAACGAGCTCCCCCGGGGCGGCAACCGCGATCCCGACCAGCAGCGCAAGGGACGGGAGGAGGTAGTTGAGCTTGGTCCCGGCGGCGAGCCCTGCCGCGAGGCCGGCGACGATCAGCGCTCCGTCGGGGAGCCGCCGGCCGTCACTCGAGGGGCTCGACGCCGCGTTGAGCATCACCGCGACGGCGGCGAGCAGGAAGAAGATCGCGACGATGTCGTTACGCGCCTCCCCCGCCTGATCGGCGAGGAGCGGCGCCCTCAGGATCAGAGCGCCAAGGAGGACGGAGAACACCGGGACGCCGTAGGGGCGGCCTATTCCCCAGAGCGCAAACAGGCAGCCGACGAACCAGCCGAGGTTCAGCAGCGGCGAGAGGATGTCCCGGTCGAAGGCGAGCATCCCGACCGCGTGGAAGATTTCAGCGTTGGCCGGGTAGAACCAGGCGAGGAACTGGGGGGCGATGTAGTGCAGTTCCCAGGTGTTGCCGCTCTGGTGAAATCCGGCCGCGAACGGGCCGTGGTACCAGGTCGAGTCGAAGCCGGTCATCCCGGTGCTGAGCGATTCACGAACTCCTCCGCCGAAATCGATCACTGCCAAAAGGCCGATGAGTGCGGCGACCACCGCCTGTATCTCCAGTCTGCGGCCCGCGGGTCCTGGCGCGGCGTGAGGGGAGCTCTGCGGGCCACGCTGTCCTCGACCCCCCTTCCCCTGTGCCACCCGCGGGAGCAGCCTCCAGAGAGAGACGCCGATCACCGCGACAGCCGCCAGATATGGGAGCGGCTCGAACAGGCCGACAGTTCCCAAGAGCTCAGCAGGCCAGATGACCAGGGCGAGGGCGAGGACGGAGGTGGCGAGGAGGGCCGGGGTGCCGTCGAAGTCGGGCAGCAGGCGCCGGCGGGCGGCGGTTGCTCCGAGCCAGGCGGAGATCGCCAGGAGAGCGAGACCGACGATGCCGAGCAGGTAGGCGCCGAGGTCGAGCAACGCCGACCCCCTAGCCCCTGCGAAGCAGACGCATCACCTGCGTCAGCTCGGCGATCCTCAGCAGCTTGGCGGCGGCGACGTAGACGAGGCCTCCGAGCACCAGTCCGCTGCCGAGCGAGGCGATCTGGCCGAGGAGGCCGCGTCCGAGGGTCCCGTCGAGGACGTCCCAGACCCCGAAGCTGACCGCCGCCAGCGCCGCCGCGGCGACCGATATCCGGATCGCGGCGTCGAGGAGGCGGCCCAGCTCGAGCCCGTGCAGAAGCCCACGCAGGATCACCATCTGGGCGGCGACGCTGGCCGCGGTGGCGAGCCCGGTGGCTGCGACGATACCGCCGACGCCGAGGTGGTAGAGCGCCAGGGCGCCGATCGCGGTGATCGCGAGGTTGGCGCAGGCGATCGAGGTCGGAATCCAGGGCCGCTGGAGACTGAAGAAGGTCCGCGTCAGCAGCAGGAAGAGGCCGTTCGTCGGCAGCGAAAGCGCGAACCAGAAGAGCGCGGTGGCGACGAGTGTCGTCTGGTCGGCGGTGAACTCCCCGCGCTGGTAGACGAGCCGGATCATCGGTTCGGAGAGGACCAGGATCGATGCCGCCGCCGGCACCAGGATGAAGAGGATCTGGCGCATCCCATTCGCCATCGTCGCCCGCAGGTCGTCGGTCGCGCCGCGGGCCGCGAACCGGGCCAGGGTCGGAAACAGGACCGTCGCGATCGCGACCGAGAAGATCCCCTGCGGCAGCTGGTAGATCCGGAACGCCTTGTCGATCGCGGCCGGCGCCTCGTCGCTGACGAGGCTGCCGAAGAGGCTGTTGATGATCAGGTTGAAGTTGATCAGCCCGAGGCTGATCGTCACCGGCAGCATCAACAGCAGGACGCGGCGCACGTCGGGGTTCCGCCATTCGAAGCTCCATTTGAACCTGAACGGCGTGTTGCGGAGGTCCCAGACCGGGATCATCAGCTGGACCAGGGTCCCGATGAGGATCCCGATCGCGTAGGCGTAGATCCGGTCCTGGCCCTCGAACTTCGGGATCAGGAAGACCAGCGCGGCGATGATCGTCAGGTTCCAGAACAGGGGCGAGATTGCGAAGGCGCCGAAGCGGTCGTAGCTGTTGAGGATGCCGACGACGACACCGCTGACCCCAAGCAGGATCAGGATCGGGAAGAGGATCTGGGAAAGGGTGACGGTGAGATCGAGGATCTCCCCGGAGAACCCGGGCGCGACCAGGGGCATGATCACCGGCGCCAGCAGCACGAAGATCGCCGTGATCGATCCGAGCACGAGGGTCACGAGCAGCAGCAGGGTCGATGCGAGGCGGAATGCCTCTCGGGTGTTCCCCTTCTCGAGCTGCTCGGTGAAGATCGGGACGAAGGCGGGCTGCAGCGCCGCGTCGGCGAACAGGGCGCGGACCAGGTTCGGGACCTGGAAGGCGATCGTGAAGGCCGACATCGGCCCGTTGACACCGTAGTAGCCGGCGGCGACTATCTCGCGGACGAGGCCGGCGATGCGGGAGGCCGCGGTCGCGACCGAGAAGAAAGCGGTAGAGCGGGCGATCCGCCCGGCCTGGCGCCCCGGCGAGGGGTCGGCGCTCGGTTCCTCGCCCGGTTCGAACGCCTCGGCGGCACGCACGGCGGCGTCGGAGGCGACGTCGGCGTCCTCGCGATCCGGGTTGTCAGCTGACTCGGGCCTCTCCAAGCTGGTGCCACTCTGGTCTCAGTCGCTATAGTCGCTGGCCGCCCGGAGCCGGCCTGGAGCCGCTTCTGGCACACGACCAATGGCCAACATAGCCTCACAGAAGAAGCGGATCCTACGCAGCGAGCGGGAGCGAACCGAGAACCGGCTGCTGACGAGCACCGTCAAGACCCATTTCCGCCGCCTCGAGAGCGCGGTCGAGGGCGGCGATGCCGACGCGATCAAGACCGAGCACCACGACCTCGTCTCGCGCATCGACAAGGCCGTCCAGAAGGGCGCCCTGCACCGCAATACGGGCGCCCGCAAGAAGTCCCGCGCAGCCCGCATCGCGGCCGGCAAGTAGTCAGACCGCCGAGCCCGAGGCCGCTCGCCGCAACGCCAGCGTGAGTGCCAGCTCGTCGCCGTAGTCGGCGCCGCCGCGGCACCAGACCTCGAGGTCGGCGAGGGCGATCGTTGCGTCGCGCAGGTGGTCCACACTCGTGTCCTCGAGCCGGCGCACGAGCTGCTTGGCGGCGTAGGGGTGCATGCCGAGCCCGGATTCGACCTGCTTGGCCGGAATACCCTCGGCGAGCTGGGCGGCCGCGGCGCATGCCTTTCGCAGGCGCGACGCCAGGCCGTAGATCAGGCCGGTGACGTTCTCCCCCTGAGAGATCAGCCGCTCGGCGATCGCCAGCGCCTTCTCGGGGTCGCGTTCGAGCAGGGTGTCGGAGAGGGCCCAGACCGCGGCCTCGGAGGTGTCGGAGATCATCGCGTCGAGGTCGGCCGCCGTGACCTCGCCATCCTCGCCTGCCCAGAGCGCGAGGCGCTCGAGCTCGTTGTGGAGGCGCAATGTGCCGGTCCCCATCCGGTCGACCAGGAGCCGCGCCGCGGTCGGCTCCAGCCGGAATCCGAGCCGCCGCGCTTCGGCGACCAGCGCCCGCGGCATCTCGCGGGCGCGCGGCTCCTCGAACTCGTGCAGCTCGCCCCCCGCCGCCTTGACCGCCTTGGCCAGCTTCGCCGGCGGTTTGGCTCGGGCGATGAGGACGACGGTGAGGTCAGGCGGAAGGTCGGCGAGCGCCGCGGCGACCGCGTCGAGCTGGGGATCGCGCCAGCGCTCGACCCCGTCGGCCAGCAGATAGCGCCGCGACTCGGTCAGCGACATCGCCGGGATCGCGCCCAGAAGCGCCTCGTGGTCGGGCGCGCCGGCGCCCTCGCGCGCCTCGAAGACCTCCAAGGCCGCCGCCCCGCCCTCGCGCTCCGCGCGGGCGCGAAGCCGCGCCCGCGTCTCCTCGATCTTTGCCTGGTCAGTGCCGGCGATGAAGTAGAGGGGTCCCATCTCGGACGGCATCCAGGCGAGTCTAGGGAAGGAGGGGGCGTCCTCCGCCGGGACTCGCTCGCTTTGCTCGCTCTGAGTATCCGTCCCTTCGGAGAAGCCCCCTCCTTCTCTCGAGGCGTCTGGGAAAGTCGAAGGTGATGGTCCCTTCGAGATCGGTGCGCAGGACCGGAATTCCGTGCGAGGCGAGGGTGGCGAGAGTTGATGGGGTCGGGTGGCCAAAGGGGTTGTCCTCGCCGACCGAGATCACGGCCAGACGCGGACGGATGCGGTCGAGGAGATCGTCGAGCCCGGCGTCGTCGCTGCCGTGATGGGCCACCTTTAAGACGTCGACTGGCCCTGGGTCGAACGGGACCGACTCCGCCTCGGCGTCGGCCGTCAACAGCATCGAGAAGTAATGCCATCTGGCGAGCGCGACGATCGCGAGCTGGTTCGGGTCGGCGCCGGCATGGCTGCTGCCGAGCAGCTCCGGCGGCGGCCACAGGACTTCGAGATGGAGGGCTCCGGAGCGGATCAGCGACCCCGACGCCACGCGGGCGGTGCCGGCCCCCGCGGCGCGGGCGAGTCTGAGGGCGCCGCGACCGAGAACGGCGTAGAGGACGCGTTCGACCGGGACGGCCGCCAGGACCTCGTCCTCGGCGCCGTCGTGGTCGGATTGGTCGTGGGTCAGGATCAGGGCTCCGAGGCGCTCGACCCCCGCATCGTCGAGCTCGGCGGCGATCCCGTCACCGGGGGGCCCGGTGTCGACCAGGATCGGCAGGGCGCCGGCTGGCTGGAGCAGGATCGCGTCGCCCTGGCCGACGTCGAGCACCGAGACCCGGAGGCCGGAGATCGGGGAGGCCCGCCCGGTGCCACCGCCGGTCCCAATCAGGAGCCAGATCAGGCTGGCGGCCACGAGGACGGCGAGCGCCGGCCGCCCCCAGGCGCCGCTGCCGCGAGGCGGCCTCAGCTCTCGGCGCCGGCGAGCAGCCGCCATCCGGCGGCGACGGCCGACCCTCTGAGCGAGGATCGCGCCCAGCCCGATCGCGAAGTAGGAAGCGACGAGGCCGCCGATGCCGATTCGGACTTCAAGGTAGGCCCAGCTTGGACGCCCGCACCAGGCGGCGACCTGAGCGATGTAGGCGAGCAGCGGCGCCTCGAGGACGTTGATCGGCCCCACCGGCAGGCCCGGCACCTGGCCGACGGCGGCCGCGAGCATCCCCAGCCACATCGCGGGCGCGACCGCGGGGAGCGCCAGGATGTTGGCGAAGAGGGTCGTCGTCGAGATCGCGCCGAAGCGGTAGGCGATCAGCGGCGCGGTGGCCAGCGTCGCGGCGATCGTCAGCGCCGCGCCCTCGGCAAGCGGCCCCGCCGCGCCTCTCGACCCGATCTGCGCGACGATCGCCCCTCGCAGCGGAGCGGCGAGCAGGAGGATGCCGACGACCGCCGCGAAGCTCAGCTGCCAGCCGACGTCGGCCGCGATCCGAGGTTCGATCGCGACGGTGACGATCGCCGCGACCGCGAGCCCGTAGAGGCGAGATGAGCGGCGCCCGGCGAGCGTCGCCAAGACCGTGATCGCCCCCATCACCGCGGCTCGCTGGATCGAGGGTCCGGCGCCGGTCAGCGGCACATAGATCGCGATCAGTGCCAGGATCCAGACGAGGCGTGCCCGGAGCGGGATCCCGAGCGCCCCGAGGACCGGCATGGCGAGCAGCGCGAGGAGGGCGACGTTCTGCCCCGAGACAGCCAGTAGGTGGCTGAGACCGGAGCGCCGGAAGTCTTCGACCGTTCGAGGGTCGATGCGGTCGTCCTGGCCGAGAACGAATCCGCGGGCGAGCTCGGCCTCGCGCTCCGGCATCCCCTCCCCCAGCGCCGCCTCGGCGCGGGCGCCGATCTCCTCGGTATGGGCAAAGGCGAGGGCCAGGACCGCCGCCACCCCCAGCAGGAGGAGCTTGGAGCTCAGGGCTGCAGCCGGGCGCGCAGCGACTCCATCGTCGCCGGCCCGATCCCGCTGACGTCGTCGAGCTGCTCGACCGATGCGAGGCCGCCGTGCTGGTCGCGGTATTCGACGATTTTCTCCGCCGTCACCGGGCCGATCCCGTCGATCGTTTCGAGCTGCTCGACCGTCGCCCCGCCGAGGCCGATCGGCCCACTCGCGACCGCTTCCCCACCCGCGGCGGCGGCGGCTGCTGCTTCGGCGCTGGGAACCACGACCTGCTGACCGTCGGAGAGGCGGGCGGCGCGGTTGATCGCCTCCAGCACGGCTCCCGTGGCGGCGCCCCCCGCGCGCTTGACCGCGTCGACCACCCGGGCTCCGGCGGGCATCCGGTAGACGCCGGGGCGTCTGACCGCGCCGGCGACGTCGACGACGATGTCGCCCCCGCCGCTCTCGACGTTGAAGCCACCCCCGCCGCCCGACGCAGCCGCGACCCCGGCCTCCGCGGCCCCGGAGCCGCCGTCCGCCCTGATCGCCCGGGCGCCGACTAGGAGGAGAGCGACCGCGACGGCGGCGTAGACGATCAGCTGGGAGCGGCTCAGGTCGGGCACCGCCCAAGCGTCCGCCTCAGCGGTTCGCGGGTGGCGCGCTCACTCGAAAAATTCGGCTACAGGTCTTCGTCGTCGTCGTCGTAGCCGGCGACTTCGGCGAGCTCGCTCTCGTATAGCTCCTGCATCGAGACCGGCGGCGATGCGGCGGTGACGTAGACCAGGTCCTCGTCGCCGTCGTTCTCGATGCCGTGATCGGTCGCCGGCGGGATCAGGACGAGGTCCCCGACGCCGACCGCCTCACGGTCTCCGGCGACGATCATCGTCCCCGAGCCGCTGACCACCACGTAGATCTGCTCGGCGTTCTCATGCGAGTGGGAGGTCTGGTGCGCGCCCGGCGGCACCTCGACCCAGGTGGCGACCAGATTTCGGGAACCGAGCTCGCCGGCATCCATGAGGATGTGCGACCGAAGTCGATGGCGCTCCTGGACCGGTGCCTCTGAGAGCCGCCTGACAAGCACGCGAGCTTTCTACCAGAAATCGGGCCGGGAACCGTGTCGCTTCAGCGGACGACCAGGTTTACGAGCTTGCCGGGGACCACGATCTCCTTGACGATCTGCTTGCCGTCGAGGTGGCGCCGGACCTTCTCGCTGCGCCGCGCGAGCGCCAGGAGCTCGTCTTCGGGCGCCTCGGCCGACGCCTCGATCCGGTCGCGGAGCTTGCCGTTGACCTGGACGACCAGGGTGACGGTGTCGCTCGCCAGAAGGGCCGGGTCGGGCTCCGGCCAGGGCTGCTCCCACACGCGTCCCCCCTGCAGCCGCTCCCAGGCCTCGGACCCGAGGTGAGGCGCGAACGGGAAGATCAGGGATGCGGCGGTCGCGGTGGCAAAGCGGACGGCGGCGATTCCGGCCGGATCGCCGTAGAGGGAGTCCTTGACCCGGTAGGCCTCGTTGACGAGCTCCATCACCGCGGCGATCGCGGTGTTGAACTGGAAGCCGCGCTGGAAGTCACGGGTTGCCTTGTCGATCGCCCAGTGAGCCTTGGCCAGCAGCTCGCGGGTCTCGCCGTCGGCGCCCGGGTCGACCTCGCCGGCGTCGAGCGCCTCGACCTCCGTGCAGAGGCGCCAGAGCCGGGCGAGGAAGCGGTCGACGCCCTCGACCCCCTCGTCGGACCAATCGCCGCCGCGCTCCGGCGGGCCCATGAAGCAGATGTAGGTCCGAGTCGTGTCGGCGCCGTAGCGTTCGACGTACTCGGCCGGGCTGACCGTGTTGCCGCGCGACTTCGACATCTTCGCCCCATCGCGGGTGATCATCCCCTGCGCGAAGAGGTTCGCGAACGGCTCCTGGATGTCGAGGTGGCCCATGTCCGCGAGCGCCTTGGTGAAGAAGCGCGCGTACATCAGGTGGAGGATCGCGTGCTCGACGCCGCCGATGTATTGGTCGACCGCGAGCCAGTGGTCGGCGGCCTCCCGGCCCCAGGCGGCGTCGGCGTTGTGCGGGTCGAGGTAGCGGATGAAGTACCAGGAGGAGTCGACGAAGGTGTCCATCGTGTCGGTCTCGCGCCGGGCCGGGCCGTCGCATTTCGGGCACTCGGTCGCGACCCAGTCCTCGGCGGCGGCGAGCGGGCTTCGACCCTGTGGCGAGTAGTCCTCGACCTCGGGGAGGGTGACCGGGAGCTGATCGTCGGGCACGGCGACGATCCCGCACTCCTCGCAGTAGACGACCGGGATCGGCGCCCCCCAGTAGCGCTGGCGGGAGACGAGCCAGTCGCGGAGGCGGTAGTTGATCGCCGAGCGGCCGCGCTCCTCGCCGGCGAGCCAGGCGACGATCTCCTCGTAGGCATCGCGATTGCCCTTGCCGTCGAAGCGGCCGGACCCGGTCATCGCGCCATCGCCGGGATATGGCAGGCCGTCGTCGTCGCGCGCCGTCTCCTCGTCGACTCCCTCGATCACCCGCCTGACCGGGAGGTCGAAGGCGCGGGCGAACTCGTAATCGCGGGTGTCGTGGGCGGGCACCGCCATGATCGCCCCGGTCCCGTACTCCATCAGCACGTAGTCGGCGACGAACATCGGAATCTCCTCCCCGTTGACGGGGTTGATGACGCTGCGGCCGAGTGGGATGCCGGTCTTGTCGCGATCCTCGGCGCCGCGCTCCTCGGCCGACTCGCGCGCGACCCGGTCGACGTACTCGCGGACGGGATCCTCGGCAGGCGTTCCGGCGACCAGGCGCTCGAGGTCGGGGTGCTCGGGGGCGAGGACGAAGAAGGTGGCGCCGAAGAGGGTGTCGGGACGTGTCGTGAAGACGGGGAAGTCGAGGTCGAGCTCCTGACAACGGAAGACGACCTCGGCACCCTCCGAGCGGCCGATCCAGTTGCGCTGCATCGTCACCACGTGCTCGGGCCAGGACTCGATCTGGTCGAAGTCGGTGAGCAGCCGGTCGGCGTACTCGGTGATCCGCAGGAACCACTGCTCGAGCTTGCGCTGGACGACCGGGGTGCCGCAGCGCTCGCAGCGGCCGTCGACGACCTGCTCGTTGGCGAGGACGGTCGCGTCCTTCGGGCACCACTGGACCGGGGCCTCGGTCCGGTAGGCGAGGTCGCGCTCGAACAGGCGCAGGAAGATCCACTGGGTCCAGCGGTAGTACTCGGGGGTGTGGGTGCCGAGCTCGCGAGACCAGTCGATCGAGATCCCCCACTCGCGGAACTGGCGCCGGAACGAGGCGATCGAGCGCTCGGTGGCCTCGCGCGGCGGCTCACCCGTTTTGATCGCGTTGTTCTCGGCCGGCAGCCCGAACGCGTCGTAGCCCATCGGGTGGATCACCTCGTAGCCGTGCCGACGGCGGAAGTGGGCGATCGCGTCGCCAACCGCGTAGCACTTGAGGTGCCCGACATGGGGCTCGCCGGACGGGTAGGGGAGCATCTCGAGGACGTAGGACTTCGGCTTCGAGGGATCGAACCCGGGCTCGCCCGGGTTGGCGACCTCCCAGGTCCGCTCGTCGGCCCAGACCTTCTGCCACTTCGCCTCGATCGACTTTGGCTCGTAGCTGCTCACATGCTCGATCTTATGCGACGCGGCGTAGGAGGAGGTGGGTCAGAAAGCGGGTGAGACGGATTCGAGGATGTGAGGCCAGACATAGACCTCGACCGCCGCCGCGGTGATCAGGACCGGAATCGCGATCAGGACGGTGATCAGGGTGGCCGCGAGGAGTTGGTTCCACTCCCCCCGCCGGCTGGCGATCAACCAGGCGGCGAGCGGGAGGAACAATGCGCTCAGCTCCGGGATCGCGTGCGGGAGGACGGTGAGGATCAGGACCAGGCGCGGTATTTCGAGCTGGAAGGCGATCGTCGAGCCCTGGAATCCGAGGTAGAGGGCCTGGGTGCAGAGTGAGAACAACGTCACCGCGCAGACGAAGAGGATCGCGAACTCGGCGGCCTTGACGTGGATCCAGCGTGAGAGCCCGGTTCGCTGCCCGGCCGCGATCGGCATCGAGGCCCCGGCGATGAAGCCGGCGACGCAGGCGGTTCCGTGCAGCGCCAGCACCAAGGAGTTCCGCCAAAGAATCGGCAGCAGGTCCCCCGGTGTGCTCGGTTCAGTCAGGCCGGGAAGGTGAATGGGGGTGAGGTCAGGCGTGAGCTGACCGGCCACGAACCAGGTCGCGCCCAGCAGGGTGAGAGCGATCGAGACACTGAGCGCAAGCCAGCCGCGAAGCACCGACCAGTGCCCCTCGCGCCATGAATCGAGGGTGTCGCGTGTGTCCTGCATCCCATGCGAGAAGACGTGATCATTTGCCTCGTTCATCGGTCACTCATCGGCAGATGGCGCTGCCGCTTGAGATGGGAGGGGATCAGTGCTCGGCGACGGTCGGGCCGCGCATTGCCTGGTTGAGGCCCCAAAGGGAGACGGCCGCCCAGAACGTCTCAAGCATCAGGAACCCCCAGAGGCCTTCGACCAGCGCCAGAACGGCGAGGATGACCGAGCCGATGACGTTGAGCGCCAGGTATAGGCGCGAGTGCTGGCTCATTGCGCCGAACTGCGCCGACGCGTAGGCGACGAGGATGAAGAGAGCGCCGACGACCTGAACCAGCTGGCCCATGGATTGAGGCTAGTCCCTACTCGTCGAGCTCGCGGGGGACGATCCCGACTCGCAGTTCGCGGCCACCCCGGTCGACTCGGAGCTCGAGCTCGTGGCCGATGCGCTCGCCGACCATCAGCCGCTGGAGGTCGCCGACGTCGGCAAGGGGCTCACCGTCGATCCCGACGATCAGGTCGCCGGTGCGAAGGCCGGCCTCGGCGGCGGGGCTGTCGTCGACGACCTCGACGATCTCGATGCCCTGGTCCTGACCGATCTCGGCAGCCAGTCGGGGCGGCAGCGGCCTCGAGCCGCCGGCGACGCCGATGTAGGCGCGGCGCACCCGGCCGTCGTTGATCAGTTCGGAGACGATCCGCCGCGTCGTCGAGTTGATCGGCACGGCGAGTCCGAGCCCGACTCCGGCGACGGCGGTGTTGATGCCGATGACCCGGGAGAGACCATCGCCGAGCGCGCCTCCCGAGTTGCCCGGATTGAGCGCGGCATCGGTCTGGATCACGTTTTCGATCAGCCGGGTGGCCGTGCGCGAATGGGTAGGAAGCGAGCGGCCGAGGGCGGAGATGACGCCGGCAGTGACCGAGCCGCTGAACCCGTTCGGGCTGCCGATCGCGACGACGAGCTGGCCGACTCGGAGCTGTTCGGCGTCGCCGAGGGTTGCTGGGATCAGGTCGCGCCCATCGGCCCGCAGTACGGCGAGGTCGGAGAGTGCGTCGGCGCCGATCACCTCGAATTTGAAGTCGCGGCCGTCCGGGAAGGAGGCGGTCCCGTTCCCGTCGGTCCCGGCGACGACGTGGGCGGCGCTGAGCATGAATCCGTCGGAGCTGATCGTGACCCCGCTGCCGGCCCCAATCCTGCGACGGCCACGAGATGTCCTGCGGCTGACGGAGAGGTGGGCGACCGAGGGGCCGAGCCGCTCGGCGACGCCGGAGACGGTCCGCGAATAGGCGTCAAAGGCATCGGCATCCGGCAGGCGCTCCTCCTGGGGCGCGGAGTCGAAGCCGGGACCGGGAGCTGAAGTTGAGTCGATCAGACGAAGATCGGCCATCAGCTGACCGTAGCAACGGACAAACGCCGGGCCGATCAGTCGAGACTCGAGAGCGCCGTCGCGACCGCGAAGCCGAGGGTCGTGACCAGGCCGGCGACGCGACCCGATTTGCGGGTCGCGTCGGGGATCATCGAGTCGATCAGCATCACCAGGAGGGCGCCGGCGGCGAAACCGTCGATCCCGGCCCGCAGATCGCCCGAGGTGATGTTGGCGATCCCGTAGCCGGCGACCGTCGCCAGGGCGCAGATAGTCGCCACCGCGCACCAGAGGAGGAGGACCCGGCGGCGGGCGACGCCGGCCTCGTCCATCGCGGTCGCCGAGCCGATCGCCTCAGGAAGGTTGGAGACGAAGATCGCGACCAGGAGCCCGAGGCCGACGCTGTCGCCTCCCGCCAGCCCGATGCCGAGGACGAGCTGCTCGGGTATGCCGTCGAGGAAGGCGCCGAGCGCGAGGGCCGTCCCGGCCTCATCGTCCGGGTGCCGCGCTCTCGGTCCCTGACCGCGGGATGCCCGAGCGTCGAGCAGACCGTCGAGGCCGAAGAAGGCGAATGCGCCGATCCCGAGGCCGAGCGCGGTCGAGCGGATGCTCCCGACCGCAATGCCTTCGGCCGCGAGCTCGAAGCTGATCGCACTGATCAGCGCCCCAGCCCCGAAGGCGAGTACCAGTCCGACCTGGCGGTCGGACCAGCGGCGGGCGTAGGCCAGGACGGCCCCGACCACCAGCGAGGACGCGGCCAGGGCTCCCCAGCCGAGCGCTGCGGCCATCAGATCACCGAGAAGGAGGCGGCGGGCCCAGTCATCGCCAGGAGTTTGGCCGATGGAGCTGAGGGGACTCGAACCCCTGACCTCTGCCGTGCCACGGCAGCGCTCTTCCAACTGAGCTACAGCCCCGCGAAACTCGTAATCGACCGCCCAGTTTAACGCCGCCCACTGCCGATTCTTTCGTCTCCCGACGACGAAGGGTGACAATCGACTGTCCCCCTAACCGGGAATTGTTTTCAGGGCTGATTTTGGTGAGCGGTCGAACGCGCATATGATCGGACGCGATGCGGGAGCCCAGCTGGAAAAAAATGCTGATTGAAATTTGGGCCTTCATCGTCATAGGGGTCATCTGCTTCGTCGGAGGCTTGGTGGCTGGTGGTCTCCTTGGCTCAACGAAGACCGAAACCGTCACCGTTGCCGCCACCTCCAACGCAGCCGAAGAAGGTGAAGCGCCGGAAGCCGAAGAAGGAACCGGCGGCGCGGCGACCGGGGGGAACACCTCCAACGAAGCGGGCGCCACGGTCTTCGCGAGCAACGGCTGCGGCAGTTGTCACACCTTTAAGGCAGCCAACTCGACTGGAACGACCGGCCCGGACCTGAACGAATACCTGGCCCCCGACGACGACAAGGCCGGGATCGAAGAGATGATCGATGACCCGAACGCCGAGATCGCCGAAGGCTACCCGGCCAACGTGATGCCGACGAACTATGGCCAGAGCATCTCCAAGGGTGAACTCGAACAGCTGGCCCAGTTCCTGGTCAAGAACTCGCCCGCGGGCGGCACGAAGCCAGAGGGCCCGGGCGGCGAGGAAAACGACGTCGGCGGCCCCACCAACTGAGCGGCAGTTCAAGGCCTGCTCGGCCGTAAAGGCCCGCTCTACTGGGAATTGTTTTCAGGGCCGACCTTGGTCGCCGGAAGCTAGGCGGCCTGCTGGCCGGGGCCCGGGTCCTCATCGACGTCGAGGATCAGGCTGTCGTCGGCGGTGCGACGAACTCGGAACTCCATCGGCGCGCTCTCTTCGAGCTCGCGCAGCAACTCGATCGGCTGCTCGAGGTTCATCGAAAGCGTCGCGCGGCCCTCCGAGAAGCGCTCGACCGAGATGTCGGCGGCGCCGAGCCGGCTGATCGCGTCCTCGATCCCGACCAGCTGTGAGAAGTCCCCGAGCGGGCCGATCTCGAGCCGCATCGGGCCCTCGAAGATGTCGGGGCCGAGCTCGGCGGGTGCGCCGCCGTTCTGGGCAGCCCCGGGCTCGATCCCGGCGTTGGCATCAGCCAGCTCCTGCGCCCGGCGGCCGACCTCGACCGCCTCGCGCAGGGCTTTCATCCGAATCCTCGTCGCCTGGCCGCGGGCCTGGGAATGGATCTCGTCGATGCTTGAGGCCACCGACTCAAGTGAGGTGATGCTCCGCTCGTGCCGCTCGTCGGCTTCCTTCAGCTTCTCGCCGAGCGCCCGGATCTCCCGCTCGCGCTCGACCACCATTCCCGAGATGTCGGCCGCCTCTCGCTCGCATCGGGCCGCCTGGTCGGCGGCCTCGCGCCAGCGCTCCAACGCATCCGCGGCCTTCTTTTGAAGGTTCGCGATTCGCTCTTCCCGGTCCATCAGCGCTGCGTCCACGTCGGTGCGGCGATAACCGAAAAGGGCCCTCTTGAAGCTGCCCATGCGCGGCACCGTAGGGGCATCCTCGGACGGCATTTCGCTCCACAGCGCGAAAGTGCGAACGTGTGTTCGGAAGCGAGCTCTCAGGCGCTCGCGGCCGAGGGAGCCTGATGCTCCCCGAACTCGAGCTCGAGACGCGGCGCCTCATGCCAGAGATCCTCGAGCGCGTAGCGCTGCCGCGCCTCCTCGGTGAACACGTGGAGCACCGAGTCGAGATAGTCGAGCACGATCCAGCCCGCCGCCCCGTCCCCGTCGACGCCCCCGGGCAGCAGCTCCATCTCATTCTTCAGTCGCAGCCTCACCTCGTCGACGACGGCGCGAGCCTGGCGCTCGTTGCGGGCAGTGCAGATCGCCAGGTAGTCCGTGTAGGAGACGAGCCCGCGCATGTCGAGGGCGACGATCTCGGTCGCGCCTTTGGAGTCTGCAATCCCGCACAGCCGGCGCGCCAGCCCTTCGGAATCAAACTCTTCCGCCTTGCCGCCGCTCATCCGTAGATCCCCTTCTCCTCGATGAACCGCGCCACCGGCTCCGGGACCAGATACCGCAGCGGCCTCCCCGCCGCCGCCCGCTCACGCACCACCGAGGAGGAGACGCCGAACTCGGGCATCTCCAGCATCGTCGCCCGATCAGAGGCACCCAGGCTCCGCATCACCGCGGCGACGTCGGCGTCGGAGACGCCCGCCCTCCGCGCGACCGCGAGCCGAGCCAGCTGCACCACCCGCTCCGGCTCGCGCCAACTCTCCAGGCCGACGGCGGCGTCCGCCCCCATCACGAACACCAGCTCCGTATCGCCTTTCTCGCTACCAAGTTGCTCCAAAGTCTCATATGTATAGGACGGCCCCTCCCGCTCAGCCTCCAGCGTCGAGACGCTGAATCGCGAGTCGTCGGCCGCCGCCAGCCTCGTCATCGCCAGCCGCTGCTCGCGACCCGGGTCGTCGGCGATCCGCTTGTGCGGCGCCTCGCCGGTCGGCATCAGGATCACCTCGCTGAGCCCGAGCTGCCAAAGCGCCTCCTGCGCCAACGCCAGATGCCCGAGGTGCGGCGGGTTGAACGCCGAGCCGAGGATCCCGATGCCGGCCCCCGACGGGTTACCCACGCACCTGGCCGTCTCCCCGGACGACGTACTTGTAGGTGGTCAGCTCGCGCAGGCCGATCGGCCCCCGGGCGTGGAGCTTCTGGGTCGAATTGCCGATCTCGGCCCCCATCCCGAATTCGAAGCCATCGGTGAAGCGGGTCGATGCGTTGGTGTAGACGACCGCGGCATCGACCTCATCGGTGAATCGCTCGGCCGCATCGTCGGAGCGCGTAACGATCGCCTCCGAGTGCCGCGTACCGAACCGGTTGACGTGCTCGATCGCCTCCTCGAGCGAGTCGACGACCCCGACCGCGATCTTCATGTCGAGGAACTCGGTCCCCCAGTCCTCCTCCTCCGCCTCTCCAACCTCGACCTCACCCGCGGCCGACCTCGCCCGCTCGTCGCCGACCAGTTCGACGCCGGCCTCGCGCAGATCGGCAAGCGCATCGGTGAGGAACTCGGAAGCGACCGCCGCGTCGACCAGAAGCGTCTCGGCCGCGTTGCAGACACCCGGCCGCTGGACCTTGGCGTTGAGGACGATCTTTCGCGCCATCTCGAGATCGGCCTCGGAATGGACGTAGACGTGGCAGTTGCCGGCGGCGGCATAGATGACCGGCACCGTCGCGACATCCTTCAGCGCAGCCTTCAGGCCTTCGCCGCCGCGCGGGATCAGGAGGTCGACCAGGTCATCCTGGGTCGCGAGCTCGGCGAGGTCCTCGCGTCCGCCCCCCGCGAGCAGCACCACCGCGTCCTGCGGCAGCCCGGCCTCGGCCAGAGCCTCGCGGACGATCGCCGCCAGCGCCCCGTTGGTCCGCTCGGCGTAGTGGGAGCCGCGGAGGACGATCGCGTTGCCGCTCTTGATCGTCAGCGCCGCGCAGTCGATCGTCACGTTCGGCCGCGCCTCGTAGACGACGGCGACGACCCCCAGCGGCACCCGCAGCTTGCGCAGCGCGAGCCCTCCGGCGACCGTTTTCGATTCGAGCTCCTCGCCGATCGGGTCCGGGAGCGCCGCGATCGCGCGGACGCCCTCGGCCATCGCCTCGACCCTCGCCTCGGTCAAGGTCAGACGGTCGCGGAGCGCCGGCGTCAGACCCTTCGCGTGCTCGTCGGCGAGGTCGGCCGCATTCGCGTCGAGCACGCCTGTGACACGCTCGCCGAGCAGCCTCGCGGTCGCCTCGAGCGCCGTGTCCTTGGCCTCGGTCTGTGCGCCCGCCAAAACGCGCGAGGCACGCCTCGCCGCTTCGCAGCTCTCGCCTACTGAGATCGTCGTGGTCGCCATTCTCGCTAAGGGTAACTGGCGATGTTGGTGTGCCTCTCTCGAAGCGCGGCGCTACCGGCGCAGCCGGATACCGCGAGAGAGAGGCACCCAGCAGCGCCTATTGGCCTTTCCTAGAGGAGCACGAACCGATCGCGGTGAATCGCCTCGTCTGCCGCATGCGGCAGCTGCTCGCGGATCGCGCCGCTCTTCAACCCGCGGACCTGGCCCAGCTCGCGCGCCGAGTACTCGACGATCCCCTTGCCGAGGACCGATCCGTCGATCACGACCTCGACCGCGTCGCCGGCCTCGAACTCGCCCTCGACCGCCGTGATCCCGACCGGCAGCAGGCTCGAGCCGCTCTCGCGCAGAACCCGCGCCGCCCCCCCGTCGACCGTCACCCTCCCCCGCGCCGGCTTCGCATATTTGAGCCAGAGCTTGAAGCTCGACGATCTCCCCGCCTGGGCGGCGAACCGGGTTCCGACCTCCTCGCCGCCCGCCGCGTCGAGGAGCGACCCGGGCCGGGTGCCGTCGCAGATCACGCTCGGGATCCCGGCCTCGCTCGCCATCTTGGCGGCCGCCACCTTGCTCCTCATCCCGCCCGAGCCGAACGCCGAGGTGCGGTCTCCGATCTCCATCTCCCCCAGTTTCGAGAAGTCACCCACCTCGTCGACGCGGGCGGCATCGGGGTCGGCGCTGGGGTCGGCGCTGTGGAGGCCTTCGACGTTGGAGAGCAGGACCAGAAGCCGGGCGTCGAGCAGGATCGCGACCTGGGCAGCGAGGAAGTCGTTGTCGCCGAAGCTGATCTCGTCGGTCGCCGTCGTGTCGTTCTCGTTGACGACCGGGACCACCCCCCAATCGATCAGCCGCCGCAGCGTCTGCCGCGCGTTCAGGTAGTTGGTCCGGGCGGCGATGTCGGCGGCCGTCAGCAGCACCTGGGCGGCGTGGGTCCCATTCCGCGAGAGGCGCTCCTCATAGGCGCGGAAGAGATCGCCCTGGCCCACCGCCGAGGCGGCCTGCAGCTCGTCCATCGCCCGCGGCCGGGCCGGCAGCTCCAGCATCCTGATCCCGCGCGCGATCGCACCGGAGGTGACCAGCACGACCCGCTCGCCGCCCTGCTCGAGCGCCGCCACCTGTTCGCACACCGAGTCGAGGACGTCGACGCGCAGCTCGCCGTCATCGGCGGCGACGATCGAGGAGCCGAGCTTGACGAGCAGGGTCATCGACCATCGGCGCCGACAGGCGCCGCGCTCTCGACTCCGGGAGTCAGCGCCACAGTCAGAGCGAGCACGATCGCCCGGACTGCCTCCGGTGAGCCCGGCACGCAGTGATCGAGGAGCACGGTCAGCGACGGCTGGGAGTCCTCGACCTCGCCCTGATCCCCGATCGCGAGCCTCGCGACCTCCAGGAGCACCGTCGGGTCGCCGCCGGCGTAGAGGCCTCCGCCGACGCCCGAGAGGACCTGGGCGACCCTGTACTCGCTCGGGCTCAGCGTCATCCTGAGGCCGGGGGCGGGGCCGGTTTCGGCGACCGCCTCCCCCGCCAGCAGGTTCTCGAGCTGGCCTCCCATCACAAGGCCGATCTCCTCCTCGGAGAGACCGGAGAACCGTGCGCAGCGCAGGGTGATCGTCAGCAGCAGCTCGACGTCCATCAGCGGCGCGTCGCTCCCGTAGAGGATCCTTTCCGCCGGCACGAGGGCGAAGAGGGCAAGGAGGTCGGCCGGCACCAGCCACGCCGTGTCGAAGAACAGGTTCGGGTACTCGGACACGACCTCGGCGAGCCAGGCGAGGTCGGAGATGCCGGCGTGGGCGAGGATGATCGGGCAATCCGGGTATCCCGCGGCCAGCGTCGTCAGCGGCTCGCCGAAGGACCCGACGCCGACTCCGGCATGGATCAGGACCGGCACCCGCGCCTCGGCGGCGACACCGAAGAGCTCCGCAACACCCGGATCGTCGAGGCGAAAGTCCTCGGCCCGCGGGTGCAGCTTGAAGCCGCGGGCACCGGCGGCCAGCGCCGCTGCCGCATCCGCCGCCCCACTGACCCGCGGATCGATGCGGGCGAACGGAACCAGACGATCGGGATGGAGCCGGCTCTCCTCGATCACCCGCTCGTTCTCCGCCGGGTACCCGGTGTCGACGCAGAGGGGGAAGATCACGGAACGGCCGCCGATCACCTCGAGCTCGCGGACGTGCTCCTCCGCGGTCCGCGACGTCCCGTCGATGTCGACGCCGGTATGGGAGTGGGCGTCGAACGGGCGGATCGCCCCGGCCCCGAGCCGTTCGCGCTCGCCGCGGATGACCGCCTCGACGCTGAGCTCGGAATTCATCCCGGAGAGACTAGTCGGGCTTCAGGGATGGAGCTCGAACTCGTGCTCACCGACGCGGACGTCGTCACCGGGCTCGAAACCGGCGGCGCGAAGGGCCGCGATCACCCCGATCTCGTTCAGGCGCTGCTCGAGATAGGCGAGCGCCTCTTCGTTTTTGAGGTCGTGGCGCTCGAACAGCAGCTCGACCCCGCGGCCGACGATCCTGAAGCCGCCATCGTCCTCGCGCACGACCGAGTAGCCGCCCTCCCCGGCCGGACGGTAGACACGGTGCTCGGCCTCGAACTCGGCCCCCCCGGCCTCACCCTCGGGGCGGGCGATCGCATCCTCAGGCAGCTCGGACAAGATCCGTTGGCCGAGCTCGGCGAGGCCCTCGCCGGTGGCCGAGGAGACCGCCATCACCCCGAGCGCGCCCTCACCCGCCCGCTTGCCCCATTCGGCCAGCGCCGCCTCAACCTCCTCCTCGGTGACGAGGTCGCGCTTGGAGAGGACGATCAGCTCCGGCAGCGCATCGAGCCCGCCGCCGTGTGAGGACAGCTCGCTGCGGACCGCGGCGTAGTTGGCGATCGAGTCGCCCTCGAGCGGCGCGAGGTCGACCAGGTGGACGAGCATCGCGCAGCGCTCGACGTGGGCGAGGAACTCGTGACCGAGGCCGGCGCCCTCAGATGCCCCTTCGATCAGGCCCGGGATGTCGGCCAGGACCGCCTGGCGATCCTCGTTTTCGATCGTCCCCAACACCGGGTCGATCGTCGTGAACGGGTAGTCGGCAACCTTCGGGTCGGCGCGGGTGAGGCGCCCGAGCAGCGAGGACTTGCCGGCGTTAGGGAGACCGATCAGGCCCGCGTCTGCGAGCAGCTTCAGCTGCAGCTCGATCCAGTCCTGCTGCCCGGCGGTCCCTCGCTCGGCAAAGCGCGGGGCCTGCCTGGTCGAGGTCGCGAAGCGGCGGTTTCCGTGCCCCCCGCGTCCGCCGTGGGCGACGATCGCGCGCTGGCCGGGCTCGACGAGGTCGATCCGACTGCCGTCGACCGCCTCCGCCTGGGTCCCGGCCGGCACCGCGATCTCGCGGTCCTCCCCGCGGGCGCCGTGCCGGTTGGAGCCCTGACCGTGTCCACCGCGTCCCGCCCGGAAGTGCTTGCTCCCGCGCAGCGAGCCGAGGTCGCGGCGCGAGGGATCGCAGACCAGGATCACGTCACCGCCATGGCCCCCGTCGCCGCCGTCGGGACCGCCCCGCGGGACGTGGGCCTCGCGGCGGAAGCTGACCGAGCCGTTGCCGCCGGCGCCGGCCTCGACCCAGATCTTCGCGCGATCGTTCATCGCGCACAGTCTCTCGATTCGAGCGCGCGACGCGGAGCTGTGCCACAGTTCGGCCGTGATCGCGCTGCGAACTCGGACGGTCACGATCTGCGCCCTGGGGGCGCTGCTGCTGTCGCTGGTGTTCTCCGCCCAGGCCCGGGCCGGAGAGGGCACCTCCTCACTGGCCAGGGCCCTCGGCCCCGGGGTCGACGTCAACGCCCAGTCCGAGGCCGGCTCCGACATCACCTTCATCGGCACCGATCCGGGTACGGCGATCCCGCTCAGGGCCGCCACTCCGCGGGCGGCCGCACTCGAAGCCGGCGACCGTTTCGGGAGCCGATTCGGGCTCGGCGGCGACGCCGACCTGAGGGTCGCCGGGCTCGAACGCCTCCGCGACGGGCGCTCCGCAGCCCACCTCGAGCAGACGATCGAGGGCATCCCGGTTCTCGGCGGCGAACTCGCGGTCGGCCTCACCCCCGCCGGCGACATGCTTTCGATCGGGGGCGAGCTCGAGCCCGACAACGGCGTCGACACCACGCCGGCGATCAGCGCGGATGCCGCCGCGAGGACGGCGATCGTCGCGGTGGCCAAGAGCACCGGCGTCGCGAGCACCGCGCTGCAGGCGTCGAGCCCGGTCCTCTCGATCTATGACCCCCGGATCCTCGGAGGCCCGGGGATCGACCTGCCGCGGGCTGTCTGGCGGCTCGAGGTAACCGACGGCGCCGCCCCGGTCACGGTACGCGACCTCGTCCTCGTCGACGCCGACCTCGGCAACGTCGCCCTCAGCCTCAGCGAGATCGAGGACGCGAAGAACCGGGTCGTCTGCAACGCGGAATCCGAACCCAAGCTCGTTCCCTGCACGGCACTGGAAGCCGAACTGAAAGAGGGAGACGACCCCACTGCGGCCGCCCCCGCGGCCGCTCTCGCCTACACCCTCACCGGCGACCTCTACGACTTCTACAAAGACCACTTCGGCCGCGACAGCATCGACGGCGGCGGGATGCCGCTGATCTCGACCGTCAGCTACTGCGAGGAAGAAGGCTGCCCGTTCGAAAATGCCTTCTGGGACGGGGAGCAGATGGTCTATGGCGACGGCCTGGTGACCGATGACGTCACCGGCCACGAGCTGACCCACGGGGTCAACGGCTCCGAGTCGCACCTCTTCTACTACTACCAATCGGGGGCGCTTGACGAGGCGATCGCCGACGTCTTCGGCGAGCTCTTCGACCTCAGCACGCCGAGCTTCCCGACCGCGGGCGACAAACCCGCAGACCGCTGGAAAATCGGCGAGGACTCGAGCATCGGCACGATCAGAGACATGTCCGATCCGCCCAAATTCGGACAGCCGGACAGAACGGGGTCCGGAGAATGGTTCTACGAACCCGACGCCGACCTTGCAAGCAGCGACAACGGCGGCGTCCACGAGAACAGCGGCGTCGGCAGCAAGGCCGCGTTCCTGATCACCGACGGGGCGAGCTTCAACGGCCGGACGATCAGCGGGCTGGGAATCGAGAAGGCGCTCCAGATCCACTACGACGCCATCACCAACCTGCTGACCTCGGCGAGCGACTATCAGGACTATGGCAACGCCCTCCGCCAGGCCTGCTCCGACCTGGTCGGCGAGCACGAAATCACCGCAACCGACTGCGAACAGGTCGAAAAGACCGTGCAGGCGACCGAAATGGAAACGCCGCCGCCGTCAGCGGCGCCGACCCGGGCGAGCGCCTGCGCCGGCGGGCAGACGCCGGACCTCACGTTCTCCGACGACCTCGAGGACCCCGGCAGCGGCAACTGGGCGGCGGGGTCGCTCCTGTTCGGACACCCCAACGTCTTCTTCTACCCGCAGGTGCCGAATACGGCCGGACTTGACGCGACCTATGCCAGTAGCGGGACTACGAACATCTGGGGCGTCGACGCGGGCTCGGTGACGGACTCCGCGATCGCGATGACGAAAAGCGTCACCGTCCCGAGCGGCGGATTCATGCGGTTCGCCCACGCGCACAGCTTCGAGTCCGGCGAAGGCAACAGCTACGACGGCGGCGTGATCGAATACAGCACCGACGGCGGCGCTCACTGGACCGACGCGGGGAGCCTGATCGAGGCCGGCGACCACTACGGGGGCCCGATCTTCACCGGCGCCGGCAACCCGCTGAGCGGCAGGCCCGCGTTCGTCGGCGAGAGCACCGGCTACGGCTCGACCCGGCTGAATCTCTCCTCCCTCGCCGGCAGGCAGATCAGGTTCCGCTTCCGGATCGGCACCGACGAAGCGCAGAAAGACTACGGCTGGTTCATCGACGACATCGAGATCTACAGCTGCGGAGGGGGCGGATCCACTCCCCCGCCTCCGCCTCCCCCTCCTCCCCCGCCGCCGCAGGGCGAAACCGCGAGCGCGGCTCCCGGGCCGTCGCAGGCCCCGGCCGGAGACGACGGCTGCGCCACCGCCCGCGCTGCCCTTTTCAGGGCGCAGGCGAAGCTGAGGAGGGCGCGGCGGCACCTGCAGACCCTGAGAGCGCCGAGCGGCGGGGCCCGCAGGGCGATCCGCAGGGACGTGGCCGCCGTGAGGAAGAAGCGCCGCGCCGCGCGCCGCGCCTGCGCGACCTAGAAGCGGCTAGTCCTGCAGGACCGAGATCGTGCGGCCGCGACGCGAGGGCCGGAACTCGACCTTGCCCTCGCGGGTCGCGAAGATGGTGTGGTCGCGGCCAAGGCCCGTCCCCTCGCCGGGGCGGAAGCGCGTGCCGCGCTGGCGGACGATGATCTCGCCGCCGCTGACCCGCTGGCCGGCGAAGACCTTGACCCCGAGCATGTTGGGGTTCGATTCGCGGCCGTTGCGGCTTGAGCCAAGTCCTTTCTTATGAGCCATCGTCAGCGTCCTTTTTAGCAGCCGGTTTTTTCGCGGCTTTGGGTTTTTTCTCGGCCGGTTTCCTGGTCATCAGTTTCAACTCGGTGACCTCGAGCCGGGTCAGCTCCGAGCGATGGCCGGCGCGCCTGCGGTAGCCCTTCTTCGGCTTGTATTTGAAGACCTTGATCTTCGGGCCGCGCAGGTGCTCGGCGACGGTCGCCTCGACCTTCACCTTCTCGAGCTCCTTCGGCTCGGCAATGATCTTCTCGTCGCGGAACAGGACCGGGCGCAGGGCGACCTTCTCACCCTGCGCGGCGCTGAGGCGGTCGACGAGCACGGATGTGCCCTTCTCGACCCGATACTGCTTGCCACCGCTCTCTATGACCGCGTACGTGCTCATCTTTCCTTGCCGCTCGGGGTGGAGCGCTACCGACCCTGACCGCTTCCGCGACCACGACGGCTACTGCGCGAGGCGGAGGATTCTAGACGGTGGGAGTCGCCTCCGTCGCCTCCAGCCCCGTTCGATTGGCCGGCGGCCTCCGGCATCGAGGCGACCGCCGCCGAGCGCTCGACCTCCTCGATCCGGACCAGCTTGCGCTCGCCGACGAACCGCCCCCCGCCGCTGACGCTGATGATGTAGGAGTCGATCCTGGCGATCGCGTCGTCCGCGTTGTACATGTGCGGCTCCTCGATCTTGACCAGGACCTCCTCGCCGACCTTGAACGGCAGCGCCCGCTCCTCGATCTCGGCGATCGTGCCCGACTCAACCAATTTGAAGGTGTCGATCGGGAGCGCGTCACCGCCCTCGAAGTGGAACTGCTTGCCGGTCTCCTCCTCGAGCTCGACGAGGCCGCTGTCGCGGCCCATCAGCTCGGCGGCGACTTTCGGATTGACCCGGAGCAGGAACGCCTCCCCGTCCTCGGCCCCAATCTCCCGCATCTTCCGCAGGCCGTCGAGGGCGACGGTCTCGGCCGAGAGCACGACCCCCTCGCCGTGGCAGGTTGGGCAGGGAGCCGTGAGGATCTCGCGCACCCCGTCGGTGATGTTCTGCCTGGTCATCTCGACCAGCCCAAGCGGTGAGACCTCGACGACGTAGCTCTTCGACTTGTCGGCGTCGAGCGCTTTGCGCAGCGTTTTCAGCACTTTGTCGCGGTTTTTCGCCCGCGCCATGTCGATGAAATCGATCACGATGATGCCGCCGATATCGCGCAGCCGCAACTGCCTGACCGCCTCCTCGGCGGCCTCGGTATTGACCCTGGTGATCGTCTCCTCGAGCCCCCCTTTGCCGCGGCCGGTGAAGCTGCCGCTGTTGACGTCGATCACCGTCAGTGCCTCGGTGTAGTCGATGATCAGGTAGCCGCCCGAGGGCAGGTCGACGCGCCGGTCGAGGGTCGACTCGATCTCCTTGTCGACACCCCATTTCTCCAGCAGCGGCTTCTTGCCCTCGTACAGCTCGACCTTCTCGACCAGCTCCGGCGCGGTGCGCTGGAAGAAGCTGGTGACCCGTTCGAACTGCTTCTGGGAGTCGATGATCGCCGTCTCGAAGTCGATCAGGAAGACATCGCGGAGAACCCTGACCGGGAGATCGGCCTCCTGGAAGACGAGGCCGGGGGCCTTCGTCTGCTCGGTCCGTCGCTGCAGCACCTCGTTCAGTTTGTGGAGGTACCCGATCTCCCGAACGAAGTCGGATTTCTTCGCCCCGTGGGCGGCGGTGCGGACGATCAGCCCGCCCGGCCCCTTGTAGGTGCGATCGACCATCCGCCGCAGCCGGTCGCGCTCGGATTCGCTCAGCCGGCGGCTGACGCCGACGCCGCCGCCCTGCGGCGCGTAGACGAGGTAGCGGCCGGCGATCGAGACGTTCATCGAGAGCCGAGCGCCCTTCGACTTCAGGGGGTCCTTGACGACCTGCACGAGGATCTCCTGGCCGGATTTGAGCAGCTCGCTGATCCGTTTGCCGCTCCCGCGACCGCGTTTCGGCGCCTGCTCCCCATTCGGGAGGACGATCTCGTCGACGTGGAGGAACCCGTTGCGCTCGAGGCCGATGTCGACGAAGGCGGCCTCCATGCCCGGCAGGACGTTGTCGACCTTGCCTTTGTAGATGTTGCCGACGATCGACCGCCGGCCGCGGCGCTCTATGTAGAGCTCCGCCACGTCGCGTTTGCCGCCTTTGGTCTTCGACTCGAGGACGGCGACACGTGTCTCGCCACGATCGGCGGACACCAGAATTGTTTTTTTCATTCGTTAGCTCAGTTCAGATAGGTACGCATCGCCGGGGGTCCCATTCGGGTCACCAGGCGAACCTGCCTTTCTGACTGAGGCGCGCTTGCACGTGAATGCTCTGAAGCACTCCCACCGCGAGAAAAGTCGCGACCACGGAGGAACCCCCGTAGCTCAATAGTGGCAGGGGGATGCCCGTGATCGGCATGATCCCGAGATTCATCCCCACATTGACGAAGACCTGAAACAGAAGCATGGCGGCGATTCCGCCGGCCACGAGGATTCCGTACGAGTTCTTCGAGAGTGTCACGATCCGCAGCGCCCGCCAGATCAGCAGGGCGTATAGGGATAGGACCAACGCGGCGCCTGCAAACCCGTAGCGCTCACCGATCACCGCAAAGATGAAGTCGGTGTGCCGCTCGGGAACGAAGTCGAGCCGCGTCTGTGTTGCGCTGTCGCCGCGGCCGGTCTCCTGACCGGATCCGATGGCGATTCGCGCCTGATTCTGTTGGTAGCCGGCATCGCTGGGGTCCTGGCTGGGGTTGACGAATGACGTCAACCTCTCCCGCTGATACCCCTTCAGGATCGGCACCCCGACTGCGGGGGCGGCGAAGAGGACGATTGCGATGAGTGCGGCCAGACCGCCGGTGATCGCCGCGAGGTGCGTCCAACGGACGCCCCCCACGTACATCACGGCGAGGGTGATAGCCCCGAACACCAATGAGGTGCCGAGGTCCGGCTGCAGGAAGACAAGTGCAGCCGGAGCGAGGCCGAGGCAGAGGTAGCGCACTGTGCGCCCCCACGGCGAGCCCCGCCGGGCGCCATCGATCACGAACCCGGCAAGCGCTAGCACGAGCAGGAGCTTGCCGAGCTCCGATGGCTGGAAACTGAAGAAGGGAAGGTCGAAAGAGCGGCGTGAGCCGCGGGCGGCGAAGCCGAAGACGAGGACGAGCGAGACGCTCGCGCAGAGCAGGGTGTAGATGCCGACCCGGAGCTCGCGGAACCGCGAGTAGTCGATGCGGGAGAGCAGGTACATCCCGACCACGCCGATGATCGCGTAGAGCGTCTGGCGGTCGGTGTAGTAGCCGGGGCTGCCGGGCACGTCCTGGGCGGTCGCATGATCGAGGGTGTATATCGAGACCAGAGCCAGCGCCACGGCCGAGAAGCCGAGGGCGGCGTCCATGTAGGGCAGGCCGAGGCGCTCGGCGATGCCGGGCCGGACCGTGAACGGCTCGGGGCGGGTGCGGCGGGCGCGGGTCGCATACATCACCCTTCTTCGCCGCCTTCTGGTTCGGAGCCTTCCGAGAGTTCCTTGGCGAAGATCGCTTCCAGGATGCGCCTCGCCGCGGGTGCCGCCGCTTCGACGCCAAACCCGCCTTCCTCCATCGTCACGAAGGTGACGATACGGGGATCCGGATACGGAGCCAGCACTCCGTACCAGGACTGGTCTTCATACGGGGGCCGCTGCGCGGTCCCGGTCTTGCCCGCGACTTCGATCGGGAAGTTGCAGAAGACGTCGCAGGAGGTGCCGCCGCCGTTCTGCGCTGCGTCATGCAGCCCTTCGAGAATGTCCTCGCGGTATTCAGCGTCCATCTCGACGTGGCGCCGCGGGCCGGGGTCGAATTCCTTGACCACCCGCCCGGCGGCGTCGTCGACCTGGAGCCCGACGTGCGGGGTGACGACGGTGCCGCCGTTCGCGATCGCGGCGTAGGCGATCGCCATCTGCAGCGGGTTGGTCTGAAGGTCGCCCTGCCCGGTCGCGAGCTGGACGTTGTCACCCGCCGACCACGGCCTTTCGGTTTCGCCTTCCCTGTAGAGCTGGTCGCGCCACTGCCGGGAGGGAAGCAGCCCTTCGGTCGCGCCCGGGAGGTCGATCCCGCTCGGCCGGCCGATCCCAAGTTCGTTTCCCCAGTGCTGGAGCTGGCCGTCGTTCCACATCCGCAGGCCCAGCGTGTAGAAGAAGACATCCGAGGACACTTCCAGCGCCGAGACCAGGCTGACCGAGCCGTTGGCGGCTTCGCCGGCGTTGCTGAAGGTCTGTTCGCCGACGGTCAGCTGACCGGGGTCGTAGATCACCTCGCTCGGCGTCAGGTTGTTGCTTTCGAGCGCCGCGACTGCCGTGATCGGCTTGAAGGTCGACCCGGTCGGATAGAGGCCGGCGATCGCGCGGTCGGTCAGCGGCGCCAGGACTTCGTCGCGGTAGAGGTTGTTCACCTGGGCCTGGGTCATCGGTTTCGTGAAGACCTCGGGTTCGAAGGTCGGATACGACCCCATCGCGATGATTTCGCCGGTGTGGATGTCCATCGAGATGAAGCCGCCGCGCAGCCCGAACGAGGCCATCGCCGCTTCGCCGGCTTCCTGAACCGAGTCGTTGATCGAGAGCCTCAGGTTGTCGCCCGGGACCGGCGGCTGCGAGAGAAGCTGGCCGCCCTGGGTCGGCTGGCCGAATGCGTCGACCTGGATTTTGGTCAGGCCCGGCGTGCCGCGGAGGAATTCGTCGTAGGTTTCCTCGACGCCGTCCTGGCCGACCTCATCGCCCGGCTGCAGCCCCTTGTACTGACGTTCCTTCAGCTCTTCTTCGGTCACCTCGCCGACCTGGCCGAGGATGTGGGCGGCCAGCGTTCCGTCGGGGTAGTTGCGAACGAAGACCCGCTGCACGGTGACCCCCGGGAAGAGGTGCTGGTTCTCTTCCAGGTAGTAAACGAGGTAGTTGCCGACGTCGCGGCGGATCGTCACCGGCGCCCCCAGAGAGGCGACCGCGCCTTCGTGGATCAGTTCACGGACCCGGTCCGGTTCGGAGTGGGTCAGGTCGGCGAGCTGGTTGATCTCGCGTTCCCTGCGGTCGTCTTCGGGGGGCAGCTTGTTGGGGTCGATCTGGAGCGCGAGGCTGGTCCTGTTGTCGACGATCACCTTCCCGGTGCGGTCGAGGATCGAGCCGCGTGGGGCGCTGACCCGAAACTCGCGGGTGCGGTTGTTGCGGGCCTCGGCCAGATTTTCGGAGCCGTTGAGGATCTGCAGGAACCAGAGCCGGAAGAAAAGGATCACGAACAGGGCCAGCGCAATGCCGCCGAACATCGCCAACCGCAGCGCCAGGCGGTTGTTCATCGGCTCGCCGCGTTCCCCAGAGCGCAGATACATCAGGCCCCCAGGAAGGTCGGCTGGCGTTGGCGCTCGACCCGCGGCTCGTCGACGAGCGCCGCGCGCAGGGCGAAGCGCATCCCGTAGTAGAGCGGCCAGCCGAGGAAGAAGGCGTAGATGCTCTTGAGCAGGGTGTCGCGGAGGACCAGGGTGCTGATCGGAGCGTCGATGCCGAGCGTGATTTCGACCAGCGCGAACCCGACCTCGGCGACCAGCGTCAACCCCATGCAGAGCAGGGGCGGCACCAGCGCGCTGTGGATCTCGAAGCGTTCGCGGAAGAGCCCGGCGACGTACCCGATCCCGAGCAGGACCATCGAGGTCACCCCCAGCGTCCCCGCCACCAGGCAGTCGATCAGAAACCCGATCGAGAAGCCGGTGACGGCGCCGGTCATGCTGCCGCCGAGCAGGCCGAGGACGACGACGAACGCCGGCAGGATGTCAGGGCTGGTCTCGAGGAATGTCACGCGGGAGAAGAAGGAGAGCTGGAGCAGAACGATCAGGATCGCGATCGCGATCAGGCGGACGAGGATCTTCGGGGTCACGATCACTGTCGGGGCCCCCCGGTCAGCACCTGTACGAGATCCAGGTTTGCGAGATCGGCGAATGGTCGCACGTGGACCTGCTGGCTCGCCTCCTGCTCGATGACCGAGGCCTTGACGACGTCGCCGACCGGAATGCCGGGCGGGAACAGCGATGCGAGCCCCTGAGCGCGCCAGCCGGAGGTGACGACGGTCTGGCCGACGCGAACGGTCTTGGACGAATTGATGAAGTCGAGGACCAGGTCCTCGGGGTTTCCGACCGAGGGCCGGATTACTCCCTGGACCCCGGTCGGCAGCACCTTCGCCGAGACCGCGCTCGTGTGGTCGGTGATCAGGTTCACCTGCGAGGAGCTCCGTTGCACGGCCGAGATCTCGCCGACCAGGCCGTCGCCATTGACCACCGGGTCATCGAGGACGACCCCGTCGCTGCTGCCGAGGTCGATCGCGACCGATGAGTGCCAGACGGTCGGCGACCGGGCGATCACCCGCCCGGTCACCGGGTGGAACGCCGACGTCGCGATCACCGGGTCACGGTCGAGTTCGAGCATCTTCCGCAGCTGCGAGTTCTCCTGCAGCGCCTCCTGGCCGGCGACCGCCTGGACCCGGACCTTCGCCAGTTCGTCCTCGAGGCGGCTGTTTTCGCCGCGCGCTTCGAAGGTCTTGTCGAACCAGTCGACGAGGTCGCGGGCGGGCTTCAGCGCCCGGTCGGAGACTCCCTCCAACGGGCTGAAGATCGTGCTGACGCCGTCCTGGATGCTGCCCGATCCCCTGCCGTAGGAGATCGTCAGGAGCAGGAACGACCCGAGGATGAGGAGAGTGAGTACCGCCCTACGGCGGCGTACTTGTTTGCGATACACGAAGGGGCCCTAAGTCGGTGGATTGCGGGCGGCAGCTAGGCATAGCGTGCCGCACCCGAATTCATCTTGCTGGCGCGGTGGATCGTCTCGAACTCCTCCAACGAGATGCCGGAGCCGACCGCCACGCACGTCAGCGGTGACTCTGCCAGCTGGCATGGCATCTGGCACTCGTCGCGAAGGCGCTGCTCGAGTCCTTGCAGGAGGGCGCCGCCCCCCGCCAGGGTGATTCCCCTGTCCATGATGTCGCCGGCCAGCTCCGGCGGCGTGCGGTCGAGGGTGTCCTTGACCGCGTCGAGGATGTGGCTGATCGGCTCGTCCAGGGCGTCACGAACCTCAGCCGATCCGAGGGTGATTGTTTTCGGCAGCCCGGAGACCAGGTCGCGGCCGCGGATCTCGACCTCGACCTCCTCGGGCAGCGGCGAGGCCGAGCCAGCCTCGAGCTTGACCTCCTCCGCCGTCTGGGTCCCGATTGCCAGTTTGTAGTGCTGTTTGCAGTGTGCGACGATCGCCTCGTCGAGCTCGTCGCCGCCGACCCGGATCGATTGCGAGACGACGATCCCGCCGAGCGAGATGACCGCGACCTCGGTGGTGCCGCCGCCGACGTCGACGATCAGCGAGCCGGTCGGCTCGGCGACCGGCAGGCCGGCGCCGATCGCCGCGGCCATCGGCTCCTCGATCAGAAATGCCTTGCGCGCCCCGGCCGAGAGGCATGCCTCCTCGACCGCCCGCTTCTCAACCCCGGTGACGCCGGACGGGACACAGACGACGACGCGCGGGTGCGCGAAGCGGTTGGAGTGGACGCGCTTGATGAAGTGCCTGAGCATCTGCTCGGTGACGTCGAAGTCGGCGATGACGCCGTCCTTCAGCGGCCGGATCGCGGTGATCGTGCCGGGTGTGCGGCCCAGCATCCGCTTCGCTTCGACGCCGACCGCATGGACCTGGCCGTTGCGCGAGTCGATCGCCACGACCGACGGCTCCGAGAGCACGATGCCGCGCCCACGCACGTAGACGAGCGTGTTTGCCGTGCCGAGGTCGACGGCCATGTCGCGGCCGCCAAGACCGGTTAGATTGCTGAAGAGGCCCATGCAGTTGGCGGTGAAGCTGGGTCCATTGTCACAGATGCGCTCCGAAAGCCCTGCAAGTCAGGACCGCCGAAACAAAACCGGCGCGAACTCGAAGAGCAGGGCGACCGGCAGGCCGACGACATTCGAGACGCTTCCCTCGATCCTCGCGACCAGGGTCGAGCCGAGCGTCTGGATCGCGTACCCACCCGAACGGCCGCGCCACTCACCGAACGCGACGTAGCGCTCCTTCTCGGCGTCCTCGAGCGCCCGGAACTCGACCGTCGTCCGCTCGAGGCCGGAGCGCTCCTCGCCATCGGCGATCACGACCAGCCCGCTGAGGACCTCGTGGGGACGGCCGGACAGCAGATCCAGATAGCGGCGCGCGTCCTCGGCGTCGGCGGGTTTGCCGAGCGCCCCGCCGTCGACGACGACGTCGGTATCGCAGGCGATGATGATCCCATCACCGTGCACCGCGCCGGCCTTGCGCCGCGCGTTCTCGATGACCTCCTTGTCGGGGTCGCCGCCGCTCAGCTCATCGACCCCGGGAACGACGACCTCGAACTCGACGCCGAGCTTCTCGAGGATCTCCCGCCGCTGCGGCGAGCCGGATGCGAGCGTGACCTTGAGAGGGCGCTCGGCAACCCCCCGCCCACCCCGGGCTGGGGCCTCTAGGAGAGCTCGGGGAACCAGATCCCGATCTCGCGCTCGGCCGACTCGTCGGAGTCTGAGCCGTGAACCATGTTGAAGGTCACCTCGAGCGCGAAGTCACCCCGGATCGAGCCGGGGGCGGCCTCGATCGGGTTGGTGGCGCCGATCATCTGGCGCGCCGCGGCGACCGCTTCGGAACCCTCGAGGACCATCGCCACCAGCGGCCCACCGGTGATGAAGGACACCAGCTCGCCGAAGAACGGCTTCTCCGCGTGCTCGGCGTAGTGGACGTTGGCGATCTCCTCGTCGGCCTGCATCAGCTTCAGAGCCTTAATCCTCAATCCCTTGCGCTCGAAGCGGGCGATCACCTCTCCGGTCAGGGCGCGCTCGAAGGCGTCAGGCTTGACGAGGATCAGGGTCCGGCTCACGTTCTGGGCTCCTTTGGGATCGTTCTTTGGGTGGCGGCCCCTGGCCGGCGCCGGCCGCGGGATCGGCCGCGGCGGGGGCTTTTTCGGGGGCTTTTTTCCGCCGTTGGGCAGCCTGGCGTTTGGAGCCGGAAGCGCTGGGGGCGCGTTTCGAAGAGGAGCGCTCGCGGGAGCGGATGGCGGTCTCGCAGTATGGGCAGAGCGACCAGCGGGGGTCAACCGGCTTGCCGCAGCTGCCGCACGGGTTCTTGAGTCGGCGCTGGCACTTGGGGCAGCGCAGGTAGCTGCGCTCGATCGGGAACTCGCACTGGGGGCAGGAGCTCTCCTCGAGCTGACGGACCCGAAGCTCGGCGGCTTTTATCTCGAGCTCGCGCTCGTGCGCGTCCTCGAGGAACTCCGGCGGGCGAAGGATCGCGTAGACGGCGGTGCCGATGTAGGGGATGAAGGAGGCGACGGTCGCGCAGGCGACCAGGAACGGATCGGAGACCCGGCGGCGCGCGTCGAGGAACGTGAAGACGATCAGCGCCAGCCAGACGACGACCAGCATCAGGATGAGCAGGTTCACGACCAGGTTGAGGCCGTCGTTGCTGATGCCGAATATCGCGAAGGTCATGGTCTGGGGGTTGCCGGAGGGGGCGGTGAGTCTACTTCGACGATGGTGCCGCTAACCCTGTCCGGCCGCATGGTTGATCTAGAGAAACAGCCTGCCGAAGAGGAATCCGAGTCCGAAGAAGATCAGGATCACGGCCGCGACCACGGCGGCGACGAGAGCCATCATCGAGAGCAGTTCGCTGCCGGCGCTTTTAGAGCTCATGCCTAATCACGCTGGAATCGTCGCACAGTCTCAATCCCCGAGAGCGGCGCGGGCCGGCGCCAGCAGGTAGTGGGAGCCGGTGACGAGGAGGATGCCGTCCCTCGTCGACGCGAGCTCGCGCGGCTCGCGCCAGGGCCTCGGCGAGGCGAGGCTCGGCCTCGGCCTCGAGGCCCGCCGCGCGGCAGATTCGGGCGAGGTCGTCGGCGGGGTGCCCCGCCGCCCCCGGCCGGCCCTGCGAGCGCAGCGTCTCGGCCGGGATCTCGGTGCAGACGACCCGCTCGAGCGCCGGCGCGAGGGCGGCAACAGCGCCCTCCGCGTCCTTGTCGGCGAGCATTGCCAGGCAGGCGGTCACCGGCGCGCCGCCCGCGACCTCGGGCAGAGCCTCGGCGAGAGCGACGGCGGCGTCGACGTTGTGGGCGGCGTCGAGGTAGGTCGGCGGTGAATCCCCGACCCGCTCGAGCCGGCCGGGGACCGTCAGATCGGCAGCGACCGCGGTGACGAGCTCCGGGTCGAGCGGTCCGTGAAAGGCCGCCGCGGCGGTGCAGGCAAGGGCGAGATTGCGGCGCTGGAACCGGCCTCGGGCGCGGAGCCGGATTCCCTCGCCGGGGTCCTCTGGGGCGATCAGCAGCGCCGCCCCGCGCTCGGCGGCGGTCCGCTCGGCCAGGCCGCGAACGGGTTCGGAGACCCGCCCCAGGACCAGGGTCGAGTTGTCACGGAGCACCGCCAGCTTCTCGGCTGCGATCTCCTCCTCGGTGTCTCCCAGCCACTCGCTGTGGTCGAGGCCGATCGAGGTCAGAACCGTGACCCGTGAGGGAATCGTATTGGTCGCGTCGAGCCTCCCCCCCAGCCCGGCCTCGATCACGCCGACCCCAACCCGGGCGGCGGCGAGGGCGATGAACCCGGCCGCGGTCGCGACCTCGAACTGGGTGACCGCTTCCCCGATGCTTCGCTCGACGACCTCTGCCGCCTCGGTGGCCCGCCCGACCGCGGCGGAGAACTCCTCCGGCCCGATCTCGGCGCCGCCGATCAGGATCCGCTCCGACCAGCGCTGGAGATGGGGCGAGACCATCGCTCCGGCCCGAACTCCGTGCGCCTCCAGCAGCGCCGCGGTCATCCGGGTCACCGAGGACTTGCCGTTGGTACCGACCACGTGGATGGAGGCGAAGCGGTGCTGCGGCATGCCGAGCAGCGCGTTCATCCTGTGCATCCGCTCGAGCCCGAGTTTCCACCCGATCGGCTCGAGCGAGTCGAGGTAGGCCTCGGGGCCCTCTGCTGCTATTCGGACAGCTCCTCCAGCTCGGCGCGGTAGCGGTCGAGCTTCTCGCGCTCCTCCTCGACGACCTCGCCGGGCGCGTTGGCGACGAAGCGCTCGTTGGCAAGTTTGCCCTCGGCGCGGGCGACCTCGCCGCGCAGCTCCTCCCGTCGGGCCTCGACCCGGGTTCCCACAGCCTCGGGATCGATCTGATCCGATGCCAGGACCCTGACCGGGCCGACCGAGGCCACCGGCTCACCTCCGTCCCCGCGAGGCGGAGTGGAGGGAACGTCCATATCCCTCTCTTCGCGACTGGAGCGAAGCGCAGCTTTTGAATCAATGAACTCGAAGCGGGCGAGACGGCCGACGAACTCCTGCGGCTCGACCCCCTCGGCCCGCGCCGAGAGGACCGATGACGCCGGCGCCTGGACGAGGTCACGCCAGGCGCGGAGGCGGCGGGTCAGCTCGATCCCGGCCCGGACCTCGGCTTCGGCCTCGGCGTCGAACAGCGACTCGTCGGCGACCGGGAACTCGTGGACCACGAGGTGACCGCGGCGGGCCGGGTGGTAGGTCCAGATCTCCTCGGTGACGAACGGCATCATCGGGTGCAGCAGGGCGAGGATCCGCTCCAGCGCCCAGAGCAGGTTCGCCGAGGCAGCCTCCTCGCCGTCATAGAGGCGCGGCTTGACCATCTCCAGGTACCAGTCGCAGAGCTCCGACCAGAAGAACGAGTAGGCCTCCTGGGCAGCGTGGGCGAAGTCGTAGGCCTCGAGCATCTCGGTGACCGAGGCGACGGTCCGCTCCAACCGCGACAGCAGCCAGCGGTCCTCCGGGGTCACGGGGTTTGGCGTCCCTGACCCAACCCCGGCAGGGACTTGGCCCTGCCGGGCACCTGTTCCCGGCTGATTTTGCCCAGAATTGACATTCAGCAAAATCAGCCGGCTCGCGTTCCAGAGCTTGTTGGCGAGGTCGGCCCCCTGCTGGACCTTGGCGTCGGAGAAGCGGACGTCCTGGGTCGAGGACATCGCCAGCAGCCCGAAGCGCAGCGCGTCGGCGCCGTGGCGGTCGATCTCCTCGAGCGGGTCGATCCCGGTCCCGAGGCTCTTCGACATCCGCCGCCCGTCGCGGGCCTGGATCACCGAGTGGACGTAGACGTCGCGGAACGGGATGTCTCCCGGGAACTCGATCCCCATCATGATCATCCGCGCGACCCAGAGGAAGAGGATCTCGCGCGCGGTGGTGAGGAAGCTGGTCGGATAGAAGGCCCGCAGCTCCGGGGTGTCGTCGGGCCAGCCGAGGGTCGCAAAGGGCCAGATCGCCGAGCTGAACCAGGTGTCGAGGACGTCCTCCTCCTGGCGCGGCTCGCCGCCGCAGGCGCCGCAGCGCTCGGGCGGCTCCTCGGCCGCCCAGGTCTCCCCGCAGGCGTCGCAGTACCAGACCGGGATCCGGTGCCCCCACCAGAGCTGGCGCGAGATGCACCAGGGGCGGATCTCGCGCATCCAGTCGAGATAGACCCGCTTCCACTGGGCCGGGGCGATCCGGACCTCGTCTCGCTCTACGGCCTCGATCGCGGGGGCGGCGAGCTCGTCCATCCGGCAGAACCACTGCAGCGAGATCAGCGGCTCGATCCGCTCCCCGGAGCGATGTGAGAACGGGACCGAGTGAAGGTAGGGCTCCTCGGCGCGGATCGCGCCCTCGGCCCGCAGCGCCGCGATCACGGCCTCCTGGGCCTCGGCGATCGTGAGGCCGGCGTAGCCCTCCCCCGCCTCCTCGGTCATCCGGCCGTCGGGGCCGATCACCCCGATCTCCTCGAGGCCGTGGGAGCGGCCGATTTCGAAGTCGTTGACGTCGTGACCGGGCGTGATCTTCAGCGCCCCGGTCCCGAACTCGGGGTCGACGTGGTCGTCGGCGATGATCGGCAGGCGCCTCCCGACCAGGGGCAGCAGGCAGTGGCCGCCGACGAGGTCGGCGTAGCGGTCGTCGCCGGGGTTCACGGCGACGGCGGTGTCGGCGATCATCGTCTCGGGACGGACGGTGGCGACGGTCAGCACCCGGTCGGACCCCTCGACCGGGTAATCGATCGAGTAGAGGATGTCCTCGACCTCACGGTTCTCGACCTCTAGGTCGGAGATCGCCGAGTGGGTCCCCGGATCCCAGTTCACCATGTAGTTGTCGCGGTAGATGTAGCCCTTGTCGAAGAGCTGCTTGAAGACCCGGTAGACGGCGCGGACGTAGCCGGAGTCGAGCGTGAACCGCTCCCGCTCATAGTCGCAGGAGGCGCCGAGCCGCTTGTACTGCTCGACGATCTGGGCGCCGTACTCCTCTTTCCAGGCCCAGACCCGCTCAACGAACGCCTCGCGGCCGAGCTCCTGGCGCGAGACCCCCTCGGCTCGGAGCATTTTCTCGACCACGGCCTGGGTCGCGATCCCGGCGTGGTCGGTGCCGAGGATCCAGAGCGTGTTGCGGCCTCGCATCCGGTTCATTCGCACCAGCGCGTCCTGCATCGAGCCGTTGAGGGCGTGGCCCATGTGGAGAGCGCCGGTGACGTTCGGGGGCGGGATCGCGACCGAGAAGTTCCCCTCCGGGCTGCCCTCCGCCTGAGGATGGAAGTAGCCGCCCTCGATCCACTCGGCGAACAGGCGCCGCTCGACCTCCGCCGGCTCGTACCGGGTCCTCGCCTCGAGCTGCGATCGTCGCTCCGCGTCCACGGCTCGCGAGTCTAGATAGCTGCTCGCGGCATGGCGATCGGGCAGCAACCGGTGGCGTTATCGGGGAGCAACCGGCGGGTGACCTGGGTCCGGGTGGACCCTCAAGCGAGCGTCCCCGCTGTTGCGAGCGAGGGGGTCCACTCGGACCCGACCCCTCAGGCGGTTTCCTCCCCGATCTCCTCGTCCGCGGCTTTGCCGATGTCCTGATGCGCGGCCTCGGTGACCAGGGTCGGCCGGCGTCCCTGCGCGATCGTCTCTTTGGTGACGACGCACTTGGTCACGTCACGGCGCGACGGGAGCTCGAACTGGACATCGAGCAGCGTCTCCTCGAGGATCGAGCGCAGGCCGCGGGCGCCGGTCTCTCGTTCCAGCGCCTTGTTGGCGATCGCCTCGAGGCTGTCCTCGGCGAAGACCAGCTCGATGTCGTCGAACTCGAAGAAGCGCTGAAACTGGCGGGTGAGGGCGTGTTTGGGCTCGGTCAGGATCGTGATCAGGTCGTCGCGGGTGAGCTGGTGGATCGCGGTGACGACCGGGAGCCGGCCGATGAACTCGGGGATCAGCCCGTATTCGATCAGGTCCTCGGGGAGCACCTGCTCGAACCACTCGCCGGTGTCGGTGAAGTCGGGGGATTCGATCGCGGCGCCGAACCCGACGCCACGCTGGTCGACCCGGCGCTCGATCACCTTGTCGAGCTCGGCGAACGAGCCGCCGCAGACGAAGAGGATGTTCGTCGTGTCGATCGTCAGGAACTCCTGGTGGGGATGCTTGCGCCCGCCCTGCGGGGGCACCGAGGCGGTCGTCCCCTCGAGGATCTTGAGGAGCGCCTGCTGCACGCCTTCGCCGGACACGTCGCGGGTGATCGACGGGTTGTCGGCTTTGCGCGCGATCTTGTCGATCTCGTCGATGTAGATGATTCCCGTTTCGGCCTTCTTGACGTCGTAGTCGGCGGCCTGGATCAGCTTCAGGAGGATGTTCTCGACGTCCTCGCCGACATACCCGGCCTCGGTCAGCGCGGTCGCGTCGGCGATCGCGAACGGGACGTTGAGGATCCGGGCCAGCGTCTGGGCGAGCAGCGTCTTGCCGCAGCCGGTCGGGCCGAGAAGGAGGATGTTCGACTTCTGAAGCTCGACCTCGCTCTCTTCGTCCTGCGCGATCTGGACCCGCTTGTAGTGGTTGTAGACGGCAACCGAGAGCGCCCGCTTCGCCGCCTCCTGGCCGACCACGTACTCCTGCAGGACCTCGTGGATCTCCCGCGGTTTGGGCAGGTTCTCGAGCTCGACCGTCGTCGGCGGCGAGAGCTCCTCGTCGATGATCTCGTTGCAGAGGTCGATGCACTCGTCGCAGATGTAGACGCCCGGGCCGGCGATCAGCTTTTTGACCTGGCGCTGCGACTTGCCGCAGAAGCTGCAGAGGAGTTGCTCGTTCGAGTCTGTCGGGCGTGCCAGCGGGATCTCCTCCTTGCGGGGACGTTGGGCGTCTACCGGCGTCGCGGACCCAGGAAGCTTAGTGGGACCAGCAATCCGGCCTGTGATTTGCACCGTTTACGTCACCCCTGTCGCGGTCCCTCCCCGTGAGCGCAAACGCCCAGGCTGCCCTATCGTCCCGGGCGATGATCCGGATCGAGCCGATCAGCGTCGCGCAGTTCGAGACCCTGCTGCCGATGATCGCCGATTACCTGCGCTTCTACGAGGTCGAGGAGATCGACGAGGAGCGCAACCGCGCCTTCTTCTCCCGCTTCATCGACCCCAGCGACGACGGCACCCTGATCGCGGCCTGGGAAGGAGACCGGCTGCTCGGCTACGCCTGCCTCTACTGGCACCTGAGCTCGCTCTCGGCGGCCGAGACGGTGCTGATGAACGACCTCTACGTCGACGAGGACGCCCGCGGCAAGGGCGTCGGCCGGGCGCTTATCGAGGCCGCCGCGGAGATCGCCCGCGGCCGCGGCGCCCACAGCCTCGAGTGGTCGACGGCGCCCGACAACCGGACCGCGCAACGCCTCTACGACTCGACCGGCGCCGAGCGCAGCACCTGGGTGGAGTACGACCTGCCGGTCGACGATTCGTGAGCGTCGAATTCGAGGAACGCAAACGGGACGACCGCCAGATCCTCCCGCTCTACGCCGACTTCATCCGCGAGGCTGACACCGAGCTCGGGCTGGACGTCGTCGAGGCGGAGCTGGCGGCGGGGCCGCCCCGGGACCTGACGCCGCCGAACGGAGTGATGCTGCTGGCGATCCGCGACGGCGAGGCGGCCGGCATCGGCGGGGTGCGCCACCTCGACACCAAGGTCGCCGAGATCAAGAGCATGTACGTCGCCCCTGGGCACCGCGGCGGAGGCGTCGGGATCGCGCTGCTTCGCCGGCTCGAGGCGATCGCTCGCGGGAGGGGGTGTCTCGCGACCCGGCTCGACACCTCCGACTACCTGACTCCGGCGGTAGCCCTCTATCGCGCCGCCGGCTACCGTGAGGTGCCCGACTACAACGGCAACCCCAAAGCGAATCTCTGGTTCGAGCGTCGGTCAAACGTCCAGGATTGATCGGACCTTCTTAATCAATTCCGTGCGGGACCGATACCGGCTTTCGACGATCAACGGAGGTGGGAAATGCCGAAGGCGGCGTTGGAAGAGTTGGTAATGAACGCGGTTCAGCCGCGGATGCATCTCGGCGAGCGGCCGGTGAGCCTGGTGCGGGTCGACTCGGGGCCCTGGCTCTATCTCGCCCTCCTCCTGGTCGCGGCTGCCTTCGCACTGCTGATCAACCAGGGCCAGGACTTCGCCCTGATGTCGGTGCTGGTCGCCGCCCTCTGCGCCCTGCGGGTCAAGAGCTACGCGATGATGCTCACCGAGGAGGCCATCTACATGGTCCACCTTCGCGGCCACACGATCGGCAGCGTCGAGGTGATCCGCCCGCTCGTCGCGGTCGGATTCGATCGCAACCTGTGCCGGATCGAGCTCGACGGCAGGCCGTTCTGGGTGCGGCCGCTCTACCTCGGCGCGGACGCCGACAACTTCGAGCGCCGCCTCCGCGCCGCCTCGACCGGCATCGCCGTCGCCTACTAGGCGACGTCGGCCATCCGGCCGATCTCGCCCGGCGCATCCTCGCCGGCGCGAACCCGCTGCTCGAGGTCGCGGCGGAAGTAGCGAAGGCAGAGCGGGGCGGCGACGCCCTCGATGACGAGGATCGCGCCGAGGTAGATCTTCCACCCGTTCATCCCGGTGATCGCGACAACCGCGGCAACGAGCAGGAACCAGCAGGCCGAGAAGATCAGGTAGGTGCGGATCCGGTCGTACGCGAGCTCGGCCTCCTGGCGGGTGATCGGAGTCATCTCGACCCCCTCATCGGCCCCCCTCGACGGGGACTTGAGGTCGGAAGCGCTCAGTTCAGGCCCGCCCAGCGCTCGAGCGCCGGCTCGGGGTCGACCGGGCGGCCGCGGACGTGGATCTCGAAGTGGAGGTGACAGCCGACGGTGCGGGCGTTCCCGGTGTCCCCCACCGCCCCGACCCGCTGACCGGCCCAGACCCGGTCTCCGCGGCCGACCCGCGGCGGGCGGCGCAGGTGGGCGTAGAAGTAGCTGCGCCTCTCGCCCTCGCCGTGGATCAGGAGGTAGTTGCCGTAGAGCACCGGGTCGAAGCCGCGACCGGTGACCCGTCCGCCGCGGACCGCGACCAGCCCGGCGCCGCAGGGGGCGACGATGTCGAAGCCCTCATGGGTCCGCCCGCCGCTCCGCGGCGCCCCGAACTCGCCGATCGCGCCCCGGGTCCAGTGCGGGCCGAGGACCGGGAAGACATGGCCGCGGTACTCGACTCCCCCTCCCCCGGCGGAGGCCAGGGAGGAAGGGGCGGGCGCCAACGCCGCAAGACAGATCAGCGCCGAGAGCGCCGCCGACCGGCGAACGCTCAGTGGTGTTCGATCACGCGGTCGACGAGGTTGTACTCCTTCGCCTCCTCCGCGCTCATGAAGTAATCGCGATCGGTGTCGTTCGTGACCTTCTCGAACGGCTGCCCCGTGTGTTTGGCGAGGATCTCGTCGAGGCGGCGACGGACGTCGATGATCTCTTTGGCGTGGATCTCGATGTCGGTCGCCTGGCCTTCGAACCCGGACGACACCTGGTGGATCAGGATCTTCGAGTTCGGCAGCGACATCCGTTTGCCGGCGGCTCCACCGGCCAGCAGCAGCGCACCCATGCTCATCGCGATCCCGACGCAGATCGTCTGCACGTCGGGCTTGATGAACTGCATCGTGTCGTAGATCGCGAGGCCGGCGTAGACCGAGCCGCCGGGCGAGTTGACGTAGAGGCTGATGTCCTTGTCGGGGTCCTCCGACTCCAGGTGCAGGAGCTGGGCGACGATCAGGTTCGCGATGTCCTCGGTCACCGGCGTCCCCAGAAAGACGATCCGCTCACCGAGCAGGCGTGAGTAGATGTCGAAAGCGCGCTCGCCGCGCGAGGTCTGCTCGACGACCATCGGTACCAGTGGGCTCATGCTCGGCACTCTATAGAAGGCGACCGGCGGCCTCGCAGCCTCAGTCTGAGCCCGGCGTCCAGAGCGATCCCGCCGCCTCGCGCTCCTTCTCCGGCGTCCAGATTTTCTCCCGCGCCTCCGCCTGCTCGAGCGGGATCGGCTTCGCGCTCTCGGCGACGACGTCGATCGCCTTGCGGAAGCGGATGTCTTCGCCGATCATCGCGTCGCGGCCTTTCTCGCGGAGCCTCTTGAGGAGCTTCTCGGGCGTCGTCCGTTCGTGTTCGGCGGGATGGGCGAGCGCCTCGAGCAGCTCCTCCTCGGTCGCCTCGATCCCCTCGGCCTCGACGATCGCGGCAAGGACCGCCTCGCGCCGCAGCTCCTGGGCGGCGTCGGGCTTCGATTCCTCGATGATCTCCTCGCGCGTTTTTCCCTGCATCTGAAGGTAGGAGTCGGGCGCCATGCCGCGCGCGGCGAGCTGCCGTTCCACCCGGCCCCACCGTTCCGCGGCGCGGTCGTTGACGAGCTCGTCGGGAAGGTCGACCGTGGCCTGATCGGCGGCGGCGTCGATCGCGGCGACCCGGAAGTCCTGCTCGATCCTCGAGTCGACGACCTCGGTCAGTTTCTCGCGGATGTCGACCCGCAGCTCCTCGAGGGTGTCGAACTCCGACGCCTCGGAGGCGAACTCGTCGTCGAGTTCGGGCAGGACTTTTTCCCGGACCTCTTTGACGTCGACCTTGAAGACCGCGGCCTGGCCGGCGAGCTGCTCGGCCTGGTAGTCGTCGGGGAAGCTGACGCTGACGTCCCGCGCCTCGCCCGGGGCGGCGCCGACGAGCTGGTCCTCGAACCCCTCGATCAGCTGGCCGCTGCCGAGCTCGAGCAGGTAGTCGTCGGCCTTGCCGCCCTCGAAGGCCCTGTCGTCGACCTGGCCCTCGAAGTCGATCAAGAGGACATCGCCGTCGGCACCGGCCCGCTCGACCGGCTCGAGTTTCGCGAAGCCGGCCTGGATCCGCTCGATCTCGCGATCGATCATTTCCTCGGGCGCCTGCGGCTCGGCCCGGCCGACCTCGAGCCCCTTGTATTCGCCAAGCTCGGCCCCGGGGCGCACCCCGATCTCGAACTTGAAGGTCAGCGGCTCGCCCTCGTCCTCGGGCGCCGAGACGATCTCGATGTTGGGGTCGCCGATCGGGCTGAGGTCGGCGTCGAACAGGGCCTCCTCGTACCAATCGGGCAGCGACTCGCGGAGTGCCTCCTCGAAGACGGCGCCGAATCCGACCCGCTGGATCACCAGGGACGGCGGCGCTTTCCCTTTGCGGAAGCCGGGCAGCCGCATCTCGCGGGCGAGGCTGCGAGCGGCTTTCTGGATGCCGCGGTTGACGTCCTCGGCCGGGACCTCGACCTCGACCTGGGCCCGCGAGGCGGGCAGCTCTGTGACCGTCGTCTGCATCGCGATTGACCCTAGATCATTGATTCCGGCGGCCTCGTCCCCGTCACTGCCCGCGCCGGTCGAGCAGCCCCCGCCCGAGGGCGATCGCAAAATCCACCCCGAAGGCCAGCCCGCGCCCGATCGGTCCGGTCACGAGCCAGGCCCTGAATCTAGTCATCGCTCTCCCGGGTGCCGGCCAGCAGCCGCTTCTCGAGCAGCGCTCCGTGGCCGGCGGCGACCGCCCGCTGGGCCCGCCTCTCGTCGAGCTCGACTCCCTGGGCTTCGGCGAGCTCGATCAGGCGCTGCTTCTCGTCCCCCTCGCGGGCGAGCTCGAAGAAGGTCCAGGCGAGCACCCCGAGGGCAAGGAACGTCCCCTCGACCATCATCAGGGCCCCCGCGGTGCTCTGGTCGGCCAGGGGCGAGATCCCCCAGTAGCGCTCTCCGGAGGCATAGACCGGGTAGAGCACCGACCCCGACCACATCAGGACGTTTCCGAGGATCGCGCCGGTGAACCTGACCGCGATGACGTAGCCGACCTTCCAGCCGGCGCCGAACCATTCCGGCTTCGGCAGCGGCCCGAACACCGGCATCCACATCAGGCACCCGAAGAAGATGAAGGTCGAGTGCTCGAGGGCGTGGATCGGCGCCGTCCCGTAGGCGTCCTGGTAGATCGCGGGGAGGTGCCAGAAGAAGAGGTTGGCGGCCCAGAGCGGCAGCGCGAGCGCCGGGTGGGTGAGGACCTGGAGGCGATTGAAGAGCCGGATCGCGAGGATCGGCTGCAGCAGCGAGCGGGTCAGGCCGAGGACCAGCAGCAGGGTGGCGATGTCGCCGAGAAGAAGGTGCTCCCCCATGTGGGCGATGACCAGCTCCTCGGAGATATGGCCGATCGGGCTGAAGAGCGCGATCGAGATCACGGCGAGGCCGGAGCCGAAACAGATCTGGCGCCAGGTCGGGATCCGCCTTCCGTCCCAGGAGAGGACCATCGCCCGGTGCCAGTAGAGGATCCCGGCCACGGTTATCGGGATCACCTCGATCGGGACGAAGGCCCCGGCGACGTGAGCTGAAGGCACGATCACGGATTCAGCGTAGCGGCGCGGTTTTCGGCGACGATGCCCGTGCCCGTTGGTAGCTTGCTCCAGGCAGTGAGCACCACCGACCACCGCTTCCCGCCGATAGGCAGCTACGGATTCCTCTCCGACTGCCACACGGGTGCCCTCGTCTCCTACGACGGCTCCGTCGAGTGGCTGTGCCTGCCGCGGTTCGACTCGCCGAGCGCATTCGGGGCCCTGCTCGACCGCGGCGCCGGCCACTTCAAGTTAGGGCCGCGCGGCGTCATCGTCCCGATCAGCCGCCGCTACGAGCCCGGGACGCTGGTGATCGAGACGACCTGGGTCACCGATACCGGCTGGGTCGTCGTCCACGACGTCCTCACGATCGGCGACTGGGCGTCGCCGGGCGGCGAATCGCGGCCGCGGACCGAACACGAGGCCGACCACTCGCTGCTGCGGCTGATGACCTGTATCGACGGCGAGGTTGAGATGGAGATGGAGTGCATGCCCAAATTCGGCTACGGCGCCGAGGAGCCGGAGTGGAGCGGAAGCGAGCTCGGAGAGGCGATGGCCCGGGCCGCCGACGGGTCTGAACTTCGCCTCAACAGCGACATGGAGATCTCGCTCGACGGGCCGGCCGTGACCGGGACCATGCACCTGCGCGAAGACGAGACCGGGTTCTGTGCCGTGACCTGGGGCGATGGCGACCTCGGCGGCCCCCGCAGCGCCCCCGAGGCGCTCGAGCGGCTCGACTCGACCGAAGAGTTCTGGCGCGAGTGGCTGCGGGCCGGGGACTTCCCCGACCACCCCTGGCGAATTCACCTCCAGCGCTCGGCGCTGGTCCTGAAGGGGCTGACCTACTCCCCGAGCGGCGCGATCGTCGCCGCCCTGACGACGTCGCTGCCCGAGACCCCCGGGGGCGAACGCAACTGGGACTACCGCTACAGCTGGATCCGCGACTCCACCTTCAGCCTCTGGGCAATGCACACCCTCGGCTTCGACGAGGAGGCGCGGGCGTTCATGCAGTTCGTTATGGGCCTCTGTCGCGAGAATCCGAACCTGCAGATCATGTACGGGATCGGCGGCGAGCGGGACCTCACCGAGCGCACCCTCGACCACCTCGACGGGTACGGCGGCGCAAGCCCGGTCCGGATCGGCAACGGCGCCTACAACCAGCGACAGAACGACGTCTGGGGTGCCCTGCTCGACTCGATCTACCTCCACGAAAAAGCCCTCCGCGGCTCCGGCACACCGGCCGACCGCCAACTGATCGGCGAGCAGGTCGAGGCAGCGATCACGGCCTGGCCGGAACCGGACCAGGGAATCTGGGAGGCGCGCGGCGAGCCCCGCCACTACGTCTCCTCGAAGCTGATGATCTGGGTCGCGATCGACCGCGGGGCGCGCCTCGCGACGTCGGTCGGGCGCGAGGACCTGGCGACGAGATGGAGGGACGTGGCCGACGAAGTCCGCGAGGAGATCCTCGAGCGCGGCGTTCGCGACGGGGTGTTTCGACAGCACTATGAGACCGATGCGCTCGATGCCTCGACGCTGCTGATCCCACTCCTCCGGTTCCTCCCTGCCGATGACCCGCGGGTGCGGGCGACGGTCGAGGCGATCGCCGACAACCTGACCAAGGACGGCCTCGTCCTCCGCTATCAGGTCGACGCGACCGACGATGGCCTGCAGGGCGAGGAGGGCACCTTCCTGATCTGCTCCTTCTGGCTTGTCTCGGCGCTCTCGGAGATCGGCGACGCCGGGCGCGCGCGGATGCTCTGCGAGCGGCTGCTGGAGGCCGCCGGCTGGCTCGACCTCTATGCCGAGGAGCTCGACGCCCGCAGCGGCCGACATCTCGGGAACTTCCCCCAGGCCTTCACCCACCTGGCCCTGATCAACGCCGTCTCCCACGTGATCGCCGACGAGCAGCGCGTCGACGGCGGCCCGACCGCGGTGTTCAGCGAGATGGGGGGCATCCACGAGGGCGTCTAGTGCGACCCGATCCTGGGTAGGTGTCGGCCATGGACACGCTCGAGCGGGTGATGGTCGTGATCACCGAACCCCTTCTCGAGGGAAGACTCCTGGATGAGCTCTGTAGCAGGCTCACCTCCGAGAGCTCCGCTGTGGCGCTCGTCGCGCCGGCGATCGCTGAGTCCCCCGCGCAACCTGGGCAGCCCCACGTCGACGGCGCCATCCGCGAGGCCCGGAATCGCCTCGAGCTCTCGCTTCAGGCGCTAGGCCGCCGCGGGATCTCGGCATTCGGAGAGGTCGGGGTCAGCGACCCGGTCGCGGCTGCCTCAGAAGCGCTGCATCAATACCCGGCCGAGCTGATCCTGGTCGTCGCCGCGCAGGGGCACCGCGGCGCCTGGTTCGAGAACGGGCTCTTCGAACGAGCCCAGAACCAGCTCGACCCGCCGGTGCGGATGGTCGCGATCGGGACGCAGGATGCCGAGCCGGCCACCCCCAGGCGGGCGGCTCCGGTTCACCACGCCGGGCGGGTCGAGCGGCTGCCCCGGTTCAGCAACGGCGATCCGATCGCGATCGGGGCCGCGGTGGTCGGGGCGATCCTCGGGATCGCGGTCATCGTGCTGATCCTGATCAGCCTGCTCTACTGAGGTGGCGGCGGAGGATCGGAGTGCCGGCCCCCGTCGGCCTCGGACAGCTTGCCGGCGCGGATCCGGGCCGCCATGTCCCTCGACTCCTCGCGGTAGGCGGTGCCGTCCTCGAACTCGATCACGGGGTATTTGCTCTGCCCGGAGAGCTGCTTCAGTTCCTCGCGCTTGCCGGGTGAGACCGGCCCCTTGACGACCTCGTACTCGACACCCTCCTCGTCGAGCGCCTTCTGCACTTTCCAGCAGGGGTGGGCCCCGATCTTGACCCACATCAGCGAGCAGCGGTGGAGCCTGACGGCCACGTGCCGACCCTAACCGATCTCGACCGGCTCGCCGATCGGAAGCCAGCGGACGCTGTCGCGGATCGCCTCCGGAGCACCGGCGAACTCGGCCTCGATCGCGCCGCGGCCCTGGCGGAAATGCTTCCAGCCCTCGTAGTGGATCGGGATCGTCACCCGCGGCTGCAGCGCGCCACAGAGCTCGACCGCCTGCGACGCGGTCATCGTGTAATGGATCGGCCCCGAGACCGGGAACCGGACACCGCCGAGATGGATCAAGGCGGTGTCGACTTCGAGCCGCTGGGGGACCTCGCGGACGCCGTCGTAGAGAACGGTGTCACCGGAGATCCAGAGCACCCCTTTCTCCTGGCCCTCCCAGGCCAGCGCGAAGCCGACGACCTCGCCGACGATCGGGTGGCTGAGCGGCGGCCCGTGGCGGCAGGGGGTCGCCTTGACCTCGATCGAGGGCCGCCCATCGGCCTCGAGCCGGGTGCTATCCCAGGCGGCAAGCCCGCGAGCGTTGCCGCCGAGCCGCTTCGCCCCGGGGACTGTCGTGACCACGGTCCCGGCGCCGGGCAGCAGCTCCCTCCCAGCCCGGTCGAGGTTGTCGTCGTGGTGGTCGTGACTGAGCAGGACGGCGTCGATCCGCCCCAGGTCGGAGGCGGCGATCGCCGGTCCGGTGAGTTTCTTCGAGCCGGTCCCCCAGCCGAACCGGTAGCTGCCGCCGGCGGGGTCGAAGGTCGGGTCGGTGAGCAGCCGCCAGCCTTCGACCTCGATCAGGACGGTCGGCCCACCGATGTGGGTGACGCGGACCTTGCTCACCTCTCCCCCATGCCCATGGACCCGGACCGTATTCGACCGCCGTCGATTAGTCGAGATTCTCGCCCTCCCCTGAGCCGGGTCTAGCCCGTGGTCGTCCGGCGCTCGTGCGAGATCGAGTACGCGCGGGGGCGAAACCGGAGGACGGGATCGTCCGAGAGCTCGATCCCGTCGGTGACCCGGGTGGGATCGAATACGTAGTCGTCGCCCTCCTCGCAGGGCGCGGTGACCTCGAGAGTGCCGACGATCACGCGCTCCCGCTCCTCGGGCCAGACCGAGGAGGGGTCATCGGCGTCGTCGCCCGGGCCGGCGATCTGGACCTCTAGCTCGAAGCGAACCGGGCCCTCGGCGAGGCGCGCCTCGAGCTCCTCCCGGAGGTAGTCGCGGCCGAGCCGCTTCGCCTCACCCTTGCCGAGCGGCGGCGGGTCGACGGTGTGGCGCCAGACGTAGCGGACGTACCGATCGCCGCCCTCGGAGTCGAGCCAGCGAAAGGCATGCAGCGCGTAGTAGTCGATCGCGGCGAAGCTCGGAGGTGGCTTGAGGACCGCGAGGTTGACCCGCAGGGCGCCGATCGAGCCCGGGTGCCGGGCGAAGAACAGCGGCATCCTCAGCGCCGAGGAGGCACTCGGCTTCGAGAGACGCAGGAACTCCAGGAACGGGCCGACCTCCTTGAACGGAAAGCGCGGCAGTGACTGCGAGGAGATGTCCGTCCGCGAGCCTCCCCCAAGATGGAAGGTGACGGCCAGGCCGCGGACGTCGGCGGCGTAGTCGGGCTCGTTCGGGTCACCGCCGCCATTTGAGAAGCGGGCCGTCACCCCGACCGGCGCGCCCTTCATATGCTCCGCCCGGGTCAGACGCGCCGCCTCGGGGGAGGCGGTGAAGGTCCCGCTGTAGAGGCTGCCCTTCGCGTGGAGGGCGCGGTGCCCCTGGTGGGCGCCGAACCGCCCGTGGATCGCCTCGATCGCCTCCTCCGGTGTGCTCACGGCGGCAGCCTACTCCGCCGCGGTACGGTATCGCCGTGGATGACGACCGCGCCAAGGAGCTGCTCGCCCAGGAGCGAGCCCGGATCGAGGAGGAGCTCTCCTCGCTATCGCGCGAAGGCACTGAAGAGGGGGATGAGCGAATCGAGCCCGGCGACACGGACTCCGAGGGCCTCTACCAGGACGAGCTCGACGCCGGCCGCATCCAGGACCTCAACGCCCGCCTGGCCGCTGTCGATCGCGCCGAAGCGCGAGTCGCCGCCGGCACCTTCGGGATGTCGACGATCAGCGGCGACGCGATCCCCGACGCGAGACTCGAAGCCCAGCCGGCGGCCGAGCTGACCGTCGAGGAGGAGGAAAAGCGACCACGGCCGGAGTAGCGGCCGCTGGTTACTGCTCGTAGCCCTCGACGGTGTCGGAATCGCGGGCGGAGGTGTCGTCGGTTCCGAGCTCGAACTCCTCGTGCCCTTTGCGCTGGCGCAGCAGGTCCCAGCAGGTGTCCAGTTCGACCTTCAGCTCCTCGAGGCGGGCGTGGCGGCCCTCGTCTGGACCGGAGTCGACCCCGGCCTCGGCGAGTTGGCGCTCCTCCTCGACGAGCTTCTGGATCCGGTCCCGGATGCCCTGGTCGTCCATCGCCGTCACGATAGCGCCGCGCGGATCAGGTTGCGGGGAGTGAGCATGCTGAGCGGCGGCGATTCCCTCGCGGCAACCGACTCGATCGCCCTGAAGACCTCCGGGCTACGGGCGCCGGCCCGGTAGTAGAGGCGTTCGGCGGGGTTCGCCGGCCGGCCGCTGGAGAAGGCGGAGATCTGCATGTGGTGGGGCACGAGCCGCCGCAGGTGGGTCCATCGGTATCGCCTGAGCGCCCTGTCGAGGTCGGCGCCTTCGTCGACGACGGCGGTGGCAGCCGCATCGGTCAGCCACTCGGCGCTCTGGAAAGCCCAGCCGCAGCCGATGCCCCAGAACGGGTCGCCGCAGAGGGCGGCGTCGCCGACGAACGCGATCCCGGGTAGCGCCGCGGGCCGGATCGCGTTGGTCAGTTCGAGCTTTCCGAGCAGCTTCGACTCCCGGGTGGCGACCGAGTAGTCGGGCGCGTCGGGAAGCGACCGGATCATCCGTTCGTAGGCCCCCTCGCGGTCCTCACGGAATTCGCCGGCGCGGTCGCGGTGGGGCCCGATCATCACCACCGTCAGCTCGTCCTCCATCGGGAAGGTGTAGGCGACGTCGGGCTCGAGTATCCAGGCCCGCGAGCGGGTGACCCCTGGCTCGAGGCCGCGCCAGTAGGCCCAGTAGAAGAACCGGGCGTTGGGTTTGACCCGGGCCGGAACCCGGGCCATCCGAGCGAGGCTCGAGTCGCGGCCATCGGCGGCGACGGTGAGGGTGGCGTCGATCTCGCGGGTGGCGCCGTCCGCGTCTCTGATCGTCACCCCGGCTGGGCGGTCGCCGCCGCGCAGGCCGACCGCGGTCCAACCAGCCAGCAAGTCGACGCCCGGGGTATCGGCGGCAAGCCGGCGGAGCATCGGGTCGAGGCTGCGCCTGGTGATGCTGTATCCGTAGGGCCCGTCGCCCTCGCTCACCATCCAGCCGCCGGATCGCGTCCAGAGGTCGATGCTGTTGTGAATCGCGCCCCTGCGGTCGAGCAGAGGCGCCAGGCCGAGCCGCTCGATCGTCGCCGTCGCGCTGGGCTGGACGTAGTGGGTACAGACCGTTTTGTAGGCGTCGAGGTCTGGCTTGCGCTCGATCATCGCGACCCTCACTCCGCGCTGGGCGAAGAGCCGGGCCGCGGTGCAGCCGGCGACGCTGGCGCCGACGATCGCGACGTCGTAGCGCTCGGCGCTCACCGACGGGTGAGGCGGACCTGCAGGCGCTGAAGGGCGGCGGTCGCGCGCTCTGCCCGGCTCCCGGCGGGCGGCAGGATCCCCAGCTGGCGGACCAGGTCGTTGAGGTCGTAGAAAGCGCGGTAGCGGGCGATCCGGCCGCCCTTCATCGTCCAGAGGTCGACGCCGTCGACCCTGAAGCGCTCCCCCGTCGGGGCGAATCCCGGCGGGTCGATGTGGCCGCGCATCGTCCCCTCCATACTCCAGGCCCAGGAGACCTGATCGCCCTCGACCGAGAGGTGGGGCGGGTCGGGCTCGGTGAAGTGAAGGTCGGGAAAGGCCCGGAAGCTCGTCCGCATGAATTCCTGGACCGCCGGAATCCCGACCGCCGGATCCGACAGCGCGGGGTCGGCCCAGACGATGTCATCGGTGACGAGCTCGGCGATCAGATCGGTGTCACACCCGTTCCAGGCGGCCAGGTAGCGTCGCGTGAAGGCCGCGAGATCGAGCACGCTGTCCGTCTCAAGCGTCGCGATCAGTCGAGGTTATACAGAGGGGGTCATCAGCGCCACCGGAATCGCCAGCCCGGCCGCGCGCCGCAGGGTGGCGATGCGGCGGCCCGGCTGGACCGCGTCGCGGGCCTCGCCCGCCCGCTCGCCGAGCATTGCGACGGTTGCGTCGAGGTCGGGAGCGACCAGGGCCAGGCCCCAGAAGAAGGCCGGGCCGTCGCCTTTCGACGGCTCCTGGACCACCTCGAGGATGACCCCGCCGAGCCGGAAGAATGCCTGGCGGGGAGCACCTGCCGGAGTCGGCTCGTCGCGGATCCGTCGCAGATCAAGGCCGGCCGCCGCGAGCGCCGCGACGGTGCGATCGAGGTCGGGTGTGATCGCGACCACGTGATCGATCGCGGTGACGCCGTTCGGGTGCTCCGGCGCGACCGGCGGTGGCCGATCCGACACCATCGTCGCCAGGCCATCGAGCTCGGTCGACTCGACTCCGCGCAGTGACCAGCCGGTCAGGCCGGTGCCGGACGCCTCGGCGGCGAGGTGGATCCGGGTCTCGCCGATGACGCAGACGTCGCTCTCGACCGCGAAACCGAGTGCCGCCCAGGCGCCGGGGGAATCGACGACGGTCAGCTCGTCGAGCGTCGCGGCCACGGGCACACGCTAGCCGCCCGACAGCTGCGCCAGGGTGCTGCCGCTGAGAACCGAGGCCGGTGACTCGGCGACGACGTCGGAGCCCGGAAGCGCCTCGTCGTCCTTGCGCTTGATCAGGAGCCATTGCGGCTTCTCGCCCGGGCGAGTGCGCTGCAGGGCGAAGCCGCCACGCAGCTTCTCGCCGTGGAGGACGAACACCGCGTGGCCCAGTTCCAGCGCCTCCGGCCAGGCAACCCGGCCGCCCTGCTCGTAACTGCCCCGATCCCAGACGATCACGTGGCCGCTTCCGGCAGCTCCCTCGAACTCGTTGTGGGCGATCTCGTGGTCCTCGACCTGGACCGCCAGGCGTTTGACCCCAGGATCCATCGACGGCCCTTTGGGTACTGCCCAAGAGCGCATCACCCCGTCGACCTCGAGTCGAAGGTCGAAGTGGTGGGCGGTCGCTTCGTGCTCTTGAACGACGAAGACGCCGGCGCTGACACCGCGGATCGCGAACTGCTCGTGCCCCTCGGGCTTGACGCGCTCGACCTCGACCGCCTCGACACTCGCGCCGCGCGGCCCTTTTTCGAGGAACGCGATCAGCTCTTCGACCGCCGGCTCCGCCCCCTCGGCGTGGACCTGGACGCGGCCGTCCTCCCCGTTTCGGACCCAACCCATCACGCCCAGGCCTGCGGCGCGCGCGACGGTCGCTTCCCGGAAACCGACTTCCTGGACCTTCCCGCCGACGAAGGCGCGGACCGCAATCTTCTCCGCATCTGCCGCCATCGCAGCGCCTTGCGAGCTGAGGGCTAGGCCGCGAAGCGGGCTTCGGCCCGGGCCCGGCGCTTCGCCGCCTCGACCTCGCGGTCCTTGGGCGGAGCCGTCGTCACCAGGTGGCCGAGGAGCTCAGAGGAGATCTCGGCAACGGCCGCGACGGCCGCGTCGAATGCCTCGGCGTTGGCCTTCGACGGCTTGTTGAAGCCGCTGATCTTGCGGACGTACTGCAGTGCCGCGGCATTGACCTCGTCCTCACCCGCCGGGGGCTCGAAGTTGTAGAGGGTTTTGATGTTTCTGCACATGCCCCGATCCTAGACCTCAAAGCAGGGCCCGTTGACCGGCCTGCTCGAGGTCGAGCAGCGCCCGCTTGCGATCCAGGCCGCCGCCGTAGCCGGTGAGCGAGCCGTCGGCGCCGATCACGCGGTGACAGGGCACGATGATCGGGGTCGGCGTGCGGCCGACCGCCGCGCCGACGAGGCGGGCGCGCTGGTAGGGCTCGAGGCCGTCGGGGTAGGCGCTGGGGTCGATCCGACCGGCGAGCTCGCCGTAGCTGGTCGTCTGCCCGTAGGGGATCTCCAGCAAGAGGCCCCAGACGATCCGCTCCAGCGACCCGCCGCGGAGGTCGAGCTCGAGGTCGAACCCCACCAGCTCGCCCTCGAAGTAGCGGTCGAGTTGGTCGGTGACGGCGGGCAGCGAGGCCCGCGCGTCCTCCTCGAGCCGCGGCGAGCGTCCTGGAAAGAGGACGTTGCGGAGCCCGGCCGGGCCCGCGATCAGGGTCAGCGACCCCAGCGGGCTCTCGTAGACGGTCCAGCCCGTTTCAGTCATCTCCATAACCTTAAGAACGCCGCCAGCGGCATCGATGTGAGATCGTCCCCGCCTGAACTTAGATCGCGATCGGCGCGTACACCCTGCCGAAATCCGCAATCCGATCTAGGAGGGCACAGATGAAAAAGGGCTACCTGGCGATCCTCGCCTTCGCTGTGCTCGGCGCGCTGGTCGTCGTCGGATGCGGCAGCAGCAACGAATCCAGCGGCGAAACGTCCGGCGGCTCCAGCGCCGCGACCAGCGGCGGCGGCGCCTACGGCGGCGGCGGCGAATCCTCGACTGCGGCGAGCGAGGAAAGCTCCTCGCGGCACCCTCGTCTCGACCGGGAATGCCGGAGACCTCGGGACGGTCCTCGTCGACTCCGAAGGGATGACGCTCTACGACTTCCACAAAGACAAGGGGACGACGCCCTCCTGCTACGGGGCCTGCGAAACAGCCTGGCCCCCGCTGAGCACAGCCGGTGAAGCCCAGGCCAAGGACGGGGCCCAGTCGTCGATGCTCGGGACCACCGAACGCAAGGACGGGACGATGCAGGTCACCTACAACGGCCACCCGCTCTACACCTTCACCGAGGACAAGAAGGCCGGCGAAGCGAACGGCAACGACTTCAGCGCCTTCGGTGCTCAGTGGTACGCGCTGATGCCGAACGGCGAAGAGGCCGAAGACTAGGTCTCAGCCGCTCAGCTTCTTCTTCAGGGTCACCTTCACCGTCTGGCTTGTCGCGCTGCCTGCGGGCGGCGCGAAGCCGACGGTGGCCTTGATCTTGACCTTGCCCTTCTTGGCGAGCGTCTTCTTCGCCTTGCCCTTGGCCTTGACAGGAGTTTGACTTGCCCGGGGTGGCCGCGGACCGCTTGGCCTTCTTCTTTGCGACCTTCTTGCCGGAGAGAGTTGCCGTGCCGGGCCGGGGACTTCGAGGGTGACCGTGGCGGTTCCCTTCTTCTTGTTGAGCGTGGTCTTGCCGACCTTGTAGACCGAGATCCCGGCAGCGCTCTGAGTGGTCGCGCCGGCGTGGTTGGTGCCGATGCTCTGGCAGACATAGCTGCCGACCTTCGAGGCTTTGAGTGTGGGTGCGGTGGCGCCGGCCATCGGCTGCCCGTTCTTGAGCCACTGAAGGCCCGTGCTCTGAGGCGCCCTGTAGAGGTACGATTCGAGCAGGTCCGGCGCCCAGGTCCCGGGCGTGCAGGTGAGGGTGGAGCCCGGCTTCGAGGCGCCGGAGGCGGCGGGCGGCGCGGCTGGGCTGGGAGTTCTCAATAGGACTGGGAAGTCGGGAAGATCCGGTGTCACCCCGGTGGTATCGAGTTTCGCACCGCCTCCGCCGACCAGATTCGCGGACGCCAGGCTGTCATCTGTTTCGTTCGTCCAGTAGACCCGGCCAGCGACGGGATCCACCGCGACCCCGAACGGCCCATCCACTGTCGCCCCCGCTGTGTTGAGGTCACCTCCACCGGTCCCGTTCAGGTTCGCAAATGAGATCGTGTCGGTTTCGTAGTTGCCCCAGTAGATGCGGCCCCCCGCCTTGTCAATCGCCAGCCCGGCGGGTTCATTCATCGTCGCCCCCGCGGTACTGATTTCGCCGCCGCTACCACCCGAAAGGTTGGCGAAAGCGATTCCTCCGGTTGCTCCTCGGTTGGTCCAATAAACCCTCCCGGCTGCAGGATCGATCGCGATGCCGAACGGATTGTTGAGAGGCGCTTTCCCGGTATCGAGGTCACCCCCGCCGCTCCCATTCAGGTTCGCCCAAGAAATCTTGTCCTCCCCTTCGTTCCCCCAGTAGATCTTGCCGGCGGCCGGGTCGATCGCCAAGCCCTCGAACCAGTTGTTTGAGGGTTCGTCCGTAGCTCCGGCGATGTTCAACACACCCCCACCGCCGCCACCGAGATTGGCGAACTGGATGCTGCCGGGGGTTGAGTCAGCCCAATAGATCCTGCCGGCCACCGAGTCGATCGCCAGGCCGTTGATTTTGTCAGCGCTTGCCCCGGTCAGGTCGAGGAATCCCCCACCCCCACCGGCGAGATTTGCGAAGCCGAGAAGGCCGCTCCCGTAGTCGCCCCAGTAGACGGTGTCGGCTGCGCGAGCGAACGAGGCGGTCGCCAGGACCATCAGGCCGATCGCGAGGAGGCTGGCAGTGAGGGTCCGGAGTCTTGTTCTCATCGACTCAGGAACCTATCGGCCGTATCGGTCGATCGGCAATAGGCTCAGGTGACGGATGTGGACTACGTCAAACTGATCGGCCATGAGCGTCGAGACCGCAGCGGCGCCCGTGGTCGGCCCGACGGCGACCGTCCCCGAGGATCACGTGATCGTCCTCTTCGGAGCGACCGGCGACCTCGCGCGGCGAAAGCTCCTCCCGGGGATGTTCCACCTCGCCGATGCGGGGCTGATGCCCGAGCGCTTCATCATCATCGGCGTCTCCCGCGGGGAGATGGATGACGAGGAGTTCGCCGCCCTCGTCCGAGAGGCGGTGGACGAGTGCGGTCACGGACCGACCTCGACCGAGTCGTGGGAGCGATTCGCCCCGATGCTGCGGACAGCCCACCTCGGTGACGGCTTCACCGCCTTGGGAGATGCGGTCCGCAGCGCCGCCGAGGAGGTGGGCGGAGAGCCGCGGTTTCTGCACTACCTCTCGCTGCCGCCGAGCGCGCACGCCGAGGTGATCGAGGGCCTCGGGGACGAGGGCCTCGCCCCCCGCGCCCGGATCATCCTCGAGAAGCCGTTCGGGACCGACCTCGACTCGGCGCGGTCGCTGGACGAGCTGCTGCACCGGACGTTCGAGGAGGAGCAGATCTTCCGCATCGACCACTACCTCGGGCGGGACGCGGTCCAGAACCTCCTCGCGATGCGGTTCGCCAACGGGATGTACGAGCCGGTCTGGAACCGGAACAACATCAGCCACGTCCAGATCGACGTCCCCGAGACCCTCGGGATCGGGATGCGGGCCAGCTTCTACGAGCAGACGGGCGCCTTCAGGGACATGGTCGTCACCCACCTCTTCCAGGTCCTCGGGTTCGTCGCGATGGAGCCTCCGAACTCGCTCGACTCGAAGCCGCTGATGGCCGAGCGGCAGAAGGTCTTCGACGCGATGCTGCCGATCGACCCGAGTCAGGTCGTTCGCGGCCAGTACGCCGGCTATCGCGACGAAGAGGGGGTCGCGCCCGACTCCGACACGGAGACCTATGTCGCGCTGACCGCCCACGTCGACAACTGGCGCTGGGCCGGCGTCCCGTTCTACCTGCGGACGGGGAAGCGCCTGGCGCAGTCGCGCCACACCCTCACGGTCGCCTTCAGGAAGCCGCCGCGGAGGATGTTCTCGATCGACACCCGGCACTTCGCCGAGAGCTTCGGATGCGACCACCTCACCTTCGAGCTCGGGGACCCGGGCAGCATCTCGTCGAGCTTCCTCGCCAAGCTCCCCGGCCCGACGCTGCGGCTGGGCCAGGCCCACATGCACTTCAGCTACGGCGACGGCTTCGGCGGCCCGGAGCAGGCACTGGACGGGTACGAGCGCCTGATCCACGACGTCCTCGTCGGCCACCGCACCTTCTTCACCACCTCGGAAGGGGTCGAGCGCCTCTGGGAGGTGGCCGACCCGCTCCTCCGCGACCCATCGCCGCTGGAGTTCTACGAGCAGGGGTCCTGGGGCCCGGGAGAGGCAGAGACGCTGATCGAGCCCCACCACTGGCACCTGCCGAGCGGACACAGCTAGAAACGACCCCGAAGCGAGCGGGTCCCTAGGTTTTGTGGTGTGCCCGCCTCGTCCGACTCCGGCGTCTCCCTCGCCCCGGGAGCCCAGCTCCCGCAGGAGTTTCAGAACCGCGCGCTTCTGCGGCGGGCCCTGCAGGCGATCGGCGCCCTCGCGGTTCTGATCGCGATCTTCGTCCTCGCCCCGGGCCTGGGCGAAGTGCGCGACCTGCTGGAGGAAGCCGATCCCGGCTGGCTGGTGCTGGCGACGCTGCTCGAGGGGCTCTCCTTCGCCTCCTACGTCCTCATGTTCGGCCCGATCTTCTGCACCGGCCTCAGTCGGCGGCGGAGCTGGCAGATCGGCGGCGCCGAGCTGGCGATGGGCTCGCTCGTCCCCGCGAGCGGCGCCGGTGGGCTCGCTCTCGGGGCCTGGATCCTCCACCGCGGTGGCATGGACGGCCCGCGCATCGCGCGCCGGTCGGTCGCCTTCTTCCTGATCAAGAGCGGAGTCAACTTCCTCGCCGTCGCCCTGATCGGGGCGGCGCTGGCGGTCGGGCTGTTCGGCCCCGACCTATCGATCTGGCTCACCGCCGTGCCCGCCGCCGCCGCCATCCTGGTCATCGGCGCTGTCGCCCTGCTGCCGCGCCTGGGGCCCGGCGGCACCCCAGGCCCCGACGCCTCCCGGCTGAGCCGCGGCATCAGCCACACGCGGACCGCGGTGATCGACGGCACCACTGAGGCATTCCAGATACTCCGCTCTGGGAACATCCGGGTCATCGCGGGCTCGCTCGGCTACTGGGCGTTCGACAACGCCGTGCTCTGGGCGACATTCCGCGCCTTCGGCCTCTCCCCCCCGATAACCGTGATGCTGATGGGCTATCTGATCGGCCAGCTCGGAGGCCTGCTCCCGATCCCCGGCGGCATCGGCGGCATCGACGGCGGCCTGATCGGCACCTTCATCGTCTACGGAACTGCGGCCGCCGGGACCGCGGCGGCGGTCCTCGCCTATCGCGTCATCCTCTTCTGGCTCCCGCTGCTGCTCGGCGGGATCGCATTCGCCAGCCTCCGCCGCGACATGCCGGCCGACAACGAGCTCGCCTCCTGCGCACCCGCGATCGCGACCCAGTCAGCCTGATCTCCAAATGCCCCAGCGAGCCCTGTTCCTACGCCACGGCCAGTCCGCTCACAACGCCCATCGTGGCGAGGAGGCGCTCGGCGATCTCGAGGGCGACCGCCTCACCGAGCTGGGTCGTCGCCAGGCGGAGTGGGCCGGAGACGCGCTGCGGGGCTCCGGCGTGACGTGCCTGCTCAGCAGCCACATGGTTCGGGCGCGAGAAACCGCCACCTCCATCGGTGCCGCCACCGGCCTCGGGCCGGAGGTGCTCGACTATGTCGGCGAGCTGGTGCTGGGCGAGCCCTTCGAGGCGGCGGTCGCGAGGGTGCGCAGGCTGAAGCAGGCGCTCGAGGCCGGTGCCTGGGGCGAGCGGCCCCTGATCGTCAGCCACGGGATCTTCATCCGTTTCTTCCTCCTCGACTCCGTCCTCGGCGACGGCTTCACACCGGCGCTCGGCGAGGGTGTCTGGCAGCTGGGCACCCGCAATGCCGCCCTCTCCACCTTCTCGCGCGGGGAAATCCGCTCACCGCTCGGCGCCGAAGTTCCCGGCTGGGCCCTGCTCAGTTGGATGGAGCGGCCGTGGGATCCGAGTTGACCACAGCAAGGCCCATGGCACCTATCGCGAGATCGCGCACCGCGGCTGCCACGAGCTGGAAGCCCTCCGGCGCCCCCTGGGTCGCGACGACGAGGACGACGCCGGCGGCGAGCGTGTATCCGGTCCATGCGGGCAGGATCCCTGCGCGCGCAACCGCGACACCGAACCCGATTCCCGCGAACAGCATGATCGCGCCATGGAGGGTCATCCACGGGCCGAGATCGTCGGTCAGGGCGTCGTAGTCGGGAGTCCCGTCAACCAACGCGTAGACCACCGTGAAGGTGAAGAAGACGAAGGCGTATGCGTACGCCCAGGCGCTGATCGCCCCGAGGCGCCCCATTCGGCTCCGTTGCACCAACCAGAGGCATAACGATCGGGGTATCGCCGCCTCGGCAACCAGGGTCAGCAGCAGCTGGCCATCCGAGAACCCGCCCTGGAGCGCCTCGATCAGGTCGGAGACCCAGTAGAGCAGCGAGAAAATCGCCGCCGAGCTTCCGAGCAGGGTCAGAGTTCGGGTGGACGGACGCACGGCCGCTCACCCTACTCGGCCATAATCCAGAGCCGAGCTATGAAATCTATGTTCATTACCTGTAGCTGCGCCATCGCGTTCCTCGTTGGCCTCGCCGCGTCCCCCGGACCGGCGAGCGCCGCGCACTGGTCCCTGCGGCAGCTGCCCCCGGCGTTCGTCGACGAAAACCGACCGACGAAGAACGGATTCCGGTCAGCGAAGGCCTGACCGGGATCTCCTGCCCGACCGAGTCCCTCTGCGTGGTGGTCGGCTCCGGCGACACGCTCGCCTTCTCGCAGGCGCCGACCGGCGGCCGCTCGAGCTGGCACGTGGTGAATCCGCCCTTCCCGGTCGGGCCCGGAATCACCTGCGTCGAAGGGGAACCGCACTGCCCGACGCCGGGCGGCAGGCTGCAGGCGGTCTCCTGCGCCTCGCAGAGCCTCTGCGTCGCGGTCACCCACGAAGGCTTCGTCTACGTCTCGACCGATCCGACGGGGGGCGCCGCCGCCTGGTCGCCGACGGTCGTGAACGAGCCCGGTGGGCACGGCGCCACCCACCTCTCGAGCGTGTCCTGTCCCTCGCCGTCCTTCTGCGCCGCTGTCACCGCCGCCCAATCGGGCATCCCCGGCGGCAGGGTGCTGACCTCGACCAGTCCGACCTCGGGCCAGTGGCAGGTCACCCAGCTCGACGGCTCGCTCGATTTCCAGGGCGTCTCCTGTGGGACCCCGTCGCTCTGCGTCGCCGTCGCCCGGGAAGGGCGGATCGTCGTCTCGACCGAACCGACCGGCGGCGCCTCGGCCTGGACGGAAGTGGGAACACCGGGAGGAGCCGGCGACGTGGGCGGGGTCGACTGCGTCGAATCCTCCCTTTGCGCCGCCGGCAACGAGGGCGGCAACATCCTCAGCTCGACCTTCCCCGCCGGCGGGGCCGCGACCTGGAGCGAGGCGAATGCCGGCGGCTCGGTGCTGATCACGGGCGTCTCCTGCCCCACCGCTGAGCCGCTGCGTGGCGGTCGACAACAACGGCGACGTCCTCTCCTCGGCCGATCCGACCGCGCCGGCGGGCTCCTGGCACTTCGAAAACCTCGTTCTCTTCCAGCACGAATTCGGCCAGCCGCCGCGAAACGCGCTGTTCGGCGCCTCCTGCGCCTCGACCTCGCTCTGCGCCCTGGTCGGCTCCGACGGTCGCATCTTCACCTCCACCGATCCGTTCTCGACTGCAACCGACCCACGCCATCGGCGCCGCAGGGCTCCGCGGCGGCCTCGCACGATCCTCCTTCTGACCGACGACTTCTGGTACGTGACCCGCACTCGCCACCGCCACATCCGCGCCAGCTTTCGCTTCTACTCGCGGACGAAGCACAGGGGGTTCGAATGCAAGCGCGACCGCGGCCGCTACCGGCGCTGCCACTCACCCCTGCGCTACTGGGTGCCTCACGGGCGCCACGTGCTGCGCGTGCGCGCGATCGGCCCGACGGGACTCCGCGGCCCGGCGGCGGTCAAGCATTTCCGGGTGCTGCCGCCGAGGCACCGGCGTCACTGACAAGCAATGAGTAGACGGCGCAATCGAGGGCGACGCCGTTGACGATCTGGGCCTGGCGGAGGACGCCCTCCCGCGTGAAGGACAGACGCTTGGCCAGCTTCTGAGACGCGCTGTTTTCGACCGCGACCCGGATCTCGACCCGGATCAGACCCCAGGTCGAGAAGGCGGCTGACAGGCGGCCCTGACCGCCCTGGTGGCGATGCCGTTGCCCTGGTGCTGCTCGTCGAGCCAGTAGCCGACGTTGACCGAGCGGTTGGCCCGATCGATCGGTTGGAAGCCGACCACGCCGACGATCGTCGAGCCGTCGAGGATGGCGAAGTGAGCACCCCCGTCGTCGGCCGATTGCCGGCGTGCCAGGTCGATGAACGCGACGGTGTCCTCGTACGTCTGCTTCGGCGCCCATGGCATCCAGGCTGAGAGGTACCGACGGTTGGTCGAGATCAGATCGTGGAGCTCCTCGGCGTCATCGATCGCCAGGTCGCGGAGCAAGAAGGATGCCCCGATGGAAGCGTGTTCATTTGGGCTCGAGGATCCTGATTGGATTCATGCTGGCCTGGGTCGCTCTGGCCGTCACCGCCCTCTCCCGCTGAGGCGAAACGGCCGAGCGGAGCAGCGGCGACACTACTGGCATGGGACCTGAATTCGCAGCCAATGCGGCCACGCTGGTTTCGTCGCTCGTCGCCTACGAGCGGGAGATCCTCCCGATCATGCGCGGGGAATTGGACCGCTGGCGGATCCGTGCCCTGACCATCCCCGACCCCCTCCTGCGAGCCGCAGCGCTCTCGGCACTGCAGGCCAAGGGACGCAACCCCGAAGCAACGGCGGTATTCGCAATTCTGGCCCCCCGGGAGCGTCGAGCGGAGGCGCTGAAAGCGATGGCCCCCCTGCAGATCGCAATCGACTATCTGGACACGATCGGCGAGGACCCGGTACGCAATCCACTGGCGGATGGCCTTGCCCTCCACGGTGCGATCTCCGACGCCGTGTCTCCCGGCACCAGGTCAGGCGACTATTACGTTCATCACCCACAGCCCGAGGATGGCGGCTACCTGAACGCCCTGGTCGCCGCCTGCCAAGACGCCGTTGCGAAACTGCCGGCCTCCGAGCCCATGCTGCCGCTGCTCCGGCGCACCGCCGAGCGCTGTGGCGAGGGTCAGAGCCACACACATGCCGTGGCTCAGGCCGGCGCAGACGAGCTCGAGGCGTGGGCCACCCGGCAGGAGTCCGCGCCGGGATACCTCTGGTGGGAGCTCGCTGCCGGGGCGTGCTCTTCGGTGGCGACTCACGCCCTGATCGCCTCCGCGGCCGACCCTCGGACGACGGCCGATGAGGCGGCCCTGATCGATGCGGCCTATTTCCCTCCAATCGGGGCGCTGACCGTGCTGCTCGACGACATGATCGACCGCGATGACGACAGCGTGGCCGGAGAGCACAACTACCTCAACTACTTCGCCGACAACGAGCAGGCGGCGATTCGGATCGGGCTGCTCGCCGACCGCGCCAGAGCAGCGATTGGGGATCTGCCCCATGCGCGCAGACACCGCGCCATCCTCACCGGAGTCGCAGGCTTCTACCTGAGTTCTCCCGGTGCCGACAGTGGATACGCTCGGCCGATCAGGGGGCGTCTGTTGGAATCACTCGACCCGACCGTGCGGCTGATCATGGCCACGATGCGCCTGCGCCGCCATGGATGAGCCCCAGGGCCCGATCCACGTCGCCATCATCACCGATGGCAACGGGCGCTGGGCGAAGGCGCGGGGGCTGCCGGTCGCCGCTGGACATCGAGCCGGCGCGGAGAACGTGCGAGCGAGGCTGCGCGACGCGGTCGAGCTCGGGATCAGAGAGCTCACCGTCTACGCCCTGTCGACCGAGAACTGGGCCCGCCCTCAGGCAGAGGTCGACGACCTGATCGATCTGATCGCGGAGTACATCGACCGGGTGACGCCCGAACTTCACGCCGAGAACGTGCGCCTGCGATTCATCGGCGAGCGCGGCAGCCCGGTTCCCGCAAGCCTCGCAGAGCGGATGCAATGGGCCGATGAGCTGACCGCCGCCAATGATCTGGTCACCCTCTTCGTTCCCTTCAGCTACAGCGGGCGGACCGAGATCCTGCGCGCGGCCCAGGTGTTCGAGGGAACAACCGAGGAAGAATTCCGAGGCGGCCTCTACGCGCCGGACATGCATGACCCCGAGCTGTTGATACGCACAGGCGGGGAGCGGCGCCTGTCCAACTATCTCCTCTGGCAGGTGGCCGAATCGGAGCTTGTCTTCTCCGATGAGCTCTGGCCGGACTTTTCGCGGGGCTCCTTCGAGGAGGCGATCGCGGAATTCCGCCGGCGCAGGGTTAGGTAGGGGGCCGGGCGCCGTGGGCTGGGAAACCCGCTAGGCGCCCGACCGCTCCCTCTTCCACCACGACTCATCCTGGGACCCGGGAAAGGCCCCGGAACGGGCTCGCAATGGGTACCGCTATGGCGCCTCCCGGCACAGGACACCGGGCCGGCCCCGCTGCCACCCGAGTGGGGGTGGCCTGTTCCCCGAGCCAGGGGGACCCGAGGAAGTGTTGGCTAATTAGTACATCACTCAACCGCGAAAGTCAATTAATCCGATTCAATATCGCGTCAGACTCAGAAACTGAATCAAACAGCTTTCTACCGCGAGCCGTTAGTTGAAGCGGGAGAACTTGAAGCGGCAGTAGTTGAAGCCGTAGGCGATCACCACATCGTTTGCGAGATTGCCGTTGTGGACGAAGAGCACGGCGTTGTGCTGGTAGCGGGGGATCTTCTCCGCGCGCAGAGATGCGGCCGCCCGGCCCAAATAGGACTTCTGGAGCTTCAGGTACCCGAACCACTTGGCAAGGTGGGTCGCGTCCTGCGGTGGCCTCGAAATGGCGGAGATCTTCCGCACGGTCCCGTCGAAGATCCCAGCGGCTCTGCCGAGCTTTCCCGCAGCAACGGCGAGGCGTTCGGCTTTGATGTCCGAGCGCACGCCCAGGACCGCTTCCTGGGTCGTTTCGACGCCGGGCTTGCATATCGCCTCGAGCCTGCTGACATATTCGGAGCGTTCAGGTGCGACCGCGGCCCCGGCCGATGCGCTCAGCACCAACCCGGCGAACACCAGGCCGCCCGCTCGAAGGATTCTTTTACGCGCCCACGTCATCCGAAGAAGCTCCGTGGAGATCAAAACTCGGCAGGAACCGCTGAAGAGCGGTCGGAACATGCCAGACCCGATCCCCGAGCATCAGCATCAGCGCCGGCAGGAGGACGATCCGGACCACCGTCGCATCGAGCAGGATCGCGACCGTGAGCCCCACGCCGAGCTGGCTCACGGTGGCGATCGGCGCCCCGGCGAAGGAGATGAAGACGGCCGCCATGATCGCCGCCGCGCCGGTGATCACCCCGGCGGTCTTCTCGAGGCCGAAGGCGATCGCGGTCGCGTTGTCGGCGCCGGCATCACGCCTTTCGCGCATGCGGGCGAGGAGGAAGACCGCGTAGTCGATCGAGAGGCCGAAGGTGACCCCGAAGATCCCTGCCGCGCCGACCGTGTCGATATAGCTGTGCCCGCCCAGCGGATAGCCCGCGGGGATCTTGCAGATGAGGCTGACGACCCCGACCGCGGCGGCGACCGTGAGGAGGTTGAGGCCGACCGCCAGCCCCGCGAGCAGCGGCGCGCGGAGGATCGCGACCAGCATCAGGAAGGTGATCAGGACGATTGCCCCGATCACCAGTGGCAGCCGCGACTTGGTCGCAGACCCGTAGTCGTTGAGGATCGCGGCCCCTCCGCTGACGCCGGTCACCAGATTGCCTTCCCGCGACAGGCGCTGGGCTTCGTTGTCGAGAAGCTCGCCCGTGGCCCGCGAACCGGCCGTGTTGAAGGGGTCGGTGGAAACGACGAGCAGTCGCGCGGCCTGTCCACCCTGTCCCACGTTGACCGCCTCCCCCGCGAGGCCGCGGGGGACCGGTGGTGCTCCATCGATCGCCGAGAGGACGAAGTAACCGGAGTCGAAGAGACCGGGCGAGCGGCGACGCAGTTCGCGTGCGCCGCGAGCAAGCGGGGCCGCGGCAGCGCTGACGCGGACCCCCGCGCGCCCGAGCCCGCGCTGCAGCGCGTAGGAGCGGCTGTAGCCGTTTGAGAGCCCGCGCTGCAGCGCCCCGGCGCCGCCGTTCAGGGCGGCAAGCCCGGCGGAGAGGCGATGCGCGGCGGAGCTCAGCAGCTCGAGGCCTCCCTTCAGCTCTTCCCCCTTGCCCGCAAGGCGGCGCGTCCCGTTTTCGAGCCGGGTGCCGCCGGCGGCGAGCTCTTTGAGCGCACCGTGCAGTTCGATCGCGACTTCCCGCATGCCCCGGACCTTGTCGCGCTCGGACGCGAGCACACGGGCGAGCAGCCGCTCCTGCTTGGCCACCGCTTTCAGCGATGGGTCGCTCTTGGCCGCCTTTTCCAACTCATTGGCGACACGGCGTGCTCGTCGCAGCGCCTTGCTGCGAAGACTGGGAACCAGGGCGTGAAGTTCGACTTCCAGGGCCAGGCCCGCGTTCAACGCTTCTCGTTGACCCTCTGCCAATCGACCGCTGCCGGTCGCGAGCCGTCCCAGCGCTTCGCTGGCGCGAGACCCGCCGGCGGCGGCGCGTTCGAGCCCCCCGGCCAGCAGGCTGGCACCGGCACCGGCCCGTTCAGAGCCCTCCCCGAGCAGACCGCTGCCACTCGCGGCGCGCGAGAGGCCGGCGCGCAGGTGGGCCACGGCGGCGGCGGCGCGGCGCAGGCCGGGACCGATGTCGGAGAGATGGGTCGGGCTGGCGGGCCCACTGGACGCAAGGCGCCCGCCGAGCCCATGCAGCGGCCGGACGGCCCGTTGGATGGGAGCCGGACCGATCACCGCCCGCACCTCCGGGCGGGCTGCGATTCGGCGCTGCGCCCGAACGAGCAGCGCGAGCCGATCCTGGGTCGTGATCGGGCCCTGCCGGGCGGCGACGACGATCTCGAATGGAGCCTCCCAGCCGGGGCCGACTGCGCGGTCGATCGCTTCAGCGCTCTGACGAGCGGGACTCGACTTCGGGAGCTCGTTGACCCCCGGGGCGCCGGTGTTGAACGCCAGGGCGGGCACGGCAAGCAACACCAGCGGGGCGGAGATCAGCACGGCGGCCATGGCCGGGCGGCGCAGCGCGGAATCGGCGATGGCCGCGACGCGAGACCGGGGCCGGGCGGGGGCCCGATTTCCGATCGCGCCCATGTTGATCCGCTCCCCCAAGAGCGCCAGGAGCGCGGGCAGCGCGATCCAGGCGATCGCCACGCTGATCGGTGTGACGACCACAAGTCCGGTCGCCAGCGAGAGGAGCAGCGAGCCCGGCTGCAGGAAGGACGAGAGGAGAATCGAGGTGAAGAGGGTTGCGCCGGCGAACAGCGTGGTGCGGCCTGCCGTCCGCCTCGTGGTCATTGCGGCCTGCCATGGCGAAGCTCCCCCCGCCAGCTCGTCACGAAAACGGGAGACGATGAACAGCGAGTAATCGACCCCGAGCGCCAGCCCCATCATCGTGCAGACGACCACCGAGAGGGCTTCGATCGTCATCACCGAGTCGAGGAGGACGAGGATGCCGCGACCCGCGATGACCGTGAGCGCGCCGAACGCAAGCGGGATCGCCGCCGCCATGACCGAGCGGAAGACGAGCAGGAGGACGATCAGCAGGAGCGGCGCCGCGATCAGCTCGGCGCGCTCGGTCGCGCTCAGTGATTCCTTCTGCAGCGCGCGCGAGACGCTGGCGTAACCGGATTGGATCGCTTCGACCGGCGGGTGTACCCGCTCTGAGAGGGTGCGTTCGAGGGCGGGCACGGTGTCGCGCATGGCGACGTCGAGCGGTAGGTGGTAGTCGAGCAGGATGATCGCCCGGCCGGGCCCGGGACGCAGATAGGCGACGGAGCCGCGGTCCCAGGGAGAGATCGCGGTCAGCCGCGGATCGCGGCGGAGCTCCCTGACAAGCGGCGGGCCCTGCCTTTCGATCGCGCCGCGCGGTCCCCGAAGCAGGACCGCGAACGGCGAGGAGTCCCCGAAATGCTCTTCGGCGAGAGCCTGTCCGCGCGCTGAGTTGGTCCCCGGCACGATCAGGGAGGTTGGCTCGAGCCTGTCTTCGACGCCGAGTCCGGCGATGCCGAGAGCCCCGCAGCAGATCAGGACGACGACCAGGCCGACGACGGCTGTGCGAAGCCTCGCCTCACCCGGGCTCCCCCCCATGGCAATCAATTCTACGTCCCCCTCGCCATAGGACCAATTCTCCCGCGCATCTCTGTCGCGCCTGACCGCACGCCCCGAGAGCTCACCGTCGATTAGGACAGAGGCCGCTCAAGCGGCGGCACGGCAGGTGCGGACGGTTTCCACGTTCAGGTCGGGGCCGTTGTCGATGCTGAAGGTCGCGCGGGCGAGCGATAGAAGCCCCGAGGTGAACCGCGGGGGCAGCGGACAGGATGCCCGGAGGTAGCTGTGCACCTGACCACGGAAGTGATACCGGCGGGTGACGACCATGTTGAAGCGGGCGAAATGAGGCCAGGTGCCGAGGTCGGGCGGGACTTCGCTGACCAACACCGTGTGGAAGGGGCCCTTCTGTCGATGCACATGGAATGGAAGGACGAAGGAGATCGGCGGATTTGGTGAGTAGGCGAGGACCCAGATCGCAGTCCGGCCTTGATGGGTCTTCCCGTTGAAGGCAAGCAGGCGAAAATGGAGGCCGAACGGAGTCTGAGAAGGCACGAAGACGCGCGAGTAGAGGCTTCCCCTGCCGACGAGAGACCGGCCACATGTCGCAAGGGCGTGACGGATGTCGAGTGCGCGCAATTGGGTCCGACGGCAGAGGGGCAGGCCCTCCGTGTCGAGCGCACCCCGGTAGGCGAGTTCAAGGCTGATCTTCTTGACGCGTGGCAGCGGGACGGAATCCCTCGTCTGGATCCCGGCCTGAAGGCGCACGGAGACTGGGCTCGGGTGGTCGCGGGGAAGCGTCCGCGGAGAAACGCCGCCCCGCAGGTAGACGGTCAGGCCCTCGGACTGAGAGCGCTCGGCGTAGACCGGCACCGCGAGGACGCAGACTGCGACCGCGAGCGCGCACAGGATGAGGGCTCGCGTCCTGCCCTTTCCACGCGCCAAACGCCTGGCCGCACGAAGGGCAGCCTTGGCAGGTCGGCCTGGCAGCTTGAACATCCCTGTGACCTCGTTTGCCCACCCGCGAGGGGGGGCACCGGGTCCATGTTAGCGCTGCAGCGGTCCGCCGCCGACGTCCTCAGCTACGCCCCGCTCCTGTGATGCCGGGCCCCCTGCGACTCTTTTTTGTTTCCGCAGGCGGTCTTCGTCGGGACCCGCCGCGTGACCTTCCGACCGTTCTGGCCGGTGATCACGATCTTCGAGACCGCCGGCGCGCCGCAGAGATCCCGCGTGTTGACGATGTAGCCCTTGCCCCCGCCGAAGAGGTTGAGGCGGAAGTGGCCGACCGGAGTGTCGGGGACGACCGGCACGATGGTTTTGAGCCGCCCCTTCACCGAGGAGGACTCGGCTTCCGGCATGACTGCCACCTGACCGCCGAGGATGAAGACGACATGCGGCAGCTTGCCGAAGCCTGAGACCGCATAGGCAGGGCCCCTGAGCGGCTGCTCGAGGAGCGGGGTCTCGACGACCGCTGCGCCGATCGGCTGCCGACCCGCGCAGTGTTCCGCAGCCAGCTGCGCCCTCGAGCAGATGTTGCCCAGGTGCCGTTGGTCGATCGCGAACGCCTTCGGCAGGGTCACGGCGACCGACCGGATGTTCGCATCCCCTGGCCGCGTGCGGAGATCGAATTGCAGCGCCGGATCCTTGCTTCGGGGCGTTGCCTTTCGTCCACCAAGCTGCCGTACGGCAAACGTCGGGGCAAACGGCAGCGAGTAGCAGTTCACCGCCTGAAACGGCGAGGAGAAGCCGGCGACGCTGCCCTGATCCCCGATCCCCTGCGAGTCGACCGTGAAGGGGTCGCAATTGGTCGGGTTGATCATGAAGTTGGGCTTGTCGATGTTGACCTGGATCGAGCGCATCCGGATCGGGACTCCTCCGATGATCGCGGGCACGGTTTCCGAGTCGGCAATCACGTGGGCGTCGTGCGGGTCGATGCGGATTGCGACCCGGACCACCACCGTGCCGTAGTCATACGGCCCCGCCAGCGCCGGTGTGATCGCGACGAGCGACAGCGGGGCGCCCTGGAATGGTCCGGCGAGGTATATGTCGCCCACCGCGTGGAACGGATGGGAGCCCGGCCCCGCCGCGACATTCGTCGTCCCGATCTGGGAGTTGGCCGGGCAGCTGGGACTGGCCTGCTCCGCGCGCCCAAGCTGCCGGGCCGCGGCCGCGATCGCAGCCTCCGGGCAATAGACGATGCCATGGAGGTTCGCGGTCAGCCCCGGCGGCATCGTGAAGTTGAGCTTGCCCAGGAACTGATCCCCATCCTGCCGGTCGAGCTTCAGGGTGAAGGAGCTGAAGCTGCCCGCGTCGGGGTTGGAGGTTCCGGCCCGCAGCCCCGGGTTGAACGGCCTGACCCGGCCCGGACAGGGGCTCCCGTTGGGGCCGGAATCGAGTCCGAAGGTCTGGCTCGACCCCTGTTCCGCGAGAGCCGCGTTCCAGGGATAGAACTCGGCTTTGGTCGTGTAGATGGTGCACGCGGTCGGGGTCGCCATCAGGCCGCGATCGGAAGCGAAGAGGTGGAGCTGGAAGTCGTCGAACGGGACCTGGGGCAGGTCTTCGAAGTACGCCGTGAGCTGTCCGGTCGTCGGGTCCGGTTTGATCGAGCCGACGAACTTCGCGTTGATGCCGAACCCAGACGCGATCTCGAAGAGCCTGTACTGGTCGCCCGGCTTTGGTTCGCCGATGTACACGGCGCCTTCGAGGCGTCCGTTGAGGGCTTTGGTGCCGATCGAGAAGGTGCCGATCTTGGCGCTGTCGGGACAGTGTGCCGGCCCTTCCGAATCGAAGTTGGCCTCGGCTTCCGTGCACATCGACTGGCCGTCGGCGGCATCCGGGTTGACCGTGAAGCCGTCGGGAAGGGTCACCACCGCTTTGCGCAGCTCCGACGGCGAGGCGGCGAAGCCGAGGAACTGGGGGGCGCTCAGATCAAGGTTGAGGCCGGATGGCGCGTCCGTTTCGTTTGTCGTCGGGCTTGCGTAGAGGACCGGCGTGAACACCTCCAGATCGCAGCCGATGGTTTCCGGGTATTCCGATTGTCTCTGGGAGATATGGGACGGATCCCCGTAGGTCTGCACTTCAAGCGTGGTGACCAGCGGCTCCCCGGTGCAGGTCGTCGGATTGTCGGTGAGCGGGTGAACCGGGATGCTCGAGGGTGTCGGCTGGCCGATGCACCCCGCATTCGGAAGGCCGACGCAGTTGGACGGCGCTCCAGGCGCTCCTTTTGGAAAGCGCTCTTTGTCGTGTGCTGCCAGGGCGGGGAATCCCCAGATCGTGAGATTCGCTCCGGCGAGGGGTGTGAGCTGGGTGATGTTGGCGACGGTGAAGGTCAACCCGTAGTCCGACGCGGTGCGCACGGTCACCGGGATGCTGATCGGAATGTTCAGGGTCGGAACGACGAACGCGAGCAGCGCCGTGTCTTCCCCCACCGGTTCGACTATGAAGATCGGCGCCGTGCCCATGAGAAAGTCGGGACTACCTTCGTAGTTCGCGTTCACGGTGATCAGGCCGACCTGCGAGTTCGAGGGGCAGCGATCCAGCGCGAAGTCCGCCGAGGTGCAGTTGGTGACGGCATTCGGGTTGCCGAAGATGCCCTCGGGGGCCCGGAAGATCACATTCCTCGCAGCTTCCGGTTCTCCGGGGCTGCCGAGGGTGAAGGATGTGGACAGATCGGGGTGCCCTCCGGCCTGCGGTGGATCGATCATCACGTGATTGGCGATGACCGTGTCGGGGCCGGACACTTCTCCGAAAATCGTGACGTAGAAGCCAGGCGCGACGTCGCTCAGGCGAGGTTTCGAGACCGCCGGGTCGATGTATGTGGTGGAGGGTGAGACTTCGACGCCCTTGATCTCACCTTCGCGGCTTTCGATCGTGAATTCTTCGCTGCTGGGCGTTTCCTGGGCGAAGCCTTCGGCCACCACTTCTCCGAGGCCCTGCGGCGGCGATTGCTGGCTGTTTTCTATGGCGCCCGTCTTGAACGATTCGATCGCCTCACTGGCCTGGGCGGGCCCGGCGAGCGCAGCAAACAGAGTCACCGCAAGCGCAACCACCATCGCGAACTTGTACCTGCTCTTCACACTCATCGCCCCTCACTCCGATGCGGCTTCCCGCGGTGGCCTTTCCTATGACGATGCCGGTGCCCGTGACGGCGGCGATTACCCGTGCGCCGTACGCAATCGCCGTGCCTCGGGACGAAGCCGCGCTTGCACGGTGGCAGATTTCCGCCCGGGGTCGGGGCGTAGCTCTTGATCTGGGGCGCGGGGGGCGCGGGTGACCCTGGACCGTGGCACTCGTCGGACGCCTTGCACTGGGGCGGAGTCGGAACGAAGGGGAAGCCTCCGAACGACCGTGCGTCATAGATCTTGACGGTATTGCCGTTTTCGTCTTCTTCGGCCAGCTTGTCCCGGGTGAAGAAGTAGGCATCCCCACCGGCGCTGCTGATTCCGAGCAGCTCAGCGGCGAATGGGCTGGTGCCGGTTGACAGCAGCTCCAGGCATCCACCGTCGCGCGGGCACGGCGGCGCGTCCTGACCGAGTTCGAAGGCCTTCGGCTCCCACTGGTACGCATCTTCCTTTTCGTTCAGGTCGCGATCGACCAGGCCTTCGGTGCTGTTGAAGAACACCCGTCCGTCATCGCTGAGGCCCAGGCCATGCCGCGGAAGCGACGCGTCTCCGATCGCCTGCTCGCTTGTCGGGTTGCAGGATGCGCATTCGACACCGCTTCCCGAGTCGTAGCGAAACACCTCCGGGTGAACGACCCCGTTGTCATAACCCGTCAGTGACAGCGACGAGGTGAACGCCGCGTCGTCTCCCGACGGCGTCACCTGGAAGTCCCCGGTCTTCGCCGACCCCGGTTCGCTGACGCTGTCGACGACGACCGGATTGTCGGTCTGGACGTCACGAGGAAGCACCGACGGCCCGTAGGCTTCGACATCCGTCTGTCCCGGGTTATCGATCACGAGCGTCCCCCCTTCCGCTGCGAGGGAGATCGAGTGGGAGAGACGTCCTGCCCCGGTCGGGCTGCCGATCGTGGCACCGGAGGGTTCGAACTCCAGCACCTCGCTGCCGTCATCGACATAGACGTTTTCGTCGACGGGGTCGACCGCCACACCGTATGACGGATTTTCGTCGAGCGTCCTGAGCCAGGTGCCCGCTTCGTCATACACCTCGGTCGTCCCTTTGCGCGCCAAGGTGCCGCCGCCGTTGGCCACGTACACCTCGCCGGCCCCACTGACGGCGATACTCTCGGGTTCGGGCGAGTGTGTTTCGAGCGGGAAGAAGCCGAGCAATTCCCCGGCGGAGTTGTACTTCAGACCCGCATTGAAGAAGTACGAGGTCACATAGACGTCGCCGTTGGCGGGATTGACGGCGACGCCGCTCGTGCCCGATTCGAACGTTTCCAAGGTCGCCAGCTGTTCGCCGCTGGGCGAGAACTTCTTCAGCTTGCCCAGGAATTCGGGCACGTAGAGGTCGCGGTAGTTCGGGCTCGCGGGATCGACGTCGACTGCGATTTGAGTGGGGAAGTTGTACAGCCCGATAACACCGGACACTGTGATCTTCCCGTTTTGGCCAAAGCTCAGATCGGACCGGCCGTCAGCCGTGAATTTGTATACGAACCCCTGCCCGATGTTGTTGCCAACGTCGAGGACGTATATCCCCCCGGTCACCGGGTCGATGGCGACCCCGGTCGGGTTGGAGAACGCGCCGAAGGAGCGCACGAAGGGGTGCGAGGACGGGGGCAGCGGAGCGTTGCCGCTCGACTCCAGGGTGGCGACGAACGCCGGCGGATTCCCGGGCCGCGCGACGTAGAGGTTTGGTGCGTCCTCGACTCCGTTCGCCGAACCGTCGAGCTTCTCCGGTGAGAGGAAGTAGACGGTACCCGCCTCCTTTGCCAGACCCTGGCCGCCACCGATGGCCACCACGCCGCAGTCTTCCTCTGAGCCGGCTGTGTTCCAGTGCTCGTGGACGGTGTTTGCGTCGGGCTGACAGGAATCGGAGTTACCGGTCCCTTCGGCGCCGGTGGAGACCCGGGAGAGTGTGACCGTCCCCGTCGGGCCCACTGCGGCCTGATAGAGGTCGGCGCTGCCATCGGTGTCCTGGTCGGAGCTCGTGGTGAGCGCATCTGCGGTGGTGAAGAACACCTTGGAGCCGTCTTCGGTCATGCCGTCGAAGAGGGCGCCGGAGGTGGCGCCGGGTGTGAGGTCGACGGTGTTGCCTGAATCACCGATGTTCATGTACAGGTGCCAGTACTTGGCGTTGCCGGTTTCCGAGACCAACTGGCCGACCACGATCCGCGATCCGTTCGCCGAGACGGCGAGCTCGCCGATGCCCGGGCCCGTCATGGTCGCGCCGCCGGTCGTCTTGGACACCACGTGCGTTTGGCCCGTGTTCAGATTGCGGTCGTAGATCGAGACGTCGCCGTTGTTGTTTCCATCCGTCTCGAATTGCGAGGTTGAACCGAAAACGAAGTGGCTTCCGTCTGCGGACAGGGGGCTGCCGATGAACCCCGCAGGGGTCGCGTTCGGATGGGGGATTGAGCCGGCCATTCCCTGAACCAGGGCGGCGGTCGGCGTGTGGATCGGATTTCCGGTGCTTCCGTCGGGGAAGCACGGCGAGCAGATTTCGTCACCGCCGAAGGCCAGCGTCCCGAGGCTGGAGTCGGCGCCGATGAAACTCGAGCTGAAGGGCACGGTCGACGGCGTGCCATCGGCGGGAATGCCGACATATTTCGTCGACCAGCCGTTTTCACCCCTGGTCGCCACGTAGGGATCGATGCCGCGGTTGGTCGAGTTGCCGGTACCGGGGATGCCTCCGTTGTGAACCCCGTAAAGAACTCGCGGGTCACCTCCCGGAGCCTGCGCATCAGGGTAGTTGGCAAACGGCTTCTCGCCGGCAACCAAGCTGGACTCGACGTCGTACCCGCCGGAGTTTCGCGCGGACACGAGCTCATAGGCGCGGCAGTCCAGCAGCAGGCTGCTGCTCGTCTGCTGGCGCACATGGGCATTGGGGCAGCCGTCCGTGACTTCCCTCGTGAATGCAAAGGTCGTGAACGTATGCGGCGTGCTCGGCACTCCGGTGCCCGCTTCGTTCACCCCCACAGCCCGGTAGTGGTAGAGCGTCCCGGGCTCGAGTTTCGTGATCGGCGCCGTCACTTCCTGGCTGTGCTTGCTCATACCGATCGGCTTTTCCGGCTGCGTTTCGATCGCATTTTCGAAGCCGCTTGCGAGGAATTCGTCGTCCGGCACGTACTCGAAGTGGGCCTTGGTGACGGCGCCGTTCGGGTCCACCTGTCCGTGCAGGATCGCGCGGTCGGAGTGAACGACCGTCACCGATTCTCCGGTGACGCTCGGAATCCCGGGGGTGGTCGTGAACATCTCGTCCTCGCCGTGGCTCGTCCCCCCGGCGTTCGTCGCGACGACCCGGAAGTGGTAGGTGCTGTAGGGCTCCAGGCCTTCGAGGGAGGCCGACACCGGTTCCCGCGCTGCATTGGGCGGTGACGCCGAACCCGCGGTGGTCGTGGTCCCGTACGCCTCTGTCCGCCCCCATTCGAAGGCGTACTGCGTGGCTTCACCATTGCCGAAGAAGGACGCGTTGAGGGTCGCGGAGTCTTCCTCGATTTCGCTCGCCGCTTCGGTCGTGAGCCCAAGCACTTCCTGTGGCGTGTAGACCTCATTCGTCCCGTACTTCACGACGTTGGAGTTATGGACGACAATCCGATACCTGTAGCTTTCGCCGGTGGTCAGGCCCGCGACCGGCGCGCTGACGTCCGTCGTCGCACCGAATGGAGCCGCCGGTCCGCACGCCACGGTCTGCCCGGAGGCATAGGGGTCGACGGCGCCTTCCTGGTATTCCGATCCTGCGACATACTCGAACTCGCATTCCGTGACCTGGCCCCCTCCGTTCGGGTCGACCGTGCCCTCCAGCGTGCCTCCGGTCGCGGTCGGGCTCGAGACCTGGCGATAGGTGACAACCGGCTCGGTCGGAGCGGGATTGAAGATCGTAACCGTGTCCGAGCTCGGTATGTAGGCGTAACCGGACGAATTGACGACGGGTTGGCCTATCGCATAAAATTCTCCGCTGTTGACGCGATCGGTGCCGAGGAAGTTCGCAGATTCGTCGAACTCCTTCACCGCGCCCGCTCCGGTTTCTGAGTCGTAGCTTCCTTCGGAGATGAGGAGGTGTCCGTTGGTTGGATCGACGGCTGCACCACCGTTGCCTTCGGTGAAGTAGCCCGGGTGCGCACGCGGCGCCGGAAAGCTGCGGATGAATGTGCCCGTGGAGTCGAACTCGTCGACTACTTTCTTGACCCAATCGGTCACGTACAGATTTCCGGCGGAGTCAACCGACACGTAGCCCACTTCTCCGAATCTGCCGCTTGGCGTTCCCGTGAGTCTGTTGTTCGTTATGTAGCTCGCCGCCGCCGGGAAGTCGACCGCCCGCTGTTCCCGATCGAGCGCCTCGACATCGTTCTCGGGCGAGTTCAGTGAGAGGTAGACGCGTCCCTTCGAGTAGGTATCCGTGTTGTCGATCGCGACCTCGATCTTGGGGTTGGTGTAGGTGGTTGCCGAGTTGATCCGGGTCCATGCGTGGGTGTAGCAGACCGGTTCTCCCACTTCTTCCTTGCACTGAGCCGCGCCGCCCTTCGGCGCGAAGATGTAGACGGCACGGCCGTTCGATTGGGCCACGAAGAGCTCACCCGTCGCATCGTCCACCGCCATCTGAAGCGCCAGGGAGAAGTGTCCGAACGGTTCGAACGTGTTGGGCGTTGCAATCAGATTCAGGGATGGGAACGGGTCATATTTGTAAAGCCCGTTCGGGCCTGGATTCGTTTTCGACGCCTGCCCGCTGTCGGTGACCCACACGTTGTCGCCGGCGTCGACGGCCGCGCTCGCGGCGCTGTTGTAGCCATTCATTTTCCCCGCGAGGGTTCGGGCCGCGGACGCAGGCCCGGCTCCCATTGCGAGAGCGAAGACCGCCGCGCACAGGCTCGTGATCCCGATCAGTGTGTTCGCCCGGCGGCTCATCGATGAGTCACCGCCCGCCGATGTGCGTGCCTGGCCGTTCCAGATCCGGTCGGGCCGTGCTTGTGACACGGCAGCCCGATGGACACTCTTCCCGCCCTCAGTGCCCCGTTCTGGCCGGTCATTCTCATGGTCGCGAACTCCGGGACATTGCATATGTCTTCAACGGCACCGTTTTCCAACAGTCCTTTCTTGCCTCCCGCGAGGTTGAGGGAGAATTTGGTCACCGGCGCGTCCGGGACGTTTTCGAAATGGGTCCGCAGCCGCCCGTGAGTCGAGGTGACTCGGCCATCCAGTTCGATGTCGATCTGTCCATGGAGAGAGGCGACGACGTCGGGCAGTTTGTGAGAGGAGGACCGCAGGTAGACGGGGCCTTCGAGGGGCTGGGCGAGCAGTGGCGTCACGGCACTCGCATGCCCGATCACCGTCGATGCCGGGCAGGAATCGGCGGCAAACTGGACCCGGGTGCAGGGGCTCTTGATGTGGGCGTTGTCGAGGAACTCGGTGTGCGGAAGCGTGACGACGGTACTGGCGATGTTGGCTTCCCCCGGGCGCGCCGTGACGGTCGCGTGCAGCGCGGGATTCCCCGACCTTCTCGTCGATCCGGAGAGCCGCAGGCCGAGCTTCGGGCGGAACGGAAGCGTTCCGCAGTTCGCGACCTGGAAGTGGTTGCTGAGAGAGGCCGTCGAGCCCTGGTCGCCGAGGATGTCGGCGCTCACGGAGAGCGGTTCGCAGTGGGTCGGGTTGAGGGCAAAGTCCGGACGATCGAGGTTGACTCGTATCGAGCGCAGCCTCAGGGGGATCCCCTCGATGATCGACGGCAGGCGATCGGCGACGGTCGTCACGTGGGCGTCGACAGGATCCACCTTGATCGCGGCCCGCACGACGACGTTCCCGAGGTCGTAGGGGCCGGCCACCGCCGGAGTGATCACCACCAGGCTGAGCGGGGCGCCCTTGTAGGGCCCGGCCAGATAGGTCTTGCCGGGGACGTAGAGGGGGTGGTTGCCGGCCCCCGCGCCGACGATCGAGGTGCCCACCTGGGAGGTGGTCGGGCAGCTGGGACTTTCCAGCTCGGTCAGGCCCGGAGCATGGACATCGGCCGCGTGGGCGATGTCGGCCTCAGGGCAGTAGGTAACCCCGGCGAGAGTGGCGAGGAAGCCAGGAGGAGTCGCCACGGTGAGACCGGCCAGGTCCTGCTGGCCGTCCGCGCGCGTCAGTTCAAGCGAGAAGGACGCATGCGACCCGGGGGCATGGTTCGACGAGGCAGCATGGAATCCCGGTTCGAAGGGCCTGATCGGCCCGGGGCACGGCGCACCGTGGGGGCCGGTGGTGAGCGTGAAGTACTGGGTCGATCGCTGGGAACCGAGGCTGGCATCCCAGGGCTCAAATGTGCTTTCCACCGGATAGGTCCCGCACTGGGTCGGAGTCGCCAGCAGGCCACGTTCGGAGCCGAAGAAGTGCATGTCGAAAGCGGTCAGCGGGCTCTGGGGGAGTTCGGTGAAGGTGACCCTGAGTTGCCCGGTCACAGGATCGGCGGTTACGGTGCCCGCCAGCTTGACGTGGGTGGCGAAGCCGTCGGCGACGAGGAAGACCCTGTACCGATTGCCGGGAAGCGGTTTGCCGAGATAGATGAAGCCTGGGATCGGGCCGGGCAGGGCGGAGCTGTCGATCGTCAGGCTTCCGACCTTCGCGAAGTCGGGGCAGTGAGCCGCCAGCGTGGTTCCGAAATTCGCCTCGGCGTCGGAACAGGACGTCTTGCCGTCGGCGGCGTTGGAGTTGATCGAGAAGCCCTCGGGCAGGGTGACGGTTGCGCCACGCAGCTCGGTCGGCGAGGGGATGGTCGGGCTGAACTGCTGTGGAACCGAGAGATTGACCTCGATCCCAGATGCCGAGTCCGTCGCGCTCGTGGTCGGCTGCGCGTAGAGGCTCGGGTTGAAGCTGAGCTGGTCGCAGCCCGTCATCTCCGGCCACGCGGCGGTGGCCTGGCTCGTACCCCCGTCGTAGGAGAGGACGTCGAACGAGGATTTGAGCGAATCGGAACAGGTCGTCGGGTTCTGAAGGAACGGGTTGAGCGGGCTGTTCGAGTGAACGGGCGCGAGCCCGATGAAGTTCGTGTTGCACGGCTGGACGATCGTGTTCGGGTCGTCGCTGCTGAGGCTGCCGCTCGCGTCGCAGAGTTCACCGAGGTAGGACGGCAATTCACCCGGGACCTTGCTCCTGTCAAGCCGGAGCAGGTCGTGGCTGGTATTCGCCGGCACGCCCCATAGCTGCTCCCTCAGCTCCTGGAGCGGGAAGATCCCGTGGAAGATCGAGGTCGTGTCGGCGTCGAGGCCATAGTCACCTCCGGTACGGGATGACAGCACGGTGAACTGGGGCGTGTCGAAGAGGAAGATCTTGAAGCCCAGGAGCCCTGCGACGTCGGGCGGAGGGAGGATGTTGTAGACCGCGGCGTCGAATGGGATCCCGTTCGTCGCGTTCACGGCTACGATTCCCACCTGGGAGTCGATCGGGCATTCGTCAGCCGAGAACTCGGCAACCGTGCATTGCGGGGTCGCGTGGGGATTCCCTATGAAGCCCGGCGGCAGGTGGACGATCGCGTCTTTCGCATCCTCACAGTTGCAGGGGCTTTGGCTGTGTTGGAGGACGCGATTTTCCACTGCGAAATGGATCTCCACGTCGGGATGGCCCCCGGCCTGTCCGGTCGACGGCAATCCCGAGTACGTGGTGATCGGAGCATTTGCCCCGGCGGAGGCCGGCAGGGCCATCGCCCCGGCCACGAAGAACACCGCGATCAGGCTCCGCTTGGTCCAACTACGCGGCTTCATCTCGCACCTCCGCCGACCCGATGGACGCGATGGTGAGGCCGCCGGTGCGCCCTGCGGGCTCGCCGTCGCTGCCGTCTCGTCTTTCGCTTGGCCTGGGATCGCGCCCTCCCGAGATTGCCGCCGCTGAGCGACGCACCGGTTTCGTCCTGCATAGCCGCCGGCGGTGAGCTGTCCGCGCCATGGCACTCGTCGGCCGCTTCGCACGGCGGGGGCGGGGCTGGCGCGGAGAAGCCGCCGCCGCTCCGCGCGTCGTAGAACTTCAGGAAGAGGCCGTTGTGGTCCTGGCTGACCAGTGTGTCGTAGGTGGAGAAGTAGACGTCCTGGCCGTTGGCGCTGACCCCCACCAGGCCGGGTGGGTTGAGAAGGGTGGAGACGAACCCGCCTGCGACATGCGTCTCCCCCGTGCCCGTCGTGATCAGCTGCGGCCTACCACCCACGAACTCGTATATGTCCTGGCCCTTGTTCGTGTCCGCGTGCGCCAGTGCGTCGTCCGTCGCGAAGAACGCCCGGCCGTCGTAGGTCATGAACAGTCCGTCCTGGCTCGCCGTGATGTCGGATGTCGCGGGCGAGCCATTGGGGACACATGACGCACACACCACCCGGCGACTGGTGGAATCGTATAGGTACATCTCGAGGTGGCCGGCGTTGTCGTACTGGGTGACCGGACTGTCCGTCGCGAAGGCCATGTGGCTGTCGTTCGGCGAGACCTGCATCCTTGCGATCGGCGTTGCCGAGCAGGCCTGGTCGCTGGTCCCGGGAACCGGGCTTTCGAAGCAGTGTCGATCGCCGCTGAACGTGGCCACGTACTGAAGTTGGCCCCCGCGATAGTCGTAGAGGTTCTCCTGGTTCGGGACGCCGCGGGAGCCATCGAGCTGCTCAGGCGAGAAGAAGTAGATGTCGCCGTTTTCGGAGGCGATGGCCGTGTCTGAACGGCAGTTCCCGCCCGACCCGCCGTTCAGCTGACAGTACGAAATGTCGGAGAACGTGATCACATCGCAGTTCTTGCTCATCGACTCCTGCGGCGTGCTGAAGCTCCCGGAGCAAGCGTCGCTGTTCCCCGGTTCGTCTGGATTGCCAGGGTTGTTGCCCTTCGAGATGAGGGTGAGCGGGCTGCCTTCGGCTTCGCCTTCTTCGGACCACATGTAGAGATCGACGCTCGCATCGAGATCTTCGTCCGTGAGTTGGTCGGCGGTGGTGAAGTAGACCTTTGACGCGTCGGCCGTCATACCCACGTAGTCGACAGCGCGCCCCAGCGAGACGTCGTACGTGACCGCGCCGCCGACCCGCATGTAGAGGTGCAGCGGATAGGTCGGGCAGTGGATTGCTCCGCCGGCGGTGCTGCCGCATGGTGGGACCGGGCAATTCGACAGCCCGCAGGGCCCGACGGAGGGGGACCCCATTAGGACGTGCGAACCGTCGCTCGAGAGGCCCGGAATCTGAAGGGGGTCCCCGGCGTGGTCACCGGGCTCGGCCGGGATCGCCCCGCCTCCCGGCGTCTTCGACACCATGACGACTTCTCGGGTCCTGGTGTTGTTGTCATACACCGAGCCGGGAGCCGCCACCTGGCCGCCGGGGGCGAAGACGTTCCACTCGGTGGAGAATGCGAAATGGCTCAGGTCGGAGGATGCGCTGACTTCGCCGGGGCAGAAGTTCCCGGTGGTTTCGGCGCCGACACCGATGGTTGGGCAATCGAGGGACTTGATGCCGGCCGGGTTCGCACCCCCGACCCGGTATGGATTCACTCCCGCCGGTACGGCGGCCAGGTTCGTCGGCCAGCGGTCGAGGAAGCTGCCGTCAGCACCCCAGACGAAGGGCGCATTGGAGGAGATCGGGTTTTCATTCCGACCGCTGCCGACTTCCTGGCTGCCGTCGCTCCAGTTGAGGAACCTGTTCATCCCGGGATCGGTGAGAACGTTGTTCTGGATTCTGTCCGGGCCCGAGTTGCCGTTGGAGATGCTCGCGTTGTTGCCCAGGAACTGCCCGCCGCCCTGGCCGAACAAGCCCTGCGGGGGGCCGCCGTCGACAGCGGCCTCACTCGCCGGCAGGCCGACGTACCTCGTCACCCAGCCGGTGGCGGTCCGGGTCGCCACGTAGAGATCGCCCGTGGTGTCGATCGGGCTTCCGCCTGAATTCGGGATCGTCGACCACAGGCCCGTGTATGAGAACCGCGACGGGCTCGTCGCAAGGCCCGTGTTGGGCCCACCGGCGTAGAGCTGGGTGCCGTTCGCATCACCGGGCGAGACCAGCTCGTAGGCACGGCAGTCGGGCAGATAGTTTGCCGCCGTCTGCTGGCGGACGTTTTCGTTCGGGCACGAGGGCGGAAAGAAGTTGAAGACGTGGTCTTCGGTGATCGTCGTGCCGCCTTCTTCCTTGCCTTCGACCTTGTTTTCGGCGACGAGGCGGAAGTGGTAGGCCCCCGGTGTCAGCCCTGTGAGCTGCGCCGTCACTTCCTGGTCGGTGTTGGACGCATTGATGCTGCCCGTGACCTCCTGCCCATAGCCGATGGTCAAGCCGTACTGGAAGCGATAGGTCGTTGCGAGACCGTTTGGATTGACCTGGGCCTCGAGTTCGGCTGACGTCGCGGTGAGGTGTTCGGCGACCAACCCATCGATGGCGGGGGGAGCCGTCGTGATGAAGACCCTGTCCGAGCCGTTGGTGGTCGCGCCCGCGGCATTGGTGGCAACCAGGCGGTAATGCTCATGGGTCCCGGGCGACAGCCCCGAGATGCTCGCCGTCACATCCGTCGGTGCCGTGAAGTTGGAGCCCGGCGGATTGGATGCCGGGTCTGGCGTGCAGGGAACCGAGTGGCCATATTTCTTGTCGAACCCGTATTCGAAGCGACAGGCGGTGATCGCGCCTCTGCCCGCCGGATCGACGCTACCCGTAAGCGTGAGGCTGGAGGTTTCCACGTCCGTCGGTTCCCCGGTGGTGACGATCGGCCGGACGTCACCGAAGACCGCGACCTCCCCCCCGCCGGCTTCTGAGTTGACCGCATACACAGTGTGGGTCGAGCCGTCCACCGCAATTCCCTTGACGTTGAGTTCGCACGCGAAGGGATTGCCGTAGCCGCCCGGAATGCAGGTTTCCTTGCCTTTCGAGAGGTGGCCTTCGCCGAAGGTGTCGGTTGGTTCGCAGGGGCCGCTGACCGGATTGCAGTCCGCGCTGTAGCGATCGATCCGCAGGCCATGCGGTTCCACTTCGTCTTCGCGGGTTTCCACAGACTCGAAGACTTCTTCGCTCGACGGATCGAGCGCAAAGCCGTTGGCCGGCCAGTCGGTCGTCACCTGATAGGTCGACCCTTCGCCCTGGCTCCCGGGCCTCGGCACCATCGTCCAGACCTCCGGCTTTTCGCCGAAAGTGCCGAAGGGGCTGACGACGAAGAAGGGATGGCCTGCCGGGTTCACCTTCAGCCATGCTCCTTCCGTGAAGGTGTCGACCATCCACTGCCCGCTCTGTGTGTACTCACGAACGTTGTTCCCATATTGGCGACCCCCCACGAAGAGGGTGCCGTTGGCCGAGCAGTGACCGGTGAGCGGTTCTTCAGGCGTGACACAACCGCCGCCGACCGCGACGCCGAAGAGCGGGCCAAAGAGCGGCAGATTCTCGTCGTCGGCTCCGTTCTTCTGACCCGCCGCACCCCAGCCGCTGATGATCTGCCCGGAGGAGTTGAACTTCGTGACGACGTTGTCGCCGAGGTCGCCAACGTAGACACTCCCTTCACCGAACGCGAAGTTGTCGACCGCGAGCCACATCGGGTTTTCGAATGCGCCGGGCGATTCGCCGCCGGTGGCGGGCTGGCATTCGTCCGCCGGATGGCCCGCCGCGGGGCAGACGTTCGATTCCGAGGTGCGGGCTTCTTCGATCGCGGTCTTGTTGACGTTCCGACCGAACATCAAGAGGAAGTGGCCGGTCGAGTCGAACTTCTCGACACGGTGGTTGCCGGGGTCCGTGACGTAGATGCCGCCGGTCGCCTGGTCGACGGCGACATCCGTCGGTTCGGAGATCGGATACGGGTCGACCGTGTTCGAGCCCGCCGATCCGAACGTGCCCGTGAAGGCATGGCTGACGTTGGCCTGCGCCGCTCCAGCCGGGATCATGAACAGCCCGGCGACCACGAGGAGCGCTCCGATCCTCACTCGCGAGATCAGGTCGATCCGCCTATCCATGGCGGTGCCTCCGCTTGCGCCGGTGGTGATGGTGCCGCTTCTTCACGCAGCGGCCGTGGCGAAGTACGAAGCCCGCCTTGCATTTCGGGGAGCGCGTTACCGTCGGGGCCTGGGCGACGGGGGCGGTGGTCGTGAACGTCTGGTCCGGACCGCTGGTCGTGCCTATCTCGTTGCTCGCGACGACCCGGTAGTGATAGGTGGTGGCCGCGGCCAGCCCGGGGATGTCGACGCTGAGTTGATGCGGCGAGTTGTCAGTCCCGATCGATGCGCTCTGCGCGGTGTTTGTGCCGTAGCCGCGGGTGGTTCCGTACTCGACGTGGTAGGTCGTGGCCCGGAAGCCGGCGCTGATCGTCAGGCCCAGGGTCGCGCCATTGGCTGAGACAGCTGATACGGCGCTCTGCCCTATCTCCGGTTCGTCGGGGGTTGCAAAGGTCTGATCGGGGCCGTTGGAGACGCCGTTGAGGTTGATCGCAACCGTACGGAAGTGATAGATGACTCCCGGAGTGAGGCCGGAGACGTCGGTGTGGACCGCGTGGTCGGTTTCGTCTTCCCCGATCGAGGCACTCGAAGGAGTCTGCTGTCCGTACTGTGCGCTGGGCCCGTAGTCGAACAGATAGAGGGTGGGGGCGGACATCGGATTGATCTCCGCGTGAAGGTCGGCGCTCGTCGGGGTGACGGCCGAGACGGAGGTAGCGTTCACGGCCGGCGCCGAAGTCGAACCGGGCGTGAAGGTCAGTTCCCTCCCGTAGCTGAGGAGTCCTTCGCTGTCCGAACGGGCCGCGGCGAGTCGGTAGCGATACGCGGTGAATGGGGTGAGGCCGCTGAGGTCGGCGCTGACGTCGGCCGGGCCGGAGAGCGGCGCAGCGGGCGAACAGGGAATGCTCACTCCGTACCCCCAGCCGTTCCCCGGGTAGCGTGTCGTCGCGGTGGCCGTCGCCCCCGACGGTGTTAGTCCCGACGGATCGATGGTCAGCTGGGGCACGTTCACCTGGGTGAACCGTTTGACGAATTCGATTTCGAACGGACCGCCTTCCGGGCCGGTCACTCTGACGTTCCCGTTTCCGACCTTCGGTAGCGCTTCAAGCGCATTCAGAATGTAATATTCGGGAAAGCCACCGGGTGCGAGCGGGATCGGTTTGGTGGTCTGGCCTTCAAAGGTGAGGGTGAACGTTCCTTCCAGAGCATTTTCGAATTCGAGTTTCTGGACCTCGTTGTTGATCGGGCCGGCGAGGTATTCGAAGTGGCAGTCGCTCACCTGTCCGGCTCCCGCCGGGTCGACGTGGCCCGTCAGCGTCGCGGAGGTCGGGCCGACTCCCGTCACGCCGCCGGTCGTCACATCGGGCGCCGGAAGCGGTGCGAAGACCGCAATTTCGTCAGCGCCTTTGTCGGCTGCGAATACCAGGTGACTGGAGGACGGAGCGGCCAACCCAGCTCCTTCCGCCAGGTTCCCTGCGCCGAAGGTGTCCGAGGGCCTGCATCCTCCCGGCGCGGGGAGCGGGCCTGTTCCGCCGGGGTTGCAGTTCGTGGCCGGGAACTCGTCTATGTGACCGCTCTGATCGACGAACAGGTTGTTGGCCGAGCGGTCGATTGCCAGGCCCGAATTGGCAAGCTCCAGGCGGGTGGCCAGATAGATGCGGAAGGATGCGTATATGGGAGCCGTCGTGCTGGAGTAGCGGACGCCGGCGTTTTCTTCGTGACCGCTCCGCTGCGTCTCGTACCAGTTTTCGCCCAGGCCGATGTCGATTCCCGACCCGCCCGGCGTCCCCAGGTCCAGTCTCAGCGTGCCGCCCCACGTGTTGTTGGTTGGGAACTTCGTGACCGAGAGACCGTCCTGGCTGATCTCGGTCCAGTTGTACGGTGCGTTGTCGGTGAGGACGTAGAGGTTGCCCCCTTCGTCGACGGTGATGCCTCCGATCTTTCCTTCGGACTTGGTGAATTCGATGGCGCCACCGCTCCTCCAGTCCGAGAGCAGGTTCCCGGAGGAGTCGAACTTCTGCACTATTCGGTCTTCTCCGTCCGCGACGTAGACGTCGCCGGCCGAGGGGCCCATCGAGTTGTCGACCTCGATGAACTTCGGGTTTGCGAGTTCACCCGGCCCGGGTTCGGCCCCGGCCGTGCCGGCCTGACAGCCGCTCGTGCAGACGTCCACCCCGGGACCGCCGACGTCTGCGCCGAAGGCCCTGACGAAGGAGCCGGCGGCGGAGAACTCATCGACCCGATGGTTCCCGGCGTCGGCGACATATGCGGCGCCGGTCGCTTCGTCGATCGCCACGTCCAGCGGTTCCTCGAGCTGGCCGTCCCCCGGTCCGGTCGATCCGAACCGGGTCGAGAGGTTGTACCGGCCGACCGTCGCGAAGTTCTCGCCGACGGCGATGTTCTCGCCTTCGGAATTGGCGGCCACGAGCCGGAACCGGTATTCGGTGCCGGGGGTCAGCCCGGTGACGCTGGCGCTGACGTCGGTCGGCACGGTGTAGTCGGGCGGGATGGCCGGCGCGCAGGGAACGCTCTTCGCCCCCTTGAAGGTTTCGATTTCGGGGTTGGCGGCCGCGTCGAATGTCGCGATGTATTCGAAGCGACATCCGGTGACCGGACCGCCGCCTTCTCCGCTCGCCGGATCGACGTGGCCGTGGAGCGTCGCGGTCGTGGTGCCGACATCCGAGGCGGCGCCCGCGCTCACGTCGGGCACGATGATCGGTTCGAGGACCTGCGCCGACGAGCTGTACCGGGCCGAGTACAGATCGCCGGTGGCCTGGTCGAGGGCGATCACCTGGGGGTAGTAGATCCAATCGCCGCCCAGTTCCGCGTGGCTCGCCTTGGAGAGGAAGTTGCCGTCTTTGTCGAACACGTCGATCGACGCATACGAAGGGTTGTTGACGAGGACGTTGCCGGTGGAGTCCTCGGCCGCGACCTCGAGCGGCTCGTATTCAGGGCCGAAATCACCCTCCGGCGTTTTGGACGCTGCGCCGTTCGGAAGCGTGCCGCCGTTCCAGGCGCTCACATATTCGCCGGCGGCGTTGAACTGGAAGATCTCGTGGGCGGCCCAGTCGGCGAGATAGACGTCGCCTGCGGTGGTGACCGCGATGCCCGTAGTCCTGGTTGAGCCGGAGACTTCTTCGTATAGCCCCGCCGGCGTGGCGGTGATCTGTTCGAGGTAGGCACCGCTTTCATCGAAGATGTCGACCACTTTGTGGCCTGCATCGACGACGTAGAGGTCGTGGGTCGCCTGGTTGATCGCGATCGCGAAGCTGCTGTAGTAGTCGGTCGGCGGGGTGAAGGAACCGGCTGGGGTCTCGAGCCCGGCAAGCTGGCCGTTGTGCGTCGGTTCGGAGTCACCGAAGCTCGTGATCAGGTTCCCGCCTTCGTCGAACTTGTCGATCACCCCGTGGGTGCGGTCGGCGACATAGACGTCACCCGTCCCGTTATCGACCGCCACCGAGACGCGCGATCCGCCGAATGACCCGATCGGGGTGGTGCTACCTTCCCAGCGGTCCGGGACCGAGTCGGCGGTGGAGCTGAAGTCGAAGACCACTCCCCGGCCGCTGTCCGCCACATAGATGTGACCGTTCTTGTCGCTCACGGCGATTCCCTCGGCCAAGAGGTTCTGGAATTCGCTGGGGCTCCATTCCAGGTTCTGGGGATATGGCGGCGGGAACTGGCCGACGGGCAGGTACTTCTTTGCCGCGAGCGCAGGAGAGGCCGTGAACAGGAGGGCGAGGCCGATGACGGCGGGAACGGCGAAGCGGAGCCCGGAGGCCATTGTCTTCCCCTCGCGTCTCACCTTGCTCTCTCTCCCCTTTCCGGCGGGCCCCCCAAGCTCACGATAACTCGCGAGCCCTGCCGGGCCAAATCGGTTTCTCCTCCCACAGCCTCGCTGCGGGCCTCCCGTTCCCCGTACAAACAACTCGCTTCCGGGAAGTTGCGGACTACTAGAACACAGTCCAACCGAGTTGTCAAGAGATTTTATGAAAACCCGCATGGAATCTGGGGTTTCGTCTGACGATGCTCTACCGTGAAGACGGATGCCGATAGTCAAGAAATTACCGTTGAGAGAGCCGAAGTCCGGCGCATCGGAGGCACCCAGACGTCTGGATAAGGTGCCGCTCCTGATGGTGGCGACACCCTGGGGAGACTCAAAGCGGCTGAGCGAAAAGACGCTGCCCCCCGGCGGGGGCACGACTGCCGCGGAAGCGGAGCAGAACCACCGTGAACGCCTCTACGGCGCGATGGTCGCGAACGTCGCCGAAAAGGGCTATGAGGCGACGACGATCCTGGACCTGGTCGAGGTCTCCGGGGTGTCGCGCAGTGCGTTCTACAAGCATTTCAGCGACAAAGAGGCCTGCTTCTTGGCGGCAATCGAGGCGCTCGTCTGGCCGGCGCTGGAAACTGCGTCCGAGAAGCTCCTGCCTGATGGCGAGCCGCAGAGCGACCCGCAACTCACCAAGACCGCGTTCGAAGACCTGATCAAGGGGATCGCGACGCAGCCGGCGGCGGCGACGATGTGCATCGTCGAGGTCTATGCGGGTGGGACCGAGGCGGTGGCTCTGCTCGACCGCGTCACCGATTCCCTCGAGGCGCTGGCGACGCCGATCCTGGGAGCGATGGGGCGCGAGGGAATGCCCTCGGAGTTGGTGCGGGCCCTGATCGGCGGAGTGCAGAAGGTGATGCACAAGCACCTCTACCGCGGCGAGCCCGAGCAGCTGGTGGAGCTGGCGCCGCAGCTCTGGGATTGGCTGTTCCTCTACCCCCCTCCCCCCGGGCCGCTGCGCGGGCCGCGCCGCCGCGTGCTGCGGGCGCTGCCCTTCGAGGAGCGGCAGGCCGCGTCGAATCCGTCGGAGCGGCTGCTGCGGGGGCTGGCGGCGGCGGTCGCCGAGAAGGGCTATCCCGAGACGACGATCGCCGACATCATCGAGCGCGCCGGGACCTCCTACCGGGCGTTCTATGAGCTCTTCGAGAGCAAGGAGGATGCGATCGTGGCGGCCCTCGACGTCGGCTCGCTGCAGATGCTGGCGGCCGCGCTGCCGGCCTTCAGGATCGCCAAGGACTGGCCGGAGGCGGTGCGCGCCACGCAGGAGGCGATGTTCCTCTACGGGGTCCAGGAGCCCGAGTACGCGCGGCTGGGCGCGGTGGAGATGTACGCGGCGGGGACACGAGCGCTCGAGCAGCGGGAGCGGGTGACCGAACAGATGGAGGCCTTGTTGGCAGCGGGCTACGAGCTCGCACCCGAGATTCCCGCGGTCACCGCCGAGGCGATCGGGGGGGCGCTGTACGCGCTCTTCTATGAACACGTGAAAACGAAAGGGCCCGAGCGCCTGGCGGAGATGGTGCCATGGGCCGTCTACCTCACGCTGACTCCGTTTCTGGGCGGCGAGGAGGCTTACGCCGTCGCCACCGGCGGCGGTGGCGAGAACGCCTGAGTCGGCGACTGGCTCGTCACCGCACGTTAGATTGCGGCAGGCTCGGCAAAAGGTGCCGGCTCGCTAGCCTCAATACGGTTTCTTCTCTGATGGCTCGGCGAACCCGAAAACGGCGACGCAGGTCGCATGGACATCGCTGGAAGCTGCTGGTTGCCGGCGGCGTCCTCCTCGTGCTGGTCCTGGCCGGCGGCACCGTCGCCGCGACCTGGGCGATCGGCGTCTACAACTCCGCGCCGCCGCTCTCAAGCCTGAAACCGGTGCAGCACGGAAGCTCCTCGGCGATCTACGCGGCGGACGGGTCGCTGATCGGCTACATCCGCGCCAGCACCATCCGCCAGCCGGTCCCCGCGCGCGCCCTCCCGCAGGACCTCAAGGACGCCACCGTGGCGATCGAGGACAAGGGCTTCTTCGACCACGGGGCGATCGACCCGGCGTCGATCGCTCGCGCCGCCTGGAAGGACCTGCTGGCAGGGGGCAAGCCGGTCCAGGGCGCCTCGACAATCACTCAGCAGCTCGTCCGCAACCTCTATATCCGCAACCCCGAACAGACGCTCGAACGAAAGCTGAAGGAAATCCGCCTCGCCTTCGAATTGGAGGACGCCCACTCCAAGCACTGGATCCTGACCCAGTACCTGAACACCGCCCCGTATGGCACGGTGGAAGGCGAGACGGCGGTGGGCGCGGAAGCCGCGGCGCAGACGTACTACGGCGAGCCCGCCAAAAAGCTGAGCCTGCCCAAGGCCGCTCTGATCGCGGGGCTCCCGCAGGCGCCCTCCGAATACAACCCGTTCCTCGACCCCAAGGCCGCGCTCGAACGCCGCAACGAGGTGCTGGCGTCGATGGAGGACCAGGGGTACATCAGCCCTGCCAGGTACCGCACGGCGGCCCACCGGGGCCTGGGGCTGAACCCGGGCCACAAGTACCAGGTGATCCGCGACCCCTTCCTGTTCGACCTGGTCCAGCAGGAGCTGATCGACAGGTACGGCATCAACACCGTCCGCTACGGGGGCATCAAGGCCTACACGACCATCGACCCCCACCTCCAGGAACTGGCGCAGGAAGCTGTCGACTCCTGCTCGGTCTGCTACCCCGAAGGCGGCCCGGCGTCGGCGCTGGCCTCGGTCGACCCCTCCAACGGCGAGATAGTCGCGCTCGCCTCCACTCCCGGGTCCGCCGAAGAAAGCCAGTTCAACTACGCCTGGCAGGCGCACCGGCAGCCCGGCTCCTCGTTCAAGACCTTCGTCCTGACAACCGCGATCAAGCAGGGCATCGATCCCTACTCGACCTACTACAACGGCACCTCGCCGAAGACTCTGGAGATCCCGGGAGGCGGCACCTGGACCGTCCACAACGCCGAGCCGGGCGGGGGGACGATGTCGCTCGCCAGCGCCACCTGGGACTCGGTCAACGCCATCTTCGCCCAGCTCGACCTCGACGTCGGCCCGGAAAACGTCACCCACACGGCCCATCAGATGGGGATCACCGCGCCGCTCGAATCGGTGCCGGCCGAGGCGATCGGCGGGCTGAGGATCGGTGTCACCCCGCTTGAAATGGCCTCGGCGTACGCAACGCTCGCCGATGGCGGCATCCGCCATGAGCCCACGGCGATCGGCCGCATCGAATTCCCGAACGGCAAGGTCGACGAACCCAACCCCGACACCGGCGAGCGCGTCCTCACCGAGGGTGAGGCATACGACGTCACCAAACTGCTGGAGGGCGTGATCACCCAGGGGACGGGCGCCGGCTACACCTCGATGGGCTGTTCGGCGGCGGCGGGCAAGACCGGCACCTCTGAGGGCCTGTCCGACGCCTGGTTCGTCGGCTACACGCCGCTCTTCTCGACGGCGGTCTGGACCGGCCACCCGCAGTCCCGGGAAGAGACCGGCTTCGGCGGCCCGACCTCGGGGCCGATCTGGCGCTACTTCATGGAACAGGCCGTAAACGGCGACTGCCCCGAATTCGGGCAGCCGTCCACCCTCCCCGAACTCTCCGGGCTGAACTCAGGTCACACCTCCGGCTCCTCCTTTTCGGAAAGCGAAAACGAATACGAAGAATTCGAACCGGAAGAAGAAGAAAAAGGCAAAAAGGAAGGCGACAAAGGGAGCGGCAACAAACCGAGCGCAACGCCGGAATCGCCCCCCGCACCGGAAGCCGCTCCCACGCCCGAACCGACACCCCCCCCTTCCGGGGGCATCGGCGGAGGCGTCGCCGCGCCCTGAGGTTTTCCCGACGGGCAGCGATCTCAAGCTGCTGATTGCCCCTGACAGATCCTCGCGGTTTGCGTTGTGGGGGGAGGGGGTAAGAAAGTCGTTCGGAATCGAGGTGTTGGATCTGCGTTGCACGGCTCTCTGAGCTCAAGGGCTACGCAGGCTGGCGAAAGTCGCCGGGTAGCCCTAACGAGAGGAGACACGCAGATGTCAGCCGTGCTGATTGTCGTCATCGGGATCGTCGTGCTGGCGCTCGCCGTCGCCGCCGCCGCGATCAGCCGCCGGGCGGCAGCCCGGCGCCGGCTCGAACGAGAGCAACTCGCGGAGCGGGCCGACGCCCACCGCGACGAGGCCCAGACCCGCGCCGCCAAGGCCAACGAGTACTCCGATCAGGAGATGGCGAAACGTGCCGAGGCCGACGAGGCCGCGAGGGAGGCCGAGCGTCATGCGCGCCTGGCCGAGGAGCAGAGGAATCGGGCGGATCAACTGGCCGCCGAGTCAGAGGGTGTGAGCGAGCGCGTCGAGCGTGCGCGAGCACAGGCCCGCGGGCACAGTCACAAAGCCGACGAGATCGAGGAGAAACTGTGACCCGGCGAGCCGACCTGGAGGCGAACTCGTGCTGATCGCCGCCGTGATCGCGATCTGCGTCGTCCTGGCGATCCTCGGCTTTCTCCTCCCGAGGTTCTCCGACCATGCCCGGCGTGGCGCCGACAAGGGCTTTTCGACCGGCGCCAGAGCCGGCTCGAAGGCGCCTGGTCCGATCGGCCGCCTGCTCGGGAAATCGTTTCGAACCTCCCAGCATGCGGCTGACAAGAGCCACGGCGCAGGCAAGAAGGCCCGCACCAAGTCCCCACTCTGACCAGAAGTCAAAACGAAGGAGCTGCAAATGACCATCGTAGGAATTCTCATCGTGATCATCCTGATCCTGTTGGCTATCTATCTATTCCGCCGAGTTGCCTAGAGGGAGGCGGATGAGATGACCTTTGCCGGCAGCATCCTCCTGATCGTGGTGGGCGCGATCCTTCGATTCGCGACCCACCTCCACGTCAAGGGCCTCGACCTACACACGATCGGTCTGATCCTGATGCTCGCCGGCGTTGTCGGCTTGATCATCGCGATCTGGCAATGGGCCGTGTGGACCCGTCGGTCCCGCCAGTCCGAAGTCCTGGTCGACGATCGGCGCGTCCCAGATCCGGCCTACCAGCGGCCCGTGGGTGAGTACAGGGACCCGCCGCGCTGAGCCTCGGACTCGAGGCCACCTGGAGGCGCGAGAGAGGGCCGATCACGAAGGAGGACCGACGACCGCTGCGAGGGCCGACCTGCACTCTGCAACCTTCGTGGTGATGCCGACCGCCCCGGCTCGCCGAGCAGCCTGATCGGCCTGCTCGAGCATCGGGTGTACGCGGTCGAGGTCCTCCGGCCGTCCCCGCGTGATCAGCGCCCTCGCCCAGCTGACATTGGTGCGAGCGAGGAACAGGGGCGCGTCCAGCCGCTCGTCGATCTGTGCGGCAGCGGCGAAGTGCTCGTCGGCCTGCTCATGGCGCCCGAGTGTCGCCGCGAGCTTGCCGAGCGCCCAATCAATACAGCCGTACAGGGTCGAGCCCCCGGACGCGACCTGGGCGGCGAACGGTGCCAGGAGGTCGTACAGCTCCCCGGCGCGATCGACGAGGCCAAGATCGGAACACACCTCGGCCCAGCCGTAGATGGCGCCGGTCCAGATGGCGTCCATCGGCACGCTCTGGAAGTCCTCGGCGAGGGCGAGCTCACGCGCCTCGCCGGATCGGTCGGCTTGCAGCAGGCAGATCGCGGCGACCGCCCGCCATGCGGGAAGGCTCTCCGGGAGACCGGCTGCCTGGAGGAGTTGGTCCGCGAGCTCCGCCGCCCTGCCCTGGTGGTAGCGAATGGTGAACATCTGCGCGCCAAGGAACAGCGCTGCATCGGGCTCACCGGAAGCGGTCCCGGTCTCGAACGCCTCGGTCGCGAATCGCTCGGCAGATTCGAAGTCACCCTGCATCAGTGCCCAGACGCACTCGTCGAGCAGTCGCAACCAAACAAACGCGGGCTGTCTGACGGTGGCGGCCAGCGCCCTCATCGTCTCCAGCCCGGCCTCCACCTGGGAGCGGTCGCCGGTTTCGCTGCCGACGATCCACCGGGTCGCCGCGGTGACGAAGCTGAACCAGGGATCTTCCAGCTGGGCCTCCAGCGCGACCATCTCCTCCATCAGCTGTGTTCGCTCCCCGAGCATGTCGGGAGTCCAGATCGCCCAGCAGGCGTTGAAGAGCGTATGGGCGAGAGCAACCGAATCGCCTGCGGCTCGGGCCTTCTCGAGCGCATCGGCCGCCAGAACCCGACAGCGCGCGGGCTCACCGGCGTAGTGGAGCTCGATGGCCAACAGCGCGAGCACCTCGGCCCGTCGCGGATCGTCGTCTGGAAGGGAAGCGGCAGCGACCTCGAGCGCCGCCACCCGCTCGGGGTCGACCGCGCCGATCTGACTGCTCCACCCTCGGTTGTTTGCGAGCGTTGCGCGGCAGAGTCGTTCCGCGTCGTCGAGCTCTTGCGCAAGCGCCGCCGCGTCGAGCAGGGTCTGGCGGAATGCGGGGTTTCCGCTCTGGCGCTGGGCCTCGCCCAGGCCGATCAGGAGATCGCAGCGTTGAGAGCGCTCCCCGGCGGGCACCCGGTCGTTGAGCTCGAGCGCCTGTCGATACCAGCGCACCGCCTCCTCCGGCGCGAGTTGCCGGAGAGCGCGCTCGGCGGCCAGCTGGGCAAAGTGAGTGGCCTTTTCGGCGTCCTCGCTTGTCACGACCGCTGACACCCAATGGCCCGCGAGCTCACCGAGCCGCTCACCGGGCTCATCCCCCAACCGCTCCTCGAGGGCTTCCGCGATTCGCTTGTGCATTCGCGCCCGGCGGGTGGCACCGAGGTCCTCGTACAGCGAGTGCTCGGCCAGTGCGTGGGTGAACGTGAAGCGCCCTGCGCGCTCGGAGCTCTCCTGCAAGAGCGATGCCGCAACGGCCTCATCGAGCAGGTCGAGCAGCTGGGCCTCGGAAAGGTCGACCGCCGCAAGCAGCAGATCGAGGTCGAAGTCACGGCCGATGACCGCGGCGGCGCTGAGCGCCATTCGAGCATCGGAGCCCAGGCGCTCGACCCGTCGACCGATCACCTCCCTCACGCTCCGGGGTAGGCCCAGCTCGGACAGCTCCCCCACCACGCGCCAGCGGCCGTCCTCCTGCCGCTCGATCGCACCGGACTCTGAGAGATGTCGCAGGAGCTCTCCGGCAAAGAACGGATTGCCGGCCGTCTCGCGCGCGATCTCGTCGGCAAGCTCGCGTCCGTCGGCGTCGAGCTCCTGCCCCGCAGCGGCCTCCATCAGCGCGACCACGTCTCCCGACTCCAGGCCGGTGAGCCTCATCCGCTCTCCGCCCTGATCGCGGTGCAAGTCGGCGAGCAGCGCCGTCAGCGGGTGATCGTGCCCGAGATCGGAGTCACGGTAGGTACCCAGGACCATCGCTCGCATCGAAGGTGCCGTCGTCAGGACCTGGTGCAGCAGCGACAGCGTCTGCTGATCCGCCCAATGCAGATCGTCGAGGACGAGAAGCATTGGCTCGCGGTCGCCGGCACGCTCGAGCAGGTCCGCGACAGCTGCGTAAAGCAGGTAGCGCTCGGTCTCGGGGTCGCTTTCACCGGCCGAAGGCAACTGGGGCATGCGCTCGCGCAGGGCAGGCGCAAGCCGGGCGAGGGCACCGCCGTGGCGCTCGACGTGGGCATCGAGGACCTTCTGAGACGCCTCCTTCACGAGGAGGGCGAGCGCCTGTCCCCAGGGCTGGTAGGGGACGCCGAGATCCTCGTCGCAGCGCCCGTACAGCACCGTTGCGCCCTCTGCGCTCGCATACAGCGCCAGGTGTGCGCAGAGTCGCGTCTTGCCGATCCCGGCCTCCCCACTGATCAGCGCCAGGCGCAGCGGTCCACTTCTCGCCTCACCCCAGAGCTCTTTCAGCCGCTCCTGTTCCGTGACACGACCCACGTAGCCTGTCGTCGGCAGCTCCCGCAGCTGCTCCGGTAGGGCGATATCCGACGGGAGCAGCGGCTCCCACCGAAGTTCAAAGGCCTGCACCGGCTCCGAGATGCCTGACAGCTCGAGGCCGCCAAGAGAACGAAAACGATCTCCGTCTCCGGTTCCGGCGACCAGGCGCACCAGCTCATTCACGACAATCTGCCCGCCCTCGGCCGCGGCGCAGAGCCTCGCGGCCGCGACCGATGGAACACCGAAGTAGTCCCCTTCCTCCTCCGTCGCGTCGCCGAGGCTCACACCGATCCGCACACCGAACTGCTCCTCGGAGCGACGATTGCGCGCGTCGATGGTCTGCTGCATGTCGACCGCGCACTCGAGCGATTGAGTGGCACTGTCGAACGCCACCATCAGCCCGTCGCCGAGGTTCTTCACTTCGCGACCACCGGTGCGGTCGAGCGCGGCACGCAACAGCTCGAAATGCTCGGTCCGCAGTTGCTCTGCCGAGGTCGGGCCCAGTCGGTCGGCCATCGCGGTCGAGCCAACCAGATCGGTGATCAGCACCGAAACCGTTTGGGTGGCGGACGGGCCCACCCGGGCATGATCGGCCCTTCGAGATGCATGCGCAACCCGAGGCGGCGCAGGGGTAGAAAGCCCCGCCGGCCACCGGCTACTCCCAGAGCCAAAATCCACGATGGACGACCGGATTCGAACCGGCGACCGCCTGGGCCACAACCCGGCGGATTCGGCGAAATTGGGGGACCTAGGCGTCGCTCGGCTTCGCTCGGTTCTGCTCGGTGATCTGAGTTTCGGTGGGTTTAGCAGAACGTCTAGTAGATCGAGCAGTCCCAAAGTGCTGAACGATCACAAGCTGCTCGCTCATGGTTGCCACCTTGTCTGAGCTCACTGCTCAGGGGCTTGTGAGCAACTTTCGATGGAGAGATGGTGGCTGCGCGCGACCCCCGCAGAGAAGGGGTCCGCGATCTTCGCCGAACGCCATTCTGTTGAGACGAATTGTTGTACAATCCGGCAGTTGCCCATGCCTGAGGGGCAATTCGCTTCGGATGAAAGTTCCAACCTACGAAACGGTCGATCACTTCGGCCTCACCGTCCCCGACCTCGATTCCGCGGTTGATTTCTTCGCGGGCGTCCTGGGCGCCGAGCTCTGGTACCAGGAAGGCCCTTTTTCTGACACAGACGGGGATTCGATGTGGAGTGAGATGCACGTTCCGTCGCGGTCGATCGAGCGGCTGGCAATGCTGAGAGTCGGCTCGAGCGCAACCGTTGAGCTCCTGGAATTCAGCTGCGAAGGCGAAACGGACGGGGATGCACCCGACCTCACGCGCCATTCCGTGGCACACATCGGCCTCCGCGTCTCAGACATGGATAGCGCAGTGGAGTTTCTCCGCGACGCGGAGGGAGTCGAAGTCCTCTCCGGACCCACAACCGTCGAGAGTGGTGTCGCCAAGGGCTTGCGCTGGATCTTCTTCTTCACTCCATGGGGCCTGGCGATGGAGCTTGTCGAGTTTCCACCAGGGTTGTCGGTAATGAACGCCAGCGGTCCTAACGAGAGTGAAGCAGGGTCGTAACGGCTTCATCCAGTGCCTTGGTGTGAAGATCGACATCCTTCAACCCAGTCGCAGGGGAGACCAACGCCATATTGTGAAACGGCGTGGTGATAACACCGCGGTTGATCAGTGCGATTCGCAGGTAGCGCTCGAGGTGCTCGTCTCCGACAGCAGCCAGCTGCGCGCCGTTTACCGGCACCTCTGGCGTAAACGCATACTCGGCACGAGCTCCGAGCACGGTGACGGTCCAGGGCAATCGATTTCGCTTAATGATCTCTTCGACCCCATCCGCCCAATGGGCGGCTAGTTCGAACATCCCTTTGAAAGCCGCATCCGTCAGCACCTCTGAGAGAGTGACGGCGATCAGTTCTGCCGTTAGAGCGTTGCCCGCCAGAGTGCCTCCTGTGCCGATGCCCTCCGTGAGGGTCTCCTCAAGGTCCGGGTTTCCCCCAATCGAAGATGCGAGCTCCTCGCTAATGCCATATGCGCCGGCTGGAAGGCCGCTCGCCACGGCCTTGCCGATAGTGAGGATGTCGGGTTCTAGGCCCTCTCGAGCGGTGTAGCCACCGGGCCCGGCCGAGATCGTGTGGGTCTCATCCACGATCAGTAGGACACCCGCCTTGCGGGTGAGCTCTCGGAGGCCTTGATGGAATCCGGGTAGGGGCAGCACGATTCCGACATTGGTCAGAGCCGGCTCGGTGATTACGCAGGCGATGTCGCCCCGGGCGAGTTCGCGCTCTAGACCCGCCAAGTCGTTGAAAGGGACGACCCGTGTCGTCTCCGCAACCGGAACCGGCGCGCCCATGTTGAAATCGCGCTCGACAACGTTGCCCTCATCATCGATAGTGGCGAACGCCTCGTCCACCGAGCCGTGATAGCAGTGGTCAAAGACCAAAACCTTGCGGCGATTCGTTAGGCGCCGGGCGAGCCGAATCGAGAATCGATTGGCGTCGGTCGCCGAAACCGTGAAGTGCCACTGCGGTAGGCCGAAGCACTCCGCCAGGATGCGGCTAGCCTCGATCGACTGCGGGCTCGGAAGCATGAAGGTGAATCCATACGGTGCCCGTCGCGCCAGAGCCTCGACGACGGGCTTTGGCGAGTGGCCGGTCATCGCCCCGGTGTCGCCAAGGCAAAAGTCGGCATAGCGATGACCATCAACGTCGATTAATTCAGCGCCTTGAGCACTCTCGATGAAGATTGGAAAGCCGCGCGGATCTCCGGCGATCGGCGCAGCCGTCGCCCATTTGTTCATCCAATTCATCGGCACCCCGCCGATGAGCGTCTTCTCCGCCTCTTGGTGGAGCTCGGCAGAACGCGGTCGGGCCGCTCGAAAACTATCCAGTTCAGCACTGGTCAGCTCGGCGAGCTGCCCGCGGTCAATCCTCACCTCGGGCTCAGCCCTGGTCATTTTCCATCTCGCTCTCAGCCTCTTTCAACATCACATAGTCGACATTGAAGTAGCCCCCGTCGACGATGAGGTTCGCGCCCGTGACAAACGAGGCCTCCTGACTGAGCAGCCAGGCGACGGCGCTCGCTACCTCCTCGGGCGCCCCTGTGCGTCCAAGGGGAGTCAACGAGGAGGCGAGGGCGGACTCGGAGGTCATCTCCGTATCGATCCAGCCGGGGCTGATTGCGACCACTCTGATATGGCTGCGCGCGAGCAGATTCGCAAGACTCTTGGTCGCATTCAGGAGCGCCCCCTTGCTGACGCCGTATCCCATCGAGTTATAGGAACCGGTCAGCCCGTCAGTGCTGGTGATATTGACCACCACTCCACCCTTTAGCGACTGCTCCAGCCTTCGAGCCAGTCGCACCGGCGTCGTCAGGTTGATCTCCAGTGTTTCTCGCCATCGTCCTGCGTCGAACGAGGCGAGATCTTCAAAGTGGATGACCCCTGCATTGTTGACAAGGCCCGAAAGCGGGCGCTCGCCAATCGACTCGATGAGATCGTCCACCGCCCGCTCGTTGCTGAAGTCAGCCTGATGGATTTTCAGTGAAGGGAAGGCTTTCGCCAAAGCTTCGGCACTTTGTCGATTCTCCCGGTAGGTTCCCTCGACCTCCCAGCCATCTTCCAGCAGTCGTGTCGCGATCGCGTGCCCGATGCCCCTGGAAATCCCCGTGACCAAAGCCCGAGGAGCCGTATCCACGATCATCGGCGAGCCATCCCTTCGGTAAAACCGCGAACGCAGGTCGTGAAGGCCAGGCCAAGCCGCTCGAGTTCGTAGCCTCCCTCAAGCAGCAGAACCGAGGGAATGCCGAGCGAGCCGAGGTCGGCACCGATAGTCCAAAAATCCGCGCTGGTCAACTCACCGTCACCGGACGGGTCGCCGGCCAGCGTGTCCACCCCAAGCGAGACCACGAGAGCATCGGGGGCGAATCCCGCAACCGCCTCCAGCACCTGCGCCAAACAGGCGCGATACTCATTGGCCCTTGGCCGCGGAGGTAGCGGGGCGTTGAATGTCGCTCCCACACCATCACCCACGCCCCGCTCGTTTGGCCACCCGAGGTAATACGGGTAGTGGCGCTGGGGATCGCCATGCACGCTTCCGTACATGACGTCGCCTCGGTCATAGAAAAGAGACTGCGTGCCGTTGCCGTGGTGAAAGTCGATGTCGACAACTGCCACCTTCGCGAATCCAGTGTCACGGAGCGATTGAGCAGAGATCCCTGCGTTATTCAGATAGCAACCGCCCCCGAAAAGGTCGCGAGAGACGTGGTGACCCGGCGGTCTAGTCAGGCCCAACGTACATCTCGCGCCCTCCCGAACTAGGTCAACCGCGGTGAGGGCGGCGTCGACCGCACCGAGCGCCGCGGCGAAGGTTCCGGGCCCGATGCTTCCGTATGTGTCGTAGCAGAAGTTCCCCAGCGCTCCCCCATCGGAGATTGGGGTGGGCCCCGGCCCCATCCCGGCTCGGAGTCGACTATGGAGAAAGGTGTCGGCGACCAGCTGCTCAATGCCAGGAGGACGCTGGGGCCCGAGTGAATCCCAGGCACCTTCAAGGAACTCAACCAACGACCGGTCATGCACACTCAGAATGGGGTCCCGCCCGTGCGGCGTTGCCTCACACGCATGCCAGCCCCCTCCCGTTCGCTGCATCGCGGCAAGGATGCGCTCAATGCGGCTTACTGAATCGAACGCGGGGATTTGTACCCCACCGCTCAACTCGGTGGCAGGCGCGTATAGGTGGTGCGCATTGCTGAAAACGACCGGGAGCCCCGAGGGATCGTCCAAGCCTTCCTTTAGCTCTGCCATCAGTTCCGTGGTCATGTCAGGTCCGGACGCAGGGCAACAGATCGGGCGAGGTCGTCGAACGCACGGATTGCGCATTCCAGATCCTCCTCGTCGGAGTCCTCCTCGGGGCAATGACTCAAGCCCCGTCGCGAAGCGCAGAAGATCATCGTGGTAGGGACGTGGGGCGCCAGCTCCGCCGCGTCGTGGAGAGCCCCGCTTGGCATTGTGAAGTCCGTCCCACCTGCCCTTGCGCAGGCCTCACGGCCAGCGCCGATCAGCCGCTCGTCGAAGGCCCTCGGCTCGATCGACCAGACTCTCCGCCGCTCGACGCCGATCCCGCGGGCGGCAGCGCTCGATTCCACAATTCGGTCCAGTTCGGCATCCATGCGCTTCAATGTCTCGGCATCCTCATGGCGAAGGTCCGCGAATAGGTCGCAGTGGCCGCAAATCGCAGTCGGCACTCCCGGCTCGAGGTCGAGTCGCCCGACGGTAGCCCGCCCACCGTGCCTACGCGCGATGTCCTCCAACGCGAGCGCGACTTCGGCGGCAGCGAGAAGAGCGTCCCCCCGCCCTTCCATCGGCGTGGGCCCGGCGTGAGCAGACTGTCCTTCGAACGAGACGCGATCGCGCGTTATGCCGACCGTCCCAGTGACGGTCGCCACCGCCTCACCCGCTTCCTCGAGGATCGGCCCCTGCTCGATGTGCAGTTCGAGGTATGCCACCACGCGGCGGAGACGTGGGTCGGCTCCATCAAGGGAGTCGATTGCGATGCCGGCATCACCAAGGACCTCCGCCACTGCTTTGCCGTCGTTGTCTACCAGCCCAGCGAGCTCCTTCACGGCGAGCCCACCGACGAAGGCGGAGCTGCCGAAGAGGCTCCGCCCGAACCGCGCGCCCTCCTCATCTGCCCAATCGACAACCGCCACGCTGTTCCGCGGGCGCACGTCGTCCCGAAGCAAGCCCTCAAGGACTCCGAGCCCGGCCCAGACGCCGAGCGCGCCGTCGAGCCAGCCGCCTGCCGGGACCGAGTCGAGGTGGGAACCAAGGACGACCAGAGAATCGGACTCACCAGGCAGCTCGACCCAGAGATTGCCGGCGCGGTCGCGCTCAGGGGTGAAACCTAATCCGATGGCTCGTTGGGTGAACAGCGCTCTGGCCCGCTCCCAGGTGGGCGTCCAAGCGACCCTTTGGGCTCCACGTTTCCCCCCAGTCTGCGCATCGAGCTCATGCAGGTCGGAAAGTACCCGGGCGGTTAGTACAGATGTGCCCTGGACCATCAGCTCAGCCGACTCTCTCGCGCCGTAGCGCCTGCACGAGGCAGTGGGCCCCCCCGCCCCCCGCGGTGAACACCGAGAGATCCGGATCAATCACCGACAGTCCTCTAGCGCGCATCGCGGCGTTAAGCGTTCGCGCGCCGCTGGCGGACAAGACACGTCCGTTGCCCAGGGACATCGCGTTTACACCGAGCTCGAAGGCCTCATGCTCGGGAACCTCGATCAAGTCAAAGCCCTTCGCCCGTAGCCAGGCAATCAACCCGGCTGGCATAACCTCCGAGCAAACCGCCGCGAGCTTCTCGTCAAGGAAGGCGACGAGGACGTCCAAATGAACGAACGATGCGGGAATCTGCTGAATTCGGACCTCCCAACCCTCGGCTTCGAAATATGCCGCCATTTGGCGAGCCCCAGGCTCCTGGGTACGCGATTCGCTGTACCCAATCAGCGCCGAGCCGGGCTCGGCGATCATCACGTCGCCGCCCTCAACCGGCGCCGCGGTGATTCTGCCCGTGAGCGGAACCTCGGTCTCGGCATAGAAGTCGATCACCGGGACGTACTCGCCCCGTCGCCACCACTGCTGGGGCATGAGAACGACTGGGCCCTTGGGGGTGGCAGCGCTCGAGTCACGAGCAAAGACCTGATATGGCAGCGCCGGATCCGGAGTCAGGAAATGGCATCGGACCCCTGCGGTCTCGTAGGCAACCACCATCTCGGCATGCTGACGCAAGCCGAGCTCTCGGTCGAAGACGGCTTCGCTGTCCAGTGTCGCCTGCGAAATCGCGCTGGTGGCGAGCCAGCGGAAGTAGTCGGGACGACAGATGAGAGCATCCGTCAACACCCCATATTCCGAGTCGGCGCCCCAGTCAGTGATCGTCTCTTCCTCAATCGGCAAAGTCGTCATCTGCGCTCCTATTCGTTTCACCCTCGATCCTTTTCGGATTCCCGTAGATCAATCCAAAGACCCCTCGCCCGCGAGAACATCGTCAATGACCTCGACGACCTGGTCGAGCTCCTCGGGTTCGATCACGAACGGGGGCGTGATCTGAAGCACTTCACCAGCAAGTAGACGTGTCAGGACCCCTCGCTCTCGGCAGGCAGACACCACCGCTGGACCGGACATGCCTATCTCGGCCAGGCAGTCCGCGTCGAGCTGGACTCCCCCCATCAGGCCGACGGACCTAACGTCAGCGACAGCCGCCCGCGAGAGCAGAGCCTGAAGTTGCGCTTCGAATCGCGCCTCCAGTTCGGCGACTCGATCGACGAGCCCCTCGGCTTCAAGGAGGTCGAGGTTTGCCTGAGCCGCAGCGCAGGCGGTCGCGTGACCGGAGTACGTGTAGCCATGCCGGAGCGGCCCTCCGGGGGCGCCTTCCCAAAAGGGCGCCGCGATCCGCTCGGCACAGACGACTGCCCCAAGCGGCAGATAGCCGGAAGTCAGACCCTTCGCCAGGACGACCATGTCTGGCTGAAAGCGGTAGCGCTCCGAAGCGAACATGCGGCCAGTCCGACCGAAGCCGGTGACAACTTCGTCGGCGATGAGCAGGGTCTTGCGCTCGGCGCAAATCGCCCCGACCTCCGCGAGGTAGTCGGGTGGTGGTGGATACACGCCGCCGGCGCCGATCACCGGCTCGGCTATGAAGGCGGCGACCTGTCCTGGGCCGATCGCGTCAATTGCGCTCGCCAGTGCCGACGAGCTCATAGCGGGCACCGTACCCACTGCTTCGACTAGCGGGCCGAAGTGCTCACGGTTCGCGCCGATCCCGGCGAGCGAGGTCCCAAAAGCGTGCGTCCCGTGGTAAGCGAATTCGCGGGAGAGGACGAACTTCTTATCGGGCTGGCCCAACTCTGCCCAGTAACGGCGCGCTAGCTTGGCCGCCGTGTCCACGGAGTCCGAGCCACCGCTTGTCAGGAAGACGGCCGGGTCGCTCAGCGGTGAGAGCTCGGAAAGGCGGTCGGCGAGCTCAAGCGTGACGTCCGAGGCATAAACGTCGAAGCACGAGCACGATGCGAGCTTTGCGGCCTGCGCCCCGATCGCGCTTGCGATCTGCTCGCGACCGTGCCCGACGTTGCAGTACCAGAGCGACGCAGTGGCGTCGAGGTAGGCATTGCCCTGTTGGTCCACCAGCTCGCATCCGTCGCCACGGACGAACACGATCCGATTGTCCTTCGTGTGACGCATGTCAGCAAAGGGGTTCCAAAACCGACCGGAGGTCCTGTTCCCGTCTCTGTTCATGACACGATTCGAAGATCGGCGCAGACCCCCAGGAGGTCGATGATCTCGTTGGCGATGACGGAGGTCACGCCGAGCACGGGAGTGATGCCGGCGATCGCCGAGTCGCCGGTCGGAATGCAGAATTCTTCCCTTTCTCCGCCCCAGCCTGAACTTCGCCGAGCCGGTGCAGGTCGGACGGTAAACACCCAGGGACAAGAGAAACGGAGACTTTCAATACGGTTTCACGGCGGCGCAGCCGGCCGAAGTGTCGTTTAGGAATACTGCGGGAGGACACCAACGCATTGCTGCTTGTCGGGGACATCGGATCCAGGCCGTGCTCTTGTACCAGTTCCAGCACATCACCTGACCTGGGTGCAGCGGGCATCACTTCGATTTGCGAGACTTGAATGTAGTCGGTGCCGCGTTGAACCTCGATCGGTGTGATATGCCCGAGGTGGTCGTCACTAACGATTGCGGGCGTGATCCGTCACCCTATTCTTCGCGCAGCGTCGATAGTGACAGGTCATAGATCCAGGGCAACTGATGTTCGAAACCTGTCAGCCCCTTGCGCAACACGATTGTGTCGTGGGTATCAGCAATGTTCAGCCAGCAGTTCGATTCCCGGTAGGCGATCGCAGCTTCCGCGCCTATCGCCTGGCTCTTTTGTTCGCTCGTTTGTTCGGCAGCTTTGTCGAGAAGTTTGTCTGCCTTGGGCACTGAACAACCCAGCAGGTTTACCGGTGCTTCTGTGTACCAGTAGATTCGCGCGAACGTGTCGGGCGTGACGGAGTCTGGGTTAAACGCAATTACGACCAGATCCGACCGAAGGTCCGGCCGTTCCGGCAGGGCGAAGAACGTAGACGGTTGATACTGCTGGACGCTGGCGTTGAGTCCGTCTTCCTGAAGGCGCACTTGGAGGAGATTGGCAAGGTTTTCGCTCTGGCTCTGCTCGGCCCAGCCGATCACGACCTTCTTGCCCTTGTATGGTGCGAGTGCCGAAGCAAGCAGCGAAGGCTTATAGATGGGCTTTGAAGGGGCGAGGCCATTCGGAAGCATGCCTGCTGGGTAGACGTTCGTCGATGGCGTCCCAGTCGGGCCCCATATTTCTTCGGTCAGCTGTTTGTTGTTGAGCGATGCTCGCAGCGCGGCCCTGACGTTTGCGGGACCGAATACCTGAGATTCCGGGTTGATCCACACCTCGCCTTGGAAGAGGGATGGAAACTCCTTCACCTGGACTGTGCCGCTGCCTTCGAGTCCTTCTATGGTCTGCGTGGTCAGGCCGTGCAGAACCACGTCAAGCGCTCCGCCTTCGACTTCCTGCAACTGAGTCGTGAAACTCGGAACAATCGAGAAGTTAACCGTCTTGAAATGAGGCTGCGGACCCCAGTAGTACTTATTAGCGGTCAGGGTGTATTTTACACCACGCTGAATACTGCTTGACGCGTAGGCGCCTGTGCCAGCGGTATGGGTATCTAGCCATGCGGAGGCGTGATCGCCGTTTACTTCGTGAGCAGCAATAGCAGTTGGGCTTGTCATGGTCGGCCCGTACGGCGATGCGAGATAGCTAATGAATGGAGCCCAGGTTTTGCTTAGGTGGACGACGAAGGTGTAGGGATTTGGGGTGCTGTAACTGTTGACATTTTCGAGCATGTAGGACGGTCCACCTTCGACTGCTGTGCGACGTTCAAAGCTCGCCTTCGCTGCCGCCGCATTGAACGCCGTGCCGTCGCTGAATTTGACCCCGTGGCGAAGGGCGAACGTGTAAGTCAGGCCGTCGGAAGACTTCTTCCAGTTGGTGGCGAGCAGACCCTCGAGCTGCGGGGAGTCCGACTTGTACCGAAGGAGACCCTGGTAGACAGAGGTCATGAGAGCGAGGCCTTCGGATTCGTAAAACTTGTCCGGATCGAGGGTCGAAGGGGCAACCCCGAAGGCGAGACGAAGAGTGTTGGACGACCCTGATGTCGTCCCCGTAGTGCCGCAGGCTGCCAACGCCACAGAAATCGCCGTGAGGGCAACCAGACTCAGGACGCGAAGGCGAAATCCGCTCGACATCAGCTCAATCTCTGGTTGTAGAAATCATCGGATTGTCGGACTGTAGAACATTCAGAGCCCCGCTGTCAACCCGCCCTTAGCCGTACAACGGGGACCGGAACCGCTCGCTGCGGAAGCCCTGGTACATCGCGGAGTCGTTGACGATGGATCTCCTCCGGCGCCCTGTTACTTCCTTGTGTCGGGCGCTGGTCGCCACGGGCGCCTGGGGTAGACGCTGTCCGCAACTCAGTGTCGGCGCACCTTGGTGGGTGAGCATCCCAACCCCTGCGATCAGGCGCATCGCGATCGCGTTGCCATTGGCTTGAGAAGCCTCCCTCACCCCAATTGGAAGATCAGTTCCGCACCTTAGAAGCCTTGTATCCGCAACGGCATATCCTTGTATCCGCAACGGTATATATGTGAGTTGCATGAGCTGGCTCTACGGCGCTGCTGACGTAGGCCAGACCACTTAACGGGAAAGCCGGCTCCCGGATGATGGGTCAGTTGCGTCCAGGCGCGACGACCGGGGGTCCAGCGCGCTGTCCCGCAGCGAAAGTGCGTCAGACCTTGCACTCGTGGCTCATGATCTGATCCTTGGATCCGCGGCGGCCTGAAGAAGATCAACGATCGTATTTACGATGACGTACGCTGCACCCAATAGCAGCGTAACGCCCATGATCGCCGGCAAATCATCTTTTGGGATGCCCTGGTTGACGTAGGAGCCGATTCCCGGCCAGGCAAAAACTGTCTCTACGATGATCAATCCCTCGAACACGAGCCCAAGCATCAGGCCGCTCATGGCCAGCGCGGGGCCGGCTGAATTTCGCAGGCAGTGGCGGATTAGAACCTGCCATTCCGTCAAGCCCTTGGAGCGGGCCACGCGGACGTGGTCAGCACGCAGATTGGCAATCATGCTGCCACGCAAGACACGGCCAACCGCAACAGCAGGAAGAAGGGCCAGCGCGAGCGCCGGCATGATCAGGTGATACAGGGCGTCGAGAGTAACTTCTGGGCGTCCGGCCAGTAGTCCGTCGAATGTCAGAAAACCGGTCGGACCAGTTGGCGCGTCCGCGTAACTGGTCCGTCCACTTGCCGGCAGCCAGTTCAGATGATGGTAGAAGATCAGAATTGCGACGGCGCCCAACAGGAACTGTGGGGCAGCTCCCCCGGTCAGCAAACCGAAGCGAAATGCACCGAGCCCCCGCCAGCGAGCGGCACCCAAGATGCCGAGCGCGAGGGCAAGAGGTATGCCCACGAGAAATGCAAAGAAGACGAGCTCGAGTGATGCTGGCAGGAAGTTCACAATATCGCTGAGCACGGGCTGTCCGGTTCGCAGCGAGTCCCCCAAATTCCCCGTCAGCGCGTGCTCGACATAGTGGAAGTACTGCACAGGTAGCGGGTCTTCGTATCCGAGGCGTTTGCGTTCAGCCGCAACGATCGCTTTGGTCGCGTTCGGGCCGAGCTTCACTCTCACCGGATCGGTGCCAGAGATCTGCTGTAGGACGAACACAGCAGCGATGAGGACCAGGAGCACCCCAATCGTCGAAATCAGCCGTCGACCTGCGAACGAGAGCATCAGCGATCCACCAAATCGCGCAAGCTATCGCCCGCGAGGTTGCCGACCAGGCTGAGGACAAAGACGGCAATGCCGGGAATGATGGGAATCCACCAATTGGTGAGAAGGTAGGGGAGGCCGTTCGCCGTCATCGAGCCGAGCTCGGGCGCGGGCGGTTGAGCTCCGAGTCCGAGGAAGGACAGGCCAGCCAGCACGATGATCAGGTTGGCGATGTCGAGGCTAGCCGCGATAATCACGATTGGGATCGCCCCGGGGAGTAGATGACGGGTCAGTCGGCGAAGCGCGCTGGTCTTCGCGAGGCGGGCCGCCTCAATGTGCGGGCGGGCGGCCAAGGCGCGGATTTCGGCGCGAACGAGCCGCGCGTAATAGGGCCACCAAAGGATGGCGAGCGCGATCAACGTATGCGCGAGCGACGGACCGAGCGCCACGACTACGGCGATCGCAAGGATCGGCGCAGGGAGGGCAAGGAAGAGGTCTGTGATCCGCATCAGCAGGTTGTCGATCCAGCCGCCATTCGCTCCGGCGACCAGGCCTATAATTCCGCCGATAATTACCCCACTCGCAATCACCGCGAGCGCCGAAAGCCAAGTGCTCCTAACACCGTAGAGCACAGCACTGAACAGATCGCGGCCCACGTTGTCGGTCCCGAACGGGTAAGCCGCACTCGGTGCTTGAAGCGATGGGCCCGCAGCAAGCCGCGGGTCATGAGGGGCGAAAAATGGCCCCAACAAAGCGATCAAGGTGATTAGCGCCAAGCTACCCAGCGCCAACCGGTCCGACCAGGGCAAGTCTCTCAACAGGTGGGTACCGGCGCGGCCGCGAGCCCGGCCAGGTCCAAGGACGGCTGGTTCGACTGTTGCCATCAGTGCTTCTCGGCGAGAATGCAATCGACCACGTGACCAGGCTCTCCCTCGAGCTCTACGAAGTGGGGCTCCCGCACAGGACAGACCTCGGTCGCATATCGACAGCGCGGGTGGAACGGACAGCCCGTTGGCGGCGAATAGAGGCTGGGCGGCTCCCCTGCAAGTTGGAGCTTGCTCGTTTTGGGACCGGGCAGGGAGGCGATGAGCGCCTGTGTATAGGGGTGGGCTGGGTGCGCGATAACCGTCTCGGCGGCTCCGTACTCGACGATTTGCCCTAGGTACATCACGGCGATCCGATCGGCGATGATGCGGGCAACGGCGAGGTCATGCGTCACGATCAACACGGCCATCCCAAGCTCGCGGCGGAGGCGGCCGATCAGATTCAGCACACTGGCGGCCACTGACACGTCGAGCGATGCCGTCGGCTCGTCGCACAGCAGCAGCGCCGGCGGGATCACGATCGCCCGGGCTAAGACGACCCGCTGACGCTGACCGCCTGAGAGCTGAGCCGGCCGCACGGAAAGTGCCTGGACGGGTAGGCCTACGCTAGCCATTACGCTTGCAGCCCGCTCGTGGCGCTGCTGGCGTGACAGCCCAGTCGATCGGAGCGGATCTTCGATCATCTCCCCCACCTTTAGCCACGGCGTCAGCGTTGCACCTGCGTCCTGAAAGACCATCTGCGGGGCATCATCGGCGAGGTCGAGGCCACCGCCTTGGAATGGCATTAGCTTCGCCGCCGCACGCAGCAGCGTAGTCTTTCCGCAGCCGCTCTCACCTACTAGGGCCACCGCCTCCCCTGCGGCAACCTCAAGGTCGACTCCACGCAGTATGCGGACGCCCTCCCGCCGCCGCATTCCACGAGGTCGCGCCTCGACTACGAGCCGCGAAGCGCTGAGAGCGAGAGGTGCGTCAGGTTTCACTACCGGGCGCACCCACGGCTCGACCGTGACCTCTTTAGGCCTCAACTCGAGTTCATCACTTCGTACGCAAGCGTCTCTATGGTCTGCAGGGCCTGAGAGCTCCGGCAAGGCCTTTTCGCAACGGGGCTGCGCGAAAACACAGCGAGGAGCAAAAGGGCAGCCTGGCGGCAGGTCGTTCGGATCCGGCGGCTCGCCGTCCAGCGTCGGGAGGGGCCGGCTGCGATCCATCTCGATATCTAGACGGCTGCGCAGTAGAGCAGCCGTGTACGGGTGCCAAGGTTCGCGAAGGAGTGTTGCTGTCGGGGCGATCTCTGCGATTCGGCCCGCGTAGAGCACAGCGATCCTGTCGGCGATCTGCGAAGCGACGGCGAGATCGTGGGTGATGAAAAGCACTGAGCAACCGAGATCCCTTCGTAGCCGGCTCAGCAGCGCAAGGATTTGAGCCTGCACCGTCACATCGAGGGCCGTCGTAGGCTCATCCGCGATGATCATGCGCGGTTCACCTGCCACTGCGATTGCGATTGTCACCCGCTGGCGCAGTCCGCCCGACAGCTCGTGCGGGTAGGCTTTTAAGCGACGTTCCGGGTCGGGAAATCCGACCTCCGTGAGCAGATCGATTGCTGCTCGAGTCGATCCAGCGACCTCGATGAGTTGTGCGCCTATCCGCATGGTCGGGTCCAGCGAGGTCATTGGGTCCTGAAAGACTGCCCCTAAATGCTGGCGCCGAAGCTCGTACAACTCGGCCTTCTCCGATTTCTGCATGTCTACACCGTCAACGATCGCCGTCCCTACCATCTCCGGCGACGACTCGGGTGGCAGAAGGCCGAGCAGCGTGAGACCAAGGATGCTCTTGCCCGAGCCCGACTCGCCGACCAGTCCCACAATCTCCCCGCGGCGAACCTGGAGGTCAACACCCCTGAGGGCCTGAATTGGATCGCGGTCGCGTGTCAGAGTCACGTGAACGCCTGACAGCTCTGCAACCAGCTCGTTGTCCCTCATTCCGTTTGAGGACGTGCCGGACATTGTGCTCTGATCCGCGGGGCTGACCGCACCCTTCACTCCGAAGTCATTCACAAGCATCCCCCCCGGTCAGCAGGGGGCCTCGCTTGATGCTGGGGTGCGCCGAAAGTGGCCCACGGTAGGTCGAGCCATCGACTCTGCTTCGCGGAGCCAAGTTCACATGACCGCACTCGGGGGGTTGCACTTCTCAGCGACTGGTTCGTGCGTCCGCAAAGAATTGCCTCCTCCTCATCCACCCCGGGGTCCGCAGGTACAGATTGTTGGATTGCAGGACGGTAGTCCACTCTGATCCGGTTGTCAAGGCTGCATGCCGCACTCCCGCAGGCGGTCAGGGTTTGTCGGCTGTTGGCCTCAATCCAACAACCTCAAGAATCTCTGGTAGCGTCCCTGCCAACGTGGGACAGCGCTTCGCCGTCGACGGCAAAATTCAACGCAGTACCGTGGTTGACCAAGCCGCGCAGCAGATCAGAGCGATGATTGCTGATGGCCGCCTGCCCCAAGGCGAACGGTTGCCGGAGATCCCCCTCTCGGAAGCTCTCGGCGTCTCCCGCAACACCGTCCGCGACGGGATCCGGATGCTTATCAGCGAGGGTTTGGTAATTCACGAAGTTAATCGTGGAGCCATCGTCCGCGTCCTCGGCGGGGAGGATATTCGGGACATCTATGGAGTGCGCCGCAGGCTGGAGCTCGAAGCGATCGGCGAGGTCTCCTCGGCCCCCGCCGAGCTGAACGAGCGCTCGCACAACCTCTTGATTGCCTGTGGGAGGGCCCTGGCCGAAACGGACTACTCGTCCTTCGTCGAGCACGAGCTCGACTTTCACGCCGCCATCGTCGCCCATCTATGCAGCGAGCGAATCGATCGCTTCTTCTCATATGTCCTTGCCGAATTACGCCTCATCTACAGCAAACTGGCGTCCGACGATGCAAGCGGCGCAACTTATGCTCTGCTCGAGAAGTATCGAACTTTGTACGCAGCTGCCGAGGACGGAGACGTAGTCAAGGCTCAGGAGTTATTGCGGTCTCACCTCGATACCTACGAGGCGCGAACGCTCGCGGCGCTTGGGGACCAAGAACCGGCTTCCCAATCGGGAGTGTAGGCGCGGGATTGTCTCGTGGACACAGCCCAGATCGTCCAGTTGATCGGCGCACTGCCCCTACTCGCGGCGTTCGTGGCCGCGCAGTTGGGCGGGCTCGACACGCGCTCAAAGCTCTACCTCGGCCTCAACGTCCTGGGATCCGCGGTGCTTGCAGTGATCGCCTTTGTCGAAGCCCAATGGGGCTTTCTACTGCTTGAGTGCGTCTGGGGACTCGTATCCCTCTGGACCCTAATCAAGGATTCCACCGCCCTGGGGTCGGCTACGTGATGGGAGCGGAAACTGGCTTCGAAGCAAGGACCCGCATGAGAGTTGAGTCGACAATTCCGCGGCAATGGGGCGTCAGCGCCTTCGATCAGGAAAAAGGAAGGCTCGCGCTCGGGGTTAGCAGCCCGCGGTGCCGTTGCCCTGGTTTGGCATGTCGGATAGGTTCATGACTACGATGCACAAGGGAGGTGATTTCCCGTCCGGATCCGCCCCTCGGGTTGGCTCCGCGGTCAATCGTCAAATTGACAGTGAGCGCCCGAACAGCCGAACGCAAGAGTCCCGGTTTCGCGTCATTCGGTATTTGAGAACGGCGTGCCGAGAGGCGCTCCGTTCTGGGAGGCCGTTCCATCTCTAGGTAATAAGTTCTCTGGTCACGGAAGGGGTTTCCCGGAGCCCAGGCAGCAACCTCCCCGCGCCGGTCACACAACCACGGAGGCGGTCTTCTGTCGAATGCCGCCTCTACCCACTCGCGCTCATGCTCACTCGGCGCGTAATCCGCGTAGATCAGGGTCGTCTTGAAGTCACGATGGCCCATCCACTCCTGCAGCGTCCTGATCGGCACCCCCACCCCCGCCATCCGAGTGCCGAAGGTATGGCGGAGGTCGTGGAATCGGACCTCACGCACCCCGCTCGCCGGAGCGCCTGCTTGAACCGCTTTCTGACCTTCGTTCGGTCAAGCGGCAACCCGAGGCGCGGGTGGGGCGAAAACGAGGTCATGGTCGGCTTGGAAGGCGGAGGTTTGGAAGTGGCGCTCGAGCTCGCCTGCCAGCCGGTCGGCGAGCGGCACCGAGCGAACACCCGGCGCGACTTCGGCCCTGAGAACGCTCCGCGGACGTGGGAACGCCTGACCCGCACCCTCCCCGCCGCCCAGTCCACGTCTTCCCAGCGCAGCGCGATCAGCTCCCCCTGGCGCAGGCCGGCCATCGCCGCGGTGAGGAAGATCGGCGCGAGGGACGGGGCTAATTCGTCGCTGAGATCCGCCTCGGAGGCGATCACGGCCTCGAGCTCCTCTGGGCTGAGGAAGCGGATGTCGGGCTCGGCGTTCTCGCGGGGGCGCTCGACGTGCTCGCAGGGGTTTCCCCTCCCCCACCCCCGCTTCCTTGCGAACTTGAAGATCGAGTGGAGGAAACTGAGGGCGTTCCCGATCGTCTTCGGAGACTTGCCCTCGGCAGCCTTCGCGGCGACGAATCCCGCGACGTCGGAGACCGTGATCGAGTCAAGCGAGCGGGCCCGGAAGTACGGCTCGCAACCGGCGCGAATTCGGCTGAGAGGAAGCCCATCTAGATCTAGCGGAGCGCCCGGCTCGAGGTGGCTTTGCCTCCAAGGCGGGGCACTACCATCGCCGCTTCGCTCACGATCGCTGGCTTTGGCACAAGAGAAGAGCGCAGAGGTCCGGCAGCCGAACGAGTCGCCGGCAACGGGAGGAACCTCCGCCGCGGGACTCGTCCGCACCCGCAGTCGGTGCCAGAATCGCGAAAAGCAAAGCCGGTTGCGAGGTCCAAGGCTTGTCAAGACTGCCGGTATTGCGTACGGCGGCGGCCCAGGAGGGGAGAATCCGCAGCCTCAAGGGGCCAGTTGTCCTCGAGCGCTTAGTAGCTCCCGTAGTAGATCGAGCTGAGCCGAATCCGACACAGTCTTGTGAAATCGACTTCATACCAGGAGTTTTATGAGGGGTGGACGACCGGATTCGAACCGGCGACCGCCTGGGCCACAACTCGAGCGGATTCGGCGAAATTGGGGGACCTGGGCCCGGCTAGCGTTCACGCTGTCTGGTGGCTCTCGCTATTGGTGGAGGTGGGCGCGAGGTCCACCTGGTCGGCTGCGAATAGTGAGGTTGCGGCACGGAGTAGGGTCTGCAAGTCCAGCGAGGCGAGGAGAGCCCGCCTGTGTCAGGCAGTGTGTCCGGTCGAGAGTGTCGGCGGTTGGTTAAGAGCACCACGGTCGTCCTGTTCCTACTTGCGGCGCTCCCCGCCAGCGGCTTGGCCGACGCGCCCTTCGAACCAAACGCGCCCTACGACCAGTTTCACGCGTTCGATCTAGGGTCGCTTGATCCTTCACAGACCGGCGCAACGGCTCGCGAAGAACTGAAGCGACACCGGGCCAAGAAGCACCGAAAGAAGCGGGTAGGGATGCGGCTCCGGGGCCCTCATGGAAAGATCGCGACGCGGTCGATCCGCAACGTTTTCCGCGTCCAGCGGCAAACCCCGGCCTTCGTTTCGCGTGTCGGCAAGGTGCGGGTGGCACGTCGGGAGATCGTTGTCGAGGTCACGCCCGACGCGACCACGGGTCAGACCAATCGCATGCTGGCGTCAGTGCACGGCGGAGTCGTGGCAGCGGTCAAGGGCGCCAGGCTGCTGCTGGTCGGCATCCCCGATCCGCAGAGTGTCCGCGCCCTGAAGCGGTTAGTCGGGCGCGTCTCGCGGATGCAGGGCGTGGAGTCCGCAGAGGTGAGCGTGATGGCGAATCCAGACGACGTGCCTCAGCGGATTGCGGCGCCACCCTCGGGTTCTCAGAGGAAAGCTATTGGCCACCTGCTCGCCAGCGGAGTCGCCGCGGCCTGGAATGCGCGCGGCGCGGCAACATCGGCGGCCGCCCCGACCGTCGTGATCGGCGACGATTTCGGCAACGGGCCGCTGTCGAGCCACCTGAATGCGGCCTACGACCGGGGCAGGATCGACAAACCGCGGCCCGGGCTGCCGGGGCACGACCACGGCTACCACGTGACCGGAATCGTGTTCGGCGACTTCGCCAATGACGGCACTCCGGCCGGGCTGGTGACCGGAGTCTTCCCGCTGCGCGGTCACCTCGTCCCCGTCGATGCCCTCAACGATTCCTCGCTGACCGCCGACGCGCTCAAATTCACGCAGGCGATCGACTCGGTACAGGGAAGGGTCGTCCTCAACACGAGCCTGGGCTTCGGCGCCGGCCTCGACGACGACACGATGCGCCCGATGGCGGTGCAGTGGATCGATCTCGTTCGCGAAAAGGGCCTCGAGGGGCGGGTGTTTCATGCGACGTCCGCCGGGAACGACGGCGTCAACGGCGGGTTGGCGCGAGCGGGCAGCGTCTGGTCCGCGGCCGCCCTCCGCGACGATCTGCGGGGCGACGACGGCGCCCCGGTTCCGCGGCTTCAGAACACGGTCTCGGTCGAGAACGTCCAGGAGACGGCCGATGCCTCCGGCCTCGCCTGCCTCAATCCGACCTCGAACTCGGGGGGGTCTGTCGCCGCGCCGGGCAAGAACGTGTACTCGTTCGACCGACGCGGCCACCCGCTGAAGCTGACCGGCACCAGCCAGGCCAGTCCGGTGATCGCCGGAGTCGCGACCTATCTGTGGTCGATTGCCCCCGATCTCAGTCCGCAACAGGTCAAAAGCGCGATCCTCGCCAACCCGGCGGCCCCGGCAGCGGGCTGTAAACGCCCGGCGGCACCCGCCCTGAACGCATACCGCGCGGTCCTTTCCCTGGACCAGCCCGGCCCGCCGACTGCGGCTGGGTCCCCGGTGCGGATGGCGATCCTCGACCTCAACCACGACCACAAATTCACGGAGGCGGATCTGCAGTCCTTCGTCGGCCAGGTCAAACGGTCGAAAGCGGCGAAACAGGACTGGTCCCGCTTCGATCTCAATGGCGACGGGTTCACCGGCGGCTCGAGGACGACCGGCTTCGACCTCGACCGCACCGGGTCGCAGCGGGCCGGCCCGAGCCTTCTCGGAGACGTCGCGCTGGCGGGCGTGACATTCCACGAGACGAGCGTCTCCGACGAGGACGTCCTCTGTTACTACACCTACTCCGGCCTCTACACGGGTGATGCCAAACGGCGCGAACAGCTGCTGGACCCGAAAACGGAGTGCGGAATTCCCTCCGACCCTGCCCAGGTTGATGAAAACTGCACCGAGACCACAGCGTTCGGACAGCCGGCGACGATCATGGGCACGCCGGGCGATGACAAAATCTCAGGGACGGCGGGCGACGACGTGATCGTTGCCGGCGCGGGCAACGACAGCATCGAGGGCCTCGAAGGCAACGACCGGATCTGCGGCGGGTCGGGAGACGATCAGATCCGGGGCGGCCTTGAACGTGCCGAGAGCGATGAAATAGAACCAGGCGTGCGCATCAACAGCGGCAACGACCTGATCGACGGCGGGGACGGAACCGACCGAGTCCACGGCACCGGTGGGGACGACAGGGTCTTCGGCGGGCCCGGCGACGAAGATGCCGTGCTTGGCGGCAGCCCGGGGAGCGATTTCATGGACGGCGGCCCCGGCGTCGAAGACTCCTGCTTCCGCGCCGAGATCCCGATTGACCCGCCCGGGGTCGACTCGTTCGGGGCGGGCTGCGAGAACAAATTCAACTTCTAGCGCGCGCGGGCCTCATCGCCTGGGGTCCAAGGAACGGGCGATCACGACCCGCTGGATCTCATTGGTGCCCTCGTAGATCTGGGTGATCTTCGCGTCCCGCATCATCCGCTCGACCGGGTACTCCTTGACGTAGCCGTAGCCACCGAGGATCTGCACCGCCTCCACGGTCACCCTCATCGCGTGGTCGGAGGCGAACAGCTTCGCCATCGATGAGTACTTGGCGAGCGCCGGGTCGTCACGGTCCGCCATCGCACACGCCTTGTAGAGGAGCTCGCGGGCGGCGGCAGTTCCGGTCTCCATGTCGGCGAGCTTGAACTGGGTCGCCTGGAAGTCCAGGACCGGCTGCCCGAAGGCGATCCGCTCGGCCGCGTAGTCGCGGGCGTAGTCGATCGCGCCCTGGGCGATCCCGACCGCCTGCGCGGCGGCGCCGAGACGCGTCCTCTCGAGGGTCGCGAGCGCCACCCGCATTCCCCTTCCGACCTCGCCGACGACGTTCGCGTCGGGTACGCGCACCGAGTCCAGGGTCGGAGACCCGGTGGGCGAGCCGTGGATTCCGAGCTTCCGCTCGAGCTTGCCGACCGAGAACCCCGGCCGGTCGGCCTCGACCACGAAGGCTGTGATCCGTCGCTGCTCGCGATCGGTGACCGCAAAGACGACGTAGAAGTTGGCGATGCTCGCATTCGAGATCCAATTCTTGGAGCCATCGATCACCCATTCGTCGCCGTCCCTGACGGCGCTGGTGCGCATCGACCCCGGATCCGATCCCGCCTCCGGCTCCGAAAGCGCGAACGCGGGGCTCCACTCGCCGCTGGCGCACCTCGGCAGCAGGCGCTCCTTCAACTCGTCGGAGCCGAACAGGGTGATCGGCAGGGTTCCAAGCTCCTGGACCATCAGGATCAATGCCGAGGAGGCGCATGCCCGGGCGACCTCCTCCACCGCCATCTGTTGCATCAAGGCGCCGGTCCCGGTTCCCCCGTATTGCTCGGCGAACGGAAGGCCGAGGATGTCCTGCTCGGCGAAGAGCTTGCGGATGTCCCAGGGGTACTCACCGGTCTCGTCGATCTCGGCCGCCCGCGGGGCGACCTTCTCGGTGACGATCCGGCGGATCGTGTCGCGAAAGTCGAGCAGTTCCTGCGGGATCGCATAGAGGTCGGATCTGGGGCCGGTGCTCATCTGTCGCGAAAACTATCTGGACCGGGACGGCGGTCCCGTCGTTCCCGCCAGTCCGAAGTTCTGGTCGACGACCGGCGGGTCGCCGATCCCCAGGTCGCTGACCCCCACCGGCTACTGAATCTCGGGCTTGAGGCGACCTGACGCCGGGCGAGGGGTGGGCGACCGGGATTCGAACCGACGACCGTCTGGACCCCAACTCCCGACGCTCGGCTTCGCTCAGTTCTGTCCGCTGGTCTGAGTTTCGCTCGTTAACGTTGGAGATCCCTCCCCCAACGCCGCCCGCGGGCTCCCCCGGTAGGGCGAAAAGTCATCGCCAGCGTCCGATTGCATGATTAGAAGGGCCAGGAAGCCCCCCAATGCGCGAGAACCCCTTCTACGAACTCACCGACCCGAGTGAAATCAAGCGACTGATCCGGGAGAACCCGTGGGCGACCCTGGTGTCGAGTGCGTCCGGCGGGCTGGTCGCCTCCCACTATCCGATCCTGCTCGACGAAGAGCGTGAGGACCTCTCGATCGTCACCCATGTCGGTCGACCTGACGAGCGGGTGCATGAGCTGAGTGAGCATGAGCTGCTCGTGATTGTTCAAGGCCCCCACGGCTACATCTCCTCGAGCTGGTACGGGTCCCACATCGAGGTCCCGACCTGGAACTTCATCGTCGCTCACCTCTCTGGAGTGCCCGAGCTCCTCGATGAGGCCGAGAACTTCGAGGTTCTGTCGCGGCTGGTAAAGCACTTCGAGCAGCACGTCGAAGAACCGCGTCCGCTCGATGCAACGCCCGAGGTAGCCGACGACGCGCGGCGAGACAGTCGGGGAACGATCGGATTGCGGCTGACACCCACGCGCATCGTCGCCAAGCAGAAGATGAGCCAGAACAAGTCGCCTGAGACCGTTGCGTCGATCCTCGGCGAGCTCGAAGGTGACGGCCCCTACGCGAACGGGCCGCTCGCCCGGGAGATGAGGCTCGCTCACAAAGCCTTGCGCGAGGCCGACAAGCCGGGGTGAGGTTGCTGGCGCTTCTCTCGCCGCTTCTGGCCCCCTGATCCCCGACGGTGCCCATCATCGCCTTGAAGACGAGGTCTCCCCTGGCCTATCCGGTGTGCCCCTGCGCTGTTCGCTTCGCTCGTCATCGTCTTCGCCTTCCGGTTCGGGCTCTCCATGGACCACGAGGTGTTCGTCCTTTCCAGAATCCACATGCGGAGCATTTGATCCTGGGGATCTCGCTCATTCGATTGGGACCAGCGCCGACATAGGCCTCTCACAGCTTCTCCGCGCCCCTCAACCTCAGTGAGTCGACCCCCTGGAGGAACGAGGTCGGTCTAGTGTTTGGACACCGACACCAGTTTCGAGGTCTCACGGGGCCCTTTGAACGTTTCCTCGCTCACCTCACCGATACCACGCACGTAGTACTTGTGGTCGATGACACCGGGCTCAAGCGGGGTCCACTCCTCGGTCAACAAGGCGTGGGGAAAGTGAGCGGAGGGGACATCGATCGAGTCGCCAAGCTCAAGCACCTTGAAGTGATCTTCGGCCTGGCCCTTCAGGTACTCCTGGCGAAACGACTGCCCGGGGCGCGGGGGGTCAGGCATGAAGATTCCCGGCCTTGCGCCATTTATCCCGGCTTGCCATGACCCCTCGGTGCTCGTGACCTGCCCCGCCGGGTTGAGCTCGGCAGTTGACTCGCCGAAATACCAGACGCGGCCCTGTCGGTCTTCTGTGTACCAGTCAGTCGTGCGCTCCTCCAAGGTTCCCGCCTCGAAGAGTCTGTCCTTGACACTCACGCACGGCACGCCGAGGATTCGGCGGATCCGGCCGGTTACCCGGTAGACGTCGAATGTCGGCCTGCCGTCCTTCGTTCCGCGATAGCGGAAGGTCGTCCCAGGACGCAATGGAAAGTAGGGATTGCGTACGTGGGCAACGAAGTCCGAGGCGCTGACGAGCGTCGGTCCATTCGGGCCAGCACCAGCTGGGATGGTGCCGCTCGCTGCGATCGCCACGGCCGCGATCACGGGCAAGGCAACGGCGAGGAGATTGGCACGAGATGGTGTGATGGGGCTGCTCAAGCTGTCACCAATCACATCTTGTCGGATGAAGACAGGCCAAGTTGAACGCTACCGCCCTGTTCTCGCCCTACGTTTCTGCCTCGTTTTCACTGGGATGCCGCCTACTGACTCAGGACGGCGGAGACGCGCGAGCATGCGTTCGCTCCCGATCCACAACAGGCCCAGCACCAGCAGAGGAAGTCCGATGAAGCCGACCACACCCAGGCCGCCTGCAAGCTTGAGAGCGATCGCGGCTATGCCGAACGCCACTAGAGAATCGACAAGCAGCGCGCGTCGCGCCGCCGCAGCTGGCGAGATTCCCCTCGCCGGATTCACCACTTCCCCCTGGCATATACCGCAAAGAAGTCGCGTTCGTCGGGCACCAAATAGCGTTCCGGGGGGCGCAGGATGCCCGGCAGAAGCTGGGAGGGTTGGCCTGCGCCGGGGTGCCGGTAGGTAATGAAACTGACCCAGTCTTCATTGATGTCGAGCTCCAATGCCCGCACCGCGCCGGCCCGCTCGAGGATTTCGGCGAGCGAGCCGACCGTCTGGTAATCGGCCACGGCGTAGATCAGGTTGCCGCGGCGGTCGATCCCCAGCCCCGAGCGCCAAACCCGCACGGCGTTGTCGACCGTTTCCCCCCATTCGGGACCGTCGGAGAGATTTGGGCTGAGCTTGCCTTCGAAGATGATCGGCGGCAGGTTCTGCTTCGCGAACCAAATGCGCGGGCCGGCGCTTGGGCCGTGCTCCCAGCGCACGATGTCGATCCGCCCGTCGCGGTACTCGACCAATGTGGCGATTCCCTTCACCATCGTCGCGATCGTCTGACCTCGGTAGACCAGCCCGGCATTCGACGTTTCCAGCGGGAAGCCGCCGTTGAAGGTGGCAACCAAGCGGCGACGCTTCGCGGTCGGCACCTCGGCGGGGCCGCGGTCGGAAATTTCGGGCGGCTCGACGAGGCCGGGCACGTAGGCGAGATGCGTGCGGTGGGTGTCGATCCAGGCGACGCCGGCGACGAACTGTGGGTATTCGGGGTCGCTGCGGAAGGTCGTGAGGAGGACCGGTGGCCCCAGCCCTGCGCGCGCTGCGGCCGGGCGCCAGATGCCCTCGTCCGGCAGCGTCGGGCGGATCAGGGGCTTGATGTCGCGCGGCCGGTAGAGCGAGGCACCATCGCCCCCGGCGGGCGCGATCCCGACCTTGGGCAATGAACGCAGCGGCGGCCCACCCTTCGAGGGCGCGGTCAGCGTGTAATACCAGTCCTCGATTTGGGAGACGATCCCGTTGCCCCCGTTTTGGCGCATCCACTCGACACTGGCGACGCCGAAGCGAACGCTGTGAGGTTCGGTCATGTCAGCGACGTAGGAGACGGTCGCCGGCATTAGGCATATCGCAGTGGCAATCAGCACGATCCGCCGCGCACGCCGCCAGGCGGTGATGCGATGCCCGGGGCGTCGGCCGCGACCGCGCCGGGGCTCTCCGCGCATCAAGTGCTCACGGCCCTCCATCACTCCTCCCGCAGGATCGAGCCGAGTTGCAGACGCCGCAGCGGCGGCGCAATCTTGGCGGCGAATACGCCGCCGGCGAGGACCGCGATCCGTCTCACCTGCGGGTGCCACCTCCTTCGTCGCCGGTTCGGTCAGGTTTTACGCCGTGCCGATGAGACGAAGATGAGAGTCGGGAGAGGTCTGATCGGCCCTCGTAGCAGGGCAACACAAGCCATGCGTCGGCACCACCCTCGGCGCGATTTTCGATGTGCGCCTCGCCGCCGTGCGCGCGAGCGATCGCCTTGACGATCGCCAGGCCGAGCCCACTGCCGTTTTGACTTCTGTTTGCCTCGGCGCGGCTGAAGCGCTCGAAAGCGCGCTCGCGAAACTCCTCTGAGAAGCCCGATCCGCGGTCGCGAACGTGAAACTCGACCGAGCCGTTCCGGGCGCGAGCTGTCAGCTCCACCGGACCCGCGCCGTAGCGAAGGGAATTGTCAAGCAGGTTGCCGAGCGCCTGCTCAAGGCGAAGCCTGTCGCCGCTGACGGCCAAGCCCGACTCGTCCCCTTGCGAGAGCACCCTGCCGCTTTCCTCGGCCCGACGCGCAAAGCGAGCGGCCACATCGCCCAGGATCTCGCCCACCTGAATGCGCTCCAGCCGCACGGGAAGCTCGCCACGGTCGGTCTGAGCGATCGTCAGCAGGTCTTCGGCCAACTGGGTCAGCCGGTCGGTCTCCTCGGCGGCCGAGCGAAGGGCTGCCCGCAGCTCTTCGGGGGATCGCCCGCGCCGCAGGGCCAGCTCCAGCTCGGTCTTGAGGATCGCCAGCGGAGTTCGCAGCTCGTGGCTCGCGTCGGCGACGAAGGAACGCTCGTGCTCCAGCGCCTCGCCAAGACGCCCCAGCATCGCGTTGAGCGTATGCCCAAGGCGGGCGATCTCATCGTGGGTCGGGGGAACGGGAAGGCTCTGGTCAGGCTCGGCGCTTGAGATATCCGCAGCGCGGGCGCGCATGGCCTCGACTGGCCGCAGCGCCGCCCCGGCAACCCCGTATGCGGCGAGCGAGGCAAGCACCAGGGCGACCGGGCCACCGATAAGCAACAGCTGAAGAAGGTCCGAAAGCGACTCTCCCCGTGCCTCCGTCGAGGTGCCGACGACGACGACGCGCCGCTCGCCGCCCTCGGTGACCGGGACCGCCAGCAGGCGCGACTCATCCTGCAAGCCGGGCAGCGGCGCGCGGTTGAGGAAGGTCGGGCCATGCCCGGCCATTGCCCGCTCGGCGGGAGTGAGCAGGTCGTGCCCGCCGATCGAGGGAGTCGAGTCGAGCACACGACCAGCCGGGCCGAGCACCTCGGCGAAGCTCTCCGACCGACCGAACAGGTTCCGGGGACGCTGGTTGAGGCCGGAGTCAGCCTCCCTCACCAAGGCGGCCACATCCGTCGCGCGCGAGCGCAGGCCGGCGTTGATCGTGGTGTCGAGCTCGGCCCGGAAGCGCAGGTAGACGAAGAGCCCGACTGCGCCGAGCACGATCGTCATCACGGCGACGAACGCCAGCGTTACCCGGAGGCGGATCGGCATGCGGTTCAGCATCCGCCGTCCTTGCGCAGCCGATATCCCGCGCCCCGCACCGTCTCGATCGAGTGGATTCCATATGGGCTGTCAATCTTTCGCCGCAGATAGCGGACGTAGACCTCGATCACGTTGGAGCGGTGCTCGTAGTCGTACTCCCAGGCCTGCTCGAGGAGCTGCAGGCGGGTGAGGACGTGCCCGGGGCGGCGCATGAAGGCCTCAAGCAGTGCGAACTCCTTTGCCGAGAGCGCAATCTCGGCCTCGCCGCGCCAGACCTGGCGCGTGGCAGGGTCGAGGCGAAGTTCGCCCACCTCCAGGACAGTGGGGCGCTCGCTCTGCCCACGGCGGATCATTGCGCGCAGGCGGGCCAGGAGCTCGGCAAAGGAGAAAGGCTTGGTCAGGTAGTCGTCGGCACCACCGTCGAGCCCGGCTACCCGGTCCTCGACTGCCCCCCGCGCGGTCAGCATCAAGACCGGCGCCCAGACTCCGTCCTCACGCAGGGCCCGACAGGTCTCGAAGCCGTCGATTCCTGGCAGCATCACATCGAGCACGATCGCGTCGTAGGCCGCCGATCCAGCCATCACCAGCGCCTTCTCGCCGTTCGCTGCCACGTCGGCGGCAAAGCCGTCCTCCGCAAGGCCTCGGCGAATCAGCGCCGCCATCTTCACCTCGTCCTCGACGACCAAAACGTGCATGCCCTAGAGGGTGGCAGGCGAGATTAACCTCAGATGAGAATCAGGTGAGCGGCACCAGCCGCCCCCCGTAGGCGACGACCAGATCGGTAGCCACGCCGTTTCTTGAACCGCCTAATGCGTGGCGGTCACCGTCTTCAGCGGGTAGCCGAGCTCCGCCACGCGCTCGGGCAGGTCGACGTGCAGCCAGTGTGAGACGTGGCTGGGAATGGTCTCGAGGATGATTTCGTCATAACTGCGCCGGTTCAGCTCCTCGACGATGTCGTCGTAAGCATTGGGACTGTTCGCGACTCGACCCGAGACCTCGCCCCCTGCGGGCTCCTCAAGCTTGGGCAGCGCCCGGTCGAGGACGTTCTCGCCCATGCTGGTGTCCTCGCTGACGCGATCGAAGGCCACATGGGCGGGATTGGGGACGAGGACGAAGAAGCTGGCGGGGCCGACGATCGCCCGTTGGCGCACCGCTTCGGCCACGGCCGGCGTCGCGTCGGTCTTGTTGGTGACGACGAGGATGCGGGCCTCACCCTCCGCCGACAACTCGTCCGCTTCTGCGGCCACCCCCGTAGGGATCACGTCGCGCTTGGAAATCGCCAGGTAGACCACTAGGGCGAGGATCGCCGAGAGGAAGATGATGCTGGTCACGTTGGTGCCGAGGCCGAGTCCACCTTCTTCGGTCGGCGAAGCAAGATAGTCGCCAATCGAGGCGCCAAGTGGACGGGTGAGGATGTATGCGAGCCAGAAGGACAGGATCGCGTTCAGCCGCAGGCCGAAATGGAGCACCGCGACCACGACGATCGCCCCGGCGAAGATCCCGAGCGCCGCCAGGTAGCCGAGTTCGAGCTGCTCGGAGAGGAAATCGCCGGCGGAGGTGCCGAGGGCAAACGTGAAGAGGATCGTCAGCCAATAGAAGGCCTCTCGTCGGGTGGTGTAGATCGTGTGGACGGAGAGTGTGCGCTCGACCGCGTACCAGCTCGCGAAGACTGCGATCAAAATCGCGCTGAACAAGATCGTCGTCGTTTCCAGGGTGACGCCGTAGTTGTCGACCAGGTTGTCGCTGACCAAGGTGCCGACGACGCTGATCAGGACCACGGCGAGCCAGTAGATGCCGGGGACGTATCTCTTCGCCCGGAACTGGAAGACGAGGACACCGATCAGGAGCGCACCCATGATGTAGCTGGTCCCGCTGAGCCCGAGGCCGAGGTGTTCGTTGAGGTTGTCGGCGAACGTCTCGCCGACGGTCGTGCAGAGGACCTTGATCAACCAGAAGTAGACGGTGATCTCGGGGACCTTGTTGAGCATTTTGCGGCCGAGCGACTCGGTCCGCAGGGGAGGGACTGTCTTTGTCTGCGCCGGCGCGAGAGAGTTCATGGCGCTGCAGGGTGCAGGGTGAGGCTTAAGCGCCAATGAGAACCGTCCTCATCCGGCCTTCGGATCAGCGCCACTCTCCCGGCGACGGACGCCAATGGGACTCGAACGTGCCAATCGCCGTCGGGGGGCCTGATCTGAGGCTTCAGTCCGACCGGTCCTCGAGCACCGGGGCCGTTGACACCGAGGAAGAGCGGCCGCGAGCGCGTATGCGGCGGATCGCGAGAGAGGTGACGAGGACGACTCCGACCACCACGACTGCGTAGTCGGCGTAGCCGAAGCTTTCGTGGAAGGCTTCCCAGCTTCCGCCCAGGCCCCATCCCAGCGCGGCAAAGCCGAAGCACCAAATCGCCGAGCCCGCCAGCGTGAGCGGGACGTAGGTGGGCATCGGCGAGCGAAAGACCCCGGCTGGAATGGAGATGAAGGACCTGACCAGCGGTGTGACACGCCCGAGGAAGACCGCTCCCGGGCCATGGTCATCAAACCACCGCTCGGCGCGAGCGAAGGTCTCCGGGCTCAGATGCAGCCAACGCCCGTGGCGCTCGATCAACGCCCGACCGCCCGAGCGCCCGATGGCCCAACCGATCATCGAGCCGAGGAGATAACCGAGAGTGCCGGCCAGGGCAAGGACGATGTAGCTCTCGACGCCGCTCGCCAAGCTCACGCCGAAGAGGGAAGCATGATGCCCCGAGACGGCGCCGGCGGCGAGAACCCCGGCATAGAGCATGATCAGCTCCCCGCCTACGGGGAGCAGGGCATCAACCGCCATCAGCACGAAGACCGCGTAGACACCGTTCTGGGTGATCCAGTCGGTGATGCTGGCCAGGACGATCAACGGCGTGATCATTCCCTGTCTCCCTTAATACAGGATGAGACTCTCGTTCTAGCTGCTTGAAGGGTGGGGCGCCGCCATCGTCATCTTCATCTCCGCGATCCTCTTCGCGGCGACCTCGTTTGAACCCCTGCATCTCCCGAGAGGGCTTATCTAGAGGGGGACCGCTAGAGGGGGACCGGCTTCAGCCCCATTTCACCGATGCGTTTCAGGATGAACGGAAGGGCCGCAGCGGTGCGTTCCCAGGAACCGGATGCGCTGTAGAAGTCGGCGTCATGGAGGAGCAGAATGTCCCCATCGCGCAGCCCGGCCGTCGAGCGGGCCAAGATCGACCGCGCCGTCGCCCTTCGTCCCCAGTCCCTCCCCCACTTCGACCAGAGCACCGGGCGCCAGCCACGGTGGCTGGAAGCGAGCAGCGTCGCCCCGCTGAAACAGCCGTAGGGCGGTCGATGGTCGACGATCGCTCGCCCGCTCGCTTCCTCGATTGCGGCTTGGGCCCGTTCGGCGTCATCGAGGAACTGTCGGGGCGTCAACCGCAGCAGATTCCGGTGCCGATGACAGTGCAGCTCGACCCGATGTCCGGCGGCAACGATGTCGGCGACGAGCGCCGGCCGGCGCGCCACCTGCTCGCCGACGAGAAAGAAGGTGGCGGGCGCACCCCCCTCGCGCAGGATCTCGAGCACCCTCGGGGTCCCCTGCGGATGCGGGCCGTCGTCGAAGGTGAGCGCCACACCCCCGGAAGCGGGTAGCCGGTGAACAATTCCAAGCGCTTCCCCAACTCCGGGCGCGATCGCAGCCAGCGCCGGACCGGCTTGGACCAGAGCGCCGGCAGCGGCGCCGGCGACGAGCGATCCCCTCATTTTCGCGCGTCGGGAGCCGTCCGAGCCCGCGGTTCACTCGGGGGGGCGCTCTGCTCAATTGGCAGACTCGTGTCCTGATCCTTGCCGAGATGGACGCGGCTCTCGAACGGCTTGGCGACCTTCGCAACCATCCTGTATGGGGTGGCCCAGTCGGCTGCGAGGGTGACCCCGACCAGCAGAGCGATGGCGATCAGCGTAAGGCTGACCGCGGTCCCGGCCAGCTCGAGGCGCAGCCGCCAGACCGGCTGGGTCCGCACCCGAGGTCGTGCCCGGAGTGCTCGCGAGGCGATCGAGGGAAGCGAGGCAAAGGACGAGTCGGGCGAGCGCCGCTCGCGGGTGATGTGGCGCAGGACAGACTCGAGCTCGTGCTCGGAGCGGGCCACCTCTGCCAACCCGAAACGCTCGAAGGCATCGTTGTTGTTGCGCAGATGGCCGGCGGAGAAGCCGTAGGACACGACCGGGCAACCGCGGATGTGAGCCTCGAGGACGGTGAGGCCGGCGGTCGAGTGGACCATTGCGTCTGCCGCTGCCATCCAATCGCTCATCTGCTCGGTGAAGCCGAGGACGCGAACCCTCTCGTCATCTCCGAACCGCTGTTCCAACCTCTCGCGGACCGCATCGTTGTGGCCGGTGATGCAGGCGACCATCGTGTCCCCATCCGAGAGAGAGACGCGGATGGCGCCCTCGAGATCACCCACCCCCCAGCCGCCACCGGAGACCAGAACGATGCGGCCGTGGCCCGGCAACCCGAGCGCTTTCCGGGCGTCGGCCCGGGTTCGCGGCATCAGGAACTCCGGCGAGATCGGAGGCCTCAGCCACTCGACGCTCGCCGGGCCGGCCAACTTCTCGACCTCCTCGATCGACTCCGGATGGGTCACATAGTGCAGATCAACCCCCGGGTGCACCCAATAGCGCAGTCCGGCGAGATCGGTGATCGCCGAGTGAACGGGGACGAGCAGGAGGCGGTTCTCACGCAGCATTCCCAACACCGCGGTTACGCCGGGGTAGGTGGAGACGATGACATCGGGCTCGTGCCTCGCGATCAGCGCGCAACAGGCCGCGGCTGCCGAGGGCGTAGCTGAGGTGGTGCATCAACCAGCGCGTCGGCGCGAACCTGGTGATCAGCCAGTATTGGATGTCGAAGAGCCACGGCATCCACCGAAACGTGACCCGCGATCCGTCACGCACCGCTGAGGAGCAGATTCGACCCATCGCCTGCAGGCCATCGACGATCTCGACCTCTGCAGCTGGCATCTCCTGCTCGACGTCGGCCTTGATCATCCGGGCCGGCAGGTCGTGCCCCTCGCCGATGTCGGCCGTCAACACGAGAACCCGAGGTGGATGCTCGCCTTTACCCACCACCGACCCCTCGGTGCGATGGCCGTTCCCATTGATTGCCGCGTCGCGTCCGGGGACGGATTCGGGCCGCGGAGCGCTTCCGCGAACCCACTCGACGTAGCGATGCACTCCATCCCAGAAGCTCGTTGTCGCCTTCCAATCCAGCTCGCTCAGGGCCCGTTCGTTGGAGATCTCCTTGCCCGGAAAATCACCCGGTCGCGGCGGCGTGTGGACGATCTCGCAACCCCCGGCTGCCTGTTGCACCGTCTCGGCGATCTCGTGGATCGTCACGATCTCGTCACTGGAAAGGTTGTAGATGCGGTTGGCGCCGGCAGGCTTCATTGCGGCGACGATGCCCGCCGCGAGATCCTCGACATAGATGAAGCTGCGTCGCTGCTGGCCGTCGCCGGCGATCGTCAACGCCTCGCCGGCAAGCGCGAGGTCGGTGAACTTGGCGACGACTCCGGCGGCTCGGGCCCTGGGCCCGTAGGGGATTCCGAAGCGCAGCACCGTGTAGTCGAGGCCGTAGAGCTCGGCATATCCGGCGCAGTAAGTCTCGCCGGCGAGCTTGGTCGCCGTGTACAGATGGCGCGGCGCTGGGATCGGGGTCTCCTCATCCACCGCCTGCTCCTCGCAGTCACTGTAGACCCACGTCGTTGAGCCGTAGACGACCCGGTCGACCTGGGTTCGACATGCCGCCTCGAGCACGTTCAGCGTGCCCCGGGTGTTGACCTCCTCGGCAAGCACCGGATCAGCGAGCACGTGGGCGACGTCGGCGACCGCGGCCAGGTGGATCACCGCGTCGCAGTCCCGCATCGCTAGGTCGAGATTGGCCGGATCGGTGATGCTGCCGGTGAAGGTCTCCACCTCCCGCGACTGGTGGTAGGGAGAAGTGCTGAGATCGAAGATCCGCGGCGTGACGCCACGCTCGATCAGGCAGTCGACGACGTGGGAGCCGATGAAGCCGCCGCCGCCCGTTACCAGGACTCTCATGTTTCCTCCGCTGCTGGGTCAGGTTGATAGTAGAGCGGCACACACCAGTGGTTGGCGGCCACCCAATCGGTGTTCGGAAGGTCGACCGAATGCCGCAATATCCGGTGGCAAGGCTGCTCATAGACGCGGCCGGTCGACCTCTCGATCTGGTCGAAGACGATGTACTTGTAGAGACCCGATTCCATGCCGTCGGGCAACTCGAGACGGTCGGGGTGCCGAGGGTCGAGACGCTCGCGCGCGTAGGTGTTCTTCCACTCGACGATCTCCTCCATGCGGTCCACCTGGACAAGGCCGAGGGCAGCGGTGAACTCGCTCATCCGAAAGTTGAGGCCGTCCACCTCGTGCTCGAACTTGCCGTAGTTTCGGAATCTCTCGGCGAACTCGATCAACTCCGAGTCCGCCGATACGAGAAGACCACCCTCGCCGGTCGAGATCGTCTTCGTCGCGTACAGCGAGTAAGCCCCCGCGTCACCGAAGGTTCCGGGGCGTCGGCCGTTCCAGTCGGCGCCGTGAGCATGAGCGCAGTCCTCGAGCAAGAAAATCCCGTTCGCTCGACAGTAGGCGGCAATCCGCTCGGTCTCAAAGGCGATGTGACCGCCGATGTGGACGAGGATCGCCGCTCTTGGCCTGAGCCGCTCGGCATTTGCCTCAAAGTCCTCAAACGACATGCAGAGGTCATCCCGATTGCAGTCGACGAATGCGACCTCGGCACCGGCCCTGATCGCGGCGAGCGGCGTCGCCATGAAGGTATTGGACGGGCAGAGGACGGTCCCGCCCCGCACCCCGGCGAACTCGAGCGCTGCCAGAGCGGCTCCCGCCCAACTCGACATCCCAAGGCTGGGGAGGCCGTTCCAGACAGACCAACGCTCCTCGAAGGCGGCGAGCATCGGGCCCTCCGACCACTGTCCCGAGTCGAGGACGTCTCCCCAGAGCTCGAACAGCCTCGCGCGATCCCGCCGATCGAATCCGATCGCGAACTTGGTTGGGTCGAGCCGGTCTGTCTCTGCTGGCCCCACGGTGGCTCCTTGCTGGTTGACCGGAGAATGTGCCTTCGCGGGACGAAACCAGGATTGAAGACGGTCCAAGGCTAGCAGCGAGCTGGGCACCCGATTCAAGTCTCCCCCCCTCGGTCTCGCCGTTCGATTGCGGCTCCGACCGGCCTCGAGCCGGCAAGAAGCATGCACCCCCCGACCGCGACCGCCATGGAAATGGCCAGGACCGTGCCCCCGAGCGGCGTCGCTCCCCACGACTCGCCGAAGATCAGCGGCGCGAGCGAGACCGGGACGAGAACCTGGATGGCGAACATCGGGGGAGCGACCCGCGTGGCGGGGCGGCGCTGAAGCGCGCTCATCTCGCTCAGCAGGCCAATCCCCTCGGAGGCGGCGGCGCTCGCGAGCCAGACGACTGCGATAGCGATGGTCCCGGTCGCAATCCCGTCGGTGGCCAGCTTGGTGACCACCGCCGTCCAGGCATAGCAGCAGCCGGCACTGAGGACGGCAAGCAATCCAACGGGGGCCGGAGGGCGGCGCCACAGGTATGGCGCGAGGATCGGAATCGCCACCAGGAAGAGAGCCAGCGCGACCGCTCCGGTGTCGGCATGGCTCGTCGTCCGCGAGGGCGCCGCGGCGGCGATGCCGATGACACCGGCGACGATCGCGGCGACCGCGATCGTCTCGCGAGGCCCCGGCTTCTCCCCCAGCTTCGTCGCGCCGAGCCACAGCAGCAGGATCAGGCCGCTGGCGATGCAGGGTTGCACGACGGTGAGCGGCGCCAGCAGCAGGGCACCGATCTCCAGCGGCCAGCCGAGCAGGCCGACGGCCGTCGCCACGAGCCAGCGCCGGTTCCTCACCAATCTCCCGAGGAGAGATGGCCGCAACGTGTGGATGCGCGGCACCTCTCGCGCCTCCCGCGCTTGCAGGGCGATCGAGGTGTTGTAGAGCGCCGAAGCCCCAACCGCCGCGACTACCCCGAGCGCCAGCACCGCGCGACCATATCTGGCCCCGCCGGCTCAACTCGAATTCGACCGACATTCAGCAGGCAACGGAAGTTGGACCCGGTTTGAGGACCAACTCACCTGACATTCCAGGTTCGTTCGTCAAATTGTCGGATTCTCTTGTTCGAGTCGGCGACGGGCCGCGCGGCTTGGGATGCCTCGGAGAAGTTCATGGCGCGGAAGTATGCGGCTTCGTTTACCGAGCTCATCTCGCTTTAAGGGACGCGCGTGAGAGTCGGAGGATGCCGGCCTGCGTGCCTCCGCCACGACCTCGTCCTCAACCCGATCGTCAACGCCCCGGCCGAATTCATCGGCTCGCCCGGCCGCCCCGGCGTGCTCGGCAACCTGATCGGCTCCTGGATCGCCTAGCCGGTCGGCGACTGCAGGCGCCTCGACCTGCTCGAGCGCACCCGGCTGATCCACTCAACCCCAAGCACCTGAGACGGGCCGATGGGGGGCCGCCCGGCGAGGCGCTGGAGGCAGGATGAGCGGCTCTTGAGCCGGGACGTGCGGCGGGTTGGCCTCCTGACCGGGACCGGAACTCTGCTCATCGCCATCGGCCTCTTCTCGGGCGCAGGCTGGCCCTTTGTCCTGGGGGGATTCATCCTGCTTGCCCTGGCCGCCGGCTCCTACTGAGAAGAGCCGGCCGTGTGGCACCGACGCTTTCTCGCTTTCGTCGCCCAATAGGTGGATTATCGAAGAGGACGAGTTGTCTGACTTCACGGACCTGTGGTCCATTCAACTCACTCCACTCGGCGCCCCTCGAACTCCGAGAGGAAATCCGAGAGGTACAGGCTCATGATCTTGCCCTTCTTCCATGGCCACGGCGACTCGTCGGTGAGGATGGATTCATCCCCGTGTCCGCCGGAGAGAGGGCCGTAGAGATACCGTCGGCCGGCTCCCGTCATGAATACCCCACGGAGGATCGGGTGGAAGGGCCTGGGATCGATCTCGCTCCCCAGGTCGGCCGCGATCGCTTCGGCGACGACGTCCGCCTGCTGAGTCGCGATCCCGCCCTGCTTGACCGGAAACGAGGTCACATCCCCCGCTGCGTAAATGCCTTCGACATCCCTGACCCGGCCGTGGTCGTCCACCGGGATGAAGCCGTCCTCCTCGTGCGGGATTCCGTCGATGACACGGCCTTCCATACGGGGGAGGCTGATCACCGCGTCGGCCTCGATGTCATCGCCGGGCGCAACCGACAGATGGCCATGCTCGAACTTGACCGGATGAGCGCCGGTCACCACCTCGATGTTTCGTTCTTCGAGCAGCCGACCCACCTGGTCGCTCGCCCGCGGCCCGAATATCGAGAGCGGGGCGTCCTCGGGTGTGACGACGATCAGCTGAACGCCGTCTCCCCTCGCCCCTTTCTCCGAGAGCCTCGAGTCGGCGAGCAGGGCAAGCTCATAGAGCGGCAGGCTCCACGAGTGTCTCGCCGGCATCGTGAAGACGAGACGGCGAACATCGCTCGTGCCGAGGTCCCGAACCAGGTTTTCGGCATCGGGCTCGTCCGAGGTGCCCCAGAACATCACCGCTCCCGGAACCGAGCGGAGCAGCTTCACGCCCGACGCGACGATCAGGCGGTCGTAGGAGATCTGCCCGCCGTCCGGGCTGGTTGCGAACCGCTGAGCGGTGTCCACCGAAGCGAGGCTGGTCTTTCGAAGGGCGGCGCCGCAGCCCCAGGCGAGCTCCTCGAGGTCGTAGTGTTGAGCATACGAAGTGCCGTAGGGCTCTCCCACAGAGAAGGGCCGGTAGATGAAATCGTCCCCGGGCGAGCAGATCTCGACCTCGACCTCTCGGTCGCACATGCCCCGCAGGGCGATTGCCGCCTCCAGCCCGGCGACTCCTCCGCCCGCTATCAGAACATGGGAGCTCATCGTCTGGCTGAATGTAGCCTAGGCGGTGTCGTTGCCGGGTTGGCCTTGGCGGAGGGGACGTACCACAACCGAAGTTCGTCCAGATCCCGCCCCCCCGGCTCAACCGGTTCGAGCCCCTGCTGGGCGACGAATAT
>CAWDUJ010000004.1:0-184684 GCA_963805455.1 uncultured Solirubrobacterales bacterium
GGATAGGGTTCCGCGCCGCGCATGCGCTTCTACGAGTACGAGGCACGCAGGGTCGTCGAGCTGGCGGGGATTCCCGTCACCAGCTACGGCTTCTGCAAGACACCGGATGAGGCCCGCGAGGCCGCTGAGAAGATCGGCGGGCCGGTCGTGGTCAAGTCGCAGGTGCTGAGCGGCGGCCGGATGAAGGCCGGCGGCGTCCAGTTCGCCGACACCCCGGGTGAGGCCGCCGAGCACGCCGAGGCGATCCTCAAGCTCGAGATCGGCGGCCAGCTCCCGCGCGGGGTCCTCGTCGACCCGAAGGCGGAGGTCAAACAGGAGTACTACGCCGGGGTCGTCTGGGATGGGACCGCGAAGCGGCCGCTGATGCTGTTCAGCGACATGGGCGGGATCGACATCGAGGAGGTCGCCGAGACCCACCCCGACCACGTCGGCCGCGGCCACGTCTCAAACCTTCTACCGATCTCCGACTTCGAGGCCAAGCAGGTGGTCGCCGCCACCGGGGTCACCGGCTCGCAGCTGAACCGCGCCACCCCCGTCCTCGCCCGCCTCGCCCGCCTCTTCCGCGACAACGACATGACGCTGGCCGAGATCAATCCGCTGGCCGAGCTGACCGACGGCAGCTTCGTCGCGCTCGACGCCCATATGGAGATGGAGAACGAGGCGGTCGGGCGCCAGAAAGCGCTTCTCCGCAAGCAGCTGGAGATCGCCGAGGACGACACCCGCGAGACCTACGAGCCATCCGAGTTCGAGCGCAACGTCGCCGCGATCGACGCCGCCGACCACCGCGGCGTGATCCAGGGCAAGGACCACGGCTTCGACGGCGACCTCGGCCTCGTGATCGGCGCCGGCGGCGGCTCGCTGACCCTCACCGACGCGGTCCGCAGCCAGGGCGGCAGGCCCGCCAACTACTCCGAGATCGGCGGCAACCCATCGGTCGCCAAGGCCTCCGGCCTCGCCAAGGAGGTCCTCGAAAAGGACGGCGTCGAGAAGATCGCGGTGATGATGTCGATCGTCTCCAACACCCGGGTCGACATCGTCGCCCGCGGCGTGATCAAGGCCTGCCTCGAGCTCGGCAGGGACCCGGGCGAGACGATCGCGATCTTCCGCATCCCCGGCGCCTGGGAGGAGGAGGGGTTCAAGATCCTCGACCGCTACGGGGTCGAGTACTGCGACCGCTCGGTCTCGATGTGGGAGGCGGCCGGCCGCGCCGTCGCCAAGATCCAGGGGACGGAAGCGTGAGCAAGGACAAGGCTACCCGCCCACTTGCGACCGCGGAAGCGAGTGAGCATGGCTACCGGTCAGATGAGTGCGAGCGAGCGAGAGCCGAGCAAGTGGGCGGAGCCTGATGTCAATTCTCTTGACGCGCGAGACGACCTTCATCGTCCAGGGCATCACCGGCCGCGAGGCGGTCAACCTGACCAGGGAGTGCCTCGACTATGGCTCGAAGGTCGTCGGCGGAGTCACCCCCGGCCGCAAGGGGCGCGAGGTCCACGGCGTCCCGGTCTTCGACACCGTCGCCCAGGCGGTCGAGCACCACGGCTCGCCGGTCGACGGCTCGGTCGTCACCGTCCCCCCCGCCTTCACCAAGGACGCGGTGCTGGAGGCGATCGAGAACGGGATCAAGCTGATCGTGATCGTCACCGAGCGGATCCCGCGCCGCGACGTCGCCCAGATGGTCGAGCTGGCCGAGATGCGCGGAGCACGGATCATCGGCCCCAACTGCCTCGGCCTGATCGTCCCCGAGGTCTGCAAGATGGGTGGGATCGGCGGCCCGGCGAAAGACGCCGCCAAGGCCTATGCCCCCGGCCCGGTCGGGGTGATGAGCCGCTCGGGCGGGATGACGACCGAGATCTCCTCCTCGCTGACCCAGGCCGGGCTCGGCGTCTCGACCGCGATCTCGATCGGCGGCGACGCGATCATCGGCTCCGCCTACGCCGAGCTGATGCCCTACTTCGAGGCCGACGAGCAGACCCAGGCGATCGTCATCTACACCGAGCCGGGCGGCCGGATGGAGGCCCAGCTCGCCGAGTGGGTCGCCGAGAACGACTCGCGGCTCCCGATCGTCGCCTTCATGGCCGGCAAGTTCATGGACGACGAGGAGATGAAGGGGATGAGCTTCGGCCACGCGGGGACGATCGTCGAGGGCAAGGAGGACACCGCGACCGAGAAGATCGCCCGGCTCGAAGCGGCGGGCATCAGGGTCGTCGAGCGGATCGACGAGATCCCCGACGCCGTCAAGGAGAAACTGGGGGTGAGCGGATGATGGCCGAGACTCTGAACAAGGTCTTCATCGACGTCGAGGTCGAGGACTCGGTCGCGAGCGACTCCGAGCTGGCGAAGAAGCTCGAGGAAGTCTGCCCGGTCGACATCTTCAGGGCCGGCGACTCGGGGGTCGAGATCGTCGTCGAGAACCTCGACGAGTGCGTCCTCTGCTACCTCTGCGTCGACGCGGCGCCCGAGGGCGCCGTGCGCGTCATCAAGCTCTACGAGCAGTAGCGGCCGCCATCGCGTCGTCCTGCAACCTCTCCGGGAGAACGACCATTGCCCGCAGCTTCTGGAGGGCCTCGAGATCGCCCTCGACCGTGACATCGCCAACCGCGTCATCGCCGGCGACCAGCAACGCGATCACGTCCCGGGGGGACCCGGACAGGGTGAGGTCGGGCTCGTGGGCCTCGCCGCGCTCGGCGGTGACGGCGCCGTCGGCGACGCGCATCATGAAGGGCCGGCCCTGACTGAGAAGCTGGATGGTCATCGAGGCGTCGGGCGGTGCCTCGAGAAGGACCCGCAGCGAGTTCGGCAGCCAGGAGGCTTCGAGCTCCGAGGCCTGCTCGACCTCGAAGAAGTTCATCCCCCAGCGGCCGAGCGCGAGGAGCGGGCCATCGAGGGCGCGGCCGAGCTCGGTCAGCTCGTAGACGACCGCCGAGGCGGGCGGGCCGAGCTCGCGGCGGGTGACGATCCCGTCGGCCTCGAGGTCGCGGAGGCGCCGGGTGAGGACGTCGGTCGGGGCACCCCCCACCCCACGGGCGAGGTCGGAGAAGCGCTGCGGGCCCAGCAGCAGCTCGCGGACGATCAGCAGCGACCACCGCTCCCCGATCCGGTCCAGGGCTCCGGCGACGCTGCAGGCCTGTCCATATCGGCGCCGGCTCATATCCGCTGCCAGTCTAACAAGGTGTGATTTGCTTCACAAAGCGTTCACTTTGAATTCTGGTACGCTCGCCGCGCTTGAACCGAGTCGCCGACCTCACCTGGAAGCACCCGAAGGCCGTTCTCGGGGTGATCGCGGTCTTCGTCGTCTTCGCTGCCGCCTTCGGCCATGACGTCGAGAGCCACCTGAAGGCGGCCGGCTTCACCGACAGCTCCTCCGAGAGCGAGCGGGCGACGAAGCTGCTGCGCGAATCGCTCGGGTACGACCCGAACCCGGCGATCGTCCTCGTCATCCGCGAGCCCGGCGGCGGCCCGCTCGACCCCACCGACCCCCTGGTCCGCCGCGAAGTGGCCCGGCTCAGCCGCGGGATGGAAAGGGTCGACCACATCGGCCACGTCATCAACCCCCTCGCCGAACCGAAAGCCGGGGCGGCGCTGATCGCCCGCGACGGCGAATCGCTGGCGATCACCGGCCACCTCGACACCGAGGACATCGAGGACGCCGGCGGCCTTGCCGCGGAAGGGGTCGAACCGTTGATCGCCACGAGCAGGCTCAACGTCGAGATGGGGGGCTTCGCCCCCGGGTTCAACGAGACCAACGATCAGACCCGCACCGACCTGACGAAGTCGGAGCTGATCGCGTTCCCGATCCTCGCCCTCTTCCTGCTGTTTGTCTTCCGCGGCGTGATCGCCGCCGGGATCCCGCTGCTGATCGGCGTGATCTCGATCGTCGGGACGCTGATGGTGCTGCGGATCATGTCGAGCGTCACCGACACCTCGCTCTTCGCCCTCAACTTAGCCACCGGGTTAAGCCTCGGCCTGGCGGTCGACTACGCGTTGCTCATGGTCTCGCGATATCGCGAGGAGATAGGCCGCGGTGGTGCGTCGCGGGAGGCGCACCGCCGCACCGTTGAGACCGCGGGGCGGGCCGCGGTGTTCTCGGGGATGACCGTGGCGGCGGCGATGGCGGCGCTGATCTTCATGCCGCAGCGGTTCCTCTACTCGATGGCCGTCGCCGGCGCCTCGGTCGCGATCCTCTCCTCGGTGATCGCGGTCCTCGTCGTCCCTTCCCTCCTGACCCTGCTCGGAACCCGGATCGACGCCCTCTCGATCCGGCGCGGCCCGGCGGTCTCCGACGAGTCCGGCGGCTGGTACCGGCTCGCCCGCGGGGTGATGCGACGGCCGGTGATCGTCGCGGTCTCGAGCGCCGCCCTGCTCCTTATCTGCGCGACGCCGCTGCTGTGGACGACGCTGACCGGGCCCAGCGCCGAAGCCGTTCCCCCGGGCCAGCCCTCCTACGACGCCTACAAATACCTCGACGCGCACTATCCGCGGAGCGTCACCGAGGCGGTGACGGTCACCGTCGACGGCCAGGCGGGCCCGCGGCAGCTGGCCGCCTACCAGCGCCGGGTCGAAGCGGTCGAAGGGGTCGCGGTCGGGTCGCCCTTCACGCCGGCGGGCCCGGATGTCGCCTACGCCAACTTCGCCCTCGGAGACCCCGCCCTCAGCGGCGAGTCCCAGGACTCCCTGCACTCGATCCGCGACCTCAGACCACCCGGCTCGGCCCAGATTCTCGTCTCCGGCAACACCGCGAGGTTCATCGACCAGAAGGAGAGCCTCGCCAAGCACGCGCCGCTGGTGGTCGGGATCATCGCGCTGACGACCCTGGTCATCCTCTTCCTCCTGACCGGGTCGGTCCTGCTGCCGGTGAAGACCCTGATCATGAACTCGCTGACCCTCGGCGCCACCCTCGGCATCCTCGTCGTCGCCTTCGAGGGCGGCCTGCTCGACGGGGTCCTCGACTACACCGGGCCGGGAGCGATCGAGGTGACGAGCCTGGTCTTCCTCTTCGCGGTGCTGTTCGGCCTGGCGACCGACTACGCCGTGCTGGTGATGGCGCGGATCAAGGAACGCCACGACCTCGGCGACAGCAATGAGGAGGCGGTCGCGACCGGGATCGCCCGCACCGGCAGGGTGATCACCGCCGCCGCCGTCGCGATCGCGATCGTCTTCTTCGCCTTCGCGGTCAGCAGCGTCTTCTTCGTCAAGCAGATCGCAATCGGGATGGCGGTCGGGGTCCTGATTGACGCGACGATCGTCCGCGCCCTTCTCGTCCCCTCCCTGATGCGGCTGTTCGGCGACTGGAACTGGTGGGCCCCGGCGCCGCTGCGCTGGATCCACCGCCGCTTCGGCTTCTCCGAGGCCGAGGCCGAGGCCTGACCACACCCGTCCCGCGGCGCCGAGCCTGCGATTTCCATCGCTATCCGATGGAAATCGCAGGCTCGGCGGTGGGTTCCCTCCCCCTGAGTGAGTTCGGTCACATTACCGTTATATAAATTTATAGCCGGGTAACCTAAAGGGACGATGGCCTCCGCAGCATCCTCCCCCCGCACCCGGCTCCCGCGCGCCGACCGGATGGAGCAGACCCTCGAGGTCGCCCACGTCCTCTTCGCCGCGCGAGGCTTCGCGGCGGTGACGATGGACGACATCGCGGCCGAGGTCGGGGTCACCAAGCCCCTCCTCTACAACTACTTCGGCAACAAGGAGCGCCTCTACGTCGCCTGCATGGAACGCGCCGGCGACGCCCTGTTCGCGACGATGGAAGAGACGGTCCGCCCCAGCGCAAACCCCGGCGACCTGCTCAACGACGGGCTGCGCGCCTTCTTCACCTTCCTCGACGCCGATCGCGCCGCCTGGGCCGTCCTCTTCGACGAGACCCTGCCGCAGAGCGGGGTCGTCGCCGACCGCGTCGCCGACTACCGCGGCCGGGTCCTCGACCTGGTCGCCGAATCGCTCCTCGCCCAGCTTCCCCCGCGGCGCCGCGACGCCGCCAGCACCGAGGTCGAGGCCCTCTCCACCGCTCTTATGGGCGCCGCCGAGGCGCTCGCCCGGTGGTGGCTGCGGACCGAGGCGGTCTCCGCCCAGGAGGCGGCCGAGCTCCTGATCTCGACGATCGAGCCCGGCCTCCGCGCCCGCTCTTCACCCAAATCGAAATCGAAAGGTGACCGAAGTTGATCGACAAGCCCCGCAAAGTCGCCGTCCTCGGCGGCAACCGGATTCCCTTCGCACGCTCGGATTCCGCCTACGCCCACGCGTCAAACCAGGACATGCTGACCGCCGCCCTCGACGGGCTGGTCGACCGCTATGGGCTCGAGGGCGAGACGCTAGGCGAGGTCGCCGGCGGCGCCGTCCTCAAGCACTCCCATGACCGCGACCTGGCCCGCGAGAGCGTGCTCAGCACCCGCCTCGCCGCCGAGACCCCCGCCTACGACGTCCAGCAGGCCTGCGGCACCGGCCTCGAGACGACGATCCTGGTCGCCAACAAGATCGCCCTCGGACAGATCGACGCCGGGATCGCCTGCGGCGCCGACACCACCTCCGACGCCCCGATCGGCCTCAACGAGGAGCTGCGGGAGACGCTGCTGGAGGCGAACCGCCAGCGCTCGACCGCCGGCAAGCTGAAGGCCCTGACCCGGGTCCGCCCCGGACACGTCGTCCCCGCGATCCCCCGCAACGAGGAGCCCCGGACCGGCCTCTCGATGGGCGGGCACTGCGCGATCATGGCGACGGAATGGGAGATCGGCCGAGCCGAGCAGGACGAGCTCACGGTCGAAAGCCACAGGGCCCTGGCGGCCGCCTACGAGCGCGGGTTCCTCGAGGACCTGACGACGCCCTACCTCGGGCTCGAGCGCGACCAGAACCTGCGCCCCGATTCCGACCCCGCGAAGCTGGCGAAGCTGAAGCCGGTCTTCGGCGGCGAGGAAGGGACGATGACGGCCGCCAACTCGACCCCGCTCAGCGACGGCGCCTCCGCCGTCCTGCTGGCCTCCGAGGAGTGGGCAACCGCACACGACCTGCCGGTCCTCGCCTACTTCACCGAGGCCCAGACGGCGGCCGTCGACCACGTCCACAAGGGCGAAGGGCTGCTGATGGCCCCGGCCTACGCGATGCCGCGGATGCTCGACCGGGCGGGGCTCGGCCTCGGCGAGTTCGATTACTACGAGATCCATGAGGCGTTCGCGGCCCAGGTCCTCTGCACCCTGAAGGCCTGGGAGGACCCAGAGTTCTGCCAGGAGCGCCTCGGCCGCGAGAAGCCGCTCGGCTCGATCGACCGTGCCAAGCTCAACGTCAACGGCGGCTCGCTCGCCGCCGGCCATCCGTTCGCGGCGACCGGCGGGCGGATCGTCGCCGGGCTCGCCAAGCAGCTCGGCGAAGACCGAACGGGCCGCGGCTTGATCAGCATCTGCGCCGCCGGCGGCCAGGGCGTCGTCGCGATGCTCGAGGGCCCGGAGGGATTGTCATGAGCGACCGCTACTCACAGCTCGTCAACGCCCCGCTCGCCTCGACCCTCGCCAAGCAATTCGGGCTGCCGCAGCCGGTCGAGCTCGACCGCCACAGGCCCGGCGCGCCGGTGATCTCCGGCCACGTCCTCTCCGGCTCGGCGCCGGAAGGCCGCCTGATCAAGCACGCCCGCGCCGTCCTCGACCAGATCGGCGTCGAACGCGGCGGCGCCGAGGGCAAGGTCAAGGGGCTCGTCTTCGACGCCTCCGGGATCTCCGACTCGACCGAGCTGGTCGAGCTGCAGCGCTTCTTCTACCCGGCGATCGGCAGGCTCGCGCGCTGCGGCCGGGTCGTGGTCCTCGGCACCGAGCCGAGCGACGCCGGCTCGACCAGGGCCCGGACCGCCCAGCGGGCGCTCGAGGGGTTCACCCGCTCGCTGGCGAAGGAGATCGGCGGCCGCGGCTCGACCGCGCAGCTCGTCCTCGTCTCCCCCGGCGGCGAGGAGGCGCTGGCCTCGACGCTGCGCTTCCTGCTCTCGCCGCGATCGGCCTACGTCTCCGGACAGGTTGTCCGGGTCGGGCCGGCGGTCACCGCCGCCCCCGAGATCGACTGGGAGCGGCCGCTCGACGGCAGGCGGGCGCTGGTCACCGGCGCCTCGCGGGGAATCGGCGCCGCGATCGCCGAGACCCTCGCCCGCGACGGCGCCGAGGTCATTGGACTGGACATTCCCGCTGCCGCTGATGATTTGAGGAGGCTGACCGACGGGCTCGGCGGTGCCGATCCAATCAACCTCGACATCACCGCCGAGGACGCCCCGGCGCGGATCGCCGACGGCGTCGGCGCGGGCATCGACGTCATCGTCCACAACGCCGGCGTCACCCTCGACCGCACGATCGCAAAGATGCCCGAGGAGCGCTGGTCGAAGCTGATGGAGATCAACCTCTCCAGCGAGGAGCGGATAAACGACACCCTGCTCGACCGCGGCCTGCTTCGGCCCAACGGCCGGATCGTCTGCGTCTCCTCGATGTCGGGGATCGCCGGCAACTCGGGCCAGACCAACTACGCGACCTCGAAGGCGGGCGTGATCGGGATGGTCGAAGCGATGGCTCCCGAGCTCGCCGGGCGCGGGGCGACGATCAACGCGGTCGCCCCCGGCTTCATCGAGACGAAGATGACCGCGGCGATGCCGTTCGGCCCGCGCGAAGCGGGGCGCCGGCTCAGCAGCCTCTCCCAGGGCGGGCTGCCGGTCGACGTCGCCGAGACGATCGCCTGGTTCGCGAGCCCGGCCTCGACCGGGGTCAACGGCAACACGGTCCGAGTCTGCGGCCAGAACCTGCTGGGGGCCTAGGCGATGAGCACCCGGACGCTCGAGCGCCCGCCCAGCATCCTCCCGCTCTACGCCCGCGCCGCGGCGCCGATGATCCCCGGCGCCTCACTGCTTCCCGGGATCCCGGGCGGCGGCGGCGAGATCCCCGAGCTCGACCTCGAGCTGGCGGGAGTCCGGGCCGACGCCGGCGAGGTCGCCGCCTACGCCAGGGTCTGCGGGTTCGCCCTCCGCGACCACCTCCCCCCCACCTACCCGCACATCCTCGCCTTCCCGCTGCAGATGGCGGTGATGGCCGACGGCAGCTTCCCGTTCGGGGCCGTCGGCCTCGTCCACATCGAGAACTCGATCACCCAGCACCGCCGGATCGGAATCGACGAGGAGCTGCGACTGACCGTCCGCCCCACCGGCCTCCAGGCGCACCCGAAAGGCCGCACCTTCGGCCTCGTCACCGAGGCCTGGGTCGGGCGCCAGAAGGCCTGGGAGGAGACCAGCACGATGCTGCGCCGCGGCGGCGGCGAGGGATCGGGCGCGAAGACGGCTGATCGCGGCGACGCGAGCGACGATCTCCGGGTCAGCGCCGAGTGGCGCCTCGGCGACGACCTCGGCCGCCGCTACGCGGCGGTCTCCGGCGACCGCAACCCGATCCACATGCACGCCTGGACCGCGAAGCCGCTCGGCTTCAAGCGGGCGATCGCGCACGGGATGTGGACCAAGGCACGCTGCCTGGCCGCGATCGAGAGCCGCCTCCCGGACGCCTTCCGCGTCGACGTCAGCTTCCGCAAGCCGGTCTTCCTGCCCGGCCGGGTCGAGCTCCTGGCCAGCGATGACAGCTTCGCGGTGCGTGACGCCAAGCGACAGACCCCCCACCTCGACGGCCGCGTCAAGCGGGTCGAGGCCAAAACCAGAAGCGAGAGGAAGCAGCCCCAGTGAACGAAAACGGCAACACCGCCAGCGCCGGCGACCGCAGCATGGGGGTCGCCCTGCGCACGCTCAACAAGCTGGCCGGCTCGAGCCTGCTCGACCGGATCGGAATCCGCAAGCAGTTCGAGCGGATGGTCTTCACGACGACCAAGGGCGGGTTCCGCTCGGCGACGACCGCCGCGCGCACCTTCAAGGCTGCCCAGCAGCTCGGCAAACCGGCCCGCCAGAAGACCGGCGGGCCGCGCGGCCTGTTCGACCTCGCGCCAGACGACGAGCAGCAGATGTTCCAGGAGGCGGTGCGCGACTTCGCCGGCGAGAAGGTCCGCCCCGCCGCCGCCGAGGCCGACGCCGAGCGGACGACGCCGCCGGAGCTGCTCGCCCAGGCGAACGAGCTCGGCGTCAACATGCTCGGGGTCCCCTCCGAGCTCGAAGGGGTGATGGAGGAGCAGGCGGCGGTCGGCAGCGTCCTGATCGGCGAGGCCCTGGGCCACGGCGACATGGGGATCGCCTACGCCGTCCTCGCCCCGGGCGCGGTCGCGACCGCGATCGGCCTCTGGGGCACGGCCGAACAGGAGTCGACCTACCTCCCTGCCTTCACCGGCGAGGACACTCCCGCCGCCGCCCTCGCGATCCTCGAGCCGAGGCCGATCTTCAACCCCCTCGAGCTCGACACCAGGGCCCGCCGCGACGGTGAGGACTGGGTCATCGACGGCGCCAAGTCGCTGCTGGCCAGGGCGAAGGAGTGCGAGCTCTTCATCGTCGCCGCCGACGCCGAGGGCATCGGGCCGGCGCTGTTCCTGATCGAGTCGGGCGGCGACGGCCTCTCGATCGAGGACGAGCCGGCGATGGGCCTGCGGCCGGCGGCCACAGGCCGCCTGATCCTCGACGGCGCCAGGGTGCCGGCCGGCGCGCTGATGGCAGAGGGCGAGCCCGGCGCCTACGCCGAGTGCGTGCAGCGGGCGCGGATCGCCTGGTGCGCGCTCGCGGTCGGGACCTCGCAGGCGGTGCTCGACTACGTCATTCCCTACGTCAACGAACGGACTGCGTTCGGCGAACCGATCTCCAACCGCCAGGCGGTCGCCTTCGCGGTCTCCAACATCGGGATCGAGTCCGACGCGATGCGGCTGGTCACCTACCGCGCGGCGAGCCGCGCCGACCAGGGCAAGGAGTTCGGCCATGAGGCCGCCCTGGCGCGGCGCCTGAGCGCCGCCAAGGGAATGCAGATCGGGTCCGACGGAGTTCAGCTGCTCGGCGGCCACGGCTTCGTCAAGGAGCACCCGGTCGAGCGCTGGTACCGAGACCTCCGCGCAGCGGGCGTCATGGAGGGCGCCCTGCTCGTCTAGATCTTCGAGAGCGAAAGGCAAGACGATGATAAATCTCGAGACACCGAAGAAGCTCAAGCCCCTGATCAGCCAGGCGCACCAGGTCGCGACCGAGGTCCTGCGGCCGATCTCGCGCAAATACGACTCCGAAGAGCACGCCTACCCGAAAGAGCTCGACATGCTCGCCGCCGTGATCGAGGGCGTGAACGAGGGCGGCGAACTCGCGGGCGCCGGCGCCGGGGGGGTCAAACGCGACTCCGAGAACGGCGCCGAGGAGGGCAACCGCAACGGCTCCAACCTGGCGACGGTCCTCAGCATCATGGAGATGTGCTGGGGCGACGTCGGCCTCACCCTCACCCTGCCCAACCAGGGGCTCGGCAACTCGGCGATCGTCTCGGTCGCCAACGAGGAGCAGCTCGAGCTCTACGGCGGCAAATGGGCGGCGATGGCGATCACCGAGCCGGAGGCCGGCTCGGACTCGGCCGCGATCCGCACAACCGCCGAGGTCGACGGCGACGAGTACGTCCTCAACGGCGAGAAGATCTTCGTCACCTCGGGCGACCGGGCCGACCTGATCGTCGTCTGGGCCACGCTCGACCGCTCGGTGGGGCGGGCAGCGATCAAGTCGTTCATCGTCGAGCGCGACAACCCCGGCCTCAAGCTCGACCGGCTCGAGCACAAGCTCGGGATCAGGGCCTCCGACACGGCCAACTTCACCCTCCAGGACTGCCGGGTGCCGAAGGAGGCGCTGCTCGGCAGCCCCGAGATCGACACCAAACGCGGGTTCGGCGGCGTCATGCAGACCTTCGACAACACCCGGCCGCTGGTCGGAGCGATGGCGGTCGGCGTCACCCGCGCCGCGCTCGAGGAGACGCACCGGATGCTGACCGAGGCCGGCGTCGAGTTCGACGACACCGCCCCGGCACTGGCGCAATCGGCCGCCGCCGCGCGTTTCGCGGAGATGGAGGCCGACTACGATGCGGCGCGCCTGCTGACGATGCAGGCGGCCTGGATGGCCGACAACTCGAAGCCGAACTCGTTGCAGGCCTCGATGGCGAAGGCGAAGGCGGGGCGCACATGCGTCGATGTCACCCTCGGCTGCGTCGAGCTCTGCGGCAGCGTCGGCTACGGCGAGACCGAGCTGCTTGAGAAGTGGGCGCGCGACGCCAAGATCCTCGACCTGTTCGAGGGCACGCAGCAGATCCAGCTGCTGATCGTCGCCCGCCAGCTGCTCGGGAAGAACTCCTCCGAACTGAGGTAGCGGGGAGCGGGCACCGGCCGGCCGCGGTCCGGCAGACTGGCGCCCGTGAACTTCATCGAGGACGTCGTCGAAGCGTTTCCGGCCGCGCGGCGAGCGCTGATCGAGGTCGACGCCGACGGTGAGACGCATGTCCACCACTTCGGCGAGCTCTTCGCGCGCTCGGCGGGCCTCTCGGGGGCATTCGCGGCACGCGGTGTCGGGCGCGGCGACGTCGTCATGACCCTGGTCGGTAGCCGGGTCGAGTGGGTGCTGGCGATGCTCGCCTGCTGGCGGATGGGGGCGGTCGCCCTGCCCTGCAACCCGCAGCTGCGGCGCAGGGACCTGGAGCTGCGGGCGGCCGCCGCCGGCCCGAAGCTCGCGGTCGGCGAGCAGCGCTACCTCGGCGAGCTGCCCGACTGGATCCCCTACATGGAGATGGAGGACATCGCCCGCATCCTCGACGAGGATCGAGCCCAGGAGACCCCCGCCGCCGCCGCCGACCTGGCGCCGAGCGACCCGGCGGCGATCGTCTTCACCTCGGGCACGACCGGCGAGCCGCGCGGCGTCGTCTACCCGCAGCGCTACCTCGCCGGCCAGCGGCTCCAGGCCGAGCACTGGTTCGGGTCGCGCGAGGGGGACGTGGCCTGGTCCACGGCCGACCCGGGATGGGCAAAGTCGACCCGCAACGCCTTCGTCGCGCCTTGGCTGACCGGCGCCGTCGCAGTCCTGCACGACGGTCGCTTCGACCCGGAGGAGCGCCTGCGCCTCTGCGGGGAGCTGGGCGTCAACGTCCTCTGTCAGGCGCCGACCGAGTACCGGATGCTGGCGTCGCGGGCCGAGCTGGCGCCGATTCCCTCGCTGCGCCGGCTGGTCTCAGCCGGCGAGCCGATCGAGCCGGAGGCGATCCGGGTCTTCCGCGAGCGACTCGGCCTCTCGATCGGCGACGGCTACGGCCAGACCGAGACGGGGGCGATCGCCGGGATGGCCCCGGGGGAGGACGATCCCGCCCGCGACGGCTCGATGGGGCGGCCGCTGCCGGGCCTCGAGACCCGCATCGTCGACGGCGAGCTCCAGCTCCTGCGGTCCTCATCGGAGACCTTCTTCGACCACTACCTCGACGGCGGGAGCTTCGAGGGCGATTGGTGGTCGACCGGTGACCTGGTCCGCGAGGACAAGGACGGCTACCTCTGGTTCGAGGGCCGCAACGACGACCTGATCCTCTCCTCGGGGTACCGGATCGGACCGTTCGAGGTCGAGTCGGCGCTCGTCTCACACCCGGCGGTGACGGAGGCCGCCGCGGTCGCCGCCCCCGACCCCGAGCGCGGCTCGGTGGTCCGGGCGATCGTCGTCCTCGGCGCCGGCGAGGCGCCCTCCGACGAGCTCGCGCGTGAGCTGCAGGAGCACGTCAAAGCGCAGACGGCGCCCTACAAGTACCCGCGGATCGTCGAGTTCGCGGAGGACCTGCCGAAGACGACCAGCGGCAAGATCCGCAGGGCCGAGCTGCGCCGCAGCTAGTCTCCCGGGATGGAGATCGACCGCAAGCGAATCGCCGAGCTGACCGAGGCCGAGCAGGCGACCTACCGCAACCGCACCGGCGCCTCGGCAAAAACCTACGAGCGGGCCGTCAAGTCGATGCCGAACGGGGTCCCGTCCTCGTTCCAGGCCAACGATCCCTGGCCCGTCTACATCGACCGCGGCGAGGGCAGCCGGGTCTGGGACGTCGACGGCAACGAATACGTCGACTTCCACAACGGGTTCGGCGTGATGTGCATCGGCCACGCAAACCCCACGGTGGGCGCGGCGGTCAAGGCCCAGATCGACCGCGGCACCCACTTTGCCGCACCGACAGACGGCTCGATCGCCGTCGCCGAGGAGCTGCAGCGCCGCTTTGGGCTGCCGCAGTGGCGGTTCAACAACTCCGGGACCGAGGCGACGATGGACTCCGTCCACCTGGCCCGCGGCGCGACCGGCCGCGACAAGATCCTCAAGATCGAGGGCTCCTACCACGGCCACCACGACACCGTGATGGTCTCGGTCTACCCGCCGCTGGAGGCGCTCGGCGACCGCGACGACCCCGTAAGCGTCCCCTACGGCAGCGGCACGCCGAAGGCGATGACCGAACTGACCCGCTCGGTCCCTTTCAACGACGCCGAGGCGCTCGCCGGAGTGCTCGAGAAGATCGGCAGCGAAGTCGCCGGCCTGATCATGGAGCCGGCGATGATGAACATCAACATCGTTCTCCCTCACGAGGGCTATCTGCAGCGGGTCCGCGAGCTGACCGCCGAGCACGGCGTCAAATTGATCTTCGACGAGGTCAAGACCGGGTGCACGATCGCCGCCGGCGGCGCGACCGAGCGGTTCGGCGTCACCCCGGACGTGATCACGCTCGCGAAGGCGAGCTGCGGCGGCTACCCGGGCGGTGCGATCGGGATGACCGAGGAGCTGGCGGCGCTGGTCGCCGACGACACCGTCAAGCAGTACGGGACCTTCAACGGCAACCCGCTGGTGATGGCTGCCGCCGAGGCGACGCTGACGCAGGTGCTCAGCGACGACTTCTACGAGCACCTCGAGGCGACCAACAAGAGTCTGCTCGCGTCCTGCCAGGAGATCATCGATTCCCACGGCCTGCCCGCCTACACCGTCGGCCTGGGCGCCAAGGGATGCGTGATCTTCTCCTCGGAGCGGGTGAACGAGTACCGCGACTACCTGACCAAGGTCGACGACGAGCTATCGACACTGGCCTGGCTCTACCACATGAACCACGGCGTCTTCATGACCCCGGGCGTCGAGGAGGAGTGGACACTCTCGATCGCCCACACGGAGGACGACATCCAGACCTACCTCAACGCGTTCGAGGCCTTCGCCCGCGACGTCACGAGTTGAGCCGCCCCGGAGGAGGGTCTAGGCGGCGAGCGCCTCGGAGATGTCGACCGGGCGCCCGAGGTGGAAGCCCTGCGCCATGTCGACGCCGTAGTCGCGCAGCATGTCGGCGGTCGTGTCGTCCTGGACGAACTCGGCGATCGTCTCCTTCCCCAGGCCCCGGGCGATCTGGACGATCGCCTGGACCGTGAGCTGGTCGGCGTCGCTGCGCGGCATGTCGCGGACGAACTCGCCGTCGATCTTGATCAGGTCGAACGGGAGGTTCTTGAGGTGGTGGAACGGGCTGAAGCTGGCGCCGTAGTCGTCGATGGCGACCTGGCAGCCGAGCTCGGTGAGCCGGTCGGCGAAACCGATTGCCGTGTCGTAGTCCTCGACCGGCGTCGTCCGCGTGATCTCGAACGTGCAGCGCGAGGGGTCGGCTCCCCCTTCGTCGACCTTGCGTTCGATGTATTCGAGGACGGAGAGGTCGGTGAGGGAGACGCCGGAGAGGTTGACGTGGAGCGAGACCGGCTGGCCCTCGCGCTCGCGGGCGGCGAGCAGCTCGAGAGCGCGCGCCACGACCCAGCGGTCGAGCTCCTGGACCATCCCCGAGCGCTCCGCCGCCTCGATGAAGGAGGCGGCCGGGAGCAGGGTGCCGTTTTCGCCGGCCATCCTCAGCAGCAGCTCGTAGCGCTCGATGCCGCCATCGGCGAGGCTGCGGATCGGCTGGGTGTGAAGTGAGAGGCGGTTGTGGGTGAGGGCGTCGCGGATCCGCGCCGTCGTCGACTTGATCCGCTCCCCGGGCTGCTGCGACTCGCTCGGGTCGCGGAACAGCGCGATCCGGTCGCGGCCACCCTGCTTCGCCGTGTACATCGCCTGGTCGGCGGCGACGAGGACGCCCTCGGAGCTGCCGCGCGGTTTGCGGCCGAACATCGCGATTCCGACGCTGATCGTGGCGGCATCCGCCTCCGGCGCCGGCCGCGCGCTCTCGCCGACCTCGGTTCGGAGTTCCTCGGCCAGCGTCATCGCCCCGCTGACGTCGGTCTGCGGCATCAGGACGGCGAACTCGTCGCCCGAGAGGCGGGCGACGATGTCGGTCGCCCGGATCCGCTCGCGCATGATTGCCGCCACCTGCCGGATCAGGTTGTCACCCGCGTGGTGGCCGAGCGCGTCATTGATCAGCTTGAGGCCGTCGATGTCGATGATCATCACCGCACCCTGGCCGCCGTAACGGGCGCTGAAGGAGACGAACTGGTCGAGTTCGGCGCGGAAGCGGCGGCGGTCGAGGAGCCCGGTCAGGGAATCGTGATCGGCGAGGTAGCGAAGCTCGGACTGGGTCCGCTCGGCGCGTTCGAGGGCCGCCTCCACGACCTCGCGATCCTCGTTCTCGAGTTTGTCGAGGACGGCCTTTATCGCCGGCTCGCTCTGGCCCAGAAGTCGGTCGTTCTGCACTGACCGAAGGTAGACCCGCCGGCCGGCCCCGCATGCCCAATCAAGCCCTTCTGGACGAATGCATCCGATTATTGCCAACGGACCATGCCGAATAGTTAGCCAACCCGCATCGTGGGTAATCTGGGCACGATGGCCAATCGCTTGGCGCAGGAGACCAGTCCCTACCTGCTCCAGCACAAGGACAACCCGGTCGACTGGCACCCCTGGGGGTCCGAGGCGCTGGGGCTCGCCCGCGAGCTCGACCGGCCGATCCTGCTCTCGGTCGGCTACTCGGCCTGCCACTGGTGCCACGTGATGGAGCGCGAGTCCTTCGAGGACCCGGCGACCGCGGCGTTCATGAACGAGCACTTCGTCAACGTCAAGGTCGACCGCGAGGAGCGCCCCGACATCGATGCCCTCTATATGGAGGCCGTCCAGGCGATCAGCGGCCAGGGCGGATGGCCGATGACCGTCTTCTGCGACCCCGAGGGAGTCCCGTTCTACGGCGGCACCTACTTCCCGCCCGACGACGGCCGCGGGATGCCGAGCTTCCGGATGGTGATGGATGCGGTCCTCGAGGCCTTCGTCAACCGCCGCGACGAGCTGCAGCAGCAGGCGCCCCGCACCCAGGAGCGGCTGGCGGCGGTCGCCGCGGTCGAGCCCTCGGAGGCGGCTCCGGACGAGGAGCTGCTCGATCTTGCGCTCGAGGGCCTGCGCGAACGGGCCGACCGCACCCGCGGCGGGTTCGGCGGCGCGCCGAAGTTCCCGCCGGCCTCCTCGCTGGAGCTGCTCCTGGCCCGGGGCGAGACCGGCCAGGTCGAGCTGACGCTGGACGCGATGATGGCCGGCGGTATCTACGACCAGATCGGCGGCGGCTTCGCCCGCTACTCGGTCGACGGCGCCTGGCAGATCCCCCACTTCGAGAAGATGCTCTACGACAACGCGCTCCTGGCCGCAACGTACCTCCACGGCTGGCAGGAGCTCGGGCACGACCGCTACCGGCGCGTCTGCGAGGAGACGCTGGACTGGATGCTGGCCGAGATGCGCGGCCCCGAGGGCGGCTTCTACTCGGCGTTCGACGCCGACTCCGAGGGAGAGGAGGGCCGCTTCTACGTCTGGACGCCGGAGCAGATCCGCTCGGTCCTCGGCGACGGCGCCGAGGAGGCAATCAGGTTCTTCGGAGTGACCGAGGCCGGCAACTTCGAGGGCGCAAACGTGCTCCACCTCGCCGGCGGGGCGTCCGCCGAGCGCACCGCCTCGCTGATTGAGGCCCGCCGAGCCCTCTTCGAGGCCCGGAGCGCCCGGGTCCCCCCCGGCCTCGACGACAAGCGCCTCGCCTCCTGGAACGCGCTCGCGATCGCCGCATTTGCGGAGGCGGGCGCGGCGCTGGGCCGCTCTGACTACCTCGACGCCGCCCGCACCTGCGCCGGGTTCGTGCTCGGTGAGCTTCGCGACTCGGAGGGTCGGCTGCTCCGCACCTACCGCGACGGCGAGGCCCGGCTCAACGCCTACCTCGAGGATCACGCGTTCCTGCTCGAAGCCCTGCTCACCCTCTACGAAGCGACGTTCGAAGAGCGCTGGTACGTCGAGGCGCGGGAGCTCGCCGAGACGATGATCCGGCGCTTCGGCGACCCCGAGCGGGGGGCGTTCTTCTCGACCTCCGAGGACCACGAGGCGCTGATCGCGCGCCGCAAGGAGGTCGGCGACCACCCGATCCCATCGGGCAACTCGGCCGCCGCGATGGGTCTGCTGCGCCTCGCCGCGCTCAGCGGCGAGCGCGCCTACGAGGACCTGGCCGCGGGCGTGCTTCAGCTGTACGGGCGGATCGCGCCACGCCAGCCGGACGCCTTCGCGCATCTGCTGCGGGCACTCGACTTCCATCTCGCACCGGTGAAGGAGGTCGCGTTGGTCGGCGACCGCCTCGACCACCTCGCCGCGGTCGTCCGCGGCAGCCACCGCCCCCACCTCGTCCTCGCCGGCGGCGCTGAGGGGACGGACGCTCCCGAGCTGCTCCGTGAGCGCACCGAGGTCGGCGGCGAGGCCGCCGCCTACGTCTGTCAGAGCTTCTCCTGCCTGGCACCCGTGACCGATCCTCAACAGCTCGCGGCGAATCTGGAAGGATCGACCGCGTGAAGGGCTCCTGGTTCACCTTCGCGGCCGGCCGCCGCGCAAAGTGGGTCGTCTTCGCGATCTGGTTCGTGGCGATCTTCATCGCCGCCGGCCCGGCCGAACTGCCCTCCCGATTTGAAGACGCCGAAAACAACGAGGCCACCTCCTACCTTCCCGAAAGCGCCGAGTCGACCCACGCGCTGGCAGCAACCGAAGAGCTTCAGAAGGGCGAAATAGCCCCCGCGGTGATCGTCTACCGGCGCGACTCCGGAAAGCTGACCGCGGCCGACTTCCGCACGATCGAAGAAGACGTCGGCCAAATGACAGAAACGAAGTTCCCGGGCGTGATCCCGGACGGCGCGACCGCAGCGGCCGGCGGCAAAACCGCGAAGGCTTCCGCTGCCGGAGGAGGGGCTCCGGCGCCCGGCGAGAGCACCCACTGCGCCGGCCCGACGACGACGATTCCAGGCCAGCCCGCCGACTACGCGCCGTTCGTCGGCCCGGTCTGCTCGGAGGACGGCCAGGCGGCGATCGTCAACGCCTACATCAACGCCGAAGGCGAGGGCACCGCGATCCTCGACCCGGTCAAGAACTGGCGCGAAGCGATCGAAGACCCGCCGGCCGGCCTCGAAGCGAAGATCACCGGCGGCGCCGGGTTCTCCGCCGACGGAATCGAAGTCTTCGAAAGCCTCAACGGGACCCTGCTGCTGGCCGCGGTGAGCCTGGTGATCTTCCTCCTGATCGTCATCTACCGCTCGCCGATGTTCTTCCTGATCCCGCTGGCCTCGGTCCTCTTCGCCGAGACGCTCTCGCGCTCGATCGGGTACGGCGTCTCCGAGCTCGGGGTCACGGTCAACGGCCAGTCGAGCTCGATCATGTCGGTGCTGGTGCTGGGGGCGGGGACCGACTACGCCCTGTTACTCGTCGCCCGCTATCGAGAGGAGCTCCACAACACAGAGGACCGCCACGAGGCGATGCGCACCGCCCTCTCCTCGGCCGGCCCGGCGATCTTCGCCTCGGCGGCGACGGTGATCGCGGCGCTGCTGTGCCTGACGGTCGCCAGAGTCAACGGCACCGCGGGACTGGGGCCGATCGCTGCGATCGGGATCGCCTGCGCCGCGCTCTCGATGCTGACCCTGCTTCCGGCGCTGCTGACGATCTTCGGCCGCCGCGCCTTCTGGCCATTCGTCCCGCACACGCCCGAGACGGCGCCGGGCACCGACGACATCACGGCACGGGCCCGCGAAGGATGCGTCGAAAGCTCCAGCCTCAGCGCTCTGCTGCGGGTGATCGGCGCCTCGTTGCTGGTCCTGATCCTGCTGCCGCTGACCGTGGTGACCGCGATCTTGCGGCGGTTGAGCAACTACCACGGCCCGCCGGCTCGGGATCCGGTCGTCGAATCCTGGAAGGAGGGCACCCCGTCGGTCGTTAGCCTGCTCGATCGTCCCTTCTTCACCCCCTACGAGGTGCGGCGCAGCCAGCGCGAGGTGGTCGCCGACGCCACCCACGGCTTTTGGAAAAAGGTCGGCGACCGGGTCGCGTCGAACCCCTTGCGTGTCACCGGCGCGGCGCTCGTCATCCTCCTGGTCTTCTGCTGCGGCTTCGTCTTCTTCTCCACCGACCTGACCAGCGAAGACAGCTACCGGACCGAAGTCGAATCGGTCGAAGGCCAGCACCTGCTCGACCGCAGCTTCCCATCCGGCGCCACCGCGCTGACCGACGTCGTCGTCAAAGAACCCGACAAGGTGCAGGCGGTGCGGGAATCGGTGGCGGGGGTGAACGGGGTCGACTCCGTCTCCCAGCCGGTCGCCGAAGGGCCGCCCGGCACCCTGGTCCAGGCGACACTTGGGATCGAACCGTATTCGACCGAGGCCTTCGATCTCGTCGAACCGATCCGCAACGCGGCTCAGGAAGCGGCTCCCGGGACCCTCGTCGGCGGGCCGACGGCGATCGAATTCGACGTCCGCGACGCTGCCGGCCGGGACTCGATCGTGATCCCGCCGATCATCCTCCTCGTCGTCTTCCTGATCCTGATCGGCCTGCTGCGGGCGGTGATGGCGCCCCTGGTCCTGATCGGGACCGTGATCCTCAGCTTCCTGGCGTCCCTCGGGGTCGGGTATTTCGTCTTCGACGTCATCTTCGGCTTCCCGGGGTCGGACCCGTCGCTGCCGTTATTCGCCTTCGTCTTCCTCGTCGCCCTCGGCGTCGACTACAACATCTTCCTGATCTCGCGGGCCCGCGAGGAGACGATCCGACACGGCTCCAGGCAGGGAATCCTGCGCGCCCTGGCGGTGACCGGCGGCGTGATCACGAGCGCCGGGATCGTCCTCGCCGGCACCTTCCTGGTGCTGGCGAGCCTCCCCCTCACCTTCCTCACCGAGATCGGCTTCGTCGTCGCCTTCGGCGTCCTCCTCGACACCTTCCTGGTCCGCAGCGTCCTCGTCCCGGCGATCGCGCTCGACCTCGGCGACAAATTCTGGTGGCCCTCCGCGCTCTCGAAGGGTGGCGCCGGCTCAGAGGACCGGTAGGAAGTTCTCGATCTCGTACGGGGTCACCTGGACCCGGTACTCGTCCCACTCCTGCCGCTTGATCTCGACGAAGCGGCGGAACGTGTGCTCGCCGAGGGTGCGGAGGACCAGCTCAGAGTCTGCGGTGATCTCGATCGCCTCGCCGAGGGTCTCGGGCAGCTGCTCGATCCCGCGCTGCGAGCGCTCCTCGGGCGAGAGGTGGTAGAGGTTCTGCTCCATCGGCTCGGGCAGCTCGTAGCCCTTCTCGACCCCCTCGAGCCCGGCCTGAAGCATCCCGGCGAAGCAGAGGTACGGGTTGCAGGCGGGATCCGGGCAGCGGAGCTCGGCCCGGGTCGCCCCCTCCTTGCCCGGGTGGTAGAGCGGGACCCTGATCAGCGCCGAGCGGTTCCGGCGCGACCAGGCGAGGTAGACCGGCGCCTCGAAGCCCGGCACCAGGCGCTTGTAGGAGTTGACCCACTGGGCGAACAGCGAGGAGATCTCGCGGGCGTGCTTGAGCTGGCCGGCGATGAACGCCTTCGCGGTGTCGGAGAGGAAGTATTGGTCATCGCCGTCGTAGAAGGCGTTGCTCCCGTCCTTGCCGAGGGACTGGTGGACGTGCATCCCCGACCCGTTCTCGCCGAACAGCGGCTTCGGCATGAAGGTCGCGTGCCAGCCGTACTTCATCGCGTACTCCTTGACGACTATCCGGTAGGTCATGCAGTCGTCGGCCATCTCGAGCGCGTTCTTGTAGCGCATGTCGACCTCGTGCTGGGAGGGCCCGACCTCATGGTGGGTGTACTCGACGTGGATCCCCATCTTCTCCAGCGCCAGCACGGTGTCGCGGCGGACGTCGGAGCCGGCGTCGAGCGTGGTGAGGTCGAAGTAGCCCCCCTCGTCGAGGACCTCGGGCCTGCCGCCCTCGGGTTTGGCCGAGCGGAAGTAGAAGTACTCGAGCTCGGGGCCGATGTTGTAAGCGTCGAACCCGAGGTCTTCGGCCCGTTTCATCGCCCTGCGCAGGATCCAGCGCGGGTCGCCCTCGTAGGGGTCGCCGCCGGGGACCCGGATGTCGCAGAACATCCGGGCGACGGCGTTCTCGCCCTCGGGCCGCCAGGGAATCAGGGCGAAGGTCGAGGGGTCCGGCATCGCGATCATGTCCGACTCCTCGATCGGGTTGAAGCCTGTGATCGAGGAGCCGTCGAAGCCCATGCCGCCGTCGAAGGCATCCGCGAGCTCGGCGGCGTTGATCGAAAAGCTCTTGAGCTGACCGAGGACGTCGGTGAACCAGAGACGCACGAATCGCACGTCCCTTTCCTCGACGATCGCCGCCACGTCGGCGGCACTCTTCGGTCTGTCTGCCATCCCGTCCTCCTTGGCTTCTCGCCCTCGTTGGACTGGCAAAGATAGGCGAAGTGAACCGCCGAGGTGCGAAACCTCGTAATCCGGGTAGGAGACGCGTGACCGCGGGGCTTGCGGGAGGCGTCGAGACCCGGTATAACTTACTTCAAGTAAGTAATCGGCCTAAAGTAAAGTAAAGTCAACGTAAAGGCTCTGTAAAGCGAAAAATCGTCAGTCCGAGCCGAAAGCGGAGAACCCACGTGACAGTTAAAACAGCAGTCAGCAGATTCCACATCCACGACGAGTTGACGGCCCCCGACGAGAGCGCCCCCCTGCTCAAGAGCATCCAGGCAGCCGGCGGCGCGGTGACCAAGTTCGTCGGCGTCCTCGCCGGGGCCCCATCGGTGCTCCGCGCCTACACGCGGATGCGCTCCGAGCTTCGCAGCGGCGTCCTCCCGCGCCCGACCCGTGAGCGGATCGCGCTCGCGGTCGCCGAGCATCGTCACGACTACTACAGCATCGCCCAGCACGCCAAATCGGCCAAACGCGCCGGCCTCGGCCTCGATGAGGTCACGAGGGCTCGCAACTTCACCTCCAACGACCCGAAGGAGGCTGCGTTGCTGGCCTTCCTCAAGGCCACGCTCGAGGCCGACGGATATCCCCCGCACCACCTCCATGAGGAAGCGCGGGAGATCGGCTGGACCGACGAGGAGATCCTCGAGGCGGTCGGACATCTGGCGCTGAATGAGTTCCAGAGCCTGATCGCGATCGCGGCGGCGCTGCCGAAGGACCAGGCGACGCCGGCCGTCCTCCCCTCGGCCGCGTAAACCGGGGCCCGGCTAGGGCATCACCACGGTGGCTGTGTAGAGCAGCCGAGCCGTGGAATAGCGGCAACCGTAGGTGGCGCGTCTACCGACGCGCTGCTGCGGTTCGCCCTGGCGGACCGCCGTCGTGTTGGTGCATTTGCCCGGCAGGCGGCTGGCCCGCCAAGAGTTTTTGGTCGAGAGGCCCTGGGCGAAGGCAGGGGCCCAGGTCGAGACCGTGAGGCCGACGATGTCGCCCTTCTGGACCGGCAGCGAGGCGCCGAACTTGACCGTCCGGCCGAGGAACGGACTGAGGACGCGGACCGAGCCCTGCTTGCGGAGGTTGAAGCGCGGCGGGTTGGTTTCCGGGATGCGGCGCAGGATCGCGAGCCGTGCCTGGGGCGGGGTCCCGAAGAAGCCGTTGAAGAAGGAGCGCTGGGTGTTGGTCGGCTGCGCCAGCGTCATCGTCCACGACTTGACCTTGCCGTCCCGCGGAACCCGGAACGGGAGGCTCGTCTGGTCGGTGCTGAGCTGGAACCCGGTGACGCTGCCGATCGCCTGGCAGGGCGACTCCGGGCAGGAGGGGTCAGGCATCGTGTTCGTCTGGCCGAGGACGACGGTCGTGCTCGAGCTGGTCGCCGCGCCGGCGCCGCCGACGGAGACGACGACCGTCACCGCCAGGCAGACCATCAGCATGGTCGCCGCGACGCCGCGCTTGGAGAGGTCCGGCATTGACGGAAGAGAGTATCCACAGGGGCGGCGGCTTCGCGGCCGCCCCGGACTATTCGGCCGCGGGGCGGCCGATCGCGTAGCGGACCCGGTTGGCGCCTTCGAAGCCGAGCGCGACGCGGGCGCCGTTGGTGAGGTCCCAGGCATTGCCGATCGAGTAGGGCCCGCGGTCGATGACCCGGGCGACGATCGAGCGGCCGCGGTAGAGGAATTTGACCGCGGTCCCGCAGGGAAGGGTCTTGTGGGCGACTCCGATCGTGGTCGGGCGCAGGGTCTGGCCGCAGGCGGTGTGGCGGCCGTAGAGGCCGGGGCCGTACCAGGTGGCGCCGGCGGTGCGCAGCGCGGTGAAGTCGAAGGCTTCTTCGACGAGGGTGCTTTCGGTGGCGGACGCGCCGGTCGGGAACGCCGACGCGCCGCCGGTCATCGCCTGCGCGGTGGCGGCGCCTGGCAGCAGCGCCGCGCCGACCAGGAGCGCCGGGAGCATGGCTCGCAGCGGCCCGCGGCGCAGCCGTGCCCGTCCTGAATGATCTTTCCGCCCAAGGCGGTTCCTGCCTACGTTCATCGTCTCTTCCGGACGCTTACGGGGTTAGCTGACGGGCTCGCGCTGAAAGAGCTGCGCTACGCGGCAGATGCCGGCGATTCGCCCCAACCAATCTGGGTCCCCCGTTCTCCGCGATATGTGGGCGGAGATTCAGCGGAAGTTGGCGGCACGTTAGCAAACGCTAAGACGGAAAAGCGGCCGTGTGCCGCCACTCACGGTCCAACTTCCCCGCAAAATGGGAAAGACCCCTTGCGGGGCCTTTCCGTTAGCGGGCCTGTAAGCCGGATCCTGTCGAGAGCGATCATCTGTCTCCCCGTGGCTTTCGCCCCGGGTGGGCCACCGCAGTGGCCCTGCGGCCTACCTGAACCTCGCCGGGTCGGGTCGACGGTCCTGTTTGGCCTTGCACCTGGCGGGGTTTGCCTGGCCGCCGCGTCACCGCGACGCCGGTGCGCTCTTACCGCACCATTTCACCTTTGCCTGTACGCAGCTCACGTGTGGCTGCGCCATCGGCCGTGTCATTTCTGCGGCACTTTCCCGCGGGTTTCCCCGGGTGGGAGTTATCCACCGCCATGCCCTTCGGTGTCCGGACTTTCCTCGAGGGGTTTTCTCTCCCCGCGATCGCTCAGCCCGCCCACCAAGGGTAGCGCCGGAACCGGGGAGCCGCGACGGGTGCGCTAGATCTTGCGAAGGACGCCGATGACGCGGCCGAGGACGCTCGCGTCGGGGGTCCGGATCGGCTCCATCGCCTCATTCTCGGGCTGGAGCCGAATGTGGTCCTCTTCCTGGAAGAAGCGCTTGACCGTCGCCTCCTCGCCGATCAGGGCGACGACGATTTCGCCGTCATCGGCTTCCTCGGCGGGCCGGACGACGGCGTAGTCGCCGTCGAAGATGCCGGCTTCCTTCATGCTTTCGCCGCGGACGCGAAGGATGTAGTCGCCTTCCTCGCCGCCGATCACGTCGGGGATCTCGATGTACTCCTCGATGTTCTCTTCGGCGACGATCGGCTCGCCGGCGGCGACGCTGCCGACCAGCGGGATCCCGTTCTCACCCGGCAGGATCGTCTTCTTGGCGCGGTCGAAGAGGAGCTCGATCGCCCGCGGTTTCGAGGGGTCGCGGCGGAGCAGGCCGATCTTCTCGAGGTTCGCGAGATGGGCGTGGACCGTGGAGGAGGAGTGCAGCCCGACCGCTTTGCCGATCTCGCGGACCGTCGGCGGGTAGCCGGTCTTCGCCGCATAGCGGCGGATGAAGTCGAAGATCTCCTTCTGGCGCTTGGTCAGGTCGAGGTCCATGTCCGCCTTTCCCTCACCACGCGCGCCCACGCATTTCTCGGACGTCCGAACACTTGTTCGAAGGGTACCGACCCGTGCGGACCCCCGCAACTCCGGGTCCCCCCTGCCAGCCCCCGCCCGACCCGGACTTATCTAGAATCGTCCGCCCGCACGCGGCTGTGGCGGAACTGGTAGACGCGCAAGGTTGAGGGCCTTGTGTCCCTAACGGGACGTGATGGTTCGACTCCATTCAGCCGCATGAAAGAAATCACGCGACCCGAGCTGGACCGTGCCCCTCCCTCGGGCATATGGTCGGCGAGTGCTCTACTACACCCACCCCTCCAGTCTCGAGCACGACCCGAGGGCGCAGATGCCGTCGCACCCGGACACACCCGATCGGCTGATCGCGATCGAGCGCGCGGTCGGTGAGCGCGAGTGGCCCACGATTGAGAGACGCGAGGCCCCGGCGGCCGAGGAGCGCGAGCTGGAACTGATCCACAGCCCCGAGCACGTCGAGTCGATCCGCGAGCTCGGCCTCTCCGGTGGCGGTGCCGTCGACGCTGACACCTTCGTCGGCGAGGCCTCCTACCGGGCCGCCCTCCACGCCGCCGGAGGCGCCTGCGCGATGACGCGGGCGCTGCTGGGCGGCGAGGACAGGTACGGGTTCTGCGCGCTGCGCCCCTCCGGCCACCACGCAGAACCGGGGAGGGCGATGGGGTTCTGCCTCTTCAACAACGTCGCGGTCGCCGCCGAGCTGGCGGTCCGAGAGCTCGGGGCGGAGCGCGTATTCGTCCTCGACTGGGACGTCCACCACGGCAACGGCACCGCCGAGGCCTTTCGCAGGCGCGCCGACGTCCTCTTCGTCAGCATCCACCAGGCCGGGATCTACCCGGGAAGCGGCTCCTCGTCTGACTTCGGGTCCGGCGAGGGCGAGGGCTACACGATCAACCTCCCGGTTCCCGCCGGAGCCGACGAGGAAATCTGGCTCTCCCTGCTCGAGCACATCGTCCTCCCGGTCGCGACCTCCTTCGATCCCGACCTCGTGCTCGTCTCGGCCGGCTTCGACGCGCACCGCGCCGACCCGCTCGCGGACTGCCTGCTCGAGGCGACCTCCTTCGCGATGATGGCCCGCCACGTCCGTGACCTCGCCGGGCGGCTCGAGGCGCCCCTCGGAGTCGTGCTCGAGGGCGGCTACGAACCGGTCGCGCTCGCCGACTCGGTCGTTGCGACCCTTGCCGCGCTCAGCGGCGAGGGAGAGGCGGCCGAGATCGCGCCCGACCCCCTGCTCACCTCCCGGGCCGCCGCCGGGGTCGCCCGCCACTGGGATCTGTGACGAGCGATGGCCCGCCCCGAGTTCGCCGAGATCCCCGCCTACGAGGTTGAGCGCTACCGGGATCTCCTCGGCGAGGACTTCGCCGAGGTCGCAGCGGCTGCCGAGCGGGCCCGCGGCGTATTCGCGGGACGGACGGTCTGGAACGTCAACTCGACCCTTCACGGAGGTGGGGTCGCCGAGATGCTCCGCGCCCTTCTCCCCTACGTGCGGGGGGCCGGGGTCGACTCCAAGTGGGTGGTCCTGAGGGAGCAGCCCGAGTTCTTCGAGTTGACCAAGCGCCTCCACAACAACCTGCATGGCGACTCGGGCGACGGCGGCGATCTGGGCGAGCGCGAGCGCGAGCTCTACGAGAGCTCGCTCATGGACAGCAGCCGCCATCTCGCCCCGATGCTGAAGGAGGACGACGTCGTCCTCTTCCACGACCCTCAGACGGCGGGCCTGATCCCGGCGGCCAAGGAGACCGGGGCGAGGATCATCTGGCGCTGTCACATCGGCGCCGACGATCCGGGCGAGTCGACCCGTAGGGCCTGGGATTTCCTGGCTCCCTACGTGACCGCCGCCGATGCCTACGTCTTCTCCCGACGGAGCTACGTCTGGGACATGCTCGACCCTGATCGGGCCGTGGTGATGGCGCCCTCGATCGACCCGCTGTCGCCGAAGAACCAGGAGCTCGATGACGCGACGGTCGACGGCATCATCGGCGTCATCGGGCTCGGGGAGGACGGCCTGGCTCAGGAGCACGCGTTCTCTCGCGCCGATGGCACGCCGGCGAGCGTCAAACGCCGTGCCGAGGTCGTCCAAGACGCGCCGCTTCCCGATCGGGCCCGAGCCGTCGCCCAGGTCTCGCGCTGGGACCGCCTCAAGGACCATCCCGGCCTCCTCCGGTGCTTCGAGCGGTACCTCGGCGATGAGGACCTCCATCTCGTCCTCGCCGGCCCCGCGACCGCGGCCGTCTCCGACGACCCTGAGGGGGCGGCGGTATGGCGGGAGGTCGAGAGCGCCTGGCACGACCTCGCCCCCGACGTCCGCCGACGGGCCCATCTCGTCAGCCTGCCGATGGACGACACCGACGAAAACGCGGCGATGGTCAACGCGATCCAGCGGCGGGCCGAGATCGTCGTCCAGAAGAGCATCGCCGAGGGCTTCGGGTTGACAGTCGCCGAGGCGATGTGGAAGCAGCGCCCGGTGATCGGGACGCGGGTGGGCGGGATTCAGGACCAGATCGTCGACGGCGAGAGCGGCCTTCTGATCGACGACCCCCGCGACCTCGAGGCGCTGGCCAAGGCGATTCTGTCCCTGGCAAACGACCGCGAGCGCGCCGGCGAGCTCGCCGCCGGGGGGCGAGAGCGGGTTCGCGAGACCTATCTGTCGCCGATCAGGCTTGCCGAGTACGTCGACCTGCTTTCCAGCATCGAGCCCGGAGGTGCACGCTGAGCGACCCGACCTACCCCGACCACCGCGAGGCCGACGTCGTCCTCCACGACGGCTCCACCGTCAGCCTTCGCCCCGTCCGTCCGGACGACGGGGAGATCCTCGAGGAGCTGTTCGCCGGGCTCGACCCCGACTCCCAGGCGTTCCGGTTCTTCTCCGCCGCCGCCGACCTGGCCCGTGCCGGGCGGATGATGGCGGAGGTCGACTACCGCAGCCGCTACGGGCTGCTCGCCTTTCGCGGCCAGGACCACCGACCGGTCGGCCACGGGGTCTACCTGGGGCTCGACCCGACCACCGCGGAGGTCGCGTTCGCCGTCGCGGACGAGTTCCAGGGCCGCGGGCTGGGAACGATCCTGCTTGCCCACCTGGCCGAGACGGCCGGCGAAAACGACATCGCGACCTTCCGGGCCGAGGTGATGCCGACCAATCGCCGGATGATCGAGATGTTCCGCGAGAGCGGCTTCCCGGTCGAGATCGAATCCAGTCGCGAGGGGCTCGGGGTCGAGTTCCCGACCTCGCTCACGCCCGACGCGATCGCCCGCTTCGAGCAGCGCGACACCCTCGCCGCGCGGGCGGCCGTCGATGGGTTCCTGCGGCCGCGCTCGGTCGCGATCGTCGGCGCCTCCCGACGCCGCGGCACCGTCGGCGGCGAAGTCCTCCACAACCTGATCGAGTCCCCGTTCGACGGCCCGATCTACCCGGTCAATCCCTCCTCGGACTCGGTCCAGGATGTGCCGGCCTTCGCCAGCGTGGCCGAGATACCGGAGGAGATCGACCTCGCGGTGATCGCGGTCAGGGCGGATGTTGTGGCCGAGACCGCGCGCGAATGCGTAGCCAAGGGCGCCAGGAGCCTGGTCGTCCTCTCGGCCGGCTTCACCGAGATCGGCGGGGACGGTCCCGAGCGCGAACACGAGCTGCTGGCGGTCTGCCGCGAGGCGGGGCTGAGGCTGATCGGCCCCAACTGCCTCGGCATCCTCGACACCGACTCCGAGGACGGGCTGAACGTCAGCTTCGCCCCCGAGGAGCCGGTCGCCGGCAACGTCGCCTTCGCGACCCAGAGCGGCGCCCTCGGCCTCGCCCTGATCGAGTTCGCCGAGGCGCGGGGGATCGGCGTCTCGACCTTCGCCTCACTGGGAAACCGGGCGGACATGACGGCGACCGACCTGCTCGAGTTCTGGGAGGAGGACGAGAGCACCAGGCTCGCCCTCCTCTACATCGAGTCGTTCAGCAACCCCGGCCGGTTCGCGCGGGTCGCGAGGCGGGTCGGCAAGAGCAAGCCCGTCGTCGTCGTCAAGAGCGGCCGCTCGGCGGTCGGGGCGCGAGCCGCGACCTCCCACACCGGGGCACTGCTGGCGGCCTCGGACCGCACCGTCGACGCCCTCTTCGAGCAGTGCGGGGTGATCCGCGCCGAGACCCTGTCGGAGCTGCTCGACGTCGCCTCGCTGCTCTCGACCCAGCCGCTGCCGGCCGGCCACCGGGTCGGGATCGTCACCAACGCGGGCGGCCCGGCGATCATGTGCGCCGACGCCTGCGATGCGATCGGCCTCGAGGTGCCTCCGCTCCCGGACGAGCTGCAGGCCGAGCTCGCCTCATTCCTGCCGGCCGAGGCGTCGGCCCGCAACCCGGTCGACATGATCGCCACCGCGAGCGCCGAGCAGTACCGGCAGACGATCACCGCCGTCGCCGGGTGGGACGGCATCGACGCCCTGATCTCGATCTACATCAAGCCGCTGCTGAGCAAACCGGAGGACATCGCGGCGGCCGTCGCAGCCGCGGCGGAGGAACTGTCGCGCGATATCCCGATCCAGACCGTGTTCATCTCGCCGCTCGACGTCGTCCCCGCAACCGGGTCGCCGCGGCTTCCGACCTACCGCTATCCGGAGGACGCGGCGCGGGCGCTCGGCAAGGCGGTCGGCCACGTCCGCTGGCGCCAGCGGCCCGAGTCCCCGCCGCCCGCCTTCACCGACCTGCGCCCGGACGAGGCGGCGGTGATCCTCGCCGAGGCGCTCGCCGCGGATCGGGAGTGGCTGGACATGGAGGAATGCGCGCGGGTCCTCGATTGCTACGGGATCGCGATGCCGGAGGCGATCTTCGTTCCCGACCCGGCCGGCGCGGCAGAGGCCGCGGAGAGGATCGGCGGCCCGGTCGCGCTCAAGGCGCACGGCCCGGAGATCCTCCACAAGACCGAGCTCGGCGCGGTCGAGGTGGGCCTCTCGGGGGCCGCCGAGGTCGAACAGGCCGCGTCGAGGATGGACCGGTCCCTCGCCGACCGTGGCCTCGAGCGGACCAGCTTCCTCGTTCAGCAGATGGTCGAGGGCGGGGTCGAGCTGCTGGTCGGGATCGCCACCGACCCGGTTTTCGGCCCGGTGGTCGCCTGCGGAGCGGGGGGAACGGCCGTCGAGCTGCTCGGAGACGTCTCGGTCCGGGTCTGCCCGCTAGGCGGCGGTGACGCGGCGGCGATGGTCGGGTCGCTGGCGATCGCGCCGATGCTCGAGGGGTTTCGCGGCCTCGAGCCCGTCGACCGGGGCGCGCTGGAGGACCTGATCGCGCGGGTCGGCGCCCTGGCCGAGGCCCACCGCGAGATCGTCGAGCTCGACCTCAACCCCGTCCTGGCCCGCCCCGATGGCGCCGTCGCCGCCGACTCCAGGATCAGGATCGCCGCCGCCGAGCCGCCGCGGCCGTGGCCGCGGACACGGGCCTGACATCCCATTTCGTAAACTGGCCAGCCAGCCAGTTAGGATCCACCGACAATGGCGACGAGGAGGGATGAGTTGGCTGAGAACGGCGATCTGCGGGACGCGAAACTGATCGAGCGCGAGCACTGGGTCGAGGGCCCTCCTCACGAGCTGTTCAAGCAGTTGCGCGGCCGCTGCCCGGTCCACTGGACCTCGGGGGTGACCGAGTTCCCGATCGCCAAGGGCTTCTGGTCGGTGACGACAGCCGACGACGTCCACGCCGTCAGCCGCGACTGGCAGACCTACTCCTCCGAACTCGGAGGAGTCGTCGCGATCGACGAGGTCTTCCCGATCGAGCTCGCCCGGGCGATGTTCATCGGGATGGACCCTCCCAAGCACGACCGGATCAAGGCGCTCTTCCAGGCCGGGTTCACCCCGAAGCGGATCGCCGCCCACGAGGGCGAGATCCGCGAGATCGTGACCGGGGTGCTCGACCGCCTCGAGGGCCGCGAGAGCTGCGACCTCGTCAACGACGTCGCCCAACCGGCCGTCTCACGTGTGATCGGCAGCTTCATGGGGATCCCGGAGGAGGACGACGCGGTCTGGGCCAAACTGATGAACCAGTCGCTGGCCGCGAGCGACCCCGACTACAGCGGATCCAACGACGACATCGAAGCGACGATCCAGGACGCGATCCAGCAGGTCTTCGCCCGCTGCAGCGCGATGATCGCGGCCCGGCGCGAGAACCCGACCGACGACCTGACGAGTGTCCTCGTCGAAGCCGAGATCGACGGCGAGAAGCTCGAGGAGCACGAGATCGTGATGGGGTTCTTTCTGCTCGTCGCCGCCGGCAACGACAGCACCCGCTCGACCTACGCGAGCGGGATGCGGGCACTGCTCGAAGACCGCGCCCAGATGCAGGAGGTGATCGATGACCCGGCTCTGATCCCGGGGGTGGTCGAGGAGGCGCTGCGGATGTTCCCCGCCTTCGCCCACTTCCGCCGCACCGCGACCGAGGACACGGTCCTCAACGGGCAGGAGATCAAGCAGGGCGAGAAGGTGGTCATGTGGTACGCCTCGTCGAACCGCGACGAGACCCGCTACGAGGACCCCGACCACTTCGACATCCACCGCAACCCCGAGCACCAGGCCTTCGGCGCCGGCGGGCGCCATTTCTGCCTCGGCACCGCGCTGGCCCGCCTCGAGCTGAAGATCCTGCTCGAGGAGACGCTGGCCCGCTACCCGAAGATGGAGCTGGCGGGCGAGCCCACCTGGGTCGAGTCGGCCTTCCTCAACCAGCTCAAATCGCTGCCGGTCACGCTCTCCGCCTAGTCCACCTCGACGTCCATCCGGGTGACCAGCTCGCCCTCGAAGCGGTAGAGGTGCCGGACCTCCGAGTCGCTGAGCAGATCGCCGGTGCGGGGATCGTGGACGACCTGGTGGACGTCGACGACGACCTCGCCCCCCTCCTGGGTCTCGAAGCCGACCGGTTCGACGATGCTCGAGACCTCCTCGAACTGGCGCTCCCAGTAGGCGCGGACCGCCTCGCGGCCGTGGACCCTGCCACCCTCCCACGCGTTCGGCCAGTCAACCTCGGGGTGGATTCGAACCAGCACCGCATCGAGGTCGCGCCGGTTGAACGCGTGGTAGAGCGCGGCCAGGGTCTGCTCAGGACCAGTCACCGACGGCATCCTTGTAGCGCAGCGAGCCTGGGGTATCGAGTTCCTCGCCGGTCTCGAGCAGGGTCTTGAGGCCGGACAGAATCATCGGCCAGCCACCGTAGAGTTCGCTGTTGGCTCCGTCGTTCAGCTGGTCGTGGGTCACCGTCAGCCGGCATGAGTCCCCGACCGGCTCAATCTCCCAGGTCACCCGCGAGGTCCCTTCGCCCTTCACGTCATCGCTCCAGAGAGCGACCATTGACTGGACCAGACGGTTCGGCGGGTCGACCTCGAGGTTCTCGCCCTCGCTGATCGCGATCCCCGCGGCGGCGTGACCGGCCTCGTAGCGCGAGCCCGCCGCCCAATCGGAGTCGACCCCGACCCCGAAGCTGTACTTCTGCCTCATCTCGCTGTCGGTGATCGCCTCCCAGAGACGCTCCGGCGTGGTCTTGATGTAGATCTCGAACACCTTTTCCATCGTTCACTCCTCGATTTCGCGCTTGAGCCCGGTCAGGGCCGCAGCCCAGGGCTCCGCGTATTTGCTCACCCAGCGGTCGTGGATGAGCCGGATCGGAATGGCGTTGAGGAAGTGGAGCTTCTCGCGACCGCGACGCTTGGTGGTCACCAGGCTCGCCTCCTCCAACACCTTGAGGTGCTTCATGACGCCAAAGCGCGTCATCGGCAGGCCCTTTTCCAGGGAGCTGAGCGACTGCCCGTCCTCCTCGTGGAGGGCGTCGAGCAGGCTGCGCCTGGTCGGGTCCGCCAACGCCTTGAACACCTCATCCATGGCCGAAACTATACGTGACCATTTGGTCACCTGTCAAGCCGGCGCTCTCCGGCGATAGCGTGGGATCGATGAGGTGGGGTCCGAGTTGAGGGCGCTGGTCCAGCGCGTCAGCCAGGCGGCGGTCGACGTCGAGGGCGACCGGGTCGCCCAGATCGGCCCCGGGATGGTGGTCCTGCTGGGCGTCCGGGTGGGCGACACCGGCGAGGCCGCCGATCGCCTCGCCGAGAAGGTGCGGGCGCTGCGGATCTTCGACGACTCCGAGGGCCGGTTGAACGAGCCGCTCGGCGAGCGCGAGGTCCTCTGCGTCAGCCAGTTCACCCTCTACGGCGACGCCCGCCGCGGCAACCGACCCAGCTACACCGACGCCGCCCCGGCGGAGGTCGCCGAGCCGCTCTACGACCGATTCTGCGAGCGCCTCGGTGCGAAGAGGGGCGTCTTCGGCGCCTGCATGGGGGTGGCGCTGGTCAACGACGGCCCCGTCACCCTGATGCTCGAGACATGACCGGAACGCCCGCCTACGACCGGATGGGGATCGACTACGCCGAGGTACGCCGCCCCGACCCGCGGATCGAGGCCGTGATCCACGCCGCCCTCGGCGACGCGAGGACCGTCCTCAACGTCGGCGCCGGCGCCGGCTCCTACGAGCCGGCCGACCGCGAGGTGCTCGCGGTCGAGCCCTCGCCGGTGATGATCGCCCAGCGCCCGCCGGGCGCGGCGCCGGCGATCGAAGCGGTCGTCGAGCAGCTGCCGCTCGCCGACGACAGCGTCGACGCCGTGATGGGCGTCTTCACGATGCAGCACTGGTCCGACGTCGACCGCGGCCTCGCCGAGGTCGTCAGGGTCGGGCGAGACCGGGCGGTGTTCGTCACTCTCGACATGGACGCGGCCGAGTCGATGTGGCTCGGTCCCGAGTACCTGCCGGAGCTGATCGAGGCCGACCGGCGCGACTTCCCCTCGATCGAGCAGCTGGCCGCGGCCCTGCCCGGCCTCGAGGTCGAGCCGATCCCGGTGCCGAACGACTGCGCCGACGGGTTCTGCCTCGCGCTCTGGGGCCGGCCCGAGGCCCACCTCGACCCCCGGGTCCGGCAGGCATCCTCGACCTGGCATCGCCTGCCGGCCACCGCGGTCGAGCGCGCGCTGCGCGACTCTCGAGGCCGACCTCGAGAGCGGCGAGTGGGACAGGCGCCACGGCGACCTCCGCCGGCTGGACGAGCTCGACGTCGGCCTGCGGCTGGTCCAAGCCGAGCTCTGAAACGGGTCGAGCCGGGCCCGAGGGCCCGGCTCGATTCACCTCCCGGGTGCTATGCGCGTCAGGTGCCGCGCGGGTGCGGCGTGTGCCCACCGATGTGCAGGGTCTCGAGCACCTTCGGGACATAGAGAAGGCCGGCGACGCCGACGACGACGTAGACGATGTCGGTGAGCGTCCCGCCCCCGAACACATCTGAGATCACGTTCGTGTCGAACAGGCCGACCATCCCCCAGTTGAGAGCGCCGAGCACCATGACAACAAGGGCGACGGGCTCCAATCGTCTGATCATCTCCATCTCGTTCTTCCTCTCTGGGAGATAATGCGGATAGTTACGAACTTACTAACCGCCGATCGCACCCCGGTTACGCCCGATTCCTCGATACTGCGGCCGCACCATGGGCGGCGCGGAGATCCGAGAGGCGAGGGCCGAGGAGGCCGGTTCCGTCGCCGCCCTTTGGACCGAGGCCTACGTCACCCTCGGCGTCGGCGGCAGGGCCGACCCCTACACCGAGGCCGACTTCATCGTCACCGCCGCCCGGGGCACGATCCACGTCGCCGCCGATGAGGACGGCGGCGTGGTCGGGGTCGTCGCCCTCTACGGGCCAGAGGCCCCGGGCCGAGTCGTCGCGACGGTGGGCGAGGCCGAGCTCTCCCGCCTGGCGGTCGCCTCCGCCGAGCGCGGCCGCGGGATCGGCCGCGCTCTCGTCTCCGTCTGCGAGCGTCGCGCCCGAGCCGCCGGCTGGCAGGCGATCGCGCTCTGGAGCCGGCCGGGACAGGTCGAGGCCCACCGTCTCTACGAATCCGTCGGCTACCGCCGCCTCGCCGAGCGCGACTCCGTCGACGCGAGCGGGCTGGCGCGGCTCGCCTTCCGCCTCGACCTCGACCGAGACGGGGAAACGGGAGGATGACGCGGTGATCCCCGACGAGCAGCCGTTGACCGCCCGCCTCGAGGGCTCGCTCTTGGTCCTCGAGCCGTTCGCGGCCGAGCATGCCGAGGGACTGTGGGAGGCGGCGCAGCCCGAGGAGATCTGGGCCTGGCTGACGAACATCGGCCTCGACAGGGACCGCTTCGGCCTCTGGATGGGAATGACCCTCGACGCCGCCACCGCCGGCGCCGAGGGGCCGTTTGCGATCCGCCGTCGCGCCGACGACGTCCTGATCGGCAGCAGCCGCTACCTCAACGTGCGGCGGTCGGACCGGGTCGTCGAGATCGGGTGGAGCTGGCTGACGCCGAGCGCCTGGCGGACGGGAGCGAACATCGAGACCAAACTGCTGATGATGGGCCACGCGTTCGAGACGCTCGGGTGCGTGAGGGTCGAGTTCAAGACCGACTCCCGCAACGAGCGCTCGCGCGCGGCGCTGGCCGCGCTGCCGGCCCAATTCGAGGGGGTGATGCGGCGGCACATGATCGTCCCCGACGTCGGCCAGCGCGACTCGGCCTACTACAGCGTCATCGACGAAGAGTGGCCGGGAGTGCGCGAGAACCTCGAACGGCGCCTCGCCCGCCGAGTAGGCTAAGCGCGATGCACGACTACGTAATCATCGGCGCCGGCTCGGCCGGCTGTGTGCTCGCGGCGCGGCTGACCGAGGACCCCGACACCAGCGTCCTGCTGCTCGAGGCGGGGCCCCCCGACGTCAACGACAACATCCACGTACCGCTCGGCTACCTGCAGCTGGCGGGGACCGAGGTCGACTGGAACTACTGGGGCGCACCCGAACCCCAATGCAACGACCGCCGGATCCCGCTGCCGCGGGGCAGGGTGCTCGGAGGCTCCTCATCGATCAACGCGATGGTCTACATCCGCGGCAACCGGCGCGACTACGACGAGTGGAACGCGGCCGGCTGGTCCTGGGACGACCTCTTCCCCTACTTCCTGCGTTCCGAGGACAACGAGCGCGGCGAGTCCGAGTGGCACGCCGTCGGCGGCCCGCTCGCGGTCGGCGACCAGCGGTCGGGGATCGCGATCACCCCGGCGTTCGTCGAGGCGGGCGTCGAAGCCGGACTCGCCCGCAACGAGGACTTCAACGGCGCCGAGCAGGACGGGGTCGGGATGTACCAGGTGACCCAGCGCGGCGGGATGCGCGCCAGCGCCTCGGTCTCCTACCTGCACCCGGCGATGGAGCGGCCGAACCTCACCGTGGCGCCCTACACGCAGGTCCACCAAATCCTGTTCGAGGGCAACCGGGCGACCGGGGTCGCGGCCTCGCAGCTCGGGCAGATCCAGGAGCATCTGGCCGAGCGCGAGGTGATCCTCTGCGGCGGGGCCTACAACTCACCCCAGCTGCTGATGCTCTCCGGGGTCGGCCCGGCCGAGCACCTGACGATGCGGGAAGTCGAGGTGGTCCTCGACCAGCCCGCCGTCGGTGAGAACCTCAGCGACCATCCCGCCACCTACGGGGTCTGGACGACGCCGGAGCCGGAGAGCCTCCTGCTCGCGCTCGAGCCCGCTGCCGTCGAGGAGTTCGAGGCCTCCCAGACCGGTCCCCTCACCTCCAACCTCGCCGAAGCCGGCGGCTTCGCCCGGGTCGGCGGCGGCGCCCCCGCCCCGGACATCCAGTTCCACGTCGCGGCGCTTCAGATCGTCGAAGAGGGGCTCGGCGACCCCGATGCCCACGGGCTCTGGGTCTCCCCCTGCCTCCTCACCCCCGAGACCCGCGGCTCGGTCCGCCTCGCGTCGAAAGACCCGACGGCGCGGCCGGTGATCCGAAACCGGTTCTACGAGGAGCCCGCCGACATGGCGCGAATGCTCGACGGTCTGCGGCTGATGGAGGAGATCTGCGGCCAGCCGGCGATCAGACCCTATGCGGCCGAGCGCTACTACGCGCCGGAGGGCGACTCCGACGAGGATCTGCGCGCGCACGCGGCGCGGTCGACCTTCGCGATCTACCACCCGGTCGGGACCTGCGCGATCGGCTCGGTCGTCGACAACGACCTGCGCGTCAACGGCCTCGAGGGGATCCGCGTCGTCGACGCGTCGGTGATGCCGACGGTGCCGCGCGGGAACACCAACGCCCCGACGATCGCGATCGCCGAGCGGGCGGCGGACCTGCTCAGGGGCGAGACCCCGCTGCGGGCCGGGGCCGAGGCGGAGCAGCCAGCCGGCGCCTAGGGTCCGGTCCCGATGGCGCGGGATTTCTACGCATCTCCGTTCGGGGTCGCCTACGCCGCCTACATGGAGCGGCCTAAGGTCGTCCGCTTGGTGGCGCGAACGGTCTGGGCGGGAGACACCCGGCCCTACTTCGAGAGCATGCGCGCGGTCACCGAGGTGCCCGAGGGCGGCACGATCGTCGACTGCCCGTGCGGCGCGGGCCCGGCGCTGCGGGCGCTCGACCGCGATCGCGCCGTCCGTTACATCGGCGCCGACCTCTCGCCGGCGATGCTCCGCCGGATCCGCAAGCGGGCCGCGACGCGGGGCCTGGACGGGCTCGAGCTCCACGAAGCCGACGCGACGGACCTGCCGCTCGAGGACGGGATCGCCGACCTCTTCCTCTCCTACTGGGGCCTGCACTGCTTCGAGGAACCCGCCGCGGCGATGCTCGAGGCGGCAAGGGTGATGAAGCCGGGTGGCCGGATCGTGGGCGCCTCCTTCGTCCACAGCGCCGAGACGCTGAGGCAGCGGCTGCTGATCCGCCCCGGCCTCGGCGACTTCGGCCCGATGGGGACCGAGGATGAGATCCGCGGCTGGCTCGAGGACGCGGGCCTGCGGCCGACGTCCTGGCTCCGCGGCGGCTCGATGCTCTACTTCGAGGCGACACCGGCCACGGCCTGAGGGCAGGGCCGGGCTCAGTCCCTGGTGCCGAGAGCCTCGTCGATGAACGGCCCGAGCAGCTCCCTCGCGGCCGCCGCGGTCGTCTCGCTGGGGGCGGTCGGGACGGTGATGTAGCTGATCGCCAACCGGACCAGCGATTCGGCGAGCAGCTGGGTCTTCTCCACCGGGGCCTGGGGCCAGCCCTCCTGGATCACGGTCGAGAGCCGGGCGGTCGCCCAGAGGACGATCGGCATCCCCTGGGTGGTGACGAACGGCAGCATGCCGCCGGTCCCGTCGTCGCTCAGCATCATCCGGACCAGCGGGTCCTCGCCGGCGGTCCGCAGGAAGGTGTCGAGGGCGGCGCCGACCGCGGCGTGGGGGTCGTCGAGATGCTCGCGCACCGCGGCCTCGACGATGTCGAGGAAGCGTTCGCCCTCGTGGATCACGAACGCCTGGGCGAACTCGTCGCGGCTGCCGAACTCCTTGTAGAGGGTCTGGCGGCTGACGCCGGCGGCGGTGGCGACTTCGGCCATCGTGATCTCCGACCAGGCGCGGTGCTGGAGCTCGTCGCGGGTGACCCCGAACAGGGTCTCGCGAAGGAGCTGCCGCGCCGCGACGGCATAGGGCGCTCGCTCGGGTGCCGTCGACATCGCCGCCATCGTCTCAGCCGGCGTCGACGGGCTCGAAGTCGACTTTGTCGCGGACCCCGCAGTCGGGGCAGGCCCAATCGTCGGGAACCTCGGACCAGGCCGTCCCGGGCGGGAAGCCCTCGCGGGAATGGCCCGCCTCCTCGTCGTAGACGTAGCCGCAGCTGGGGCAGCGATAGGCGCTCATGCCTGCGCGGACCCGTAGCGAGCGAGGATGCGGCGGCGCTTGCGCGGCTGGATGTTGGCGCGGGTGACGTCGCCCTCGTAGTGATCGACCAGGATCGGGTCCATCACCCGCCGCCAGACAGGCGGGACCCAGGCGAGGACGATCATCCCCGCGTATCCGGTCGGCAGCTGCGGGGCCTCATCGACGTGACGGAGCGCCTGGTAGCGCCGGGTCGGGTTGGCGTGGTGGTCGCTGTGGCGCTGCAGGTGGTAGAGGAGGACGTTGGAGGCGACGTTGTTGCTGTTCCAGCTGTGCTCCGCACGGCAGCGCTCGAAGCGGCCGTCCTCCTTGCGCTCCCGCAGGAGGCCGTAGTGCTCGAGGTAGTTGACGACCTCGAGCAGCGAGAACCCGAGAACGGCCTGGAGCAGGAGGTAGGGAAGGACGACGGGGCCGAAGACGATCGCCAGCGCGGCGAAGAGGCCGACGGTCATCGCCCAGGCTCCGAGGATGTCGTTGCGGAGGGTCCAGTGCGACTTGCCCATCCGGTCGAGGCGGGAGCACTCGATGCCCCAGGCCGAGCGCAGGCTGCCGACGACGGTCCGCGGCAGGAATGCCCAGAAGCTCTCCCCCAGCCTCGAGCTCGCCGGGTCCTCGGGGGTGGCGACCCGGACGTGATGGCCGCGATTGTGCTCGATGAAGAAGTGGCCGTAGCCGGTCTGGGCGAGAGCGATGCGGCTGAGCCAGCGCTCGAGGCTGGCGCGCTTGTGGCCGAGCTCGTGGGCGGTGTTGATCGCGATCCCGCCGACGACGCCCATCGTCAGCGCCAGGCCGAGGCCCTCGGCGACGGAGAGGTCGCCGCTGGACCAGAGGTAGCAGGCGAGGATCAGGCCGGCGTACTGGATCGGGATGAAGACGTATGTGCACCAGCGGTAGTAGCGGTCCTGTTCGAGCCACTTGATGATGCTGTCGGGAGGGTTGGAGGGGTCCATCCCGATCACGATGTCGAGGATCGGGAAGACGGCGAAGACGAGGAGGGGCCCGGTGAACCAGAAGCCGCTCCACCCTGTCGCCTCGACCGACGCCCAGGCGATGAACGGGGCGAGGGGGATGATCAGGCCGAGGAGCCAGGCGTAGCGCTTCGCGTCACGCCAGGTCGCCGGGTTGAGCTCGACGTCCTCACCGTGGTGATGTTGGTGATCGTGCGCGTGCTCCTCGAGGTGTTCGGGCGTGGTCGCCTCCATCGAGCCTCCTTGTCAAATCGGTTGCCGACGTCCCTGCGGTTTACACCGTAGCGTAATTTGTAAACCGACGCGACATCGGATGGCCAAGTGTAGCCGGGGGAATACCCAATAACGGTGGCGTTAGTCACGAAACATCCCGCTGCTTCCTCCGCTTCGCGTCCGGGGGCAGCGGCTATTCGCCATATCGGCGCCGCTCGCAGAGCATCAGATCGTGATGCTCGCTAATCGGCTCTTCAGAGGGGGCTAGAGGCAGCGGAAGGCGGCGGTTTAAATCTTCAGGAGGACGATGTCGTTGAGCACGAAGAGGATCGCGAAGAAGATCGTCGCGCGATCGAGGTTGCGCTCGACCATCGAGCCGCCCCCGAAGGAGCTGCCACCGCCGCCGATGCCGAAGGCACCGGAGAGGCCGGCGTCTTTGCCGGAGTGCAGAAGGATGAGGAAGATGAGGATGCCGGCGATGATCGCCTGCAGGACGCCGAGAATTACGAACATTGCGCGAAAGTCTAGCTATGCGTGATCTTCTCGGGCCGGCTGCCGTTGCCGTTCTCGAGAATCTCGACCGCTTCGGTTCGCAGCTCGGCGTCGAGGATCGCGAAATCCTCGTCTGAGAGCTTGCCCGCCGCGTGGTCGAGCTCGGCGTCGCGGATCTCCCGGTATTTGGCCTCCTTCAGCGCCTCGAGGTCGGTCACGACCGCCGGCATCCTGCGTGCCCCCCGCGCCGGCCAGATCGCGATCAGGGCGCCGGCGAGCGCGATCAGCCCGCCGATCCACATCCAGGTGACAAGGGGGTTGACGATCACCCGGAAGGTGGCCGGGGCGGCGTCGGTGACGTAGCTCTGTGCGAGGCGCTGGGCGATCGCCGCCTGCAGGCTCCGGATCTGGGCGGCCGCGGCCGGCTGGAGCGAGGGCTGCGCCGCCGCCGCCTGCATCAGCCGCGAGACCGCCTGGCACTGCGGCGGCGTCCCGGGCGCGCCGCGGACGCATTCGCGGAAGCCGCGATCCGATGCCAGCGCCCGGCGCCTGATCGCGTTGATGTTGGGTGCGACCGAGGTCCAGAGGTCGCTCCCGACACCGGCGCGGAGGCCGACCTCGCTGGTCGCCTCGCCGTCGAAGAAGCTGCGGATCGTCCCGCCCTGGATCCCGGTCGGCTGAAAGAAACGACGGCTCGGCTGGAGGGTGAACACCTTCCCGTCCTGTTCCACCCGGAGCAGGGCGCCGAACCCGAGCGCCTCTTCGGTGACGCTGACCGTCGGGCGCTCGTATGTGATTGTCCGCCCGTCGATGACCGCGCTGTCTCCAGGCTTGAGGACGACGTCGCGTTTGGTCTGGAAGCTGGAGGAGGCGGCGATCCCGATCAGGAGGACGACCACGCCGATGTGGACGATGTAGCCGCCGTAGCGGCGGCGGTTGCGGGAGACGACGCCGACCAGAGCCGACGGCATCGAGCCGCCGGCGAGCGCCCGCCGGCCGGCGGCGCCGCGCCAGAACTCCTGCGCGAGCCCGGTCAGGGCGAAGCCCGCGAACATGAACAGCGCCAGGGCCCACGGCCTGCTCCCGGCAGAGGTCGCGACGAGCAGCACCAGCCCGGTCAGCGCGCCGGCGACCAGTGGCCAGAGGAAGACCCGTTTCGCCGAGGCCCAGCTGACCCGGCGCCAGGCGAGGAGCGGCCCGATCCCGGTGAAGAGGACGAGGAAGATCGCCAGCGGGGTGGTGTAGCGGTCGAACCAGGGGGCCGCCAGCGAGGACTTTTCGCCGGTGAAGAGCTCGGAGATGAGCGGGAAGAAGGTGCCCCAGAAGATCGTCACGACCAGGGCCAGCAACAGCAGGTTGTTGATCAGGAAGACGGCCTCGCGGGAGATCAGCGAGTCGATTCGGCGCTCGGAGCGCAGGTCATCGAGCCGGGAGACGATCAGCGCCGCGGAGCCGATCGCGACGACGCCGATCAGGCCGAGGATGTAGGGGCCCACGGTGCTGTCGCCGAAGGCGTGGATCGATTGCAGGACTCCTGAGCGAACCAGGAAGGTTCCGAGCAGCGCCAGCGAGAAGGTGGCGACGATCAGGCACGCGTTCCAGACCTTCAGCATCCCGCGCCGCTCCTGGACCATGATCGAGTGCAGGAAGGCGGTCCCCGCCAGCCATGGCATCAGCGCCGCGTTCTCGACCGGGTCCCAGGCCCAGTAGCCGCCCCATCCGAGCTCGGTGTAGGACCAGCGGGCGCCGAGCAGGAGGCCGAGGCCGAGGAAGGCCCAGGCGATCAGCGCGAAGCGTCGTGGTCGAGCGGATCCAGGCGGCGTCGAGGCGGCGGGTGATCAGGGCGCCGATCGCGAACGCGAACGGGATCGTGAAGGCGACGTATCCCGAGTAGAGCATCGGGGGGTGGATCATCATGCTCGGGTGCTGGAGCAGCGGGTTGAGCCCTTCGCCGTCGATCGGGACCGGGCTCACGGTCGAGAACGGATTGACCCCGCCGGCGAAGAGCATCAGCCCGGTGAAGAAGGCGGCGATGCCGGCCATCACCGCGGTCGCGTAGGGAACGATCTCGCGAAGCCGGTTGCGAGTCGCGAACAGCGCCACGGAGGCGGCGATCGAGAGGACCCAGGCCCAGAGCAGGAGCGAGCCTTCCTGGCTCGACCACATCGCCGCCAGCTTGTAGAAGGTCGGGGTGTCGATCGAGGAGTGCTGCTGGACGACCTTGAACGAGAAGTCGTCACGGGCGAAGGCGAGCTCGATCAGGACGACGCAGAGGGTGAGCAGGCCGCAGAGGCCGTAGACGGCACGGCGCGAGAGGTCGACCCATCGCTGCTCGCCCTTGCGGCCGCGCAGCGCCAGCGCCGCCGCCGCGATCGCCGTGATGAAAGCGAGGGCGAGGGCGGCGCCGCCGAGGCTAGCCGTCATTCGAGTTGTCTTCGGCGGCGGTGAACTTCGACGGGCACTTGGTGGTCAGCGTGTCCGGCTCGCCGGCGAAGACGCCGTCCTTCTCGACCTGGCCGGTGAGGACGATCTCGCGGCCCCCGCGGAACGGGTCGGGGACAGTGCCGGTGTAGGTGACGGGGATCGTCACCTTCGGGTCGTCGCGGTCGGCGACGCGGAAGCGGAGCCCCGAGCCCTGATGGGTGACCGAGCCGGGAACGACCTTGCCGGTCAGGTCGTAGCTGTTGCCGGGCGCGGCATTGAGAAGCTGGGAGGGCTCCTTCGCCTCGGTCGAGGCGCTGAACGAGGTGTAGACCAGGGCGGCGGAGAGCAGCACCGCGGTGCCGAGGGCGACGACCAGACGGATCTTTCGCTTGCGGCTGGGATCCACGTCGGGAATTATCGCAAGGCCGGCCCCAAGCCAGTACGGTGACGGCGATGCCAGGCGGATCTCAAAGCGACCCGGTTCTGCTGATAACCGGTGCGAGCAGCGGGATCGGGGCCGCCACGGCGCGGGCGGCCGCGGGCACCCACCGCCTCGTCCTCGCGGCCCGCCGCGAGGAGCAGCTTCAGGATCTCGCCGCCGAGCTCGGCGGCGGGGAGCGGGCGATCGCGGTCCGCTGCGACGTCACCGAGTGGGATCAGGTCGAGGCGATGGCGGCGGACGGGATCGAGGCCTTCGGCCGGATCGACGCAGTTTTCGCCAATGCCGGCTTCGGCGCCAAGCGCGGCTTCCTCGAGGAGTCGGTCGAGCACTGGCGCTCGATGGTCCTGACCAACGTCTACGGCGCGGCGCTGACCGTCCGCGCCACCCTCCCCCACCTCCTCGAGCGCGGCGACGGCCATTTCCTGATCACCAGCTCGGTTGCCGGCCGGCGGGCGCTGCCGGGCTCGCTCTACTCGGCGACGAAGTGGGCGACTACGGCGATGGGCGAGGCGCTGCGGGCGGAGCTGCGCCAGATGCATGACAACCACGAGATCAAGGTAACCCTGATCGAGCCGGGGATGACCGACACGCCGTTCTTCGACAACAGTCCCGGCGAGTCGGCGCTCCGCGACGACGACATCGCGCGAGCTGTGATCTACGCGCTCGAGCAGCCGCCCCACGTCGATGTCAACGAGATCCTGATCCGGCCCACCTCGCAGCCGACCTAGATGGTTGATTCCACGGCCGCGTGTGACTGGGCCACGTGTGCCATCCAGGCGTGTGGGGTCGTGGAATCAACCATCTAGCCGCGGAGCAGGAGGCGCACCAGGCGCCAGTAGCCGCGCAGGGCGATCCGCGCCGGTCGGGAGCGCGCGAAGGGCGGGATGAAGGGCGAATCGAGGTCCGCCGTCAACCAGGAGGCGAACTCCGCGGTCGAGACCGAGCGGGTCGCCTGCACCTTGCGACGCTCGCACAGCAACCGCGGCAGCCAGGAGAGGATTTCGAAGATCGCCTCGATTTTCTGCCGCCCCCAGCCGGCGGCGACCGAGGCCGGGATCAGGGCCATCTCGGTGACGAGCAGGGCCGGGGCGATCAGGAGCAGCAGCCATGTCGGGTAGACCCTGATCAGGAACGCCCACCGATTGCGCTCGAGCCAGCGCCACTTGTGCTCGCGGGCGCCGAACTCGTACTCGTGATCGACGACCGCCGCCGGCTCGATCCCGAGGACGCCGCCGGCGAGGCGCAGCCGCAAACATAGGTCGACGTCCTCGTGGTAGAGAAAGAACCGCTCGGGGAACCCGCCCGCCGCTTCCCAGATCGCCCGGGGAATCGCGAGGCAGGCGCCGGAGAGGTAGGTGACCTCGCCCGCAGGCGGCGCCTCGGAGATCGGGCGCCCGTGCCCGCCGGCCCAGACGATCCCGGTGAAGTGGACGGGGTTGCCGGCGGAGTTGATCCTCTCGCCGCCATGGTCGGCGACCAGGGCCTGCCACGCGACCCAGCCACGTTCCTGCACCCAGGGTAGGCGGATCGCAGCGCCCCAGCCGGGCATCGGCATAGCGTCCGGGTTGAGGATCACGAGCAGGTCCCCCTTCGCCAACCTCGCCCCCTCGTTGCAGGCGCCGGCGAAGCCGGCGTTGTGGCCGCTGGTGTGGAGGCGGGCGCCGGGCGCGAGCTCGCGGACCAGTCCGGCGGAGCCGTCGCCCGAGTTGTTGTCGACGACGATCAACTCGTCCTCCTCACCCAGCTCGGGGACCACGGCCGGCAGCGTCCGCGCCAACTCCTCGCGGCTGTTCCAAGCGATGATCAGGACTGAGAGCGTCGGAGGCACCGACGCCGGAGGCTAGTTCAAGCCGTTACTTCCGCTTCTTCTTCTTCTTCTTGCCGCAAGGCGTCTTCACCCGCAGCTTCTTGTTGCCCGCCTTCTTGCCGTTCTGGGCAAAGAGCCTGACGACCGCCTTGAGCTTCTTCGGCTTCGCCTTCTTCCCCTTCTTCTTCTTCGGGCAGAGATTGAGGCTGTTGGTCAGGATCCCGCGCTTGCCGCCTCTGACGGTGAGTTCGAATTTCGAGACCGGCACGTCCGGGATCGCGTTGAACGAGTTCCGGATCCGGCCCTTGGCGGTGTCGATCTTGCCGGCGACGTCGATGTCGATCTGGCCGTGCAGGGAGGCGACGAGGTCGGGCAGGAGGTTGTTGGAGGAGCGCAGCCGGACCGGGCCTTCGAGCGGTTTGTCGAGCAGCGGGGTGAAGGCGCGGGCGAAGCCGTAGCTGGAGTTGTCCGGGCAGGCGTTCGCCGCGAACTGGGTCCGCGTGCAGACTTTCGCGATGTTGCTCTGATCGAGGATCAGGCCCTTCGGCAGGGTGACGACGGCGCGACTGAGGTTGGCGTCGCCTTCGCGGGCGCTGAGGACCGCCTTCAGCTTCGGGTTCTTGGCCCGTCGGGTCGCGCCGAACGTCCTCAGCGAGAGCTTCGGCTTGAAATCGAGGCCCTCGCACCCGTTGAGCTGGAAGGGGACCGAGGCCGGGAAGGCGGTGAACCCAGCCGCGTCGGCCGGGTTTGCGCCGCCGCCGCGGAGGGTCGCGCCGACGGCCATCGGTGAGCAGTTGGTGCCGTTGAGGGAGAAGTCCCTGCGGTCGAGGTCGACGTCGACCGAGCTGATGTCGAGCAGGGCGCCCCCGAACACGTCCGGTATCGGGTCCGAGACGGCGTGGACCTGGGCCGTTTCGCGGTCGACCAACAGCGCCACCCGGAGAACGACCGAACCGAGGTCGAACGGCCCGGCCGTCGCCGGTGTGATGACCGCCAGGGAGAGCGGGGCCCCACCGTAGGGGCCGGCCAGGAACACCTTGCCGGCGATCTGCAGCGGCTCGCCGCTGCCGGTATGGACCGTCGCGGTGCCGACGAAGCTCGAGTTGGGACAGCTTGAGACCGCCGCCTCGTTGCGGCCGCTGCTGACGGCGGCGGCGGCGAGAGCCGACCCCGGGCAGTACCTGAGGTTGGCCAGCTTTGCGGTCTCGCCCGGCGGCAGGTCGACGGTCGCGCCTTTCAGCTCCTGCTCGCCCGGGGCGCGGGTGAGGTGGACCCGGAACGGGCTGAAGGCCCCGCCCTTGGGATTGTTGGTCGCGGCTTTGAAGCCCGGGGCGAAGGGGCGTGCCGCCATCGACCCGGCACAGGCGCCGCCGCCCGGAGCGGAGGCGAGTTTGAAGTCGCTGCTCGGGGTCGCGGGCGCGTTCCCCGTCCACGGCGTCAGCGAGGTGGTCGTCGAGTGCGGGCCACAGGTCGCGGGGCTCGTCAACGGCGCCCGCGGCCCGTCGTCGAAATGGAGCTTGAACGAGGTGAAGGGGACCTGCGGCAGTCCCGGCAGCGCCGCGCCGCCGAGCTTCGCGTCGTCGAACACCGTGGTCAGCCGGCCCGTCTGGGGGTCGGCTTTGACGTTCCCGATCAGCCGGGCGGAGATCCCGTAGCGGTCCGACCCGGCGACGACGAAGAGACGGTAGAGGTCGCCCGAGGCGGGGTCGGTGCTCTTCGGCTGGCCGACGTAGACGTCGCCGGTCAGCGACCCCTCGGGCAGCGGCGGGGTCTCGATCGCGACCGTTCCGACTTTCGAGTCGGGCGGACAGGCGACCGGGTTCTTCGTCCCCTTGCCGAACTGCTCGTCGGTGCAGGCGACCAGGCCATTTCCGGCCGAGGGGTTGATCCCCATCCCGGGGGGAAGGGTGACCTCTGCGCGCCTGGTGTTGGCGGTCTCACGCGACGCTCCACCGGGGTTGTGGGGGAATTTGACGTCGGTCACCGCGCCCGAGGGCGAGTCGGTGGCCTGCTGGCCGGGGTCGACTTCGATGCTCGCTTCGTAGGGAACGTTCGCGCAGTCGGTCGGCATTTCGCCTTCGGGCAGCGGCGATTCGAACGGTGGCTCGGCGCTTGCAGGGAACACGTAGCCCGACTCCGACTCTTCCGCGGCCGAAGCGGCGAGCAGGAAGGTCGAGTAGATCCCCTCGAAGCCGGCCTGTTCGGGGTCGAGACAGGTCGAGGGGGTGGTGATGAAGGTGCCTTCGCCGGCGCGACCGTTGAAGGCCAGCCGGTTGGTGAGGATTTCACCGGCGGGAGAGGTCGGCACGTCGATCGTGAACCCCTCGTGGTAGTCGCCGTCCCAGGCGACGTCGGCGCGGAGGTAGACGTTGTTGCCGGCGAGGGTGAGGCCGAAGAGGGCCGGTTCCCCGTCAGCAGGGACCAGGTTGTAGACGGGCACTTCGGTGAGCGGCGCCGCCGGCGGCAGCACCACACCGAGGAGGGAGAGCGTCACCGCGCTCATCCCCACCTGAGAGAGCGGAGCGCTCGTGGCGCAGTTGCCGGGATTGGAGACGTCTTCGCACTGGGGTGTCGACTGCGGGTCGACCGTCAGGCCGACCGGGAGATCGACCCGGACTTTGCTGAGGACGCCGACCGGGAATTTCGTCCCGGGGACGATTCCTTCGGTGTATTTGACCGTGAACTGGGTGAAGCCGACCTGCGGGTGTGCGGCGGCTTCCGTGAAGAACTCACCGGGCGTGTCGACGGTGCATTGGGGAACGTCGGTATTGCAGGTGCCAGCCTGCCAGCCGTCGGCGGGCGTGTGGGGATTGTTTTGGGGGGCGATGATGTCGCCGGTCGCCGCCAGTGCGGAGGAGGACGGAAGCAGGGCGATCGCTACCATCGCCAGCAAGCCGGCAACGCTCCACCCCGTCCATCTGGTTTCCCTGCCTACAGACATCCTGTCCTCCCGATGATACTTGATTTTTGCGGAATTTATCACTATTTTTAAGTAGTGACTTCCCAAAACAACAAACTCAATTGGGAGCGCCTTGCTCGGGCGAATACCCATGCGCTCCGTATCTCAATCCTCGAAGTGCTGTCGATCGATGACGGCCGAACCCTCTCCCCGAAGGATCTCAGCATCGAGCTCCAGGCCCCCCTCAGCACGGTCAATTATCACGTGACCGAGCTGGCCAAGTCCGACCTGCTCGAGCTCACCGGGGAACGTCAGGTGCGGGGGGCGGTCGAGCACTTCTACCGCCCGGCGATGAACGGCAGGGTGGCGGTCCTCGAGGAGGTGCCGGTCGGGGCCCGATAGCGGGGAACCTCACGGATCCACATGCCCGTACGTTGATTGGGCATGGAGCGAGAGGACCTCGAGTTCCGGTCTCAGGGAGAGCCCTGCGCCGCCTGGCTCTATCCGGCCCCCGAGGACCGGAGCTCGCCCGTGGTGGTGATGGCCCACGGGCTGTCGGGAACCCGTCGCGACGGCCTCGGGCCCTTCGCCGAGCGCTTCGCCGACGCCGGGATCTCGGCGCTTCTCTTCGATCACCGGGGATTCGGCGACAGCGCCGGAGAGCCCGACCTCTTCTCCCCCGGCCGCCAGCTCGATGACTGGCGCGCGGCGATCGCCTGCGCCCGCGGGTTGCCGGGCGTCGACTCCGCTCGGATCGCAACCTTCGGTTCTTCGATGGGCGGTGGCAACGCACTCGCCGCGGCGGCGGACGACCACCGGGTCGTCGCCGCGGTCAGCCAGGTGCCCTTCATCGACCTGTTGACTCAGAGCCATCGCTCCGGACCCGCGGTGACGGCGCGGATGCTCATCGCCGCGGCCCGCGGCGAGCACCTGCCGGCGGTCGGCTCCCCGCGTGAGGCGGCCTTCATCAACGCGCCGGAGGCGGAGGCGGGCTGGCTACACGTCGTCGCGACCGGCGAGGACTCCCGCTGGCGCAACCGCGCCTCCTCGCGTTGGCTGCTGGGCCGTCCCTTTCGACCGGTCCGCCACGCCCGCCGGCTCCATTGCCCGTGGCTGGTCTGCGTCGGTGAGGCCGACCGGGTCGCGCGTCCAGGCCCGGCGATCCGTGCCGCCCGCGCCGCGCCGCTGGGAGAGCTGCGCCTCTATCCCGGCGTCGATCACTTCGACATCTACGACGGGCCGGAGTTCGAGGCGGTCGTCGCCGACGAGGTCGACTTCCTCCGCCGCCGGGTTCTGGAGGTCGCGCCCTAGAAGAGCCTGTAGCGCTGGCGCGAGAGGAGGAAGCCGTGGCCGTTGCGGAGATTGCGACAGCGCACCCCGATTTCTTCGCTGGTGCAACGGAAACGGGCCTTGCGGATCGATTCGCCGTAGCGAAGCACCGGGCCGGCGCCGAACGCCGAGTCGCTGACGCAGCCGTTGCTGCCCCGCCCTTTGACGCCGACGAAGAGAGAGCCGCCATAGTCGAATTCGCAGCTCTTCGGCTTCTTCGGCAGCGGCCAGGAGTGGTGGATGATGTCGCAGCGGGCACCCTGCTCGGTCATGATGCAGCCGATGTTCCCGCTCGGGGATTCGAAGCCCTTGAAGGCGGCGGCGTGGGAGACGAAAAGGACGCTCAGAAGCAGCCCCAGAGCGCTCGCAAGCAGAAGACCGACTCCCCGGGCGCTCGGCAGTGCTCTGGTCACGGCGGCAGTTTAACTCGCGGGGCGCTGTGCCTCGACGAAAAGCGGACGACGGGTCTCGAACCCGCGACCTCGAGCTTGGGAAGCTCGCGCTCTACCAACTGAGCTACGTCCGCGAAGGCGGGATTCTAAGCCGTCCATGACTAACCTCTGGGAGTTGAGCGCCCGCGCCCTGATTTCCTTCTTCGCCGTCCTGGCCGTCCTCGGCCTGCTCGTATTCGGGCTGGTGAGCAAGGGCGGGGCCAGCATCGCGGTCGGCGATCCGGTCCCCGACAAGGTGCTGCCGAAGCTCGAGGGCGGCGGGACTGGGTCAATCGCCGATTACAGGGGCCAGTGGGTGCTGGTGAATCTCTGGGCCTCCTGGTGCGACCCCTGCCGGGCGGAGGCGCCCGATCTCGAGGCGTACTCCCGCGCGCATCCCGACATGACCGTGCTCGGCATCAACGTCCAGGACAACAGCGACGACGCCGTCAGGTTCGCCCGCGAGCACGAACTCACCTATCCGCAGCTGCGCTCGGTCGGTAACGAACGCAGCGACGCCTTCGGCTCGACCGGTGTGCCGGAGAACTTCCTCGTCGATCCCTCCGGCCACCTGGCGCTGATCTGGCGCGGGGTCGTCGACGAGGACTTCCTCGAAGAACGGGTCACGCCGCTGATCGGGGGATCGGCGTGAGGCTGGCGGTCGCGGCGATCGCGATGGCCCTTCTGGCGGGTGCGGCGCCGGCGCTGGCGGCGACACCGCAGACCGAACTCCCCGACATCGAAGACGAGGTGATGTGCCCGATCTGCGGCACCCTGCTCGAGCTCGCCCAGTCTCCGCAGGCCGAACGCGAGCGGGCCTACATCTCCGGGCTGATCGCCGAAGGGAGGACGAAGTCCGAAATCAAGGACGAACTCGTCGCCCAATACGGGGACAGGGTCCTGGCCCTCCCGGGAGACAGCGGATTCGACCTCTCGGCCTACCTGGTGCCGGCGATCGCCTTCGTCGCCGCGGCGGTCGCCCTCACGATCAGCGTCTGGCGCTGGCGGGGAAGGTCCCGGCCGCCCGGTGGCAACGGCGAGGGCCCCCCAGACGCCCCGACCGACGAGGAGAGCGAGCGGCTCGATGCCGACCTCGCGCGCTATGACCTCTAGGGAATCGGCTCGACGACGCCGGTGACGATGTCCCGCAGGCCGCGGGGAACGCGCGACTTCGCGGAGCAGAAGATGACCCTGTCCGCCCGGGCGGCTGCGGCACGAAGGGAGTCCCCGTCGTCGATCGCCGGCCCGTCGAGGACGGCGACGTCGTAGGCCGCCGCGAAGTTTCTCGGTCGCGTGGCCGAAGCTCTCGGAGGCGAAGAGGACGGAGCCGAGCGCGGTCGGCGCGCCGGCGACAATGCAGACCAGCGGCGCCGCGGCGAGCGTCGACCCGGGTCCGGCGAGGATCGACGCCTGGAGGATCTCCGGCGCCTCGGCCTCGTGCGCGAGGTACTCGCCGAATCCGGGCACGGGGTCGAGCCCCAGCTCGTTCGCCAGCCTGGGAGTGGCGAGATCGCACTCGATCAGCGCGCCCTTGCGGCCGGCGGCGGCCGCGGCGGCCGCCAGGCCCACCGCCAGTTCGGATCTCCCCTCTTCACCTGTGACCAGCACCACGCCCTGGCCGATCTCCGACCACAACGCCAGCATCGCGTCGAGGCTCTCGCGGTCGAGCGACCCCGAGCCGCGCAGGGGTATTCGTCCCAGCACCGGCGGCCTCGGGGCTCGCCCGAGCATCACATGCGCTCGGGCGCGGAGATCCCGAGCAGGCCGAGCGAGCCGGCGATCGTCCGCATGGTCAGCAGGCAGAGCGCCAGCCGTGCCTGCTCGACACCCTCCCCCTCGGCGCCGACCACCTGGCAGTCGCGGTAGAAGGCGTGGAAGTCGGCCGCGACCGCGGTCGAGTAGGTGCAGATCCGGTGCGGGGCGCGGCGGGCCGCCGCCTCGCGGACCTCGTCGGGGAACTCGAGGAGGCGCTTGATCAGCACCTTCTCGGCGGGCTCGAGGGCGGCCTCGGGCACGACCTCTGCGGACGCGTCCGGCGCCGCCGCGCCCTCTGCCTTGCGGAGGATGCTGGCGATCCGGGCGTGGGCGTACTGGACGTAGTAGACCGGGTTGTCGCTGGACTCGCGCCGGGCGAGCTCGACGTCGAGGTCGACGGTCGTCTCGTGGCTGCGCCAGAGCATGAACCAGCGGGTCGCGTCGACCCCGATCTCGTCGACCAGCTCGTCGAGGGTGACGAACTCGCCGCTGCGCTTCGACATCTGCGCCCGCTCGCCGCCTTCGACGAGGTGGACGAGGCTCATGATCAGCGGCTCGAGCAGGTCGGGGTCCTCGCCGAGCGCGGCGATCACGGCCTTCAGCCGGGGCGCGTAGCCGTGATGGTCGGCGCCGAGGACGTCGATCAGCAGCTCGAACCCGCGCTCGAGCTTGTCCCAGTGGTAGGCGACGTCGGCGGCGAGATAGGTCGGTTCGCCGTCGGCCCGGATCAGGACCCGATCCTTGTCGTCGCCGAAATCGGTGCTGCGCATCCAGAGTGCGCCGTTGCTCCTGTAGCTGTGGCCCTCCTTCTCGAGCTGGGCCAGCGCCGACTCGACCTCACCGCTCGCGTAGAGGTCGCGCTCGGAGAACCAGGTGTCGAAGCGGACGCCGAACCGGTCGAGCGTCGCCTTGACTTCCTCGAGGGTGAGCTCGACCGCGCGGCGGCCGAGCGCCTCGGCGTCGCCGGGGTCGGCTCCCTCCTCCTTCAGACGCGCCGCGAGGGCCTCGATGTGAGGGCCGGTGTAGCCGTCCTCCGGCGGCTCGGCCCCGGTCATCTGGGCGGCCACCGAGGCCGCGAAGCGGGTCACCTGGCCGCCGCCGTCGTTGACGTAGTACTCGCGCTTGACATCGTGGCCGACCGCCTCGAGCAGGCGCACGAGGGAGTCGCCGTAAGCGGCGTGGCGGCCGCCGCCGACGTGGAGCGGCCCGGTCGGGTTGGCGGAGACGAACTCGACGAGGATCCGCTGCGGCGAGGAGGTCGGGACCGGCCCGAGGCTCTCGCCGGCCTCACCGAGGCGCGCCAGGGCGCGCCGGTACCAGACGTCAGAGAGGAAGAGGTTGACGAACCCGGGGCCCGCGACCTCGACCCGGTCGACGCTCCCGCTCGAGACGAGATCGCGCTCGAGCTCGGCGCAGATGCGCGCCGCGACGTCTCGGGGCGCTTCCCCGAGCGAGGCGGCGAGCAGCATCGCCGCGTTGGAGCTGTAGTCGCCCAACTCGGGCTTCGGCGGGCGGTCGAGAGAGGGCTCCTGACCGGTCGCCTCACCCTCGCGCAGGGCACGCGCTGCCTCGTTCACTGCCGAGCGGAGCTCTGCGATCGAGTCGGTCACGGTCACCATCATGATCGTATGAGCCAGAGTAGGCGCCGAGTACGCTGGCCCCCGTGCGCGTCGCGGTGATCGCCGACATCCATTCCAACCTGGCCGCCCTCGAGGCCTGCCTGGACTCGATCGGGGAGGCGGAGATCGACGAGATCTGGTGTCTCGGCGACATCGTCGGCTACGGCCCCGAGCCCGACGCCTGCACGGAGCTGGTTCGGGAGCGGTGCTCGCTCTGCCTGGCCGGCAACCACGACCTGGCGGTCCTCGACGCGCTCGACATCGAGTCCTTCTCGGAGACCGCGGCGACGGCCGTCAAATGGACCCAGGGAGCGGTCGGCACCGAGACGCTGGAGTTCCTGCGCGAGCTGGAGCCATCCGGGCAGAGGGGTGGGATCGACCTCCACCACGCCTCCCCCCGCGACCCGATCTGGGAGTACGTCCTCACCGGCGAGCAGGCGGATGCCTGTCTCGACGTGCAGGCGGAGCGGATCTGCGCGATCGGCCACTCCCACGTCGCCCTCTTCTTCACCCGCCACGACGGGGCCCACGGCCACGTCCGCGGCGCCCAGGCCAGCGACGGGACGCTGCTCGAGACCGGCGACGGCAGGTGGTTGGTCAACCCGGGCAGCGTCGGCCAGCCGCGGGACGGCGACCCGCGGGCAGCATGGCTTGCGCTCGACACCGAGGCCGACACAGTGATGTTCCATCGCGTCTGGTACGACATCGAGCGCACCGCGGAGTCGATCGCCGCCGCCGACCTGCCGAAACCGCTCGCCGACCGCCTCTTCGTCGGCCATTGATGGGCAGATGCAGGTGAATTTCGTTCGCAACGCTGTTCTCTAGACTCGCCGGGTGATGGCTCTCCTGGTCAGAACGACGATCGTCGCCTCGCTGAGCGCCCTTGCGGTGGCGGCGCTCTCCGCCTGCGGCGGCGAAGACGCGAAGCTGCTGCCGGGTGAAACCGCGCGGGAGATCACCGCGAACCTCGACTCCGTCAAGCAGCTCACCGACGAAGGCGACTGTGTCGGCGCTGAAAGCGCGGCGGCCCAGGTCGGCGAACAGATCGAAGCGCTGAGCGGCGTCGACCGCAAGCTGAAGGAAGCTCTCGACAAGGGCGCCGAACGGCTGAACGAAGTCGTCGACGAATGCGAACAGGCGGAAGAACCCGAGGCGGTGGCACCCGCCGAAATCCCCACCGACGAAGCTGAAGAAGCGCCCGACAAGAAGGCCGAAAAGGAAGAAGAGAAAGCGGAAAAGGAACGCGAAAAGGAAGAACGCGCGCAGGAAAAAGAAGCGCCGCCGCCTGCCCCGGAAAACGAAGCCGGACCACCCGGGCAGGAAAAAATCCCGCCAGGACAGGAAAAGAAGGAAGAACCCTCCTCGGGTGGGGTCGAATCGGCGAGCCCGGTCGAAAACGGACGGGGCGAACAGTGATGGAGGCCGGGCTCCTATCCGGGCGCTATGAGATCGACGGGCGCCTCGGCTCGGGCGGGATGTCGACGGTGCATCGGGCAACCGACCGCATCCTCGAGCGCACCGTCGCGGTCAAGATCCTCGCCGAGCACCTCTCCGACGACGACCGGTTCGTCGCCCGCTTCCGGCGCGAGGCGCTCGCCGTCGCGAAACTGATCCACCCCAACATCGTCCAGGTCTACGACACCGGGATCGACCAGGGGCGCCATTACATCGTCATGGAGTTCGTCGAGGGGCGCTCCGGAGCTCAGATCCTGCAGAGCCAGGGCTCGCTCGAGCCGAGGTTCGCGGCCGAGATCGGGATCCAGTCCTGCGCCGGGCTCGACTATGCCCATCGCCGCGGGATCATCCACCGCGACGTCAAGCCGGGGAACCTGATGATCGTCGGCGGCCCGCTCGGCGGCGACGAGCTGACGGTGAAACTGACCGACTTCGGGATCGCCCGGGCGATCGAACAGACGCGGATCACCCAGGTCGGCTCGGTGGTCGGAACCGCGGCCTACCTGTCTCCCGAGCAGGTGCGGGGCGAGGAGGCGACGCCGGCCACCGACGTCTACGCGCTCGGCGTCGTCATCTACCAGTTCCTTACCGGGCGCCTCCCCTACGAGGGATCGACCCTCGCCGAGCTCGCGGTCCGTCAGCAGAACGAGAGCCCGCTCCCTCCCAGCACCTATAACGACGAAGTGCCGGAGACTCTGGGCGGGGCGGTGTTGCGGGCCCTCGAGGGCGACACGAGCAGGCGCTACGCAAGCGCCGACGAGTTCGCCGGCGGCCTCCGGCTCGGCCTCGAAGGCGAGGACGTGACGCTGCCGATGGACGAGGGAACCGAGGCGACGAGGGTCCTGGGGGGCGAGCCCGCGACCCGCCGCCTGGACGAGACCGGCCGGACCGAGTTCAGGCCCGTCCCGCCGCCGCGCCCGCGCGGGACCGAACCACCGCCCCCGGTGGCCCCACCCCCATCCGCCCCCGCGAAGCGCGGCATGTTCTCGCGGTTCGCGAGGTTCGTCCTGGCGATGGTCGCGCTGGTCCTGATCGCGGCCGCGGTCGCGACCGCGGTGATCCTCGCGACCGACCGCGCCAGCGGCGTCCACGCGAAGGAAGTGGCCGGCGACTCAGTGAACAAGGTCGTGGACGAGTTCAAGGAACTGGTCGAAAAGAACACGGAATGAGGTCGTGGGGGGTCCGGGCCACCCTCCTCTCTCAACTTTTTGGAATTTCTAGGCGTTCTCCGCGAAACGCCGGGGCCAAAAAGTACAAGCCGTTCGGAGGGAGGCCCGAACCCCCAGACGGCCGCATTCCGGGTCCTTTAAGACCGTGAGCTGTATGGCGAGCCTCCGGACATGATGCTGGAGCTGTAGTCGCTGAACTTCCCGGCCTCGATGGAGCGCCGCGCGCCCGACAACAGGTGATGCAGGAAGGTGAGGTTGTGGAGGCAGAGGAGGCGGACGGCGGTCAGCTCCTCGGCCCGCGAGAGGTAGGAGAGGTAGTCGCGGTCGTGGCGGGTGCAGGCGTCGCAGGGGCAGCCCTCGACGAGCGGCTCTCGGTTTCCCTCCCAGCCGGCCTTGCGGAGGTCGAGGCGGAAGCGCTCGCCCGGGTCGGGGACGAGCGCGGTGCCGTGGCGGGCGAGGCGGGTTGGGATGGCGCAGTCGAAGACGTCGAGGCCGAGGGCGATGCCGGCCATCAGGTCGTCAATGTCGCCGATTCCGAGCAGGTGCTTCGGGGCCTCTTCGGGCAGGAGCGGCGCGGTCAGCTCGAGCACGCCCCGCATCTCCTCCTTGTCGCGCCCGAGCGTCCCGCCGATCGCGATCCCGTCGACCGCCGAGTCCGAGACGGCCTGCGCCGACTCGCGCCGAAGATCCTCGTGGATGCCGCCCTGGACGATCCCGAACACCGCCTGGCGCTCGGGGCCGTGGCGGTCGTGCCACTCGAGGCAGCGGCCGAGCCAGCGATGCGTCCTCTCCATCGATCGCGCGGTGTACTCGCGGTCGGCGTGGTAGGGCGTGCACTCGTCGAAGACGAGCGCGATGTCGGAGCCGAGCTTGGCCTGCACCTCCATCGAGACCTCGGGTGAGATGAACAGCTCCGCGCCGTCCCGGTAGGAGCGGAAGCTGACCCCGTCCTCGTCGATCTTGACGACCGAGCCGTGCCCTCCTCCCGGCCGCCCGCTGCCCTTGACCTCGTCGGCGACGCCGCCGTGGGCCAGGGAGAAGACCTGGAAGCCGCCTGAGTCGGTTATCAGCGCCCGCTCCCAACCCATGAACCCGTGGAGGCCCCCGGCCGCGGCGATCCGGTCGGGGCCCGGGGAGACGAACAGGTGGTAGGTGTTGCCGAGGATCAGCTGATAGCCGAGCGCGGCGACCTCGTCACCGTCGAGCGAGCGGACCGTCCCCTTGGTCGCGAGCGGGATGAAGGCGGGCGTCTCGACCGGGCCGTGGACGGTCTGCAGCACCCCCGCCCTGGCGGCGCCGTCACTGGCTCCGATCTCGAAGCTCAGCCGCTGCGGGTCAAGCCTCATCGAGCAACGACCGCCCGCTCATCGCCTCCGGCTGCTCGATTCCGAGCAGCTGCAAAGCGGTCGGGGCGACGTCGGCCAGGACCCCGCCCGAGCGCAGCTCGAGCCCGGCCGCGGTGACGATCAGCGGCACCGGGTTCAGCGAGTGGGCGGTGTTGGGCGAGCCGTCGGGCTCGAGCATGTGGTCGCAATTGCCGTGGTCGGCGGTGATGATGCAGGCACCGCCGGTATCGATGACCGCAGCGACGACCTCGCCGAGACAGGCGTCGACCGCTTCGACCGCGGTGACCGCGGCCGGGATCACGCCGGTGTGGCCGACCATGTCCGGGTTGGCGAAGTTGAGGACCCCGAAGCCGTACTCGCCGCCCGACCAGCCGTCGACGAACGCGGCGGCGGCGGCCCGGGCGCTCATCTCCGGCTTGCGGTCATAGGTCGGGACCTCGCGCGCGGACTCGACCAGCCGCCGGTCTTCCCCCTCCCACTCCTGCTCGCGGCCGCCGTTGAAGAAGTAGGTGACGTGGGCGTACTTCTCGGTCTCGGCGACGTGGAGCTGGCGCCTGCCGGACTCGGCGATCACCTCGGCCAGGGTCGTCTGCGGGCGCGCCTCGGGGAAGGCGACCGGGTAGGGCCAGCCCTGGCGGTACTCGGTCATCGTCGTCAGGTCGAGGACCGGGCCGCCGCTGCGCGAGAACTCCTCGAAGCCGGGTTCGGCCAGCGCCCGGGTCAGCTCGCGGGCGCGATCGGGGCGGAAGTTGAGGAAGATCGCGACGTCGCCCGCCGCCGCCCCGTCGTACCCGCCGATCACCGTCGGCTTGATGAACTCGTCGGTCTCGTCGCGGTCGTATGAGGCCTTGATCGACTCCGCCGAGGTCTCGGCGCCGAGGCCGCGGCCGTGGACGATCGCGTCATAGGCGAGCTTGGTCCGCTCCCAGCGGGTGTCGCGATCCATCGCGTAGAAGCGGCCGGAGACGGTTCCGACCCGACCCGCCCGGTAAAGCCAGCGCTCGAGCTCCTCGACGTAGCCGGCGCCTCCGTGGGGCAGGGTGTCGCGGCCGTCGGTGAAGGCGTGGAAGACGACGTCGGGGACGCCCTCCTGGGTGGCGAGCTCGATCGCGGCCTCGATGTGCTCCCAGCCGGAGTGGACGCCGCCGTCGGAGACGAGCCCGAGCAGGTGGAGCCGGCCGCGGGGACTGCGGCGGGCACGCTCACAGGCCGCCCTCAGGGCATCGTTCTCGAAGAAGCTGCCGTCGGCGACCGCGTCGTCGATTCGGGCCAGGTCCTGCTTGACGACGGCGCCGGCGCCGAGGTTGAGGTGGCCGACCTCGGAGTTGCCCATCTGCCCTTCGGGGAGGCCGACGTCGCGCCCCTGGGCGGAGAGCTGCGTGTGGGGGAACTCCGCCCAGAGCCGGTCGAAGACCGGCGTCTCGGCGAGCGAGATCGCGTTGCCGGGGCCGGAGTCGGCGATACCCCAGCCGTCGAGGATGACCAGCGCGACCGAGGGGACGGTGGGCACTACCCGGCCGCCTCGACGATCGCCGCGAATTCGGCCGGATCGAGGCTGGCGCCGCCGACCAGGGCCCCGTCGATGTCGGGCTGGGCCATCAGCTCGGCCGCGTTGTCGGGCTTGACCGAGCCGCCGTAGAGGATCCGGACCCGGTCGGCCTCCGCCCCGCCCTCGCGCAGCACGTCGCGGATGAAGGCGATCGTCTCCTGGGCCTGCTCGGGGGTCGCGGTGCGACCTGTCCCGATCGCCCAGATCGGCTCGTAGGCGATCGTCACCTCCGCCACCCGGGTCGGATCGACGGCGGCGAGATCGGCCCGCAGCTGGCCCTCGAGCACGGCGTCAGTCTGTTCCGCGTCACGGGCCTCCTCGGTCTCGCCGACACAGAGGATCGGGTCGAGACCCGCCGCGAGCGCCGCCGGGACCTTGCGAGCCAGGGCCTCGTCGGTCTCGCCGAAGAGCTGGCGGCGCTCGGAGTGGCCGAGGATGACCGCCTCGACGTCGGCCTCGACCAGCATCGGCGCCGAGACCTCACCGGTGAACGCCCCGGACTCCCCCTCGTGCATGTTCTGGGCGGCGACACGGACGGCGCTCCCGCGCGATCGCTCGACCACCTCGCTCAGCGCGAGGAAGGACGGGCAGATGACGACGTCGTGCTGGGTGGCGGCGATTCGCGGCAGCAGCGCGTCGACGAACTCCGCCGCCTCGGCGACGGTCTTGTTCATCTTCCAGTTGGCGGCCAATAACGGGGTCCGCGTGCTCTGCTCCCGCTCGCTCGCGCTCATCATCCCCGGTTTCCTCGCTCGCTCGCACCCGCGTCCGCCGCGGACCCGCGGTCTAGTAGTGCCTCCACTCCGGGCAGGGTTTTTCCCTCCAATAGCTCCAAGGATGCTCCTCCTCCGGTTGAAATCCAGTCGATTCGGTCGGCCAGCCCGAACTGGTGCACTGCCGCGACCGAATCGCCGCCGCCGACCACGGTCATCCCCGGCGCCGCGGCGACCGCCTCGGCGACGGTGCGGGTCGCCGCGGCGAAGGGCTCGAGCTCGAAGGCGCCCATCGGGCCGTTCCAGAGGACCGTTCCGGCCGCGGCGATCGCCTCCGCGTAGGAGGCCGCGGTGCGGGGGCCGACGTCGAGGCCCATCCAGCCGTCGGGGACCTCGACCCCGTCGCTCTCGCGGCGCTCGGTCTCGGCGTCGAAGCTCCTGCCGAGGACGAGGTCGACGGGGAGCTCCAGATCGCAGTCCGATCCCTCGGCCCGCCTCAGCGCCTCGGCGGCGAGCTTCACCCCCTCCTCCTCGACCAGCGAGTCGCCGGTGGCGATCCCCTCGGCGCGGAAGAAGCTGAAGCACATCGCGCCGCCGATCAGGATCCGGTCGGCGATCTCGAGAAAGCGGTCGATGACCCCGACCTTGTCGGAGACCTTGGCGCCGCCGAGGACGACCACCAGGGGCCGCGCGGGGGATTCGACGACGGCGGTCAGCTCGGTGACCTCGCGCTCGAGCAGAAGCCCGGCGTAGCCGGGCAGGAGGTGGGCGACGCCCTCGGTGCTGGCGTGGGCCCGATGGGCGGCGCCGAAGGCATCGTTGACGTAGATTCCGGCGAGGGCGGCGAGCCGCCGCGCCAACCCGGGGTCGTTCTCGGTCTCACCCGGCTCGAAGCGGAGGTTCTCGAGCAGCAGAATCTCGCCCGGGCCGAGCCCGGCGGCCAGCTCCTCGACCTCGGCGCCGACCACCGCCGGCGCCTGCCCGACCTCGGCGCCGAGGAGCTCGGCGAGGCGGGCGCCGACCGGCGCCATCGAGAGCTCGGGGTCGGGCTTGCCGCCGGGACGCCCTAGGTGCGAGGCGAGGACGATCGAGGCGCCGCGCTCACGCAGGAGTTCGATCGTCGGCAGCGCCGCCCTGATCCGGGTGTCGTCTCCGACGACATATTCCGCCGCCTCCTCTGCTCCCGCTCGCCCGGGAGAGTCAGATATGGATCCGGGCTCGCTCCCGCGTCCGGGGGCGGCGGGCGTGGCTTTCAAAGGTACGTTGAAATCCACGCGGAGCAGCACCCGCTCGCCCGCGACGGGGGCGTCGCGGACGCTTGCCTTCGAGAAGCTCACCGTCGCGAGTCGCTCAGAGGACCTTGCCGGCCAGGTCGACGCAGCGGTTCGAGTAGCCCCACTCGTTGTCGTACCAGGAGACGACCTTGATCATCGCGCCGTCTCCGATCGCCATCGTCTGCCCGGCGTCGAAGATCGAGGAGTGGGCGTCGCCGACGATGTCGGTCGAGACGATCGCGTCCTCGGTGTAATCCAGGATCCCGGCAAGGGGTCCCTCGGCGGCAGCCTTGACGGCGGCGTTGACGGCCTCGGGGTCGGTCGGCGCCGAGGGCGTGAAGACAAGGTCGACGACGGAGCCGGTCACGACCGGCGCCCGCACCGAGATCCCGTTCAGCTTCCCGTTCAGGGTCGGCAGGACGAGACCGACGGCCTTGGCGGCGCCGGTGGTGGTCGGGATCAGGTTGATCGCCGCGGCCCGTGCCCGGCGCAGGTCCTTGTGCGGCATGTCCTGGAGGCGCTGGTCGGCGGTGTAGGCGTGGATCGTCGTCATCAGCCCGAGCTCGATCCCGATCGCGTCGTCGATCGCCTTCGCCACGGGGGCGAGGCAGTTGGTCGTGCAGGAGGCGTTGGAGATGATGTGGTGGTTCTCGGGGTCGTAGGTGTCGAAGTTGACGCCGAGCGCCACCGTCACGTCGGGTTCCTTGGCGGGGGCGGAGATGATCACCTTCTTGGCGCCGGCCTCGAGGTGCTTGGCCGCGTCGTCGCGGCCGGTGAAGAACCCGGTCGACTCGATCACCACATCCACCCCGAGGTCACCCCAGGGGAGCGCCGCCGGGTCGCGCTCGGAGAGGATCTTCAGCTCCCTGCCCTCGACCGTGATCGAGGAGTCCGTCGCCGTCACCTCGCCGGGAAAACGGCCGTAGGTGGAGTCGTACTTGAGCAGGTGCGCGATCGTCGCCGTGTCGATCAGGTCGTTCACCGCGACGAACTCGAGGTCCGCCCCGGCGGCGTGAGCCGCACGGAAGACGTTGCGCCCGATGCGTCCGAAGCCGTTGATGCCCACCTTCACTGCCATTGCGTAGTCCCTTTCTCGAGTCGTTTGCTCAGTCGGAGCCGACCGTTACCTCGATTTCATACCCGTCGGGGTCCTGGAGGAATGCCGAGTATGAACCGGATCCGTGCGAGCGGTGATCGCCGGGCTCGCCGGTGCTTGTGCCTCCGACTGCGACGCCACCCTCCCACGCGGCCTTGACCGCGACGATCCCCAGCCCGGAGAAGCAGAGCAGCCCGAAACCCGGGTTCGGTTCACGGTGGGAGGAGATGAAAAACACCGGTTTCGCGATGCCCCAGCCGATCGTCTCGTCCTCCTCGAAGTGCCGGCGCCAGCCGAGCGGCGCCAGCATCGAGTCATAAAATGCCGCGCTCCGCGGCAGATCCGAGACCTCGAGCAGGACGTGGTGGAGCATGGCAGCGGAGGCTATACAGGCGACCGCCCCGGTGCGGAGACGGCTACCCGCCGCGGGGGGTCCAGCGGAAGTAGCGGATCGCGAGCAGGAGGCCGGCGACGCCCCAGGCGGCGACGACGGCGAGGTGGTGCCATGGAATCCCGGTTCGGTCGACGTAGACGGCGAAGAAGGCCTGGAAGAAGTGGCGGACCGGGAAGAAGTCGGCGAAGTGGATGACGCCGCCCGGCAGCTCGCCGTCGGGGATGAAGACGCCGGAGAGGAAGTAGAGCGGCAGCAGCAGCGCGTTGACGATCGGTGCCGCGGCATCCTGGGAGGGGATCGCGGCGGTCAGCGCGATCCCGAGGCAGCAGAACGATGCCGCCCCAACCGCGAGGACGACCAGCAGCTCGGGCAGGTGCGCCCAGGGGATCCCGACTCCGTAGATGACGCGCCCGATCCCGACGACGATCGAGAACATCAGCAGCGAGAGGACGATCGAGTTGCCGATTTTGCCGGCGATGAAGACCCAGGCGGGCATCGGGGTGCCCCGGCCTCGCTTCAGGCGCCCGTCCTCGCGCGCGATCACGACCGTCATCGCCAGCGTCTGCATCGTCGCCGAGATCACCGCCAGGGTGATGATCGCCGGGACGTAGTAGGTGGTCGCCTCGATCCCGCCCTCTTCGGCGATCTTGGCTTCGCCGAAGACGACGGCGAAGATCAGCAGGAGCAGGACCGGGAACATCACGGTGAAGAAGACGGCAGCCGGATTGCGCCAGAAGACCTTCTGGTCAAACCGCAGCTGGTGCAGGACGAGCCTCATTCCTGGCGGGTGAGGGTCAGGTAGATGTCCTCGAGGCTCGGGCGCGAGACTTCCAGCCCCTCGAGCTCGAACCCCTCGGCGAGGGCACGCCCGGTCAGCTCGTTCAGCGCCCGGACCGGGTCGTCGGTCTCGATCGAGACCTGCTCGCCGTTGCGGCTGTAGGTGATCGTCGTCGTCTGGGCGTCGCGGTCGCCGAGGTCCTGCGGGGCGCCACCGGCGACGATCTCGCCACCGGCGATGATCGCGACCCGGTCGGCGAGGCGCTGGGCCTCGTCCATGTAGTGGGTGGTGAGGAAGACCGTCTTGCCGAGGTCGCGGAGGCCGGCGATCAGGTCCCACGCCTGGCGCCGTGCCTGGGGATCGAAGCCGGTGGTCGGCTCGTCTAAGAAGAGCAGGTCGGGGTCCCCGATCAGCGCCATCCCGACGTCGAGGCGGCGCTGCTGGCCTCCCGAGAGGCTGCCGGCGCGTGCATCGGCCTTCTCGACCAGCCCGACCAGCCCGATCGTCTCCTCGATCGGGCGCGGCTCGTCGTAGTAGCCGGCGAACAGTTCGAGCGACTCTCGCACCGTCAGGTACGGCTCGAGCTTGCAGCTCTGCAGCACGATTCCGATCCGCTCGCGCCAGGCCCGGTCGGCCTCGGCCGGGTCCTCGCCAAGGACGGTGACCTCCCCGGCGTCGCGGTCGCGGTAGCCCTCGAGGATCTCGACCGTGGTCGTCTTCCCCGCCCCGTTCGGGCCGAGAAACGCGAAGACCTCGCCGGGGCCGACCTCGATCTCGATCCCGCGGACCGCCTCGACGTCGCCGTAGCTCTTGCGCAGGCCGCTCGCACGGATCACAGGTTCAGCCACGGGGTTGATTCTTACGAGTCGAGCTCGACGTCGCGGTGCTTGACCCGCAGGGTCACGTCCTCGCGCCCGTCGAGATCGCGCCGGATGCGGTCGGCGACGGTCACCGAGCGGTGGCGTCCCCCCGTGCACCCGATTGCGATCGTGAGGTGGCTCTTGCCCTCGGCGACGTAGGCGGGGACGAGGAAGTCAAGCAGTGGCAGCAGCCTGCCGTAGAACTCTCCGGCCTGGGTCCCCGACTCGACGTACTCCCGCACCTCCCTGTCGAGGCCGGTCAGCGGCCGCAGCTCGTCGACGTAGTGGGGGTTGGGGAGGAAGCGGACGTCGAGGGTCAGGTCCGCGTCCCGCGGGGGGCCGTTCTTGAACCCGAAGGTGAGCAGGGTCAGGGCGAGCTTGCCGCCGCCGTCGCTGCCGAGCATCTCCTCCGCAATCCGGCTTCGAAGGGCGCCACTGGTGAGGTCGCTGGTGTCCATGACGACGTCGGCCCGGGCCCGCAGCGGCGAGAGCAGCTCGCGCTCGGCCCGGATCCCCTCGACGATCCTTCCCTCAGGAGCGAGAGGGTGGCGGCGGCGGGTCTCCTTGTAGCGGTCGACCAGGGTCTCCTCGTCGGCCTCGAGGAAGAGGACCCTCGGCTTCACCCCGTCGGCGTCGAGGTCGTCGAGCACCTGGATCAGGTCGTCGAAGTAGTCGCCGCCTCGCACGTCGGAGACGACCGCGGCCCGCTCGACGCCGCTGCCGGGGTGGCGGAAGAGCTCACCGAGGCTGCCGATCATCCGCGGTGGCAGGTTGTCGACGCAGAAATAACCGCCGTCCTCGAAGGCGGCGATCGCCTCCGACTTGCCGGCCCCGGAGTGGCCGGTGATGACGACCATCGTCACCCCGGGCTCGGCGCTCGCCCCGTCTGCCTGCGAATCCTCGGCCATCAACCTGTCCTGTTCAGCTGCTCGTGGATGTCGCGGGCCACTTTGCCAGGGACCCCGGGCACCGCCTCGAGTTCCTCCCTGGTGGCCGCGACCAGCCGCTCCGGCGAACCGAAGTGCTGGAGGAGGGCTCGCTTCCGCGCCTGGCCCACGCCCTTGATCTCGTCGAGGACCGAGCCCGTCATCGCCCTGTCGCGGCGGCCGCGGTGATGCTCGATCGCGAACCGGTGGGCCTCGTCGCGGATCCGCTGCAGCAGCTTCGAGGCCTCGGAGTCGGCGGCGAGGTCGACCGGGACCGAGCGACCCGGGACGAAGACCTCCTCCTCGCGCTTGGCGAGCGAGGCGACCGTGACCCCGCGCTCGACGAATGGCTGCAGCGACCGCATCGCGGCGGCGAGCTGACCCTTGCCGCCATCGACAACGACCAATGAGGGCAGCGACGCGAAGCTCGAGTCGCGTTTGCCGTCATGCGGCGAGAGATCGGCCTGCTCGAGGTAGCGGTTGACCCGCCTGGTCAAGACCTCTTCAACTGCCGCAAAGTCGTCCTGCCTCCCACCCGCCCGCGGCGGACGCGGGAGGACATCGCCGTCCATTTCTGACTCTTTGGCGGTGTCCGGGAGCAGAGCACGCGGGCGGAAATTGATTTTGAAGCGCCGGTAGTCCGACTTCTTCGTCGCGCCGCCCTCGAAGACGACCATCGAGGCGACCGTGTGCTCGGCCCCGAGGTTGGAGATGTCGTAGCCCTCGATCCGGATCGGCAGCTCCTCCATCGCCAGCGCCTCGCGCAGGTCGGCGAGCGAGTCGACCCGGCGCTGGCGGCGGTGCTCGCGACGGAGGCGGTCCTGGTCGAGGGCGAGGCGCGCGTTGCGCTCGGCGAGCTCGCGCAGGCGCCGCTTGTCGCCGCGCTCGGCGACCCGTACCTCGACCGGCGCCCCGCGCTCCTCGCTGAGCGCGGAGGCGAGCAGCTCGGCCCGGTCCGCCAGGTAGGGCCCGACGACGATCGTCCGCGGAACCGAGGGCGAGGCCGAGTAATACTGACCGAGGAACTCCTCGGCGACCTCGGCGGGCTCGCGTTCGGCCTGGTTGTCGAGGTAGAAGCTCTGGCGCTCGGCGAGGATCCCGTCGCGGACCTGGAAGACCTGGGCGTTGGCGTCGGCCCCCTCGGTGGCGACCCCGATCAGGTCGGCCGTTCCGACAGACCCGCCGGCGATCCGCTGCCGCTCGAACAGGGACCGGATCGCCTTCAGTCGGTCGCGGTGGACCGCCGCCCGCTCGAATTCCTGCGATGCCGCGGCGGAATCCATCTTCGCCTCCTCGTCCGCCTCGACCTGGCGGTAGTGACCGGAGAGGAAGGCGACGATCGCGTCGATGTTGCGACGGTACTCATCGCTGCTGATGTATCCGACGCAGGGCGCGCCGCAGCGCTTGATGAAGTAATCGAGGCAGGGGCTGCCGGAGCGGCGGCCCGGCTCGGCTCCCTCGCAGGTGCGGAACTGGAACAGCTTGCCGAGCAGGTCGAGTGTCTCGCGGACCCGCTTGGCGCTCGAGAAGGGGCCGAAGTAGGCGCGTCCGGGACGGTGCTTTTCGCGGGTGAAGTAGACCCGCGGGTACTCCTCGTCGAGACTGACGCAGACGTAGGGATAGGACTTGTCGTCGCGGAGGCGGATGTTGAAGCGCGGGCGGTGGCGCTTGATGAAGCTCTGCTCGGCGAGCAGGGCCTCAGCCTCGGTCGCGGTGACCAGGAACTCGATCCTCTCGACCCGCGAGGTGAGCCGGGTCTCGCCGCCGGAGAAGTGGGAGGCGACGCGTTTGCGGATCGAGCGCGCCTTGCCGACGTAGAGCAGCTCGTCATCGCCGCCATGGAAGAGGTAGACGCCCGGGGAATCGGGCAGCTCGCGGCGCTGCTGCGCGATCCGCTCCGCCCGCGTCCCGCCCTCATCTCCGTGCTCTTCGGCCATCGACCAAAGAGTAGGCTCCTGGCCGTACGGCCAAATCGCGGAACGGGGAGAGCGCAGACAAAATGAGCAGCACAGAGACCATCAGCCCGCCCGAGCTGAACACCCTTCGACTCGAGATCGACGGGGACATCGGAACTCTCACTCTCGACCGCCCCGACCTATTCAACGCGATGAGCCCGGAGATGATCGGGGAGATGATGGTCCTCTTCGCCTGGCTGGCGGACGAGGCGCCGCTGCGGGCCCTGGTGATGACCGGATCGGGCAAAGCCTTCAGCTCCGGCGGCGACATCAACACCTTCAGAGACGGGGTCGAGGACGACTCGGTGGACCTCCCCTCGCAGGTGCGACGGGGCGCAGAGGCGCTGCACACGGCGATCATCGACCTGCGCCGGATCCCCTACCCCGTGATCGCCGCCATCAACGGGGCGGCGGCCGGCGCCGGGTTCTCCCTGGCACTCGCGTGCGACCTGCGGATCACCTCGAGCTCGGCGTTTTTCGCATGCGCCTACGGCCGGATCGGAGCTTCGCCGGACGGCGGCATGACCTACTTCCTCCCCCGCATCGTCGGCCCGAGCAGGGCGGCGGAGATCCTTCTCCAAGACCCGAACATGACCCCAGACGAGGCCCTCGCGGATGGGATCGTGACCGAGGTCGTCGAGCCCGATCAGCTGATGACCCGGGCCCGGGAGATGGCCGGGAAGCTCGCCGCCAAGGCCCCCCACTACGTGAAGATGGTGAAAGTCCTCTGCGGCGAGAGCATCGAGAACAGCCTCACCGAGCATCTCCAGCTCGAGCGCCACGGGATCGCCGACAGCATGGCGACCGAGGACCTCCAAAACGGCGTCGCCGCCTTCTTCTCCGGTGAGAAGCCTGTGTTCGAGGGTCGTTGAACCGTTGATCGCCGCATCACGTACTGCGCGATTAGAGTCTGTGATCCCAGTCCCCCAGGAAAGGTCCCGCCGATGAACAAGGCCCTCGCCCTGCTAGCCCTCGTATTCGCGGCCGTCGCGCTGGTCGCCTGCGGAAGCGACAGCGGCACCACCACCGAAGCCGAAACCGAAACATCGAGCGGCGCGGCGGCGGGTGAATCGGAATCGGAATCCGGGGGAGAAGCTTCGGGCGGAGAAGCCTCGAGCGTCGAAATTGAAGCGGACCCGGGCGGCGCCCTCGCCTACACCCAGGAAGAAGTGACCGCCAAGGCCGGTGACGTGACGATCGACTTCAACAACCCCCAGCCGATCGGCCATGACGTCGACGTGGAAACCTCGGGCGGCGCAGACCTCGGCAAGACCGAAATCATCGCCGAAGGCTCCGAAAGCGTCACGCTGAAAGGCCTGAAACCCGGCAAGTACACGTACTTCTGCTCGGTCCCCGGCCACCGCGAAGCCGGGATGGAAGGCACCCTGGTCGTCGAATAGACGCGCGCGGCTCAGAGGGCCAGCAGGCCCCCTTCGAGACTGGCGTGGACGATGTCCGCAACCTCCTCGGGGCTCTCTTCGCCGAACTCGATCGCGTTCGGCTCGAGGTCTCCGAGGTCGGCGAAGCTCTGCCAGAGCTGGCGGATGACGTCGGGATCGGCGAGGAACGGGCCTTCGCGTTTTTCCGCCCGCTCGATGCAGACCTGGAGCGGGGGGCGCAGGACCGCACAGGCGACCTGGTGGCCGGCGGCCTCGAGCGCCTCATGGAGGGGCCGCAGGAACCAGGCGGGGATCACGATCCCGTCGACGATCGTCCGATAGCCGCCGTCGGCATAGCCCGCGGCGGCCCCTGCGACGATCCCCATTACCACCTCGTTCTGCTCCTGGGACTCGGGCTTCCAGGGCTCGACGTAGCCGGACTGGATGAAGGCGAAGAAGCGGTCCGCTTCGAGATGGGCCGCCCGCGGCGAGCGTTCGGCGAGGATCGCCGCTGTCGTCGTCTTCCCGGACCCGGGGGACCCGGTGAGGATCAGTACCGCAGGATCGTCGCCGGCGTCAGCCAGCGGGCGCCATCACCCGGGTGACGGAATCACCGACGAAACACGGCTTCTCGTTGCCCTCGACCTCGAGCGTGAAGCGGGTGACGACCTCCCACCAGCCGCCGCCCTTCTCGTCGATCGAGACGACCTCGGCGCGGCCGCGGACCCGGCCATCGGCCGGGACGGGAGCCGGGAAGCGGATCTTGTTCCAGCCGTAGTTGACGCCGAGGGCGAAGCCGGTCGAGGAGATCAGCTCTTTGCGGAACCCGTCGACCAGCGAGAGGGTCAGGTTGCCGTGGGCGATCGTCGTCCCGAACGGGCTTTCGCTCTTGGCGCGCTCGACGTCGACGTGGATCCATTGGTCATCGCCGGAGAGCTCGGCAAAGGTGTCGATGTCCTCCTGGGTGACGGTGCGCCACTCGCTCGGGCCGATCTCCTGGCCCAGCATCGACTGCATCCCCTCGACCCCGTTTACCTCGACGGTCGCCATCGGCCCGGAGTCTAGTCAAGCCGACTCAGGGCGTCGCGGTCCGGACCCGGTAGATGTGGAACACCGACTGCCGCAGACCGTGTTTGAACTTCTTCGCGTGGACCAACTGGCGCACGATCAGGAGCTTCTTCTGCGGTTTCTTCGCCATTTTCGCCACCGTGGAGGTGAACTTGGGCTTGATCTTCAGTTTCGCCACCTTCCACTTGTTCGGCTTCTGCTTTGCAGATACCGACGCCGTGATCGGCTCACCGGGCTTGCAGCGACGGCGCCCCTTCCTGGTCGCACACCGCTTCTTCACCGTCACCGCCGAGGCCGCACCGATGCATTCGGGCTTGAACCTGTGTGCGCATTTGAGGCGCAGGTAGAGGAACCTGCCTTCCAGTAGCGCGGTGTTGAAATCGGGCGGCACCGGCGGGCCGACCCGGTGGGTGGCGCTGGTCTGGGTCGCGGCCCCGGCCTGATTCGATCCGGTCACCAGACAGACGTACTGGCCGGCTTTGGACGCCGCGATCGAGGGGCTGGTCGCGCCCGCGACAACTTTGCCGTCTCGGCTCCACTGGTAGGCGAACGAGCTTGGAGCGCGGTAGAGCAGCGCTTCGAAGATGTCGGCGGCCCAGGCCCCCTGCGAGCAGGAGAGGGTCATTCCGATGTCGGAGCCACCGCCGATGGTCGGGGGGCCGGTGCCGATCGGGGCTTTCTGGACGATCGGGAAGGCCGGCCCTTCGGTGGTCGCTCCCGCGGTGGAGAGCGGTCCGCCGCCGCTGCCGTCGAGCCTGGCGAACCCGATGGTGTCGCTGGCTCCTTCGCCGCCGTTGTTGGCCCAGTAGACGATCCCCGTTTCGGGATCGATCGCGACCCCCCAGGGCACGTCGACCGGGGCGCCGGTCGTCGGCAGGTCGGCGCCGCCGCTGCCGTCGAGCCTGGCGAAGCCGATCGTTCCCCCAAGATCGGACCAGAAGATCCGCCGCGAGCTGGGATCGATCGCGACCCCGGCGGGAATCACGACGGTCGCTCCGGCGGTGTTGAGGTCGCCGCCGCCGCCGCTGTCGTTCGAATTGGCGAACGAGATCGTCGCGCCGTTGTAGTTGGACCAGTAGACCCGGCCGGCGGCGGGGTCGACGGTTATCCCGGAGGGCCCATCGAGAGTGGCTCCCGTCGTGTTGAGGTCGGCCCCGCCGCTGCCGTCGAGGCTGGCGAAGGAGATCGTCCCGGGAACGGTGTCATTGGCCCAGAAGATCTTCCTCGAAGCCGGGTCTATCGCGAGCCCATCCGGAGCCTGGACGCTCGCCGAGCCGGTGTTGAGATTCCCTCCCGGGCTTCCGTCCGGGTTGAGGAAGGAGATCGTGTTGGCGCCCTCGTTGGTGTAGTAGATGCGTCCCGTCGCCGAGTCGATCGCCATCCCGGCCGCTCCAGTCGCGCCGTTGAAGATGTCCCCGGCGCCACCGCCGGCGAGGTTGGCGAAGGAGAGCGCTTTGCCGTTGTCGTTGCCCCAATAGACCCGGTCGGCGCCGGCGGAGGATGCCGGCAGCACCGCCGCAAGGACACAGGCGAGAGAGACCGCGGCCAAGAACCAGGCTTTTGGTTCTCGAAATTGCACCAAACCAGACTCTAGTCCGCGCTGACCCGCCCGTCCAGTCTCTCTACGCCACCAGCCTCACTTCGAAGGCCGGCAGCAGGAGCGACCCGGAGCCGCCGAGGAGGGCGAGGATGCGGCTTACGTAGGCCTGGGTCTCGGGGATCGAGGGGACGCAGCCGCAGTCCTCGACCGCGCCGGGGCCGGCGTTGTAGGCGGCGAGCGCCAGCTGAGGCGAGCCGAACTGCCGCAGCAGGTCCGACATCAGGTGCGCCTCGGCATCGATCGCCGCCACCGGGTCGAAGGGGTCCTCGAGGCCGTAGGCGGCCGCCGTCGAGGGGATGAACTGGGCGATCCCCTCGGCGCCGGCGGATGAGGAGGCGAACGGGTCGAAGTTCGACTCCGCCATCAGCTGCGCGGCGAGCAGCGCCGCGGAGACGTTCCAGTGAGCGGCGGCACGAGCCAACGGGTCCCGGAAGCGGGCGGGGACGAAGCTCGGCAGGCCGCCGATTCCGGCGACGGTTCCGTCGCCACCTGGGGCCGCGACCGAGTTCCCGGCCGCCGAGCACGGCGCGGGAGGCCTTTCGTAGCCGTAGTGCCAGGCCTCCCAGGAATAGCGCTGGACGAAGCCGAAGCGGGCGGCGTTCGCGGCGAGCCAGCCGTAGGCCGAGTCGGGGCCGAGATCGAGCTCGGTCGCGCAACGGTGGAGCGAGTGGCCCGGCGGGGCGACCCATTGCGGGTCAGGGTTGGCGGCGAAGAGCGCCGCCTGTTCGGCGTCCGATCGGAAGCCGGAGTTGACCGTCAGGGCCACTCCCGCCGCCGCGGCTGCGGCTGCCATCCGGTCGAAGGCGGCGCCGACGTCCGGCCTCATCCCCTCGCCCTGGCGATAGGTGAGCGGGCCGCTGTAGCCGCCACCGGAAGCGATCGGCGGCAGCGAGGGCAGGGCGCCGGCCGCAGCCGCGGCTTCGGCTTCGGCCGTCGCCTCGACCCGACGGGTTGTCCCCGCGAGGTCAGCCGAAACCGAGGTCCTGACCCGGACCGGGGCGAACGAGAGGGCGTCGGGAAAGCCGACCCGCAGCCTCGCCACCCCCACCCCGTTCGCCGCTCCAGCGTCGGTGGCCGCGAGGCGGGCGCGCAGGAGGTAGGTCAGTTTGGCCATGTGCACGGGATTGGGAAGCCCGTTCGGGAGCGTCGGCGGAGAGAGCAGACGCGGCAGGTCATCGCGCATCGACCTCGCGGCCGAGATCGCCGCCAGATCCGCCGCCCGCTGGGTTCTCCCCTTGCCGGTCACGGCGCCCGCGATCGCGACCAGGGCCAGCGCCCCGGCGATCAGCGCAAAGGAGCCGCCGATCGCCAACACCACCGCCTGCCCGGACTCCCGGTGCCTGGCTGAGACCCCGCCGGTCATGCCGCCAGCAACCGCGCGCAGGCCGGCTGCGGCAGCGCCGCGCCGCCGACGCCAGGGACCAGGGCGCCGGCCAGAGCCCGTCGTGCGGCGATCCAGCCGAGTGGCCGCTTCAGGACCGCGGGCCTGACCCCGTGCTCGAGCAGATCGCCGACAGCCAGGGCGGTGAGGGCGCGGTCCTCGGCCAGATCCGCCCGGAGAAGGGCCCCGGAGGGGCGGATCGGTCCCGCCAGCGCCTCCTGCACCAGGTGCGGGGCGAGGTTCACGACAACGATGCCGCCGCGGCCGATCGCGAGCGCGGCCCCCACCCGTTCCAACCCGCCCTCGTCGGAGGGCAGGGTCAGGTGGCAGATCTTCCCTCGCGAGGCGACGGCGGCCTCGGGCAGGTGTGCGACCAGCCGCTCCTCGAGCTCGCGGGCTGCGCCGGTCGCGATCAGCGACGGCCGGGGCAGACGACCCGGGTCGAGATCGACCAGAAGCCCCGCCCGGTCGGGCTCGGCTCCCGCGCAGGCCAGTGCCGCGGCGGCCGCCCGGGCGCCGCCCGCCGCGCCGACCCGTACGACGAGGACCACCGCGCTCATCCCGGCCTCGCCGACGCCGAGGAGGAGAGAACCAGGCGCCCGTCAAGGAGGCCGAAGGGCGAGGGGGGGCTGAGTCGGACCGTGACCCTGCCGCGGTCGACCTCGACAACGAGGTCGTCGTCTGCCCAACCGGGGAGGCCGGCTCGCGCGCCCTGGGCCGCCGAGCGGCCCGAGGCGAGGGCGAGGGCACCGGCCTCCGCGGCTCCGTCGGCCAGGGTCAGCGCGTAACCGGCGAGCAGCAGCTGCAGGGCGATCAGGGCGGCCAGCAGCAACGCCGGCACCGCGGCGACGAGCTCGACCGAGGCCTGGCCTCGCTCGTTATCCACCAGCGCCCAATCTCGTGCTCGCGGCGACGGTGACCGGTGGCAGGCCAGGCAGCAGCCGGGGAACCGGGACCTCGACCGATACCGAGCCGGCGTCATCGACGCGGGCGCCGTGGCGCATCGACGGCGGCAGGGCGGCCCTTGCCGCACCGGCGGCATCCCGCCCCACGACCGCCGCGCGCGCTCCCGCCCGCGCCGCCACCCCGGCGGACCAGAGGGTTTGGCCGGCGAGCGCGAGCTGGGCGGCGACGAGGATCGCGAGCAGCAGAAACGGGAGGGCTCCGACGAGCTCGATCGAGGCCGAGCCGGCCTCGTCGCTGCGGCGGACGGGATTCGAGGTGCTCACGAACCGACGGTCCCACGCCGCGCTTCAAGCGTGGCGCGACAAAGCTAACGAATCTCAGTAGGTGTTGGCCTCGATCCAGATCCGCCAGATCGCGGCCACCGAGGCCCCGAACAGGAGAATCCAGACAAGGGTGCCGCCGCCGCTCGAGAACATCTCGTCGCTACCGGCGACCAGCAGCGCGATCAGTCCCAGCGCCCCGTAGAGGATCGCCCGCCGAGCATCGCTCAGCGTCGCCAGCGTCAGCTGGTTCTGACGGGAGAGCACGTAGACGGTCCAGGCGATCGCGGCCAGGAAACCGATCGTGATCGCCGTCAGCACCGCATCGGCGATGTTGCCCCCGGCCGGGAGAAAGGCGACCGCAAGCGCCAGCACCAGCACGATCGCGATGTTGCGAACCCGACGCATCCCCTCAATTGTAGGAGCATCCACTGCCCATCCTTGCGGTGGGCCGACTCAGTTGTTGGCCATGACGATGATGCCCACCGCGACCGCCCCCAGGGTCCCAGCGACCGCGAGGATGCCGAGTGTGGCCGCGGCGGCGGCGGCGGCGGGACGATCGCTTCGGCTGAGCTCGACGAAACGCGCGGCGCCCCAAATCGCCACCGAGAAGACAGCCGTGATCCCGACCCCGACGACGAGCGAGGCGACCACCGTCTCCAGCAACTCCTTGGTCTCGACGACGACCGCCATCAGCTGGCGGGGACGGGAGCGCCCTGTTGCGCGCGCCGCACGAAGGCGACGATCACAAGTGCGAGGGCGGCCAGGGTCACCAGCACCGGCCCCAACGCCCCGGTGCCGAAGATTCGGGTCACCCCATAGGTCGCCGCACCGATCGCCGCCGCCGCCGGCAGTGTCAGCAGCCAGGCGACCATGATGTTCCCGGCGACGCCCCAGCGGACCGCGGAGACCCGCTTCGCGGCGCCGGCCCCCATCACGCCACCGTTGATGACGTGAGTCGTCGAGAGCGGGAAGCCGAAGTGGGTCGAGGTGAGGATCACCGCCGCCCCCGCCCCCTGCGCCGAGAACCCCTGTGCGGCGTCCATCTTGATGATCCGTGTCCCCGTGGTGCGGATGATCCGCCAGCCTCCGCTGTAGGTGCCGAGGGAGATGGCAGCCGCCGCCGAGACGATCACCCAGAGCGGCGGGTCCGAGCCGGCCGCGAGAGAACCGTTCGCGATCAGGGCCAGCGTGATCACCCCCATTGTCTTCTGGGCGTCGTTGGTCCCGTGCGCAAGAGCGAGCATGCCCCCTGAAACGATCTGTCCCAGACGGAACCCCCGGGTCACCGTGCCGGGTCGCTGGCGGCCGACGATTCGGTACACGATCCCGATCGAGATACCGGCAACGAGGAGGGCGAGGATTGGAGCAATGACCGCGGGGACGAGGACTTTGCCGACCACGCCGTCGGCCAGCACGGCGTCGAGACCGGAGGCGGCCACGGCCGAACCGATCACACCGCCGATCAATGCGTGAGACGAGCTCGAGGGCAGACCCGAATACCAGGTGATCAGATTCCAGGCGATCGCGCCGATCAGACCCGCGAAAACGACCGTTGGGGTGACCACCGCCGGGTCGACGACGTCATTGGCCACCGTCGCCGCGACCGAAATCGAGATGAAGGCGCCGATGAAGTTCAGCAGGGAGGCAAAGGCGATCGCCACCTGCGGGCGCGCCGCTCGGGTCGAGATCGATGTGGCAACCACGTTGGCGGTGTCGTGGAAGCCGTTGGTGAAGTCGAACGCCAGCGCCGTGGCGACGACGATCACCATGATCAGATCCGAGCTCACGAGTTCTTGATGACGATGCCCTCGATGATCTGAGCCGCGGTCTCGGTTGCGTCGATCGCGTTCTCGAGAACAGCGAACATGTCCTTCCACCGAATCACGACCATCGGGTCGATCCCATTCGAGAACAGCGATGCGACCGCGTCGCGGGAAATCCGATCGCCCTCGTTCTCGAGGCGATGGATCTCGATCCAATACTTGTCGAGGCCCTTGAACTCGCGCAGGTGCTCGAGCCCGTTGGCAAGCTCCTCGCAGGCGCTGACCAGTACCTCCGTCAACGCCTGCGCCTGCTGCATCGGCGCCTCGATCTGGTACAGGCCGAGCAGATCCGCCGCCTCCTCCGTGTAGTCGACGATGTCGTCCATCTGGGTCGCAAGGCCGTAGATGTCCTCGCGGTCGATCGGGGTCACGAAGGTGGAGTTCAGCCGCCGGACGATGTCGTGGGTGATCCGATCCCCCTCCTGCTCGGCCTTGAGGATCTCCCTGCCCAAATCGCCGTCATCGGGCCAGGTGGCCATCATCTGGTCGAGCAGACGCGCGGCCCTGAGGGTGTTGCGACCCGCCTCGACGAAGAGATCGAAGAACATGCGGTCGCGAGGCAGTAGCGAGAGCCGCGCCATCGAGCAATCCTATTGATCGATGGCGCCTCAGCCCGCCGCCGCCGCGAGTTGCTCCGCGGCCCTCCCACCATGCCGTTCGCGGAGCTCATCCTGGACGCTCCGGCGCCCCTCCTCAGGGGTCGGAGTCCTGTTCCAGACCCCGTCGGAGTCCAGCTCCCAGGCGTTCGCGTTGTCCGCGAGGCAGCGCTCGAGGGTGTCGACCATCTCGGCCTGCAGGGTCGGGTCCTCGACCGGCGTCACCAGCTCGACGCGGTGATCCAGGTTGCGCGGCATCAGGTCCGCGGAGCCGATCAGGACCCGGACCTCGTCGCCGCGATGGAAGGTGTAGAGACGCGAATGCTCGAGGAAGCGACCGACGACCGAGACGACGCGGATGTTGTCGGAGACGCCGGGAACATGGGGGCGCAGGCAGCAGATCCCCCGCACGTTGAGGTCGACCTGCACCCCGGCGCGCGACGCCTCGTAGAGCGCGCGGATGCAGCCCGGGTCGACCAGCGCGTTCATCTTCAGGGCGATCCGAGCGTCTTCGCCGGCGCGGTGCGCGTCGACGGTCCTCTCGATCTCGCCGAGGAGGCTGTCGCGCATCGTCGTCGGCGACACCAGCACCTTGCGGAACCCGGCCGGCCGGCCGTAGCCGGTGAGGAAGTTGAACATCTCGGAGACGTCGGCGCCGATCTGGGAGTCGGCCGTGAAGATCCCGAAATCGGTGTAGAGACGGGCCGTGGTCGGGTTGTAGTTGCCGGTCCCGATGTGGACGTACTCGCGGACCTGATCGCCCTCACGACGGACGACGAGGATCGCCTTGACGTGGGTCTTCAGTCCGGGGATTCCGTATACGACATGGACCCCGGCCTCCTCGAGCGACTTCGCCCAGTGGATGTTCGCCGCCTCGTCGAAACGGGCTTTGAGCTCGACCATGCAGACCGCCTGCTTGCCCCGTTCGGAGGCGCGGATCAGCATCGGCACCAGCGGAGAGTCGTCGCTGGTCCGGTACACCGTCTGCTTGATCGCGAGGACGTCGGGGTCGGCGACCGCCTGGGCGACGAAGCGATCGACCGAGGTTGTGAAGGAGTCGTAGGGGTGGTGGACGAGGATGTCTCCCTGGCGGATCGCGGCGAACATGTCGACCGGCTCCTCGTCCTCGCCCATCAGGCGCGGCTGGGTGCAGGGGCTCCAGGGCTCGTAGCGCAGCTCGAGCCGGCCCGGGACGTCGGCGAGGTCACTGACGTCGGCGAGGTCGATCAGGCCGTCGACGTCGTAGACCTCGCGGGCCTCCAGCCGCAGCGCGTCGATCAACGAGGCTCGGAGCTTGGAGTTCATCCCGGTGGCGATCTCGAGCCGGACGACCTCGCCGAAGCGGCGGCGGCGCAGTTCGTCCTGGACCGCCTGGAGGAGGTCGTCGGCCTCGTCGGAGACGGTGAAGTCGGTGTCGCGGGTGACCCGGAAGTAGCCGTGGTCGACGACCTCGGTGCCGGGGAAGAGGGCATCGAGATTGGCGGCGATCGCCTCCTCGAGCGGCACGAAGGCCTCCTTCCCCTCCTCGCCGATCCGCAGGAAGCGGCCGAGAAGCTCCTTCGGCACCTTGACCCGGGCGATGATCTCGGTCGCGCTCTCGGGGTCGCGCAGGAGCACGCCGAGGCTGAGCGAGAGGTTCGAGATATAGGGGAACGGCCGGCCGAGCCCGATCACCAGCGGCGTCAGGGCCGGGAACACCTGGTCATGGAAGCGGGCGTCGATCTCGCGGCGCTCCTCCTCGGTGGCCGTCTCGAGGGAGACGATCCGGATCCCCTCCTTCTCGAGCGCGGGGCGAAGGTCCCCCTTGAAGCAGCGGTTGAGGCGGCCGTCGAGCTCGAGGACCCGCGCCTGGATCGAGTCGATCAGTTCTCCGGGCCCGAGCCCGTCGGGGCCGCGAGCGTCGATCCCGGCATCGAGCTGGTCGAACAGACCGGCGACCCTGACCATGAAGAACTCATCGAGGTTCGAGGCGTAGATCGAGCAGAAGCGGACCCGCTCGAGCAGGGGCACGCTCTGGTCCTCGGCCAACTCCAGCACGCGTTGGTTGAAGTCGAGCCAGGAGAGCTCGCGATTGAAGTAGAGCGCTGGATCGTCGATCAGGCCATCGTACTGTGGGGCACCCGTCTTCCAGGGCGACTCAGGCAGCACGAACTGCCGTTTGCCGGCCACCCAGGGCCGAGGTGCCGGCCGCCCGGCCATAGCCGGCCGCGAGCTGCTCCAGCGACCGCTCCCAGGAGCGCCCGCTGGGCGGCGTTGACGCCCGCGGTCCCGAGCCGGCGCCGCAGCAGCGGCGTCGAGGCGAGGCGCAGGATCCGCGCCCGCGAGGTGATCGGCGTCGGCCTGGCAGAGGAGCCCGGTGTGGTTGTTCTCGATCAGGGTCGCCGGCCCGCCCTCGGCGACCGCGACCACCGGCAGCCCGCTGGCGCCGGCCTCGAGCACGACCTGTCCATAGGTGTCGGTCCGCGAGCAGAAGAGGAACATGTCGGCGCTGGCGTAGGCACGGGCCAGGTCCTCGCCCTCGAGCCAGCCGAGGAAAGTGGCGGAGTCTCCCGAGCCGCCCGCGCAGCTCCGCTTCCTCGGGCCCGCCTCCGGCGAGGAGCAGGTGGAGGCGCGGCTCGCTGCGGCGGGCACGGAGGAAGGCGTCGGCGAGCAGGTCGACGCCCTTCTCGCGCGTCATCCGGCCGGCGTAGAGGACCTTGATCTCGCCCGGATAGGCGTCGGGGTCGGCCTTGACCGGGTCGAAGCGGGAGACGTTGACGCCGCGCTCCCAGCGCCCGATCCGCTCCTTCTCGACGCCGAGGCCGGCGAGCGAGGAGTCGGCCGACGGGCTAGGCGAGAGGACCACCGAGGGGGCGTTGTAGAAGGCGGCGATCGCCATCTGGGCCATCGCCTCGATTCCGCCGTCGCCGGTTCGCATGCCGGCGTAGGCGCCGAGCTCGGTGTGGTAGCTGCCGACCAGCGGCATCCCGGTGATCCGGCCGAGCAGCATCGCGGCGATCCCGGCCGGGCCGGGGGCGGTGACGTGAAGCAGGTCGTAGCGGCCCTCGGCGAGGGTCTCGACGAGGTCGGTCAGCCCGGGCACGCCGAGCTTGAGCCCCTCGTAGAAGGGAACCTCGAGCTCGGTCGCAGCCGGCAGCCGGCGGTCGACCCCGGCGTCGGTGCCGACGACCTCGACCTCGAAGCCGGGGACCCCGTACTCGCGGATCTGCTCGATCGTGTGGGTGACGCCGTGCATCGAGGCGATCCCGTCGACGATCACGGCAACCCGGCGCTCACCCTCGCGGCGGGCGAGCTTCGCCTTCTCGGCGCCGAGGAACGCGGCGGAGGGCGCGTAGGGGATCGCCGGGACGAGGGCCTCGAAGACGCCGCCGAAGGCCCTGCCGAGGTGGCCGTCGACCACCGCCCGGGAGCCGTCGGTGACGGCCGAGCGCAAACGCCGCTCGTGCGCGCGGCGGGCGCGGCGGTAGAGGTTGGCGTGGGAGAAGCCGTCGGACTGCAGGTGGGAGATCAGAGCCCGGCCGCGGAGGTCGAGCCCGACCGAGTCGAGCCAGGTGTCGAGCAGCCGGCGGGCGTCGTCGGGGCCGATGTCGGCCGCGGCCAAGCCCTCGCGGGCGGCGCCCTGATCGACCACCCGCTGGGCGATCTTGAGGACGGTGGCGGGGTCGGGAGCCCCCTCCCCCATCTCCTGCCCGTCGAGCGCGAGTGCGCGGGTGGCGAGCGCCATCGCCGCGTGGGCCCACTTCGCGGCGCTGCCCTGTTCGCCGGCCGCGGCGGCTTCGCCGTCGCGGATTCGGCCCAGAAACTCTTCCGGCGTGGACGCTATCGGCACCTCGGTGAATGTCCTGCCGATGTCCACGCCGGCGTGATCGTCGGAACCACCGATTCCGGTGCCGCCGTGCGTCTCGATGTAGATCACGGCCGGCGCGTTCAGCTCGGGAGCCCGTGAGCCGTTGCGCACCTCCCAGATCGGGAACAACTCGGCCAGCCGGCGCCGGTGGCGCGGGGTGAGCGGAGCGGCGACGTCGTAGAACGGATGCGCAAGCGCGCACGTGATCTCGTTCTCGTGAAGGTGGGCGGCGCAGGCCTCGACGTCACCGGCATGTGCCTGCAGCCATTCGTGGTCTCCGGGAGTGATCCCGTAACAGAGGACATGCACCGCCTGGGGCTCGCCGGCAAAGCGGGCGGTCAGCTCCTCGGAGATGAAGCAGTCGGGCCGACCCTCGAGCTCGAGGCAGCCGGCGATCGTGTCGTGATCGGTGATCGTCACGAAGTCCATCCCACGGCGCTTGGCGAGCTCGTAGACCTCCTCGGGCGGGGTCGCGCACTCCGGCAGGCCGAGTGAGCGCTGGACGCCCAATCGAGAAAGCTGCGAGGCGGTGGAATGACAGTGCATGTCAACTCGGGAAGTCATCGGTGTCTCCCTTTCCATGTCGGTCGCTATATCACCACCTAGTTTCTGCAATTAGCAGGGAAAACTTGTGAACTGACGGGAAACCACGAGTGAAGAATCTGTGAATGGGCGTGGCTAGAGGACGCGGTTCAGTGCGGTCCAGGTGCCGCTGCTCGCCTCGGCCCGCCAGAGGTCATGGAAGTCGCGGAAAAGCTGCTCGCGCCGGGCGATGAGCAGGGTGGTCAGCGGGGGGATGCCGTCGACCCTGGGCAGCATCACGTCGCAGTCGTGGATGTCGCCGAGCAAGCTCTGCAATTCCTTGACCGCCCTCCGCGCCGCGACCGCCTCCTCGCCGAAGCAGAACTCGGTGATCTCAAGGACATAGCGAAGGCGCTTGGCGGCGATCCGCATGTCGTGCTGGGCCGTCGCGGCGGCGGGGTCCAGCGCCTGCTCCGCGAATCCGCCCAGCTCATCGAGTCTGGTCGCGACGATCCTTCCGGCGTTGGCGCGCAGAGATTTCTGCGGGTCGAGGCCATCGACCCTGCGCGCCTTCACCTTCCCGCTGCCCCGACGAGCTTGTCCATTCGACGGCGCAGCTTCTTCAGCCGCTTCTTGTCCACCGCCGATGCCAATCCCTCGTTGGCCTCGCGTTGATCCTGGCGCAGGCCTTCGATCACCACCGCGAGACGATCGCGATCGGACCCACGGACCTCGCCCGTGAACTCGGAGAGGAACTCGATCGCGACGTCGGGGTCGCGGCGCTCCCCGAGGGCATCGGCGAGCGCCTTGACCCTCTTCAGCGCCCGGCGCCACGGCTTCGCCGGGAAGCAGGGCTCGAATATCTCCATCGCGGCGCGGAGTCGCCGGGTCGCGACCCTCATGTCGTGGACCCGCTCGATTTCGCCGGTGTCGAGGACGCCGGGGGAGTGCTCGAACAGCTCCTCGGCGCGGAGGGCGATTACCCGCGCAGCCGCCTCGGCGAACTGCGCGTCGCAATTGAGATCGGGGATCTCCCGGGCCCGAGCCACGGAGTGAGGCTAGAGAAAAGCTCCCAAATTGGGGGAATCAGGCAGCCAGGCGGTCGGCGGTGCGGCCGTTGGCGTTGCAGTTGAGGAGGTCGAGGATGACCCCCTCGCGCAGGCCGCCCTTACCGATCTGGAGCGGTTGCCCGAGCAGATCGGAGGCCTTCTCCAGCAGCAGGACGCCGGTGGTGAGAATGCGGACGCGCTCCGGGTCGAGCTCGAAGCGCCTGGCGACATCGGCAGCGGGCTCGCCGGCCAGGACCCTGACCCCACGCTCGAGCGTCTCGTACTCGAGCACCGCGCCCACCAACCTTCGCATCGAGGTGGCGCTGCCACCGACGGCGACGGCCTGCGCCGGCGGGGCGATCTCGACCCCTTCGAAGATCTCCTCGATCCGCTCGCGGATCCGGCGGATCTCGGCCGCCGAGGGTGGGTCGGAGGAGATCAGCTCGTCGGCGAGCGCCCCGGACCCGACCTTCCAGGAGAGCACCTCCTCGACCCCTCCGGAGACCGTCCCGAGGACGACCTCGGTCGAGCCACCGCCGACGTCGACGACTCCGACCTTGCCGTCGGCGGGGTGGCCGAGCGTTTTCGTCGCGCCGATGAAGGCCAGGCGCCCCTCCTCCTCCTCGCTGAGGATCTCGACCGGGACCCCGGAGTGCTTGGCGATCTTCGCCGCCACGGCCTCGCCGTTGCCGGCCTCGCGGACGGCGGCGGTCGCCACCGCGCGAATCTCCTCGGCGCCGAGCTCGCGGGCCAGGCGCACCTGGGTGGCGACGACCTCGACGACCTCCTCGATCTTCTCGGGGACGATCGCGCCGTCGTCGCCGATCGCCTTGTTGATCCGCGTGTACGCGCGCTGCTCCATCACCTTCTTGAGCTGGCCATCGACCGGCTCAGCGACGAGCACGCGCGTCGTATTCGACCCGATATCTATTGCCCCACAGAGCATCAGCGACGGTCATTCATGTTGTCAGACGTCCCGGACCGGATCGTCACGCAGTCCGCTCTTTCCGGGGTCCCGGAAATGGGGCATCAGGGCCGGACGGTCTCCTCGGGGTGCGAGGCGTCCTCGAACTCGCGGAAGAGCCCGGTGACGACGAAGGCCACCTGCTCGCCGATGTCGACGGCGTTGTCGGCGATGCGCTCGATCGCCCGCGCCGCAAGCAGCATCGTCATCGCCCACTCGCGCCGGTCGGGGTCGTCGCCGATCTCGAGCGCGAGGCCGAAGCACTCGCGATTGAGGTTGTCGACGGCATCGTCCTGGCGGACCAGATCCTGCGCCATCTCGACATTGCGCTCCTCGAAGGCCCGTTTCGACTGGGCGAGAAGGGTGCGCGTCTGTCTGCCCATGGTCAGGATCAGCTTCACCATTTCGGCGTCCGCGGGTGGGTCGTTCCCGGTCAGCGGAATCATCTTGCAGATGTTCACGCACTGGTCGCCCATCCGCTCGACGTTCTTCAGCACGTGCAGCAGGGCGGATATGACGCGCAGGTCGGTGGCCACCGGCGCCTGCGTTGCCAGCAGTGCTATCAACGCCTGGTGGACCTCGAGGTAGCGGCCGTCGATCCGGTCGTCATCGGCGATCACCAACTGGGCCAGCTCGACGTCCTGATGCTCGATCGCCTCGAGGGTGCGGCTCAGCGCGGAACTGACCAGGTCAAGGCCGCCGAGCGCGCTGGCCTCGAGCTGCTCGAGTTCGTCCTGATACTGGACCCTGGTCTCCCTCATCCGAATTTGCCGGTGACGTACTGCTCGGTGCGCTCATCGTCGGGGTTGGTGAAGATCTTGTCGGTCGGCGCCATCTCGACCAACTCACCGCTCAGCATGAAGGCGGTCCTACCGGCGACCCGCGCCGCCTGCTGCATGTTGTGGGTAACGATCACGATCGTCACCCGCTCCTTGAGCCTGGCGATCAACTCCTCGATCCTCAAGGTCGCCATCGGGTCGAGTGCCGAGCACGGCTCGTCCATGAGCAGGACCTCGGGTTCGACCGCAAGGGCGCGGGCGATGCAGAGGCGCTGTTGCTGGCCGCCGGAGAGCCCAGCGCCATGCTTGTCGAGGCGGTCCTTGACCTCCTCCCACAGGCCCGCCCCGTCCAGCGCGTCGCGCACACGATCCTCCATCTCCCGACGGGGAGTGCTCGTAAACCTAAGCCCTGAGGCCACGTTGTCGAAGATAGACATCGTCGGGAACGGGTTCGGTTTCTGGAAAACCATGCCGACCGCCCGGCGCACTGAGACGACATCAACCTGTGGGGCATATAGGTTCTCGCCATCGAGCAGGACCTCGCCTTCGGCCCTGGCGCCGACGATCTCCTCATGCATCCGGTTGACGCAGCGAACCATGGTCGACTTGCCGCAGCCGGAGGGTCCGATGATCGCGGTGACGTCGGAGGATGCGAAGGAGAGGCTGACGTTCTTGACCGCGTGATGGGAGCCGTAGTAGGCGTTCAGGGTCCGCAACTCGACCTGACGCTTGGCCCCGGCCGGGATCAGGGCCGGTTCCTGTCCCGTTCCCTGGCTCTCAATGGCCACTGAAACCCGATTCTCACCCTTTGCGGCGTCCCGCTCAGCTCCGATCTGTGCCTCGGGTGGCTGGGGGTTCATCTCAGGTGTTCCTTTGACACGGCTTCTCCGTTGGATCAGTTTGGCTATCAGGGTAACGATCAGGATCATTGCGATGAGCGTTATCGCCGCACCCCAGGCCCGCTGGACGAGTTCGTTGTTGGGCTGTTTGAGGTCTTGGAAGATCTGAGCGGGCAGGGAATTCATCGGTTCGTTCAGATTGAAGGTGGTCCCCTTGACGATAGACGCGGTGAATAGAAGTGGTGCGGTCTCCCCTGCCGCCCGGGCGAGCGAGAGGAGGGCCCCGGTGAGGATGCCCGAGGCAGCGCTCGGAAGCACGACACGGACGACCACTCTCCAGCGCGGCGCTCCAAGAGCCAGTGCCGCTTCGCGCAGTGAACTGGGCACGAGGGTCAGCGCAACCTCAGCCGAGCGGGTCACGATCGGGAGCATGAGAAGGGCGAGGGCGGCGGACCCCTTCCAGCCGGCGAAGCTCGAGCCGCCGGTGTCGGCGAGGACGAGCGTTATGTAGATGAAGAGGCCGAACACGATCGACGGCACACCGGTCATCACATCGATGAAGAAGCGGACGACCTGAGCCAACTTGCCGCGGCCACCGAACTCGGTCAGGTAGAGGGCGACGCCGATGCCCAGCGGGACCGCGACCAGCGTCGCGAACCCGACAATCTCGATCGTGCCGAGGATTGCGCTCGACGCCACCCTGAGCACCGAGAAAATCTCCGGTCGGATCGGTGGTAAAGAATTCAGTGCTGAATGGGCGCCGATGCCTTTGCGAAGCGTGTAGAAGATGACGAGGACGAAGGGGAAGGATCGCCACGATGGTCGCGCAGCCACAGGATCGAGCGCGCGGCTTTGTCCATGCGACGACGACCGGCGACCGGTGCGGGCATTTAAGCGGTCTGCTGGGGGAGGAAATCGAGCCCAAGCCTCCAGTCTAGAGGCCCTCCCTGCGGGACAGCCACGATCGGGCGGCCGCCCTCACGCTCGCTGCGCATCACGACCAGGCGCGCGATCGAATTGACGAGCAGGGTGAGGACGAAGAGCACGAGGCCGGCGGCGATCAGCGCCGATTTGTGCAGCGGGTTGGAGGCCGCCTCGCCGAACTCGTTTGCGATCACGGCGGCCAGCGAGTAGCCCTGGTCGAAGATGCTGTGGCCGAGGATCGGGTTGTCGCCGATCACGATCGTCACCGCGATCGTCTCGCCGATCGCCCGGCCCAGGCCGAGCATCGCGCCGCCGGTGATGCCGCGCCTAGCGTAGGGCAGCATCGCGGTCCGGATCATCTCCCAGCGCGTTGCGCCCAAGGCCAGCGCCGCCTCCTTGTGATCGGCGGGCACCGTGGAGAGGACCTCGCGGCTGATCGCGCTGACGATCGGCAGCAGCATGATCGCCAGGACGAGTCCGGCGATGAAGTAGTTAGGGCCGGCGACGTTGTCGGTGGCAACGAAGGGGATGAAGTGAAAGGTTCGGCGAACCACTGCTCGGCCGGTTTCAGCTTCGGGATCAGGAAGTAGAAGGCCCAAAGCCCGTAGACGACCGAGGGCACCGCGGCCAGCAGGTCGACCAGGATAGTCAGCGAGCCCCGAACCCGGCGCGGGCGCAACTCGGTGAGGAACAGCGCGACCGACACCGCGATCGGAACCCCGATCACCAGCGCCAGTGCCGAGGTGATCAGGGTACCGACCAGCAGCGGCAGAGGCGCCATAGATCGCATTGGAGACATCCCAGTTGTTCGTGAAGATGAAGCCGAAGACTCCGAATTCCTGAAATACGAGACTTCGATTCAAGCGCGAGCTTGACGAAGAAGTAGGCGAGGAGGACGAGGATCGCCGCAGAGATCGCCGTCAGCCCGTATCGCAGGATGCGATCCGGAGGAGGCGAGGAGAGGGGCGAGCGACCGAGAGATCGCCCGCCCCCTATCGCTTGCTGGGTTCCGGCCTCCACCGGGCCTAGCCAGGACGTGGGTTCTATTGGCTTGCCGTTGCGTTACAGGCCTTCCACCTTGGCCGTGCGAGGCTTCCGGCAGTTCCGGCGAGAGGCCGGCGTAGTCGAGTTTTTCCGCGACCTGCTGGCCTTCGCCCAGCCCGTAGTCGAGGAAGGTGACCACGTTCTTGGCGGTTTCTTCGCTCTTTTCCGCGTTGCAGAGGTCTTCGTAGACGATCACGAAGGTGCCCGAGGCGATCGGGTAGGCGGCCGGTGCCTTTGATGCGTTGATCGCGCTGAATCGGAGGGTCCGGCGGGAACTTCGCGGCACTTCGCTGGCCGCCTGGGTCGATTCCAGAGTCGGCTCAACAAACTTCCCGGCCTGATTCTGCACGGCCGCCGTCGTGAATTCGTTCTGTAGCGCGTAAGCAAGCTCGACGTAGCCGATTGCGCCTTCGGTCTGCTGGACGGATCCGGCCACGCCTTCGTTGCCGTTGGCGCCGGTGCCCGTTGGCCACTTGACGGTCTTGTCGGTGCCGACCTTGCTGTGCCATTCCTTGTTGGTTTCGTCGAGGAACTGCGTGAACAGAGCCGTCGTGCCCGATTCGTCGGAGCGATGGACAACCGTGATGCCGGTGCTCGGCAGCTTGATGCCCGGATTGAGCTTGGCGATCGCCGGGTCATCCCACTTGGTGATATTGCCAAGGTAGATGTTGCCAACGGTGTCGCCGTCGAGCTTCAGACCCGATTCGACGCCCGGCAGGTTGTAGGAGACGGTGACGGCGCCGAAGACGATCGGTACATGAACCGTCGTCCCGTTCTTGTCCGCGACTTCGATTTCTTCGTCGGTCATCGCTGAATCGGTGTCGCCGAAGTCGACGGTGTTGGCCTGGAACTGCGCGATGCCACCGCCAGAGCCGATCGAGTTGTAGTTGACCGTCAGACCGTCGCTTTCCTTGAGTTCGGAACCCCATTGGCTGATGATCGGCTGCGCGAACGTCGAGCCCGCCCCGCTGATCGTGCCGCCGCCACCACCACCGCCGCTGGTTTCGTCGCTGCTGCTACCACAGGCCGCAACTCCCAATGCCAGGGCTGCGAGTGAGACGAGGACAGCCAACCATCTTGAGGGACTCACACGATCTCCTTTTCTCGTTTGACTGGACGCGGGCGGGTTTATCCCGCACAACCCGGGCCACATTCGCAGTGGCCCTCCGAGAGCTTGTTACTCGCTTGTGCGGAAGGTGTGAAAAAGATGTAAAAGCCTCAGCCGTCCGGTGAGAAGCGATAGCCGACTCCGTTGTGCGTGTGGATCAGGTCGAGACCGGGAAGCGCTTCGCCGAGCTTCGACCGCAGCCGGCTGACATAGACATCAACCGAGCGATCGTCGCTGCGGGGCTCGCCGCCCCAGATCTCCGAATACAGCTCCTCGCGGGTCATGATCCGCTGGGGATGCGCGGCGAGGGCGCTCAGCATCTGCAGCTCTCGGACCGTCAGCCGCACGGGCCTGCCATCGACCAGCGCAGCGTGCTCCTCCGGCTTGATCTCGAGGCGCTCGGCCGTGACCTGTTGCTCGCCTGCATTCTCGACAGACATCGAGCCGTGAGCATGTCGGCGCGCGAGGCGCGGCCGGTTATCCCGGTGTGAAGCTGCTGTGAACGGCTAGTAACACTAGGACGCGGCGGCTCGTTCCCGCTTTGCAGCGAGAAGGTCCGTCACCGGCTCCGGTGCCGGCTCCGGTGCCGGCTCGGCGGACTCGGCGCCGACCGCGACCGCCTCCGGGTCGAACCGGTACCCGACCCCGAAATGCGTGTGTATGTACTGCCACCCCGGTGAGCTCTTCTCGAGCTTCTGGCGCAGCTTGCGGATGAAGACGTCGACCGAGCGATCGCCGTGGGCCATCGCGTAGCCCCATACCCGCTGATAGATGGCCTCGCGCTCGAGAACCTGGCCTTCGGACTCCGCCAGCAGCTGGAGGAGCTCGAACTCACGCCGGGTAAGGTCGAGGCTGGTGCCGGCGACAAAGGCCTGGAAGCGGTCGGCGCGGATCTCGAGCTCACCGGCGACGACCGGGCCGGCCTCGATCTGGGGCCGGGCCCGGCGACGGCGCCGGAGGACGGCCTCGACCCTGGCGACGACCTCTTCGGGATGGCACGGCTTGCCGATCCAGTCGTCGACCCCGAGGCGTAGCCCGCGCACGCGCTGGGCGACGGTGGAGCGTTCGGTGCAGACGATGACCCCGAGGTCGGGGAGCATCCCGCAGATGCGCTCGAGGTAGGCCCAGCCTTCCTCGCCGATCACCGTCGGGTCGAGCAGGAGCGCGTTCAGCTTCATCGCCACCAGCTCCTCGGCGGGAATCCCGCCGCTGAGGGTCCGCTGCTGCCAGCCCGCCGCCTGGGTGCGTTTCGACAGCACGGTTACGAAACCGCTGTCGTCATCGATAACCGCGAGCCTGATCGTCTGCTGAGAGTTCACGTGAATCGCAGTCCTGGGGGCGTCGTGCTTGCGTCGCCCGTACCTGAGGTGCGCCGATTGTATGCACGGCGAACGGCGGCGGACGCCGGCCATGCCTGAGTTCACAGGATTTTCACAGGTTTTGCAGTCCAAATTCCGCAAAAACGGTCCCCCCGCATTCTCCGGATATTCACCCCCCGGACCTCCCCGGCCGCGAGACTCGTGCCCTCACGAGACTCTCTCCCGTCTCCCGCGAACGGCCCACTGCCCCGGGCCGTTCGCTTTTTGTAGGGGCGTCTCCGTCGACGGTCACAGGTCCGGATGCGGCCGAATGACCGGCGCAGTTCGGCACCTCCCCGGATTCCCACATAGCGCCGCTATGCGGGAACCGTGTCGTCGCCGCCCTGCTTGGCCCTCGTCCACCCCGAACCCGCGACCGCCTCCGTCGCCGCCCGCGAATTTCGGTGTTGTCAGGTCGAAGAGAGCACGCCGGTGGCGAGCATGATCAGGATCAGCAGGCCGAGGATGACGCGGTAGGCGATGAAGATCGAGAAGTTGTGGTGGGCGACGTAGCGCAGGAGCCAGGCGATCGCGATGAAGGCGACGACGAAGCTGACGAGGGTGGCGACGATCGTCGGGCCCCACCCGACGCCGCTCGAGATGTTGCTGAATTCGGTGACCCCCTCGAGGATCGCGGCGCCGGTGAGCGCCGGGATCGCGAGGAAGAACGACAGTCGGGTCACTGCGACGCGATCGATTTCGCGCAGGAGGCCGGCCGACATCGTCGCCCCGGATCGGGAGACGCCCGGGAATCAGCGCCACGCACTGGACGATGCCGATGATCAGGGTGTCGAGCCAGGTGACATCGGACTCGTGCCGGCGCAGGGTGGCCCGGCTGTCGGCGTAATACATCACCCCGCTCCACAGGATCAGGGCCCAGCCGACGAACCAGAGGCTTCGCAGGGTGGTCTCGATCTGGTCCTTGAAGGCGATGCCGACGATCACGATCGGGATCGACCCGACGATCACCGCCCAGGCAAAGCGGTAGTCGGAGGCGCTGCGCTCCCTCGGGTCGCGGAGCCCGCGGACCCAGGCCGCGAGGAGCCTGACGACGTCCTCGCGGAGGAAGACCAGGGTCGCGGCGATCGCCCCGAACTGGATGATCGCCGTGAAGGCGGTGATTTCGGGATCGTCGGTCGGGTGGTTGAGGAGCACCTCGAGGACGGTCAGGTGGCCGGTGCTCGAGATCGGCAGGAACTCGGTGATCCCCTCGACGACGCCGAAGAGAATGGCTTCCCACCAATCCATCGGCTAAGCATCCTAGGGGAGCGACATTAAAGATCCGCCCGGGTCCGATAGATTTGGCGGAGTGAAGCCGTCGCCGCACAAATGTCGCCTCGGCCCTGCTGGCGGCGCTCGCGATTTCGCTCCTCGCCGCGCCCGCGGCCCTCGCCGAGAACGGCACCGGGCTCGCCGGGCCGCTCACCGACAAGACCGTCACCTTCTTCTGCTTCGGCGTGATCATCTTCTTCGCGGCCCTGCCGATCGTCCTCTCGTTGATCCAGCGCCGGCTGGAGAAGAAAAAGGAAGCGCGGCAGTACGACCTCAACCGCTTCGGCTGACGCCTAGCTGAGCGTGAATCCGGAGAGCAGGCGTTTCTCGCTCTCCCCCTCGATCTTGGCGACGACCTCTACCCGCCCCTCGAGCGGCGTGCCGCGGATCTTCGTCGCCAGCAGGTCGTCGACCTGGAAGATCCCGGCCGAGTTGTTGAGGTCGATCTCGATCCGCACCGCGCGCTCCTCCCCGGCCTCGATCCGGACCTCGTCGACGGCCGCGGCCGAGATCGAGTGGATCCCCTCGCGTCCCGCCTCCATCGGGATCCGGATCCGGCCCTGCGCCATGTCGAGCGCATCGGCGACGCGGACGACTCCGGCCTCGACCGTGTAGGGCTCGCCGCGGCGGCGGTGGCCGATGATCGCGTGGAGGATCTCGGAGGCGATCACGGTCCGTTTCGGCTCACGATAGGCGTCGGCGAGAAGCCGATCGAGGGCGCCCGCAGCGAGGAAGAGGCTGTAGGCCTCGTGGTCGTTGCGGTGGATCGACATCCCGATGTCGTGGAGCAGGGCGCCGCCGGCGACGACCACCTCGGCGTCCCGCGAGGGGAGCCCGTGGTCGGTGACAACCGCCGGCTCGACGCCGGCCTTGACCAGCAGCCGCAGCAGCCGCAGCGCGATGTTGAGGACGATCTGCATGTGGACCCAGGAGTGGTCTGACATCCCGAGCCGTTCGGCGTGCACCTGGGCCATGTACCACCAGGTGCGCACCTGCTCGTCCTCGTTCACAGCCGAGAGGAAGCTCTCGAGCTTGCGATTGCCCCGGGTTGGCGCCCGGACCTCCGACTCGGCGATCGCCTCCTCGAGCGGCTTGCGAGCAGGCCCGTCGGGGTCCGGAGCGGGAACTCGCTCTTCATTCATGACAAATCCTCGCGCTTCACTCGCTGCGCGAAGAAACAGAAGATGACGCTTGCCCGCTCCGCGCTCACGAGAGGAGATCGTAGGGGAGAGGAAGGCGCGACCCGCCCAAACAATGGATCGCGCTTCGCTCGCGGCGCGAAAATCAGAAGATGACGCTTGCTCGCTCCGCGCTCACGAGCCGCAGATGGGCCAGGGGCTGGAGCCCGAGGCCGTGTACAGCAGCGCCGCGCGGTAGTCCTGCTCGGCCTCGGGGGCCGCGGCGGGATCACCGGAGCCGCCGACCGAGGCCCATGTTTCGTGGCTGAACTGGTATTTGCCGCGGTAGGTGCCGTCTGAGGAGACGATCGTCGGGTCGCCGCCCGACTCGCAGGAGGCGATCGCTTCCAGGGTCGAGAGCGAGACGCCACCCGGAAGGGTCGCGAACGCCTCGCGCCGCTGCCGGCGCTGTTCGGCCCGGTGGGCGGCGCGAATCCGCTTCAGGCCGACGTCGATCGCGTGGTGGAAGTCGGTCGCCGGCCGGTAGAGGACGTCGAGCGCCGCCGGGTGGGCGTCGCCGAGGCCGATGTGCTGAGCCGGCTCGCCATCGCGGCCGGCGCCGACGGCGACCGAGGGAAGCGCGAGGATCGCGATCAGGGCAAGGACTGAATATGTGTGCTTTGTGAGCAAGCGGGGAACCGTGGCTGGGTTCTCGTCGCCGCAGAGTGAGGGGCATCACAGACCTCACATTCATCGCGCCAAACGCCACAAGCTCAGGCACGCCTCCAGACTTCTGAACCGAACCTGAACCTTGTCTTGCAGGGAGTTTTTGCGTTTCTTGGGGATGATTGGCCGATCGAAGACGTCCATCGGACATCGCGGCTGCTCCTCGCCTGCCCCGACCGGCCGGGGCTGATCGCCGCCGTCAGCGGCTTCCTTGCCGAGGCCGGGCTCAACATCGTCGACGCCGACCAGCACTCCAGCCACGAGGGGCGCTTCTTCATGCGGATGGCGTTCGAGCCACCCGCGCAGGCCGACCGCGCAGCCCTCCAGCGGCGCTTCCGGGAGGAGATCGCGGAGCCGTTCGAGATGGAGCACCGGTTTGCCGAGTCGAGCGATCCGAAGCGGATCGCGGTGATGGTCTCGCGCGAAGACCACTGCCTCTCCGACCTGCTCTGGCGCTGGCGCAGCGGCGAGCTCGGCGCCGATATCGTCTGCGTCATCTCCAACCACCCCGACCACGCCGAGCAGGTCTCCTCGCTCGGCCTTCCCTTCCATCACGTGCCGGTCGACGCCGACAACCGGCCCGCGGCGGAGGCGCGGGCGCTGGAGCTGCTCGGCGAGGGGGTCGATTTGCTCGTCCTCGCCCGCTACATGCAGATCCTCAGCGGCGAGTTCCTGCGCCGGCTGGAGGCGCCGGCGATCAACATCCACCACAGCTTCCTGCCGGCTTTCGTCGGGGCCGACCCCTACGCCCGCGCCCACGAGCGCGGGGTGAAGCTGATCGGCGCCACCGCCCACTACGTCACCGAGGAGCTCGACGCCGGCCCGATCATCGACCAGGACGTGACCAGGGTCAGCCACCGCGACGAGACCGAGGACCTGATGCGGATCGGCCGCGATATCGAGCGCCTCGTCCTCGCCCGCGCCGTCACGGCACACGTCGACGACCGGGTTCTTCTCGACGGAGCGCGGACGATCGTCTTCTGAGCGGCCCGGTTACGTAGCCTCCAGTTATGGACCGTGATGAGCTGCGAGCGATACAGACGCCTCTGAAGGAGCGATACGCGGAGAGCCCCGAGGCCGCCCAGGTGACGCTGCGGGCCGACGGCGCCCTCGGCGAGGGCGTGACCTGCTCGGTCGAGACGGGCCGGGCGATCGCGGCAGCAGGCCTGCATCCGGCGGCGGGCGGGGACGGCACCCTGCTCTGCTCGGGCGACATGCTCCTCGAGGCGCTGGTCGCCTGCGCCGGGGTGACGATGCAGGCGGTCGCGACCTCGATCGGCGTCTCGATCGAGCGCGGGCGGGTCAGCGCCGAGGGCGACCTCGACTTCCGCGGCACGCTCTCGGTCGAGAGTATGGCGCCGGTCGGATTCGCTGCGATCCGGCTCAGCTTCGAGCTCGAGACCGATGCCACCGAGAAGGAGATCGAGACGCTGCTGAAGCTGACCGAGCGCTACTGCACGGTTTTCCAGACCCTCGCCACCCCACCCCAGCTCAATGCCCGGGCCACTACGACACCTGGGTGAGCTGGCTCGCGCCCGCGCGACACGGCGCACCTCCGAACGCGACGACGGGCAGGCCCTCGACGAGTTGGAGACCCGGCAACTGGAGCTGCCGGCCGGACTGGAGATCGAATGGCTCGGGGTCTCCGGTTACCGCCTCACCTGCGAGGGCCAGACGCTCTTCATCGACCCCTACCTCTCGCGGGTGCCGTTCCGCGACATCCTCCTGCGCCGCCCGAACCTGCCCCAGGCCGCCACCCTCGACCGTTTCCTGCGGGCCCCGGGGCCCGTCGCCGGAGTCCTCGTCGGCCACACCCACTTCGACCACGCGGTCGATGCCCCCGAGATCGCCCGCCGCCACGGCTGCAAGGCCTACGGGTCGAGCTCGCTCGTCAACCTGATGGCGCTGCACGGGCTCGCCGACCGAGCGGTGGAGGTCGTGCCCTACCGGACCTACGAGCTGGGCCCGTTCGAGGTCAGCTTCACGCCCAGCCTGCATTCGAAGCTGCTTCTCGGCCTCGCCGTCCCCTTCGACGGTGAACTCACCTGCGAGCACCTCGACTCCCTCGCCCCGGGCGCCTATCGCTGCGGCCAGGTCTGGGGGATCTCGATCAGGGTCGGCGGGATCACGCTCTACCACCAGGGCAGCGCGAACCTGGTCGACGACGCGATCCGGGAGCAGGGGGTCGACGTCTTCCTCGCCGGGGTCGCCGGCCGCAGCTTCACCGAGTCCTACTGGAAGCGGATCCTGCCGAAGCTCCAGCCGCGGGTTGTGGTGCCGACCCATTACGACAACTTCTTCCGCCCGCTCGGGCGCCCGATCGAGTTCGTCGCCAACGCCCAGGTCGCCAGGCTGCCGGACGAGATCGCCGGAGTCAGCCCTGAGATCGATCTTGTGGCGCTTCCCCGCTCCGACGCCTAGCCGCCGAAATACCTGGCTGCGATCTGCTCGACCGTGCCCATCGTCCGAGTGGTGGTCAGCCCGAGGGCGGCCTCGACACCCTTCAGGTCGAGCTCGGAGTCGGACATGCCGCCACTCGGCAGCCAGTAGAGCTCGCGCCCCTCGAGCGCCAGGAGGTCGTCACCGGTCGCAAGGGCGAGTGCCTCCCGCCGCGCCTTGGCCGGCGGCTTCTTCTGCAGCAACACGACCTGGAGCTTTCCCTTCGACGCTTCGAGCTGCGCCGGCTTGAACGGCTTGCCGGATGCGATCACCCGGACCTCCGCGGCGCTGCGTAGAAACACCGGAACCTCGTACCCGAGTGAGTCCGCGAGGCCCTCTTCGAGGCGGTCGGAGATCTGCCGCTCGGTGCCTCGGTCCGAGCTGAAAACGACGTTGCCGCTCGCCCTGAAGGCCTCGACCTCCTCGAAGCCGATCCCGGAGACCGCCGCGGCTAGATCCCCGTTCGTGACCCGACGGCCGCCGAGATTCATCCCCCGCAGGAAGGCGGCACAGGTCGTCGTCGACATCCGGCCCAGGGTACGGTGCCGGCGGCGAACTGGGAAGCTCGGGGCGTGAGGGATTTCCACCGCCTTCCGGATGACCTGCCGGTTCCCGAGGACGACGGCGCCGCCGACCACCTCGCCGGGCTTGCGCTGCCCGACCTGAGCCTGCCGTCGACCGCAGGAGGCGCCGCCAAGACAGGCCTTGCCGCGCTCGGCTCGGGACTTCTCGTCGCCTATGTCTACCCGCGGACCGGGGTCCCGGACCGGCCCCTGCCCGCGGGCTGGGACGAGATCCCGGGCGCCCGCGGCTGCACGCCTCAGAGCTGCGCCTATCGCGACGCCCTCGCCGAGTTCGACGCCCTCGGCGTCACCGTGGTCGGAATCAGCGCCCAGAGCCCCGCCGAACAGCGCGAGTTCGCCGATCGCGAGCACATCCCCTTCCCGCTCCTGAGCGACGACGGCCTCCGACTAGCCGCCGAGCTGCGCCTTCCCACCTTCGAGGTCGAGGGGACGACGCTCTATCGGCGCCTGACGATGGTCGCCGAGGGAGGGCGGATCGCGAAGGCCTTCTACCCGGTCTTCCCGCCCGACCGAGACGCCTCCGAGGTGCTCGCCTGGCTGCGGACGGCCTCGAAATAGGCCGGTGATCGATGGAGGCGGCCGGAATTGAACCGGCGTCCCTGGTCGTAGCGCGAAGGCGTCTACAGGCATAGCCGGCGCTTGATTCTCGTCTCCCGGGGTCCGCGCCGGCGGGCACTGCGGAAGATAAAGCCCCTCAAATTTCCCCTGGCGGCCGAGGCGCTCCGCCTGGGTGAGCCCGCAATTGAAGCCGGAACCCCCCTCCGCGGGCGGGAGAGGGCCGACTCTCACCTACTTAGCTATTGACTAAGCAGCGAGGGCGAACTCATGGTCCGCACGTATTGGTTGGTGCCGGTGTTTTGCGAGGCCTCCGGCAACCTCGGCCTGCAACCGTTCGCACGGACCGACCAGATCGAAGCCTGTCGCCCCCGTGCTATGTCTGCCTCAATTGTACGGTTCCCCGGTGAGCGCGGAGCGAGCAAGCGTGCATATCTGGTCCTTCGCGCAGCGAGAGAAGCGCGAGAGCCTGTGATGGCTGAGCGGGAATTCGACGCAATCGTCCTCGGCGCCGGAGCTCCCGGGGAGGTCTGTGCCGGCCGCCTCGCCGAAGGCGACCTCAGGGTCGCGATCGTCGAGCCCGGGCTCCTCGGCGGCGAATGCTCCTACTACGCGTGCATGCCCTCGAAGGCCCTGCTGCGCCCCGGCGAGCTGCTCGCCGAGGCCCGCCGGGTCCCCGGCGTGCTGCAGGCGGTCACCGGAAGCCTCGACCCCGAGGCGACGCTGGCGAGGCGCGACGAGGTGATCCACGACCTCGACGACTCGGGTCAGCTGTCCTGGCTCGAGGGCCGCGGCATCAAGCTCTTTCGCGGCGCCGGCCGGCTCGACGGCGAGCGCCGGGTCGTGGTCGGTGACGACGTCCTGACCGCGGCGAGGGCGATCGTCGTCGCCACCGGCAGCAGCGCGGAGATGCCGCCGATCGACGGCCTCGACACGGTGCGGGCCTGGAACAACCGTGAGGGGACGACCTCGCGGCGGGTGCCGTCGAGCATGGTGGTCCTCGGCGCCGGCCCGGTCGGCGCCGAGCTGGCGCAGGCGTGGTCGGCGCTCGGAACCGAGGTGACCCTGGTCGGCGCCGGCGAGCGGCTGCTGCCACGCGAGGAGCCCTTCGCCGGCGAGCATGTCGCCGAGTCCCTGCGGAACGAGTACGGCGTCGAGATCCGGACCGGGACCAGGGCCGTCAGCGTCGCCGTCGCGGGAGACGGGGTCGCGGTCGGGTTCGACGACGGAGGAACCGTCGCAGCCGCCGAGCTGCTGATCGCGACCGGCCGCAAGCCCCGGACAGAGTCGATCGGCCTCGACACCGTCGGCGCCGAGACCGACGAGAACGGCTTCCTGAAGACAGACGACAACCTCCGGGTCGGCGGCCGCGACTGGCTCTACGCGGTCGGCGACGTCAACGGCCGGGCGCTCTTCACCCACATCGGCAAGTACCAGGCTTGGGTCGCGGCCGAGAACGTCCACGGCAGGCCGGTCGAGGCGATCGCCGAGGCGATCGGCTCGCCGAGGGTCATCTTCACCGACCCCCAGGTGGCCGCAATCGGGAAGACGCTGGAGCAGGCCGAGGCAGAGGGCATCGACACCCGCGCGGTCGACGTCGACACCGACGCGACCGCGGGCGCCAGCTTCCAGGGCAAGGGAACCGGCGGCACGACCCGGATCGTCGTCGACGAGTCGAGCGGGAGGATCGTCGGCGCGACCTTCTGCGGGTTCGAGACCGCTGACTTCCTCCATGGCGCGACCATCGCCGTCGTCGGGGAAGTGCCCCTGAACCGCCTGCGCCATGCGGTCGCCGCCTTCCCGACGCGCAGCGAGCTCTGGTTGAAACTGCTCGAGGCCTACGGGCTCTAGAGGGCTGAGCGGCGCTTCAGAGCGTCGAGCTGATCCTGGGGGAAGCCCGGGACCTCATCGAGCTCCTCGACCGAGCGGAAGCTTCCGATCCGCTCGCGATGCGCGAGCAGCCTGGTCGCCTGGGTGACGCTGAGGCCCTGTGAGCGCAGCTCCTCGAAGCTGACGCTGTTGAGTGAGATCGAGGCTCCGGACCCGGCCACGGGCGGCTCGGGCGCAGGAGGCGGCGGCGGAACCGGAGGGGGCGGCGAAGGCGGCTCGGGCGCTGGCGGAGGCGGCTGAGGAGTCGGTGGTGGAGATGGTGGCTCCGGCGAGGGCGGCGGGGGGGTCGGGGGCTGAGGCGGGGCCGGCGGCTGCGGCGGCTGCTGGGCCTCGGGTGCGACCACCTCGTGTTCCTGGGTCACCGATTGCATCACCGCCTGCTCAGCTTCTTCGGCGCGGCGCTCCGCCTCACGGGCACGCTGTTCGGCCTCGGCGACGCTGTCCTGCAGGTCCTTCAGCCGTTTGTCGCGCTCCTCCTCCTCGGCTTTGATCGCGGCGACGCGTTTCGCCTCGGCCGCGCGTTCTTCCGCCGCCTTGGTGCGCTGCTCGATTTCGGTCAGCCGCTTCTCGGCCTCGGTCATCGAGCGCTCGCGCTCCTCACGTCCGCGCTGCAGGTGCTCCTCGGCGCCGACCAGGCCCGGTGGGACCGGCGGGCCCATGTTCTGAGTCGTCTGGCCGGTCTCGCTCGGCGCGTTCCGGGCTCCCGCTTCGGCCTGGAGCTGCTCGGCCTCGGCGATCCGGCGCTCCGCCTCCGCTCGGATCCGACCCTCCTCGTGCTGGATCTCGGCGACCTTGTCTTGGACCCGCTGTTCGGCGCTTGCGGGATCGTAGGCGGGCTCGGTGGCACCGGCCTGAAGTGGGGGCGCGACCGGAGGCAGCGGAGCCGCGGGGGCGGCGGGCGCCTCCGGAGGGGCCGGAGGCTGCGGCGCCTGCGGGGGCGGTGGCGGTGGCTGCGGCGGTTGGAACGGGGCTGCCGGGGGCGCATACTGCGGCGGTGGCGGCGGCGGTTGTGCGGGCTGACCCGGGTAGGGCTGGACCGGCTGCTGGGGGTACTGGGGCGGCGGCACGGGCTGCCCCGGGTAGGGATAGGCCTGGGGCGGCTGGACCGCGAGTGGGACGCCTGCGGCCTGGGCGGTCTGCTGGGCGAGCAGCGCCCGCTCCTGGGCGGCGCGGGCGGCGGCGGTTTCGCGCTCGACCTTGGCGGCTTCCTTGCGGGCCCGCCTCGAGGACCCAGGCGCCCCGGTACCGCCCTTGCGCTCGGCCCGTTTCTGGGCCCTTTCTTCGCGTCGAAGCTTGGCGCTCGACTGCCGCGCCGCGCGCTGCTCGGCGCGGGCGGCCCGCTGCTGCTCGCGCGACAGCTTGCGTTTCTCCTTCGCGCTCAACGCGACCGCCGGCGCGGCGGCCGCAGCGGTCGTCGCTGCCGCGGCAGCGACAGGTGCAGCGGCGGCGCCCGGTGCAGCGGCGGCCGCGGAGGGAGTCTCGGTCGTCGCCGCCTCCGGTGCCGACGCCTGCGGAGCGGCAGCCGGTGTGGCGGGGGGAGCGCCAGGAGTCGGCGGCGATTTCGCCGCCGCCTGTTCGGCCTTCTTCTGCTTGCGGCGCTCGGCGCGGCTGGGCTTCTTATGCTTCGGGGGCTTGGGCGGCTTCGGAGGCTTGGGCGGCTTCTGCCCCTTCGACGATGGCGGCGGTCCACCGGTCGTCGCCTTCTCTTTGTCCTTGTGCTCCTGGCGGCGGCGCTGGATGCTGGTCACGAGCAGGAGCAGGAGAATCGCGACCACCAGGCCCGCCACGATCAACTCGGTGTTGTCGCTGAAGAATTCGCCGATGTCGGCAGTGATAAATGCCGTGATCACAGACTCGACGCTACCTGATTCTGCTCTTGAATTCGCGCTCGACCTCACGTCGCACGTCGCGCTCCGCGATCTCCCGGCGACGGTCCCTTCCCTCCTTGCCGCGCGCCAGCGCCAGCTCGACCTTGGCCCTCGGCCCTTTGAAGTAAATGCGGGTTGGAACCAGGGTCAGACCCCGCTCGGCGGTCTTCCCGACGAGCCGCTCGATCTCGGCCCGGTGGAGCAGCAGTTTGCGCGGGCGTTCGGGCTCGTGGTTCTCGCGGTTGGCGTGCTCGTAGGGCGGAATGTGGAGACCGCGCAGCCAGACCTCGCCGCGATCGATCGCGGCATATGCGTCGCTCATCTGAGCTTTGCCGGTGCGCAGTGACTTCACCTCCGAGCCCAGCAACACGATCCCGGCCTCGAATCTTTCGATCAGCTCGAACCGATGCCCGGCGCGGCGGTTGGTCGCCACGTCACCCGACGCGGGTGCCCGCTTTTTCTTCCCCTTCTTCGCCATCCGCTATCTCCCGACAAGCTCGAGGTCGACCCGGCCGCGGGCGGTCTCGACTCTGGTGACGGCTACCCTGACCGGGTCTCCGAATCTGATCGTGCGACCCGACTCCTGACCGGCCAGGGCGGTCTCGGTCTCGTCAAGCTCGAATCGCTCGGTGCCGATCGTCCGGGCCGGGACGAACCCCTCGTAGACGTCCCCCAGCTCGCCGCCGAAGCGGGCAAAGGCCCCGCTCCGGATGACACCCGACACCTCGCCATCGAACTCGACTCCCTCCCCCCCGCGCCTGAGCAGCTCGCGCTCGAGCAGGTAGGCGGCGCAGATGTCGTCGCCCTCGCGCTCGATCTTCATCGAATCGCGCTCGCTCTCGCTGCAGATTCGGGCGACCTCGCGGGTCTCTCCGACGCCGGGGGCACTCTCGGCCTCGCCAACCGCGGCCAGCAGAGCCCGGTGGACGACGAGATCGGGATAGCGGCGGATCGGCGAGGTGAAGTGACAGTAGGCGGCGCTGCCGAGCCCGGCGTGGCCGGTGTTGCGCTCGCTGTAGCTGGCCTGTTGGAGCGATCTGAGCACGAGAGATGTATACGCCTCCCGGCCATGGCCGCGCCGTTTGGCCTCCCTCGCGACCAGCCGGCTCGCCTCGGCCGCCAGGTCTCCCGCCTGGCGCGGCGCCAGTGAGCCCCGCAGGGGCGGCGTCGGTATTCCGAGAGCGTGGAGCTGGACGATCATCCGTTCCACCCGGGGCGGGTCGGGCTGGCCGTGGACGCGGTAGATGGCCGGGACCCGCCGCCGCTCCAGCAGCTGCGCGACCTGCTCGTTGGTGAGGATCATCAGCCGCTCGATCAGGCGATGGGACTCCGTCTGCGGCACCGACCGGCCGCCGACCACATCCCCCGAGCGGTCGAACTCGAACTCGGGCTCGGCCGACTCGACCTCGAGGCCCCGATCGCCCCTCTGCTCCCCGAGCCGAGCCGCGGCCTCGCGGGCCAGCGCCAGAGGCTCGGAGACGCCCCCGGGCGCGGCGGCGCGGCCGGAGAAGACGAGATCGAGTTGGTCGTAGTCGAGCCGGGCGTCGGAGCGGATCCTGCTGCGGTAGAAGGACGCGCCCAGCGACACCCCCTTCTCGTCGAGCTCGATCTCTGTCGTCACCGCGAGTCGCTCGACCCCCGGCGCAAGGCTGCAGGCGTCCTCGCTGAGCGCGCGCGGCAGCATCGGCTCGACCGTCCCCGGCGCGTAGGTGCTGTTGCCGCGCCGTCGCGCCTCGCGGTCGAGCGCGGAGCCCGGGGTGACGTGGGCGGCGACGTCGGCGATGTGGATCCAGAGCCGGGTCACGCCACCCTCGCGGCGAGCGGACACGGCGTCATCGAAGTCGCGGGCGGTTGCGGGGTCGACCGTGAAGGTCGGCAGGTCGGTCAGGTCGCGCCTGCCGTCGACTCCGGCCGCCGCCTCCGCCGCCCTGTCCGCCTCGGCCTCGAGCGAGATCGGAAAGCCACGCCGCCCGAGCTCCTCGCTCAGCAGCGCTTCGATCGCATCCCTCGCGTTCTTCGGCTCCGCTCGACGTCGCGAGCGGCCGGCGGCCCGGCCGCGTGGGCTCAACCCGATCCCTTCTCGTCGGCGAGCGCCTCGAGGCCGCGTTCCCGCGCCTCGTCGCGTTTGGTGGCGGGATCGTCGCGGACGGAGATGTCCGGGTGAATCCCCTTGCCGGCAAGGTTGACGCCGTCGGGGGTGTAGTACTCGCCGACGGTCAGCTTCATCGCGCCGCCGTTGGAGAGGTCGACCTCCTGCTGGAACACGCCCTTGCCGTAGGAGCGGGTGCCGACGACCTCGGCTCCGGCCTCGTCGGCGAGGGCGGCGGTGAGGATCTCGGCCGCCGACGCCGTGTTGCGATCGATCAGGACGACGATCGGCTGCGGCGGCAGGTTGTCGCCGACGGCCTTGTAGACGGCGTCCCCCTGGGTCCGCGATTTCGTCGTCACGACGACCTTGCCCTCGGGCAGGAAGATGCTGGCGTTGAGGACCGCCTCCTCGAGCAGGCCGCCGCCGTTGCCCCGCAGGTCGAGGAGCAGGCCTTCGGCCCCTTCCTTCCTTACCTTTTCGACCGCCCGGCGCATCGCCGCGTGCGACCCCTCGCTGAAGGTCGCGAGGCGGACGTAGCCGAATTTCCTGCCGCCGGATTCGAGCACGGTGCTGGCCACGACCGGGACCGAGATCTGGGCCCTGGTCAGGGTCAGCTCCCGGGGCTTGCCGTGCCCGCCCTTGAGCACCCCCACGGTGACTTCTGACCCTTCCGGCCCCTTGATCAGCTCGGTCGACTTGGTCGAGCTGACGCCGGCGATCCTGTGGCCGTCGACGGTGACGATCACGTCGCCGGGCTCGATCCCGGCGGCTTCGGCGGGCGAGCCCTTGAAGGCTTTTTCGACCTGCAGCCCACGTTTGACTTCGGTCACGGTGAGGCCGATGCCCGAAAATGTGCCCGCGATCGCTTCGTTGAATTTCGCCAGCAGCTCGGGTGAGAAGTATTCGGAGAAGCGGTCGTGGTATTTGCGCCGCAGGCCGCGCGCCATCCCCGACAGCGAGGAGTTGATCAGATCGGGTTCAGAGACCTCGCGGAAGTAGTTGTCTTCGATCAGTTCCGTCGCTTCGGCGGTCAACCCGCCGGATTCATCGACGAACGAGTCCCGGATCGGAGGCGGCAGCTTCCCCGGGTGCCCGCCGAGCCAGATCCCACCGGCGAGCACGGCGATCAGCGCAGCCACAAGGGCCAACGTGCGCCCGACGCTCATGACTGTGTCAGCGCTCCCCGTCTTGGGCAGGAAGGTGGATTGGCGAGCGAAAGTCGAGCATGGTCAGGACGCAGGGAGCGCGGCGTACTTGAAAAGTACGCGAGTGACCGAGGACGGAGCCAGGCGAAGACTTGCGGCCGCCAAACGCGTCCATGCCCAAGACGGGGGGCGCTAAACCTTCAGGAAGCGACGCAGGGTGATGCCGGAGCCGACCGCCGAGACGAGGACCGATGAGCCGAACAGGATCGCCACCAGCGCCGGGAAGGAGAGGGTGCTCGTGTTCTGGGCCGCCAGGAACGAGAAGGTGTCGCTGAGCGGGTCGACGATCGTGATCTTGCCTAGCCACAGGATCAGTATCGCCACTAGGCCGCCCGCGAAGCCGACGACCATCCCCTCGATCATGAACGGCCAGCGGATGAACCAGCGGGTCGCGCCCACCAGCCTCATCACCTCGATCTCCCGCCTGCGGGTGTAGATCGAGAGCCTGATCGTGTTGCCGACCAGCATCAACGAGGCTGCGATGAGGAGGGCTGTTATCACCGTCAGCACGATCTTCAGGGCGCTCGTCACCTGCTCGATCTTGTCCGACTGGGTCTGGCGGTCGAAGGTTTCCTGGATGATCGGCGAGATCGGCTGCGGCTTCCCGTCTGGCCCAGGCGGGATGATCGCCTGCCTGACCGCGTCGAGGTTGCCGGCGTCGTCGGCCTTGACGCGGAAGTTGGCCGGCAGCGGGTTGGAGTGGAGCTCGGTCAGCAGTTCGGCGCTCTTGCCCTTGCCGAGGTCGGACCTCAGTTCTTCGAGCGCCTCCTTCTTGGTGATCAGCTCGACCGAGTCGACGTGCTGGATGCCCTGCAGCTGCCGTTCGAGCGCCGCGGTTTCGGCTTTCGTCGCGTCGTCAAAGAGAGCCACCCTGATCTCGAGGCTTTCGCGGACCTGATCGCTCTTGGCCTGGGTCGTCTGGAAGACCGGGACCAGGACCCCGAGAAGTACGACGGTGACGACGGTGGTCACGATCGCGGCCATGCTGGGGGCGCCGTTACGGCGCAGCGCCCGGAATGCCTCGCGGATGAAGAACAGGAGCCTCGACATCACGAATCCTCTCGCTGCGCGCTCATCAGAAGAGCGTGTCGTGGCTGTCGTGGCCGTTGGTCTGGCCCTCGGGCCCGACCCCCATCTCGGCCCGCATCCGCAGGCCGAACTCGGTCGTCGACTCCTCGGTGTAGCCGCCGCTGACCTCATCGCGGACGACCCGGCCCTCATAGAGCTCGATCACGCGGCGGCGCATGTTGTCGACCATCTCGCGGTCGTGGGTGACGACGATCACCGTCGTCCCGGTCTTGTTGATCCGGTAGAGGAGCTGCATGACCCCGATCGAGGTGACGGGGTCGAGGTTTCCGCTGGGCTCGTCGGCCAGCAGCAGCGGCGGGTGGTTGACGAACGCGCGCGCTATCGAGACGCGCTGCTGCTCGCCGCCGGAGAGCTGGTCGGGATAGTTGTGGAGTTTGGTCGAGAGGCCGACGAGGCGGAGGGTCTCCGGCACCTGGGTGCGGATCGCGGCGCGGCTGGCGCCGATCACCTGCAGTGCGTAGGCGACGTTGTCGTAGACGGTCCGGTCGGGCAGCAGCTTGAAGTCCTGGAAGACGGTGCCGATGTTCCGCCGCAGCTGGGGGATTTTCTTCTCGTCGAGGCCGCCGATGTCGCGGCCGGCGATCCGAACGCTGCCGTCGGTCGCCTCGAGCTCCCGGATCAGGAGCTTGATCAGGGTCGACTTGCCGCAGCCGGTCGGGCCGACCAGGAAGGCGAACTCGCCACGGCTGATCGCGAGCGAGACCCGGTCGAGCGCCATGTGCCCCCCGGGATAGACCTTGGTGACGTCGCGCATCTCGACGATCGGCTTGCCGCCGCGTCGCGGGCGGTGACCCTCGCCGCCGCCGTCCTTCTTTCTTTTTCTCGCTCTGGCCATTGCCGCGGTCCCTTCTCCAGACAGAGGGTGACTCCTGCGCTGCTTGGGCCACGCAAGTCCCCGCCCAGAATCGAGTTCGCGGAAGGTTAGCGAATAATGAGCGAACGCTTAAATAGGTCTCATCCGAGCGCGGAGGTGGCCGCCGAGACGATGCCGGCGGCGTCGATCCCGGCGGCGGCCAGAAGCGCGTCCGTCGGGCCGCTGCTGGGGCGGATCTCGACCGCGAGCCTTTTCAGCGGTGTCGGCGAGCCGGCCGCGGCGAGGACGCCGGCGACGGTCTCGCCGATCCCCCCCTCCGGCCAGTGGTCCTCGACGGTGACGATCGCCCTGGTGTCGGCGGCGGCCTGGAGGATCACCTCGGCGTCGACCGGCTTCACCGAGTAGAGGTCGATCACCCGGGCTGCGATCCCCTGTTCGGAGAGCTCGTCGGCCGCCGCCAGGCATTCATGGAGGGTGATCCCCGCCCCGATCAGGGTGACGGCGTCATCGCCGCCGGAGAGGAGCGTGCGACTGCCGCCGATCTCGAAGCTCTCGCCGGGCTCGTACAGCGTCGGCAGCGCGCCGCGGGTCGTCCGCATGTAGCTGATTCCACGGTGCTCGCGCATGGCGTCGAGCAGCGCGACGGTCTGGTTCGGGTCCGAGGGATAGAGGACGACGCTGCCGAGCACGGCCCGCAGCGAGGCGATGTCTTCGAGCGCCATCTGGGAGGGCCCGTCGGGACCGATCGAGATGCCGACGTGGGAGCCGCAGAGCTTGAGGTCGGCTTCGGAGAACGCCGCCATCCGGATGAAGTCGTAGGCGCGGCTGAGGAAGGCCCCGAACGAGGAGGCGAACGGCTTCCAGCCCCGGGTCTGCATGCCGACGGCGGCGGCGATCATCTGCTGCTCGGCGATGTACATCTCGAAGAAGCGGTCGGGGTGCTTGGCGCCGAAGCGTTCCGCGTAGGTCGAGTTGCCGACCTCGCCGTCGAGCGCGACGACCCGCTCGTCGATCGATCCCAGCCAGGCCAGGGCGTCACCGTAGGCGCCGCGGGTCGCGACCTTCTCGCCGACCTCGTAGCTCGGGCGCGCGACCGCCTCTTTCGCGATCTCATACGCGGGGGCGGCCCCCTCGGGTGGTGAGACCTCGATCAGCAGCGAGCGCTCGCCGCCGAGCTCGGCGACCGCGGCCTCGGGGTCCTCGAGCGGCTTGCCATGCCACCCCTCCTTGTCCTCGACGGCGGCGACGCCGGAGCCCTTCTTGGTCCGGGCGAAGATCACCGCAGGCTTCGAGGAGGCGAGGGCAGCCGCGTAGGCGGCGTCGATCTGATCGAGATCGTGGCCGTCGATCTCATGGACGTCCCAACCGTTGGCGGCCGCCCGGGCCGCCCAGGGGGCGGTGTCCCATTCGTGCATCGTCGGGCCGCGCTGGCCGAGCCGGTTGACGTCGACGATCGCGACAAGGTTGGCGAGGCCCGCGTTGCCCGCGTGCTCGAAGGCCTCCCACATCGAGCCCTCGGCGAGCTCGGAGTCGCCGCAGAGGACCCAGACCGTGAAATCGGCGTGCTCGAGGCGGTCGCCCACCAGCGCCATCCCGATCGAGATCGGGAGGCCCTGGCCGAGGGAGCCGGTCGCGACGTCGACCCAGGGGATTTCCGGCGTCGGGTGACCCTGGAGCCGCGAACCGAACTCGCGGAAGGTCAGCAGCTCCTCGTCGGTGATCGCCCCCGCCAGCTTGTAGGTCGAGTAGAGCAGGGGCGAGGCGTGCCCCTTGGAGAAGACGAGATGGTCGTTGGCGCGGTTGTCGGGCGCAGCGAAGTCATAGCGCAGGTACCTGGACATCAGCACCGCCATCAGGTCGGCGGCCGACATCGATGAGGTCGGATGGCCGGAGCCGGCCGCGGCGGCGGCGCGAACGGAGTCCACCCGAAGCTGCTGAGCGAGCTCGTGGAGCTGCTCGCGATCGAGGGTCTGCTCGGTGGTTGCCTGGTCCAAGGAGTCGGTGCCCATGCTCGGGGTTCGGGCCGCGGCGGACTCTATCCGCCGTCAGCCGATCGCAACCATCCGCTCGATCGGAATCCGCGCACGCTCGGCGATTTCCTCCGGGACACTGACCTCGAACTTCATGTCCCGCAGGGCGTCGCGAAGTTTCGGCAGGGTGATCATCTTCATGTACTTGCAGTAGGCCATCCGGTTGGCCTCGACCAGGCTCACCCGTGGCGCTGCCTGGCGCAGGGCGTGAAGCATCCCGTTCTCCGTCGCGACGATGAACTCGCCATCGGGGTGCTGCTCGACGTAGTCGAGCATCTGCCCGGTCGAGAGCATGTGGACCCCCTCCTCATCGACGTCGCCGGCGGCGACGAACTCCATCACCTGGGTGACGCACCCGCACTCGGGATGGACCAGGAACTCGGCGTCGGGGTGGGCGGCCCGCTGCTCGATGATGTCGTCAGGCCTGATCCCGGCGTGGACGTGGCACTCGCCCGGCCAGACGTGCATCGAGCGCCCGGTGATCCGCTCGACGTAGGAGCCGAGCCACATGTCGGGGCCGAACAGGATCTCGGTTTCGGGGCCATGCTCGCGGAGGATGTGCTCGACGACCTTCACCGCGTTGGAGGAGGTGCAGCAGTAGTCGGTCTCGGCCTTCACCTCGGCCGAGGTGTTCACGTACATGACGACGACCGCGTCGGGGGAGTGCTTCGCCTTCCAGGCGCGCAGTTCCTCGGCGGTGATCGAGTCGGCCAGCGAGCAGCCGGCGTCGGGGTCTGGGATCAGGACGGTCTTCTCGGGCGAGAGGATTGCCGCGGTCTCGGCCATGAAGTGGACGCCGCAGAAGGCGATCGTAGAGGCGGCGTCCGCGGCCGCCCGGCGCGAGAGGCCGAGCGAGTCGCCTGTGAAGTGGGCGACGGCCTGGATCTCGGGCACCTGGTAGTTGTGGGCAAGGATCACGGCGTCGCGCTCGGCCGCCAGGCTTCGCACCTCGGCCGAGAGCTCCTCGAGCTCCTGGGGAGCCAGGTCGAGCATCGGTACCGGTTCGTTGATCGTCGGTAGCTCTCTCATGAGCGGTTGCCTCAATCGTCCCTCGGGGGGCTGGCTGGTCTTATGTTCGCTGGCATGGCGTACGCCTGAGCGCAGTCGAATGAAGTGCAGCTACAAAGTCTAGACATTGGCTGTGGTCCGCGGGTCCTGTCGCAGGGTGAGGGGGGTGCTGCGGGCCAGGCTGTCCTCGACCCCCCTCACCCTGCGCCACCCGCGGAAGCAGCCCATGCCCGAGACTTGTGGGGTGCACGAGCTGCCCATGGATGAGACCGGTGCCTGAGCTGCCAGAGGTGGAGATAACGGCGAGGCGGCTGGATGCCACCCTGGCCGGCGCCGCGGTCGAGTCGGCGCTGGCGCCGGGGATGAACGTGATGAAGACGTTCGATCCGCCGCTCGACGAGCTGGCCGGGAGGACGGTGACCGGGGTCCGCCGCGTCGGCAAGATGCCGGTCGTCGAGTTCGGCGACCTGGCGCTCCTGATCCACATGATGTCGGCCGGGAGGCTGCGGGTGTCCGGGAAACGGGCGTCGATGAAAGATCGGGCCTCCCGGGTCCTGGTCCGGCTCGAGGACGGCCGCGAGCTGCGTCTTCGCGAGTACGGGACTAAGCAGCGCGCCTGGGCGAAACTGCTGCCGGCCGCCGAGGTCGACGAGGACGAGGCGGTGGCTACCCTCGGCCCGGAAGCGTGGCCGCGGCCGCCGCTCGATCTGTTCGCGGAGCTGATCGACCAGCCGCGACACCTGCACCCGCTGCTCCGCCACCAGCGCGACATCACCGGTATCGGCCGCTCGTGGGTCGACGAGATCCTCTGGGAAGCCCGACTCTCGCCGTTCAAGAAGGGGGCCGAGCTCGACGCGGAGGAGGTCGGGCGGCTCCACGACGCGCTCGGGGTCCTAGGCGCCGCGATCGACCACTACGAGGAGACGATCGGCCCCGATCTGCCCGACAAGCTCCCGATGCCGCTGAAGGTCCACCGGCGCGAGGGCGAGCCGTGCCCGCGCTGCGGGGCGACGATCGAGGCCGTGTTCTTCTCCGAACACCAGACCAACTACTGCCCGGTCGAGCAGACCGGCGGCAGGGTGCTGAAGGACAGGCGCCTTTCGCGTCTGCTGAAGTAGCTGCTGAACCTTTCGCGGGAAAAGCGCGTACCACCCGGCATCGACTACGAGGAGGCCCGGATGCGCAAGCTCACAATCGTCCCCCTGATCGCGATCGCCGCCCTGCTGGCGATCCCCGCGCTGGCCAGCTCAGCCTCCGCGGCGACGATCACCATCGGTGACAACTTCTACTCCCCATCGAGCAAGACCGTGGGCGTCGGGACCAGGGTCAACTTCGACTGGACCGGGAAGAAGAAGCACAACGTCTTCAAGAAGTCGGGCCCCGGCGGCGCCTTCCACTCCGACACGACCAAGAGCAAGGGAATCAACTTCTCCAAGACCTTCAGCAAGCCCGGCACCTACAAGCTGATCTGCACCGTCCACCCGAAGGAAATGAAGCTGACGCTGACGATCACCCGCTGAGCGGCTCGACCAGCATGCTGAGGTCTAGCCGGGGCGCCGAGTGCGTCAGGGCGCCGACCGAGATCATCTCGACTCCGGTCTCGGCGATCCCGCAGACGCTCTGAAGGTCGACGCCACCCGAGGCCTCGAGGGTGGGGCCGTCCCCCGCAACGGACCTGCTGTCGCGCAGCGCGACCGCCTCGCGCAGGTCTTCCGGGGTCATGTTGTCGAGCAGAAGGCGGTCCGCCCCGGCCCCCAACGCGGCGGTGACCTCGTCCAGATCGCGGCACTCGACCTCGACCGGAAGGTCGGGGTTGGCAGCCCGGGCGGCGCCGACCGCCTCGGCAAGGCCGCCGGCGAGGGCGATGTGGTTCTCCTTGATCAGGATCGCGTCGTAGAGGCCGGCGCGGTGGTTGACGCCGCCCCCGGCGAGGACCGCCTGCTTCTCGAGGGCCCGAAGCCCCGGGGTCGTCTTCCTCGTATCGAGGATCCGCGCCCCGGTCCCGGCGACGGCATCGACGAAGCGGGCGGTCTGGGTCGCGACGCCCGATAGGTGCCCGAGCAGGTTGAGGGCGGTCCGCTCCGCGGCCAGCAGCCCGGCCGCCGGGCCGACGGCGAGGGCGACGTCGGCGGGCACCGTGTCGCGCCAGCTGCCCTCGACGACCAGTTTGTCGACCGAGTCGACCCCGCACTGGCGCATCGCCTCGGCGAAGGCCGCGAGCCCGAAGACGACACCGGGCTGCTTCTGGACGATTCTCGCCCTGCCGCGGGCGCCGGCGGGCACGGTCGCCTCCGAGGTCGCGTCGCCTGACCCGACGTCCTCGGCCAGCGCCCGGGCGACCACGGCCGAGAGCTTGTCTGCGTCCTCACACACCATCTGCCGCAGCCTAGTTAGTGTGCGCGAACGCAGTTTGACCCGCATACCGGGACAAAGTGCGTTCGCGCCTCACGATCCGGGCCCCGGCCGCGTTTAAATCAGTGAGGTGAGCCGACTGCCCCCGTTCCAGATCCTGCTCGACGAGCACGCCGCGATCGTGATGGCGACCCTGCGTGGCGCCGTCGGCCGCGACGACGCCGAGGACTGCTTCCAGGAGACCTTCCTCGCTGCGCTCCGCGCCTACCCGAAGCTCAGCGACGACGGCAACCTCCGCGGCTGGCTGCTGACGATCGCCCATCGCAAGGCGATCGACCACCACCGCGCCAACGGCCGCCGGCCGCTTCCGGTCGCCGAGCCGGTCGAGGTCGCGGTCCACGACCCCGAGCCCGGGGACGGGATCTGGGACGCGGTCGAGACGTTGCCGCCGAAACAGCGGGCGGCCGTCGCCCTCCGCTTCGGCGCCGACCTCCCCCACGCCGAGATCGGGGCCGCGCTCGGCTGCTCACCAGAGGCGGCGCGTCGCAGCCTGCACGAGGGAGTCAAGAGATTGAGAAAGGAGCTGGGATGAAGGCTGAGATACAGAGACTGACCGAGCGTGCCGCCGACGAGGGACTGATCGACGTCGCCTACACGACCACCGACTCGCCGTTCGGTGAGCTCCTGCTCGCGGGAACCTCCCGGGGCCTGGTCCGGGTCGGGCTGCCGGGTCAGGAGCCGGACGAGCTGCTCGAGGACCTGGTGGCGCGGATCTCGCCCAGGGTCCTCGAGGCGCCGGACCGCCTCGAGGAGGCCCGACGCGAGCTCGACGGCTACTTCGAGGGCGGGTTGACCGAGTTCGACCTGCCGCTCGACTGGCGCCTCAGCCGCGACTTCCGCCGCCGGGTCCTGCGGGCGATCAACCGGATCCCCTACGGAAAGACCCGCAGCTACACGGAGGTCGCGGCCAGCGCCGGCAACGCCCGTGCCGTCCGCGCCGCCGGTTCGGCCTGCGGCTCGAACCCGATCCCGATCGTCGTCCCCTGCCACCGGGTGCTGCGCACCGGAGGCGCGCTGGGCGGGTATGGCGGCGGCCTGCCGATGAAGCGGGCCCTGCTCGAACTCGAGGGCGCCCTTGACCAAAGCTTTACTTAAGCGAGCATCACCCCGGGCCGATGACGGGAGTGATGACCCACCGCCCGGGAAACCCCAGCCGCGAGCTCAACCTGACCCGCCTCGCGTGGCTGGTCTCGATCGTCGCCCCGGTCGTCCTGATCGGCCTCCTCTGCCTTGTCAAGGCGGCAAGCTCGACCGCCGCCCCAAACCCGGCACCGGAATTGCCGGTGGCTCCAATGATCGAAAGCGAAGGAGAAGGAGAAGAAGCCTGCTTCGAATGGGAAGTCGGTGTCCTCGAATGCGAAGGGCCCGAAAACGGGGCTGAAGAAGGCCCCTACCCGCCCGAAGAATGCCTGCTGCGAACCGTGCAGGCCAGGGTCGTCTCCTCGGCCTCGCACAACCGACTGCGCTTCATCGTCCGCTACTCGATGGTCGTCCCCACCCGGGCCTACCTCGACTTCGAGGTGCACAAGGGCCACGACTCCTTCGCGCTCGACATCGTCAAGCGGCACTTCGGGAAAAGCGGCGTCGTCCGCATCACCGAGAGCCTCGGCAGCGGCCAGATGGAGAAGGCACGCAGCGCCAGCGACTACCTTCTGACGCTGGACATCCCCTCCACCCCGAGCTTCTGCCAGCCCTACTTCACCAGGCGGCTCTCGCAGAAGCGGACGCTGCACGGGCAGACGGTCTGGCTCCAGTCGGACCCCGCCGCCGGCCCCGTCGAGTAGCGGCCCGGCTCAGGCCGCAGCGGGAATCGTCGCCCGCAGCCACTCGGCGGCAAGCGGCACATGCGCCGGGTCGATCTGGTGACCGACGGGCGACTCGTGGTAGGAGACGGCGAGGCCGCCGGCCTCGATCTGCTCGCGGGCGCTGCGGGCGAATCCGATTTCCATGACCGGGTCGCTCTCGCCGTGGGCGATGAAGACCCGGGTCCCGGCGCGGTCCTCGAAATGGGGCTCCCACCCTTCGACGATCGGGATGAAGCCGCTGAACGCAAGCAGGCCCGCGACGGCCGGCCGGCCGGCGCCGAGGCCCATCGCGTAGCTCATCACCGAGCCCATCGAGAACCCGCCCAGGACCGTCGCCTCGGGACCGATTCCGGTCTGCTCCCAGAGCCGGTCGTGGAACTCGGAGAGCGCGGTGCGGGCGGCGTTGAAGGTGTCGGGGTCTGGGTAGCCGACCCGCGGAACGATGTACCAGTGGAATCCGGGGGACCCCGGCAGCGCCAGCGGCGCCCGAGGGGCGGCGACGTGAAGTCTGCGCTCTGGATCGAGAAGATCGGCCAGCCCGATCAGGTCCGTCTCGTCGCTGCCGCGGCCGTGATGCAGCACCAGCAACCCCTCTGGGTCTCCCTCGGAGGGCCGACTAGCGAGCATCACGAACTGACTCTCTGCGAGCGGCGTCGATATGGCACGTTGCCGCCGCCCCCGGACGCGGGTCGGAGGAGGCGGCGGTTCATGAGGCGGTCTTGTTGAGGTAGTCGCGGACGAACTCGTCGATGTCGCCGTCGAGGACGCGTTCGGCGTCGCCGACCTCGTGGCCGGTTCTGTGGTCCTTGACCCGCTGGTCGGGGTGGAGGAAGTAGCTGCGGATCTGCGATCCCCAGGCGACTTCTTTGACCTCGCCGCGCTCCTTTGCGAGCCGTTCGGAGCGTTTGCGCTCTTCGAGCTCGATCAGCTTCGAGCGCAGCAGCTGCATCGCCGCCGCCTTGTTCTGGGTCTGCGATCGCTCGTTCTGGCACTGGACGACGATCCCGCTCGGAAGGTGGGTGATCCGCACCGCCGAGTCGGTCTTGTTGACGTGCTGGCCACCCGCTCCCGAGGCGCGGTAGGTGTCGACCCGCAGCTCGGTGTCGTCGATCTCGACCGCGACGTCCTCGTCGACCATCGGCCCGACGTCGACCTGGGCGAAGCTCGTGTGACGGCGGGCGGAGGAGTCGAAGGGTGAGATCCGGACCAACCGGTGGACGCCGCGCTCGGCGGCGAAGAGGCCGTAGGAGTTCTCGCCGCGGGCGATGAAGGTCGCCGACTTCAGCCCTGCCTCCTCGCCGGGGGATGCCTCCTTCATCTCGATCTCGAAGCCGCGCCGCTCCGCCCAGCGCAGGTACATCCGCAGCAGGATCTCGGCCCAGTCCTGCGAGTCGGTGCCGCCGGCACCGGCGTGGACGGTGACCACCGCGTCGCCGGCGTCGTACTCGCCGCTGAACAGCCGCGCCTCTTCGAGCTCGGCGAGTCGCTCCTCGACCGAGGCGATCTGGGTCGCGAGCTCACCCGCCAGCTCATCGTCTCCGGCCGACATCTCGGCGATCTCCTCGAGGTCGTCGACGTCGGCCTCGAGCTCGCGGAACCCCTTCAGTTTGCGCTGGGCGCTCGCGTGGGCGGCGCTGGTGCGGGCGGCGGTGTCCTGATCGTCCCAGAACCCGGGCCGCTGCATCTCCTCCTCAAGCCGCTCGACCTCTCCCTGAAGCGAGGAGGGGTCAAAGATAATCCGCGAGCAGCTTCAACTGCCCGCGGATAGCGGCGAGCCGCGCCGGAACCGATTCCGTCACTGCGTCAGCCATACACCTAGCCTATTGGGGAGCGGGCGCCGATGATCCAGGTCGAGGCCGGGGCGATGACACCGTCGGGGCCGTCGAACTCGGCGAGCGCCTCGTGTAGCTCAGCCGCGATCTTCGGCTTGATCTCGTCGATCCGGTCTTCCCAGAGGCGCAGCACCTCACCCGCCGGCCCGAGCGCCATGTTGAATTCGACCGCCTGGTCGAGGTCGTTGCCGATCTTGATCGGGAGGTCGCAGCGCTGCAGCGTGATCTCCTCGAACCCGGCCAGCACCAGCTGCTCGCTGACGGTGTCGGCGCCCGCCATCGAGAACGGTCCCGGGCCGCAGGTCGGCTCGTCGGTCTCCTCCGGGTGATCGAGGTACTTGTCGACGACCGCCTCGGCGCGCCGGACCCACTCGTTGTCGAGCTTGCGCCGCCAGACGACCGCGCAGAGGCGACCTCCCGGCGCCAGGGAGGCGCGGACGTTGCGCAGGGCCTGGACCGGGTTCGCGAAGAACATGATCCCCATCCGCGAGAAGGCGTAGTCGAAGGTCTCCCCGAACTCCCCGACCTGGACGTCGCAGACCTCGAACCTGACGTTGTCGACGCCGGCGCCCTCCTTGCGTGCCAGGTCGATGAACGGCTCCGAGACGTCGACGCCGAGAGCGCCGCCGCCCGCCCCGACGATGCCGGCGAGTCGCCGGGTGGTGTCGCCGAATCCGCATCCGATGTCGATGACCCTGTCGCCCGGACTCGGGAGATGGGCCGCGATCGCCGCCTCGCCGTGGGCGCCGAGGCCGCCGACGACCAGGTCGCGATATTTGACGAAGCACTCGAACAGCGAGCCGCTCCAGGCCTCGGCTGCCTCCGCGTTGTTCTCTGCGACGGTGGCCATCGGTCGAAGATCCTACGCCGACCCGACGCCGCGGTCGAATCCGGCGGCGTGGAGCGCCTCGGTGCGGTCCTCGAACGGCCGCCAGATGCGGACCCGGTGGTCGCGGAGCTCGAAGTACCAGGCCATGACGTCCTCACCCGCGGCCGAGCCGTCCTCGTCCCAGACCCAGGCCCGGCGGATCAGCGCCACCGCGGAGCCGCCTCCGGACTCGGTCCCCTCCTCGTAGAGGTCGTCGAGGACGATCGTCTGCTGGACCCCGCCCGGCGGCCTCGTCGCCCACAGCCGCGCCGCCTCCACCCCCCGCCGCAGACCCCGCATCGCGTGCAGCTCGACATCCGGGTCGAGGACGGCGACGAACGCGTCGAGGTCCCGCTCGTTGAAGGCGCGGATGAACTCCCGAACGGGATCCTGAGACTTCACCCAGTTTCCTGAGGGTGTCTGGCCAAGCAGGTCGGTGTACGCAGGGAGGTCGACAAGGGGAGCGCACTTTCGTGCGTGACCCGCAGGCGACCGACTGAGGACGCCGAGATGCGCAGGCCAGACGCCCTCAGGCGCCGTGACACTTCTTGAACTTCTTGCCAGAGCCGCACCAGCACGGATCGTTGCGGCCGATGTCCTTGACGCGCTCGTCCTTGACGACGGTCTCGACCACTTCCGGCGCGGCGCCGACGTTGTCGCCGTTCGGGCCGGCCGCGCCGACGCCAACGGGAGCGCCGCCGGATGCGGCGACCTCCTGCAGCGCCGAGGGCTGCCCGTCCGGCGTGCCGCCGGAGTAGTCGAGCGCGATCCCACCTTCGCCTCCGCCGCCGGCGAAGGAGCCCTGCAGCTGGGAGGGGTCGACTTCGACTTTGGCGTGGAAGACCAGCTTGCTGAACTCCTCCCAGATCGAGTGCATCAGCTCCTCGAACATGATGAAGCCCTCGTTTTTGTAGGCGACGAGGGGGTCGATCTGGGCGAAGCCGCGGAGGTGGATGCCTTCGCGCAGGTAGTCCATGTCGAAGAGGTGCTCGCGCCAGCGGTTGTCGACGACGTCGAGCAGGATCGAGCGCTCGAGGTAGCGCATCAGCTCCTCGCCAAGCTCTTCCTCGCGCTGGTCGTAGGCGCTCATCGCGTCGTCCTCGAGCTCGTCTTTCAGCTTTTCGCGATCAACCGTCTCCGGTGCCATCGAGCCGACGTCGATGCCGACCGGCCAGATCTGGCGCAGCTGGCCCTCGAGCTCGGGCATGTCCCACTCGGTCAGCTCGTCGCCCGGGGTGTACTCGTCGACGAGGCGGTCGATCACGCCCTCGAGCTCGTCGCGGGCGACATCGGAAATGTCGCGGCCCTCGAGGATCTCGCGCCGGTATTTGTAGACGACGCGGCGCTGCTCGTTCATCACGTCGTCGTACTCGAGGACCCGTTTGCGGATCAGGAAGTTCTGCTCCTCGACCTTCTTCTGGGCGCCCTCGACGGTTTTCGTCAGCATCTTCGCCTCCAGCGGCATCTCGCCGCCCTCGTCGTCCACGGGCCCGAGGCGGTCGAGGATTTTGAAGATCCGGTCGCCGGCGAAGAGGCGGATGACGTCGTCTTCGGCGGAGAGGAAGAACCGGGTCTCCCCCGGGTCTCCCTGGCGGCCGGAGCGGCCGCGCAGCTGATTGTCGATGCGACGGGATTCATGGCGCTCGGTGCCGCATATGTAGAGGCCGCCGAGGTCGCGGATTTCCTCGGCCTCGGCCTTGCACTGCGGCTCGAGCTCGACTTCCTTCGCCGCCAGCGCTTCCTCGTAGCCCTCGTCGTCGGGGCCTATGCCCTGTTTTTTGAGCTCGGTGATCGCGAGGTGCTCGGGGTCGCCGCCGAGCTTGATGTCGACGCCGCGGCCGGCCATGTTGGTCGCGATCATCACCGCGCCGCGGCGGCCGGCCTGGGCGATCCGCTCACCCTCTCGTTCGGCGTGCTCGGGCTTGGCGTTGAGGACGGCGTGCTCGACCCCGCGACGTTTCAGTTCTCCCGAGATCATCTCCGAAACCTCGACCGAGACCGTCCCGACGAGGATCGGCTGGCCCTCTTCGTGGCGGGCGATGATCTCCTCCAGCACCGCCTTCCACTTGCCGTCCTTTGTTTTGAAGATCTGGTCGTTGTGGTCGAGCCGGACCATCGGGCGGTTGGTCGGGATCTCGACGACCGGGACCTTGTAGATCTTCATGAACTCGGTCGCCTCGGTCAGCGCGGTGCCGGTCATCCCCGAGAGCTTGTCGTAGAGGCGGAAGTAGTTCTGAAGGGTGATCGTCGCCAGGGTCTGGTTCTCCTCCCCGATCGCGACGTTCTCCTTCGCCTCGACCGCCTGATGGAGGCCCTCCGACCAGCGCCTCCCCTCGAGAATGCGGCCGGTGAACTCGTCGATGATCATCACCTCGCCATCGACCACCGCGTAGTCCTTGTCACGCCTGTAGAGCGACTCGGCCTTGAGCGCCTGGACGAGGTGGTTGACGAGGCTGCCGTGCTCGGAGAGGTAGAGGTTGTCGACGCCGATGAACTCCTCGGCGCGTTTGACGCCGCGCTCGGTCGGCGAGACGGTCTTGTGCTTCTCGTCGAATTCGTAGTCGTAGTCGGCCTCGGAGGTGTCTTTCGACTCCCCCAGCGAGCGCAGACGGTCTTTCGCCGGCACCCCCTCCATCTGACGGGCCAGGCGGGCGAACTGGTAGTAGGTCTGGGCGGCCTGTTCAGGAGCGCCCGAGATGATCAGAGGAGTCCGCGCCTCGTCGATCAGGATGTTGTCGACCTCGTCCACGATCGCGAAGTTGTGGTCGCGCTGGACGCAGTTCTCGAGGTTGGCGGCCATGTTGTCGCGGAGGTAGTCGAAGCCGAACTCCGAGTTGGTCCCATAGGTGACGTCGCAGGCGTATTTGACCTGGCGAGCCGCGTGGTCGTCGGCGTCCTGGATCGCGGCCACGGTGACGCCGAGCGCCTCGTAGACCGGCGCCATCCATTCCGCGTCGCGGCGGGCGAGGTAGTCGTTGACGGTGACGACGTGGACGCTGTCGCCGGCGAGCGTGTTGAGAAAGACGGCGAGCGTCGCCGTCAGGGTCTTTCCCTCGCCGGTCTTCATCTCGGCGATCGCGCCCTCGTGCAGCGCCATCCCGCCGACCAGCTGGACGTCGAAGTGGCGTTGGCCGATCGAACGGCGGCCCGCCTCCCGGGTCAGCGCGAACGCCTCGGGCAGGAGGTCGTCGAGGGCCTCGCCATTGCGAGCGCGCTCCCGGAGGGCGTCGGCCTCGGCGCGCAGCTCATCGTCCCCGAGAAGTTCCATCTCGGGCTCGATCTCGTTGATCTCCTGGGCGCGCCTCTCGTAGGACTTGAATTTGCGCCCCTCACCCACGCGCAGCGCGCGCGTGACCATGTCCCGAGCGTTGGCCATCGACCCTAGGGTAGCTGTATTGCCCAGCCGGACTGGACCGCCGAAGCCCTACGACTCCAGGGGGCGGCCGCGCATCCGGTTGACGAGTTTGCGGGTCTGGCTGCGCTTACGGCGCTTCTCGCGATGCTTCTTGACCTGGCGGCGCATGTCCTCCGCCAGTTCGTGGACGCTGTGGGTCAGTTCGGGGGATGCCTCACGCGCGTGCAGGGTGACGCCCTTCAGCCGCAGTGTCGCCTCGGCGATCTGGCTGTCGGATATCGAGGGGTTGGCCTCTTCGGAGATCTCGACTTCGAGCGTCGCGAATTCCGAGACCTGCTTGCCGACCCGGCTGAAGCGTTTTTTGACCAGGGCTTCCAGCTCGCCGTCCACCTCGACGTTGCGCCCGCGTATCTCGATCCGCATCCATGCCCTCCTTTGGTCGTGATCCCGATGCTACGCCCACTCCGAGCCGCCGACAAGTGATGCCGAGGCGGGCCGCTCTCTAGGTTGGACAGGGCACCGCTACCCGGTGCTGGGCGGCAAACACTTCAAGAACGGAGCGCACGCATGAAACGAATCTCACTCGGAGGCCTCGAGGTCAGCAGGCTCGGCCTCGGCTGCATGGGCATGTCCGCCTTCTATGCCGGCGCCGCGACCGACGATGAGGAGTCGGTCCGCACCATCCACCGTGCCCGGGAGCTCGGCATCGACTTCATCGACACCGCCGAGATGTACGGGCCGTTCACCAACGAGGAACTGGTCGGACGCGCCATCGCCGGCCGGCGCGACAAGTTCGTCGTCGCCTCGAAGTTCGGGATCCTCTCCCACCGCCACGGCGGCGAGCGCCGGATCGACGGCTCACCCGAGAACCTCAGGATCGCGATCGAGGGCTCGCTGAAGCGGCTCGCAACCGACCACGTCGACATCTACTACCAGCACCGCGTCCACCCCGGGACGCCGATCGAGGAGACGGTCGGTGCCCTCGGCGAGCTCGTCGAAGAGGGCAAGATCCGCCATATCGGGCTCTCCGAGGCCGCGCCGGAGACGATCCGCCGCGCCCACAAGACCCACCGGATCACGGCGCTGCAGTCCGAGTACTCGCTATGGACCCGCGATCCGGAGGAGGAGATCCTGCCGCTGGTGCGGGAGCTCGGGATCGGGTTCGTCGCCTACTCGCCGCTCGGGCGAGGATTCCTGGCCGGCCGCTTCCGCGACCGCGCCGCGCTCGAGGCCGAGGGGGATTTCCGCTCCTCCAACCCCCGCTTCACGCAGGGCAACTTCGAGGACAACCTGCGAATCCTCGACGAGGTCGAGGCCGTCGCCGGGGAGCTGGAGGCGACGGCGGCCCAGGTCGCGCTCGCCTGGGTCCTGGCCCAGGGCGATGACATCGCCCCGATTCCCGGCACCAAGCGGGTCGACCGGCTCGAGGAGAACGCGGCGGCCGACTCGCTCGTGCTGAGTGCGGGGCAGCTCGAGCGCCTGAGCGCGATCGGCCCGGCCGCCGGCGACCGCTACGCCGACATGTCCTCGGTCAACCGCTGACATCAGAGCCGGCGGGCGAACGTGATCGCGACGACCCGCACCGCGCCGGCGTCGCGCAGGGCGCGGGCGGCGGCGGCCAGGGTCGAGCCGGTGGTGAGGACGTCATCGACAAGCAGGGCGCTGGGTGGCGCCTCGGCGCTGGCGTGGATCCTCGGCGGGCGGCCGATCCTTTCGGCGCGGCGCCTGCCGACCTGACGGCCACCGCCGCGTCGGGCCAGACAGGGCCGGAGCCGGAGCCCGGCGCGGACGGCAAGCGCCGCGGCGATCTCGCCCGCGGGGTCAAAGCCGCGCCTCACCGATCGCGCCCTCGCGGTCGGGACCGGGACGACCTCGCCGCTCAGCATGTGGCCCGGGGCGAGCCAGACGATCCGCTCCGCCATCAGCCCGGCGACCGGGAGCAGGGCGCGGAACTTGAGCGAGGCGACCAGGTCGCGGGCAATTCCCTCGTAGGGGGCCGCCGACCAGGCCCGGTCGACCCCGGAGGGCCCGGCGCCGCGCAGCGGAGCCACCGCAGCCAGCCGCCGCGCGCAGGGGACGCAGACGACCGAGCCGTCCTCGCAGGAGCGGCCGCAGGCGGCGCAGAGGCTCGGCAGCAGCGCCGCGGTGACCGTCTCGACCAGGTTCACCGGCCCAGCCTGCGTTCCGCGGGCGCGCGGGTGGCGCGCAAGAAGCGTCAAATCGGAGTCAGGCCGCGGCGACGCGGGCCGCGATGCCGCCGGCCAGCATGCCCTCGGCCGGGACCTCGGCGTTCTCGAGCAGGATCGCGTCCCGGACCAGGGCCCCGGCGCCGATCCGGCAGCCGTCGCCGATCACCGCGGGCCCCTCGACCCGGCAGCCCTCGCCGAGCTCGACCCCCTCGCCCAGGAGCGCCGGGCCGCTGACGGCCGCTCCCTCGAGCGGGCCGGCCGACCAGACGCCGTCGCCGACCTCCGGCGCGCCGGGCTCGATCGCGACCTCGCCGAGCAACGCGTCGAGATTCCCCTGCCGCAGCTCCTCGAGGTTGCCGATGTCGTTCCAGTAGCGGTCGATCTCGTGCGAGTAGAACGGGGCGTCGCTCGCCAGCAGGTCCGGGAAGACGTCCATCGCCCAGTCGGCGAAGCCGGGTGGGTCGTCCTCCGAGGCGGCCTTGCTGGTGCCGGGCTCGGGGAAGTAGTCGAAGATCGCCGAGCGGAACATGTAGATGCCGCAGTTGGCGAGGTCGGAGAGCGCCTCGGCGGCCGGCGGCTTCTCCTGGAACCCCTGGATCCGCCCGTCCTCGTCGGTGATCGCGACTCCGAACTGGCTCGTGTCGGCGACCCGCTTCGTCGCCAGGGTCGCGATCCCGTCGTGGGATTCGTGGAAATCGGCCATCGCCCGGAGGTCGATGTCGGTGAGCGCGTCCCCCGAGATCACAAGGAATGAGTCGCCGAGGAACCCGGCCGCGTTTCGGACCCCTCCCGAGGTCCCGAGCAGCTGCTCCTCGCGGCTGTAGGAGAGGTCGACGCCGAGCTCGGAGCCGTCGCCGAAGCGGCCCTCGATCGTCTCCGGGAACCAGTGCAGGTTGGCGATCGCCTCGGTGAACCCGTTGCCGTGGAGGAGCCTGAGGATGTGCTCCATCACCGGCCGGTTGAGAACCGGCACCATCGGCTTCGGCATCGCGTTGGTGATCGGCCGCAGCCGGGTCCCCAGTCCCGCAGCCAAGCACCATAGCTTTCATCAATGCCGCCACCTCCTCTGCTCCCGCTCGCTCGCGCCGATGATCACCGGAATGCTCGCTCGCTCGCTCCCGCGTCCGGGGGTGGCGGGTGCCACCTTGAACGCGGCTGGTTCCTCAATAGCGGTAGTGATCGGGCTTGTAGGGGCCCTCGACCGGGATGCCGAGGTAGGCGGCCTGCTCCTCGGAGAGCTCGGTGAGCTTCACCCCGAGCGCCGCCAGGTGCAGCCGCGCGACCTTCTCGTCGAGGTGCTTCGGCAACACCGTGACCTCCTTCGCCGTGAACCCCTCGGGCTGGCCGTAGAGCTCGATCTGCGCGATCACCTGGTTGGTGAACGAGTTCGACATCACGAAGCTCGGGTGCCCGGTCGCGTTGCCGAGGTTGAGCAGCCGGCCCTCGGAGAGGAGGATGATCGAGTGGCCGTCGGGGAAGCGCCACTCGTCGACCTGGGGCTTGATGTTGATCCGCTCCGCCGGCGATGATTCGAGCCCGGCGACGTCGATCTCGTTGTCGAAGTGGCCGATGTTGCCGACGATCGCGTTGTGCTTCATCCGCCCCATGTCCCCGGCGGTGATGATGTCCCTGTTGCCGGTGGCGGTGATGAAGATGTCGGCCGAATCGACGACGTCCTCGAGCGGACGCACCTCGTAGCCCTCCATCGCCGCCTGCAGGGCGCAGATCGGGTCGATCTCGGTGACGATCACCCGGGCGCCCTGGCCGCGGAGGCTCTCGGCGCAGCCCTTGCCGACGTCGCCGTAGCCGCAGATGACGGCGACCTTGCCGCCGATCATCACGTCGGTGGCGCGGTTGATCCCGTCGATCAGCGAGTGGCGGCAGCCGTAGAGGTTGTCGAACTTCGACTTCGTGACCGAGTCGTTGACGTTGATCGCCGGGAACAGGAGATCGCCGGTCTCGGCCAGCTGGTAGAGCCGGTGGACGCCGGTGGTCGTCTCCTCGGTGACGCCCTTGATCCGCGCGGCGATTTCGGTCCAGCGCTGCGGGTCGGACTCGAGCGAGCGCTGCAGGGTCTCGAGCACGACGCGGAACTCCTCCGAGTCGGCCGAGGCCGGGTCGGGGACGGCGCCCGCCTTCTCGAACTCGACGCCCTTGTGGACGAGGAGGGTGGCGTCGCCACCATCGTCGAGGATCATGTTCGGGCCGTCTCCGTCGGGCCAGAGCAGGGCCTGCTCGGTGCACCACCAGTACTCCTCCAGGGTCTCGCCTTTCCAGGCGAAGACCGGGATCCCGGCGGCGGCGATCGCGGCCGCGGCGTGGTCCTGGGTCGAGAAGATGTTGCAGCTGGCCCAGCGGACCTCGGCGCCGAGGGCGATCAGGGTCTCGATCAGAACCGCGGTCTGGACAGTCATGTGAAGCGAGCCGGTGATCCGCGCGCCCTTCAGGGGCTGCTGCTCGGCGAACTCCGTGCGGGTCTGCATCAGGCCGGGCATCTCCACCTCGGCGAGGCCGATCTCCTTGCGCCCGAACTCGGCGAGCTCGATGTCGGCGACTTTGTAGTTCGTGGTGGCGGTTGCCATCGATTCCTTTCGTCTCTTTCCTTGCCGGCGAAGGATACGTATCAGGGCTTGCCAAGGGCGCTCTTGAGGCTGTCGATCGCCTCGATCGGGAGCGGGTCGACGCCCCGCGCCTCTGCGAGCTCGAGGCTGACAAGGTCGCCGAGCATCAGCGTCCAGAGGAGGCGTTCGGAGCGACTCTCGCCGGCGGCCTCGATTCGGATCGCCGGCGCCCCGGTGGCCTCGATCGCGGCCGCCGTCGCCTCGAAGCGCCGCTGGACCCGGGGATGCTGACCGCCGTCCTCGAGCATCAGGGCCACCGCTCTCGCCCCGGTCGCCGGGACCCCTTCCCAGCCGCAGATGTCATTGTGATCGGCCTCGGGGAGCGCGACGAAGAAGGACGGCAGCTTCGCGTTCTCGTTGATCTGGGTCTTCCAGCGCTGGGCGACCGGGCCGGTCAGGTCGGCTCCATAGACGATCGGGAGGGCCCCCTCGAGGGACGCCGCGATCTCCTTCGCCCTGGCGCCGAGCTCCTCGGTGCGCTGCTCGAGGAAGCCCGCGGCCGCCTCGACCTCGTCCGCCACCCTCGGTGCGACGCCGGTCAGGGCGGCGACCTCGGCCGCGCAGACGAGCATGTAGGCGACGCCGACCCGCGGCGCCGGAAGCAGCCCCGGCAGGCCGATCACAGGCACCTGGGCCGGCCGCGCCAGCTCGACCAGCGCGCCACCGGTGCTGGCGACGATCCTGCGGGCGCCGAGATCGCCGGCGGCCTCAAAGCAGGAGAGGGTCTCCTCGGTCTCCCCCGAGTAGCTCGAACATAGGACCGCCCACTCCGGGCTCGCCCAGCTCGGGAGCCGGTAGTCGCGGATCGTCAGCAGCGGGTGGCGCAGGCGGTCCCCGAGCGCGGCCGCGGCGAGATCGCCGCCGATCGCCGAGCCGCCCATCCCGCAGACGAACAGGCCGGCCGCCTCGGCGGGAGCGATCCGCGCCGACTCGACCCGCCAGAGCGCGTCGCGAAGGTGATCGGGGATCGACAGTACGTCCTCGAGCATCGTCGTCCTCAGCTCTGGACCTTCTCGCGCCGGCCCGCGACGGCGCCCTCGACGATCATCGTCGGCCCGACCACGGCGCCGGGCGAGAGGATCGAGCCGCTGACCCGCGCACCCTCGCCGACCGTGGAGCCGTCGAGCAGGACCGATTCGCGGACCTCGGCGCCGGCATCGATCCGGCAGCCCGCGGAGACGACCGCGCGCGGCCCGACGATCGCGTCCTCGGCGACCATCGCGTCGGCGGCGACGAGCACGCCGGGCGAGGTCGGCTCGACCTCGGTCCTGACCGTCCCCTCGAGGATGTCCCAGCTCGCCTGCAGGTAGCGCTCCGGGGTCCCGATGTCCATCCAGTAGCCGTCGAGCACCTGCGCGTGGAGGCCGTTGCCGATCAGGCGGGGGAAGACGTCGAGCTCGATCGAGACGTTCTGACCCGGCGCGATCTCATCGAGCACCGAGCGCTCGAGGACGTAGGCGCCGGCGTTGATCTCGCCCGGGATCGGCCTTCCGGTCTTTTCGGCGAACTCGGTGACCCCGCCGTCGGGCCCGGTGCTGACCAGGCCGTAGGTGGAGGAGTCCTCGACCCCGCAGAGGCCGATCGTCGCCCGCGCGCCCGACTCCTCGTGGGCCCGCTGGAGGAGCGTCAGGTCGAGGTCGGTGAGGACGTCGCCGTTGAGGGCCAGGAAGCGATCGCCGAGCCCGTCACCCAGCTCGGCGGCGGCGAACCGGATCGCGCCGGCGGTGCCGAGCGGCTCGGGCTCGGCGGCGTAGAGGATCGTCGCGCCGGTCCGCTCCTCCTCACCCGCCAGCACCTCCTGCAGCACGTCTGGGAGGAACCCGCAGGCAAGAACGACCTCGTCGACACCGTGGCCCGCCAGCCACTCGATCGTGTAGGCCAGCAACGGCCTGTCGACGAGCGTCAGCGCGGGCTTAGGGACGGTCTCGGTCAGCGGCCGGAGCCGCGTGCCTTCGCCGCCGACGAGGACGATCGCCTGCATGGCACCTATTCGGCCCGTGTCGGGGCGGGCGCGGGGGCGGGCGCCCGGCCGATCCCCTCGTACTCGAACCCGGCGGCGCGCAGCGAGGCCGGGTCGAGGAAGTTGCGTCCGTCGACGATCAGCGGCCGCTCCATCCTGGCGGCTGCCTCGGCCCAGTCGAGGTCGGCGAACTCTGGCCACTCGGTCACCAGCACCGCCGCCTCGGCGCCCTCGAGCGCCTCGAGCGCGGAGGAGGCGAGCTTCACGGCCGGCAGCAGCACCCGGGCCCTCTCGGTCGCGATCGGGTCGTAGGCGACCGCCTCGGCGCCCTCGCCCTCGAGGCGCGCCGCGAGCACCAGGCTCGAGGCGTCGCGCATATCGTCGGTGTCGGGCTTGAAGGCGAGGCCGAGCAGGGCAATCCGCTTGCCGGCCAGCGAGCCGAGGTGCTTCTTCAGCTTGCCGACCACGCGCCGCTTCTGCAGCTCGTTGACCTCGATCACCGCGCTCAGCAGCTGGAAGTGGTAGCCGCTGTTTCCGGCCAGCTTCTTGAGCGCGATCGTGTCCTTGCCGAAGCAGCTCCCGCCCCAGCCGATGCCGGCGTTGAGGAACTTCGGGCCGATGCGCTCGTCGAGCCCCATTCCCCGCGAGACCTCGCGGACGTCGGCGCCGACCTCCTCGCAGACGTTGGCGATCTCGTTGATGAAGGAGATCTTGGTGGCGAGGAACGCATTCGATGCGAGCTTGACCATCTCGGCGCTGGTGACGTCTGTCCTGACGAGTTCGCCGCCGAGCGGCTCGTAGAGGCCGGCGACGAGATCCCCCGCCCTCTCGTCGCCGGGATCGGCGCCGACGACGACGCGGTCGGGGTTGAGGAAATCGCCGATCGCACTCCCCTCCTTGAGGAACTCCGGGCAGGAGACGTAGGCGAGGTCGGGGAGGTCACGGCGGATCGCGTCGCCGGTGCCGGCCGGCACGGTGCTCTTCATGATCAGGACGTGATCGCCGTCGGCGTCGAGCTCCTCGACGACCGTTCGCACCCGGCTGAGGTCGGCATCGCCCGAGGCGGTGGGCGGCGTGTCGACGCAGACGAAGAGCAGCCTCGTCTTATCGAGGACCTCGCTCATCTCGGTCGTGAACGTGAGGCGGTCGGCGTTCTTGCGGACGAGCTCGTCGAGGCCCGGCTCGTGGATCGGCAATTGGGCACCGCGCGAGAGCGCCTCGACCTTCTCGGGGAGGATGTCGCGGGCGATCACCGGATGGCCGAGCTCGGCGAAGCAGGCCGCGGTCACCAGCCCGACCCAGCCGACCCCGATCACTCCGATCGGCTCTCGCTCCGTGCTCACTTGGCGTTCCTCACTTGCTTCTTCCTCTTCTGATTCGGGATCTTGACCTCCGCCGAGCGGGCGATCCCCACCATCTGGTCATTGGTCAGCACCCGCAGCAGACTGTTCGATACCCAGTAGGTGTTTTCGCCCCGATGCCAGGCGATCATCTTTATCCGATCGCCGTCGAGGAATATGTCGTATTCGCGGCCATGGATAGTTTCCGTCAGGCTCGGGCTGTCGAGGATCGGCGGGTCCTCCCAACCACGGATCCCCTGCAGGCCGAAGTAGTGGACCCCATCCGGCAGTTCGAGGGTCATCACCATCCTGTAGGCGCCGTGGCGATTGCCGTCGGTGTCCTTGAAGTGGTACACGCGGGGGTCTTGGACATGGAGGTAGGGATCGGTTTCCTCGTAGGCGGCGCCCGACGGCAGCCTCGTCGGAAAGAAGACGGGGAAGCCGCCGCTGACCTTGCGGGCGACCGCCTTCGCCTCGGCTTCGCCGGATTCCCTGGCGGGGACCAGCCCGTCCTCGCCGGGCGGCTTGGCCTCCAGCTTCGGCTTGCCCTTCTTCTCCTTCTTCTTGGCCTTCTTCTTGGAACCGCCGGACTTGCTTTCCTTGCCGCCGTCGCCACCCGGCCTGTCGAGCGAGCCGCGGGGGCCTCCGCTCGCTTCGCTGCCGAGGAACTTTTCGATCGCCCCTTCGATCATTTCCGGTGATGCGTAGACGTAGCTCGGCCCGAGTTCAGCCGGGAAGTTGACCTCGTTGATCGTCGCGTTGCGCGAGGCGACAAACAGTTTCAGGACCTGCAGCATCGTCTCGGCATCGCTGATGTCGGATGTCGTGTATTCGGTGAAGATGTCGATCAGCTTGTGTTTGTCGAGGACGAGGTCGGCGATCGGGACCCGCTCGCGGGCATCGCTGAGGAAGTCCTGCTGGCGTGCGGCGCGGACCAGATCGGTGTCGGTGTGCCGGTAGCGCACGTACTGGAGCGCCTTTTTCCCGCAGAGCAGCTGGTACCCGGGCTGGATGTTGATTTCGGAATATTCTTCGGAGGCCGAGACGCCGACGTTCGAGTGGTAGTAGCGACGGTCGACGTCGACGTAGACGCAATCGATCGCGTCGACCGCCCTGACGAAGCCGAGGTAGTCGACGTTGACGACGTGGTTCACCGGCAGGCCGGTCATTTCCTTGACCACCTGGAGTGTCAGTTTCGGTCCCCCGTAGGCGAAGGCGGCATTGAACTTGTCGGTTCCGACACCCGGTATTTCGACCTTGAGGTCGCGGGGGATCGACATCAGGGAGATCGTGTCCTTGTCGGGGTCGAGTCGGAGCAGGATCGTCGTGTCCGAGCGCCCCGGGTCTTCCGGTTCGCTGGCTCGTTTGTCGGACCCGATGATGAGGATGTTCTGCGGTTCCCCTCTGTTGGTCTGGGAGAGGTATTTCTGGACTTTGTTCTGGAGGATGTGGTTGTGGGAGAGGGCGTCGGCGATGCTGCCGACGTAGAGGAGGGCGCTGGTCGCGGTCGCGGCGGCGCTCGCGGCGACGATCACGACCGCCGCCAGCGTGAAGCGCCACCAGTAGCGCTTCGGCTTCGGGGGCGGCTGGAAGTCCCCCGACGGCGGGGGCTTCTTGAACGGTTCCTCAATCATCGCCAAGGCGCTCCGGCAGCGCCCGCAGGAACGACTCGAGCGTCTGCCTGTAGTTCAGCAGCGAGGAGATCGAGACCCACTCCCCCGGTCCGTGGTGCCCGTCGCCGATCGGGCCGAACTCGACCGCCGGGACACCCACCCGCAGGAATGAGACCGCGTCGGAGGCGCCGTCGCGGCCGACGCTCATCGGCTCGCCGTGATGATGGGCCGAGGCCGCGTCGCGCAGCGCCCGCACGTAGGGCAGGTCGCGATCGACGACCGCCGGCGGCCGGGTGAACAGCTGCGTCACCTCGGCATCGGGCAGCCCCCGGACCTGATCGAGGATCACGGCGGGTTCCTGGTCTGGCAGGTAGCGGATGTCGACGTCGATCGCGCATCGGTCGGGCACCTTGTTGAGCGCGTCGCCACCCAGGATCCGGCCGAGGTTGATCGAAGGGCGGTCGAACAGCTCTGAGCTGTGCCGCGCAAACGGTAGCGACTCGATACTGCGGAAAACGTCGACGGCCCGCAGCACAGCGTTGTCGCCGAGCCACGGCGTCGCGCCATGGGCGGCGACCCCGGAGACCTCGAGCCGGATCGCCAGCACCCCCTTTGCCTCGACGCCGATCTCCAGATTGGTCGGCTCGCCGGTAATCGCGAAGTCGCCGACGAAGCCGCTGTCGACGAGGCGATCGCTGCCGCGTTCGGCCTCCTCCTCGGACTCCTCGTCGCCGACGATCCCGAGACGAACCCGGACCTGGCCCTGGTCGCGCATCGCCGCCGTCGTCACCATCATCGCCGCCAGCGCCCCCTTCATGTCGTACGTCCCGCGCCCGTAGAGCCGGTCGTCGTCGCGAAACGGGTCGAACTGGCCCGGCCGCCCGGGGACCACATCGAGATGGCCGTGAAGGACGACCGTCGGCCCCTCCTCGGGCCCCACCTCGGCCTTCAGCACCGGCAGGCCCCGGACCTCCTCATGCTGTGCCTCGATCCCGCGCGCCTCGAGCCAGCCCTTGACGAACCCGGCGGCTTCCATCACCGCCTCCGGCTCGGAGGTGTCGTAGGAGATCAACCGCTCGACGAGCGCCACCAACTCCTCACTCATCGCCGCCTCCCACGAACTGACCGCAATCTCCGGTCATCCCCCGGCGGAATTGAGGTCGCTCGGCCCAAGGGCCTCGCTCCCAGTGTCGGTGCGCGGCTGCGCCGCGCAGGAATCAAGATTGCATTTCGCCGCTTCGCGACATTCCGGCGGAGGATGACCGGAGATTGCCCGACACGGTGCGCGATCGGACACTGCTCCTGAAGAGCGGGCCGGAACTCGACGCCCGCAGCGTGGAGGCTCGGCTCGGTCGAGCGGAGGCGCTTCTCGCCGGGCTCGCGGACGCGGGGGGCCGATGCGCCTCTGCGGCAATGTCGCGAAGCGGCGATATGCAATCTGACAATTGCGCGGGCGGAGCCCGCGCTCCTCATTCGCACCGAGCGCAGCGAGGTGCGTCAATTGCCGCAGGGGGGTATCGGCCCCCCTCATCCCTGCGTCAGAGCGAGGAACGCCTCCGCGCGATCGCGGTCTTTCTCCGCCCGCGCCATGGCGGCGCTCCCCTCCTCGGACTCCGACACCCGGCGCTCGGCGTCGGAGAGCTGCTCTTTGAGGGAGGCCTGATCGAGGTCCTCGGGGGCGATCGCCTCCTCGACCAGGAGCCGGGCGTGGTTGCCGAACACCTGCAGCCAGCCGTGGGCCTGGGCGTAGCGGACCGTCTCCGAGTCGCTCACGTGGAGGCGAAGCTCGGCCGGACGCAGCGCCGCCAGCAGCGGCGCGTGGTTGGCGAGGATCCCGATCTCGCCGCCGGCGGTCCGGGTCGAGACCTGGCGAACCTCGCCGTTGAAGACCTCACCCTCAGGGGTGAGGACCTCGACCTCGAATTTCGTCTCTCCCGCCAACTCCTACGCTTTCGCCTTGGCCGCGTTCTCGGTCACCTGGTCGATCGAGCCCTGCATGTAGAAGGCGCCCTCGGAGAGCTCGTCGTGCTCGCCGTCAAGGATCTCGCGGAAGCCGCGGACCGTCTCGGCGACCGGCACGTACTCGCCGGTGCGGCCGGTGAACTGCTCGGCGACGAAGAACGGCTGGCTGAGAAAGCGCTCGATCTTGCGCGCGCGCGAGACCGTCTGCTTGTCCTCGTCGGAGAGCTCGTCGATGCCGAGAATCGCGATGATGTCCTGGAGCTCCTTGTAGCGCTGGAGAACCTCCTGGACCTCGGTCGCGGTCCGGTAATGCTCTTCGCCGAGGATGTCCGGCTTGAGAATTGTCGAGCTCGAGTCGAGCGGGTCGACCGCCGGGTAGATCCCTTTCTCGGAGATCGCCCGCGACAGCGCCGTGGTCGCGTTGAGGTGGGCGAACACCGAGGCCGGCGCCGGGTCCGTGTAGTCGTCGGCGGGGACGTATACGGCCTGGATCGAGGTGACCGAGCCGCGCTCGGTTGACGTGATCCGCTCCTGCAGCCCGCCCATCTCGGTCTCCAGCGTCGGCTGGTAGCCGACGGCGGAGGGCATGCGCCCGAGCAGGGCCGAGACCTCCGAGCCCGCCTGGACAAAGCGGAAGATGTTGTCGATGAACAGGAGTACGTCCTGCCCGCCCTGCTCTCGGTAGTACTCCGCCATCGTCAGGCCGGAGAGGGCGACGCGCAGGCGCGCGCCGGGCGGCTCGTTCATCTGGCCGAAGACGAGCATCGTCTTCTCGAGCACGCCCGACTCTTTCATCTCGAGCCAGAGGTCGTTGCCCTCGCGGGAGCGCTCCCCGACGCCGACGAAAGCGGAGAGGCCGGAGTGCTCCTCGGCGATGTTGCGGATCAGCTCCTGAATCAGGACGGTCTTGCCGACCCCGGCACCGCCGAACAGCCCGACCTTGCCGCCTTTGGCATAGGGAGCGAGGAGGTCGATGACCTTGATCCCGGTCTCGAGGATTTCCTGGGTCGGGGCGAGATCCGACGCGGAGGGCGCCGGCCGGTGGATCGGCCATCGCTCGCTGCCCTTGAGCTCGGGACCGTTGTCGATCGGGTCGCCGAGCAGGTTGAAGATCCGTCCCAGCGTCTCGTCCCCGACCGGGACCGTGATCGGGTTGCCGGTGTCGACGACTGGGTCACCCCGTTTGAGGCCGTCGGTGGCGTCCATCGCCACGGCGCGGAGGCGGTCGTCGCCCAGGTGCTGCTGCACCTCGCAGATCAGATTGGTCTTCTCGACGTCCCCTTCGCCCCCCATCTCGATTTCCAGCGCCGAGTAGATCTCCGGCAGCTGCTCGGGGAAGTGGGCATCGACGACGACGCCGGTGACCTGCTCAACTCGTCCTACGTTGGTTCCGTTGCTCTCAGACATCGCTTCCTTTGATTGATCGTTCTGGAAATCGCAAGAAATGAATTTCGCGCTTCGCTCATCCAAGCGCCTCGGCGCCGGCGACAACCTCGAGGATCTCCTGCGTGATCTCGGACTGCCTGACCCGGTTCATTTCCAGGGTGAGGTCGTCCATGATCGTTTCGGCGTTCTCCGCCGCGTTCCGCATCGCGGTCATCCGCGCCCCCAGCTCGGAGGCGGCGGACTCGAGCAGAGCCCGATAGACCGAGATGTTCACGTACTCCGGGATCAGCTGGCCGAGCAGGATCTCGGCCTCGGGCTCGTACTCCCAGAGCGCCGAGGCCTGCGCCTTCTCGCCCTCGGTCTCCTCGCCCTCCGCCCCCTCGTCGCTGGCTCCCTCGCCGATCACCTCGGCCCGCTGCATCGGCAGCAGCGTCTGGCGCCAGACGTGCTGGGTCAGCGGTGAGACGTAGCGGTTGTAGACCAGTTCGACCCGGTCGACCTCGCCGTCGACGTAGCGCGCGGTCAGCTCCTCGCCGATCTCGCGGGCGTTGGCGAAGGCGGGCCGGTCGGTGAACCCGATGTAGGTCCCGCTCAGCTCCTGTTTGCGGAAGGTCAACGCGGAGACGCCCTTGCGGCCGACCGCCGAGAACTCGGGCTCCACCCCGCGCTCGCGCAGCTCGCCGGCGAGCCGCATCCCGTCGCGGATGATGTTGGTGTTGAAGGCGCCCGCGAGGCCCCGGTCACCGGTGACGAGGAGCAGGCCGACGCGTTTTTCGGACTCGTGCTCTTCGAGGACCGGAACCCGGGGGACGCCGCCGGCGTGCTCGGCGGCCTGGCGGGTCAGCCTCCGCATCCCCTCCGCGTAGGGCCGCAGGGCCGCGATCCGCTGCTCGGCACGGCGCAGCCGCGCCGCGGCCACCATCTCCATCGCCCGCGTGATCTTGTTGATGTTTTTGATCGACGCGATGCGGCTTTTGACTTCCTTCTGAGATGCCATCAGGCGGGCGCCTTCCCGGCGACGTGCGGGCGGGTCGCCCATCTGTCCGAGCAGATCAAGAACGCAGGGTGATGCCTTTGGTGGTGCCAAAGGCGAGCCCGAGGACGCCGATATGCGAAGCGACAGGTGGGTCATCCGAATGTGGGTGGTCGGGGAGGCGGCCGCCTTCAGGCGGGTGCCGCCTCCGCCTCCCCCTTGGCCTCCTCGGCCTCCTCCTCGACGCGGGAGCCCTTTTCGCGCTCCTCGGCCGAGACGATGCGGTCGGACTCGCCGGCCTCGACCGGGTCGCCGTGCTCGTCGAAGTCGGGGCCGAAGTCGTCGACGAAATCGGCGATCGCCTTGCCGAGTGCCTCCTCGTCGTCCTCCTCGAGCTTGCCGGTCTCTTCGATCCGGTCCAGCAGCTCGGCATTCTCGGAGTGGAGCCGGACCCGGAGGTCGGCGAGGAACTCGCCGACGCGCTCGGTTTTGATCCGGTCGAGATAGCCGCCGGTGCCGGAGAAGATCGAGGCGACCTGATCGGCGACCGAGAGTGGGTCGCGCTCTTTCTGTTTCAGCAGCTCGACCAGCCGTTCGCCGCGGTTGAGCGATTTCTGGGTCTCGGGGTCGAGCTCGGAGCCGAACTGGGCGAAGGCCTCGAGGTCGCGGTACTGGGAGAGATCGAGGCGCAGTTTCCCGGCGACCTTCTTCATCGCCTTGGTCTGCGCGTTGCCACCGACCCGGGAGACCGAGATGCCGACGTTGATCGCCGGCCGCACGCCCGAGTTGAAGAGGTCCGACTCGAGGAAGATCTGGCCGTCGGTGATCGAGATGACGTTGGTCGGGATGTAGGCCGACACGTCGGAGGCCTGCGTCTCGATGATCGGCAGCGCCGTCAGCGAGCCGCCACCGAGCTCGTCGTTCAATTTCACCGCCCGCTCGAGCAGCCGCGAGTGCAGGTAGAAGACGTCACCCGGGTAGGCCTCGCGACCCGGCGGGCGCCGCAGCAGGAGTGACATTTGGCGATACGCATAAGCGTGTTTGGTGAGGTCGTCGTAGACGCAGAGGGCGGCTTTGCCGTTGTAGAGGAAGTGCTCGCCCATCGCGCAGCCGGCGTAGGGCGCGATGTACTTGATCGGTGCCGCCTCGTCGGCGGGAGCGGCGACGATGATCGTGTTCTCCATCGCCCCGTTCTCCTCGAGGACCTCCTTGAGCTGGACGACGGTCGACATCCGCTGCCCGATCGCGACGTAGATGCAGATCAGGTCCTTGTCGCGGTTGTTGATGATCGTGTCGATCGCGATCGCCGTCTTCCCGGTCTGGCGATCGCCGATGATCAGCTCTCGCTGGCCACGGCCGATCGGGATCATCCCGTCGATCGACATCAGGCCGGTCTGGACCGGCTCCTCGACCGGCTGGCGCTCGACCACGCCGGGGGCTTTGAACTCGGCCGGGCGGGTCTCTGTGGTGTCGATGTCGCCCTTGTCGTCGAGCGGCCGCCCGAGCGGGTCGACCAGGCGCCCCAGCAGGGCGTCGCCGACCGGGATCTCCAGCAGGTGGCCTGTGCGTTTGACGGTGTCGCCCTCGACGATCTTTTCCCACTCGCCGAACATCACGGCACCGACGTTGTCGGCCTCGAGGTTGAGCGCGAGTCCGGTCACCCCATGCGGCAGCTCCAGCATCTCCAGCGCCATGCAGTTGTCGAGGCCGTGGATGCGGGCTATGCCGTCGGCGACCGACAGCACCGTGCCGACCTCGGTGAGGTCGGCGCTCGCCGTGTCCATGCCCTCGATCCTCTCCCTGAGAATCGATGCGATCTCGTCCGGCTTGATCTCCATTGGGTGCTCTTTTTCCCTTCCTTACGCCGCCTGCGCGACGCTCTTTCGAAGTTTCTCCAGGCGACTGCGGATGCTGGCGTCGAGAACCATGTTGCCCACCTGCAGGACGATCCCGCCGAGGATCTGGCCGTCGACGCGACTCGCCAGCTCGACCTTCTGGCCGGTCTGGCGCTCGACCTCGGCCCCGACCTTCTCGACCACCGCGGGGTCGAGCTCGACCGCGCTGGTCACGGTCACGTCGAGGCGCTTGTTCTCCTCCTTCCAGAGCTGCTCAAAGCGGCTCCGGATGCGGAAGATCTCGGTCATGCGGTGTTTTTCGATCAGCAGCTCGAGGAAGTTGACCAGCTCCTTGTCGGCGCCGGTGACTGCCCGGTGGAGCCCCTCGATCTTCTCCTTGGAGGAGAAGTAGGGGCTGAACAGGAAGACCTGCAGCTCGCGCTCGGCCCCGACCGCGTCCGCGAACTGGCCGAGCTCGTCGCCGATCGCGTCGAGCTTGCCATGTTCCTTGGCCACGTCGAACAGGGCCTCGGCATATACCCGGGGGGCCTCCTGCGCCATCAGTTTCTCTCGGACCCCGAGAGGCTGGTGAAGTCGACCTCGCTCAGCGCCTCCTCGACCAGGCGGCGCTGGTCATCGTCGTCGAGCGACTTGCGGGTCACCTTCTCGGTCGCGAGGACGGTCAGGTCGGCGACCTCCTTGCGGATCTGCTGCAGCGAGCGCCGGGTCTCGCCTTCGATGTCGCGTTTGGCCTGGGAGACCAGCTCCTCGCGTTTCTCCTTGCCCGCCGATGTGGCCTCGGATTCCGCGGTTTCGGCCGCTTTGCGAGCGCGGGCCATGATGTCGTCGGCCTGCTCGCGGGCCTCGGCGAGGCGCGCCCGGTACTCCTCGAGCAGCTCGTCTGACTCCTTGCGCTGGCGTTCCGCCGCCTCGATCGACTCAGCGATCGTTTTGGCCCGTTTATCCAGCGCCGCCTGGATTTTCGGGAAGGCGAGCTTGCTCAATACCCACATCGTGAACAGGAACAGCACCAGCGTCCAGATCATCAGCCCGAGCCCGGGAGAGACCAGGAAGCTGCCGCCTTCTTCTTCCCCCGCCGCCTCAGCGGCAAAGACCAGGAAGCCCGCTATTTCACCGAGGATCAGCTCCACTGGTCCGGCCTAGAGGAAGAAGGCGATGAGGCCGAAGATGAACGTGTAGAAGGCGACGGCCTCGGTCAGGGCGAAGCCGAGCCAACGAATGCTCTGGAGCTCGTCTTTCATCTCAGGCTGGCGGGCGACTGACTCGATCTCCTTGCCGAAGATGAATCCGATGCCGATACCGGCACCGATCGAGCCGAGCCCGGCGCCGACGCCGAGCGCGATCGCCTTGCCGGCCGATTCGATCCCTTCGTCTGAGATCGCGGCGGCAATTGGGGACAGGTCCATTGAACAGCTCTCCTTTTCTAGTGGCTGGCGGAGACTGCTCCGCCGATGTAGATCGCGGTCAGGGTCGAGAAGATAAAAGCCTGGAGGGTGGCGATAAGACCGACCTCGAGGATGAAGAAGAAGAAGGCGAGGGGGAAGGTGAGGGCGCCGAGCGCGGCGATCCCGAGCAGAACCGCGAGCCCGCCGCCCATGAACAGCAGCAGCAGGTGACCCGCGAGGATGTTGGCGAAGAGCCGCACCGAGAGCGAGATCAGGCGGGCGAAGTGGGAGATCGCCTCGATCACGAAGATGAACCCCTTCGCGAGCGGGTTCATGTCCTCGAGACCGGGCGGCAGCCAGCTCGCCAGATACTTGAAGAGGCCCTTGGCCCGGATCCCTTCGACGTGGTAGGAGACCCAGACGACGAGCGTCAGGACCAGCGGGATCGAGAGGTTGGCGGTCGCCGCGTAGAGGGCGAAGGAGGGGACCGCGATGCCGAGGATGTCGACCGTGTGCTCGGTGTTGGTCGGCAGCGGTATGAACCCGATCATGTTCGAGAACCAGATGAAGAAGAAGAGGGCGCCGAGGAAGGGGAACCAGCGGATCGCCGTCGCCGAGTCGAGGTTGCCGCCGGTGATGTTGTTCTTGGTCAGGTCGTAAGCAACCTCGACCGCTGTCTGGACCCGGTTCGGTTTCTGCGCCATCCGGTTCGCGATCCAGGTCATCGCCACGACCGTCAGGGCGCTGGCGAGGAGGAGGTAGAAGACGGCCTTGTTGATGCTGAGGTCGATCCCGCCGAGTTCGATCGAGACCCAGGGTTCGAGTTTGAACTCGTTCTGGGGCTGGAAGGCTTCGTTCTTGCCGTCGCTGCCGAAGATCAGCCCGAGCAGGATCGCGATCCCGAGGTAGACGCCGGCGCCGATGAGGAATTTCGCTTTGGTCGAGAGCCCGCGCTTCTCAGCGGCGGCGTCGACGGTGGCCTCCACGCTAGGACACCTTGCCTTCCGGCTCGAGCAGGTAGGCGATCCCCTGGGCGGCGAAGGAGACGGTGAAGAGGACCAGCAGCAGCAGGGTCGCCGCCAGCCCGGTTTCGCGGTCGGCGATGCCGGCTAGGAGCGCCGCGGTGACCATCAGCCAGACCCGGCCCAGGGTCGACGCGGCCAGGGTTCCCATCGCTTTCTGGCGGTTCCCGTTCTCCAGCGCGGTCGCGATCCGGCGGCCGGCGAGGACCTGGATTCCGCGCTGCGCAACCCACGCCGCGGCGGCGACGGCAAAGCCGAGGATCGGCCAACCGGCAACGATAAAAACCGCGAGCGCGGCTGCCAGGACCATCAGGTCGACGTTCTTAGGAGGAGACATAAAATCCGCCCGGCACGGGACGAGCGGGCGGAATCGCGACTATATCCGAAAAGTGCCGCTATCCGCTTTCTAGAGCCAGTTTCGTGACGGTTGCCACTACCGCCCGGGACCCGGTGTCGGGTCCGGATCGAGGGCCTCGAACTCGCCCGTCTCGGGATCGATCGCCGGAAAATTCCCGGTCTCGAGCTCGCGTTCGACCGCGCGATTGACCGCATCCGGCTCCGGGACCGGCCTGCCGGCGTCCTTCCGCAGCCCGACGAGCTGGCGCAGCCGCGCCTGGCGGAGCTTGAGGATCTCGAGAACCTCGACCAGATAGACGCTCGCCGCAAGCGCGAGGAGGCCGAAGAAGATCATCACCGCGCTCCAGAAGAAGTCGAAGTTGCCGTGGTTGTCGCTGTAGGGGACGAAGCGCAGCGCCAGCGCCAGCGCCGCCATCACCACCGTCCAGCCGTAGAGGTAGGCGAGCGTGCGCCGCTGTGAGAACCCGATGTCGGCCATCCGATGGTGGAAGTGCCAGCGGTCGGCTCGGTAGATCGGCCGCCTGTATTTGAGCCGCTTGGCGACGACGAACCCGGTGTCGAGGATCGGCACCGCGAGGATGATCAACGGGAGGAACAGAGCGATCACCGCGTTCGTCTTCAGCGCTCCCTGGATCGCCACCACCCCCAGCAGGAACCCGAGCAGGTTGGATCCGGTGTCGCCCATGAAGGTGGTCGCCGGCGGGAAGCCGTGGCGGAGGAAGCCGAGCGATGCCCCGGCGGTGAGCGCGGCCAGCACCCCGGCCGCGTTGCGGTCGAGCGAGAGCGCGATCACCGCCAGGGTCACGCCGGAGATCAGGCAGACCCCCGCGGCGAGGCCGTCGACGCCGTCGATCAGGTTGATGACGTTGATCACGGCGACGATCCCAACCACGGTGCCGACGTCACCGAGGTCGATCGAGCCGGAGCCGGGCAGGCCGATCAACTCGACCGAGCCGGGGTCGAGGGCTCCGAGGAACGGGAAGGTGAAGCTTTCGACGGTGACCCCGGCCGTGACCGGGACGATCACCGCGATCGTCTGGCCGAGCAGCTTCCACCCCGCCCCGAGGTCGTAGACGTCGTCGAGGAAGCCGACGGCGGTGATCAGGACGGCGCCGATCAGGATCGTCCTCGTCTCGGCATCCCAGGGAAGCCAAATCAACGCGGCGACGAGGACCGCGACGAGGATCGCGAGCCCCCCGAGCTTCGGGGTCGGCGCCGCGTGCAGGGAGCGTTCGTTGGGGAAGTCGATCGCGCCGACCCGGCGCGCGAGGCGGTCGGTGACCGGGACCAACAGCAGCGCCAGGACGCCCGCGAGCAGGAATGCGAATAGCGCGTCGAGGCTAGCGGGCATACCGATCGAACCAGAGTGTGAACGACATCAGGCCCCAGAGCTGACGGCTGAGGTCCTCCTTGCCGGAGCAGTGGCGGTCGAGGATCGGGGTGACGACCGCGGGGTCGAGGCAGCCCTGTCGCTCAAGCGTCGCGGTCGAGAGGGTCTCGCGGGCAAACGGCTCTAGCGGGCCGCGCAGCCAGGCCGCGAGCGGGATCGAGAACCCCTGCTTGGGCCCGCTGACGATCTCCTTCGGCAGCAGCGGCGCCAGCGCCTGGCGCAGGAGCCGCTTCTTGGCGAAGCCCCTGACCTTGAGCGGCGTCGCCAGGCCGAGCGCGAATTCGGCCACCCGCTGGTCGAGGAATGGGACCCGCAGCTCGAGCGAGTGAGCCATGCTCGAGCGGTCGGTCTTGACCAGCAGGTCGTCGACCATGTAGATGCCGAGGTCGAGGTCCTGGAGGCGGGCCAGCGGCTCGGCGCCCTCGGTCTCGGCGTAGCGCTCGCGGAGCAGGTCGACCGGGTCCCAGCCGCTCCCCCCTCCGCTCACCAGCGAGGCCCGGATCGGCGCCGGAAAGATCTCCTTCCAAGCGTGGTGGCGCTCGAGCGCCGGCAGGCGGGCACCGCGGACGAATTTCTTCGCTTTGTAGTCGAGGCTCACCTTCGAGTCGGAGCTCGGCAGGGCCTCGACCAGCGGCGCCGCCAGGGCGGCCAGCGGCGCCACCTTCGGGGCCAGCAGGTCGGCGACGTAGGTGTAGTAGCCGCCAAAGAGCTCGTCGCCTCCCTCGCCCGAGAGGGCCACCTTGACCTCGCCCGCGGCCAGTTGCGAGACGAGGTAGGTCGGGACGGCGGAGGAGTCGCCGAACGGCTCGTCAAAGGCCTCGACCAGGCTCGGCAGCAGCTCGGCCGCGTCGGGGCGGAGGATCAGCTCGTGGTGATCCGTGCGGTAGCGGGCGGCGATCATCCGGGCCCGCTCGAGCTCGTCGAAGCTCGCCTCCTCGAATCCGATCGAGAAGGTCCGAACCGGCTCCGAGGACTCGCCTGCGGCAAGCGCCGTCAGCCCGGCCGAGTCGACCCCTCCGGAAAGCAGGACGCCGACGGGGACATCGGCGACGAGGTGGGCGCGGACCGAGTCCCGGAGCGTCTCGCGCAGCTCGTCCGCCAGCTGCCCGGCGGGCCCGCTGCGGACCTCACCGGCGGGAGCCGGGCTCGGCCGCGCGTAGCGCCGGATCGCGATCTCGCCTTCTCGCCATGCGAGCGTCGAGCCCGGCGGCAGCTTCCGCGCCTCGGCGAAGATCGTCATCGGCGCCGGGACCGAGTTGAAGGTCAGGAAAGCAGCGACGGCGTGGGGGTCGATCTGGCGTGAGAACCCGGGCTGCTCGAGCATCGCCTTCAGCTCCGAGGCAAACGACAGTGTCCCGTCGGCGAGACGGTAGAAGAGCGGCTTGATCCCGAACCGGTCGCGGGCGAGGAGCAGGCGCGAGGAGCGGGAGTCCCAGACGGCGATCGCGAACATCCCCCGCAGGCGCTCGACGAACTCGTCGCCGTGCTCCTCGTACATGTGAACCAGGACCTCGGTGTCGGAGGCGGTCGCGAAGCGGTGGCCGCTGCGCTCCAGCTCCCGGCGCAGCTCGCGGTAGTTGTAGATCTCGCCGTTCTGGACGACGACGACGGTGCCGTCCTCGTTGGCGATCGGCTGGGTCCCGCCCTCGAGGTCGATGATCGAGAGCCTCCTCGCCGCCAGCGCAACCGGTCCCTCGGCGTGGAGGCCGTCGCTGTCGGGTCCCCGGTGGACGAGGCGAGCGCTCATCCGCCTCACCACGTCACGGTCCGGGCGGTCTCCGTTCGCGGTCACGAGGCCGCAGATGCCGCACATGCAGCGGCAGTCTGTCAGCCGCGCCCGCGCCAACCGGACGTGCCGGTTGTTAGGTACCCATAGTGGCCCCTAACAACCGGCACGTCCCTCGGGTCAGGCGGGGGCGGCAGGGCCGCGGCCGGCGACCTTGGTCGCCGTCGCGAAGAGAACGCTCACGTAGAGGGGGACGGAGCGGTCGGCGATGTACTCCATGTCGTGCGCGAGCTTGTTCGCCCATGACTCCTCGCGGGTGACCCGGGTCTGGGCAAACCCGGTCACCCCGGGCCTGACGACCAGGCGCTGCCAGTACTGGGGGATCTCCTCGCAGAGCTCGGTGAAGAAGGCGGGCCGGATCGGGCGCGGCCCGACGACCGCCATGTCGCCGCGGAGGACGTTCCAGAGCTGGGGCACCTCGTCGAGGTGAATCGTCCGCAGCGTCCGGCCGATCCGCGTCACCTCTTCCTCGGTGCGGCGCGAGAGCTCCTCGCCCAGGTAGGGGCCGAGCCGCGATTCGGCGTCCGGAGCGAGGGTCCGGAACTTGTACATCCAGAACAGCTGCCCGGCGCGGCCGACCCGGGCGCCACGGTAGAAGACGGGCCGGCCGGAGGAGAGGAAGATCGCGGCCGCGGTCAGCGCCAGGATCGGCGCCAGGACGGTCAGGATCACGGCCGAGATCAGGACGTCAAGCGCCCGCAGGACCGAATCAATCGGCCGCGACTCCCCATCGCCCGCGAGGTCGATGAAGTGCTGCAGCCGGGCCCGGGTCTCCTCGGACTCGCCTAGAAGGTCAGGGCGTGGTGTCGTTCTCCGGGCGATGGCGAGTCTCCGACGGTGCCGAGGATCCTCTCGACGAGGAAGGCGGGATCCCGCCTCGTCGGAGTCGCTCCTGAGGAGCGCTTTTCGAGCGGCAGTGCGCGGGGGTCGGTCAGCGGCCGCAACCGGCCGGAGCGGATCAGCTCTTCGTCGACCCCGCCGAGCCGTCCCCCGTAGGTGGTGTAGACCGGGGTGCCGAGTGCAGCTGCCTCGCGGTTCATCGTCCCCCCGGCCGAGACGACGAGGTCGGCCTGGGCGATCAGGCTCTGGGCCTCGACCGCGCCGGGCGGGACGATCAGCGAGGGCAGCTCCATCGTCTCGATGAACTCACGCTGGGTCTGGGTGCGGGGCATGACGATCGCGTGCACCTCGTCGTCCTGCCCGAGCCTGGTCAGGACTTTCGGGAACAGCGGGTTCGACTTGCGGTGGTAGAGCGAGACGTCGGGCGGAGGGCGGACGACCACCACGACCCGCGAGGTGTCGACCGCGAGCCGCTCCATCGCATCGGGATCCGGCTCGAAGTCGAACAGGTAGTACTCCTCCTTGATCCCGGGATAGGAGAAGAGCTTGTCGGGGCCGACCCCGAACCGGCGCAGCCGCTCGGGCGGGACCGACTCCGGGAACATCACCCGCTTCGCGAGCCGGCAGCCGATGTGATGCTGGGTGACCGCGTACTCGTAGTCGTGCATGTTGGCCTCCGGGATGCCGAGGGCCCGGGAGGCGATCGCGAGGTCATTGGAGCCGTGGGCCAGCGCCAGATCGAACGAGCGTCCACGGCCGAAGCCGATCATCCCGGCGGTCCTCGCCGCGAGCCGATAGGCCTTGCGAACCCGCGAGGCGCCGCCGTGGCGGCCGATCGGCGTGTGTGGCATCCCGTGCAGGTCGAGCAGCGCCTGGGTCTGGGCGTAGTCGCGGGAGGTGATCTCCACCGTGTGGCCCTGCGCCCGCAGGCGCTCGATGATCGGCCGCAGCACCAGGACGTGCGCCGGGGCGCTCATGTCAACCCAAACCTTCATGTAAACGGCCACCTCCTCCGCGCTTCATAAAGCGCCGCCTCCTCCGCTTCGCGTCCGCATCATCCGCCGCCTCCTCCGCTTCCCGTCCGGGGGCGGCGGCAGGCTCGCCAATCAACGCCGCTCGCAGAGCATCAGATCGTGATGCTCGCTGATTGGTTGACATAGGAGGAACCTCGTGAGGAGTCTGGCAGGCCATCCAAGGGCCGGATTCCAGATCAGGCTGTGACGCTCGCTAATTGGTCGTACAGGGGGTAGCGGTCCATGAGGGCTGAGGTGCGGTCGTTGAGGGAGTCTTTCTCGGAGTCGAAGTCGTCGCTCAGGGCGGTGGCGATGACGGCGGCGATCTCGCGCATGTCGTCCTCGAAAAGGCCGCGCGTGGTGAGTGCCGGGGTGCCGATCCGCAGCCCGGAGGGGTTCATCGGTGGCCGCTCGTCAAACGGGATCGCGTTCCGGTTGACCGTGATCCCGATCTCCTCAAGCCGATCCTCAGCGGTCTTGCCGTCGAGGCCGGTGGGCGTCAGGTCGACGAGGACGAGGTGGACGTCGGTGCCGCCGGTGAGGACGGGGACCCCGGCCTCCTGAAGCCCGGCAGCCAGCGCCTGCGCGTTGGCGATCGTCTGCCGCTGCCGGGCCCGGAATGGCTCGGTCGCGGCGATCCGCATCGCCACCGCCTTGGCGGCGATCGTGTGCATCAGCGGCCCGCCCTGCTGCCCGGGGAAGATCGCTTTGTCGATCGCCGCGGCGTGTTCCTCACGGCAGAGGATCATCCCGCTGCGCGGCCCGCAGAGCGTCTTGTGGATCGTCGTCGTGACGACGTCGGCGTGCGGGACGGGGCTCGGGTGCTCGCCGGCGGCGACCAGCCCGGCGAAATGGGCCATGTCGACCATAAGCTTGGCGCCGACGCCGTCGGCGATCTCGCGAAAGGCGGCGAAATCGAGGTGACGCGGATAGGCCGACCAGCCGGCGACGATCACCTTCGGGCGGTGCTCCTCGGCAAGCTGCTGGACCTCGTCCATGTCGACCAGGAGGTCGTCGCGGCCGACGTGGTAGGCGACCACCTCGTAGAGCTTGCCGGAGACGTTCCCCTTCATCCCGTGGCTGAGGTGGCCGCCGTGGTCGAGGGCCATCCCCATGATCGTGTCCCCGGGCTGGATCAGCGCCATGTATACGGCGTTGTTGGCCTGGGCGCCGGCGTGCGCCTGGACGTTGGCGTGCTCGGCGCCGAACAGCTCCTTGGCCCGGTCGATCGCCAGCTGCTCGGCGACGTCGACCTCCTCACAGCCGCCGTAGTAGCGGCGGCCGGGGTAGCCCTCGGCGTACTTGTTGGTCAGGACCGAGCCGACCGCTTCCATCACCGACTGCGGGACGAAGTTCTCGGAGGCGATCATCTCCAGCGTCCTCTGCTGACGGTGCAGCTCGGCGTCGAGGACCGCGGCGATCGCCGGATCGACCTCGGCCAGCGGGGCGCTCTGAATGTTCTCGGGAAGCTCACTCATGGGACATCTCCGACCTTACCAACGGGTCGGGATATAGCCTGCCGGAGTGAGCTTCCGCTTCCGACACCTGACCGCGGCAGTGGCTCTTTCCCTGGTCGCGCTCGCTGCGCTGAGCGGCGGCGCACCCGGCGCAGGCACAGGCGCCGAGGACCCATGTCAGGGGCCCGGGTCGGGCCATCTGCTCTGTCCCAACCTGCGCGTCGGGCGCGCCACCGACCTCTACGTGGAGCGGAGCTCCGGCGGCTACGGCTACGGCGGCGGGACGCTGCTGCATGCGACCAGTGACATCCGCTCCCGCGGCCGGGGGCCGATGGAGCTCCGCGGGCGGCGTTACAAGCGGAACTGGATGCACGCCAACCAGGCGATCTACCGGGTCGGCGGCGGAGTCGAGGTCTTCCGGACCAAGGCCCAGCTCCACTTCTACTCGGTGGGCGCCTACTGGGGCGGGTCCTACTGGAAGGTCCACAACCCGCTCAGCATGGAGATCTGGTCGCTCGACCAGCACGGGCGGCCGCTGGAAAGGGTCCGGACCGGGCCGAAGGTCTTCTACTGCCTTCGCGACCTCGAGCGCACGAAGCCGATGAGGCGCTCGCCGGGCCACCGGGTCTACCCCGGTTGCAATCAGGATCCTGGGCGGCAGCGGGTGCGGCTCGGGACCTCGGTCGGGTGGTCGGACATCTATCCCTCCGAATACGACCGCCAGTGGGTGAACGTCAGCGGCCTCCGCGGCTGCTTCGCCTACGTGATGCGGGTCGACCCGCAGAACCTCCTCTACGAGGAGCACGAGAACGACAACCGCTCGGTCCGGATCGTCCGCCTCCCCTACCACCCGGGCCCCCAGCACTGCTGAGACCGGGCTAGCCGAGCACCTCCGCCGCACGCTCCGCCGGCAGACCGCCCTCGCGGAGGATCGACCAGGTCCCGTCGATGTCGAGCGAGGCGATGTCGATCACGGTCGAGGGCCGGCCGGTCAGCGCCCCGCCGTCGATCGCCAGGTCGGAGCCGGCGACGATCGGCTCCGGCAGGTCCTCGAATCGCGACGGCGCCGGCTCGCCGCTGATGTTGGCGGAGGTCTGGAGCATCGGGTGCATGACGCCCGCCAGCGGGCCATCGAGAAGCCGGACACCGAGGCGGGCCGGGTCCTCGCGGCAGGCCAGGGGATAGCGGTGTTTGGGGTTGTCGAGGATCAGGGTCACGGAGCCCGGCAGCAGTGCGCCGACGGCGTCGCGGGCGCGGGGGCCGAGATCGTCGACGAGCTCCCTCATCGCCAGCGGCGAGAAGTAGAGGACCGCCGAAGGCTTGCCGTCGTCGCGGCCCTTGAGCCGGTGGATCCGATCGATCGGCGCCGGGTGGACCGGGTCGGCGGCGATCCCGTAGAGGCCGTCGGCGGGATAGATCGCGACCCCGCCCTCCCCCAGGCAGCGCTCGAGCGCGGAGCGGACCGCGGGCGCCCCGTCGCGCTCGATCGAGACGATCTCAGCCACGTCTCCTCCAGACGACTCGATCGATCCCGGCCAGGTCGCGGCGCCGCTCGATCCCGGTGAACCCGGCCGCGCCCAGCAGCGCCTCGACCTCATCCGCCTGGCCGGCGCCGACCTCCAGAGCGAACGCAGTTTTGCCCGCATAGCGGGACGAACTGCGTTCGCGTTCGGTGACCTGGGCGATCACAGCCCTGATCGCATCGAGTCCGTCGGGCCCGGCCAGCAGCGCCTCACGCGGCTCCCACTCGGTCACCTCGGGCTGGAGGGAGGCCCAGTCACTCTCGGCGACATAGGGAAGGTTGGCGACGATCAGGTCGAATTCGCCGGTCCCCGGCACCGAACCCAACTCGAAGCCCACGCGGTCGGCGAGCCCGAGCGCCTCGGCGTTGCCGCGCGCGACCTCGAGGGCCGCCGGCGAGGTGTCGGTCGCCGTCACCCGGCAATCAGGGAGCTCGTCGGCTATCGCCAGCGCCACCGCGCCCGAGCCCGTGCCGACATCGAGCACCATGCCGGGGCGCAGCTCGAGCGCCAGATCGACCAGGAGCTCGGTCTCGGGCCGCGGCACCAGGACCCGCGGGTCGACCGAGAGCTCGATCGAGCGGAAGCCCCGGCGGCCGAGGATGTACGCGACCGGCTCGCGCCGCAGCCGCCGTCGCACCATCTCGCCGAAGCTACGCGCCGCAGGCGCCGGGATGCCCCGCCCGGGATCCGCGGCGAGGATCGCCCGGTCCCATCCGGAGGCCTCGGCGAGCAGCAGTTCGGCGTCGAGACGCGGGCGCTCGACGCCGGCCGCCGTCAGCCCATCGACGGCGGCTTCGAGCGCCTCGGAGACGCCGCCCACGGTCCCGGCCCCCGTCATCGGATCAGGCGGTCGAGGTCGCGGCCTCGAGGCGCTGCCGCTTCTCCTCCGCCGCCAGAGCGTCGGTGAACTCCGAGAGCTCCCCGGCGAGAACGCCGTCGAGATTATGGGAGGTGACCTTGACCCGGTGGTCGGTGACCCTGCCCTGCGGGAAGTTGTAGGTGCGGATCTTCTCCGAGCGCTCGCCGCTTCCAACCTGCGCCTTGCGCTCGGACGCGATCTGCGCCTGCTGTTCGGCCAGCTCGCGCTCGTAGAGGCGCGCCCGCAGCACCCGCATCGCCCGCTCCTTGTTCTGGAGTTGGGACTTCTCGTCCTGCATCGAGACGACGATCCCGGTCGGCTTGTGGGTGATCCGGACCGCGGAGTCGGTCGTGTTGACCGACTGACCGCCGGGGCCGGAGGAGCGATAGACGTCGATCTGGAGGTCGTTCTGGTCAACGCTGACCTCCACCTCCTCGACCTCCGGGAGCACCGCCACCGTCGCGGTCGAGGTATGGATCCGGCCCTGCGACTCGGTCTCGGGGACGCGCTGGACCCGGTGGGTCCCGCCCTCGTACTTGAAGACCGAGTAGGCGCCCTCCCCCTTGACCGCGAGTGTCACCTCCTTGAATCCGCCGACCTCGGCCGCCGACTGCGAGAGGACCTCGGTCGAGAAGCCCAGCTCCTCCGCGTAGCGGACCAGCATCTTGTAGAGGTCACCGGCAAACAGGGCCGCCTCATCGCCGCCGGTCCCGGCGCGGATCTCGACGATCACGTTCTTGGCGTCGTTGGGGTCGCGCTCGACCATCGCGAGCCTGATCTCCTCTTCGAGGGCCTCGAGCCGGGCCGGCGCCTCGTCGGCGACCTTCTGCAGGTCGGAGTCGTCGCCCTCCTCTAGCAGCTCGCGGGCGCCCTCGAGGTCGTCCTTCAGGGTCCGGTACTCGGCGGCCAGCGCCTGCGCGGGCTGCAGCTCGCGGTACTCGCGCCCGACCTCGGCGTAGCGCTCGCGATTCCCGATCACCTCGGGATCGGACATTTCCTGCTCGAGCTCCGCAAAGCGCCGCTCGATCTGTTCGACCAGTGCATCGATCATGTTGTGAACCTTAGGGCCGGCGCGGACGGCGCTACGCGACGATCTCGATCGGCGAGTCGCCTTTGACCAGCTCGTCGTCCTCTTCCTCGAGCACCTTCTCGAGGGCGGCGATCGCCACCGCGAGCTGCTCTTCGTCGGGCTCGCGGGTGGTCAGGTTCTGCAGCATCAGACCAGGCCACATCAACGCCCGCACCCAGGCTTTGCGGCGGTTTTTCCCCGCCCACTTGATCACCTCGTAGGAGAGGCCTGCGATCAGCGGGATCCCGAGGATCCGCGAGGCGAGCAGCCAGTACCAAGCGGGCAGACCGAGCGGCGCGAAGACGAAGATCGCCAGCACCATCACGATCAGCAGGAAGCTGGTCCCACAACGGGGATGGAGGCGCGAGTAGAGCTTCGCCCGCGCGGGGACCAGCTGGTCTTCGGCCTCGTAGCAGGAGATCGTCTTGTGCTCGGCGCCGTGATACTCGAAGACGCGCCGCAGATCCGGAAGGCGGCTGATGACGACGATGTAGCCGATGAAGATCGTCGTCCGCAGGACCCCCTCGATCAGCCAGAACAGGAACGCCGAGCCGAGCTGGTCCTTGATCAGGCTGGTCAGCCCGACCGGAACCACGAAGAAGAGGCCCACCGCGAGCGCCAGCGAAAAGGCGATGGTCAGGCCCCAGACCCAGCCGCCGATCTCTTCCGGCTCGCCGTCCTCGTCGTCCTCGAGCTGGGCATTGGCGGAGATCGCCAGCGCCCGGAACCCGATCTTCAGCGACTCGCCGAGGGCGACGACGCCGCGGATCACCGGAACGCGCCAGATCCGGTGGCGCTGGGCCCACGGCTTCAGCCCTTCGGAGGTGAGCTCGATCTGACCCTCGGGGTTGCGTACGGCGACCGCCCAGGTCGAGATGCCGCGCATCATCACGCCCTCGAGGACCGCCTGGCCGCCGACCGGCGCATCGCGTTTCGCGACGAGCGCGCCGTCGGGCATCACCATCGGGTCGGCGCCGTTGGACGCGACCGCTTCCGCCGCCGGAGAGCCCCCGTCCGGGCTCAACTACTACCGCCTGGCCTTGGCGTGCTTTGCTGCTCGGCGCTGGAAACGCTCAACCCGGCCACCGGTGTCTACGAGCTTCTGCTTGCCCGTGTAGAAGGGATGGCACTCCGAGCAGAGCTCGACGTGCAGATCCTCCTTGGTCGAGCGGGTGTAGAACTGGTTCCCGCACGAGCAGTGGACGTTGGAAAGCGTGTACTCGGGATGGATTCCTGTCTTCATCCCTTCGAAGGATAGATGACGCACGGGGGCGGCCCGATTCAGGTTTGTTGCATTGGTCCGAAATGCCGATACCTGGGCAGTGAGAAAGCAGTCGATCACCGCGTCCAGCCCCGCCCTGCGCATCCTGCGCGCGATCTTTGCCGTCCTGCTGCTCGGCGGAACCGCGATCGTTGCGCTCTACCACTGGGCCGGGATCGGGGCCGGCCTCCAGTTCGCGATCGGCGGCGTCCTCTACGACGCGGTGGTCCTCGGCGCGGGCCTCGCCTGTCTTGTCAGGGCCTCGAGCTACGGGCGCGAACGCGCCGCCTGGACATTGATCGGACTCGCGATCCTCTCCTGGGGCGCGGCCGAGGTCTACTGGACCGTTGCGATCGAGGGCAACGCCGCCGCCCCCTATCCCTCTCCTGCCGATATCGGCTACCTCGCCTTCTACCCACTGGCCTACGCCGGGCTCGCGGTCCTCGTCCGCGCCAGGGCCGGTCAGCTGAACTGGAGGCTGTGGATGGACGGGGTGATCGCCGGGCTCGGCACCGCCGCGATCGGAGCCGCCTTCGTCTTCGACTTCGTCGCCGGCTCGACCGAAGGCACTCCGCTCCAGGTCGCCACCACCCTCGCCTATCCACTCGGGGACATCCTGATGGTGGCGATCGTCGTCGGCGTCATCGCCCTCACCGGATGGCGCCCCGGACGGACCTGGGCGCTGCTCCTGGCCGGGCTCAGCGCGCTCGTCGTCGCCGACCTCGCCTACACCCTGCAGACGACCCGGGAAACGCTTCCACTCGGCGGCTGGATCGACCCGATCTACCTGATCGCCGCCACCTGCCTCGGGGCCGTCCTCTGGCAGCCGGCCCAGGCCGCGGCGATCTCGGCACCACCCGAGGGCAGCCGCCGACGCGACCTGATCGTCCCCGCGGTCTTCGCCGGGGTGATGATCTGCCTCTTCGCGATGCAGTACTTCAGCGCCACCAGCGCCCTCTCAACGATCCTCTGGGCGGCGACGATCACGGCGGTGATCATCAGGCTCGGGATGAGCGACCGCGAGAACAAGACGCTGCTCGAGCAGGTCCGAACCGACTCGCTGACGGGGCTCGGCAGCCGGGGACGCGTCCAGGTCGACCTCCCGGCCCGGTTCGCCGAGGCGACGGTCGACCAGCCGGTTTCGCTCGTCCTCCTCGACCTCAACGGGTTCAAGCACTTCAACGACAGCTTCGGCCACCCGGCCGGGGACACGCTGCTGATCCGCTTCGGTGCCGCCCTCCGCGATGCGGTCGGGTCCGCCGGCACCGCCTACCGCTTCGGCGGTGACGAGTTCTGTCTGCTCCTGACCTGCCCCCCCGATCAATCCGACAATGTCACCGAGGCCGCGGTCCAAGCGCTCAGCGCCGCCGGCGCCGGCTACGACATCAATGCGTCCTGGGGCTCGGTCGAGATCCCGGCCGACGCGCTCGACCCTGACGAGGCGCTCGAGCTCGCCGACGCCAGGATGTACGCGAACAAGGTCTCGCGGCGGGCGTCGATCACCGTCTCGGCCGCGGGCGCGCCGGGCGCATCGCCGGCGGCCGCTCCCCCTGCCGCGAGCGCATAACCTCAGGCCGACAAGGCCATCTCGTCCAGGAGGTAGGACCGTGCCCGATTCCGATCAGCGCCGCGAGATCGACCTGCCGGCCGGCAGGATCCGCTACCGGGAGGCCGGCGAGGGACCGCCGGTCGTCTTCGTCCACGGATACCTGGTCGACGGACGGCTCTGGGCCGGGGTCGTCGACCAGCTTTCCGCCACCCATCGCTGCCTCGCGCCGGACTGGCCGATCGGCGCCCAGCAGATCGCGATGAATCCCGACGCCGACCTCACCCCCTACGGGATCGCCGCGACGATCGCCGCCTTTCTCGAGGCGCTCGACCTCGACGACGTCACGATCGTCGCCAACGACTCCGGCGGGGCGATGTCGCAGGTTCTCGTCACCCGCCACCCGGGGCGGATCGGCCGCCTTGTCCTCACAAACTGCGACACGCACGAGAACTTCCCGCCGGGAATCTTCAAGGCTCTGCCGAGGATCGCGGCGCTGCCCGGGGGGATCGCGGTGCTCGCCGCGCCTCTGCGGATCGGGGCCCTCGCCAGGATCGCCTTCCGCCCCTTCACCCGCGATCCCCTCCCGGCCGACCTGATCGCCTCCTGGATGAAGCCCGGCCTGAGCGACGCTGGCGTCAAACACGACGTCAGGAAGGTCACGGTCGGGATGAACAAGCGCTACACGCTCGAGGCGGCGGAGAAGCTGAAGAGCTCGGAGTTGCCGATACTGCTGGCGTGGGCGCCCGGGGACCGCTTCTTCCCGATCAAATACGCCGAACGCCTGGCATCCGACACCCCGAATGCCCGCATCGCCCCAATCTCCGACGCAAAGACCTTCGTTCCCGTCGACCAGCCACAGCAGCTCGCCGGCGAGATCGCGGCGTTCATCGGCCCCGCGTAGAAAAAAACCGGCGCAACCTGCGGGGTCTAAAGCGCGCCGCCATTTTTTTCGTCTGACCGAGGCTGCATTCTTGTGACGCCCGCCACACAAAGGACGGAGAGCCATGTCAGAGGAGATCTTCGACCAGCAGCGCCCCCGCAGCACGATGGCCAAGCGCCTCGACGAAGCGTTCGCCGGATGCGAGGAATGGACCACCGCCCCGCCGACCAGGCGTCGCGACCCGGACCTGGCGCCGTGGCTCTCGGGGTCCTCGCGGATGATCGACCGTGCCGCCGCCGCGCGGCCGCCGGAGCAACGAGCTGCCTAGCTAGGTCTCCTGGTACAGCGGGCCGTCGCCGCCCTCGGGGAGGGTGAGGCGGCCGCCCTTGGCCGTGATCGCGCCGCACTGGACGCAGTTCGATGCGGTGACGTGGACGTCGACCTCGGCGGCACCGCTCTCGAGTTGCTCGTCGGGGATCTCGTAGACCTGGGCCGGGCACATCGAGACCCACGTCTGGGCGATCTCACGCGGGACCCTGGTCTGGATCCGGACATGGTTCGGCGCGTCGTCGCGGGTGGCGTTGCCGGAGAGGAAGACCGAGTCGAGCTTGTTGAAGGTCACCTCGTTGTCGGGCGTCGGGTAGCGCTTGGAGGCGGTGCCGATGAAGACCTCGGGCTCGGCGTTGTCCTCGACCTTCCAGTGGCCCGGTGGGAAGTTGCCTTTGGTGGCGACCAGTGAGTTGGCGACGATGCCGCCGACGATCAGGCCCTTGGTCAGCGGCTGCTTCATGTTCCGTGACTTGTAGAGGTCCTTCTCGATCACAGAGTCGCGGATCATCTTGTCGTAGCTCGAGAAGTTGACCGCGTCGATGTCCTCCTTGAGCGACTCGACGATCGCTTCCGCCGCGTACATCCCGGCGTGCATCGCGTAGTGGATGCCGGCCAGTTCGGCGATGTTGACCATCCCGGCGGCGTCGCCGGCGACGAGCATCCCCGGCACCGAGAACCGCTTCGGCAGGGACCAATAGCCACCCGAGGGGATCGTCTTCGCGCCCCAGCCGACCCGTTTGCCGCCCTCGATGATCTTGGCGATGAACGGGTGCTGCTTGAAGCGCTGGAGCTCATCGTGGACGCTGAATGTGGCGTCGGTGTAGTCGAGGCCGACGACGAGGCCGAAGCAGACCTTGTCCTCGCCCATCGGGTAGATGAAGCTGCCGCCCGCCTCCTTGTATTTGGCGCCCCACCGTAGCGGCCAGCCGAGGGTGTGGATGACCCGGTCCAGCGGCTTCGGAACCTCCCAGATCTCCTTAACCCCGAGCTCCCAGGCCTGCGGGTCGGAGCCGTGCATGTCGAAGTAGTCATAGGCGGAATAGGTGAGGTGGCCGATCGTCCCCTCTGCGAGGACGGTCGCCTTTGCGATCACGTCGGAGCCGGGCTCGAAGTTGCCGAGCTCTTCGCCGTCTTTGCCGCGGCCGCGATCGCCGGAGCGGACACCCTTGACGATCCGATCCTCGACGAGGAGCTTCGTCGCGGCGGTCTCGGCGAGGATGTAGACCCCCGCCTCTTCCGCTTTCTCGGACAGGAAGCGCCCCAATTTGGAGATCGAGAGCGTGTAGGTGCCCTCTTTGCGGAAGTTCGGCGGCGGCGGCTTCAGAGGGATCGCTTTCTTCGAGGTGAGGAAGTATGTGGCGTCCTTCGTCACCTCCTGGTAGACCGGCGGCCAGTCACCCGGGTCCAGATCCGGGAAGAGCCGGGTCATCGCCGACGGGTCGACGTTGGCGCCCGAGAGCAGGTGGGCGCCGGCGACTTTCCCCTTCTCGATCACGGCAACCGGGACTTCGCCGAGCTTCTCGGTCAGCTCCGGCTCGTCCTCGAGCAGCTGCATCAACTTGACCGCACAGGCGAGCCCGGCGGGACCGCCGCCGACGATCGCGACGCCGACCTCGATCCGGTCGTCGACGGGATCGGTCGGCGGGCCGATCACGTCGGCGCTGTCAAACGGCGGCGGGAACTCCTTGGGAGAGACAGCCGGCATTTCTCGGCTCCTAACTGCCCCGCTTGGCTTTGATCGCCTCGGTCAGCTTCGGCAGGATCTTGTGGAGATCGCCGACGACGCCGAGGTCCGAGAACTCGAAGATCGGCGCGTTCTGGTCCTTGTTGATCGCGATGATGTTCTCCGAGTTCTGCATCCCGACCTTGTGCTGGATCGCGCCGGAGATGCCCGCCGCGAGGTACAGCTTCGGCGCGACCGTCTTTCCGGTCTGGCCGATCTGGGCGGCGTAGGGGTACCAGCCGGCGTCGACGACCGCGCGGGTGGCGGCAACCGCCCCGCCCATCGACTCGGCCAGTTCCTCGGCGAGCCCGAAGCCCTCGGCGGCGCCGAGGCCTCGGCCTCCGCCGACCAGGATCTCGGCGTCCTCGATGTTTACGTCGGCGCCGCGCTGCTCGCCGCGCTGCACCATCGTCGCCTTCGTCGACCAGGCCGAGAGCTCGACGTCGACGTCGACGACCTCGGCGCTGCCGTCGCCCTCACTGGAGTCGAAGGCGTTGAGGCGGCCGATGATGATCCCCGGCTCGGCGACGTAGCCGACGTCGGCGACCTGCGAGTCCTGGAGGATCGGCCGCTCGGCGACGAGCTTGCCGTCGGCGACCTTGACCTTCGTGACCTCCATCGTGACACCGGCGTTGAGGCGAGCGGTGAGACCGGCACCGATCTCGAAGCCGAGCAGGCCACCGCCGAACAGCGCGTAGGTGAAGCCCTCGTCCTGCATGACCTTGGCCATCGCGTCGACGATCGGCTGAGCGAGCCCCTCGGGGACGCTCTTGGCCCGATAGACCTTGGAGGCGCCGTACCTGCCGAGCGAAGCGCAGGCGTCGTCGGCGACGTCACCGACGACCAGCGCGGCGGCGTCGCCACCGAGCTCGGCGGTCAGCCTCGCGGCCTCGGAGATCGCCCCCTGTGAGTTCTTGTTGAAGTTGCCCTCGTCGTCGTGGAGGGCGTAAACCAGGATTCCCGACATTTAGATCAGCTTCCTCTCGTCCAGCCACGCGACGATCTTTTCGACCGTCTCGTTGGTGTCCTCGTCCTCGATGATCTCCCCCGCCTCCTTGGCCGGCGGCGGGTTCAGCGCGAGGACCGCGGTCTTCGAGCCCGCCTCGCCGACCATGCCGGCGTCGATGCCGACATCGCCGTTCGCCTTCGCGTCGAGCTGCTTTTTCTTTGCGCCCATGATCGCTTTCAGACTCGGGTAGCGCGGCTCGTTGATCGCGTCGCCGACGCTGATCACCGCCGGGAGCTCGACCTCGACGGTGTCGTAGCCGTACTCGGCCTGGCGCTCACAGCGGAGCTTGCCGTCGTTGACGTCGATCTTGATCACCTGCGTCAGCGAGGGCATCTGCAGGTGGTCGGCGACGACCGCGCCGATCGTGTAGCACTCGCCGTCATCGGACTGCTGGCCGAGGAGCACGAGGTCCGGGCTCTCGGACTCGAGCACCTTTGCCAGCGCGTAGCCGGTGGCGCAGACGTCGGAGCCGGAGAGGTCGGCGTCGGACAGGTGGACCGAGCGATCGGCGCCGAGGGCGACGGCCTTATGCAGCGCGCGGACCGCGGAATCGGGGCCCATCGTCACCGCGATGACCTCCTCGACCGGGATCGCGCCGCCCTCCTTGATCTGCATGGCGGCCTCGATCGCGTGGGTATCGAAGGGGTTGAGGTTTTTCTCGCCGCTGCGATCCAGCCGCATCGTTCCGGGGTCGATGCGCTTCTGGACGGCGGCGTCCGGTACCTCCTTGACCAGGACGCAAATCTTCAAGATCGGACTCCTCTGGGATCGTTGACTGACTAGTCAGTCAGTCTATCCATAGATCCGGCGACGAGGGTGTCAAGCGTCACGCTTGTGCCTCTCGCCGGCGCCGGCGCGAATGAATTCGACGATCTCGTCGGTTCCCGCCCCGGGCGTGAAGACCGCCGCGACACCGAGCTTTTTCAGCTCGGGGATGTCCTCGGCGGGGATCGTGCCGCCGACGGTGACGAGGACGTCGTCGACGCCCTGCTCGGCAAGGATCTCGACGACCCGCGGCACCAGGGTCATGTGGGCGCCGGAGAGGATCGAGAGCCCGACCGCGTCGGCGTCCTCCTGGATCACGGTCTCGGCGATCTGCTCCGGGGTCTGATGCAGCCCGGTGTAGATCACCTCCATCCCGGCGTCGCGCAGCGCCCGGGCGATGATCTTCGCCCCGCGGTCGTGCCCGTCCAGGCCGGGCTTGGCGACGACGACGCGGATCTTTCGGGCTGTGGCTGCCTCCATCGGGGCGCAAGGTTAGTCGAACAAATGAACGGCTCCGAAACCAAGCGGGTCGGGGGATGCAGGGAGGGCGACGAGGGAGCCCACCTGTTCGTGCGTGACCCAAGGAGTTCGACTGAAGACCCCGAGATGCGCCGGTTTGCAGGAGACGCGCTAGAAGACCGGGGACTCCGTGTAGGTGCCGAAGACCTCCTGCAGGGCGGCGATCATCTCCCCCTCGGTGACCTGCTCGCGGGCGGCGGCGAGGATCGGCTCCATCAGGTTGGCCTCGCCGGCGGCCGCCCGCTTCAGCTCGGAGAGCGCCGCCCCGACCGCGGTCCCGTCGCGCCCGGCGCGGGTCGCGGCGAGGCGATCGACCTGCTTGCCTTCGAGGGAGGGGTCGATCCGGAGGATCGGGGTTTCGATCCTCCTCCTCGCCGGTGAAGTCGTTGACGCCGACGACAATCCGCCGGCGCTCGTCGAGCTGGCGCTGGTGGGAGAAGGCGGCATCGGCGATCTCGCGCTGGGGGAAGTTCTGGCGGATCGCCTCGACCATTCCCCCCACTTCGTCGATCCGGGCGAAGTAGGCGTAGGCGGCCTCCTCCATCTCGTCGGTCAGGCGCTCGACGAACCAGGAGCCGCCGAGCGGGTCGGGGGTGTTGGTCGTGCCCGACTCGAAGGCGATGATCTGCTGGGTGCGAAGGGCGAGGCGGACCGCCTCCTCGGTCGGCAGCGCGAGCGCCTCGTCGAAGGAGTTGGTGTGCAGGGACTGGGTCCCGCCGAGGACCGCGGCGAGGGCCTCGATCGAGGTGCGGACGACGTTGTTCAGCGGCTGCTGGGCGGTCAGCGAGACCCCCGCGGTCTGGGCGTGGAAGCGCAGCCGCATCGACTCCTCGCGGCGGGCGCCGTAGGTGTCGCGCATCTCCCGCGCCCAGATCCGGCGCGCCGCCCTGTACTTGGCGATCTCCTCGAAGAAGTCGATGTGGGCGTTGAAGAAGAACGAGAGCCGGGGGGCGAAGTCATCGACGTCGAGGCCGCGCTCGATCGCCCGCTCGACGTAGGTGAAGCCGTCCTTGAGCGTGAAGGCGAGCTCCTGTTGGGCGGTCGATCCGGCCTCGCGGATGTGGTAGCCGGAGATCGAGACGGGGTGCCAGCGCGGCATCCTCTCGGTGCACCACTCGATCATGTCGGTGACCAATCGCAGCGCGGGCTCGATCGGGAAGCACCACTCCTTCTGGGCGATGTACTCCTTGAGGATGTCGGTCTGGATCGTGCCGGCGAGGCGCTCGGCGCGAACACCCTGCCTCTCGCCGACGAGGACGTAGAAGGCGAGCAGGATCGCCGCCGGGGCGTTGATCGTCATCGAAGTGCTGACGGCGCCGAGCGGGATCCCCTCGAACAGGCGCTCCATGTCGTCGAGGGTGTCGACGGCAACGCCCTCGCGGCCGACCTCGCCGAGGCTGCGGGCGTGGTCGGAGTCATAGCCCATCAGGGTCGGCATGTCGAAGGCGGTCGAGAGGCCGGTCTGGCCGTGGTCGAGGAGGTAGTGGAAGCGCTCGTTGGTCTCCTCGACCGTCCCGAACCCGGCGAACTGGCGCATCGTCCAGAGCCGCCCCCTGTACATCGACGGGATAGGGGCCGCGGGTGAAGGGGTACTCGCCCGGGCGGCCGATCGTCTCCTCGGGATCCGCGGGGGCATCCTCATAGAGGGGCTCGATCGGGTGGCCGGAGAGGGTCCGGAACTCGGCCTCGCGTTCCCGGTGCTCCGGCTTCTGTTTCGGTTCGCTGGCCATCCGGCCAGAGTTTAGGCACGGCCTCGACAACGGCCTAACATCCTCCCCACGGTGGTTGCCATCCCCCCGATCAGAGCGTTCTGCCTGGCCACCGTTGCTGCGGCGCTCGCGCTGGTGCTCCCGGCGACGGCAAGCGCCGGTTTCAGCTCGCAGCTGGTGCCCGTCACGGGACCGGTGACGGGCGGCAACAGCGGCTTCCGCAACCTCGCGGTCAACTCCGCCGGCGAAGCGCTGGTCCTATGGACCGAAGGCGGAGGCGACCCGATCGCAATCAGGGCGCGGCGGATCCACCCCGACGGGTCGCTGGGGTCGGTCATCGACATCGCCGGCGGGATCAACAGGGCGTTCAACTCGGAGATCGCGTTCGCCTCGAACGGCCGCGCGGTCGTCACCTGGCTCGAAAGCGAAAGCTTCGGAAAACCGCAATCGGTGCGCGCACGCTGGATCGAGCCGAACGACTCGATGACGAAACCGGTCACCGTGAAAGCGGGCGACGCGACGACCTCGGAACCGTTCGAACTCGACGTCGCCGCCAACGCGGACGACGGCGCGATCATCGCCTGGCACAACGGGAAGAGCAAACCGCTGTTCCGGATCGTCGAAGCCGCCTACCTCACCGCCGGCGGGGCGCTCAGCGAACCGATTCTGCCCACCTCCGGCGCCGGGTCGACCCACGTACAGGTCGCTCCCAGCAGTACCGGCGGATCGGTGATGGCCTGGCGCGACAGCTCGGTCGAGCTCCAGGCCTTCTCGCCGACCGGGGTGCCGGGATCGCTGAAAACTCCGGGGCCCGGAGTGATCGCCGACCCGGAGCTCGCGACCGATGGGAGCGACCATTTCCAACTCGCCTACAAGGTGGGCTCCAACCCCAGCTCGGTCGTCTACCACGCGGTGTCCCCCGACGGCAGCTTCGGCCCAGCGCAGGCCCTCGAACCGTCGGTCCCCGAACAGATCTTCGGCATCTCCCTTGCCACCAACCCGGGCAACCGATCGGTGGCGGCCTGGGACCGTGTCGGCGCCAAAGAGCAAACGGTCAGGACCCGTTTTATCGCGCCCGACGGCAGCCCTGAAGCGACGACCTACTCGACACCGGCCGGCCCTGGCAACTCCGCCTCCCCCAGCGCCGGCATCGGCGGGCAGGGCGGGGCGGCGATCGCCTGGCTGCAGAGCCCGACCGCCGAAGCCTACGAGCTCTGGGGCCGGATCTTCCCCCCGGGGGAGCACCCGACGGTCCGGTTCCGCTCTCATCAGGAGCCGGGGTCCCGGGGGTCCCGGAAATCGCGATCGGTGCCGGAGAAACCGGCCTCGTCGCCTGGGACGAGCGCCTCCCCACCTCCGGGCCAGAACCGAGCTTCCAGATCTACCTGCGCCAGATCCTGCCGCCGCCGTCATGTCCCGACGCGACCGGGACGATCGTCCAGGGACGGCCGACCAGGGTCGACCTCAACTGCTCCGGAATCCAGCTCGAGGCGCCGACGATCCTCGCCCAGCCCGAGCACGGCCGGTTGACGGACGTCGATGCCGCGACACAGAGTGTCCTCTACACCCCCCAGCCGGGATTCGCCGGGGATGAGAGCTTCCTGTTCAGAGGGACCAACCGCGGTGGGCCCGGCGGCGTGCAGACCGCCCGGCTGACGGTCGGGAAAGACACGGTCAAACCGCGGGTCAAACGGTTCACGATCAGCAGACGGCGCGTCCTCGCGAGCGCCTGGGCGAGCGCGAAGGGCAGGGGGAAGACGACGTTCCGACTCAGCTATTCCGAGACCGCGACGGCGACGGTCGCGGTCGAACGGGGCCGGAGGTGCGGCGGGGTCGCCGGTGTCTCCCGCCGCTGCAGGAGGTTCAAGAAGCTGGGCACCCTGCGGGCCGGGCGCCCCGGGCTATCGGCGAAGCTGAAGCTGCCGAAGCGTGTCGGCGGCAAGCGCCTGCGCCCAGGTCGCTACCGGGCGACCGCGATCGCAACCGACCCGGCGGGCAACCGTTCGCGGCCGAAGCGGCTGACCTTCAGCGTCGTATCCGGCTGATCCGGGGCGGGGCCTTGCGGCGGGCCGCGATCCGCGACGCGCCGAACCCGGCGACCGTCGCCAGCAGGGTGACGGCGACGGCGACCAGGCGACGGCCGAGCTGCTCGAAGCGCATCGTCTCCCAGCCCTCCTCCGCGGCGAGCTCGGCCAGGGCGGGGTCGGGGTTGACCGCGACCGGGTGGCCGACCGCGCGCAGCATCGGCAGGTCGGAGAGCGAGTCCGAGTAGGCGTATGACTGGGCGAGGTCGATCCCGTGCTCCGCGGCAAACGCCTCCATCGCCTCGACCTTGCCGCGCCCGTAGACGAAGGGGCCGTCGAAGCGACCGGTGAAGGCGCCGTCGTCGTCGACCCCGTACCGGGTCCCGATGCCACCGTCCAAGCCCAGCACTTCGGCCAGCGGTTCGACGACGCCGTTGCCGGCGGCGCTGACGATGAAGGTCGCGCGGCCGGCGTCCTGGTGCCCGTAGACCTCCTCCAGCATCTGCGGGTAGACCCGCGGCAGGATCGCGGCCAGGACCTCCGGGTTCATCCGTTCCACGGTCCGCACCGGGACGCCCGCGATCAGTTCGCGGGCGACCCGCAGGACCTCGGCCGTGCGCTCATCGGTCGTCCCCCTCAGGCGATACCGCAGGTGCTCGACCGCCCAGCTGAGGAGTTGCCGGCGGCCGACGATGCCGTGCCGCGCGGCGACGCGGGCGAACTGCATTCCGCTCGACCCCGCCATCAGGGTCTTGTCCAGGTCGAAGAACGCAGCACCACGCTGCAAGGAGTGCCCTTCCCTAGGAGCCGTTGACCTCGATCACGATCGCGTCGCCCTGTCCCCCGCCGGAGCAGATCGCGGCGACGCCGAGGCCACCGCCTCGGCGCTGGAGCTCGTGGACGAGGCTGCCGACGATCCGGGCGCCGGAGGCACCGATCGGGTGGCCGAGCGCGATCGCGCCGCCGTTGACGTTGACGTTGTTCTCGTCGACGCCGAGCATGCGCATCGAGTTCAGGGCGACTGAGGCGAAGGCCTCGTTGATCTCCCAGAGGTCGACGTCCTCGGGTGAGCGGTCGATCTTCTCCAGCGCCTGCTTGGCGGCGTTGGCCGGGGTCTTCGCCAGGTAGGGGAAGTCGTCGGCGACGGTGCCGTAGGAGAGGACCGTCGCGAGCGGAGTCTTGCCCTCGCTCTGGGCCCACTCGGCGGAGGCGACGACGATCGCGCCGGCGCCGTCGTTGACGCCGGGGGCGTTGCCGGCGGTGTGGGTCGCGTCATCGCCGCCGATCGCCCGCAGCCCGGCGAGGGTCTCGACCGTCGTCTCGGGCCGGATCGCCTCGTCGGCCTCGATCGTGTTCTCGCCCTTGCGGGACTTGACGGTGACGCCGGTGATCTCGTCGGCGAGCCGGCCGGCGTCGGTAGCCTCGGCGGCGAGCCGGTGCGAGCGCTCGGCGAAGCGGTCCATGTCGGCGCGCGTGATCTCGAGCTCGTTCGAGACCTCGCTCGCCTCGTTGATCATCTGCTTTTCGGTGAAGGGGTTGGTGAGGCCGTCGTGGACCATTGCGTCGATCGCTTCGACGTGGCCCATCCGGTACCCGAAGCGGGCACCGGGCAGGAGGTGCGGAGCCTGGCTCATCGACTCCATCCCGCCGGTGACGGCGACCTCGGTGTCGCCGGCGCGGATCGCCATGTCGGCGAGGCCTACCGAGCGCATGCCCGAGGCGCAGACCTTGTTGATCGTCTCCGAGGGGACCTCCTTCGGAACCCCGCCCTTGATCTGGGCTTGGCGCGAGGGGATCTGGCCCTGGCCAGCCTGGAGGACCTGGCCGAAGACCACCTGATCGACCTGCTCGGGGTCGACTCCGGAGCGCTCGAGCGCCGCCGAGATCGCGTGGCCGCCGAGATCGGTGGCGTCAAGGGAGGAGAGCGTTCCGCCCATCTTGCCGAAGGGGGTGCGCGCGGTACCGAGGATGACTGTGCTGGGCATATCTGGCTGCCTTTCTTACGTTGTTGTGCCGGGTCTCGGCTCGGGTAAGGGCCGCCTGGCCCACTACCGGGAAAAGATACCGGGAGGACGGGTTTGGTTGCGTGCGCAACCGCATAGACTCGCTCCTCGATGCGGGTGGAAACGAGACAGGTGGATGTCGCCGAGGTCGATGCCGACCTGCTGGTCGTCGGCCTCCACCAGGGCGAGCAGCTCCCGGCCGGCCTGGCCGACGCCGCCGGCGCCGCCGACGCGAAGGGCGCCTACCGCAAGCTGACGCCGATCCATCCCGAAAAGCCGCGGCGGGCGCTGGTGGTCGGCCTGGGCAAGCCCGTGGACATGGACGCCGAGCGGGCCCGCGTCGCGGCGGCCCTCGCCGCCCAGGAGGCGGCCCGCCTCGAGGTGAAATCCCTCGCCTGGCTGCTGCCCGGATCAGGCGATGATGACGCGGTCGCCGAGGGCGTCGTCACGGGGACGATCCTCGGCTCCTACCGGTTCGACCAGTTCCGCACCCCGGACCCCGACGACCCGGCGCCGCCGCGGATCGAGTCGCTGACCCTGATCGGGTCCGCCGACGTGGCAGCTGCTGCCGAGTCGGCTCTGATCTGCGCCGAGGCGCAGAACAGGGCCCGCGATCTTCAGAACCTGCCCTCCAACGTCGCCACCCCCTCCTACCTCGGCCGCCGGGCCCGGGAGATCGCCTCCGCCCACCCCTCGGTCAGCACCGAGGTTCTCGGCCGCGACGAGATGTTCGCGAAGGAGATGGGCGGCCTGATCGCGGTCAGCCAGGGCTCCGCCGAGGAGCCGCAGCTGATCGTGCTGCGTTACGAGGGCGGTGGCTCGGGCCCGACCGTGGGGATGGTCGGCAAGGGGGTCACCTTCGACACAGGCGGGATCTCGATCAAGCCCTCGGCCGGGATGCAGGACATGAAAATGGACATGTCCGGCGCCGCCGCGGTCCTGCAGACGGTCGCCGCGATCGCCGAGCTCGAGCTGCCGGTGAACCTGATCGCCGTCATCCCTTCGACCGAGAACATGCCCTCGGGAACCGCGATCAAGCCCGGCGACATCATCACCCAGTACAACGGCAAGACGGTCGAGGTCAACAACACCGACGCCGAGGGTCGCCTGATCCTCGCCGACGCCCTCGCCTACGCGGTCCAGCTCGGCGCCGAGCGTGTGATCGACGTCGCGACCCTGACCGGCGCGGTGCTGATCGCGCTCGGGTCGACCTACGCGGCGCTGATCTCCAACGACGACGACCTCGCCTCCGAGGTCGACGGCGCGGGAGCGACGACGGGAGAGCTGGTCTGGCGGATGCCGCTGCACCCCGAGTACAAGGAGATCACGACCGGGCGGGTCGCCGATCTTGTCAATGCCTCCGAGAAGCGCAAGGCGGGGACGATCTACGCCGGCTCCTTCCTCGAGGAGTTCGTCGACGGCACCCCCTGGGCGCACATCGACATCGCCGGGACAGCCTGGGATGTCGGCCGCGCCTACACCGGCGACGGCGCCACCGGCTACGGCGTCCGCCTTCTGGTCGAGGTGGCCCGCAGGCTCTCCTCCTAGCCGGCCGGTTTAGGGTTGGCCGGTCCTGTCCGATCATCATCGCGGAACCGGGATCGGGCTCCTGAAGTCGGGGGCGCTCCCGAAATGGCTCGCCTGGGCCGCGACTGTGATCGGGATCGTGGCGATAACCCCCGCCGGGTTCTTCGGCTTCCTCGGACTCGGGGTCTGGACGGTGGTGGCCAGCATCATGCTGGCGATACGTGCGGGCGACACCGCGCAGGACGCCGTGGCGAGGCCGGCCGGCTGATCCGGGTCGGCCTCAGACTTCGCCGAGGACCATGCAGGTCGAGGTGCCCGATGCGAGCACCTTGCCGCTGTCTGCTGCGGTGACAACCGCTTCGGAGGTCGCCTGGCGGCGGCCGCGGTAGATGACGCTGGCCTCGCAGAGGACGCGGCCGGTGTCGCGGGTGATCGGCCGCAGGTACTTCACCTCGAGACCCAGCGAGGTGTAGGCGACGCCCGCCGGCAGCGTCGTGTGGACGGCACAGCCGAGGACGGAATCGAGCATGGTGGCGGCGTAGCCCCCATGGACGACCCCGATCGGGTTGTAGTGCTCCTCGCCGGGCTCGCCCTCGAAGACGACCCGGCCCTCCCCGATCTCGACCGGTCGATAGCGCATCAGGACGGCGATCGGCGGTGGCGGAACCTCCGCCTCGGAGACGGCGGTCATGTACTCGAGGCCGCTCATCGTCGCCCCCGCCGCCGCTGTCGGCACCGGGTCCTGCCAGATGACGGTGCGGCTCCGGCTCGAGGCCGGGTCCGCTTCGGCGAACGCCGCCGAGACGTCGTCCGCCGTGCCGTCTGGGATCGCCATCAGCGCGACCGCAGGGCGCGGGCGGGGCCGGCGGGGACCTCCCGCCGCTGGGCGGGGTATTGAAGGTCGGCGGTGATCTCGGCCTGGCTGATCGAGATCCGCGGCCCCTTCGGTGAGTGTCGCTGCCTGTGTCGGGAAATCAGCCTCATACCTGGCCTCCAGTCGGCTCGTGGGCTGGGTTTCATCAAACAACGGAAACCCTAGACGAGTGGGTTGCTTGAAGCAACCCTATGTGCCAAGATCACATTGATGCTCGGTCACGAATACCCCGGCCAGACCTGCTCGATCGCGAAGACGCTGGAGGTCGTCGGCGAGCGCTGGACGCTGCTGATCGTCCGCGACGTGATGCTCGGCAACCGCCGCTTCGACGAGCTCCAGAGGAGCCTCGGGGTTGCCCGCAACGTCCTCTCGGCCCGCCTCCAGCGGCTGGTCGAGGAGGACATCCTCGAGCGCCGGCTCTACCAGGAGAGCCCCGAGCGTCACGAATACTTCCTGACCGAGAAGGGCCTCGACCTCTGGCCCGCGCTGATCGCCCTGCTCGGCTGGGGTGATCGCCACACCGAGTACCCCGACGGGCGGCCGATGCTGATCGCACACAAGGAGTGCGAGGGCCCGGTCAGCGATCGCGGTGTCTGCGAACGCTGCGGCGAGACCCTCGACGCTCGCGACGCGATGGCGGTGCCCGGCCCCGGCGTCGGCGCTGTAGCGTTGGCCGGACGGGTCAGCGACCAGTAGGAGGAGAAGCGATGGCGACGACGGCTGAGGTTCAGGTCCGCGACAGGATCTTCATCGGCGGCGAGTGGGTCGAGCCGGAGGGCTCCGACCCGATCGAGGTGATCAACTCGACGACCGAGGAGGTCATGGGGTCGATCCCCGCCTGCGCCCCCGCTGACGCCGATCGTGCCGTGGGCGCCGCCTGTGACGCCTTCGAGGCCTGGTCGCAGACGTCGCACGAGGAGCGCGCCGGCTACCTCGGCGCGATCGCCGCCGGCCTCGGCGAGCGCTCCGAGGAGATCGCAGCGACGATCGCCCAGGAGCTCGGGATGCCGCTCAAACTCAGCCAGATGATCCAGGCCGGCCTTCCGACCGCCCAGTTCGCGGCAATGCCGAGCCTGATGGAGGAAGTCCGCTGGGAGGAGGAGATCGGGAACTCGCGCGTCCTGCGCGAGCCGGTCGGGGTGCTGGGCGCGATCACGCCCTGGAACTACCCCCTCAACCAGATCGCCGCCAAGGTCGCCCCCGCCCTCGCCGCAGGTTGCACCGTCGTCCTCAAGCCCAGCGAGGTCGTCCCGCTGAATGCCTTCATCCTCGCCGAGGTGATCGAGGCCGCCGGGCTCCCGGCCGGCGTCTTCAACCTCGTCACCGGCACCGGCCCGGTCGTCGGCGAGGCGATCGCCGGCCATCCCGGCGTCGACATGGTTTCCTTCACCGGCTCGACCCGGGCCGGACGGCGGGTCTCCGAGCTCGCCTCCGCGACCGTCAAGCCGGTCGCGATGGAGCTCGGTGGCAAGTCGCCGAACGTGATCCTCGACGACGCCGACCTCGAGCGGGCAGTCCCCGACGGGGTCGCCAAGTGCTATCTCAACTCCGGCCAGACCTGCAGCGCCCTGACCCGGATGCTCGTCCCCCGCGAGAAGCTGGCCGAGGCCGAGAAGCTCGCCGTCTCCGCGGCCGAGGCCTTCACCCCCGGCGACCCGTTCGAGGAGTCGACGAGGCTCGGGCCGTTGGTCTCAGAGACCCAGCGCGAGCGGGTCCGTGGCTACATCGAGAAAGGCCAGGCAGAAGGCGCGAAGCTCCTCACCGGTGGCGCCGAGACCCCGGAGGGGCTGGACAGCGGCTACTTCGTCCGCCCCACCGTCTTCTCCGACGTGACCCCTGAGATGACGATCGCCCAGGAGGAGATCTTCGGGCCGGTCCTCGTCATCCAACCCTATGAGGACGAGGAGGACGCGGTGCGGATCGCCAACGACACGACCTATGGCCTCGCCGGCGGCGTCTGGTCGGGCGACCAGGAGCACGCGATCTCCGTCGCCCGCCGCATCCGCACCGGCCAGATCGAGATCAACGGCGGCGCCTTCAACCCGATCGCCCCGTTCGGCGGCTACAAGCAGTCCGGGCACGGTCGCGAGAACGGCCGCTATGCGATCGAGGAGCTGCTCCAGGTGAAGAGCCTGCAGCTCTGAGCATTCCGCCGCCTCCTCGGCTTCGCCTCCGGGGGCGGCGGCAATCGCCGCATCAGCGCCGCTCGCAGAGAATCAGATCGTGATGCTCGCTAATTGGTGATTCTCATGGGCTCCTCCTCGGCGGGTGAGGCGCTTTTCGAAACCATTGCTTAGGAAAAGCGCCTCACGGTGATTGGGGAGCACCAATAGGCTCCCGCCCGTGGACTTCGAGCTCAGCGACGAGCAGCGGCTGCTGCGCGAAACGGTTCGGGACTTCGCCCGCCACGAGGTCGCTCCGGTCGCCGGGGACCTCGATCGGGAGAAGCGGTTCCCGTACGAGATCGTCGAGAAGATGGGGGGCCTCGGGTTGATGGGGATCCCGTTCCCGGAGGACTATGGGGGCGGTGGCGCCGACACCGTGTCCTACGTGCTGGCGGTCGAAGAGCTGGCCAGGATCGACTCCTCGGTCTGCATCACGATGGCCGCCCACACCTCGCTCGGGACGATGCCGATCCACCTCTGGGGCAGCGAGGAGCAGCGCCAGGAGTGGCTGCCGCAGTTGTGCAGCGGCCGGCGGCTCGCCTCGTTCGGGCTGACCGAGCCCGAGGCCGGCTCGGACGCCGGCAACGTCCGGACGACCGCGAGGCTCGAGGACGGCGAGTGGGTGATCAACGGCGCCAAGCAGTTCATCACAAACTCCGGCACCGATATCTCAGGCTGCGTCGCGATCACCGCGGTCACCGGCGACGTTGACGGCCGCCGCGAGATCTCGAACCTGATCGTCCCCACAGGGACGCCCGGTTACGAGGTCGGCGAGCCGTACCGGAAGATGGGCTGGAACGCGTCCGACACCCGCCCCCTCACCTTCGAGGACTGCCGGGTGCCGGAGTCCAGCCTCCTCGGCCGCCGCGGCGACGGCTTCAAGAACTTCCTCCACATCCTCGACGGGGGCCGGATCGGGGTCGCCGCGATGGGGGTCGGGCTCGCCCAGGGCGCGCTCGACGAGGCGATCGCCTACGCCAAGGAGCGGGTCGCGTTCGGGCAGGCGATCTCCAAGTTCCAGGCGATTCAGGCGAAGATCGCCGACCTCTCGGCCCAGATCGAGGCGGCTCGGCTGCTGACCTGGCGGGCGGCGCTCGAGAAGGACGCCGGCGAGTCGTTCACGCTGACCGCCGCCCAGGCCAAGCTCCTCACCGGCCGGCTCGCGGTTCGGGCGACGGAGGAGGCGGTGCAGATCCACGGCGGCTACGGCTACATCGAGGAGTACCCCGTCTGCCGGTTCTACCGCGACGCCAAGATCCTCACGATCGGCGAGGGGACGGACGAGGTCCAACAAATGGTGATCGCCCGCCAACTCGGCTGCTGAGCCTCGCTACCATTTCGAGGAGTCGTGCGCGTGCCAGGGGCAGTCAGGGACCATCTCCGCCACAACGTGGTCGGCTACATCGCGCTGTTCTGCTTCATGCTCGGCGGCACCGCGATCGCGCTACCGGGCAGGAACACGGTCAACTCGGGCGACATCAAGCCAAAGGCGGTCCACGCCTCGGATCTGGCCCGGAAGGCGGTGACAGCGGCGAAAATCGCTCCCCGCTCGGTCGACGGCCTCCGGGTGATCGACAAATCGCTCACCGGCGCGGACATCGACGAGTCGACGCTGGACATCAGGCCGGGCCCGTCCTCGATCGGGCCTACCGAGCTCGCCGACCGCCAGCGGCGGCTGGTGTTCACACCCGGAATGCTCGTCTACGGTGGCACCGAAGAAGAACCGAAACTCGAGGTCTCGGGCCCGTTCCCGGTCCTCTCGTTCCTGAACAACGCGAACGGGTTTGCATCACTCGCGACCGACGTCCCGGGCAGCAGGGTCGATGGAACCAGGATGACGGTGCGGATCATCTGGAGCAGCAACAACAGCGGGACGGTGGACTGGACCTATTCCTATAAGTCCGTCGCAACGGGCGGCAACGTCGGAGCGGCCCAGATCTCGGAAGGCGAATTGCGATCCCCGACCACGTCCGGCCAGCTGAGCGCTGCGACCTTCGACATCCCCGCCGGCGCCGTCAGCAACGGCGACCTGCTCGGACTGACACTCGAACGCATGGGGACAAACGTGAACGACACCCTCCCGGGCGACGCCCGCCTGCAGATGATCGAGATCGACTACACGGCGACCGGCTGAGAGGTCACCGACCCCTCGACCCGCCCGATCACCTCGGCGGCGCGCCCGACCCGGGGCCCGATCCCGAATTGAGAGCAGATCGCGAGCTCGTGCTCACGCAGCAGCGGCCTCGTCGGGTCGACCGTCGGGGCCCCGAAAAGGGCCTCCCGCCCGAGAGCGGTCCAGACCCGGCCGGCGGCGCCGGCGCAGAGGCGCAGCGGCAGCGCGACCAGTACCTGGCGGCGCCGTCCAAGCAGCCCGCCGGACTGCTCGAGCGCAGCGATCATCCAGGCCGGCTCGCCAATCTCGGAGTCGAAGTAGATCGCGTGGACGCGCCCGACCGGGACGCCGTCCAGATCGTCCAGCTGCCAACCGACCCAGGAGGAGGCCTCGGCCCGCGACGGAGGGCCTGCCTCGGGGATCGTCTCGGTGACGTCAGCCATCGATCTGCCTCTCGAGGAGCTCGGATGCGGCGCTGGCGGGGTCGAGCTCGCGGCTGACCACCCGCTCCAGCAGCGCCGCGGTCTCGGGATCGTCGGCGGCGGTCATCTCGAGACGCCGCCGCAGGCGCGAGCCGGCGATTCCCAGAACCTCACTGCGGAGGTTCTTGGCCCGCCGCTCCTCGAGGGCGCCGGTTGACTCGATGTAGGCGCGGTGCTCGTCGATCTTCTCCCCCAGCTCGGCGACCCCCTCCCCCCGCGCCGCCTCGGTCCGCAGGATCGGGACGTTCCAGCCCTCGGGATCGTGGGAGAGCGCGAGGACGCTGCGCACCTCGCGCACCATCGTGTCGGTCATCGGGTGGTCGGCCTTGTTGACGACGATGACGTCGGGGATCTCCATCACGCCGGCCTTCAGCGCCTGGATCGAGTCTCCCGACCCCGGCATCAGCGCGAGGACGATCGTGTCGGCGTGGTCGACGATGTCGATCTCGGCCTGGCCGACCCCGACGGTCTCGATCAGGACGTCGTCCTTGCCGGCGGCGTCCATCACCAGCGCCGCCTGCAACGCCGCCTCGCTGAGCCCGCCGAGGGCGCCGCGCGATGCCATCGAGCGGATGAAGACGCCGGGGTCGAGGAAGTGCTCGGAGAGCCGGATCCGGTCGCCTAGGAGGGCGCCGCGGGTGAACGGGCTCGAGGGGTCGATCGAGAGCACGGCGACGCCGCGCTCGGCCTTCCGCAGCTCGGCCGTGAGCGCCCCGATCAGGGTGCTCTTGCCGACCCCCGGTGGGCCGGTGAATCCGACGATCCTGGCGGCGCCCGTGCGTGGATAGACCTCGCGGACGAGGTCCCAGCCGGCCGGGTCGTCTGACTCGATCAGGGTTATCGCCCGCGCCAGCGCCCGCTTATCGCCGGCGACGAGGCGCTCGGCGAGAGGCGCGGATTTGGCGACCTCATTCACGGTCGCCAGTCTAGAGTTCCCGCCGCCGTGATCCGCTCGATCCGCTTCTGGTCCCGCAACGGGATGCTGACCCCGCAATACGCGCTGCTCCTCTGGCGCTATCTGTGGCGCCGAGCCCTGACCCGGGCGGGCCGGCGCTGGCGCACCGACGGGCCGGTCTTCTTCGGCAGCGGCCTCGAACTTCAGATCTCGCCCAGGGGCCGGGTCGAGTTCGGGCGCTTCGTCTGGATCGGCCACGGAACCAAGATCCGCTGCCACGAGGGGGTCGTCGAGATCGGCCCGAAGACGGTGATGGGCCAGGAGTGCACGATCTCGGCCTACCAGCGGGTGCGGATCGGCGAGCAATGCGTGATCGCCGACCGGGCGATGTTCATCGACTTCGACCACGGCGTCGTCGAGGTCGACCGCCCGATCCGCAAGCAGGGGATCTACATGCGCGACGTCGAGGTCGGCTCCAACGTCTGGATCGGTTATGGCGCCTGCGTCCTGCGCGGCGTCCGGGTCGGCGACAACTCGATCATCGGCACCAACTCGGTGGTGACAAAGGACGTACCCGCCAATGCGGTCGTCGCCGGGATCCCGGCGCGGGTAATCAGGATGCGCGAGGCGCCGCGGGAGATGACGCTGGCCGAACCCGGTCGAGCCCGACCCGAGCGGCCGAGACTACGCTTTCGATCCCGATCCCAGGGGTAGGTAAAGTGGGTGCGTGAGGGCTCGCCTCGCAATCCCGATCGTGATCGCTTTTGCCGCGCTGGTGACGGCGGTCCCGGCCGGCGCTCAGGTGACGGTCGGCCAGGTTGCGACGGAACAAAACTCCGCCATCTGCGGTTTCATCTTCCCCGAGGACGAAGTCGTCACCTCGGTCGCCACTGGGACCTCCTACGCGGTTCCGCCTCCCGGGGGCGTGATCACCTCGTGGACGACGACCTCCTGGATCTCAAAACCACAACAGAAGCTGGGATTGAAGGTCTTCCGCCCCGCCGGCCCCAACACCTACACCGCGCTGGCCGAGGACGACCGCGACATCACCCCGATGTCGACCAACACCTTCCCGGTCAGCATCCCGGTCCAGGCGGGAGACCTGATCGGCCTTCACATTCCAAGCGTGGCCGATTCTCCCCAAAACAACTGCGAGTTCGGGACGGCCGAAAACAATCACCATGCCTACAAGCTGGGTTCGGCGCCGATCGGCGTCCCGACTAAATTCGACGCCGAAGAAGACTTCGACGTCGCCCCCAACGTCTCTGCGACGGTCCTGCCGCCGCCGACGATCTCCGGGCTGAGCCCGCCGGGGGGCTCGGTCAGCGGCGGGACCGCTGTCACCATCGCCGGCGCAGAACTTCGCCCAGGTCAAAGGCGTCGCCTTCGGCGCGACCCCGGCGGCAGCGTTCTCGGTCGGCTCCGAAGGGCAGATCACCGCCACGGCGCCCCCCAGCAAGACGATCACTTCGGTGCCGATCACCGTCACCACCGTCGCCGGCACGGCCACCTCAGTGCAGACCTTCACCTACGAAGGCTGCATGGTCCCGAAGCTGCGGGGCAAGAAGCTGAAAGCCTCGAAGAAGAAGCTGAGGAAGGCGGACTGCAAGACCGGGAAGGTGAAGAAGCGCAAAGGCGCCACCGGGGCAACCGGGAAGGTCGTGAAGCAGAGTGCCAAACCCGGGACGATCCTCGCCCCGGGAACCAAGGTCAAGGTGACCCTCGGGCGGTAGCTGCGGCTAGGCGTTCTTGCCGCCGACGACTCCGGCGAGGTCGGCGTAGACGGCCGCCGTCTGCTCGGCGACGTCACCCCAGTCGAAGCGGCGCAGGTGCTCGTAGGCTTCCGCGACCAGCCGGCCCCCGAGCTCGTCGTCGGAGAGGACCCGGACCGCGACCTCGGCGAGGGCGTCGGGGTCCCGGGCCCGGAAGCGGAGGCCGGCCTCCTCGTGGGGGACGACCTCGCGCAGCCCGCCTGTGTCGGCGACGATGCAGGGACAGCCCGAGGCCATCGCCTCGAGCGCGACGAGGCCGAACGGCTCGTAGATCGAGGGGACCACGGTGAGGTCGGCGATCCGGTAGAGAGAGTGGAGGACGTCGTCGCCGATCCAGCCGAGGAAGGTTCCGTGCTCCATCAGACCCAGCTCCTCGGCCTGGCGGTGTAGCTCCTCCTCGTGGGTGCCGGAGCCGGCGACCAGGAACCTGGTGCCCGGCGCCTCCTCGATCACGCGCGGCATCGCCTCCAGGGCCAGCTGGAAGCCCTTCTCGTAGACGAGGCGGCCGATCAGGAGCACGAGCTTCTCGTCGGGGGCCGCGAACTCTGCCCGCAGCCGGGTCAGCTCGGCGGGATCCTGCGGCTGCAGGTCTTCGGGGTCGATCCCGTTCGGGATCACGCTCACCCGCTCTTCCTCGACGGCGAAGATGTCGGCGATCTGTTCGCGCATGTACTGCGAGCAGGCGATCACCCGCTCCGAGCGGTTGGCGATCCAGCGCTCGACCTCGTGGATGTAGCGCTGCGGGTGCTTGTCGACCCAGCCCTGGTGGCGGCCGTGCTCGGTCGCGTGGATCGTCGTCACCAGCGGCGCTTCGAAGCGCTTCGCGAGGTGGTCGCAGGCGTTGGCGACCAGCCAGTCGTGACCGTGGACCAGGTCAAACTGGAACCTGTCGCCGAGCTCGACCCCGCTCGCGAGCATGTCGGAGTTCATCCGCTCGACCCAGGCGACGAACTCGCCAAGGTCGGTAGGGCGCCGCGGCTCGCGGATGCGGTGGACGAAGACGCCGTTCATCTGCTCTTCGGCCGGTGACTCCTCGCCGCCGCGGGTGAGGACGTGGACCTCGATGTCGCGCTCGACCAGGGCCTCTGACAGCTTGCGGACGTGGCGGGCGAGGCCACCCTCGATCAGCGGCGGATACTCCCAGGAGAGGATCAGGACTCGGGTCATCGGACTCGGGTCAGGGCTGAAGGAGCGGTGAGATGCTCAGGTCCGGGGCTAGCGAGCGCATGTGCGGATCGGTTGCAGAGCCAGAGTCTATGGCCTCGAGCGCCGCCTCGGCATGGTCGGTGGCGCGCTGGAATGCGTAGTCGCCGGCCTCCCCGCGACGGTCGAGAAAGGCCCAGTCGCTGGCCTGGGTGGCGAGAAGCTCCCGCGCCGCCCGCATCGCCGCCGGGCCGCGAAGCCCGCGGGAGAGCGCCCTCAGCACCCGCAGCTCGAGCCGCCGCGCGCCCCAGGCGAGGTCGGCGACCGGTGGCGAGTCCCAGGTACGGAGGTCCTTCCCCTCACCCCAGGTCGATGCCTCCAGCGGAATTTCCTCACCGTGATGCTCGGCGAGCGCCTCGCCGGCGGTCAGCAGGCGGACACCGGCCGACTCCGCCCGGGCGACGACCTCACCCAGCCAGTCGGCCCCCTCCGACCACCAGTGGCCGAGCAACTCGGTGTCGATCGCGAAGACCATCAGCCCGCGCCGGCCCCGTGCCGAGGAGAACTCGCGCAGCCGGGCGGCGGTGGCGGCGAGGAACTCGTCAGCCTGGCGCCGGGTCGCCTCGCGGGCCGCCTCGGGCTCATAGGCCCCCCCACCGACCTTCCAGATCCGGATCCCGCGCAGCGACTTCCCCGCGAACTGGGCGTAGGCCGGGTCAGACGGGTAGCCGTCGAGGGACCAGACCCAGCCCACCGCCTCCCAATCGATCGGCAGCGCGGTCGGGCCCGCCGCGGTGGCGACGGGGGTGAGGGCGTCGAGCGGGTCGCGGTGGGCGCTCTGGTCGACGCAGAACCAGCGCACCCCCTGTTCGCCGAGCGCGCCCTCGAGACCGGGGACATAGGCGCACTCGGGAAGCCAGAAGCCGCCGGTCCAGCCGAAGCGCCGTCGGTGCGAGCGGATCCCCGCGTCGAGCTGGAGCCTGAGCCCCGAGAGGGTGGCGAGCATCGGCAGCACGGCGTGGGTCGCCGCCGAGGCGGCGAGCTCCACCCGGCCCGACTCCGCCGCCTCGCGGAAGGCGCGCAGGGGATCGCCGCCGACCGCATCGAGAAGCTCGAGGGCGTGGCGGTAGCGACCGAGCTCGGCCTCGCAGGCCTCCCGGCACTCGGGAGGGACCTGGTCGAGGTCGGCCTCCGCCGCCTCCACCCGGAGGCGGACCAGGAACTCCCGCAGCCGCTTGCCCGCGCCGGCGTCCTCGAGCTGGTCGGCAAGGACCGGCGTGACGGTCATCGTCAGCCGCTCGGCGATCTCGAGCACCGGCAGGTGCGAGCGCACGACGGCGTCGAACAGCCACTCCTCGCCGAACGGGTAGGTGCCGAACCCCTCGACGTAGGGCATGTGGGAGTGGAGGACGATCGCGAGGTCGCCGGCGCTCCCGCCCCGACTCATGCCACCGACCGGGTCATGCCATGCAGACCGCGAGGAAGTCCAGCGCCCGGTCGAGATCGCCTTCGCGCAGCGCGAAATCGGAGGCGGCGATCGCCGGCGTGAACCGGTCGTAGAACGGCTTCGTCAGGCCGAGGCGCTTGTGGACCGAGTCCCATCCGACCCTGATCGCCAGCTCGTGGGCGCGGAGCTTGCGGGCGTGGAAGAGGCCGAGGAGCTCGACCTGGCCGAACTGCGCCTCGCACAGCTCCCGGAACTCCTCTGCTCGGTACTCCTTCACGTGCCAGGGGTTCTCCGACTTCTCGGCCCCCGGAGGGGCCAGGGTCAGCAGGTTCGGGGTCGAGATGTAGGCCACTCCTTCGGGCTCGAGCATCGTGTGGAAGTGCTCGAGCATCGCATCGGGGTCCCGCACGTGCTCGATCGTCTGCAGGAAGACGACCGCGTCGCAGGGCTCGGAGAAGCTCTCGACCAGGTCGCGCTCGAAGCGCAGGTTCGGTCGCACGTAGCGCAGCCGCGCGTGCTCGTGGGCCTCGGGGTTGGCATCGACCCCCACCACCGAGGCCGCCGAGCCTGCGAGCACGTTCGAGCCGTAGCCCTCGCCACAGGCCATATCGATGACCCGCCGACCGGCGACCCGCTCGGCGATCCACTCGTAGACGACGAGATGGCGCCGGTACCAGTAGTTCTCCTCCGGGACGTCGGGAAGCGTCCGCTCCCCGGTCAAGGCCAGCGGCGGGACCCCGTCGGGCTGGTTCTCCTGCAGGTACTGGGCCTCGGCCACGCTGGCACCGTACCTACCGTGCCGACCCTGCGATTTCCCCCGCTATGCGAGGAGAAAGACAGGCTCGCCCGCGAAGCTGGATGGGTCCGGGCATCGAGTCGTGTTCTAGAGTGCCGCGCCATGCCCGCCTCGCCGACAGCGACGCCCGAGCACATCAAGGACGTCAACACCCGCTACCACGACGCGGCCGCCCACGAATACGACGCCAAGTGGGGAATCGACTTCGGAGCCACCGGCCAGCGCCAGGTGAGGCTGAAGCTCGAAAAGGCGCTTGGAGGGCTCGATGGCGAGCGGTTCGGCGACGGGCTCGAGATCGGCTCGGGGACCGGCTACTTCTCGCTCAACCTCGTCCAGCTCGGGATCATCGAGCGCCTCACCGCCACCGACATCTCGCCGGGCATGCTGGAGCGGCTCGAAGGGACCGCCGCCGAGATCGGGGTCGGCGTCAGCGCGGTCGCGACCGAGGCCGAGGAGCTCCCATTCGAAGACGAGAGCTTCGACATCGTCTTCGGCCACGCCGTCCTCCACCACATCCCCGACGTCGAGCGGGCCTTCGCCGAGTTCCGGCGCGTGCTACGCCCGGGAGGCGCGATCGCCTTCGCCGGCGAGCCCTCCCGCTACGGCGACCGGCTGGCCGAGATCCCGAAGCGGGCCGGGATGCTCGCCGCCCCCGCCTGGCGGACCGCGGTCGGGGCCCGCCCTCGAAGCGTTCCCGAGGCCGAGATGTCCCACAGCCACGCGCTCGAGAGCGAGGTCGACGTCCACGCCTTCGCCCCGGCCGACCTCCGCCGCCTGCTTCGCGACTCGGGATTCGAGCAGCGACGGGTCTGCGGCGAGGAGCTGCTGGCCAATGCCTGGGGCTGGAGCCTGCGGACGCTCGAGTCCTCCGCCGAGCCCGAATCCGTCTCCTGGAGCTGGCGGAAATTCGCCTTCAACAGCTACATCGCCCTGCAGAAGGTCGACTCGCGCCTGCTCGAGCCGCGCCTGCCCGCCGAGCTCTTCTACAACCTGCTCGCCTCCGGCCGCCGCCCAGCCTGACTCACCACTCGCTCGGTTCGGAGCTCTCGATCAGAGCGATTCCGTCGCGGACGCCGGCGAGGACCTCATCGCGAATCCGCAGCTTCGTCGCGCGGTGGGCGTCGCGGTTGAGCGCCCCGAGCTCGGCGGTGGCGGTGAGCGCCGCCGCCTCGAGCTCCCCGCCGCCGACCAGCCGGTCGAGGAAACCGGCCTTCACCGCCTCCTCAGGGTCGAGCAGGGATCCGGTCACGGTGCAGCGGTCGAAGTAGGGGCGTGCCAGCCGGTGGCGGGCGACGGAGATCCCGAACCAGGGGACCGTGAGGCCGATCGCGGCCTCATTGAGGCCGATCCTGAAGTCGCCGGCGACGCCGATCCGAACATCGCAGCAGAGCAGCATGAAGGCCGCCATCGCGATCGCGTTCCCGTTGCAGGCAGCGACGGTGGGATTGGGAAAGGAGAGCAGACGCTCGGCGAGCCTGGCGCCGGCGCTCAGCATCTCGACCGGGTGCTCGGGCAGTGATTTGAGGTCGAACCCGGCCGAGAGGATCTGCTCGCGGCCGGTGATCAGGACCACCGCATCGTCGTCCTCGGCCCGGTCGAGCGCGGCCGCGACCTCCCCCAGCATCGCCGGCGAGAGGGCGTTGACCTTGCCATCGTCGAGGACGATGGTCGCGACGCCGTCGGCGACCGAGTAGTTGACGAGGCTCACCCAGGTACCTCGCGCTTCGCTCGCCGCGCAAAGAACCGGATAAGCCTCATTTGGCTCGCTCCGCGCTCATGGGCTGCCGACCCTATCGCGGGGCGCCCGCACGCCGGGCGCGGAACAGCTTGAAGCGAGAGTCGAAACCCTTGAGGCGACGTTCGCCCGCGAACGAGTAGTCGTAGCCCTCCCCCACCGCCTCCATCGTCGGCTCATCGACGACGACGCTGCCCGGCCTGGCGATCCCGGTGATCCGGCTCGCCTTGTTGACGGAGCTGCCGTAGTAGTCGCCCGACTGGGCGATCGCCGGTCCGAAGGCGATCCCGGCGCGCAGGAACGGGAACTCGTCGCCTTTCGCCTCGGCGGCGTCGACCAGTCCGACCGCCGCGTCGAGCATCGGCCCGGGCTCGCCGCAGACCATCATCGCGGCGTCGCCGATCATCTTCACCAGCCGCACCGGGGGCTTCGCGACTTCGACCGCCATTTCCTCGAACGTGCCGGCGACCGAGCCGAGCTCCTCGGGCGCGATCTCCTCTCCCAGCCTGGTGAACTCGACCAGGTCGGCGAAGCAGACAGCGACGTCGGCGGTGCCGCGTATCTCCCCTGAGGCGAGGTCGGCGGCGCCGATCACGTCGCGGCGGACCTGCTCGAGGGTGTGGGCGCGCAGGGCGTAGACCAACGTCGGCTCGATCAGCGGCATCAGGTACTCGGCGGCGCCGGCGAAGCGGAGCGCGAGGTCCCGCTCGGTGTCTCCCGGCTGCATCATCGTCCGCACCGTCAGCTCCCGGTTGGCGGCCGCGATCCGCGCGGTGCCGGTCCCGATCGTCCGCGCCACCTGGATGATGCCGTCCTCGGGCAGGCCGGCATCGAGGAAGTCGCGCACGCGGTGCGCCGCCTCGAGCTCGGCCTCGGTCAGGGTCTGGCTGTCGGGATCCGGGTAGGGGATGCCGATCGCCGCCGTCGCCCGCTGGAGGAGGTCGAGGTCGACCCCGGAGAGCTCGGCGATTTCGCGCGGCGTGTAGCGGGGGCCGTCGCCGGCCAGCGCGCGCTCGACCGGGAGCAGCGTCAGGCGCGCCCCCGCGACCGCTTCCCGCAGCTCCTCCAGTGCGACTCCTTCGGAGCTCAACCGCTCGAGCAGCTCAAGCCGCGCCGCCCGGGCGTCGCCCTCGACGCCGTCGAGCAGCCCCTCTGCCTCGAAATCAATCGTCATGCGGATCGCAACGCTACCGCCGCGACGCGGGTCTCCGCCGCCGCTCAACGCACCCGTAACGCCGTCGCGGGCCACCGCCTGGCAGCCGCCGAAGAAGAGGTTGATCCGGGGCCGGCGCAGAACCTCGATTCCACGCGCTTCGATCCGCGCCAGCGCCTCCTCGTCGATCCCCGGCTCGGCCTGGACGACGTCCTGCTCGAAATGCAGCCGCGGGGCCCGCACCGCCTCGTCGGCGCCCATCCCCTGCTCGACGACGCGGACGATCGTCTGCAGGATCGCCGAACGGATCCGGTTCGAGCCCGCGCTGCCGAGCCCGAGCTCGATCTCGCCGTCCCGCAGGACCACGCTCGGCGCCATCATCGACGGCACCCGGCGGCCGGGGGCGATCGCGTGGAACCCGAGCGGGTTGAGGTCCTCCTCGCCGAGCATGTTGTTCAGGATCACCCCGGTTCCCGGCACCAGGACGCCCGACCCGGAGCCATTGGAGCAGGTGACCGCGGCGCACATCCCCTCGCCGTCGAGGACCGAGATGTGGGTCGTCGACCCGAGCAGGTCACCCGCCTTGAGGTCGAGCGCGGCCGGGTCGAGCATGGCGCCGCTGAGGCCCTCCTCGTAGAGCGCCTCGGCGAACTCCTCGCCCCGGGCCCGATTGGCGGCGTCCATCGCCGCGACCAGCTGCTCGGGGCCGCTCCGCTCGCCCAGCCGCTCGAGCAGGCCGAGGCAGTAGGCGATCAGGAGCCCCCCCGAGGACGGCGGCGGGTTCATCAGGACCTCGGTGCCGCGGAAGCCCGCCCGGATCGGCTCCCGCTCGATCGCCCGGTAGGCGGCGAGGTCGCCGGCACCGATCGCGCCCCCCGCGGCGGCGACGAACTCGGCGATGGTCGCAGCGACGTCGCCTCGGTAGAAGGGCTCGACCCCCTCGGCGCCGAACCGTTCGAGATCCTCCGCCAGCTCCGGGAAGCGGAACGTGTCGCCCTCCCGGATCGGGTTCCCTCCCGGGGCGTAGAGCTCGCGCGTTCCCTCGAGCCTGGCGTGGATCGGGGCGAGGATGTCGAGGATGTAGGCCTGCTCGGCGTTGACCGGCGCCCCCTCGCGAGCGAGCCGAATCCCGTCGGCGCCCAGCTCGGAGAGCGGCATCGAGCCGAACCTCTCCAGCGCCAGTGCCAGGCCGGCGGCGGTCCCGGGCACTCCGCACGAAGCAGGCCCGACGTAGAACGTCTGCACGGTCTCGGCGTCGAAGTGGACCGGGACGGCGACCAGGTCGGCTCCGCGCTCGACCCCGTCGAGGCCCGGCGCCGCGACGAAGAAGTCGATCAAATAGGTTCCGACCCCCTCCTCGCCTCCCGCTCCCTCGCGAGAATCAGATTTCGACGCTCGCTCGCTCCCGCGGTCGGAGGTGGTCGGGTGGGTCCTCGCACCGTGGACCATCATGAAGCCGCCGGCGCCGAACCCGGTCAGCGGGCTCTCGACCGCGAACGAGGCGAGGACCGAGGCGATCGCGGCGTCGACCGCGTTGCCGTCGGCCCGCAGCACACGGGCTCCCGCCTCGGCGGTCAGTGGGTGGCCGGCGGCGACTACCCCGTTCACGGGGCTCGGCTAACCGGGCAGGAACTCGGGGACGTCGAGGCTGGCGAGCTCGTCGCGACCGGATGCCCGCCCGCGCCCGCGATCCTTCGTCCGCCGGATCGTCGGCTCGCCGCTGCGCCGCGCCGGCGCCGAGCGGCCGTCGAACCGGGTGGCGACGACCGTCACCCAGATCTGATCGGTGAGCGCCTCGTCGACGTTGGCGCCGAAGATGATGTTGGCGTCGGGGTGCGCCGCTTCACCGACCAGCTTGGCCGCCTCGCTGACCTCGACCAGCGAGAGGTCGGAGCCGCCGGTGATCGAGAGCAGGATCGCGCGGGCGCCCTCCATCGAGGTCTCGAGCAGGGGCGAGGAGATCGCTTTTTCGGCGGCGAGCAGCGCCCGGCCCTCGCCGGTGCCCATCCCGATCCCGAGCAGCGCCCGGCCGGCGTCGGACATGATCGTCCGGACGTCGGCGAAGTCGAGGTTGATCAGCGCCGGCAGCGTCACCAGGTCGGAGATGCCCTGGACGCCCTGGCGCAGCACGTCGTCGGCGACCTGGAAGGCCTCGACCATCGAGGTCTGTTCGTCGAGCACCTCGAGCAGGCGGTCGTTGGGGACGACGATCAGGGTGTCGACCTCGGCGGCCAGCGCCTCGATCCCCTGACCCGCCTGGTTGCCGCGGCGGCTGCCCTCGAAGCTGAACGGCTTGGTGACGATCCCGACGGTGAGCGCGCCGACCTCACGCGCGAGGCGGGCGATCACCGGCGCCGCGCCGGTGCCGGTGCCGCCGCCGGCGCCGGCGGCGACGAAGACCATGTCCGACCCCTTGAGGAGCCGCTTCAAGCGGTCCTGCTCGTCGAAGGCGGAGCGGTGGCCGAGCTCGGGGTCCGCCCCCGCGCCGAGGCCGCGCGTCTGGGTTTCGCCGATGTGGACGGTGACGTCGGCGACGCAGAGCTGGAGCGACTGAAGATCGGTGTTGACGGCCATGAACTCGACTCCGGGGACCCGGGCCTCGACCATCCGGTTCACGGCGTTGACTCCGGCGCCGCCGACGCCGACGACCCTGATCACGGGCTGGTGCGGCTGGCCGCTGCCGAGGGGCTCGTATTCCGGTTCCTCGCGCCCATAGCGGGGCGCGTCCTGAAGCTGCTCCTCGCGGGAGGGGGGATCCTCGGAGAAGACCCTCTTCAACCGCTCAGGTGGTGTCTCGGTGGACGTCTCTCCGACGGGCTCCGGCTCGGCGGCCTCCTCGACCGGCGGCGCGGTATCGACGGGCGCCTCCTCCGCTTCGCGTCCGGGGGCGGCGGGCGTCGCTAGGTCGGATGAAGGCGGCGGGGTATCCAACTCAGGCGGGTCGGCCGGGGCGTCGTCGGCGGTCGAGCGGAACAGATCGGCGAGGGGACCCTCGCGCATACTCGCCCGCTTACGCCGACTCATTGGCCAAGACCTCCTCTGCAAGCGCTCGGTAGTAGCTGGCCGCGTTGCTCTCGGGATCGTACTTGAGCACGCTGGCTCCCTTCACCGGGGCCTCGGCGAACTTGATCGCCTTGCGGATCCGCGACTTGAAGACCAGGTCGCCGAAGTTCTCTTCGAGGATTTCGACCGCCTCCTTGGCGTGGACGGTCCGCGCGTCCAGCATCGTCGGCAGGATGCCCTCGATCCGCACCTCCGGGTTCAGGTTCTCCTGGATCATCTTCAGCGTGTTCTGGAGCTGAACCAGCCCGCGCATCGAGAGATACTCGCACTGGACGGGGACGATCACCTTGGTCGCCGCCGTCAGCGCGTTGATAGTCAGCAGCCCGAGGCTCGGCGGCGTGTCGATGCAGACGAAGTCGTAGTCGCCGGCGACCTCCTTCAGCGCCTTCTCGAGCGAGCGCTCACGGCCGATCTTGGTGCTCATCGCGATCTCGGCGCCGGCGAGGTCGATCGAGGCGACGGCGATGTCGATCTCCCGATGCTGGATCACCTCGCTGATCGGCATGTCGTTGACCAGCACGTCGTAGAGGCTCTTCTCGACCTTGTCGGGGTCGATGCCCTGGCTCATCGTCAGGTTCCCCTGTGGGTCCATGTCGATGCAGAGCACCCGGTACCCGGTCTCGGCGAAGGCGACGGCGAGGTTCAGGGTCGTGGTCGTCTTCGCGACCCCGCCCTTCTGGTTGGCGAAGGCGATCACCTCGGCATGCTTGACGGCAGCCTCCGGTGCCTCCTCCTCGACCACGGTCTCGTGCCGGCTCGGCGCAATCAGGTCGGTGGCCATCATCCGCTCCGGCTCGTTACCCGCGTCCTCCTCGGCTTCGCGTCCGGGGGCGGCGGGCGGCGTCTCGAGCTCACCCGCGGCCCCAGGCACCTCGGGAACGGCCTCCTCCATCTCGAGAAGCTCCTCGACGATCGGGTGCTCCTCGACCACGGTCGCGTCCGCCTGCTTGGATTTTCTGCTGAGGAATCCCATTGCGGCCGTATTCGCATGGGTACCCGTTTTTCCTCCCACCGAGCGAAATTGCTACGAATTGCCCGATTCCTGAACTTCTCGACAAGCGGTTGGTCTTCGTGACCGGCAAGGGGGGCGTCGGCAAGACCACCGTGGCGGTGGCCCTCGGCCTGCGTGCCGCGGCCGAAGGAAAGCGGGTGATCGTCTGCGAGGTCGCGGCCCAGGAGAACGCCTCGCGGTTCTTTGATCATGACCAGGTCGGGTTCCACGAGGTCGAGATGGAGGAGAACCTCTGGTCGATCTCGATCGACCCCGACGAGTCGATGCGCGAGTACGTCCTGCTCCAGCTCAAGGTCAGGGCGATGCGCGACCTCCTCTTCCGCAGCCGCATCTTCACCTACCTGGCCGCGGCGACGCCGGGGCTGAAGGAGCTGGTGACGATCGGCAAGATCTGGGAGCTGACCCAGCCCGACCGCAAGGTCAAGAGCGGCCGCAAGTACGACCTGGTGATCGTCGACGCCCCGGCGACCGGCCACGGGATCGGCTTCCTGCAGACCCCGCGCACCTTCGCCGCGATCGCCCGGGTCGGGCCGATCCACTCGCAGGCCCTGCAGCTGAACGCGCTGATCACCGACCAGGACCACACCGGCACCGCGATCGTCGCCCTGCCGGAGGAGATGCCTGTCAACGAGTCGGCGGCGCTCGAGCACGACCTTCGCAACGAGGTCGGGATCGCGGTCGACCGGATCTACCTCAACGGCCTCTACCCCGAGCGCTTCTCGAAAGAGGAGGCGGAGCGCCTGGGGACGCTGGCCGGGAGCGCCGACGGGCCCGAGCGGGCGGCCGCGCGGGCGGCTCTCTCCGAGCACGGCCGCGCCCGCTCCCAGCGGGCCCAGCTGGCGCGGCTGCGACGGCGAGTCGAGACCCCCGTCAAGACCCTCCCCTTCCTCTTCGAGCCCGACCTCGACGTCGAGGCGGCGCGCGAGCTGTCGCGGAAGCTCAACTGATGCCCGCCGTCGACCAGCTCCTCGAGGGCAAGGACATCTGCATCTGCGCCGGCTCGGGAGGGGTCGGCAAGACGACGACCTCGGCGTCGATCGCGGTCGGGATGGCGGCGCGCGGTCTGAAGGTCTGCGTGCTGACGATCGACCCCGCGAAGCGGCTGGCCGACTCGCTCGGGATGAAGGAGCTGGGCAACGAGGCCGAACGGGTCGACCCGGCCCTGTTCGAGAGCCAGGGGGTCGAGATCAAGGGCGAGCTGTGGGCGATGATGCTCGACGCCAAGGCGACCTTCGACGAGCTGGTGGCGCGCCAGGCGCCCGACGAGGAGTCCCGGGACCGGGTCCTCGAAAACAGGATCTATCAGCAGATCTCCAACGCCCTCGCCGGCTCGCAGGAGTACATGGCGATGGAGAAGCTGTTCGAGCTCCACAGCGACGGCCGCTTCGACCTCCTCGTCCTCGACACCCCGCCGACCCGCAACGCCCTCGACTTTCTCGACGCCCCAAAACGCCTGACCCAGTTCATCGAAGGCAAATCGCTGCGGGTCTTCATGAAGCCGACCGGGCTGGCGGCGCGCGTCGCCGGCCGTGGCGCCTCGGCAGCTCTCTCGGTCCTGAAGCGGATCGTCGGCTTCGACCTGATCGCCGACCTCGCCGAGTTCTTCAACGCCTTCAGCGGGATGGTCGACGGCTTCCAGGCACGGGCCCGGCGCGTCAACGGGCTGCTCGCCGACTCGCGGACCAGCTTCCTGGTCGTCTGCGGCCCGCAGGGCGAGCCGGTCGACGAGGCCGTCTATTTCCATCACAAGCTGATCGAGGCGGAGCTGCCGTTCGGCGGGGTGATCGTCAACAAGGTCCACTACCCGGCCGAGCACCTGCGGGGAGACGCGGCCGACCTCCGCGCGGGACTGACCGAGAAGCTCGGCGATGCCGACCTGGCCGAGCGGGTCGCCGACAACTTCTCCGATTATCAGGCGCTGGCAGAGCGCGACGCTCGCAACATCGAGCGGCTGACCAAGGAGCTGGATACCGACTCGGTGATCCGGGTCCCCTACCTCGACGAGGACGTGCACGACCTCGCCGGTCTGGCCGAGATCAACCGCTACCTGTTCGCGAGCAGTGAGGAGCGGGTCGCGATCGCCGCCGGTCGGGCCTAGCTGGCGCTACGACGGTAGTGGTCGTAGTTGAGCTCGCGGACCTGCCAGTCGGCGTCCTCGGGCACCGGGAACAGGTGACGCACGGTCGGGGTGTCGATCGGCTCGCGGCCCTCGGCGCGACTGGCGCCGTGCCATTCGAGGGTGCTGCCCTCGTCGACCTCGACCTCGTCGAGCCAGTTGGTAGCGGTGATCCGGATCTCGTCCTCAGCCGGTATCGGCTCCATGATGCGGGTGTCGTGGTCGTAACTCATCGGTCCCTCCTCGATGGTGTTCTCAGGGCCCTCATCCGGACCCGAGAAAGTCAGATTGCGATCGGGCCCGGATGAGGGCGACCAAGAATCAATTCCGCCCATGCCCTCGCCTTCGGCTGCGGGCATATGCGGGAGCTCTGGTGGGTTCGGGGTCGTGACCGAGACGGTGATCTCGTGGTCGCCCTCGGCGAGGCCCGAGGCGATCAGGGACTCGTCGGCGGCGGTGCCGAGATCGGTGCTGATCTCGCCAAGCGCCGCCTGGCTGAGGATGCCGCGGACGCCCTCCTCGACCCAGCCGGCCAGCTCGGGGGTGCCGGCGGGTGGCGCGCCGCGCATCAGCGAGCGCTCGAGCCCCAGGGCGGCCTCGATCCGCTCGTGGCACACGCCCCTCGCGACAGGGTCGTCCTCGATCAGGGCTGCAGCGCGTTTAGGAAGCGAGGCACCCACCGGGCCCTCGCCGTCGAGCATCGATCGCAGTGCAAGCAGGTGATCGCTCAAACCATCCAGAGCCGAATCGCGGCCGCGCCCCATCTCGAAGCGATCGACGGCCCAGGCAAGTGCTCCCTCGGGGTCGGGCCTGACCTCGAGCGCGCTTGCGAACTCGGCGAGCGCCTCGGTCTCGGACCTGCTGAGCATGTATCCGCCGGGCCGGACCGCGCCGGCGCCGGTGGCGATCCGCCGCCAGCTTCCCTCGCCGGTCGGGGCGAACGCGTACGGGCCGAGGCCCACGCCGCCGGCCTTGAAGAGCCTCATCACGGTGATCAGCTCGTGCAGCTGGCGCATCGCCTCCTCGGCGCTCTCGACGCCCTCGCCCTTCTCGGCGATCGCGAGGAATTGGGGCTCCCAGGCCTGGCGGCCCATGCCCTCGCTTCGCATCGCCTCGACCGGGGCCTCGATCGCGTCGGCGCGGACGGCCTGCATGCCGTGCGGCAGGTGCAGCCGCGGAACCGCCATCTGCAGGCCGATGATCGGCGCGATCAGGAAGTCGGTCTCATCGACGGTGCAGAGCTCGGCGTCGAGCAGCGAGAGGGCGCTGTCGAGGCGGGCACGATCGAGCGAGAACTCGGTGCACCCGTCCCAGAGCTCGGCGAAGAAAGTCAGGAGCATCTTTGCGGCCCGCTCGCCCGAGTCGATCGGAACCGTCGCACCCTGGGACTCCAGGTAGGGAGCGGCGACGTCGGCGATCACGACCGCGTCCTGGGCCGCCTCGAACGACGGGAGCGAGCGCAGCTCATCCCCGCGCTGGCGCACGAACTCCGAGGTCAGCGGCCGGTAGCTGTGGAACGGCGAGTCGGGGCCGGCCTGCTCGTCGACGTCGAACGGGATCTGGTCGCCGCTGGCGACGAGCGTCGCGAAGCGGGTCGCCGCTTCAGCCGCGAGCTGCTTCAGCGCCTGGTTGAGGACAGGGTCGCGCACGCTCCTCGCTTCCCCTCCCCGCCAGGCGCTCCTGCGCCTGCACGGTGCCTTGCAGGATCGGCGTCTAGGCGGGAGCCAGGACCGTGGGCTCGTCCATCAGCCAGCGGCGGCCGTAGCGGCGCATGTCCTCGATCAGCGGGGCCAGTGCCTCGCCTTTCTCGGTCAGCGCGTACTCGACCCGAGGCGGCACCTCGGGGAAGGTCTGGCGGACGACGACACCCTCCTCTTCGAGCGCCCGCAGGCGAAGAGAGAGGGTCCTCGGACTGATTCCCTCCAGCGAGCGCTCGAGCTCACAGAAGCGGCTGGTGCCGCCCGCGAGGTCCCTGATGATCAGGAGGGTCCACTTGCCGCAGACGATGTCGGCGGTCCGGCAGACGGGGCAGTTGGAGTTGCTCTCGGCGCTCATCTGGTTGCGAGGCGGCTTCGGAAATCGCCTCCACCAGCGAGTTTAGCGC
>CAWDUJ010000005.1:0-9036 GCA_963805455.1 uncultured Solirubrobacterales bacterium
TCCGGATCTATTAAAAGGCGGCAGACATCGTTATGTCTCGGCGCCTTTAACTCGGATCCCACGGCCGCTCCATCCAACTGAGCAGGGCCCAGCCGGGAACTTCGGCGCCGAGCGGTGAGCGGATTTCCCCGCGCGAGAAGGTGGAGAGGGCGGCATTGCGGGTGCCCAGCTGCCAGACACCCTCGCCGAGCGCCGGTGTGAAGCCGTCGCCGAGGACGGAGTCGAGGAGGAAGAAACGGATGAAGATCCCGTGGCTGACGATCAGGGGCCGCTCGCCCCAGGCACCGGCCTCGAGCGCCTGCTTCAGCCTGCGCACCCTCGCGACCGCCGCCTCAAAGGGCTCGCCCAGCACCAGCTCGCCGACATAGTCGAGCTCCTCCGGCCCGAGGCCGGTGGCGGCGCCGATGGAGGTGGCGGTTTCTCGTGCCCGAATCATGTGGCTGCTGAGCAGGCACGTCACGCCGGCGCCCCGCAGCGCGTCTCCGGCCCACTCCGCCTGGTGACGACCCAGCTCGGTGAGGCGGTCGCCCTCGAGATCGCCGAGCGCCTCCTCGCCACGATGGGCGTTGTGAGCGGACTGGCCGTGGCGTAGGAACAGGGCTCGCTGGGGCATTTGGAGATCAGGCTGACTGGGTGGCAATCGCGGGTGCGCAGGAGGCGAGCTCGTTGTCGGCCGGCATGTCGCGGCGGAGGCTGGCGAATGCGATCCCGCCGAGCAGCAGCGGGAGCCAGAAGAGGATGACGCGATAGGCGAGGACCGCTGCCGCGGTGCCGGCGGCCGCAGTTCCGTAGACGATGAAGGTGCCGATCAGGCCGCCGTCGATGCCGCCGATGCCGCCGGGGATCGGGAGCAGGCCTCCGAGCTGGCCGATCAGATAGCCCATCAGCATCACGGTGATCGGGGGGGAGAGGCCGAAGGCGCGGAAGGTCGCCCAGAGCACCGCGTTGTCGAACGCCCAGTAGCCGAGCGAGCCCGCGATGACCCGGATGTTTCCGGAGCGCAATATCTGGAATGCCTCAGTGGTGCCGTCGATTACCGCGGTCCGCGTGTGGCTGACGCCGCGGCTCAACCGGGAGGCGTCGGGGCTTGGGGTGCCGCCGGGCCCGAGGCGCGGCAGCAGGGCGACAGCGCCGATGACCATGATGGCGGCGGCGGCGGGCACGGCCGTGAGCCAGATCGATAGATCGGGGCCGAACAGCCCGACCGCCAGCGCCGCCCCGATCACGGCGACGGCGAGGAAGTTGACTCCGCTCTTGATCAGGAAGAAGGCGACCGAGCGGCGCGCGATGCGCGGGCCGTCCATGCCACCGCGGTGGAGGATCCAGGCCCCGAGAGCGAGCCCACCGGCGCCGCTCGCGGGGACGAGGGAGCCCATCGCCAGCTCGGCGCCGCCGATCTGCCAGCTCCGCCGCTGGCTGAGGCCGGTGCAGAAGATCGGCCCGAACATGAGAACGTAGGAGGCGAAGGAGAGACCCTCGAGCAGCGTCGCCAGCACCAGCCAGCCGGGATCGGCTTCCTCCAGCAGGTCGCGCACTTCGCCCAGGCCCGGGGCGAGGACGAAGATCGCGATCAGAACCGCGAGGGCGCCGATCGCCTGCAGGGCCCGCCGCAGCAGCGCGCGGTTCTGAAACTCCTGCGGGAGCTGGGCTCCCGGGGCGAGTGAGACGCCGGAGCGGGACGAGGCGGGCACACCACAAAACCTAGGGACCCGCTCACGTCGGGGTCGTTTCTAGCTGTGTCCGCTCGGCAGGTGCCAGTGGTGGGGCTCGATCAGCGTCTCGGCCTCTCCCGGGCCCCAGGACCCCTGCTCGTAGAACTCCAGCGGCGATGGGTCGCGGAGGAGAGGGTCGGCCACCTCCCAGAGGCGCTCGACCCCTTCCGAGGTGGTGAAGAAGGTGCGGTGGCCGACCAGGACATCGTGGATCAGACGCTCGTACCCGTCCAGTGCCTGCTCCGGGCCGCCGAAGCCGTCGCCGTAGCTGAAGTGCATGTGGGCCTGGCCGAGCCGCAGCGTCGGGCCGGGCAGCTTGGCGAGGAAACTCGATGAGATGCTGCCCGGGTCACCGAGCTCGAAGGTGAGGTGGTCGCATCCAAAGCTCTCGGCGAAGTGCCGGGTGTCGATCGAGAACATCCTCCGCGGTGGCTTTCTGAAGGCGACCGTGAGGGTGTGGCGCGACTGCGCCATGCGCTTCCCGGTCCGCAGGTAGAACGGGACGCCGGCCCAGCGCCAGTTGTCGACGTGGGCGGTCAGCGCAACATAGGTCTCGGTGTCGGAGTCGGGCGCGACCCCTTCTTCGTCGCGATAGCCGGCGTACTGGCCGCGAACGACCTGACTCGGGTCGATCGGCAACATCGCGTCGAAGACCTTCTGCCGCTCGGCCATCAGCGGCTTCGAGTCGAGTGAGTTCGGAGGCTCCATCGCGACGAACCCGAGGACCTGGAACAGGTGGGTGACGACCATGTCCCTGAAGGCGCCCGTCTGCTCGTAGAAGCTGGCCCGCATCCCGATCCCGAGGGTCTCGGGGACGTCGATCTGGACGTGGCTGATGTTGTTCCGGTTCCAGACCGGCTCGTACATCCCGTTGGCGAACCGCATCGCGAGGAGGTTCTGGACCGCGTCCCGCCCGAGGTAGTGGTCGATGCGAAAGATCTGCTCCTCCTCGAACGTCCCGTGCAGCAGCTCGTCCAGCGACCGCGCCGAGGCGAGGTCGGTCCCGAACGGCTTCTCGAGGATGATCCGGGCGCGGGGAGCGAGGCCCTCATCCCGGAGGCCCTCGATCGCCTCGGCGTGCGCTTTCGGCGGCAGCGACAGGTAGTGCAGCAACCGCGGCTCCCCGCCGACCTCCTCGGCGGCGCCACGGACCGCGTCTCCCAGGGGGCCGAAGCCGTCCCCCAGGTGGGCTGCCCGCAGCATCGGGGCGAATCGCTCCCACGCATCGCCCGAAACCGGTCCGTGACCGCACTCGTCCACCGCCTCGCGGACGAGGGCGGCGAACTCCTCATCATCAATCTCTCCCCGGGAGACGCCGATGATGATGAAGCGCTCGGGCATCAGCCCCGCATCGGCGAGGTGGAACATCCCCGGGAGGAGCTTTCGCCGCGCGAGGTCGCCGGTCGCTCCGAAGAGGACGATCACGTGATCCTCGGGGACGGTCGCCGTCGGGGCGACCACGGGCGCCTCTGCGGTCTCGACGCTCATGGCCGTCAGTTTGACGTAGTTGCTGCCCTCGCCAAAATCACGCTTGCGGTTCGCCCGCCACGGAATCTAGGTTTCGGCGACAAGGGCCACCGGATGAGCGCAAGACGACTTCGCACACCGGCGCAGCCTTCTCGCAGTCGGCCTGATCTAACTCGCGACGGCCTCCTTCGCCGGCGCCGCCGACACCATCTACTGGGGAGACTTCGGGACCGGCAACCTCGCCTTCCCGAACCTCGCCGGCGGCGGTGGGGGGTACTTCGATGTCACGGGAGGGAGCGCCAACGAATCAACGGTGTCGCGATCGACTCCGCCGCCGGCAAGATCTAGGGGACCGCCACCATCACCATCGAAGTGGAGGGCGCCGGGACGGCGACGGTCTTGGGCAGGAAGGTCGCCAAGCAGAGCCGGAAACGCTCAGAGGCCTCCGCCGGAAAGGGCAAGGCGGAGAAGACACTCGCCAAGGAGGGCAAGGTCAAGACCAAGGCCACCGTCGGCTTCGCGCCGCCCGGGGGGCAGCGGGGCAAGCCAGGCGTTGAAGGTGACCTTGAAGAAGAAGCTGAGCGGCTGAGACCTAGTCTTCGGCCTCTTCGCCGTTCGGCATCAGCGCGTACCACTGAGCACCGAAGGCGCTGAAGTCGTTGCCGTTCGCTTCGCCGGCCTTTTTGTCGTCGGTGAAGGTGTAGAGCGGGTGGCCGTTGTAGGTGACCTGCATCGTCCCGTCCTTGCGTTCGGTGGTCCCGAGCATCGACGACTGGGCCCCGTCCATGGCCTGGGCTTCACCGGCTGTGCTCAGGGGGGGCCAGGCTGTTTCGCAGGCTCCGTAGCAGGACGGCGTCGTCCCCTTGTCTTTGTGGAAGTCGTAGAGCGTCATCCCTTCGGAGTCGACGAGGACCGTCCCGAGGTCTCCGGCATTCCCGGTCGAGACGAGGGCCGATTCGCCGCCGCCCGCGGCCGAGGAGCTTTCCGCGCTCGCCGTCGTCGAGGATTCGCCGCCGCCGTAGGCGCCGCCGCCGTTCGCGGCGCTGGAGCCGCCGGACGTTTCGCCGCTGGATTCGTTGCTGCTGCCGCATCCGACGACGACCAGCGCGCCGAGCACAGCGAAGGCGAGGATCGCCAGGTAGCCCTTTTTCATCTGTGCCCTCCTAGATCGGATTGCGGATTTCGGCAGGGTGTACGCGCCGATCGCGATCTAAGTTCAGGCGGGCGGTTCGCCGAGGGAGTCGAGGACCCAGTTCCAGGCATCCCTCGACGCCTCTCACATCGATGCCGCTGGCGGCGTTCTTAAGGTTATGGAGATGACTGAAAAGGGCTGGGCCGTCTACGAGAGCCCGCTGGGGTCGCTGACTCTGATCACGGGCCCGGCCGGGCTCCGCAACGTCCTCTTTCCCGGACGCTCGCCGCGGGTCGAGGAGGACGCGCGGACCTCGCTGCCCGCCGTCACCGACCAACTCGACCGCTACTTCGAGGGCGACCCGGTGGGGTTCGACCTCGAGCTCGACCTCGGCGGCGGATCGCTGGAGCGGATCGTCTGGGGCATGTTGCTGGAAATCCCCTACGGGCAGACGACCAGCTACGGCGAGCTCGCCGATCGGATCGACCCGAGCGCCTATCCCGACGACCTCGAGCCCTACAAGCGCGCCCGCCTCGTCGGCGCGGCGGTCGGCCGCACGCCGACCCCGATCATCGTGCCCTGTCACCGGGTGATCGGCGCCGACGGCTCGCTCACCGGCTACGGCGGCGGCCTGGATCGCAAGCGGGCGCTGCTCGACCTCGAGCAGGCCGGTCAACGGGCGCTGCTTTGAGCAGAACATGGACCCGGATCGGCGCCGACAGGCGCCCGTTCGAGAGCGATGTGCCAGGCAGGCGATCGCCGCGGCTACCGGCGCTGTGCGGTCTGCATGCCCGAGGGCTACCGGACCCGGAAGGAGGGGGAGGGCCTAGGATCGGGGCATGTGCAGAAACATCAAAACCCTCTACAACTTCGAGCCCCCGGCGGGTGAGGACGAGGTCAATGCCGCGGCACTGCAGTACGTCCGCAAGATCAGCGGCTTCAACAAGCCGTCGAAGGCCAACGCCGAGGCATTCGACGCGGCCGTCGCGGCCGTTGCCGAGATCTCCTCTGAGCTCCTCGGCCACCTGGTGACGACGGCTCCGCCCAAGGACCGCGAGGTCGAGGCGGCGAAGCGCCGGGCCCGGGCCGAAGCCCGCTTCGCGACCTAGCTCTCGGCTCGCCGGCGCCTGACCGCGACAGCTACGGTGCTGCCGTGGCGGCAGATGCCGAGAAGATCGCGGCCCGCGCCCTCGTGGGCGGGAAGGTCCAGGGGGTCGGTTTCCGGGAAGCGACCGTCGCACGAGCTGAAGGCCTGGGCGTGATGGGTTGGGTCCGAAACGGGGAGGACGGCCGCGTCCAGTTCCACGCCGAGGGCGCGGAGGCCGCGGTCGAGGAGCTGATCGCGTTCCTCGAAAAGGGGCCGCGAGCGGCGAGGGTCGAGGTGGTTGAGGTCGAGCGCGTCAAGCCCGAGGGCCACGAGCAGTTCGCGATCCGCGGCGTCAGCGCCGGAGTCTTCGTCGTCCAGGAGCACGCGGCGACCGCCCACCACTTCGACCTCCGGCTCGAGGTCGACGGGACGATGCGCTCCTGGGCAGTACCCAAGGGCCCTTCCATGGACCCTGCGGTCAAACGCCTGGCGGTCCAGGTCGAGGATCACGAGATCGCCCACAACGAGTTCGAGGGGGTGGTCGGAAGTGGCCACGTGATCGTCTGGGATCGGGGCAGTTACGAGCAGGGCGGCCGGGTTGCCTGGCCTGAGGCCCTGGAACGGGGCCACGCGGTGTTCGTCCTCCACGGCGAGAAGCTGCACGGCGGCTTCGCCCTGCAGCGCACCCGCCCTGGCGCGAAGCCGCAGTGGCTTCTGATCAAGCGGAAAGACGAAGAGGCGCTTCCGGGCTCTGACGTCGTCGCCGAGTCACCGGCCTCGGTCCTCAGCGGTAGCACCCTGGCGCAGCTGTCCGAGTCTTCCTGAACGAGGAGAGCGGTCGCGACGCAGCGTCTCAGCGCCTCCAGGGTTGCGAGCAGCCGACAGTGGCTCGGCATCCTTCCCGTCCCGATTCGTCCCTTCAGAAAGTCTGGATCGGTTTTTGACGCTGCCGCCTGGGTATCCAGGGCTCGATGTCGGAGACGGCAACGATCGAGACCGACGTACCCGCCCGGCTCGACAGGCTGCCGTGGTCCCGCTTCCACTGGATGATCGTGATCGGGCTGGGGACGGTCTGGATCCTCGACGGGCTCGAGGTGACGATCGTCGGCAGCATTGCCAGCCGGCTGACCGAAAAGGGCAGCGGCATCACCCTCGACCCGAGTCAGATCGGGACCGCGGCAGCGTTCTATGTCGGCGGTGCATGTCTCGGTGCGCTGTTCTTCGGCCAGCTGACCGATCGGCTCGGCCGCAAGAAGCTCTTCCTCGCGACCCTCGCGCTCTACATCGTCGCCACCGTGGCGACCGCCTTCTCGTTCACCGCCTGGTACTTCTACGCGGCCCGCTTCTTCACCGGCGCCGGGATCGGCGGCGAGTACGCGGCGATCAATTCGGCGATCGACGAGCTGATCCCGGCCAGGGTGCGCGGCCGCGTCGACCTGATCATCAACGGCAGCTACTGGCTCGGAGCCGCGGGCGGCGCGCTGCTCGCGGTGCCGCTGCTCGACACCGCCCTGTTCGCGGCCGACTTCGGCTGGCGCCTCGCTTTCGGAATCGGCGCCGCGCTCGGATTCGGGATCCTTCTCGTCCGCCGCCACGTCCCCGAGAGCCCGCGCTGGCTGTTCGTCCATGGCCGCGGCGATGAGGCCGACGAGATCGTCGGCGAAATCGAGGAGGAAGTCCGCGAGGAGACTGGCCAGGAGCTCGAGGAGCCGGAGGAGAGCATCACGATCCGGCCCCGGAAGCGGATCCGGTTCGGGGAGATCGCGCGGACCGCGGTCTCCACCTATCCGCGCCGCACCGCGTTGGGGCTGGCCCTGTTCGTCGGCCAGGCGTTCCTCTACAACGCCGTCACCTTCGACCTCGGCACCCTGCTTGGCGAATTCTTCGAAGTCGGCTCGGGGACGATTCCGCTCTACATTGCCGTCTTCGCCATCTCGAACTTCTGCGGGCCCCTGATCCTCGGCCGATTCTTCGACACCGTCGGCCGCAAGCCGATGGTCAGCGCCACCTATCTGCTCTCAGCGGCGGTCACCGCTGTGCTCGGACTCTTCTTCCTCGGCGGCAGCCTTACCACTGTCTCATTCATGGCCTTCATCATCGTCATCTTCTTCATCGCCTCCGCCGGCGCCAGCTCCGCCTATCTGACGGTCAGCGAGATCTTCCCGATGGAGACGAGGGCGCTCTCGATCGCGTTCTTCTACGCGGCCGGAACCGCCGCGGGCGGGATCGCCGGGCCGCTGCTGTTCGGCCACCTGATCGCCTCCGGTAGCGAAGACCAGGTCGCGATCGGATTCTTCATCGGCGCTGTCGTGATGGCGATCGGAGGCATCGCCGAGATCCTGTTTGGCGTCAGCGCCGAGCAGGAGAGGCTCGAGGACGTCGCCGAACCGTTGACCGCGGAGGAAGGTGAGGAGGAAGAGGAGAGAGTGGAGCCCCCGCGGGAGCCGGAGCCCGCCCTCCGTCGGCGCCCGCCGCGGGTCGCGACCTCGCCGGGGATGCCGGTCTCGGCGCCCTTCGCGCCGGTCGGCTTCTTGCGCGAGGTCGAGATGATCGATCGCGCCCTGCGCGACAGCGGCGCCGCCAACCGGCGCGAGCTCGGGCGCCGCGTCGGCGCCCGCTATTGGGGTCCGGGGCGATTTCGCGCCGCCCTTCATGAGGCGATCGCAGAGGGCCGGGTCAAACGGCTCAAGGGTGGTGAGTACGCCCCCAGCGGGTAGCACGCGCCGATGCCCCCGTTGAAAAGCAGATTTCGTCCCGACCTCTTCGAGACCCGCACCGATGTCTGGCGCTCGGCCGGCCTCGGCGACGAGCTCGAGCCGGCCGAGAAGCGGCGCTGGCGCGGCGGCCTCCTGGTCGCACTGCTGGTGATCGCGGCGGCCCTGGTCGTCTACGGCCGGCGCTCCGAGCTCGCTCCCGGCTACGAGGCCTGGGTCCGGGTGGGGACGGTCGGCGTTCTCGTGATCGCCGGGTCGGCTGCCGCGACCTGGCTCGGGCGCTCGGTATCCCCGACCTTCTACCGCCGACTCGACCCCGCCGCCGCCGGGACCGTCGGGTTCCTCGTCCGGCTCATCTCGCTCAGCATCGTCGTCGTCGCGGCGCTGCGGATCGCGGGAGTGACGATGGGGACGCTCGCGGTCGGGGGAGCATTCACCGCAATCATTCTCGGCCTCGCCGCACAGCAGACGATCGGCAACATCCTGGCCGGGATCGTCCTCCAGGGAACCAGGCCGTTCCGGGTCGGCCAGCGGGTCAGGCTCGTCGGCGGTGCGCTCGCGGGCTCGCTGGAGGGAACCGTCAGCTCGCTCGGCCTCTTCTACACGACGCTCGCCCAGGGGGCGGATCGCCTCCGGGTTCCGAACTCAGTGCTCCTGACCCTCGTGATCGTCCCGCTGCGCGAGCCCGACAGGCTCGACGTGATGGTGCGATTCAACGAGGACGTGAGCCCGCGTCAGATCGAGGATCGACTCCGCCACTCGGTCACGGTGCCGACCCGCTATCCACCGCATGTCGGCCTCGAGGAGATCGACGAGCAGGGAATCGCACTGCGCGTCAACGCGACGCCGATGAGGGCGCAGGATGGCTCCGAGCTCGCCGAGCAGGTCCTCGACGCGCTGCGGCCGGGCGGCTAGCGTGTGCCC